>CAVZDC010000001.1:0-319775 GCA_963773925.1 Pirellulales bacterium
GCGCGTTCTTTTGCGCAGGCTACCTCGCTAGTCGGAGTCGGCCTTGGGAGAACTTTTAGCCGGCGGCGAGTTTTTCGCCGGCAGCTTGCCGCGGAGCATGTCCAGCAGCAGGTCGTTTCCGATGTGGTCGATTTCGCTCGTCGCCTGATTTCCGAGCACGACGACGCCCCACCGCCTCGCCGGCGCCAGCGCCAGATACGTTGCATAGCCGCCGGTCATGCCGTTGTGCCAGATGATCGCCGTGCCATTGTCGGTGGCGATCAGCCACGCTAAGCCAATTGCTTGCTTTTTTCCGGGCTTTGACTCCGACTTGTGAATTGTAAAGTGGGGCTCGTGCGCAAGGGTGATCGCCTTGGCCAGCGGCGATTTATCAGGCGCCAGATTTGCCCGCAGATAGATCAGCATGTCGTGAAGCGTCGATCGGATCGCGCCGCAGCCAGCCAGTGCGGGAACATCCCAGTTCATTGTCGGCACTCCCAAGATGGTGCCGGTGGCCAACCGCGAATTCTGGTCGTCCGAAAGCGTAATCACCGTGTCGCTCATGCCCAGCGGATCACAAATGCGCTGTTTGACCAATTGCTCGTACGTTTTTCCGGCGCGATTGGCCAGGGCGTTACCCAACAGGCCCATGCCGAGATTGCTGTATTCGTATTCCGCTCCCGGCGCTCGTATCAGCCGATAGTGCGAGATGAAGTTATCGAGATCGGCGGAATTGAAGTTGGCATAGGGATTCAACGGGTTGATGAAGATTCCCAAGTCGGGAATTCGCGGCAATCCTGACGTGTGGGTGGCCAGATCGATCAAGCGGATCGGATGATCTTCGAATTTCGGCACCGTCACCGCGGGGCCCAAGAGTTCGCCAACCGGCTCTTCAAGGGTTACTTCGCCGCGAACCACCGCATCCGCCAGCAATAGCCCGGTGAATGTTTTAGTGACCGAGCCAATTTCAAATAGCGTGTTTTCGTCCGCTGCAGCCCCGCCGAGCGATCGATGCCCGACGCAAACGGCATGCACCTTGTCGCCATCGATCACTCCGACTGCAATTCCCAGAAACGGCGATTGCCCGACAAATGCTTCGGCGCGCTGGCGAATCAGATCATCCAAAGCCTTCGGCTCGGCCGTGGGCAGACGGGTCGCCGCGTAAAGCGCTACCATTACGGCGGCAACAGCTCGCAGTTTCATGATTCGCCCGCGCTCAGCCGCACGCGCAGCGGCACGTCGTGCCCTTCGCGCCGCACGGCGATCGTCACTTCGTCGCCCGGATGAAAGGCGTCAATCGCCGACAGGAAATCGTCGGCCGTCAGCGTCGGCTGGCCGTTGACGGCAATGATCAAATCCGCAGCGCTGCGATCGATCGTTTGCGTCTCGTACGTGAACGGACCCTGATGCTTTAGCTGCGTCACTACCTTGAAGCCGTGCATGCCCGCTTGTGCGGCCGGACCGCCGGGAACCAGCGTGGCAACCAGCAAACCCTTCTCCGTTTCGTACACGCGGGAAATGCCCGTCTCGGGCCGCACCACGTGCCCGGTGGCAATTAATTCGGGCACTACGCGAGTAATGAGGCTCGCCGGAATGGCGAAGCCGACGCCTGCGTTTTGGCCTGTCTTGGTAGCGATGGCGGTATTCATGCCAATCAGCCTGCCGTGCGTGTCCAACAGCGGGCCGCCGGAGTTGCCGGGATTGATTGCGGCGTCGATCTGAATGATCGATTTGATCGTGCGATTGCTTCGTGACGGCAGCGACCGATTCAAGCTCGACACAATTCCCGTGGTCAGCGTGCGCTCCAAGCCAAACGGATTGCCCAGGGCATACACTTTTTGCCCCACCTTGAGCCGCGTCGAATCGCCAAAGTGCACCGGGTACAGCGAATCGGGCGGGGCATCGATTTTCAGCACGCACACGTCGGTTGAAGCATCGCGGCCTACGACCTTGGCATCGTAGCTGTGCCCGTCGAACAGCGTGGCTTGCACTTCACGCGCCCCTTCCACCACGTGGTAATTCGTGAGGATATGTCCCTGCTTATCGAGCACCGAGCCGGAGCCGCTGCCTTCCTGAATCACGTCGATCAAAAACAGCGTCGGCGTTTCGACCTTCGTGTTGATATTCACGACGCTACGGTTGCACGCCTCGTACACCGCCACATTCACGCGCTCCTCGGGAGTCAAGTCGTCGGCCGAGTCGACCAGTTGCGAAGGCGCAATCGGCAGCGGCTGCCGCCCCGAGACCGCGGGTTGAACCGGCTCGGCCAATTGAAATGTCGATTCGCCTTGCCCCGGATTGGCATAGCCCTGCTGACCGATCGCGGCCGGGCAACCCATCCAAAACAGGCTCGCCGCGGCTGCCACTAATGCAGCGGCAACGACCAATGAGAAGCGTAAACGGGCTAATGCGCTTTGCATTGAACAGGCCGTGGAAGAGTTTCAACGAATAAAACGCATGCGGCTAACGACGGCGATCCAACCGCCGACGATAAACGATTATCGCGGACCAGTGGATAGCAAAGTCAAGTGGCGTGAGCCGTTACGAAGGCGCCGCGTCGCGAACACCGGAACTGCTACTGCGGTCGATATCGTTCTCCGGCAGTCGCAGGGACACAAAAACGCAGGCAAATTCGGTGCAAAAAGAGGACCAGCGGCGGACGCTAAAAAGCCCTGTTTTCGAGCTATAATCAGCGAAAAATGGGGTATTTGCGTAGCATGTGCCCCAAGCTGCGAATACAATAGGTCTAAGACGATGCGAAACAGGTCTGCGCCTGCTCGCTGAGTCCCTGTTTGAAGAACTCGTTATCCGAGCAGCCCTTAAAGTTGCGCTCCCGCCCTACGTCGCGCCGGAACACGACGCGGAAGCGCACTTGGTACTTTTCGTGGTTGGAGCAATCGGCCATGTCGCGCACCTCTGGCAGTTGTATTCTCCTGGCGTTGGCCCTCGTGGTCGCCACGCCCACCTTCATCTCGGCAGCGGCACCGGAAAAAGCAAATCCGCCGACCGCTCACTTCGACGCCTATGCGAAGCCCGATGGCGCAACCTACTTTGCGCTCAGCTTGATGCCGCAGACCGCGCTACCGGCGACCGAATCCAGCGACGTCGTGGTGCTGTTCGATACTTCGGCCAGCGAAGTCGGGCAGTTTCGCGAGAAGGGCCTGGAAGTGCTGCACGGACTGCTGGCCACGCTGGGCGAGAAAGATTACGTCAAGCTGATGGCTGTCGATCTTAAGGCGGTTCCGTTAACGCAGAAGTTCGTTGACCCGCGCGGCGCCGAAATGACGTCGGCCATGGAACAACTCAAGCACCGCACGCCGCTGGGAGCCACCGACATGGAAGCGGCCATGAAAGCGGTTCTCGACAGCTATCAAGGCGCGCCGGCCGCACCGCGCGCCGTCGTTTACATCGGCAATGGCCGCAGCAGCGCCAACACGGTTGCGCCCGACATGCCGAAGCTCATCGACCACTTGGCAAGCCAACACATTTCCGTCAGCAGCTTCGCGGTGGGGCCCAGCCAGAACGTCGCCAATTTGGCGGCGCTGGCGAATCAAACCGGCGGCGTCGTGGCGCTAGATGGCGACAAGGTTTCTGGCCGCGAGTTGGGCGCGCAACTTAGCCGCGCGCTGCATGAAGCGGTGATCTGGCCGGTGGATCGTAAATTGCCGGCCTCTTTGGCTGAAGTTTATCCGGTGAAAACTCCGCCGCTGCGGGCCGATCGCGACACGGTGCTATTAGGCAAAGGCGCCGCCGACAAGCCGTTTGAAATGGCCATCCATGGCGAAGCCGCAGGCAAGCCGATCGAACTACAGCTGGAGCGTTCAGCCCAACAAGGCCGACGACGACAACGCTTATCTGGCGCAATTGGTCGATTCGGCCAAAGCCGACGGCGGCTACAGCCTGCCTACGCTGGGCTCCGAAGGCTTGCAGGAAGCGCGACGCGTGATCAACACCGGAGCGCAGAACCTGGCCAAGCTCGGTCAGGAAGCCGCCGTGTCGGGCAACGTGCAACAAGCCAGGCAATTTGTCGATGCCGCCGTGCGCATGGATCCGAACAATTCCAATGCCTTGGTGCTAAAGCACGCCATCGATAACGGCAAAGTGATTGCCGCGGCCGCGGAAGTGCCGCCGCCGCCGGAGCCTTCCGAAACCGCACCTAAGCCCGGCGAACTGCTGAGCGAAACCGAGGAAATGCAGCGCGTGATTCAGCAAAAGGTCATGACCGACGCCAACGTGGAGATGAACCGCGCGCGCGACCGCATGGCAATCGATCCGGCCGGCGTGCAGCAAGACATGAAACTGCTGCTGGAGCGCGTGTTGCAGGTTCCCGAACTTACCAGCGACCAGCGGATCAGTCTTCGCAGCCAGCTAACCGCCTTGATCGAGCAAGCCACTCGACGCCGCCAGGAAAAGGAAGTGGCCGACGTCGAGCGCGAACAGAACATGGCGGCCGCCCGCGAACGCCAACGCCTGCTGGACAACCTGGCCCGCAAAGACATGCAAGTCAAAGGCCTGATCGATCGGTTCGATGCCCTGATAACTCAGGGTTATTTGCACTTCGACGCATTCACGAACACGTACTATATGGATGCGAAGACCAAAGCCGGCGACGAAGCCGCCCGGGTGCTTTCAGATCCGTTCGGCAGGCAAGATCCGATCGCCGTTTCAGCGCCGCTATTTGCCGACCTGGCGGGCAACATTTCCAACTACCTCGCGGTGCGCGAAGCCAAACAGCGCAATTGGCTGGACCAGATGCATTTGGTCGACGTCGCCGCAATTCCAACCCCGGACGACCCGCCGATCGTTTATCCGCCGGCCGACTACTGGCGGCAACTTACGGAACGGCGAAAGAAATACAAATCGGTCGATTTGTCGAACACCAGCCCGGTAGAACAGCGCATTCTGAATGCCCTGGATGAAAAAACGGAGCTCGACTTCGCCGACACGCCGCTGAAGGACGTGATGGATTACATCAAGGAACGGCACCATATCGAAGTGCAGTTCGATCAGAACGCGCTGAAAAACGCCAATCCGCCGATCGATCCCAGCCAAACGCTGATCACCCGCAGCCTCAAGGGCGTAACCCTGCGCTCGGCGCTCAAGCTCATCTTGTCGGAATACAATCTCACCTACGTCGTCAAAGACGAAGTGCTGATGATCACCTCCAAAGACGAGGCAGATAAGGTAATGGTCACCAAGGTGTACCCCGTCGGCGACCTGGTCATGCCGATCGACGTGTTGGGCAACGGCAATACTGGCGGCTCGGGCGCCAGCAGCGGATTCGGCGGTGGTGGTGGTGGCGGCATTGGTGGCGGCGGTGGCGGCGGGTTCGGCGGCGGTGGTGGCGGCATTGGTGGCGGCGGTGGCGGCATTTTCGATGTGCCCGACGACCTCAGTGCCCCCGTGCCTTCGTCCCAATGCCGGCGGCGCGTTGGATGTTCGCGACGATTGAAACAGACCGGCGCTGCACCGGCTAAGAAGCAACTTGCCGGCCAAACTCCGGCGGCTGCCGCCGACAAGCCGGCTGCAGAACACGCCGCAGAACACAGCGCCGCCAAGCCGACCCTGGAAAGTCACGAAACCATCGTCATCAATACCGACGTCGATCCCGAAAAATTTTGGAACGATTACTTCGCTTCGCTGCCGGAACCGGACGAGAATCACGCGGCCGAGATTGCCGCCAAACGCGACGCCGCCATCCGGGAAGCGGCCAAGGAACTGATGGACGGCCAGAAATTCGACCACGTGACGGCGCTGATCAACGCAGCCTTGCGCAACGGCTATGCCCGTCCCTGGATGTACGAAGCCCTGGCGCTGGCGCTTGAGGCCGGCGGCAAGCCCAAGGAAGACGTGGAACGCGCACTGATGTCGGCCGTCGACTTCGCCAATACACCGACCGACGTGATGCATATCGCGCTGTACATGGCCCGCATCGGTTTGGACGAAGCGTGCGCTGAAGCTATTGCGCCAGGCCTCGGCCATGCAACCGTTCCGTCATGAGCCCTACATGCACGGCTTGCAAATCGCGCAGCGCCTAGGCGACGACGACGGAATACGTTGGGCATGCTTGGGAATCCTACGCCAAGCCTGGCCCAACGATAGGAAGAGCATCGAAGATTCCGCTCGCTATGCGGCGGCCGCGCTGGTGGAAAAACTCCGCACGCAAGGCAAGACCGCCGAAGCCGACGACTTCCGCAAAGCGCTCGACGCAGCCCAGGTGCGCGACTGCCTGGTGAAAGTTACTTGGACCGGCGAAGCCGACGTCGATTTGATGATCGAAGAGCCGACCGGCGCCGTGGCCTCGTTCCAACATCCCCGTACCGCCGGCGGCGGCGTGCTGCTGGGCGACGCCTACGCCAAATCCAATGCTTCAAGCACCGAAGGATCTTCCGAAAGCTACGTGCTGCCGCAGGGCTTTAGCGGCCATTACAAACTGCGGCTGCGGCGCATCTGGGGCCAAGTGGCGACCGGCAAAGTGACCGTCGACATCTACACCCATTACGGCACGCCCCATATGACCCATATCCGGCAGCAAATTCCGCTGGGCGAGCGCGATGCAGTGGTGAAGTTCGACGTGGCCGATGGCCGCCGCACCGAACCGCTGCAACAAGCACAATTGGCGCAAGCCGTGGCCGATCAAACCACCATCAACAGCGCGGTCCTGGCGCAGCAAATGAACGCCTTGAACGCAGCCTCATCGGCCTCGACCACCGACATCACGTCCTCCGGCTTGGGCGCCGGCAGCACCAATCCGTTTTTCCCGTTCGTTCTGCGGGGCGCGGTCGGATTCACCGTGAAGCCAACCGTTTTGCCGGAAGGCACGCAATTGCAGGCGTTCGCGGTGGTTTCGGCTGATCGCCGCTATGTGCGCATTAACGTACAACCGCAGTTCACTACCATTCCGCAAGTCGACACGTTTAATACGGTCACCGGTTCCGGCTCGTCCGGCAGTGGCAGTACGTCGGGCCTCTAAAAGAATGCGCGGCATCGAGGCGCGGCGCCGCTCAGCGCACCAGGCCGGGCTGAATGTCGAGCGTGAGCGGCTCGGTAAGGCCGGCTTTCAGCCGCTCCAGCGCAATTGCGCCCATGACCGCGTTGTCGGTGCATAGGTTCCGCGGAGCAATGTGCAGTTTGATGCCTCGCTCGCGGCAATCCGCCTCCAGGCGACGACGCAGGAGCTGATTCGCAGCCACGCCGCCCCCCACGGCCAAAGTTTTCAGGCCGGTTCTTTGCAACGCCAATAGCGATTTGTCGATCAAGCAATCGATCACCGCCGCCTGAAAACTGGCGGCTAGGTCCGCGATCTTTTGCGGCGACAGTGTTTCCGCACGCGGCGTTTCGCCCGGCGGGGCAATTTGGTACCGCACCGCCGTCTTCAGTCCGCTAAAGCTGAAGGCCAACCGGCCGGTGTCGTGCCAAAATGCCCGCGGAAAAGCATAGGCCTGCGGGTTTCCTCCTGCGGCCGCCTGTTCGATCGCCGGCCCGCCGGGGTACGGGAGTCCCAACAGGCTGGCGACCTTGTCGAACGCTTCGCCGGCGGCATCGTCGATCGTGCCGCCAAGGTGTGTGAAATCAAGCGCGCTGGCACAGCGATACAAGCTGGAATGCCCGCCGCTGATCACTAGCCCCACGCAGGGAAACAGGTCCGCCGCTCCCGCCACTTTGCAAGCGTAGATGTGCGCTTGCAGATGATCGACCGCCACCAACGGCTTGCCAGTGGCAACGCAGAGCGATTTGGCGGCCGCCAAGCCCACCAACAGCGAACCGGCCAGGCCAGGAGTATGTGCCACGGCAATGGCATCCAGGTCGTCCAACTTCACGCCGGCTCGGCGCAAAGCCTCGTCCACCACGGGCAGGATCCGCTCGACGTGGCGCGCGAGGCGATTTCCGGAACCACGCCGCCATACGTTTGATGCAGATCGTCTTGCGAAGCGACCACCGACGACAACACCGACAGCGGCTCCGCGACCACAACCGCCGCCGCCGTTTCGTCGCACGTCGTTTCCAGTGCCAGAAGTTTCACCCTGTCACGAGTTTCATTGCGCACGGGCCAGCTCGGTGGTCAGATATTCAACCGTCTTTTGCAATTGGCGATCGACGAATTTGGGCTCGTCCTCGCTGACCTCAGGCTTCCGCTGGGGCACGTTGCTTGCTTTGGATCCCGCGGTTTTGGCCTGGTCCATCTTCAGCCGGCCAGATTTCAGATCACTGGCTTTCGACGCCTCGGTTTTCGAATCGGCCCTGGCCACAGGGGATTGCTGCTTATCCTTCGCGATGATCGCCTTCGACTACGTCGTGTCGCGCGGCGGTAAGCGAGCAATTCCGCCATTTCCAGATTGGAGAGCTTCATTTCCAGACCCGTTGTCGGGTTTCACGCCCCATTCGTCGGTTTCCTTGTCGTCGGGAAAGCGATGGATTTTGTGCCCGTTGGGCCGCGTGTAGCTGGAGGTGGTGAGCTTCAGCGCGCTGTGGCCCGATTCAAGCTCCACCACGTTTTGCACGCTCCCTTTGCCCCAGGTGCGATCGCCGGCCACGACCGCCCGCCCGTTGATCCTGCAGGCAGGCCGCCACAATTTCGCTGGCGCTGGCGCTGTAGTGGTTCACCAACACGACCATGGGAAAGCCTTCAAACGAGTCCCCCTTTACCGCGTCCCAAACGCGTTCCGGCGTGTTGCGCCCCTTGGTGCTGACGATCCGCCCTTCGCTGATGAACAAGTTCGAAACCTCGACCGCCGAACTGAGCAGGCCCCCCGGATTGAATCGCAAATCGAGCACCAGCGCCGCGCACTTTTTGGCGCTTCAAATCCTTCAGAGCTTTTCGCAAATCGTCGGCCGTCTCGCGGCTGAAGCTGGTGATGCGGATGTAGCCGATGCGGCTTTGCGGATCGAGCATGAAATCCCAAGAGCCGTCGGGCTTGCGCGAATTACCCAACACGGTTCCGACGTGAATCAGCTCGCGCGTGATCGTGAACGTTTCCGTTTTGCCGCTATCGGCGTGCTGCACCGTGAGGGAAACGCTGGTGCCCACATCCCCTTTCAGCCGCCGCGTGGCCTCGTCGAGCGTGATGTTGTCCGTCGGCTCTGCGTCGATCTTGAGGATTTTGTCTCCCGCTTCCACGCCGGCCCGATACGCCGGCGTTCCCACCAGCGGGCTGATCACTTTCAGTTGCCCTTCTTCGATCGTCACCTGAATGCCGATGCCGCCGAACTGGCTTTCCACGGTGTCGCGAAAGTTGCTGTATTCCTCGGGGCCGATGTACGCGGAATACGGATCGAGCTTGCTGACGATGCCCTTGATGGCCGCTTCCATCAATTCGCGGCGGTCGACCGGTTTGACATAGTTGCGTTCGACCTGATCGATCGTGTCCGCCAAGGACTTGTAGAGGTCGTAGTATTCCTCGTCGGCCTTGGGATCGTCGTGTTGCGGCGAGGCGTTTGCTTTATCCGACGGAGTGGCGAGCGGCGAAGTTTCTTCCGAGCGATCGCCCGTTGTCGGGGCGGTCGCCGGCGCTGGAGCTTTGCTGTGCGGGGCGGCCGCCGGCTCCGCGGCCAGCGCGGCCAGCGGAAACAGCAAGCAACAGGCAAGCAACCACCACCGCTGATATCCGAAATGCATCGTGCCAGCCTCCCTCTATGCCGTCATTGTCTTTGGGTGGCAACTTACCTGGCAGAAATCGAACCGTTCTGAAGTATACGCCCCGCCGGGTTGCCGAAACAAGCGATTCTGTTGGCGCCGTTCGAACGATCGCGCCCACCGGCACGTCGCGCGTAACTGCTTTACTGCTCAAGGAACTTCAGTCTTGCCTAACGCTGACCGATGTTTACCAGCGCCTCCGTCTCCCCGCTCCCCGTCTGAAATTACGCGAACCCGATCTCGTGAATCTTCCGCTCAGCGTACTACTGCCTGTGCGCAACGTCCAAACGACGCTGCAGCCGACCGTTCACAAACTGATCGACGTTTTGCCGGAGCTGACGCAGCAGTTTGAGGTGCTGATCGTCGACGACGGTTCGACCGACGCCACTTGCGAGAGTTGCCTACGAGCTGGCGCGCGCGTACCCGCAAATCCATGTCACGCGGCACGCGAACGCACAGGGCTGGGCCACGGCCGTTACGCGCCAAGCGGCGGTGGCGCGCGGCGAATTCATCATGATCCATGGCGGCGGGCCGCTGGAAACCGACGATCTGGTAGGCCTCTGGCGGCTGCGCCAAGGCGTGGCAGCGGCCGCAATTGCCAAGGCGCGGGCGGTTCAAGCCGGCAAGTCGTGGCGCATCGATCTGCACACCTTCCCCGACCACAAGCCGCACGACGATCCCCAATCGCGCGCCGCGAAATATTCATCGGCGCTGGGAATCCACGCCAGCGCGCCCCGTTCTAATTTGCTGATGGTGCATCGCCAGCAACTGGGCCAGTTGAAGCGCTCTCTGGCGCTGATGCACAGCCCCGGTTGGCCGGCCAGCCCGCGAAACATGCGTCGCCACGGCGCCGACGGCCTGAAGCCGCCGACGTTCCTTACCCGGCTGAAGGAATTCACGCTGGGTGAGTGAGCTTCACGCAGGTGGCGTTTGCGTAAACCGCACGTGATGCACCCAGGCCGGGGGCACGTTCGGCCACACCCAGTCGCGCTTGATCTCTTGCTCTTTCAGCACGCGGCGTAGCGCCTGCCCAATGCCGCGCAACCGCGCCCGCCCCTGACCGCCGCTAACCAGCGCCTTCACGCGCCGGATGGCGATATATTCAAAAAACGACAGCGTGCCGGCGGGCTTTAGCAAGCGCTGGAATTGATCCAGAATCTGTTCCACTTCGCCAACTGTGAAATTGTTCAGCGGCAGGCCGGAGATGATCAGATCGTAGCGCGGCTCCTGCGGCAGGTCCTCCAATCGCCCATGAATGATTTGCGTGCGGCCGGCCGCCTCTTGAAACGCGGGCTCGTGATCGAAGCGCTCGCACAAGTGTTGCACGAAGTCGACGTTCAGCTCCACCAGCGTCAAACGATCTTCGCCGCGCAGTCCCCGCACCAACCGTTTGGTGACCGCTCCGGTGCCGGGGCCAACTTCCAGCACTTCCCGCGGGTTGGCCGGCCCACGGCCGTTGGAAGCGCATCCGCGGTCGCTTACATAACGGCATAGCGCCTTGGCCAACGATCCGCTGCTAGGCAGCACCGAACCCGTGGTGTGGTAGTGCTCGAAAAACTGCCTGAGAAAAACCCGATAGTCGCGGAGCATGAGAGGACAGCCGAACAAGATGCGGTGAGCGATTGGAGGATGTCGAATTTCTCATAATCTCCCCTAAACCGCTAGCGGCTTAGCAGAATCACTCGACGAATCTTCGATCATTCCACCTGCTGCATTTCAATAATCGTACCACAGGCCGTAGCCGATCAACTGCTCGCTATCCCTGAAGAATTGATCCAGATAACTGGGCCCGTCCTGATAGAAAAATCCGGTGCGAATGAGCTGTCCGCCTCGTTCCGGCCGCCATTGCCAACCGGCTTCGACCGTGAACGGTCCGCCAAAATCGTTCTCCTGCCGCATGTACACATTCATGGCAGCAAACGGTGCGCCGCACCAGCCGCGCACCACCGGACTGTATTCCCAACCGAATTGGAACGCCCAGGGTTGATTGCCGCCTTCAGTGAAGTAGCCGTAATCCACTTCGCCATATAAACGAATGTCGTCATTGAGATAGTACGAGATACCCCACACGATTGCGTTGCGGCTGTAATTAATGCGGGGGAAGCCGGGATGCCTGAGCATGAACTCATCACCCAGGTGTGAGCTGGTGTGATACCACGACAGTTTAAACAACCAGCGATCCCAGCCGTACGTCAGCGGAAAGCCGATGCGAAAGTCGTAGCCGTCCACGTCGCTGTCTTGCGTCAGATCTTGGCGAATGAAGGCCGCACCTTCGGCGTCCAATTCAAACCCTTGCGGACGAAAACTGGCGCTATTGCCATAGCGCAACAGGCTCACGCGGCCCCCCACAGTCCCGTCCAATTTTGTATCGGAGCCGAGGGAATCAACGACTTCGCCGCCGATCCTTGGTTCTTTCGGCCCAGCCAGGTACGAATGCCAGATCAAGCCCGGTGGCATCAATTGCCAATGCCAAGGCTCCTGGGAGTAATCGACGAAGTCGGGCACAATGGTGCCCGGCGCCAGGGCCGGCGATTCGATCGTGCTGTACGAAACCGGCGCAGCGCCCAGCGGCCGAGGGGCATCGTAAAGTTGGAACTGCTGCCCGGGCTGATACACCGGCTGCCGCGCGGTTTGCAGCTGTCCGGCGGTCGCGGAGTCCAAGATGTACACTGATTGCCGGCGGTCATCGTACGCTGTGCGCGGCGGCGGCGTGGCAATTACGCCGGTACCCGTGTACGCGGCGCCGGCAAAAGTGTTTGGCGCATCGCCACCGTAACCCTGGCCGCGGGCCAGAGCGCACAAAAAATGCGCAATCAGTACTGTAGCGACGAAGATCGATCGCACTGACGCTTCCTAAGATGTGATAACCATCGGCGGCAGGCTCTCGCGCAGCGCGAGCCTGCCCATCGGACTGGCCGGAATGGCCTATGAAAAGCGGCGGAAGTGTACAGCGCAGCCCGTTGGCAAAACAGATCGATTTGCCGCGTTGTAAGAGAGTCGGCTCGAACCATTTACATCGCTTGCATACAGTGCATACAATCCCCTTGCGTTGCTAGCATGCCACAGGTGGCCTGCCATGGTCCTGCTCGAATTCAGCGTGTCGCCCTTGGCGCCGGCGAAAGTGTTAGCCCGGCGGTCGCACGCTGTTTGCAAATCGTCGAGCAATCGGGCGCTCGACTATCAACTGCACGCCATGGGCACGCTGGTGGAAGGTGAACTGGATCAAGTGCTCGAGGTGCTGCGCCGCTGCGTCGAAGCGGTCGCTGCGGATCACAACCGCGTCACTTGTTCGGCAAAGCTCGACCTGCGGCGCGGCCACAGCGGGCGGCTGAATAGCAAAGTCGCCAGTGTCGAACGATCTGCTCGGCCACCGATTGAAAACCATTCCAGGAACGGAAACCGCATGAGCCAATCGCAACTGGCCTGCCGTCTTGGGCCAAGTGCCCAGTGGACTGTTCGTGCTCACGGTGCGGCACAACGGCGAAGAAACAGGCATGCTCACTAGTTGGGTGATGCAAGCCGGCTTCGAGCCGCCGATGATCACCGTGGCCATCAAGCACGGCCGCCACGTGGCCGATTGGATCGCCGAAGGCGCGCCGTTTGTGCTGAACCTGCTGGCAGAAAACCACAAGTCGCTCATCAGCCATTTCGGCCGCGGATTTCAGCGCGGGAAGAAGCGCTGGCCGGGTTGAAAGTCGTCCGCACTGCCGACGGAATGCCGGCGCTGGCCGAGGCGCTGGGCTACTTGGAGTGCCGCCCAAAGGGGCACGTCGATTCCGCCGATCACCGCGTTTTTCTGGCCGAAGTGACGCTGGGGCACATGGCCCACGGTGGCGAACCGTACATTCACGTTCGCAAAAACGGCCTGCGATATTAATCTCTCACACGAGCGCGGCAGCGGCATTCTTTTCCACACCCGATCGCCGCGTGACTTGCGCCTGACGGCCAAACCGAACGCCGCGCAGTCGTGCCGCCTTGGGATTCACGCTCAGTCGCCGTTTGCCGCGTCCCAAGCGTCCATTGCCGACCCAGTCGTATAAACCCCAGCCGCTTGAAGCTTCGCAGCGAGGCAACATTGGTCCACTCAATCGTCGAAAGCAGCTTGCTAACGCCGTGGGATCGCAGGCTCCGCAGCGCTAACGCCATGGCGGTTCCGTGCAGCCGGCGGCCGCGATAATCGGGATGAGTAAACGCGTTGTACATGTACGCCACATCCTCCGGAAACGACATCGGCATGCCCAGGTGGTGTGCCCCTTCGATCGAGTCCAGCGCATACCAGCCATAGTGCGCGACCGTTCCGTCGTGCGCAAGTGCGGCAAAGCACAAGTCGATATCCTTCCGCCGCCCGGGCAACAAACTCCGCCAGCGAGTTCGTAGGCGGAATCATCCGCAAGGTCGGCCACTTCCTCGACGGTCAAAAACCGGAACGTGAATTCGGGATCAGCCTCGACGAATGCCGGCAGATTCTCGGCATCCAGCCATACCATTTCGCTCACCTCAAGCCGCAACAGCTTCTTCGCGGCGCACGATGCGATCGTACGAAGCATCGCTCCGGTTCCGTACCGCCGGCGCATATCGGCCGCTTGTTGCAACATGGTCACAATTCGCGGCGAAGGCATCTCTTGCCGTCGCCGAAGCCCAATTAAAGATCTATGCCCGCAAGTTTGGCACGCACGCGCAGTGCCTGCTCAAAGTATGGCATAGGGATAGGGCTGTTTGCGGCGGGCCCATAAAAAAGTGCTGTTTACCAGGCTTCGGGGTAGGTCGCCGTTGTCGACCTATCTCCACCACTTCGTCGATGAATTCTCTCTCATGCGGAGTGCGGGCCAACAGGCCGAATTGCAATTGTTGCTTCAGCGTCGGAACCGTGGCGCCGCCGGAAGTCATCTCCTGGGCAGGTGCCAAGCCGATCGCCAGCACGCTCAAAGTTAAAACCACAATCAAACCGCGCAGCTTCTTGGAAAGCACGGCTCGCCTCGCCGAGATAAGAGATTGGAAGACCGACAAGAAGAGGCGGCACTTGTAGCCAAAAACCGCACTGCGGGCAAGAGCGAATTCCCGGTTGCGCTTAGCAAATTGTGTGCCTGGAAATAATCCACCAAAATCGATTTACAAGTCGGCCTTTTTACTCGCCTAAGCCACCCCACAAGTTAAAATAGAGAGCGCCGATGATTTGAATGTAATCGATCGGGCTTGCATCGGCCGAACATGCTGTTAGCATCTTCTGGCCACCGCGATCTTTGCCTGAAGCGAAGATTGCGGCTTGCCGATGAAACTTGGACCGCGATGAATTCGACGATTTGATCTTTAAGCCTTCGGGCAACTTTTGCCGTAACCGTACAAGCCTCTTTCCGCTATTCCGTCGGAGGACCCATTTAGTTCGTTAGCCCGGATCAATCACGGAGCCAGTGCTTAGCACGGCCCGATCCGCGCTGTTCTCGAAGCGACTCCACCGTCGCAATCGGATAAGAGGTTTGATTTTCACTCGGGCCGCGGCCAGGGCCAACCTTGCCGCGGCCCGGTTTGTTTCTGAGGCAGTTTGTCGCAGCGGCTGAATGTAGCGCAACTGCCGCACGCGCGGTACAATGGCCGCAGATGCTGGACTTGAGTCCGCCTGACCTCTGGATTTCGATTCGGCCATGAATCCTCGACGTTCCATTCGCTTCCCAGTTTTGCTGGGCATAGTGCTGATCGTGCTGCTGGTGGCGCTCACCGTCGGCTGGGTGATTGTGAGCGCTTCGGCGGCCCTGGGGTCGGAGCATTCCGGCGTCTATTGGACGCTTTTGGCCGTCGGCTCAACGCTGTTTGTGCTGGTATTGGTGGGCGTCGTGTTTTACTTGGCGCTGTCCGTTAAAGCCATTCGGCTCAACCAGCGGCAATCGAACTTTATCGATGCCGTGACGCACGAACTGAAAAGCCCCATCGCCTCGCTCAAGCTTTACCTGCAAACACTCACGCGCCACCAGGTGACGGCCGAACAGCAGGCCGATTTCCAACGCTTCATGCTCGCAGATGTGCGGCGGCTGGATGAATTAATCGACCATTTGCTCGACGCCGCGCGGCTGGAGCATTCTGAACTGATCGACGGCGAAGAAGATGTAGCAATCGATGAATTGATTGACCCGCTGCGCCCGCCTGATTTGCCAGCGCTACGGCCTGCCTGAAAACACGGTCGAACTGCGCTTGCAGCCGGCTCACGTGCGGGCCCGCGTAGCCGACCTGGAAATCGTCTTTCGTAACTTGCTGGATAACGCCATCAAATATTCCGGCGATCATCCGCACGTAGAAGTCGACGCCGGCTCCAACGGCAATGGCCGCGTGATCGCCCACATCGGCGACAACGGCCCCGGCGTTCCGCCTAAGCTCCGCCGCAAAATCTTTGGCCGTTTCGTGCGCTTAGGCAGCGAACTGGAACGGAAAACCGCCGGCACTGGATTGGGCCTGTATCTGGTGCGCACGCTGGTGCGGCGGCTCGGCGGAAAAGTGCAAGTCCGCAACCGCCCCACCGGCCACGGCACCATCTTCGAAGTCGATCTCCCCGCGGCGACGTCCGCGAGCTCATCGTCATGAAGCATATTCTCATCGTCGAAGATGAAGAGCATCTGGCCATCGGGATCAAATACAATCTCGAGGCCGAAGGATATCCTGGTCACCGTGGTCGGTGATGGCCCGCAAGCGCTGAGCTTCTATAACGAAAACCCTGACGCGGTCGATCTGATCATCCTCGATCTGATGCTCCCCGGCATGAGCGGTTATGACGTGTGCGAAGCAATCCGCGAGCAAGGAGGAGATGTGCCTGTGCTGATGTTGACCGCGCGCACGCTCACCGAAGACCGCATCCGCGGGTTCGATGTGGGAACCGATATTTACTTGCAAAAACCGTTCGAATTGGAAGAGCTGCTAAGCATTGTGCGCAACTTGTTGTCGCGGCAGGCACGCCGGCCCGCGGCGGCAACCGCCGCCGATGAACAATCGACCCACAATGCAGGCGAAACCTATCGGTTTGCCGGCGGCCGCGTGGAAGTGAATTTCGACACCTACCAGGTGAACGTCGACAGCCGCAGCGTGCGGCTTACCGCCCTGGAAATGAAGCTCCTGCAGTATTTCATCGAGCATGAAGGTTCGGTCGTCACGCGGGCCGAACTCTTGGAAAATGTCTGGGGCATGAACCGCATCCCTTCCACGCGCACGGTCGACAACTTCATCGTCAACCTCCGCAAGTACTTCGAGCCCGACCCCTCGCAGCCCAGACACTTCCTAAGCGTCCGCGGAGCGGGCTACCGCTTCGTGGCAGAAGGAGAAACGCCGGTTCAAACGCACTAGCCGAATCGTACGAAGCATCGCCTGCATATCCGGCACGGCCGCTAAACCCGTCACCGCGCACGCAGGCGCCGCAAGAAAATCCGGCGGCATCGACTTTCGCGTTCAAACTCGCGCCTGCGGATTGCGATGAATAAATAGCGGACGCTGAACAGGACGTTCGGCTTTCCCGCGGTTGAATCTGCAGGCCGCACAGGATGACTCGGTCGGCGGAACGCAACTTTAAGGCCTACAAACTCGACGGCTGGCGCGTGCACCTTTTCCGTTTGTCGCCACGAGGCGGCGCTTCCCTCGCAAACCACTGGGGTCGGCGGCGGCGGAATCAAATCGGGTGCGGGCGGGCCGCTGGAGTTCGGGCCTTTTTTCATGCGCTTTGGGCCGTTACGACCCCTCCGCCGATCTGAAAATACTCGATATTTCTCGGGCATTTCGCCACTTTGCTTGAACTGGCCTGCGCCTCCGGTTAGTATGCCAAAGATGGGGCGCAAGAGGGGCATTTTGCGCCACAAGGGCTACCAGGAGCAGTTCGTGATGTGCAGGATGGCTGCCTTTTTTATCGCAGTCGTGGTCGTCTGCAGCGCCGCCAGCTAGCCGGGCTGACGACTTGTTACTGGCCCAACTCTATGGCAGCGGCGTTCACGCCTACAACAACGGCGACTACAACTCCGCGTACCGTCAACTAACCGCCGCCATCCAGGGCGGCACAATCGATCCCCGCGCTTATTATTTCCGCGGCCTGACCGAACTCAGGATGGGTCGGCAGCAGGATGCAGCCGACGATTTCCAAAAAGGGGCCGAATTGGAAACCGGCGACAGCAACGACGTGTTTCCCGTCAGCACCTCGCTGGCCCGGGTACAGGGCCCCGACCGCGACATGCTGGAACGCTATCGCGAAGCCGCCCGTGTAACCGCCCATCAGCGGCAAGAGGCGGCCCGACAGGCTCGGTATGAGCAGCGGATCGAAGCGGAAAAGACCGTGCTGCGCAAAGTGCAGCCCACCGAAATGCCCTCCGAAGGCGCCGAACCAAATGCGCCGGTCGCCGGCAGTGCCAACGATCCATTTGCCGAACCCAAGCCGGTAGAATCGGCGGTACAGCCTGCCGCCATGCCTGAGCCTGCAGAAGCTCCGAAAAGCCAAGACCCATTCGGCGCAGCGCCGGCAAAAGCTCCCGACGCAAAACCTGCTGAATCGCACAAACCTGCTCCGGCCGATACCAATCCTTTCGGCGAAGCGGCAACGAAATCCAAGACCGCGCCGGCCGCTGCTGAAGCGCCCGCGCCCGCTTCCGCCCAGCGATTCACCAAGGTGGCCAACAAACTCATTCAGGCGATCAATACTTCCAATTCGGCGGCCATCCAGGCAAGCCTCGACGCTCAGATGCAGCAGGCCTTGCCGCCCGACAAGGCCACTCCCTTTTTCCAGGGACTTGTGGCCGCCAGCGGCAAGTTGAAAGACGCTGGCGTCCCTCAAGTCACCGGCCCCACCGCCATCGTGCGAGTAAAGGCCGAGCGCGGAGCGTGGGATTTCAAAATCACCCTCGACGCGTCCGACAAGATTTCCGGACTATACGTAACCCCGCCCAGTTCCGGTCCGGCGGAAAAGCCCGCCGCAGATTCAAAACCCAAGCCGACTCAGCCTGCTGCCGACGAAAATCCGTTCAAATGATCGACTGAGATCGCAGCTACCGGCTCTTCTATCGCCGAGCCTTCGAAGTTCGGGCGTAGCACAAGCTAAACTTTCCTAGCTCGCCCAACGCCGATTGTTTCCGTTCCGACTCGACCTCCCCGGGTGTCGCTTGGCCCGCGATTCGGTAGAATACATCGGCCCTAATTTGCCTCTCTCGTGACCGAGGAAGTTCGCTAACCCCGAGGCTTTTCATGGCCACTATTCAAAGCCGAACCGTCGAATTACTCGGCAAAGAAGCCGACGCACTATTGAGCTACAAGTGCCGCGGCTTTCGCCGCCAGCAGCCTGCATCTGCCAGGGCCCGATTTCATCGATCGGGTGGTTTCGCAATCCGATCGCTCCGCCGCCGTGCAGCGGAACTTTCAATTGATTCTGGATACCGGGCGGCTGGCCGGCACAGGCTACGCATCGATTTTGCCGGTCGATCAAGGCATCGAACATTCCGCCGGCGCCAGCTTCGCCCCGAATCCCGAATACTTCGATCCCTCGGCCATCGTGGAACTGGCGATTGAAGGGGGCTGCAATGCCGTGGCCAGCACGTTGGGCGTGCTCGGCGCAGTGAGCCGCAAAGTATGCTCACAAAATTCCTTTCCTGGTGAAGCTGAATCACAACGAATTCCTCAGCTATCCGAACACGTACGACCAGATCATCTTCGGCCACGTGAAGCAGGCGTTTGAAATGGGGGCGGTGGCCGTCGGCGCCACGATTTATTTCGGCAGCGAGGAAAGCCATCGCCAAATTCAGGAAGTGAGCAGGATGTTCGAGCATGCCCATGAATCTGGGCATGGTCACGGTGCTGTGGTGCTACTTGCGCAACGCCGCTTTCAAGCACGACGGAGTGGATTATCACACCGCCGCCGATCTGACCGGCCAGGCGAACCACCTGGGCGTGACGATTCAGGCCGACATCATCAAGCAAAAACTGCCGACCGTCAACGGCGGCTTCACCGCGCTGAAGTTCGGCAAGACCGATCCGCGCGTCTACAGCGAGCTGACGCCGAACAACCATCCGATCGAAATGACTCGCTACCAGGTGGCCAATTGCTTCATGGGCCGCTCGCCGTTGATCAATTCCGGCGGCGAAAGCAAAGGCGCCAGCGATCTGGCCGAGGCGGTGAAGACCGCCGTCATCAACAAACGCGCCGGCGGCTTCGGCCTGATTTCCGGCCGCAAAGCATTCCAAAAACCAATGAACGAAGGCGTGACGCTGTTGCACGCCATTCAAGATGTGTACTTGGACGACAGCATCACCGTGGCATAACCATTCAGACATTTAGGCATTAACATGAATCTTCTCGATCAACTCAAAACCATGACCACCGTGGTCGCCGATACCGGCGACTTCGAAACGCTTGCTCAATACAAGCCGCAAGATTCGACCACCAATCCGTCGCTAATTTATCAAGCGGCCCAGATGCCGGCAGTACCAGAACCTGATCGACGAGGCGATTGAAGCCACGCCAGCCGGTGAAAGGCACCAAAGAACAACAAACCGCCGCGCTGATTGATCGGCTGTTCGTCGATTTCGGCCAGGAAATTCTCAAAATCGTTCCCGGCCGCGTGTCCACCGAAGTCGATGCCCGGCTGTCGTTCGACGGCGAAGCCACCATGGCCCGTGCCCGTGGCCTGATCAAGCTGTACGAGCAAGCCGGCATCGAGCCGCGAAGCGGATTCTCATCAAGATCGCCTCCACGTGGGAAGGCATCCGCGCCGCGGAGAAGCTGGAAAAGGAAGGCATCCACTGCAACCTCACGCTATTGTTCAGCTTCCCGCAGGCCGTGGCCTGTGCCGAGGCCGGCGTGACGCTGATCTCGCCGTTCGTGGGCCGCATTTTGGATTGGTACAAAAAATCCCGCGGCGTCGATTCCATTCCCGCCCCCGAAGATCCCGGCGTGCAATCGGTCACGCACATTTACAACTACTTCAAGAAGTTCGGCTACAAAACGCAGATCATGGGCGCCAGCTTCCGCAACACCGGCGAAATTATCGAGCTGGCCGGCTGCGATCTGCTCACGATCTCGCCGCACTTGCTGGAAGAGTTGAAGAACCGGCGACGGCAAACTGGTGCGCAAGCTCGATCCGGAAGTCGCCAAGAAGAGCGACCTGAAGAAAATCTCGCTCGACGAAAAAACCTTCCGCTGGATGCTCAACGAAGATCGCATGGCCACGGAAAAACTGTCCGAAGGCATCCGCAACTTCAGCGCCGACCTGGTGAAGCTGGAAAAGTACCTGCACCAGCGGATGCACGCGCCGGCCCACGCCTGACGTAGCCCTGCGGAACGGAGTCGCACATGTTCGAACATGAGTGCAAGCTGTACGCGTTCGTGCTGTACTATGCACGGCAACTGACGGCCGACATCGACGACGCGCAACTGGCCGAGCAGCCCGCCCCGGGAATGAATCACCCGGCGTGGATTATCGGGCATCTGGCCATCTGCACCGACTACGCTGCCATGACGTTGGGCCTGGAAAAGACTTGCCCCGAAGCGTGGCACAAAATGTTCGGCCCCGGTTCGACGCTCACGACAAATCGATCCGACTATCCAAGCAAGGCGGAATTGATCGAACGCGCTGGCGGCCGGCCACGAACGAATTTCCGCCGCGGCGCCCAACGCGGATCCTCAACAAATGGAAAAGCCGCATCCGGTGAAGATCGCGTTTCTGAAATCGCGGATCGACACGATGGGCGAACTCTTGTCGCACCTGATGACGACGCATCCGGCGTCGCACCTGGGCCAGCTTTCCGCGTGGCGACGAATCAAAGGCCTGCCCGGCGTACTGACGCTGTGAGGCCGCCGGTGCAATCGGGTCGATTGCAGCTCACTCCGACGGCGGCGTGTTGAAGATCCGGTCGCCCGCGTCGCCCAGCCCAGGCACGATGTACTTCTTGGCGTTCAGCTCCGGATCGATCGCGCACACGTAAATTTGCGTGTCGGGGAACTGCGAGAACACTTCGTCGATGCCTTCGCGCGCCGCGATCACCGCCAGCACCTTCACTTGCGGCACGCCCCATTCTTTCAGAGTGGCCAACGCTGCCACGGCCGAACCGCCGGTGGCCAACATCGGATCCAACACCAGCGCCACGTCCACGGGGCTGGTCTGCTGGAATTTCTTGTAGTATTCCACCGGCGTCGCGGTGGCTTCGTCTCGGTATACGCCCAAATGCCAAACTTCGGAGCCGGGAATCAGATTCAGCACCGGATCGATCATGCCCAGGCCGGCCCGCAGAATCGGAACCAGACCCGATGCGCTGCCGCAGCCTGCTTCCGGCGGCGGTGGTCAGCGGGGTTTGCACCCGCGTCGAGTCGACCTCCAAATCTTTGGTGGCCTCGTAAGCTAAAAGCACTGCGAGCCTTTGCACCAGCCGTCGAAATTCCGCCGGCTCGGTACGCTTATCGCGCAACTCCGACAAATGGTGCGCAATGAGCGGATGCTGGACTTCGAAAATGCCCGACATACGCCGAGTCCTTTCCCGCGTACGTTGGCTGCGGAGTCTGTAGTTCAACCGTCATGGCAACCTCCGGCCAGGGTGATCAGATGAGCCCCAACTACAGGATATCAGCTTAACCGAAGTCGCGCCGACTGGCCAGCGTAGGTGCGAACAAACTTGCCGCTGGTTATGATGCGTCGATGAAGTATCGCGTTTTAATTACCGATTACGCCTGGCCCGATCTGGAAATCGAACGCGCCATTTTGCGGAAGGCCGGCGACGAACTGATCGTGGCCGAAAAAACCGACCCAGCCTCGCTGGCCCTGCTGGCCGCCGATTGCGCGGCAATTATGACCAACTGGGTCGACGTGCCCGAATCGGTAATCGCCGCTGCGCCGAAGTGCAAAATCATCGCCCGGCTGGGCATTGGGCTTGGACAACATCGACGTGGCCGCCGCCACGCGCCGCGGCATCGTGGTCACCAACGTGCCCGATTATTGCGTGCAAGAAGTGGCCGAGCACGCCCTGGCGCTGATATTCGCCTTGGCCCGCAAGGTGGCGTTCTATCATCACGAAACAAAATCGGGCCGCTACAACCTGAAAGACGGCCTGCCGTTGCGGCGAATCAAGGGGCAAACGCTCGGCATCATCGGCTTTGGCAACATCGGCCGCACGCTGGCCGAAATGGCCGCGCCGCTGGGAATAAACGTGCTGGCCTGCAACCGCGTTCGTCGCAGCCCCGGCGACCTGCCCGCCGGCGTTGGCTGGTGCGAACTGGACGAACTTCTTTCCCGCAGCGATTACATCAGTTTGCACGTACCGCTGACGCCGGAAACCCAGCATCTGATCGGCGCAGAGCAATTGGCGCGGATGAAGCCCACGGCCTTTCTGATTAACACCGCGCGCGGCGGGCTCGATCGATCATGCGGCGTTGGCCGCGGCGCTGGCGTCCAACAAACTCGCCGGGGCAGGGCTCGACGTGCAAGATCCCGAACCACCCGACTTATCGCAGCCGCCGTTTAACGATCCACGCGTGATCGTCACGCCGCACGTGGCTTTCGTATCCGTCGAATCTTTGGAAAATCTGCGCTCGCGCACCGCCACACAAGTGGCCACGGTTCTTCAAGGCGGCCGCCCGGAAAACGTCGTAAATCCGCAAGTGTTGAAGAAGGGTGAATCGGTGAGAAGCCAGCGGTGAGTAGCTGAGTAAGCGAGTAAGCAAGAGATATTGCGCAGCCTTGATCCATCGAACTTACCTACTCACCTACGCAGTTACTCATGTGCTTGCCGAGCGATTTGATCATCTGTTCACTAGTGGCTGGTAAACTTTGACGATTAGCGAAAGTTCCTATCGCAACGGTTCTAGCGGCCGTAACTTGCGCGACGGACCACGATTTTTCGCTCGGCGCGGGCCGCGCAAAACTTCAAAAATTTCTTCCGCTATCCAAGTCGTTATCGGCTTTGGTCTTCGGAGACGACTTGGATTTTTGAAATTTGCACGGCGCACAACTGTCCGCCACATTCGTGTGTAAGTGCGCGCGCGTGCGCGAGGCACGAAAACTGCTTGTGCCGGAAGCGTTTAGCACGCACTGCATCGCCAAAAAAATATCGCGCTTTAACACACTGGTGAGACCCGCCATGAAAACGTTCGTTCGCCTGTCGCTACTTTGTGTTGCCGCACTCGTGTGCGCATCGACGATGCACACCGAGCGCGTCGTCGCTTGCGGAGGTTGCTGTGCCCCGCCGCAAGCTTATCGGATGATGTATCAAACGTTTTACGATCAGCAGCAGGTCACGGCGTATCGGCTGGAAACCGAAACCCAGTACGAAGAGCACAAAATCACCGTCAATCGCCCGGTGTACGAAACGGAAATGCGCAAGCGCCGCTACACCGTGATGAAGCCGGTTACGGAAACCAGCGAGCGCGAAGAGCACTACACCGTGATGAAGCCGGTGTATGAAACGCAGATCGTCGATTGCAGCTACAACCGCGTGCGCGACGTGATGGAAACCAGCCAGCGCGAAGAACGTTACATGGTCGCCCGCCCGGTGTATGAAACCGCCGAGCGCGAAGAGCGATATCTGGTGCAGCGCCCGGTGATGGAAACTGCCGAGCGCGATCATACAGCACCGTGGTCGAACCGCAAACCACGTACGTCACTCACTACGTCGATCACGGCGGATACCAGGATCAACAAGTCGTGACGCCCGGGCCGGTTTATACGCAAAAAGTTTGCGTGCCCGGCGGCTGCTCGACCGATCCGTGCACAGGCTTGAGCACCTACATCGCCCCGACCACGGGCTATCAACAAGTGCAAGCCGCGCCGACGGTCACGGTTAACCGCGTGTACCGGCCGAACATTGTGGCCGAGCAAGTGCCGCAAACCTGCTACGTGCAAAAAGTGGTCGTGCAAAAAGTGCCGGTGCAGGTGTGCCGCATGGTCACCGAAGAACAGGTTCGCAAAGTGCCGATCACCACTTGCCGCATGGTTCAGGAGGAACAAGTGCGGATGGTGCCCGTCACCGTCTGCCGACAAGTTTGCGAGCGCGTGGAAAACAAAGTGCCGGTGCAAACCTGCCGCATGGTGGCCGAAGAGCAGGTGCGCAAAGTGCCGGTGCAAACCTGCCGCATGGTGGCCGAAGAGCACGTCGAGCAAGTTCCGGTGCAAGTGTGCCGGATGGTGGCCGAAGAACAAACCGTCCGCCAGCCGATCTGCGTGCAAAAGCGTATCCCGGTGACGTACACGTACCGTGTGCCGCGCACCGTGGTGATGAAGGTGCCGGTCGATCCGTGCACCGTGCGCCGCTGGCGATGCCGGCCGCGATCAGCACGTCCGGCAACTTCGAGCGTGCCGTACTATTCGACGCCGTCGACTTCTGCGTCGACATCCGACCGTCGGCGACCTCGGCTCCATCGACATTCGCGCCAGAGTCGAAGGAGAACAAAACTCCCGGCCCCGCTTCGTCGTTGAAGCCCACCGAACCCGCGGAGCCTTCGGTGCTCAAGCCGGCGCCGCCGACGAGCGAGCAAAAGCCGTCCGGTGATCAGAACGCTTCCGGCCAACAGAAGCCCAGCAGCGAAACGTCTCCGTCGGAGAAGCCGTCGAAGCCTTCGCTGGAGCCAGGTCAGCAGGTTCCCGGACCGGATACGATGCCGACAACGTAAAAGGTTCGTAAGACGGCACGGGCGATCGCTGCCGCAGGCACGGTCTGCGCTCGTGGGAAAAACTTCCGCAAGTGGATGGCATAGTTAAAGTTCGCGCCGCAGCGCTTGTAGCTCAACGTTGCCATCGTATAGTATCCGCGTGCAGCCTAATCTCGTGCATCCTTTGTGCGGGAGCGGGGAACCCAAGAATTCCGCCAGCGAAAAACCACGGCGGCTGGGGCAGATCCGCGGTGCTGAGCACGGCGGATCAGGGCACTTTCAAGCCCCAGCCCGTCAGCTAACCTCGCCGGCAGTTCAGCTGTGTGGCCCGAACCCGATTGAAAGGGCACTTTCCGTCGGACTGTATGTTGCGCCATCCACGCACGGTTTTGGCCCTTCGACGGGCGGCAACTGTAGCTTCCGCCACGATGCAAAGCGTCCGCGCAACGATCAATCAGGCGACAGCGCCCCAGGTAATTTAGGGATCGCCGGTCCCAGGTAATTTTCATGCCATCGTCGCTCGATTCGAGTGGCTCTTCTCGGTCCGCCCGCAATCTAGGCCGCGCTGCGCAAGTGGTGGTCGTCAGCAGCGTGATGTTCTCGTTCATCTCGTACTGGCGCACGGCGGCCATCGTGCTGTGCGACATGTCGAGCACGGCGTACTACATCGGCGCCATCGTCGAAAGCTCCATCGGCCAGGCGGCCCCCTGGTTCATTCTGGCGGTGCTCTTGTTCAGCTATGCGATGCGCAGCGTGTACATCGAAAGCTGCACGCTGTTTGTGCGCGGCGGGGTGTACCGCATTGTGAAAGAAGCCCTGGGCGGGTTTTTCGCCAAGGCCGCCGTTTCCGCGCTGCTGTTCGACTACGTGCTGACCGGCCCCATCAGCGGCGTTTCCGCCGGCCAATACATCGTGGGCCTGATCCTCGAAACCATTACGCGCATTGTTCCATCTGCCCATCGACGAATCGGCCCGGCAAGCAATCAAGAACTCCGGTTCGGTGGCCATTGCCTGCGCGGTGACGCTGTATTTCTTCCGCCAGAATTTGCTGGGAATTCACGAATCCAGCGGCAAAGCGCTGCGGATCATGATCGCCACCACGGTGATGGCGCTGGTCATGATGGTGTGGTGCGGCATCACGCTGGCCACCAAGGGCCCCGCCAATCCCTTGCCCTCCTGGCAACCCGACTTGCACAAGAAAGTGGTCATCGACAACCAGGGCAACGTCGTGCGCGACGAAAACGGCCGGCCCGTTCCGCTGGTCAATCCGATCACCGGCCAGCAGGAAGACCCGCTGGGGTTTATCGGAAACTATCCTGCCATCGCCCAGCCCCTGCGCAACCAAACCGACTGGCTAAGCTTGATCGGCGCCATCGGCATCGTGATCGCCTTTGGCCACGCAATTCTGGCGATGAGCGGTGAGGAAACGCTGGCCCAGGTGTACCGCGAAGTGGAATCGCCGAAATTGCCAAACTTCAAAAAAGTGGGCTTCATCGTCTTCGCCTACAGTCTGCTGTTGACCGGTGGCGCCAATTTCCTGGCGGTGCTGCTGATTCCCCAGGGCAAGCGGCTGAATGAATACTACGACAACTGGATCGGCGGCCTGGCGATGCAGATGGTCGGCCCGGTTTGGCTGACGCTGTTGCTCAACGGCTTCGTGGTGGTGGTCGGCTTTCTGATTCTCTCCGGCGCGGTGAACACCTCGATCGTCGGTTCCAGCGGCGTGCTCAGCCGAGTGGCTGAAGACGGGGTGTTGCCCGATTGGTTCCTGAAACCACACAAGCGATACGGCACCAATTCGCGAGTTCTGCTGCTAATCACCGTGTTGCAACTGTTCACGATCGTCGTCAGCCGCGGCGACGTTGTTTTGCTGGGCGAAGCGTACGCCTTCGGCGTGGTGTGGAGCTTTGTGTTCAACACCATGTCGATGGTGGTGCTGCGCTTTAAAAACCGCGAACCGCGCGAATTCGCCGTGCCGTTCAATATCCGCTGGGGCGATATCCAAATTCCGATCGGATTGACCGTCATGTTCCTGGTGGTGCTGCTGTCGGCCGTTGGCGAACTTGCTAACCAAGCCCATTGCCACCGTTAGCGGACTTTGTTTCTCCGGCGTCGTTCTTGGCGGTTTTCACCGCCACCGAGGCGTACCATCGCCGTCAGCGCCGCGGCGAAAAGCACGAGCACAAAGAGCAATTCAATCGCGCCAGTGTGCAAGCCATTACCGCCGAATCGCTCGGATTGGAAAAGCCCTATCGCAAGCTGGTGGCCATCCGTTCGCCATACAACTTGTTCATGCTGGAAAAGGCGCTGGCCGACACCGATCCTGACATCACCGACGTGGTGGTGATGACCGCCAAGGTGGAGCCCCCAGGCGGCACCGCCGGCGGCGACGAACTCGGCTTGGATACCTTCGACCGCCGGCTGATGACCGCGGTGGTCGATCGGGCCGAAAAATTGGGCAAAAAAGTGATCCCGCTGATCGTGCCTACCAACAATCCGCTCAATGCCGTTTTGAAAACGGCGAAGGACCTTGGAGCGCAAGAGGTCATGCTTGGTGCGTCGAACAAATACACCGCCGAGGAACAGCTCGACCAAATCTCGCTGTATTGGATCAACCTGCACCGCGGCCAACCCAAGGGCCTGACGGTGCATCTGGTTAGCAACGATCGCGACATCACTTTCGACCTGGAAGGGGGAAACCGCATTCCCAAGGAGGCCCAGCGCGAGGCCCGCAGCGTCGAAGAGTTGCGTGCCGCGGGCATTGGCGTTCGCCGTGTGCTGTTGGCGCACGACGGCACATCGGCCTCGAGCGACGTGTTCGAATGGCTGATGACGATGATTGCACCGGAAGTAGAGTTGGATATTATCGCCGTCGCGCCGATGGGACCGCCGACGAACGTCCCGGAAGACGTGCTTAAGAACGACCAAAGCCGCGCCGAGCAGCTCGGCCGCCAAACCAAGTTGCTGCCGCAAACTAAGCCCACGGGGCCGGAATTGGTGCAATTGGCCCGCGAACGCAACTACAACGTAATCGTGTTGCCGTGGTCGGAGGAATCGCGCGCCTTTGCCGAAACGCCCGAGGGTCAATGGGTGAACCACGTGCTGCACAATTCCCCCTGCAGCGTGTTTTTGGCCTCGCATCCGGTCATTCCGCGCGAAATCGTCAGCGAAACGTGATCGAGCCGCCTCTCGACACGTTTTCCACATTCCAGCGATCCACCTCGTTGACAGCCCGGCCACCGTGCGCGAAACTGCCACTTGGCAAGTAAATTCCCCCATCGCGCAGGAGGCGCGTGAGCATGTCCACCGAGGTTGAATCTTCGCCGTCGGTCCGCCTCAGCGGCCAGCGCGTGGCGCTGGTTGGACGATTGGCGGGCATGCCAAAACGCGATGCTCAACAGCTCATTCGCCGCGCCGGGGGTGTGCCGCTGGAAGTCACCAATTTCGCCGGGGCTGACAGCAGCAATTGCCTGCCGCAACTCATCGTTGTGGGCGAAGAATTTCCTTTGCCGGCCGATGCCAGCTCGGGGGATCTGTTCGATGCCGCCACGCAAGCCGCCATCGAATCGGGAGATATCGATGTAATCGGCGAAAGCCAATTTTGGCAGCGGCTGGGGCTGGTCGATGAAGAACACTATGTGCGGCGGCTTTACACGCCGGCCATGCTGGCTGAATTGCTGCACATCCCGGTTTCGGTGGTGCGTCGATGGCATCGGCGCGGGCTGATTCACCCAGCCCGCGAAGTCCGCCGCTTGCCGTACTTCGATTTCCAGGAAGTGGCCACGGCGCGCCGTTTGGCCGAACTGTTGGCCGCCGGCGCATCTCCCGCCGCCATCGAACGCAAGCTGGCCGAATTGCGGCGCTACGTGCCCGGCATCGAACGCCCCCTGGCACAATTGGCCGTGATTGTGCGCGGCAGCCGGCTGTTGTTGCGTCAAGGCGATGGCCTGGTGGCGCCGGGCGGGCAACTGTTCTTCGATTTCGACGCTGTCGAACAGCCGGCCGGCGAACAGGACGGCACACCCTCGTCACGCGAAACTATTTCGCTGGCCGATTCACTCCGCTCGGCTGCATCGCCTTTGGCGCCTGAGGAAATGTTGCGTCTGGCCGCCGATCTGGAAGATGCGGGGAATCTTGCTGCCGCCGTTGAAGCCTATCGCGCTCATGCCGCCGCGGCCGGCCCCACCGCGCCGGTGTGTTTCGCCATGGCCGAGTTGCTTTACTGCCTGGGCGATATCAGCGCGTCCAGAGAACGCTACTACGCGGCCATCGAACTGGACGAAAACTACGTCGAGGCCCGCGCCAACCTCGGCTGTGTATTGGCGGAATTGGGCGACCGCGAACTGGCCGTCGCGGCATTCGAGGGCGCGCTGACTCTGCACGCCGATTACGCCAACGCGCATTTCCATCTGGCCCGCACGCTGGACGAGCTGAAGCGCTCCGACGAAGCCACAAGGCATTGGCAGGAATTCTTGCGATTGGCGCCTGAAAGCCCATGGGCGGCCCTGGCGCGCGAGCACTTGGACAAACTGCTTAAAGGCCGCACGATTCCGCTGGCACGACAAAACGATAAACGTTAAATGCTAAATGACAAAGGACGACCAACACTACCCGTAATTTAGCGTTGATCATTTATCGTTCATTATTTCTGTTCCTTCTGGCCTTCGAATTTCAGAATCGGCTTGTCGTTCGTCTTTTCCGCTTGCCGCGGAGTTGCGCCGGTATCGATCAGCATGTAGCCGGCCCAGAAGAACGGGTAATCGGCCTTGGGCGCCTCTCCCTCGGCGACCATGTTGCGTTTGCTCACCACGCGCGGCTCGCGCTCCATTTCCAAAGGCATCTGCGTGGCCACTTGCACTGCCCGTTGCCAGGCTTCGGCGGCGGTCACAAACGGCAGCTCCTGCACGAATTCGCGAATCAAATCGATCGCCATTTGCCCGCCGGTCCGCCAGCGGCTGATGAGCACCGTCCGCGCTCCGCTGGCCAACAGCCCCATCGTGGCCATGAATAAATCGTTGCCGGGCGTCGCGCCGGCCGATTTCAAGCCATTTTCCGCCGCGGTGTGAAAACCAGGGAGGATGAATTGATCGACATTCTTCCAAGGCAACGTTAGCCAGGCGCTCAGCGCCCCGGCGGTTCGCGGTTTATCCAATGGAATGGGAGACCAATCGTAGGGGCCCTGCGGCTCGCTGATCTCGTCCAGCACGATCAAACCATCGATCGTGGTTCCCACTAGCGGCGAAGCCGCCGGCAGCGGCGCTTTCAGGACCATGAAATGCGGCGCGGCGCGGCGAACTTCCTCTACCGCCGCCGCGCTCACGTCGGGCGTATCGGTCGGATACAGCTTTCCCGCCACAATGCCATATTCCGCCGAGGATTTCCGCCCTTGCCGCGCGGGCTCGGTCAGCCCCACGGTCGGCGCATAGCGCACCTGGCTGCGCATGATCAGCGGCCTGAATTGCTTCGACTCGCTCCCCAACGGCAACAACTCGAAAGGCAAATACCACAGCATGCCATCCGGCACGATGGTCACCTCCGCCGAATCTTCACTGAAGGTGATCTTCGATCCCTGCAGCAAAGCCTCCAACACGTCGCTGGCGGCCTGCTTCCAGCTCACATCGGCCAGTTGCGCTTCAGTCAATTCGCGCGACGCATCGGCATTGCCTACCGCGCACAGCAAGGCACTGATGCGGCGATCGAGTTGCGCGGGATTGTTGATTTTCCACTGCTGACTTTTCTCGTTGGAAAACAGCCAGGCGTAGGTGCCGTGGTTGGTGGCATAAAACGCCAACAGCAGTTGCCCCTGCGCCAGATTCTGCTGCACCTCTTTTGCTTTGCGGATCGGCGGGAACAAAATTTCGGCCGGCTCGCGACTAACGGCCATTTCGTGCAAAAGCGCTTCTTGCGATGCCGAAAGCGACGCCAGTTCGCTGTACTTCGCCGCCAGGTCTTTTTGGTTTTCCGGCTTATCGGCGGTGGCCGCCTGCGTTAGGTCGGCGCGAAGCTCGTGCGCCTTCTGCGATGTTTCCGCATATTTCGGAAAGCGCGTGAGCAATTCCTGCCGCTGCACTTTGGCCGCGTTGCTGAGCGAATCGTCGGGCGATTCCAACAGCCAGCGGAACGCCAACAGGCGGCCGCCCAACGGCTGCGTGGTCAAAAACCGCTGCCGCCGCGCCAGATCGGCCACGTCCAGCGCCACTTTCGCCGCGTGGGCGTCGGAAAGCTGCGCCGCAAATTCAAACCAATGCTCGTAGACCGTCGGCTGCGGGGTAGACATTACGGCCAACGATTCCAGCGGCCGCATCGACCAATCGCCCGCCGTCGGATCGTGCAGCAACAGTTCGTACAGCGTCATCGCCGTGCGGGGCTGGAACCGGCCTCCGGGATTCGTTTTGCACAAGTGGTCGGCCACGGAAATCTGATACAGCCACTTCGAGCCGTCCTTCTGCCAAGCCAGCGCGGAGGTCAGCGATGAATCGCCGGTGGACACCTGGCCGCGCTGATACTGCGTCATGGCGGTCAGATACTGAAATCGCGAACCGATGCCGCACTGCGCCATCGTGCGCCGAGCCAGCACCGGCTTCAATTCATCGAGCACGGCGGTCGCCGGCTGCGTTTTACCGCGCATTGCCAGGCTTTCGGCCACCGACAAGGCCAGCGACGCCTGAAGCTCGTGCAATTTTGCGTGCCCAGCCCAGGCTGAGGCCGCCGTGAGCACTTGCTCGAAAGACTCCGATGAGCCGCTGAGCAGTTGCGTTTGATACCAGCCGCTGAAGGCTTCCTCCAACACGTCGGCGTCGGGAAAATCGACGGCCGAGTAGCTGGCCTCTTCGAAATGCGTGGCCGCGGTTTTCAGATCGCCCGCCGCCAGCGCCAAGTTTCCCAACTCCAATTGCGCGAGGCTCGAAAGCGGATGATCGAATTGTCCCTGCACTAATAGCGACCGGTTGAGCATCGCCAGCGCCTGGCCTGTTTTGCCGCCGGCCGCGTAGGCAAAGCCTTGCAATTCGTCGAGCCACGCCTCCGTCCAATGATTCGTCGGCCCCTGGCGACGGCTGGTTACGCTGATCAGTTCATCGTTGAACGGGTCGTAAGTCACCAATGGACCCAGCAATTGTTGCCGGCGCATCATCGCCAGGCACGTGCATCGAAGAATCTCTTGCACGTTGATCGGAAAGAGTTCCGGCTGTTGATAGATTTGACCATGCCTGATTCCGTTCGCGGTTAGTTCGGCCTGCGAACGTTCCCACGAGCATTCCGATCGTGTCGGGAAATTTGCCTAACTGCGCTCCGCGAGCACTTTTCCCCCAGGCGCTGCCACGGGAAGCACCCGCCGACTGAATCGACGGAGGCCACTGCACTCGCAACATGAAATCCGCATACTGCACGTACAGCCGCAAAGCTGCGTTGTAGTTGTCCATCGCTTCGGGATATTTCCCGAGCCGATAGTAGCTTTCGCCTATCATCGTGTAGTAACAGATCGAATCGAGCCATCGGGCGTTGAGTGTTTTGATCGCTCCGCGCAACGACGCCTGAAATCCTTCCAGGGCGTTTTTGTAATCGCCGTCATTGAACACGGCAAACGTGGCGAAGTAGCTGGCCGAGGGCGCTTTGCGCGACATCAAAGGAGTGGCACCGACGCCCGTCATCTGACCTGCGCCGTTGACGGGAATGGGCACTTGCACTTGGCCCCGTAATGCAACCGGCGCCAGAACGATCAGCAGCGCCAGGCAGCCACGGATTGCCCTGCGGAAGAAACCAGTCCGGCGGAAGGCAGCTTCAGCCGCCGGCCTCCGCAGCGCGCATGCACTTTGCAATAGATTCATCGACAGCGGGCCTCCTGCGCGGTTCCGGACGCTTGGGGAGCCTCAAACCTTCATGATACCCCCGTCAGCCGCCCAGAGCGACCTGCTTATGCATGCATTGCCGCCAGCCGCGGGAAAGCGGCGAAGCGGTTGGCGGCCTCTCGGCTGCCTTTCTCCAAATTTCCCCAAGACAGACGCAAGTCCCCCACGATTGGTAACCGATAACGACTTTGACGATTGTAGCGATTTTGGTCGCCAGCACTGCGCTCTGCGCCGCTGGCTTCCTTAGCGCCCCGGGTGATCCGGTGCGCTTGCCACATGGAGGTGGCCGATGACACATGGGACGCAACCTAGCAGACTGTGGATGGCCCTGGGATGGGCTGGGCTGGCTGTTTGCCTCGGACTGACCGGGTGCACCGGTGAATACGGCGGCCAGAACCTTCCCAGTGGGTATTACTTGAGTCAGCAGGTGCAGTACTACCCGGCGGGTCCGGAATTCAAACTCAGCCAGGAAGCCGCGGCCCAAAAGGCCTACCGCGATACCGAAGCGGAACGTACGCCGCTTCAGCACTAACGCGGATCGACAGATCCGAAAATACATCGGGAAACCATTGCCGCTTGCGGCCAAAGGCCGCGGGCTACGGCTCGGTGCGACCAGCTTCGCCTCGGGCCGCATAAGTTTGTCGCACGCCGGCGATCCGACCGGCGGCGGGGGGGACGACCCCTTCGCGCTGGCGTCTGAGTCGGTGCCGCTCCGCAAGGCGCAGCCCTGGCTCAGACGTCAGTCGCTCGGAGGGATCCCCGGCCAACGTTCCGCATACTGCCGACCGCCTATCGCATGCTGCCGTTTGCTGACATCGCCGACCTCGAGTTCTCTCAAGCCGTGCAATCGGCGGCCAACGATGTGTTGGTGTGGGTTGGCTTCGGCACTTTGGTCGGACTGTTGGCCAAAGCGATTATGCCGGGGCGCGATCCCGGCGGCGCCGTTGCCACGTTGATGATGGGCATCGGCGGCACCGTGATCGGCTGCGGAATGCTTTCGTATTTCTACGAAGGAAAACGCATCTCGCCGATCAGTCCCGTCGGGTTCGCGGTCGGCACCGGCGGAGCATTCCTGCTGTTGTTCTTCTACCGGCTGCTGGGCGGCTATATTTTCCGCGAGAACGCGATGCCGCCGCCCCCTGGATCTCGCATGCCGTACTATCGCCGCTGGGGCCGTCGTAGCGCGCCGTACGACGATTAATCGGGCCATTTCAGGCCGATTTTTCTTTGCCCCCGGGTTGGCGCTTCCCTTTGCCTAGCCAGCGCGAAACCATGCGCTTCAAGCGGATTGCTTGTGCCCGCCATCCCAGTGGGCGGAAATGCGTGTAGTGATAAGCCGGCCGCAACCGCGTGATCCAATAGCGCTTGCACTCCAGATACTCCGGCCCCAAATCGATTAGCCGATCGCCGCGGCGGCAACTATCTTCGATCATCCTGTAAGTTAGCGCACTTCCGGCCCCGTCTTGCACCGCCGTTTCGTCGAAGCCAGATCGCACGCCGTACACCCAACCGCGGAAGTGATAGTTGTACGCAAACGCCACCGGCCGACCCTCCAGCGTGAGCAAATTCAAATCGACGGCGCCCGCTTTCGTGGCCGAGGCATGCGCAGCGCGCAAATAATCGCGCACCGCCAGGTGCGATAGCGTGGTGCCAGTCGTCGATAAACCCTGCCAGCTTCGCCTTGCAATTTCCACGCAGGCATCGTACAAATCCCAGCGCGGATTCGCTTCGCCCAACTTTGCCCCGCGCGGCCGATAGCGCACATGCTCAACCGTCCCCGCCTCGTTTAGTTTCTTCTCGCTACGCCGCACGTTATTGCGCCAACGAGACGTGCGGCTGGCCCAATACGCATTCCAACCGTTTTCCAACTGTACTTGAGCCGCCGTGTGCCAAACTCGGGTTTCGTAATCGAAGTCCGCGTCCCGCATCGCTGCCGGGGCATAGTCATGGTCCGGGTCTGTCCAGCGCAAATCCAACAGGTCCCAATCGTGCGGCGTCCGGCGAATGTGCCGCAGTGCGGCTTGCAATGTTTCGCGCGGCTGCGGGCCGATCGGCGCGTAAAAGCTTCCCCAGCCCGCCAACGGATAACCCAACACGCGCACCGGCCCGACGCGGCTGGATTCCGTGGCCACAGTCAGCGGCAAAATGCCGGTCGGTCGGCCGGCCGATTCGACCAGCAATACTCGCAGCCGCTGATTCGACCCATAAAATTGCCAATACGTTTCGAGCCAATCGAACGATTGAAAAAACGTGGCCTCGGCGGTCTGACTTAACAAGTCGTTCCACGCCGCCCGCAAGTGGGCCAGTTCGCCAACAGTATTGATTTCCGAAACCTTTAACATGGGCAGGCCTAAATTCGAGCAACGTTTGTGCCCGTAGCTCCTGTACAACCATACCCCGTCGCGAAGCGCGGGGTTCCGCTGCTCACGCTTGCCAGATCATCACTTGCGCTCATGGCCGGCTTTAGCCACCGCAATTGCGAACTGAGGCACATGTGGCAAATTCTCAACATCCGATGCCTGAGTGCATCCGCAGAACGCCCGTCGGATTGCGGAATTCGCCCGGTATGAGACACTTTCCATGGCCCCCGGCGATACCGCACCGGCCGCTGCGGGGTTCATATAGTCAGATGGATTTCGCAGCCCCGCCGCAAGCGAGACGGCTTAACTATGCTCCGGCCTCTGATGATTTGCTGCGCTGTGTTCGCCGCAATGTGTGTTGGCGCGGCGGCAATTGCCGCGGAACCTGAAGTTCAAACGAAACGGGCACTTGCCGCGGCAAAGCAAGTCGACACGCTCCTGGCCGAAGAGCTGCCGGCCACGCAATCCGCTACACCGGCTAGCGACGAAGTTTTCCTGCGCCGCGTGTATCTCGATCTGGTGGGCCACAATCCCACGCCCGACGAAATTACTGCCTTCGCACTGGACCCTTCCAGCGACAAGCGAATGCAGGTTATCGATCGGCTGCTGGACGACCCGCGGTTCGGCGAGAACTGGGGCCGCTATTGGCGCGACGTGATGATGTTCCACCGCACCGACGATCGCGGGCAAATTGCGGCCCCGGCGCTCTCCGAATACCTGACCGATCAATTGAACAAGAACACGCCGTGGGATGAAATCGCCCGCTCGTTCATCACCGCCACGGGCGACGTGCGGGAAAACGGCGCCACTGGGCTGATCATGGCCCAGTACGGCAACACCGCCGACATCACCTCCGAAGTGGCGCGAATCTTTCTGGGCATTCAATTGCAGTGCGCCAATTGCCACGACCACAAAACCGACCGCTGGAAGCGCACGCAATTCCATCAACTGGCCGCGTTCTTTCCGCGCATCGCCATCCGGCCGGTAAATACCGACGACAAGCGCAGCTTCCAAGTCATCGGGCTGGATCGGGCGCGCCCGCGGGCTGCGATGCAGGCCAATCGCCCCGTTGGCAGCCTCGAGCATTACATGCCCGATTTGAAACATCCTGATTCGCAAGGCACGAAAATGGAGCCGGTGTTTTTCCTGACCGGTCAGCGGCTGCCCGACGGCGACACCGATGCCCAGCGCCGCGCCACTCTGGCCAAATGGATTACCGCCCCCAGCGACGAGTGGTTTGCCAAAGCGTTCATCAACCGCATTTGGGCTGAGCTGGTCGGCGTGGGCTTTTACGATCCGGTCGACGACATTGGCCCCGACCGAACTTGCACCGCCCCCAAAACGCTCGACTACGTGACGCACGAATTCATTGGCACCAGGTACGACGTCAAGCAGCTTTACCGCATCATCGCCGCCACCGAAGCCTACCAGCGCGAAAGCCGCTCGCATCAAACCGCGAGCGAAAGCACTTTCGCCTGCAATTGCCCGCAACGCCTGCGCGGCGACGAATTGTTCGATGCGCTGGTTGCGGCGCTAGGCATCCCCGACGGCGTGTTTTCCGGCGGACGGCAGGCCCTGCTGCGGTCGCCGCGCGGCCAGTTCGACCAGGTGTTCGGCTACGATCCCAGCCTGCCGCGTGACGAAATCTCTGGCACCATCCCGCAGGCGCTGCTGTTGATGAATGGCCCGCAAATCAATCGCGCCATCAACGGCAACCGTCGCAACTCGGAACTCGGCAAATTGCTGGCCTCCAACAGCGACAACGAAGCGGCCACCGTGGAACTGTATCTACGCTGCCTGGGGCGCGAACCGAGCAAGGAAGAATTGCAAACCTGCCTCGATCAAGTGCAGTCGGCCAGAAACCGCACCGAGGCGTTTGAAGATATCCAGTGGGCATTGATCAATTCCACCGAGTTTTTGCACAGAAAATAACGGGTGCTGCTATGTCGCTCCAACTTCATCATTGCCTAGGGCTATGCTGCAACCGCGACGGCGTATTCGGCCGCCGCGATTTCCTGAAAGGCATCTCGGCCGCCGCACTGGCTGGGAGCGTTTGGAATTGGACCGACTTGGTGACTGCTCAGGCCGCAGAATTGCGCAGCCGCGGCATGGCGTGCATATTGCTGTGGATGCAAGGGGGCCCGAGCCAGTTCGAAACATTCAGCCCCAAGCCCGGCACCGCCAATGGCGGCGAAACGAAAGCCATCCGCACCGCCGTGCCCGGCATTCAGATCGCCGATAATTTCCCCCAACTGGCGAAGCAGGCGCGCGACGTGGCGTTCATTCGCTCAGTAACCAGCCGCGAAGGCGCGCATCCTCGCGCCCAGTTGCTGATGCACACCGGCTACTTGCCCTTGGCAACGGTGAAATATCCGACTCTCGGCTCGCTGGTTTGCCACGAAATTGCCGGTGCCGGCGGCGACTTGCCTTCGTTTGTGCGCGTCGGCGGCGGCCGCAACGGCGGCAGCGCCGGCTTTTTGGGAGTGGAATACGATCCGTTCGACGTCAGTAATCCCACCGCACCGCCGACCAACACCAAGCCCGCCACCGATACCGCCCGATTCCAGCGGCGGCTTAGCTTGTTGAATCGCTTGGAAAACGCGGCCCAAGAGGGTTCCTCGCAACTGGCCGAAGATGCCGCCGAGCACAAGAAGCTCTACGATCGCGCGGTGAAGATGATTCTTAGCCCCGAGATGAAGGCGTTCGATCTCTCCAAAGAGTCCGATCAAACTCGCGATGCGTACGGCCGCCACAACTTCGGCGCCGGCTGCCTGCTGGCCCGGCGGCTGGTCGAATCGGGCGTCACCTTCGTCGAAGTGGTGCAAGACGGCTGGGACACGCACGACGACAACTTCGCCCGCGTGAAAAAATTGGGTGAAGAAGTCGATAAGCCGTTCGCCAAGCTGATTGCCGATCTAAAAGATCGCGGAATGCTCGACAAGACGCTGGTGATTTGGATGGGTGAATTCGGCCGCACCCCCACGATTAATGCCCGTAGCGGCCGCGATCATTATCCCAAAGCGTTCAACGTGGCGCTAGCCGGCGGCGGCATCCGCGGCGGCCAGGTTGTGGGCGACACCGACGCCAATGGCGTGGAAATAAAAGATCGCCCCGTGGCCGTCACTGATCTGTTCCAAACCTTCTGCAAAAGTCTGGGGCTCAAGGCCGAGAAGGAAAACATGAGCCCCATCGGCCGGCCAATCAAAGTGGTCGACGGCGGCAGACCGGTGAAGGAACTCTTCGGCTGAACTAGCCGCGCCGCCGACGGAAGCGCGCCAGCAATCCGAAGCCCATCAGGGCCAGCACAATCGTGCTCGGTTCCGGCACCACAGAGGGAATGGTGCCCGAGAGGAACATATCGGATTCGTCCACGACGTTCGCCGCAGCGCCCAGATATCCCGTCGGCGAAATACCCGCCACTTGGTAAATCTCCTGCAGTGTGCGCAAGGTCGACGAGTGCGTGTAGTTGATCGTGCTTTGGTACGCATTCCCCTTGGCCAACGGCGATATCAGGATGTAGGGAATCGTGAAGCTGGAGGTGTCGCCCCCTTCGGTTTCATCGAACCAGATCAAAATGGCGCCGTTGTTCTGATACGCCTGCGAAGCCATGATCTGCGGAATGATGACCGACAGAAAATGGTCTCCCTGCGCAATCTTCGTTGAGTCGCTCGAGCCACTGAGCGCCGTGTGCATGTCGTTGAACTCGTCCGGAGTGATCCAGTTGAAGCGGCTCACCGTGTTATTGGTCAGGTCAGTCTGCAACTGTTGCAGCGGCGCGTATTGCAAACGTTGGGTGTTCGAGGTCGTGCTGTTATTGCCACCGCTGGTGTCGCTAAAGAACACCATCGGATTGTGCTTGGCGGCGTAATCGTATTTCAGACTGCCGTTGTACGGATTGGGAGTCGCGCCGCCGGACATGGTGCCGCTGAAGCTTGAGAGCGGAACTGTCCAACTGCTCTGCGAGTTCACCGCACCTGTGCTCAGATTCATGTCGATATCTTCCTGATACGACTTCCAACTGATGCCGGCCTGTTGCAATAGCCCCGTGAGATGTTGATTTGTGTTCTGCTCGTTGCTGGGAAACGGGTTGTTGTCGTTCGTGATGCCAAAATTGGTGCCCGCTTCCACCCAAAGATAGTTGGGTTCCGACGGATGGACGCTCGAACCAACGCTGGTATAGTTCGACGCCCATGAAGTTTGCGCCGCATTGGGGTTGTTCGCCGTAATCAGGCTGTTGATGTACGGGGCATTGACGTTGTTGAAAATAGCCTGAGTGGTGGTGTAACTGCCGGGCTGCGTGAAGTTGTGATTCTCCATAGCAATCACAAACACGTCGCCGACGCTGTCGGCAAATGCAGAAAATGGGCAACTCATGGCTGCCACGGCGCAAACGGCGAGAATCGCCGCGCGAAGGAAAACACGTGAGGTGTAAATCATTAGCGACCCAGCTCAACTGCCCGACGCAAAAAACCCCTTAGTTCCGGATTCGACAGGTGGCGTAAATATAGCCACCCGCTACGGCAAATTCAACGATTTGGCGCTAGCAATCCAAATAAAGCCGACTTCATTAAAACTGCGTTTCGCCTACCGGCGGAATATCCGCTTGGCGTCCGCGAGCGCTTCGCCAAGCATGTCGATTTCCAGCGGGGTGTTGTAGAAGTAGAAGCTGGCCCGTGCAGTCGCCGTCAGGCCGTATCGTTGGTGCAGGGGCATCGCGCAGTGATGCCCCGTGCGCACTGCCACGCCGTGACGATCCAATAGCTGCGCCACGTCGTGGGCGTGGATCCCCTCCACGACGAAGCTCACAATGCCCGATTTATCGGCGGGCGGCGGGCCAATTATTCGCACGCCTCCCACGTCGGATAGCACGCTGTGAGCGCGCTCCGTCAGCATCCGTTCATGCCGCTCAATTGCGTCCCAACCAATGCGCCGCAGGTAATCCACCGCCGCTCCCAAGCCGATGGCCGACACAATGGGCGGCGTGCCCGCTTCAAACTTGGCCGGCAGCTCGGCGGGCTCAAACCCGTCGGTGCGCACGCGGCGAATCATGCTGCCGCCGCCCAGAAACGGCGGCATGGCATCGAGCAGCTCGCGCCTGCCCCAAAGAATTCCCACGCCGGTCGGCCCCAACATTTTGTGCCCGCTAAAGGCCACGAAATCGGCGCCCAAGGCTTGCACGTCCAGCGGCAGCTGCGGCACGCTCTGCGCGGCATCCACCAACACCGTCGCCCCTACGGCATGCGCCCGGCGGGCAATTTCCTCAATCGGATTGATCGTGCCCAGCACGTTCGAAACCGCCGTCACCGCCACCAATTTGGTGCGCCGCCAAAGCAGATCGTCCAGGGCCTCCATTTGCAGCCGACCGTCATCGGTAATTGGAATCCAGCGCACCTCGGCGCCGGTTCGCTCGGCCAATTGCTGCCAGGGCACGATGTTCGAATGATGCTCCATTTCCGAGAGCAGAATCTCGTCGCCCGCCTGGATATTCGCCTCCCCCCAACTGCGCGCCACCAAATTGATGCCTTCGGTGGTGCCGCAAGTGAAAATCACTTCCTCGCGCGCGGCCGCGTTGATGAATTCGCGGATCTTTTCCCGCGACTCTTCGTACAGATCGGTCGTCTGATCGCTGAGCCAATGAATTCCCCGGTGCACGTTGGCATAACGGCTGGCATACACGTCCACCACTGCATCGATCACTTGCCGCGGCCGCTGCGTGGTGGCGGCGTTATCCAAATACACAAGCGACTGGCCGTCGGGGCGGACTGCGCTGAGAATCGGAAAATCGGCCCGCAGTCGCTCCACGTCCAGCGTGTCGATCGTGTCCGCCTTATCAGCATTCATCGGCGGCTCCCTTGGTTCGAGCGCGGTCTTGGCACACCTCCGGCGAAAACATCGCGCTTTGCAACACACGCCACGCCAGCAGGCAACATTTCTGCCGATTGGGCGTCAGCCGCGCACCGAACAAATGCAGCATGTCTTCGCCGCTGAAGTGCTGGGCTTCTGCCAGCGATTTGCCTTCGATCTGCTGCATCAGCATCGACGACGCCGCCTGGCTGATGCAGCATCCTTCGCCGCCGAACCAGGCCTCCTGAATCCGGCCGTCGCGCAATTTCAATTCCACCCGCACCACGTCGCCACACAGCGGGTTATCGTCCTCGTGTGCGTGCGTGCAGCCGGCACAATGCCCGCGATGATAAGGCTGCTCGTAATGATCGAGAATACGGTCCTGGTAGAGTTCGTCGTTATCGGGCATCGATTAACCGCAGAGTCGCAGAGACGCGGAGGAAACCTGAAACATTCGCCTTTAATTCTATCCTCTCCATGTCTCGGCGTCTCGGTGGTTTAATTGAATGCGCTATAAGCACCGCATAAACGCCACCAGGTCGTTCTTCTCCTGCTTGGTCAATTTGGTGCCCAAGATCAGGTTGAAGAACTCCACGGTGTCATCCAGCGTCATCAGGCGTCCGTCGTGTAGAAACGGCGGCGAGCCCTTAATGCCGCGCAGTGGGAACGTCTTGATCGGCCCGTCGGCCGATTCCATCAGGCCATTCGCCATGTGCGGCTCGAAAAACCGTTCCGCATGCAGGTTGTGCATCAGGTTGTCGGTATAGTAGGGCGGCACGTGGCAGACCGAACACTTTCCTTTGCCGAAGAACACTCGTTCGCCGCGGACCTCCGCTTCGCTGGCTTTGTCGGGATCCAGCGCCCCAGCACGTCCAATTTCGGCGCGGGCGGAAAATCGAACAGTTCCTGCACCTCCGCCATGAAGTGCACCTGGCTGCCGCGCTCCAAAATATTCACACCTTTCTTGGTGGCAATCACCGGATCGCCGTCGAAGTAGGCCGCCCGCTGTTCGAACTCGGTGAAATCTTCCACGCTCTTCAGCGCCCGTTGCGAGCCGAACAGCCGCTGAATGTTCACGCCGCGCAAGCTGGGCGTGTCGATGCGGTGCCGGTATTCCTGCGGACGAATGTCTCCCACCAGGTGCGTCGCCGCGTTGGTGTGCCCGTTCACGTGACAATCGAAGCAGGTAACGCCGCGGCTGGGTTTCACGGTGCGGCGATCCTTCGTGGAATTGAATTGCTGCTGGGGAAACGGCGTGACCAACAACCGCAGGCCTTCCAATTGCTTGGGATTCAAAATGCCGTTGAACAATTCGTAATAATTTTCGATCGTCACCAGCTTGCCTTGCGAAACGTCCCCCAGGTCGGGGCGCGTGGTCAAAAAAATCGGCGGCGGAAATTCCGGCAGCATGTACTCCGGCAGGTCGTAATCCAGATCGAACCGCGTCAGATCACGGTCTTCCTGCTTCTTGATCTCGTCGATGTGCTCCTTTGGAAACACCATGCCCCCTTCCGCATGATTCGGGTGCGGCAGCGGCAAAAAGCCCTGCGGCCAAAGGCCCTTCTTCTTGATCTCCTCGGGCGTCATCGAGGCCAGCGCATCCCACGATACGCCGGAGGGCAGTTTGACCCGCACCCCTTCCTGGATCGGCTTGCCGCGGGCCATCGTCACGGTCTTGATCGAATGATCGCTCAGGTCGTAGCGCTCTTTCAACAGATCGGCGTGCGCTTGCTCGATTTTCGGCTTCTCGGCTTCCATTCGCTTGCGGAGGGTGTCGAAGCTTTCCCCGACCACCACGGGCATGTAGCTGGTGGGAGTTTTCTTGTCGGCGCCTCCCATTCTGTCGTCCGGAGCCGCCGCGCCGATGCGGACGCTAGACAGCACCATCCAGCCCATGGCCACGACGATTGCCAGGCATCCGCACGTCATCAATTTGCTGCGCATTGTAATTCTCCCTCGCTGCTTGCCACTGGCTTGCGGGCGATCGATTCCGCCAGCGCCGCCTTGGAAATACTCATGCGATGAATCGTTCATCGATCTGCTAGAAAAGAACACGGGCAGAACCGCCTCGACAATGTATCAATTGCAATTATTGATAACAAGCGGCGCACGGCGGCTTGTTCGCGCAATGGCTACACTCAAACGCCCAGCAGCTTGGCGGTGGCAAGCCATTGCAGTTGCCCGGTGCGCGGGGCGACCGGCCCCTCGAATTCGATCGCCGCCACCGCCCCTTTGGCAAAGCGAAGCGAACAATCGCCGTCACCGACCAGCCGGGCCGCCATGTTTTCCACGTCCGGCACATGCCCCACCCAAGCCACGTCGCCGTCGGCTTGCTGCGCCGTCCACTTCACCATGTCCGACAAATCGGCGCCGCACGCCAGCACGTCCAGCGGCACAATCTTAGGCTTGCCGGCCACATGCTCGCGAATCAATTCCGCCGTCTGCCGGCACCGCGCCAACGGGCTGGTGGCGATGATCGCGGGCGCAAACCCTGCCTCAACCAACCTCTTCACCACCTGGACGAAACGCTTCCGCCCTTTATCCGTCAGCGGCCGCTCCAGATCTCCCGGCCAAATCGAATCATCGCGCTCCTCAGCCCAAGCATGTCGCACGATATAAAGAAGCATGATTTAGCGTTCCCGCCACAACACTGCATCCTCAATTCCCAATTCGCGCTGCACGCCGGCGATCTGCTTCCGGAAGCGATGCGAATCGACCGGATATCCCGCTGTCGGGGCCAGGTCGGGAATATGCCGCCGCCAGAATTCATTGAATGGCCGCATCGCCGTTTCGCGCAGATACTTCGACACCATCGACGACAGCGCCACGGGCATAAACCGTTCCCCTTCCACCCAAAACTCAATTTCCACGCGCTTCTCTTCCGGCCCGAAGCGATACGTGCTTTGCGCGCGCGACTCGTAATGCCGCTGAACCCAGTCATCAGGAAACTGCGACTGCACCAGCGGCCCATAACGATTCCGGCCGCCATGCTTGTCGCACAGCACATGCACCGGACCACTTTCGATCAGCTTCAATCCATCGGCCACCAGCGACAAAGTGATTCTAGAAAGCGCATCGGCCTTATTCGCCGAGCGCGCTACCGTCGCATTGAACTCGTCTGGAAAGATTGCCCGGCTCAATAGCGCCGCCAGCCGTACCCCCGCCGCTTCCAGTCCGGTGCGCACCGATTCCACCAACTCGGGCAGTCCATCTTCTTCCAACCACATCGGTAACGTCGCCGAGTATCCGGCATGCCAGGGAATCAGCTCCAAGCGCGGCCCGCAAAACGGATCCAACAGACACCACAGCTCAGCCCACTGGCTGGGCAATTGATTCACCAGCGCCAGCGCCGCCAACACGCCGCGCTCCAGATGATCGATCCCGTCGCCCCCTTTGTAGACCACCTTCGAATCCGCCCACGCCACGCGCTTCTTATTCGCTTTCTCGACCGATTTCGTCACCACGCGCCGCAAGTGATGATAGAGCTCGCCGATTTCGACGCCCTCGGCCAGCTCCCACACGGTGGCCGAGACCACCAACGGCCCCAAATTCGGGCCGTAACCAGCTTCGTCCGTGGCAATCACAAAAGGCATAATCCGTCGCTCCGTTTTGAGGAAGTGTGCGCCCAAAGTATATCGCCCCCGGCTCGCCGCGCGCAGTGGCGGAAATCTTGCGTTGGTCCCTCCGCGGGCAAACCGCTAAACTCCCGCAATGAATTGGGACCTGATTTTCCTCTGCCTGGCTTCCGCGATTTCCGGCGCGATCAACTCGATCGCCGGCGGCGGTACGCTGATCACCTTTCCGGTGATGGTCGCCGTGCTCAAGCGCAAACCGGAATTTAGCCAATGGGCTACCGTCGTCGCCAATCAAACCACGTGCGTGGCGCTCATGCCCGGCTCGTTTGCCTCCGCTTGGGCGTATCGCCGCGAATTGCAGCACTCCATCCGCTGGTTGAAGTGGCTGATGTGGCCCAGCTTGTTGGGCGGATGGCTCGGCAGCCTGCTGGTGATTTGGTTTCCCGAAGCGTTCGATTCGCTGGTGCCGTGGCTGATTTTCACCGCCGCACTGCTATTCGCGCTGCAACCGCAGATTGCGCGCTGGACCGGCATCGGCCTGCCGCACGAGAATCCCTCGGGGCGACGCATTGGCGCGATTATGGCATTTCAATTTCTGGTGGCAGTGTACGGCGGCTACTTCGGCGCCGGCATCGGCATTTTGATGCTTAGCGCGCTGGCACTGATGGGCTTGTCCGACATTCACTCCATGAACGCGCTGAAAACGCTCCTGGCCGCGGTGATCAACGTGATGTCGGTCATCGTCTTCGCCACGCGCGGGCAGGTCGATTGGCCCGATGCCTGGCCGATGATCGGCGCCGCCATCGTGGGCGGATACCTCGGCGCAGCGTGCGCTCGCAAGATCGACCGCGGCCACGTGCGCCGAATTGTGGTCGTCATCGGCTTCACCCTGGCGGCCTACTACTTCTACCATCAGTTCTTCCCTGCAACGGACCACTGACAACGGCGCAAAAAAATCGGCCCTGGAAAAGCCCGTGCCTTTCCAGGGCCGAATTAATCTCAATCGATCACCACCGCGTCACTTACCGAACAGCTTCGTTCAGCACTTTGTAATTCGGCACGCTGTGGCGGTTCAACAGTCCATCTTCCTCGGTCTCGATGATCGTGGCCACCGGGCCCACTTCACGCACCGTGCCTTCCAAATGGCCGACGCTCACGCGGTCACCGGCTTGCAGCCGCTGGCGAACATAATAGCCGGCCAGAATGCCAGCCATCACGTCGCGGCCGCCCAAACCGAACGCCAGACCGAAGCCCAACGCCAGCCCGCCGAAGACGATCAGAATCGCGTAGTTCAACAGCGCGAACTGAATCTTCAACTGGTCGAACGCGGCCATGAACACCATTAACGCCATGATGTAATAGCAGCCATTGGCCAAATGCTCGGCATAGCCGATGCCGACGCGGTCGGCACTGGTAGCAATCACGCCCCGCAGGAAGCCGGCCACCAACAAGCCGACCACCACCATCACGGTGGCGACCAACAAGTTGGGAATGTACGCCACGACCTGGCTAATCGAATCGGAAACCGAGGTGATTTTCAAAATGTTGAAGCCGGCCATCAAAAACACCAGCATCAGCATCCAGAACACTATGATGCCGACGATCGCCGGCACATTCCGTTTGATGTTCATGTGAGTCATCGACTCCCACAAACCGCTGCGTTCGGCGGCGCGTTGCAAACCGACGCGGTCGCACAACAGCGTGACCGCCCGGGCAACAAGCTTCGCGATGAAATAACCAGCCACCAGCACAATTACGGCGGCCAACACCCTGGGCGTGTAATCGACAACTTGCGTCCAGGCGTTCTCGAAACTTGTTCTCAAAGCCGTGCCGGCGCCCTTGGCCGTATCTGCAAGCTTATCGCCTACATTCACAGCAGTGCCGGTCGCTTCAGCCAAAATAGGAAACATACCTTGCGCTCCTTTCAGTCCGATCGACTGAACAAAATTTGGTCGCCGTGAGCGACCCCCTGACAAGATTGGAAACCTGAACTCTTGATCGCAGCCTCCTGCCGCGCAGAACTCTAGGTGCGGGTGAAACCCTCCCCCAACTACTACGTCGCCGCAGCTTGCCGCCGCGTCACTCCGTTGGCCCGCGATTTCCGCGGTTTTTTGGAGCCTCAAACTTGCCCGTAATCGTTAATCTCAAAGCACCTACGACCGCCTTGGCAAAGTTTGCGGCCGCAAAGGCGCAGCCCTTCAAAAAGAAGTCGGACACCTGCTCCACCAGCAGCCGCTGGTTGATCCGCTGGTGCACGGCCCGATCGAACGGTTCCTGCTCCGGCGGCGGGGGCACGGGCAACTCAGCAAGTTTTTCCAGTAAATCGATCGCCATTATTGCATCCCTCCTGAACTCACTTCGCCGCCTTCTACTTCTGCCTTCTGCTGTCTGCCTTCTGTCTTTTCTCCAAACCGTGCCTGAATCTTCTCCCGCGCCCGGCTGATCCGCATCTTGCAGGCGCTGATGCTCAGATCAAAAATTTCCGCCAGCTCTTCGTGGCTGTAGTTTTCCGCGTATTTCAAAATCAACAGTGCCCGATCTTCTTCATCCAGAATGTCGAGCATCTGCAGCAAATCCATCGACAACCCTTCAGCCACTTCCCGCGTGCCCGGCGATTGCGCTTCCATCGTCTCGTCGCTCACCGTGCTTTCGTGCTTCTGCCTGCGTCCCCGGCCGCGGCGGATCGTCAAGCATGTTCGCACGGCGATGCCATGAACCCAGGTGCTGTATTTCGACCGCCCCTCGAACTTCCCACGGTGCAAAAACAACCGCACAAACACTTCCTGCGCGGCATCGTTGGTGTCGTGTTCGTTGCCTAACAGGCGATAGCAAATGCGCCACACCCGCTGCCGAAAACGCTCCACTAGCGCAACAAATGCCGGGCCGTCGGACCCCTCTCGGGCCGCAGCGGCCGCCAACTGTTCGTCGGTAAATTGCTGGACAGTGCTCACATGCAATCCTACGACGAACCCCGTGGCACAAGGGCCCGCCGCAAGTGCATCCCTACACCATGGTTAAAGCGTTAGTAGCCGGCCCGATCCGTGGCCGTCACATCAAATGCGCGGCAAGGGCGAAGCGCAAACAGCGGCGGCTGAAGAAAATGCGCAGCCCCGGCAATCCGCGCGGAATCGGACCACAAATCAAGGTGCGGGGTCAAGCCCGATTCGCGCTCAGATCGGCCAATGAGAACGAAGTGACACTAGAGCTGGATTGCTCTGTTGAAAAGATATTGACGTTTTAATTCCTTGGCGCTAAACCATTTGGGCATGAGCGCCAAACAAAACACTTTGTTGGAAGTTGCTCGGTTGAGCGTGAAGTTCTCCGGGCGGTACATGCAACCTTATTCGCACACGAAGAGTCCGCACAAATTCACGCAGGCGCAGTTGATGGCTGGCTTGATTTTGCGGGCTTATCTGAAGACGACGTATCGAGGCGTGATGGAAGTGCTGCAAACTTCGGAGGCCTTGCAAACGTGCCTGGGATTTCAGCGTTTGCCACACTACTCGACGCTCAAATACTTTGCAGACCGCTCCGATACGCTGGTGCTCGTCGACGCGATCCTGGGGGAAGTGGTTCGTCAGATCGTGGCGCAAAGCGGTGCGGTGGATCAAGCCGTGGCGATCGATTCGACCGGTGTGGAGAGCACCTCGGCCAGCGCGTACTTCAACACGCGCCGTGGCAGAAAGCAGAAACGATACGTGAAGCTGTCGTTGTGTGTGACCTGTGGCACGCTGCTTCCTGCGAGCGTGGTCTTGAGTTGGGGTCCGTGCAACGACAAAGCCGTCGCTGCGCCGCTGTTGGACAAGACGCGGGCAGTCGTCCAGCCAAAAATGCTGTTTGCCGACGCGGGTACGACGCCGAATGGGTTCATCGGTATTGTCGCGATGATTGGCAGGTTACCAGTTGGATTCCGCCTGCGGTGCATCGCCAGGATGGAACGGTAAATGGCGAATACAGGTCGAAAATGACGTCCCGACGCTTAACACGCAATGGCTACGGCAAACGCTGGATGGTCGAATCATTTATCAGCGGCCTCAAACGAACCACTGGTTCCATGCTTGCAGCACGCAAGAAATCATCCCTGTTCGTGGAAGCCGCCCTCCGAGTATTGGCCTACGCCATCCGGCGTTAGCCGGACTCAACAATCAACTATTTGTTTTCAACAGAGCAAAACCAGCTCTACCACTTCAGGCCGAATTTTTCGCCAAACTCTGATTTGCCTAATCCGCCCTTGAGCGGCACTTTGCGTTCCTTCTTGCGCGCTGGCGCTGCTGTCTCCGGCCCAGGATCAGCCTGCAATTCCTTGGCAGGCTCGAGTCGCGCCTCCAGCGCCTTCATCGAGAGGCTGATGCGCTGATTCTCCACATCGACCGAAAGCACCTTCGCTTCGATTTCCTGGCCTTCCTGCACCACCTCCGTCGCCTTGAACACGCGCTTGTGCGATAGCTCCGAAATGTGCACCAGCCCTTCCACGCCGGGCTCCAATTTCACAAACGCGCCGAACTCCATGATCTTCGAAACCTTCCCGATCACCTTGCTTGTGACCGGATATTTCGACGCCACATTAGTCCAAGGGCTTTCGAACAGATCGCGGTATGCCAGGCTGATTTTGTGCGTCTGCGGATCGATTTTCTGAATCTTCACCTTCACTTTTTGCCCAACCGAAAGCACTTCGCTGGGATGCTTCACGCGCTCCCAACTCATCTGGCTTACGTGGATCAAACCATCGATGCCGCCCAAATCGACAAACGCGCCGAAATCGCGGATGGTGCGCACGGTCCCATCGCGCGTCTGGCCGACTTCCAACTGTGAAAGCAACTGCTCCTTCGCTGCCGCCTGCTCGCGCTCCAGCATCGCCCGCCGGCTGAGCACTAGATTCTTGCGCTGCGGATTGGCCTCGATTACCACGCACGGCCAGCGCTGCCCGACGAATTCTTCCAGGTTCTCGACGCGATATATCGAAACCTGTCCTGCCGGTATAAACCCGCGCAGTTTATTCACTTCACATTCCAGCCCGCCTTTGTTGTGCCCGGTCACATGTGCTTCGACCACAATTCCTTCGGCGATATCGGACCAATCGCCGACATCGACGCTCATTCCCGGCGCAGTCAGCTCGTATAACCCTTCGTCGGAATTGAATTTCGTGACGATCACATCCAGCATCGTGCCAACCTCTGGCTCTTTGGCAAACGAATGCAGCGGCAACACGCCTTGGTTGCGCCCGCCCAGATCGACAAACACATCATCGCGAAAGATCCGCGCCACGCGTCCCGGCAGCCGCGTTTCCGGTTCCAATATCGCAGCCTCCGCGGCCACGCTAGCCAAGCCCGCGCTTGAAATCAACTCTTCGACCGATTGATTGCCCAGCGCTTCCTGCAACTCGGCTTCCAACTCCGGCGAAAGTCCGGCGCGCAAATTCGGCAGCTCAACTTTCGCGCGCGGCGTGGCCGGTATGTCAAATTTCGATTTCGCCGGCTTGGGCTTGAATGTGTATGGCTTGGGCTGGAGTGCTTTTTGCGTCGCTGCTTGTTTAGTGGCTTCGGTGGGCGGCTTGGCGGGCGTCTCTATTTCTCCCGAACTTTTCTTTTGCCCCGGCTGCGTCCGAAACGCCACCTTCGCCCGCGGCTCAACACGCGGCACCGCCACGCCCGGCCGCTGCGTGCCGATTTTAATGCGCGGCTTGGCTTCGCCCGATTCTTCGCCGCCCTGATCTGCCGCGCGCACGGGCGGATTGGGCAAATTCTCCGTCGTAGGAGTCTCCGTCGGGCGAATCGCTTCCGGATCCGGAGAAGTTGGGCTCGGCTCGGTACTCATAGATAACAACTCTTTTCGCAATGGCCCCTGACAGGAATCAGCGCCTGACGGGAATCAGCGATTGCCAAACGTAGTAGTCTAATTGCTCGGAAAACCTGGGAAAAGGGCCCTCAAGAGCATAAACGGTGAGTAAGTGAGTAGGCGAGTACGCGAGATGCAAGGCTCCAAGATGAATGCTCACTTACCCACCTACTTACTCCCCTCCAACTACCCCCGGCACGACTCGAACGTGCAACCCCCTGCTTAGAAGGCAGGTGCTCTATCCGATTGAGCTACGGGGGCCAAAACTTCGTTGAACTGCTGACACCCAAACAAGCCCAGGGGTTGCAACCCCTGGCGCAACGTGCGTTATTGCGCTCAATCCTAGTTCATCCCCTTTCGGCGGAAAAGTGAAGCAAGCATCTTGCGCCGTAGCGGCCTGTATTGTCCGCACCCCTGCGATGGCGCTATAGTGCGAGAGTATGGAAAACTCGTACGATCAACCTCCCGCCGACTCTGCCAACTCCGCCAACGCCGGCGATTCCGGCGAGATGAATCTCGATCGGCTTAGTCAGGCGTTCGCCTCAATGCTGGGCGCTGAGCACTCGGAAACACATTCCGACACTGCGGGGCCGTCGTTCGATTCCGACGCCGCTGCCGGCGCGGCACCAGTGGCCGATCCTGATGCGCAGCCCGACTGCGAAATCAGCCCCAGCACCGTGTTGGAGGCCATGCTGTTCGTCGGCCGTCCCGACAATCAACCCTTGACCAGCCAACAGCTAGCCGGATTGATGCGGGGCGTCACCGCCGAGGAGATCGACCAAATCATCGAGCAGCTCAACGCCCGCCACACCAGCGAAAATCGGCCGTACGAAATCATCCGCCAGGGATTCGGGTATCGTATGACGCTCCGCGGCGAATATGCGCCGCTGCGCGATAAGTACTACGGCCGACTGCGCCGGATCCGGCTGTCGCAAGCCGCCATCGAGGTGCTGGCCCTGGTGGCCTACAACGAGCCGGTCACGGCCGATCAGGTTGGTCGGCTGCGAGGCACCGCCAGTGGGCAGGTGCTACGCCATCTGGTCCGTCGGCAGTTGCTGCGCGTCGAACGACCGGAAACTAAACCGCGCAAAGCGAAATACTTCACTACTCAACGCTTCCTCGCTGTGTTCCATTTGCGCAACCTCGGCGACTTGCCGCGAAGCGAGGAATTGGAACCGCGCTAGCGCGCCTCCTCTTTTGGCGGGTATCGAACGGCAAGCCACCGCCGCGACAATGCAAGCACAACCGCAATCACCGCCTGCGGTTGCGACAATCCGCATCAATCCAGCGTGTACCCGCTTGCCAAAGCGTGGTAAAATCGGCCTCTTCGTCGCTCGCCGCTCCTCTGGATTCGCACTTTCGTGATCATCATTTTCGCGGTCACGCTTAGCGATCAGCCCATGCCGAAAACTTGTCCGGCTTGGTCTTCCGGCCTACTGTCGGAATTCACTAGCGCTCGAATCCTCCGCAACCGACGAGTGGCCTGCCGAGTTCAGGGGTTAAGCCTTTCAATCCGTTTTATGGTCCAGCTCATACTGCTTCGTCCCGGAACTACTGATTACGATATTCAAGACCGGATCCAGGGCACCCTCGATATCCCGCTGACTGAGCCAGGCCGCCAGGAAGCCGAGCAAACCGCCGAAAAGCTCCGCCCCTTTCTGCCCGCGGCCATCTATTGCTCGCCGCGGCGGTAGTGCGAAAGATACGGCCGCCATCATCGCCGGCGCATTCAGCCTGAAGCCCAAAACGTTGAAAAACCTGCACAACGTAAAGCTGGGTCTGTGGCAGGGAATGCTGGTCGAAGAGGTCCGTCACAAACAGCCCAAGGTTTACAAGCAGTGGCAGGAGCATCCCGAATCGGTCCAGCCCCCCGAAGGCGAAGTCATTTCCGAGGCCGCCGATCGGGTCAAAGAAGCCCTGGAAAAGCTGGTCCGCAAGCATCGCACCGAAACCGTCGTCCTGGTCGTTCCGGAACCACTGGCCAGCCTGGTCCATTCCGTGGCCGAGGGGGCCCCGCTGGGCGACTTGTGGAAAGCCACCAACGGGTGCAATCGCTTCGAAGTGCTAAACCTCGAACCCGCCGCGGCCGCTGGAACAGCCACAAATCGGCCGAATGGAAACACTTCTGGCCTTGACACCACCGCCCCCAAACGCACCATTGCCGACAGTCGCTAAGCCGAAACATTTCACCAGTGACCCATCTTCCTGCCGCGGCTTCTAAAGTTCGAAGACTTAGGGATCAGCAAACACCCAGGGAATCGGAAATGGCCGCCGGAAACGTGGAAACGTCCACCAGCGATCCCCCGGCTGCCCGCCGCCCCAAACGCGGCGTGCCCGAGGGCCTCTGGCAGCTCTGCCCTGGCTGCCAGGCCATGATCTACAAAAAGGAAGCCCAGCGGCTATTGAACGTTTGCCCCGAGTGCGATTTCCACCTGTACGTGCCGGCCCAGAGAGCGCGTCGGCAAGTGCTCGACGAAGGCACCTTCGAGGAATGGTTCGACGAGTTGCAATCTACCGATCCGCTGCAGTTCGCCGACAAAAAGCCCTACCCCGAACGACTGAAGGCGGAACAAAAGCGCACCGGCCTGCGCGAGGCGGCGCTGGTGGGCACCGGCATGATTCGCGCCCGCCGTGTGGCCTTCGGCGTCACCGATTCGGCCTTCATCATGGGGAGCATGGGCTCGGTCGTCGGCGAAAAGCTGACACGCCTGATCGAACGCGCCACGGAAGAAAAGCTGCCGCTGATCATCATCAGCGGCTCCGGCGGCGGCGCCCGCATGCACGAAGGCATCTTGTCGCTGATGCAAATGGCGAAAGTTTCCGCGGCGCTGGCCCGCTACCACGAAGCGGGCGGCCTGTTCATTTCCGTGCTCACCAATCCCACGATGGGCGGCGTGGCCGCCAGCTTCGCCTCGCTGGGCGATCTGGTGTTCGCCGAACCCAAGGCGCTGATTGGCTTCGCCGGCCCGCGCACCATCAAGGCCACCATCCGCATCGAGCTGCCCAAGGGGTTCCAAACCAGCGAGTTCCTGCTGGAGCATGGCTTCATCGACCGCATCGTCCACCGCGCCGACCTGAAGCCGGAAATCGCGCGGGCCATCGACTACTGCGGCAAGTAAACACCGGTTGGCGTCGGCCGCTAGGCCGAACTTCTACGCCCGGTTCAGAGCTCGCCCATATCTTTCGGCGCGTTTTTCCGCCGCTTACAATGTCGGCATGACTACTGCCACATTGAATCTCGACAAAACGTTGGCCGCGTTGAAGGCCGCCGAGGCCGACAAAAAACTCTCGGCCAGTGCCGCCGCCAACATTCGCATCTGGCTCAGCGAGCCGCATTACTCCGAATATGCGCCGCTGGTGGCCGAACATATTGCCGCCGGCCAATGGAAAGAACTCGACGATGCCTTCTGGACCATCATCCCCTTCGGTACCGCCGGCCGCCGCGGCAAGATGTATCCCATCGGCTGCAATGCGATTAACGACCGCACGATGGCCGAAAGCGTGCAAGGCCTGGCGGATTATGTGCTGCAATACAACTCGTCGCTCGCCTCTCGCCCCACGTCCCCGCTGCGTGCTGTCGTCGCCTACGACACGCGGCATCGCTCGCGCGAATTTGCCGAACTGGCCGCCGGCATCATGGCCGCCAACGGCTTTGAAGTTTATTTCTTCGATCAAATCCGCCCCACGCCGGAACTCTCGTTCGCCGTGCGCGATCTGGGCTGTGCCTGCGGCATGATGATCAGCGCCAGCCACAATCCGCCCAGCGACAACGCCATCAAACCGTTCTGGAGCACCGGCGGCCAACTGCGTTTGCCGCACGACGAAGCCACGATCGCCTGCGTGGCCAAGGTAACCGCCATCAAGCGCATCGCGTTCGCCGAGGCCGTCGCGTCGGGCAAAGTTAAATTCTGCCAGGAGCAAATGGATCCGCGCTATCGCGCCGCGGTACTGGCTCAAGGTCAAAAGGGCCCGCGCGATCTGAAGATCCTGTATTCACCGCTGCACGGCGTGGGCCTGACGTCCGTGTTGCCGATTCTGCAGTCCGACGGCTTCAAGCACGTCGAGGTGTACGAGCCGCACTCGAAGCCCGACGGCGATTTTCCCAACGTGCCCAACAACATCGCCAATCCGGAAAACCCGGCGGTGTTCGACAAGCTGATCGAGCATGCCAGCACCAGCGGCGCCGAAATCATCCTGGCCAGCGACCCCGACGCCGACCGCATCGGCTGCGCCGCCCCGCTCACCGTCGGCAGCAAGGAATGGCGCACGCTCAGCGGCAATCAAATCGGCGTGCTGATCGGCGAACTCTTGCTGCGCCGCCGCCAGGCCGCCGGCACGCTCACGCCGGAGAACTACGTCATCAAAACGCTCGTCACCAGCGACATGATCTGCCGCGTCGCCGAAAAATTCGGCTGCCGCTACTACGGCGACGTGCTCACCGGCTTCAAATGGATCGGCAGCGTGATCGACGAAGTCGGCCCCGAAAAATTCGTCTTCGGCTACGAAGAAGCCCACGGCTATCTGGCCGGCACGTATGCCCGCGACAAAGATGGCGCCGTGGCGGCGCTGCTTATGGCCGAACTGGCCGCCGAATGCAAAGCCGCAAGGCATCACGCTGCACGAACATCTCGACAAAGTGTATTTGCGCTACGGTTGCCACCTGGAAAAAACCATCAACATCACGCTCCCCGGCGCCAGCGGCGTGGCCCAGATGAAAGCCATCATGGAGAAGCTGCGCAACTCGCCGCCGCAATCCTTGGGCGGCCTGATCGTCGCCCAGGTGCGCGATTACTTGAATCAGCAAGTCCTCAAAGACGGCAAATGGAGCAGCTTAGCCGCCAAAGTGCCTCCAAGCGATCTGTTGATCTTCGATCTGGATCCCGCCGGCAACCGCGCCGCCGTGCGCCCTTCCGGCACGGAACCGAAAATCAAGTTCTACCTGTTCGCTTCCGAAACGCCGGAGCGCTCCCAAGATTTGGCGGCCACCAAAAATCGCCTCGCCGCGCATCTGGCTGCACTGGAAGCCGACCTGCTGGCCGCGGCGAAATAGCGTTGTTGTAGCCGCCGGCCTCTATGAGGCCGGCGGCGAACCAACGGGGTCGTAGACCCCGACTACAGTTGGCAGTTTCACGCCGCCCCCACCGCTTTGCGCACCCCCACATACGCCTGGTGCGCTTTCAGGCACACCGCCCGAAACGTCTCCGGATATCCCACGCCGATAATCCGCAGCGTCTGAATCTGCCCCAGCCGAAAAATCATGTCGCCCGCCGGATACCACGCCTGCCCGGGGCGCACGTCGATGTCGATCGCATCGAACCGATCCAAATCGACGTACTGATCGACCTTGAATTTCGGCCCTTTCTCAATAATCAGCCGCCGATTGGTCAGCCGATACCGCCGCAAACTCCACGGCGCCAGCATCCCAAAGTACATCGCCAACCCCAACGGCCACGTGAGCAACAAGAACAGCCGCCCGAACGTGAAAATCCAAAACCCCGCCTTGATGCCGTACAGTCGCCCCAATAATCGCCCCAACCCCGTGGCCGCAATCGTCGGCCACTCGATGGTGACCGTCACCTCCTGCGACTGACTCGGCACAACACCCGCAATGGCTTGTTTCATGGCACAAAAGTAACAAACGACGTGTGAATTGGCCAGTGCTGCCAAACTCTGCAAAGCGCAACAAAAAACCCCGGCGTTATGCCAGGGTTTTTAAACTTCTGATCGCTGACTGCTGAAAGCTGATCGCTACCGCCGCGCAAACCGCTCGTCTTCCAACCCCAACCGCTTCATCTTCTTGTACAGCGTCGTGCGGTTAATGCCCAGCTCGGCCGAAGTCGCCTGGCGGTTCCAATTGTGCCGCTCCAGCACTTCCAAAATGATCTGCTTCTCGGGCGACTGCATCGCTTGCTTCAAATTGCGACCCGGATCGGCGTGGGCCGATATCGGCGCTTCGGCGGCCAACTGCGGTGGCAGGTCTTCGACCTGAATCACATCAGTCTTGCTCAAAAGTACGGCCCGCTCAATCACATTTTGCAGCTCGCGCACATTGCCCGGCCAACGATAACGTTGCAGAGCTGTCTGAGCATCTTCGCTGAAACCGGTCACCTTGCGACCCGATTCTTGGCACACTTCCTCAAGAAAATGCTTGGCCAACAGCGGTATGTCTGAAAGCCGTTCCCGCAGCGGCGGCAACTCGACGTTGATCACGTTGATGCGGTAGTACAAATCCTGGCGGAAGCGCCCCTCGGCCACAGCCTTCGACAGGTCTTCATTGGTGGCCAAGATCACGCGGCAATCGGTCTTGTATGTCTTGTTGCCGCCCACCGGCTCAAACTCCAGCTCCTGCAGCACGCGCAGCAGTTTCACTTGCATCGCTGCGCTGGCGGTGCCGATTTCATCCAGGAAAATCGTGCCCCCTTCGGCCAACTTGAACTTGCCGATCTTGTCGCCCGTGGCGCCGGTGAACGATCCGGCCACGTGGCCAAACAGTTCGCTCTCCAACAGCGTTTCCGGTAGGGCGCCGCAGGCCACTTCCACAAACGGCTTGTCGCGCCGCGTGCTTTGGCGGTGAATGGCCCGAGCCACCAGCGATTTGCCGGTGCCGCTTTCGCCGCTAATCAGCACGGTGGCTTTGGTGTCGGCGACGCTTTCGATCATGTCGAACACGCGCCGCATTCGATGATCGTGCCCCACGATATTGCTGATGCCGAACCGCAGATCCAACTGCGCCTTCAGATTCTTGTTCTCTTCCAACACTTCGCTTTGATTCAGCGCCCGGCGAATCGCTATCTCCAGCTCTTCGTCGATCAGCGGCTTGGTCAACAGATCGAAGGCGCCGGCGCGGATGGCCTCGATGGCCGTTTCCACCGTGCCGTAGCCGGTAATCAGTATCACCGGCGTGGCGGGGGCCTTTTGTTTCGAATAGGCCAGCAGTTCAAACCCATCGTGCTCCGCCAGGCGAATATCGACCAACAGCAGGTCGTAGTTCTTGCGATCGATGGCCGCCACGGCCGAGTTGTAGTCGCCGGCCACGTCGACTTTATAGCCTTGTTCGCGGAGCCAATCGGCCATGGAGGTCAATACATGGCGATCGTCGTCGACCAGCAGCAGGGTCCCTTTTTTCATGTTCTTCACCGATGCGCTTCTCAGGTAGGCAGTATGCGGTAGGCGGTATGCGGCGTGGATTCAGCCTGGCGGCTGTTTGGTTCAGCAACTTGAATGTCCGTCGATCTTTATCTACGTCATACGTGCCGAAGGTCAACGCTGGGGCGGCGTTTCGACAGGGGGAGTTCCGCCCGTGCGGCTTATAACGGATAATCGGGCCAACCAAGCGTGAGTAGATGAGTAAGTGAGTAGGTATGCTGGTTGACATCTGCGTTAACCACGTCCCGTACTTACTCACCTACTCACTTACTCACATCGCAAAGCGCAAGCGGAGCCCCATCATGCTCATCGCCATCGGCTGCGATCACGCCGGTTTCCCGCTGAAAGACCACGTAGTGAAAGTGGTCCAATCGGCCGGGCACGAGATCGTCGATTGCGGTGCGAAAACGCTCGACCCCGCCGACGACTATCCCGATTTCGCCCTGGCCGTGGCCAAGGCCGTCCACGATGGCAAAGCCGAACGCGGCATCATCATTTGCGGCAGCGGAGTCGGCGTGACCGTGGCCGCCAACAAAGTGCCGGGGGTGCGCGCGTGCATGTGTCACGACACGTTCTCTGGCCGCCAAGGCGTGGAAGACGATTCCATGAACATGCTCTGCCTGGGCGCCCGCGTAATCGGTCCCGAACTGGCCACCGACGTGATCAAGGCCTATCTCGGCGCCAAGTTCTCTGTCGGCGCCGAACGCCACCAGCGCCGCCTGAAGAAGGTGAAGCAAATCGAAGCCGACGCATTGGCCGGCAAATTTGGCGGCGCCAAATGACATTACTCGATCGCGGCTGGACCGCTAAAATTCAGCAGCATTGAACCTCGCCCCCGCCCATCCTCCCTCGCCTCCCGCCCCTTGCCAATGGACCCTCTTGAACAAATCGAATCTCGTGTCGGCAGCCTCAGTTTGGAATTCGTCGAGGGGCTCTTGGCCGATTATCTGCGCGATCCCGATAGCGTGTCCCCCGATTGGCGCAGCTACTTCGACGAAATCACGCGTGCTTCCGGCGGCAACGGGAATGGCCACGGCCAGGGTGAAGGCAACGGACACGGGCCGCAGGTAACGCAGATCGGCCCCTCGTTCCATCCACGCAGCCTGTTCGCGCCGCCGCGGCAGGTGCGCCCCGCGGCGCCGAGAATTCCGCCGCGCCGCCCGGCAGCCGTCGGCCCCGGCGGCTGCCGGCGATCCGTGGCACATCGCGGTGCTGCAAGATCGGCTGGACCAATTGGTCCGCGCCTATCGGGTCCGCGGCCATCTGGTGGCGCAAATCGATCCGCTAGGCCTGCCTCGTCCCGAACTGCCGGAACTCGATCCTTCCTTCTACGGCTTCACCGAAGCCGACATGGATCGCGAATTCTCGACCGACACGATCCAGGGCCCGCAAGCAATGACGCTGCGCCGCATCCTCGAGCGTTTGCGCAACACCTATTGCCGCTCGATCGGCGTGCAGTTCATGCACATGGACGATCTGAAGGTGCGCCAGTGGCTGCAAGCAGCGGATGGAAGGCACGGAAAATCGCTGCGCACTGACTCGCCGCGAACAATTGCGCATTTTGCACGGGCTGACCAACGCCGCCGTGTTCGAAGAATTCATCCAGCGCCGCTTCTTGGGCGCCAAAAGCTTTTCGCTGGAAGGGGCCGAAACGCTGATTCCGCTGTTGGAACTGGCGATCGAAAAAGCCGGCGAGCACAAAATCGACGAAATCGTCCTGGCCATGGCCCACCGCGGCCGGCTGAACGTGCTGGCCAATGTGATGGGCAAAAGCCCGCAGCGCATCTTCCGCGAATTCGCCGATATCGATCCCGAAATGCACCTGGGGCGCGGCGACGTGAAATATCACCTGGGCCATTCCACCGACATCAAAACCGCCAGCGGCCACCGCATTCACCTGTCGCTGTGCTTCAATCCCAGCCACTTGGAGTTCGTGAACCCCGTGGCCGTCGGCCGCATGCGCGCCAAGCAAGACCGCGTGGACGACGTGCAGCGCCGCCGCGGCATGACCATCCTGATCCATGGCGACGCCGCCTTCGCCGGCGAGGGCATCGTGCAGGAAACGCTCAACATGAGCCAATTGGAGGCCTACACCATCGGCGGCACGCTGCACGTGGTGGTGAACAATCAGATCGGCTTCACCACCGGCGCCAGCGAAGGCCGCAGCACCACCTACGCCACCGACGTGGCGAAGATGCTGCAAATTCCCATTTTCCACGTCAACGGCGAAGATCCCGAAGCCGTGGCGCAAGTGATTCGCCTGGCGATGGATTTCCGCCGCCAGTTCCAGCGCGACGTGGTGATCGACATGTACTGCTACCGCCGCCGCGGCCATAACGAGGCCGACGAGCCGCAATTCACGCAGCCCTTGCTGTATCAGGCCATCGAGCAGCGCAAGAACGTGCGCGAAGGATATCTCGATCACCTGCTCAAGCTGGGCGGCATCGATCAAGACGCCGCCGATCACATCGTCGCCGAGCTCCGCAACCAGTTGGAGCAGGAACTCTCCGTCGCCAAGAGCGAAGAGTACGTGCATCGGCCCGACATGGCCGGCTTTTGGGCGTTCTACATCGGCGGCCGCGAACGCGAAGCGGCCGAAGTCGAAACCGACATGCCGCTGGATCAGTTGCAGTTGCTGCTGCGCAAGCTGGCCGACGTGCCCGCCGACTTCCACCCGCATCCCAAAATTCTGCGCTTCCTGGAAAGCCGCCGCGAAATGGCCGACGGCAAACGGCCCATCGATTGGTCCGCCGCCGAGGCGCTGGCCATCGGCAGCCTCGCCGTGCAGCGCCTGCGCGTGCGCATGAGCGGGCAAGATACCGAGCGCGGCACGTTCAGCCATCGCCATGCCGTGCTGCACGACGTGACCAACGGCCGCACATTCATGCCGCTGGCGCATCTGGCGCCCGATCAGGCGCCGGTCGAAATCTACAACAGCCCGCTGTCCGAAGCCGGCGTGCTGGGCTTCGAATACGGCTACAGCCTCGATTGCCCCGACGGCCTGGTGATGTGGGAAGCGCAGTTCGGCGACTTCGTGAACGCCGCGCAAGTCATCATCGATCAATTCATCGTCAGCGCCGAAGACAAATGGCGGCGACTCAGCGGCGTGGTGCTGCTGTTGCCGCACGCCTTCGAAGGCATGGGCCCGGAACACTCCAGCGCCCGACTGGAGCGCTTCCTGATGCTGGCCGCCAAAGACAACATCCAGGTGGCCAACGTCACCACGCCGGCGCAGTATTTCCACATTCTGCGCCGCCAGGTGCTGCGCGTGTGGCGCAAGCCGCTCGTGCTGATGACGCCCAAAAGCTTGCTGCGCCATCCAAGTTGCGTAAGCACGCTGGAAGAACTGGCCACACGGCCGCTTCCAGCGCGTGCTGCCCGACGTCGTGCCCGAAGGCCGGACCGCGGTCGATCGCATCGTGCTGTGCTCCGGCAAAATCTATTACGAACTGGCCCAAAAGCGCACCGAACTGAAAAAACACAACGTGGCCATCGTGCGCCTGGAGCAGCTTTATCCCGTGCCGCGCGAACCGCTCAAAGAAGCGCTCGCCGCGTACGCCGACGGCACGCCGGCATTCTGGGTTCAAGAAGAGCCCGAAAACATGGGCGCGTGGCGGTTCCTGAAAGTGCAACTCGGCGACAAGCTGTTCGACCGCTTCCCCTTCGCCGGCATCCATCGCCAAAGCGCCGCCAGCCCCGCCACCGGCAGCGCCAGCAGCCACAAACTGGAACAGGAAAAAATCCTGATGGCGGCGCTGGGCGAATAGAGGAATGACCAATGACCAAGCACCAATGACCAATACGACTCATGCGGTAAAATCATTCGGTCATTGGGATTTGGTCATTGGTCATTGTCCTCTCCTGCCTCTTGCAGCCATTCCGCCTTCTGTTACCTTCGAGGAAAATCGTCCTCGTAAAGACTAAATCCCATGCCCGTCGAAGTCAAAGTACCCGAAGTCGGCGAGTCGATTACCGAGGTGCAAATCGGCCAGTGGCGCAAGCGCGTGGGCCAACAGGTGGCCAAAGACGAAAACCTCGTCGAAATCGAAAGCGATAAAGCCACCGTCGATTTGCCCGCGCCAATCTCCGGCACGGTCACGCAAATCCTCAAACAGGCCGGCGAGAACGCCCGCGTCGGCGAAGTGATCGGCTACATGGCCGCCGAAAGCGAAGCCCCGGTTTCGCCGCCTTCCTCAGCCGCGCCGCCGACGGTTACCGGCCAGGCGACTGTGAAACAAGCGCAGCCCGCCGGTCCCCGCGTTATGCCCGCCGCCGAGCGCTTGGCAGCGCAAGAAGGCATTCGCGCCGAATCGGTCCAGCCCACCGGCCCCGGCGGCCGCACGCTCAAGGAAGATGTGCGGCGCGCCGTTGAGGAGCGGAACAGCTCTGCCGCGCCAGTTGCGACGCAAACCGCGCCCCCCGCGAAAGCCGAGCTCGTCGAAGCCGACCTGGCTCCGCACGCAAACCTCCTCCGATCTCATTTCCACCGGCTATCCGCGCGAAGAAGAATACGTGGTGATGAGCCCCATCCGCCAGCCGCATTGCCCAGCGGCTGGTCGAAGCCCAGCACACCGCGGCCCTGCTCACGACGTTCAACGAAATCGACATGACCGAAGTGATCGCCTTGCGCACCAAGCACCGCGAGCAATACACCGATCGCTACGGCGTGAAGCTGGGCTTCATGTCGTTCTTTGTCAAGGCGGCGGTCGACGCTCTGAAAATCGTCCCGCAACTCAACGCCGAGGTGCGCGAGCCGCACATCGTGTATCGCAATTATTACGACATCGGCGTCGCCGTCGGCGGCGGCAAAGGGTTGGTGGTGCCCGTCCTGCGCAATGCTGAATTCATGAGCTTCGCCGAGATCGAGCAAAAAATCGCCGATTTCGCCCGCCGCGCCGCCGACAACAAGCTCAAGCTCGAAGAACTGCAAGGCGGCACATTCACCATCTCCAACGGCGGCGTGTACGGCTCGATGCTCTCTACGCCGATCATCAATCCGCCGCAAAGCGGCATCCTCGGCCTGCACGCCATCGAGGATCGCCCCACGGTGCGCAACGGGCAGGTCGTCGCGCGGCCGATGATGTACGTGGCGCTCACCTACGATCACCGCATCGTCGATGGCCGCGAAGCAGTCACCTTCCTCAAACGCATCAAGGAAGTGATCGAAGATCCCGCGCGCATGCTACTGGAAATCTGACGGAGAATGTCTCAATGACTAAATGTCTGAATGACTAATTGGGTTTGAATTCGTCCTCTTTCAGTCATTCCGTCATTCAGTCATTTAGACATTTAGTCATTCAGACATTATGCTCCACGACCTGATCATCATCGGCGGCGGACCCGGCGGATATACCGCTGCCATCCGCGCAGCGCAATTGGGTCTGAACACGGCCTGCGTTGAACTGGAACCGCGGCTGGGGGGCACGTGCTTGCGCGTCGGGTGCATTCCGAGCAAGGCGATGCTCGAGTCGAGCGAAAAATTCGCCGAAACTAAGCACACTTTGGCCGAACATGGCGTGAAAGTCGGCAACGTGCAGCTCGATCTGGCCGCCATGCTGCGCCGCAAGGAGCAAGTTGTCGATACGCTCACGAAAGGCATCGACTTCATGTTCCGCAAGCACAAGATCACCCGTTATCTCGGTTACGGCCGGCTCGCTGGCACGGGCCAGGTAAATGTCACTGCCGCCGATGGCAGTATTCAACAACTCGACGCAAAGCACATTCTGCTGGCCCCCGGCAGTAAAGCCGCCACGTTGCCGGGCATCGAGTTCGACCGCGACCACATCGGCACCAGCACCGAAGCCCTGTCCTTCGCCGAAGTCCCGACGCGCTTGGTCGTGGTCGGCGGTGGCTACATCGGCATGGAGCTCGGCTCCGTCTGGAACCGCCTGGGTTCGAAAGTCACGGTGCTGGAATTCCTCGACCGCATCCTTCCGGGCACGGACACCGAACTGGCCGCCGAAGCCTTAAAACTCTTCCAAAAGCAAGGCATCGAATTCCGTCTGGGCACCCGCGTCACCTCCGCCAAGTTCGACAAGTCGCGCGGCGCCTGCAGCGTGCAATGCCAAGCAAGCGAACCGATCCAGTGTGATCGTGTGCTGGTCGCCGTCGGCCGAGTTCCCGCCACGCAAGATCTCGGCCTCGAAACCGTGGGCATCACGCTCGACGCCAAAGGCCGCGTCCCTGTCGACGATCGTTTCCAAACCGACATAAAAAACATTTACGCCATCGGCGATTGCATCCACGGCCCGATGCTCGCGCACAAGGCCGAAGAAGACGGCGTGGCCTGCGTCGAAGGCATCGTCACTGGATATTCCCACGTCGATTACAACTTGGTGCCTTCGGTCATCTTCACGCATCCCGAAATCGCCGCCGTCGGCAAAACGGAAGATCAACTCACCGCCGAAGGCACGCCGTTCCGCAAAGGCACGTTCCCCTTCCGCGCTAACGGCCGCGCCCGCACGCTGGGCGACACCGAAGGTAAAGTCAAGATTCTCGCCCACCAAGAGACCGATCGCGTGCTCGGCGTGCACATCATGGGCCCGCGCGCGGCGATCTGATCGCCGAAGCCGCCGCCGCCATGGCCTTCGGCGCCTCAAGCGAAGATATCGCCCGCACCTGTCACGCCCATCCGACGCTTGCCGAAGCCGTCAAAGAAGCCGCCCTGGCCGTCGACAACCGCACACTCAGTTTGTGAATCACTGAAGCGGTTCTCCACGATTATTCCGGCGGCAAGCAATCTTTACCCGCTTCGCGGTTTGCGGTACTCTCCCCGCGCACAAACGTTCGTGCGGCTGCTAGCACTCTGATGCGAGGGGAATGCCATGAAGCGAGTCGTATTGGTGATCTCGGTATTGCTGGGAACCGTCGTCGGGCTGTCGCAATCCGCCTTCGCCGAAGAATTCCGCATCGAGTCGAAGGTGTATGTGGAAAACAACCCCACGCCGGCCAGCGAAAGCGTCACGCTGTTTAACGATTCCCGCGTGTACGTGTTCCTGAATTCGCCGCGGGAAATCACGCTGCTGGATATCCCGCGCAACCGCATCGTGCTGATCGACCCTGCACGCAAAGTGCGCACCGAACTAACTACCGAAAAGCTGGCCGCCTTCGTCGAGCAACTCCGCGTGCGCGCTTCGGAGCAAAGCGATCCGTTAATCAAATTCGCCGCCGAACCGAAAGTTCGACGAAAGCCAGCGACGACGCCGGCTACATGATCTTCGCCAGCCCCGAAATTACCTATCGGGTTCACACCGCCAAATTGAACAATCAAGCCATCACGCGCGCCTGCCGCGAATACTCCGACTGGACGGCCCGATTGATTACGATGGTCCATCCCGGCTCGTTGCCGCCGTTTCCGACGCTGGCCGTGAACGCCGCCATGGAGCGCGAAGGCCTGTTCGCCGACGAAGTTCAGCGCACCGTGGCCTCGCAGGGCCGACTGGGCAAAAAACCCAGCGTCGTGCGCAGCCAGCATGCCTTGGAACCGCATCTGACGGGCACCGACCGCCACCGCATCCAGGGAGTCGGCGAATATCTGGTCAGCTTCCCCGAAATTTCTCTCGATCAATATCTCCGCCCCATCGAGCAAGCGAAGCGGTAAGCAATCAGGGCCGGGCACACCTTCCGAGCCGACGTGTCCCCACGCCATTCCGCCCCGCCATCTACCCTTCCCGCTCCCTCCGCGACTACACTTGGAATAGAGCCATTTCCGCTCGTCCTTGCCCCGCCCGTCGTCCCTCGTCCCTTCCACAATGGCCACCGTTCAAACGCCGCTGCTTTCGCCGCAGCTATTGGCGCAACTGGAGCGCCTGGAGCTGGTCAGCCGCAAAATCTTTCGCGGCCGGCTCAAGGGCGAGCGCCGCAGTAAGCGCAAAGGGCATAGCGTCGAGTTCGCCGACTTCCGTGCCTACGTGCCCGGCGACGATCTGCGCTTCATCGATTGGAACACGTACGCTCGGCTCGATCGACTGTTTCTGAAAATGTTCCTCGAAGAGGAAGATTTGCACTTTTACGCCCTGATCGACGCCAGCCCCTCCATGAATTTTGGCACGCCGACGAAACTAGAACACGCCAAACAATTGGCCGCCGCCCTGGGCTTCATCGGCCTGGTGCGCGGCGATCGGGTGCGCATCGAAACGCTCGGCCAGCCACTGCGCTCGGCTGGACCTGTTCTTCGCGGCCGGCGCAGCTTGTGGCGATTGCTCGATCACGTGTCCGCCATCGAACCCGGCGAAACGGTGTCGCTGGCCGACGGCCTGAAAAACTTCTCGCTGCGCAATCCTGGCAAGGGTGTGCTCGTGTTGATCACCGACCTGATGGACAAAAACGGCTACGAAACCGCCCTGCGCTATCTCGTCTCGCAGCAAATGGATGTCTACCTGATCCACGTTCTCAGCGTCGAAGAGCTCGACCCTGACATTCAAGGCGATTTGCAATTGATCGATTGCGAAGATGCCGATGCCGCCGAAATTACCACCAGCGGGCCGCTTATCGCCCGTTATAAGCGAACCGTGAACACATTTATCGACGCCGCCCGTGCGTTTTGCACGCGCCGCGGCATGAACTATTTGCAAGTGCGGAACGATCTGCCGGTCGAACAACTGGTTTCCGGTTATTTGCGCCAGCGCGGCCTGGTGAAATAAAACACAGAGCCGCGCTGTCCGCAGCCCGGCGTGCGGACACGCCGGCTCCGAATTTTCGCGTCTATGTCTTTTCTCAACACGCTCACCGTTTGGCAATGGGCACTTCTGCTGGCCATCCCGCCGGCGATCATCGCGCTCTATCTCCTCAAGCTGCGCCGCCGGCCGCTGGAAGTTCCCAGCACGCTCTTGTGGCACAAGTCGATCGAAGATCTGCATGTGAACAGCCCCTGGCAGCGCATCCGCCGGAGCCTGCTGTTATTTCTGCAACTCTTGATCGTTGCGTTCTTCGTCATCGCGCTACTGCGCCCGGGCTGGCACTCTAGTGAAATTGTCGGTGAGCGATCAATTTTTCTGATCGACAACTCGGCAAGCATGAACGCCACCGACGTTCTCCCCTCGCGCCTCCGGGAAGCCGAACACCGGGCAATCACTCTGATCAATGAAATGCAAAGCGGCAATCGGGCGATGGTCATCAGCTTTGCCGACACGGCCCGCATCGAACAGGGTTTTACGGAAAGCCGCGCCGAGCTGCGCCAAGCGGTGCAGAATATCCGCCCCACCAACCGGCCCACGAATATCGCCGATGCTCTGCGCGTCGCATCGGGGTCCGCAAATTCCGGCAGCGCCCCCTGCCAAAGTGTTCATCCTTAGCGACGGCAAGTTTCCCGCGGTGCCCGACGTCACGCCGGAAAACTTGGAGCTCGTGTTCCTTCCGATTGCCGCTTCGCAGGCAACCAATGTGGGCATCGTCGCCTTCAGTGTCGATCGCCAAAGCGGCGCCGACAAACTGCAAGCCTACGGCCGCGTGGAGAACTTCGGCGATCGCGAAATCTCTGTTCCTGTCGATCTGCTCCGCAACGATAAGCCGATCGACGCTGCCACGCTGACGATTCCCGCCAATGATTCCGCCGGCGTCACGTTCAACCTCGGCGAAATGAAAGACGGTGTTTTGGAGCTGCGATTGCCGGCCGGCGATCCGCTATCGGAAGACGATCGCGCGTGGCTCGCGGTGAATCCTTCACGCCGCTCGAAAGCATTGCTGGCCACGCCGGACGATAAGCCGCTGGAATTGGCCCTTACTACGCCTGCGCCCGTGAGCTGGCTGAAGTTACCATCGTCGCGCCCGACGTGTTAAAATCCAAACAATATCAACAAGCCGCGGCGACCGGCGCCTACGACCTCATCATTTACGATCGCTGCCCGCCCGAGAAAATGCCTCAAGCCAATACGCTCTTTATCGCCGCCGCGCCGCCGGTCGAAACCGCCGTCAATAGTTCCGCTGCTGCTGAAGACCACGGCAAATGGTGGTCGCTGGGAGAGCCCGTTGCGTCGCCGCAGATCATCGACACGGCCCGCAATCATCCGCTCATGCAGTGGATCGACATGACGCGCGTCGAGATTGCGGAAGCCCGGCCCGTCACTCCGCCCCCCGGCGGCACGCGCCTCATCGATTCCAATAAAGGCACGCTGTTGGCCATCGCCCCCCGCGACGAATTCCAGGACGCCGTGCTGGCCTTCGAAATCTACGGCATCGATCGGCAAGGCCGGCCGGTGGCCAACACCAACTGGCCGATCCACCGCAGCTTTCCCGAGTTCGTGTATGCGGTGCTTGAATTTCTTGGCGGCAATCGAACCACGCCGGCCGCCGAAATGCCAAAGCCGGGCCAGCCAATCACGCTGAAAGCTGATACCTCGTCCGACGAACTTCAAGTCCGCACGCCGTCGCGCACCACAGTTGCTGTTCCTCGTGGCGCCTCGGGATCGTTTCATTTCACCGCGACCGACGAGCTGGGACCCTACGAAGTTCTCGACCATGGCACGCTCATCGATCGCTTCAGCGTCAACCTGTTCGATCCGTCGGAAAGCGACATCCGTCGGCCAATGGAAAACTCTCTCCAGGTCGGACACCTTGCCATCCCTGCCACGTCCGGCTATGCATCCGCCCGGCGCGAAACTTGGAAATGGCTGCTGGCTGCTGCACTGGCCGTATTGCTGGCGGAGTGGTATATCTACAATCGCCGCGTGTACGTGTAGAATCGCTCTACATCGTGTCTCGGGTACTGGAACAACTTGCCATGCCGCATAGCTCCACCGCCGTCCGACCGCCCAAACGCCGCAAGACCTTCAACCGCCTGGTGGAAACCAAGCTGTGGGAGAAAGTCAGCTATTCAGAATACCGCGACCACGTGCGGCGCGTGTACGATGGCCCCAAAGGCGCCGCGCTGTGGGCCTGCAGCTTGTTGTCGTTGCATGCCCCGCTGGGCGACCGTTTGTTTCGCCACCGCCGCTTCGATCTGCGCGGGTCCAAGAACATTCTCGACGTAGGCAGCGGCGCCGGCCAGATCGTCCGCCACCTGCTGAAATACGCCGACCGCGACGCCCACATTTCCGGTCTGGATCTCTCCCTGGAAATGCTTCGCCGCGCCCGCGGGAGGCTCAACGGCAATCGCGCCCGCTTCATCTCGGCCGATATCACGCACCTGCCATTCGCCTCAGGCGCGTTCGATTGCGTTACCTGCGGCTACGTGCTGGAGCATCTGCCGGAAGCCAAACCGGGCTTGGCGGAACTGGCGCGCGTGCTTTCCAGCGGCGGGCGAATGCTGCTGTTGACCACCGAAGACAGTTTTGGCGGCGCCTGGACCAGCCGCATGTTTCTCTGCCGCACATATAACCGGCAAGAATTATTGCGGACCTGCCACGACGTAGGGCTGGAACCGGTGCAAGAATTGTGGCTCTCCGGCGTGCACAAGGTGCTCCGCGCCGGCGGCATCGGCCTGGAACTCCGCAAGATTTAACCTGCGCAGCTAGGCTGCCTACTTCCCCCGGATCAACTTCCTCAATCCGCGCAGCAGAACCCAACCCACTACGCCGCCGATGATCATCAGCGGTCCCAGACTGGCGGAATCGCCGATGGGGCGATACTCGCTGCGTCCGTTCTTCATTTCGATGTATCCCAGCGGGGACACCTGCACGCCTCCGCCGCCTCCTCTGCCGCGCTTGCCTGACTTGGTGCCGCTGCCCCCGCCAAAACCCCAGCGCACCTTGGCCACCGGAATCACCGTCACGCCGTCGCACTGCACCGGTTCGGAATAGATGGTTTTCGCATTCGCATTCACGCCCACCTTCTCGGCCAGCCGTTCGATGAACGAGCTCTTCCAGGTTTTAGATTGTTGATCAGCAGCAGTGTCGACCATGGCATCTCCTTCAAAATGATCGCGGTCCGGCGCGGCAGAATCTTGCAACTTGAACCTCTCCCAAAAAATACCTTACGTCCTCGCCCAAAATTGGGCAACGGGCAAAAAATCTCCCGCGAAAATGCCCCGTTTATGCTTTTCGAGCCTGGCTCGATTTGGAAAGTTCCCGCACCAACTGTTCAAACCATTCGCCTCGGTGGGCGAAATCGCGAAACTGATCGGTGCTCGCCGCAGCCGGCGAAAGCAAAATTGCTTCGCCCTGTTTCGATTGCTCCCATGTCCACATTAGCGCTTCGTCCAGCGTTTCCGCGCGGATGCACGGAAACGTCGGATCGACGGATCGCAACATATCATCCAACTTCTCGGCAACCGCGCCAAACACCGCCGCCCCCTTGGCGCTTCGAGCGACTTCATTGGCCAATTCTGTCAGTTCGCAGTCCTGGTCCGCCCCGCCGAGCAACAGCCATGTCGAACAATCCATCGTGTTCAATGCCGCGATGGTGGCGGCCGGCGTGGTGGCTTTGGAATCGTTATAGAACCGCCGGCCGGCAGCTTCGCCGGCCAAATGCAGCCGGTGCGGCAAGCCCCGGAAGTGTTCCAGTGCGGTGGAAATCGTCGCATCGTCAATGCCCAACTCTTTGGCCACGCGCACCGCACAGGCCGCATTGATGCGATTGTGATGCCCCGGCACGTCCAGCGGCGGCACCGTTTCCAATCGCCGCGGCCGGCCGGCCCAACCACAAATCCGCCGCCAGGTGCTTACTTCGGCGTCGTGAAAATTCAGCACCGCCACGCCATGCGCCGGCATGCGCCGGATCAACTGCTGCTTCGCCGCCGCATAGTGTTCTCGTGTGCCGTGCCAATCGAGATGATTCGCCGCGCAGTTCGTGACGACCGCCATGCTTGGCCAACGCGCCGCGTCGCTGAGCCAGTGCAACTGAAAGCTGCTCATCTCCAGCACTACAAAGTTTTCGCGGCGAATCTCCGGCAAGTCGGCCAGCAAACTGTGCCCGATATTTCCTCCCAGCCACGTGCGCCGCCCGCCGGCATGCAGAATTGCCGCGATCATGGCCGCAGTCGTCGATTTTCCCACCGTGCCGGTCACGCCGATCACCGTCGCGGGGCACGCATCCAAAAACAGTTCCGTTTCCGAAGTGATCTTCGCACCGGCCTGCCGCGCAGCGTGCACGAATCGATTCCCCGGCTTCACCGCCGGATTCACCACCACGATTTTCGCCGATCGGAAATCCTGTTCGTGATGCCTGCCCAATTCGTATTTGGCGATGCGCACATCGCGAAGCTGCGCCATCGACTCGGCCAACGCCTGCTCGTCCGCCAAATCGGTCACCGTAACTTCGGCCCCGGCCAGCGCAATACCGCGCAGAGGCCACGCCGCCGCCGTGCCGGCCCAAACCACAAATCGTCACTCTGCGGCCCAAAAGTTCCATTGTCGGCTCGAAACTCAAAACCCCTTACGCGAAACCGCTTGCCGCCGTCACAACTGGCCCATTGTGTTCCGCCGGGCTATCATAACAAGTTGGGTTGTTGTGTCCGAAGGCAATTGAGAACGACAACAGTGTCCAAGGGCTGCATTTCGCTGCGTGGCGTCGAGGTGCATAACCTCAAGGGGGTCGATCTCGACATCCCGCACCGCCAATTGGTCGTCTTTTGCGGGCTCAGCGGCAGCGGCAAAACCAGCCTCGCGCTGGATACGCTTTATGCCGAGGGCCAACGCCGCTACATCGAAACCTTCTCCGCCTACACGCGCCAATTCCTCGAGCGTTTGGAGCGACCGGCCGCCGAGCGGATCACCGGCCTGCCGCCCGCGGTCGGCATCACTCACAAATCGTCCAGCCGCTCCAGCCGCAGCACCGTCGGCACCGTCACGGAAGCCAACGACTACCTGCGGCTCTTGTTCGCGAAAATCGGGCACGTGATCTGTCAGACCTGCGGCCAAGAAGTCCGCCGCGAATCGCCGCAAACCGCCGCCGAAATGCTCGGCCAATTGCCCAAAGGCACGCGCTTTCTGGTCACCTTCGAGCATGCCGCACCGACACCCGATGCAATTGGCGACGTTGCAAGCCGACGGCTTCGTCCGCGCGGTGATTGGAGATCAGACCGTCAATCTTGCGGTACAACACGGATCCGCGAATGCCGATCTGAACGTCATCATCGATCGTCTCACCGCCGGCGCTGCGCTGCAGCGAGTCCGCGAGGCGCTCGAAGGGACATTCGCCCAAGGCAACGGCCGCGCGATCGTATTCGTCGAACTTGCGGAACAACCGCAGCTGTCGGGCGCCGCCCGCGGCACGCCGTACCAACTCGACGGCCGCGCCTGGCACCGCCTGGCGTTCAGTAATCAGATGAGCTGCGATCATTGCGGCCGCGCCTATCCCGCGCCGGAGCCGCGCCTGTACAGCTTCAACAGTCCGCTGGGCGCTTGCCCCGAGTGCGAAGGCTTCGGCAACGTGATCGACATCGACATGGATTTGGTGGTGCCCGACCCGCGCAAATCGCTGCGCGAAGGCGCGATCGCCCCCTGGAATACGCCCGCTTACGCTCATGAGCTGGAAGAACTGGTCGCGCTCGCCGGCGAGTACAACATTCCGCTCGACATCCCCTTCAAGAGCCTCACCGAAGATCATCTCAAGCTCATTCGAGATGGAGTGCCCGAGCGCGAATTCGGCGGCCTGCGCGGTTTCTTCGCCTGGCTCGAGCGGCGCAAGTACAAGATGCACTTGCGTGTGTTCCTCAGCCGTTGGCGTAGTTACCGCACTTGTCCGGTGTGCAATGGCTCGCGCCTTCGTCCCGAGGCGCTGGCCGCCCAAGTCGGCGGCCGCAACATCGCGGAAATCTGCTCCCTGAAAATCCGCGATGCGCTGGCGTTCTTTCGCGCGCTTGAACTCAGTGGGTGGGAGCGCTCGGTCGGCCGCACCATGTTGGAACAAGTTCAATCCCGTCTGGGCTACCTGGAATCGGTTGGGCTTGGTTATCTTACGCTCGATCGCGCCTTGCGCACGCTCAGCGGCGGCGAAGCGCAGCGCGTGGCGCTGACTACCGCGCTGGGCTCCAGCCTCGTGAACATGCTCTACGTGCTCGACGAACCTTCGATCGGGCTGCATCCGGCCGACGTCGACCGCCTGGTAAAGGCCGTGAAATCACTGCGCGATCGGGGCAACAGCGTGTGCGTGGTGGAACACGAAGAATCGCTGATCCGCGCCGCCGATCAGGTGATTGAAATCGGCCCCGGCGCCGGCGAGCGCGGCGGCGAAGTCGTGTTCCAAGGCAGCCCGCAAGAAATGCTCGCCAATCCCAAAAGCCTCACGGGCGATTATCTGGGCGGCCGCCGCGGCATCAGCCCGCCCGGACAGCGACGCCGCACCGATCACGGCTGGCTCAAGCTCCGCGGCGCCCGCGGCAACAATCTGAAAAATATCACCGTCGAATTTCCGCTGGGCGTGCTGTGCCTGGTCACGGGCGTCAGTGGCTCGGGCAAAAGCACGCTGGTTGAAGATACGCTCTATCCCGCGCTAAAGCGCCGCATGCGCGAAGAAGCCCCGCGGCCGGCGCAGCACGAAGATGTCTACGGCGACGGCCAATTGAACGAAGTCATCCTGGTGGATCAAAGCCCCATCGGCCGCTCGCCGCGCTCCAACCCGGTGACCTACATCAAAGCCTTCGACGAGATTCGCAACGTCTTCGCCGAAACGCTCGAAGCCCGCACGCGCAACTACACCGCCAGCCATTTCAGCTTCAACGTCGAAGGGGGCCGCTGCACCGCCTGCCACGGCGACGGCTACATCGAAATCGATATGCAATTCATGGCCGACGTGTTCATGAAGTGCAGCCAATGCCACGGTCGCCGCTATCGCCCCGAAATCCTGAAAATCACTTACCGCGGCCGCAACATCGCCGAAGTGCTCGAGATGACCGTCCGCGAAGCGTTCACCTTCTTCCGCGGCTGTCCCAAAGTGCAGGCGCGGCTGAAACTGCTGATCGACGTCGGTTTGGATTACCTCCGCCTCGGCCAGCCCGCTAACACGCTATCCGGCGGCGAGGCCCAGCGCCTGAAACTGGCCGGCTACATGTCGGCGGCCAAGCGCAACCGCACGCTGTTCATCCTCGACGAACCGACCACCGGCCTGCACTTCGCCGATGTCGTGCAACTGTTGGATTGTTTCGACGCCCTGCTGGCCGTCGGCCACTCGCTGATCGTCGTGGAACACAACTTGCAGGTCATGAAAGCCGCCGATTACATCGTCGACCTCGGCCCCGGCGCCGCCGATGAAGGGGGCCAGATCGTCGCCCAAGGCACGCCGGAATTCATCGCCCGCGCCAAGGGCTCGGCCACCGGCCGCTTCCTGGCCGACGCTCTGGCCAAACAACTGCAAGAGGCCTCCGCATGAGCCTCGACACGCTCGACCTGTTCTTCGGCGACGCCAACGCCGCACAAGCGCGCGTGTACGCGCGCTGTCAAAATGCGACAGGTAGTCTGACGGGAAAGTTAGTTGGCCCCGAGTGTGCCTTTGCACGCACCCTGCCGGCGCAAATTCCATTTATGTCTCTCGCCGGCGAACAGCCACTGGCCGAAGCCATCGTCCCCGATCCTTGCTTCTGGACTCCTGAACTGCCGTTCCTGTATCGAGCGAATCTGCAAGTCGACGGCAACGCCACCGAGCGCACTCTCGGCCTCCGCCGCCTCGGCGTGCGCAATCGCCATCTGCATTTCGACGGCAAACGCTTCGTGCTCCGCGCGGTAAGAACGCGCCAGTTCGAAATTGCGTCGCAGTTTGCACGCGAAACCTGGACGGCGCTTGTGGTCGAAAATCCAGCCGACGAATTGTGCGAATTCGCCAGCCGCCAGGGCGTGCTGCTCTTCGCCGATCTCACCATCGCCGCCGATGTGTCCGACCTCGGAACCGAACTACGCCGGCTCGCACGATGGCCTGCCGTTGCAATTGCACTCTTACGCGGCACCGCCAATTTGCCTCCAGAGATTCGTGCGCGCATCCCAAACCTGCTGCTGGCCCAAAGCGTCTCCGAGAACGATCCAATCGCTCCCTGGGCCCAACTTGCGTTCGTCGAATCGACCGATCTCTCAAAATTCGCGCAGCTCACAATCCCCATCATCGCCGTTCGACAATTGTCTGAACCAATTTCCATCGAACAATCCCGCGCCGCTTGCGACGCACTTCAGTCCGAACTAGCAAGCCACGGCGACTTTGCCGGCTACGTAGTATGACCGAAAGCAACGACAATTCGCTGGACCGTTACCATCGGCAGATCATCTATCCGCCGATCGGAAAACAGGGCCAACAGCGACTGCTCGCCAGCCGCGCGCTCATCTGCGGCTGCGGCGCCCTGGGCAGCATGATCGCCAATACGCTGGCCCGCGCCGGCGTGGGCAAGCTGCGGATTGTGGATCGCGATTTTCTGGAACTCAATAATCTCCAGCGCCAGGTGCTGTTCGACGAAGCCGACGTGACCGCGGCGCTTCCCAAGGCCGTCGCCGCCGCAGAAAAACTCCGCCGCATCAATTCCGAAATCGAAGTCGAATCGGTCGTGGCCGACATCGATTCGGCCAACGTCCTCGCGCTGTGCCAAGGTTGCGACGTCCTCCTCGACGGTACCGACAATTTCGAAACCCGTTTCCTGTTGAACGAAGCCGCCGTCAAACAAAAGCTCCCCTGGATCTACGGCGGCTGCATCGGCGCCGAAGGTCAAACGCTCACCATCCTGCCGGGCCAGCCTCCGTGCTTTCGTTGCCTGATGACCGAGCCGCCGCCGCCGGGCACATCACCCACATGCGACACCGCCGGCATCCTGGGGCCGATCGTGAACCTGATCGCCTCATTTCAAGCCAGCGAAGCCATCAAAATTTTGTCCGGCCACGCCGAAGCGGTCAGTAAATCGCTCACGGTGATCGATTTGTGGGATAACCAGATGCGGCAACTCAATCTTGATCGGCTGCGCACCGTCGGCGGCTGCCCCACCTGCCGCGGCGAAGAATTCCCCTGGCTCACCGGCGGCCGCGGCAGCCATACCGCCGTCCTGTGCGGCCGCAACTCCGTGCAACTCAGTCACGCCAGCAACGGCCAAGCGATCGCACTAGAATCGCTTGCAAAAAAACTCGCCGCCGTGGGCGAAGTGACACAAAACAAATACCTGCTGCGGTGCGCGGTGAAAAACTACATCCTCACCCTGTTCCCCGACGGCCGCGCCATCGTCTCCGGCACCAGCGACGTCGCCGAAGCCCGCACGGTGTATGCAAAGTACGTGGGCAACTAGTATCATTGCCGGCTGACGAAGAATTGTCTTCCAAGTTCTGCCTTTTGCTTTCTGCCTTCTGCCTTGAGCCATGCCCGACCTCGAATCCATCTTCACCCAGCTCGCCGACCACTGCCGTGAAACGGCCATGTGGAACTCCATCGAAGCGCTGTTCGGGTTGGGACGAACGCACGATCATGCCGCCGGCGGCGGGCGAATATCGCGCCGACCAAATCGCGCTCATGGCCGGCATGATCCACCGCCGCCGCACCGATCCCACGCTTGGGCGAATGGCTCAATACCCTGCTGGCATCCAAGCCCGATCCGCACAGCGACCGCGGCGCCATGGCCCGCGAATTGAAACGCCAATACGATCGCCGCGTGCAACTGCCCCAAAAGCTGGTCGAAGAGTTGGCCCGCTTGTCGATCCTCGGTCAGCAGGCTTGGAGCACCGCCAAGCTCAACAACGACTTCAAGGCCCTCCAACCGCTGCTGGAAAAAACTTTCCAGTTGAAGCGCGAGCAGGCCCAGGCGATCGGGTACCAGGAGTGCCCCTACGACGCGCTGTTGGACGATTTCGAGCCCGGCGCGCTCACCTCAGACGTCGCTAAAGTGCTCGCCGGCCTGCGCGATCAACTGGTGCCGCTGGTGGCGGAAATCCGCGCTAGCGGCCGCTCGCCGAATGTCGAAATCATTAACCGGAGCTATCCGATCGATTCGCAAGCACAATTTGCCCGCGAGGTCTGCCAGCACATCGGCTTCGATTTTCACCGCGGCCGCCTCGATGTTACCAACCATCCGTTCTGCTCCACCCAAGGTCCGCACGACTGCCGCATTACCACCCGCTACGATCAGCGGCACTTCCCCGGCGCTTTCTTCGGCGCACTGCACGAAGCCGGCCATGGCATTTACGACCAGGGGCTGCGAACCGAGTGGTACGGCCTGCCGCCGGGAGACGCGGTGTCGCTGGGCATCCACGAATCGCAGTCGCGAATGTGGGAGAATCTGGTCGGCCGTAGCCGATCGTTCTGGCAACACTTCTATCCCGCGGCGCAAAAGGAATTTCCCCAAGCCCTCGGCAACGTGCCGAGGGAGGATTTTTATTGGGCCATCAACGACGTCCGCCCGTCGTTGATTCGCGTCGAGGCCGACGAAGCCACCTACAATTTGCACATCCTGGCGCGGTTCGAGCTGGAGCAGGCCTTGATCAACGACGACCTGACAGTCGCCGATCTGCCCGCCGCCTGGAACAAAAAATATCAGCACTATCTGGGCCTGACGCCGCCGAACGATTCGGAGGGCGTGATGCAAGACATCCACTGGAGCCATGGCCTGATCGGCTATTTCCCCACGTACTCGCTGGGCAACTTGTACGCCGCGCAGTTCTTCCAAACCGCCGACAAAGAACTCGGCGGGCTGGACAAGCAATTCGCCGCCGGCCAGTTCGAACCCTTGCGCAATTGGCTCCGCGAAAAAATTCATCGCCCCGGCCAATGCTACACCGCCGACGAACTGGTCCAGCGCGTCACCGGAAAGCCATTATCGCACCAGGCGCTCATGCAACATCTGCGCGGAAAATTCGCTCCGCTGTACGGACTGGCCCCACTAACCACTAACTCCTCGCATGGCAACCATCGCCGCTTGCCCAAAATGTCGCAGGCGCGGTCGCAGTTAGCGAAGCGGCCGATCCGCAATCGTCGGTCCGCTGTCCAACGTGCGGGGCTCAGTACCAATTGCAAGCCGCGCTGGAAATCGTACCGCCATCTCTGGAAGTCATCGCAGAACCGAAAGATCAACCGGCCCAGACCAATGCGAGTTCCGCAACACACGCTCCCGATTTCCCAACGCTTCAGGAAGTGCCGCACCTGGCGGAACATTTCGCCGCCATCCCGCAATCGCAAACCGCGGCTCAGCCAATTGCGCATAACCGAAAACATGTGCTGATCGAGCTGGTGAAAATCGTCCTGGGTGGCATGGCCGGCTTGGTGCTGGGCTATGCCATTTTATTCTGGGGCTTTCGGGTCGACCCGTTCCACGTCGCCAAATTTTTCCCGGCCGCAATTGTGCCCAAAAGTTTGAATCCGGCGGCGGAATAGCGTGCAAAACGCGTCGGACGCTTGGCAGGCACGTGCCTGCGACCGCTTGCATTCATGCCAGTGCCGCCATACAATCATGTGATTAATCCTGAGACTGAGTCTCAATTCGATAGCCGCCATGCTTTCCCACGATTCGCACGCCATCCCGCTGAACCAGCTCCAAGGCGGCCACCGCGCAAAAGTCACCGAACTTCTGGGCAGCCCTGACCAGGTGCATCGACTCAAGGAGCTCGGTCTGCAAACGGGAGCTTGCCTCGAAATGGTGCGCTCCGGCAGCCCCTGCATTGTCCGATTGCTGGGGCATACCTTGTGCATCCGCGGCTGCGAATTGCTTAACGTGCTGGTGTGCCCGGGAGATTAACCGTGACCACGCTGGCGCACTTGTCGATCGGCGCCCACGGCCGAGTGGCCCGGGTCGCCGGGCACGACGAAATTAGCACCCGCTTGATGGAAATGGGGCTCACCCCCGGCGTCGCCGTGCACGTGCTCGGAACCGCCCCGCTGGGAGACCCCATCGAACTGGAGCTGCGCGGCTATCGCCTGAGCGTGCGCCGTAGCGAAGCCCAGCGCGTCGAACTGGAAACCGCCAACTCAACTGCTCCCTCGTCGCCGGCATCAGCATAGGCAGCGAATCCATGTCTGTCGCCGCGGAACAAGGCACGCTCACGGTCGCACTCGTTGGAAATCCCAACACCGGCAAGTCGACCCTCTTTACGGCGCTTGGCCGGCGTGCGGCAACGAATCGGCAATTATCCCGGCGTTACGGTGGAAAAGAAAATCGGCCATTTGCATCATGCCCATAAGCGTTGGGCACTGGTCGATCTGCCCGGCACGTATAGCCTGGCCCCGCGCTCACTGGACGAAATGGTAGTCGTCGACGTGCTTTTGGGGCGCCGCAACGACGTGCCACCATGCGACGCCATCATCTGCATCGTCGATGCGAGCAATCTTGAACGCAATCTTTATCTCGTCAGCCAGGTGCTGGAACTGGGGCTGCCCACCGTGCTGGCATTGAACATGATCGACATCGCCCGTGCCCGCGGTTTGAAGATCGACGCCGATCTGCTGCAGCAGCGGCTGGGAATTCCCGTGGTTGCGCTACAAGCCAACAAGCGCCGCGGGCTGGCCGAACTGAAAGCAGTTTTGGCCGCGGAAATCGGCCGCCATCGGCCCGGTTCGGAAAGCCCGTTTCCCGTGCCGTTCCAGGACGAAGTTTCGCAGTTGGAATCGCTGCTCAACGCCGAGGCCAAAAACGGACATGCCGTGCCACGCTATCTCGTCGAACGATTGCTGTTGGATACCAGCGGCTACCTCCAACAGTCCGGTGCCATCGCCAACGGCAAAACCAATCTCAACGGTGCGCTGGGCGATCAATGAGCCTCCGCCCGTTTGCGGCTGGCTCAGCTCGATTGCCCCGTGCCTGCCGATCGAAGCTATCTCCCGCTACGCTTGGGCCGGCCGCGATGCTCGATGGCGTGTGCACCCGCCAGTGGAAACATCCCGAAACGTTCAGCGACAAAATCGACCGGGTGCTCACGCATCGGCTGGTGGGCACGATGATCTTCGCCGCGGTGATGTTTCTGCTCTTCTCATCGATCTTCGTCTTCGCCAAGCCGCTGATGGATTGGATCGCCGCTGGGGCACAACTGGTTCAAGATTCGGGACGAAGGCAGCTTTGCCCGAAGGTGCCTTGCGATCGCTGCTGGTCGATGGCTTGATCGGCGGCGTCGGCAGCGTGATTGTTTTCCTGCCGCAAATCCTCATCCTGTTCATGTTCATCGCCATCCTCGAAGACTGCGGCTACATGGCCCGGGCGGCCTACCTGATGGATAAATTGATGGTCCGCGTGGGCTTCAGCGGCAAATCGTTCATTCCGCTGTTGTCGTCGTTCGCCTGCGCGATCCCCGGCATCATGGCGGCGCGGGTGATCGAAAACCGCCGCGATCGCCTGACCACCGTGCTGGTGGCGCCGTTGATGAGCTGCTCCGCCCGCCTGCCGGTCTACACGCTGTTGATCGCTGCCTTCATTCCCGGCGGCGCGCTGGCCCGTGGCCTGACGCTGTTCGCCATGTACATGGTGGGCATCGTCGCGGCAGTGATCGTGGCGCTCGGTACTGAAACGCACCATTCTCCGCGGCACCACGCCGCCGTTCGTGATGGAATTGCCGCCGTACAAATTCCCGTCGCCAGACCTTGGTGTTGCACCGCATGCTCGAGCGCGGCTGGTCGTTCATCCGCCGCGCGGGCACGCTGATTGTCGCCGTGGCGATCGTCGTTTGGGCGCTGCTGTACTATCCGCACAATCCAGCCACTGCCGAGCAAAACCTGGCCCAGGAGAAAGTCCGCCCTGCAATCGCAGCTTGCCGAGCTGCCCGCCGATAGCCCGCACCGGCAATTTCTGGAAAACGAACTCGCCCGTTACAACAACCCTGCCGAGCATGAGCAATTGCTCAAAGGCGCCTATCAGCGCTATAGCCTCCTGGGGCACATGGGCAAATTCATCGAGCCGGCCGTGAAGCCCTTGGGTTGGGATTGGCGCGTGGGCTGCGCGGCGATTGCCTCGTTCCCGCGCGCGAAGTGGTGCTGGGCACGCTCGGCGTGATCTACAACTTGGGTGACGTCGATCTGGAACAGAACGAAGGCAAGCTGCAACTGCAAACTCAATTGCGCAATGCCACCTGGGACGGCACACAGCGACCTGTGTTCACCGTGCCAGTGGCCCTGAGCCTGATGGTCTTTTTCGCGCTGTGCGCCGAGTGCGCCGCCACGCTGGTGGTGATCAAGCGCGAAACCAACACTTGGCGCTGGCCCGTATTCACATTCACCTACATGACCGTGCTGGCGTATTTCGGCGCCCTGGCCACCTACCAAATCGGCACCTGGCTTGTCGGCTGAACCCTGAACCCCGAACCCTGAACCCTCCCGTGCAAACCTTCCTCGCCCTAACCATCGTCGCCGCGGCTGCCGGATATCTTCTGTGGCGGTCGTGGAAATTTGTCGCCGGTCGCCGCGGTGCCTGCGCCAGCGCTTGCGGTAGCTGCCCAGCGGGCGAAGCAAAAGGCTTACCCGCGCAAAAGCCGCTGGTCACGATCACCCCGCTGAGAAGCGGTGGCAATCAAGATGCGGTTTAACCTCCGCCCGGGCTCGATGCAGCTTGTCGAAATTGCGGCCGGGCAAGCGGCTTTAGTTACCGTCTTCACCGCGGAAGCCAGTCTTAACCGGCGCCTTCGCTGAAGTTTCCGTGGGCAATTCGTGGCTGGCCGTTTCCGCCGAGTCGGAAGAATCGAGAATCGTCGCCTGGCAAGTGACATCCGGCACCGCGTTCTCGCCGAGATCGGTCTTGATGTGGATCTTTTTCACCAGCTTTCCCGGTTGATCCCCCGCCTTAAACGTGATGGGAATCAACTGCACCTCGCGAGTCGCATCCGGCACTTTGCAAGTGAACCCATCGGCGCATTGCACGTCCAGCACGCGGAACGGACGCTTGCTGCGCACCACGATGTTTTTGGTCACCTTCTGACCGGGCATTAATGCCCCCAGCGATAGCGACGGCGGATTCACTTCCACGCCGGCCACCACCCGCCCTTCCACGTCGATGGGAATTTGCGGCGTTTGCGGGTCGTTGGTCATCAAGAACAATTGATCGTTGATGTAGCCCACCGGCGAAGTCGGCTTCAGCCGCACCGACAGGTCGTACGTAACGCTCCCTTGCGCGCGCCGCGTTTCATTCACTTCCACTTCGAAGTTCGTATTGGCGCTGCGCACGTCGGTAATTTTCCAATCGTTACGGCCGGTGTGGGTCACCGAGATAATCTTCTCCACCGGTTGCCCGGAGTCGATCGATCCCAGCTCCACCTGGCCAGGCTGCAGCACCACGTCGCTGCGAATATTGCCGTACACCTGCAATTGCACTTCCGCGTGGAACGGCTTATCGAATTCCACCGTGATCGTGGCGGAATGTTGCCCTTGGAACGCGGAGGTGTTGAACGTGGCGATGACGTCGCTGGTTTCCCAAGTCTTCAGTTCCGAGCGGGTTACTTCCGGCGTGGTGCAGCCGCAACTGGAGCGGATCGATAGCACGTGCACCGTTTCTTCGTAGATGTTCTTGAACTTGAAGTGGTACTGAGCCTTGGCGCCCCGGGCCACGTTGCCGAAGTCGTGGCTGGTGTCGTTGAACATTTTGCGAGCCCATTCCTGTGCCGGCGCAGCCGTAGCGCAAACCAGCAGCACAAGCCAGGCAAGCAGCACATGACGTCGCACGAACAATATCTCCAAAAGCTTCAAACTCGGCGGCGACTCTAAATCCAGCCTTATTTCACAGGCCTTTGGGGCCCGGGGGCAACAGGCGGTCAGTACCCGGACCCCGCCCGCCGTGCCTGCGGCAATCCACCGCATCGGCCCTAAATGCTGTGAAAATCTATGGTTACATTCTTGATAAGTCAACTTGTTCCTCGCCCCATAGAAGCGTAGATATTCGGAATATTCGGATCATAAGCCCCTTCAGCAAAAGCCATTTTGTCGCGCTTCGTCGGGTTCCGGGTAATTCATGCATCGGCACGCAGCCCCGCGAATGCCAGCGTGTCCACCAAGTTTTCCTAATCTGCGTAGAAATAGGAAGATTCGCGGTCGGCCGCTCCTCCAAATTCCGACCGACTCACAACCGCCGCTCTCTACGATTAGGATAACCATCGCAATGCCAAAGATACTACTCCGATCGCTGCTTGCTCTGGTTTGGTTCATTGCATTTAGCGGCTGTGCCCGCCACGCGGCCTCCGGCGACGCCGATCATCCCTTCCCGCGCCACGTGCCGGCGCCGCCGCTGGTGGGCGGAACCGCCTGGCTCAATACCGACAAGCCGGTCGATCTCGGCACGCTGCGCGGCAAATTCGTGGTGCTCGATTTCTGGACCTATTGCTGCATCAACTGCATGCACGTGCTGCCGGAATTGAAGAAGCTGGAGCACGCCTATCCGAACAACGTGGTGGTCATCGGCGTGCACTCCGGCAAGTTCGATACCGAGCACGACGCCGAGAGCATCCGCCAGGCAATTATGCGCTACGAAATCGAGCATCCGGTAGTCAACGACGCGGATTACAAAATCTGGAACGCCTACAACTGCACCAGTTGGCCCAGCCTGCGGGTGATCGATCCCGAAGGCAATCTCGTCGCGCAAAGCGACGGGGAGATCACATTCCGCCGCGCTGGATGCCTTCTTTAAAAAGGCGCTCCCCTACTATCGGCAAAAGCGATTGTTGAACGAAAAGCCGATTCATTTCAGCTTGGAGCAAACCCACACCTCGCAAACGCCGCTGCGATACCCCGGAAAAATACTCGCCGACGAAGCCGGCGGTCGCCTGTTTATCGCCGATAGCAATCACAACCGCATCGTCATCGCAGGTTTCGACGGCAAGCTGCAACACGTAATCGGTTCCGGCGAAATTGGCCACGCCGATGGCGATTTCGCCGCCGCCACCTTCAATCATCCCCAGGGCATGGCCCTGCGCGGCGACACGCTGTACGTGGCCGACACCGAAAACCATCTGCTGCGAAAAATTGACCTGAAAAACCACCGCGTCGCCACCATCGCGGGCACCGGCCAGGAACAGCACGGACCGCACCAGCCCCCCGGACCGCCGCTGAAAACCGAACTGAACAGCCCCTGGGCACTGTGCATCCACGGCAGCGATTTGTACATCGCGATGGCCGGCGCGCATCAAATCTGGAAAATGCCGCTCGATGAATCGGCAATCGGACCCTATGCCGGCAACGGACGCGAAGACATCGTCGATGGCCCGCTCGATGACGCTTCGTTCGCGCAGCCCAGCGGGCTGGCATCCGACGACCAAAACCTCTACGTCGCTGACAGCGAAGGCAGTTCCGTTCGCGCCGTCCCGCTCGATCCCGCGCTGCCGGTGCGCACGATCGTCGGCACCGCCAACCTGCCTGAAGCGCGATTGTTCACCTTCGGCGATGTCGACGGACCCAACGGAAAAGCCCGCCTGCAACACTGCTTGGGCATCACATACCACGACGGCCGACTGTATGTGGCCGACACCTACAACGACAAAATCAAAGTGATCGACCTGAAAACCGGCCAGTGCAAAACGCTGGTCGGCACGGGCAAGCCGGGCGCGGACGACTCGGGTGGCACGTCCAGCAAGGGCGTGGGTAAGCCTGCCGCCTTCTTCGAGCCCGCCGGCCTCAGCTGCGCCGCTGGCAAACTGTTTGTGGCCGACACCAACAACCACCGCATCCGCGTGATCGATTTGGCCGACGCCAACGCCGGCTCGCCCCGCGTAACGACGTTGGAAATCTCCGGCCTGACGCCCCCGGCAGTCCAACACTAGTGCGTGAAGCCCACGCCAAACGCTACGCCGTAAAGCTCGACACCCGGATCAAAAATCGCGCCGCTGCCAGGGTTGCCTCCGGGCACAGACCAATTCCATGATTGATATTCAAAGGCGCATCGCACCATCACGGTGCCGCACAAGCAGTCCACGTGTTTCGAGCATTGCACGCCGGTTTGCGCTTCCCAAATGGTCAGATTGGAATCAAAACGCGCCCCGAAGTTATCGATGGTGGGAGTTCCGCCCATATTCGCGCGCTGGTCGAAAATCGCGCTCGTGTCGCCCCACAGCTCCGAGCCTCGAAAGCAGCCAAACACTTCCCACGGGCTATCGCCAATGTGGCGGCTAATACCGACCGAACCGGTAATGCCCCCCGCGCTTGTGCGGTTGTCGAAAATAAAGGCGAACGAATCGGCCGGCGCCGTGGTGCCAAAGCCTGTCGCTGTGACCAATCGTTCGAGCGAACCATAGCGGCCGCCGAAGCTGCCCCACAATCCCCAACAGTCGCTTTCCCAGCGTTTGGTTAGCTCGGCATCGATGTCGTACATCGTCAGGCTTTGCGTGCCGTCGAACACCGTGTCCGGTTGAACATCGGTAATGTCGAATCGATGCCGTTGGTCGCCAAGTTGCCAGTAGCGCACCTGCGCGCCCCAGCAATCGGCATTTTCCACCCCCAGCCAAATCCGGGCGCGGCGGTCCAACCGGGGTCGATCGTGCGCAGCGTCGTATCGGCTTGTGGATTGCCGCTGGCATGAAATCGCGGATCCAGATACGTCGCCTCAACGCCGCCGGTCCAGTGCCAACACGATTCGCAGTCACACGGCTGTCGCAGCCGCAGCAAGCATGTTCGCATCGCAACATCATGGCTGCAGTCGCAATTGCTCGCGCGGTCGCAATCGCGCGTGCAGCATTCGCCGCCCAGCGCGCTCCCGCCATCCTGGCTGCGCACGTATGCTGCCGTCGCTCACCTCGGCGTTCCCGCAGAGGCCAACTCAACGCCGTAATCTTCCGCCGCCGCGAGATGGCTTAACGAGTAACGGCACAGCACCGAAATGCATAGCGCCACCGCCAAATGCCGGACAGACATCCAACAAATCCTTTCCGCCCCAACGACTGCGGCAACTTGATTGCGATTGCCGCAAAACGATCAAATTTTTTCCCCGGCTTCTGTATCGCCATCGCAAAGTAGGCACATGCAGTATTGGCGGTAACACCCGCACACTCTTCGCAACCGGAACAGTTTGCCACCCCGCCGCGTAACGCCGATTGCCAACTCCGCCCAAATTGCGATAAAATTCGAGCTTTCGCTGCGCACCAAGCTGCCACGCGGCATCGTGCCCGTTATCTGCCAGCACCGGTCGCGCCGCGTGCCACGCTGGGTGCCATGCCCACGTCCGCGTGGGCGTGTTTCCAGGGCCCGCATACGCTTGAATCCGCCCATGTTCGAAACCATCCAGCAAGGCCTCTCCGGCGCACTCCGCAGCCTGCGCGGCAAAGGCAAACTGTCCGAAGCGAACATGCGCGAAGGCCTGGAACTGGTCCGCCAGGCCCTGCTCGAAGCCGACGTCAGCTACGACGTCGCCAAAGAGTTCATCGATCGGGTCAGCGTCGACGCCATCGGCGAGCGCGTGCTCCACTCGCTCGATCCCACGCAGCAACTGGTCGGCATCGTCAACCGCGAACTCATCAACCTGATGGGCCCGGTCGATCACTCGCTCCACCTGAAAACCGGCGATACCAGCATCCTCATGCTCTGCGGCCTGCAGGGCTCCGGCAAAACCACCACCTGCGGCAAGCTGGGCCGCATGATCCAGCAGCAGGGCCGCCAGCGTGATGCTGGTGGCCGCCGACCTGCAGCGCCCCGCCGCCATCGACCAGTTGCACGTCATCGGCGAACAGCTCGGGCTCACCGTCTATTCCGAGCGCGGCGCCCCCGACCCCGTCGTCGTCTGCCACAACGCCGTGAAGAAGGCCCGGGAAGAAGGCATCCCGGTCGTCATCCTCGATACCGCCGGCCGCCTGCACATCGACGACGAACTGATGCAGCAGCTCAAGCGCATCGACCAGCGCGTCGAGCCCGACCAGGTCATGCTCGTCGTCGACGCCATGACCGGCCAGGACGCCGTCAACAGCGCCAAGGCCTTCAACGAAGCGCTGGAGCTCGACGGCGTCATCATGACCAAGCTCGATGGCGACGCCCGCGGCGGCGCGGCCCTCAGCGTCAAGCACGTCACCGGCGTGCCGATCAAATTCATCGGCACCGGCGAGCACCTGGATAACCTCGAGGAATTCCATCCCGACCGCATGGCCGGCCGCATCCTCGGCATGGGCGACGTGCTCACCCTGGTCGAACAGGCGCATCAAAAGTTCGACCAGGAAGAGATGAAGAAGCAGGAGGAATCGCTCCGCAAAGGCGAAATCACGCTGGAAACCTTCCGCGACATGCTCCGCCAAATCAAAAAGCTCGGCCCGCTGCAAAAAGTGATGGGCATGATCCCCGGCATGGGCGGACATGTCGGGCATGATGGACCAGTTCGACGAAAGCGAAATGGAACGCTTCTTCGGCATGATCGACAGCATGACCCCCGACGAACGCCGCAACCCCAAGCTCATCGACCAAAGCCGCCGCCGCCGCATCGCCGCCGGCAGCGGCGTCGAGCCGCATCAAATCAACGAGCTCGTGAAATCGTTCGACGGCATGGCCTCGATGATGAAAGAAATGTCGAGCCTGGGCATGCGCGACCGCATGAAAAAGATGAACGAGCTGCAACGCGGCGGCTTCATGGACCCCGGCAGCCGCTTCGGCCGCGCCAAAGTCGGCACCGGCAAACGCCTCAGCCCCGACGAAAAACGCAAACTAAAAAAACAGCGCGAAAAAGAACTCCGCAAGAAAAAGCGCGATTCGCGGGGGTAGCGATCAAACTCCTCTTCCTCTGAGGAAGAGGCCGGGAGAGGGTGCGATTCCGCGAAGAGCGACGGATCGGTACAATGCTGACATGAAACGTGAAATTCCAGAACAGACATACGAATGGCATTTCTTGACGCGGTTTCCCCAACCTATCTTGATGCTCCGCGTTGCGTTTCGATGTTTCGTGAGTTCATCAATGAATCCGCGGATGCACACATCGGTTCTGAGCAGAAACTGCGCGAACAGCTGTTGGTCGGCAATTACCATAGCGATCCGGAAGTGATTCGGCAGTGCTGCAATGCCTCACGCATCGTCGGCTCGCTCGAGGACATACCAGCATTGAATGCCTTAGAATAACACGCTGACCCGATGGTCCAACGAGATGTCAAAACGTGCATCTTCGAGGTTCAAAAAACTTCAAAACCTTCGGATTAGATCGCCTCTATTCCTCGCTCTTAACCCCCAGTTGAAAAACTCCCCCAAATCGATTCTATTAATAGGTTCAAATTCATCCCTATCCGGAGTTCGCCGTGGCAGTCAAAATTCGCATGAAACGCTTGGGGCGGAAGCATCGCTCCTACTTCCGCATCTGCGCCACCGATATCCGCGCCCTGCGCGATGGCCGCGTGATTGAAGAAATCGGCAGCTACGATCCCACCATCCCGCTGACCGATGCCCGCTGCAAGCTCGATCACGAACGAGTGAAGTACTGGCTGGGCGTCGGCGCCAAGCCGTCGGACCGCGTCAGCATCCTCATCAAGAAATACGGCCCCGAAGGCACGCACCTCAAGCAGCACGAAGAAGCCCTGGCCCAACTGAAGGCCCCCAAGGTCGTCCCCGACGCCGGCCCGCCGGCCGCCGCCGTCGCCAAGAAGAAGAAGGCCGCCGAAGAAGCCCCCGCCGAAGCCGCTGCCACCGAAAGCGCCCCGAAGCCGCCGCCGAAGCATCTCCCGGCGTCGAAGCCGCGCCCCCGGCCGAAGGCTAATCAGCTCTCGTCCGAGCCGGGCTGTCCCCAGCCCGGTCCGCGCCTGTGGGTGCCTGGGGTCGAACGAAGTGAGCCCTCAGTTTTTCTGAAATCCGGGGGCTCGGCAGCCTCGACCCCGGCCACACGTCGCAGCATGTAGAATAAACTCCTCCTAGTTCAGCGTTCATTGCTCATTGTTCAGCGTTTGCCTGCCCATGCGCTTCGACATCCTCACCCTCTTCCCGGAAATCTTCTCCGGCTACCTGGGCCAAAGTTTATTAAAACTGGCCATCGAGCGCAGCCTGGTGCAGGTCAACCTGCACAACATCCGCGACTGGTCCAAAGATAAACACAAATCCGTCGACGATCGCCCCTACGGCGGCGGCCCGGGCATGCTCCTGAAAGTCGAGCCGGTCGTCGATTGCGTCGAAGCGGTGCAAAAACTCGCCGACGAACCCGGCCACCTGATCATGCTTTCCCCGACTGGCCGCAAGCTCACGCAGCAAGTGGTCGAAGAACTGGCCGCCCATCCGCGCTTGCTGCTACTGTGCGGCCGCTACGAAGGCTTCGACGACCGCGTGCGCCAACTATTAAAACCCGACGAAATCTCGATCGGCGATTACATCCTCGGCGGCGGCGAAGTCCCCGCCATGGTCCTGATCGACGCCGTCATCCGCCTGGTGCCTGGCGTCCTGGGCGACGAACAAAGCGCCCGCCACGATTCGTTTTCCGACACCGCCGGCGGGCGCCTCTTAGAATCCGGCCATTTCACCCGCCCCCGCGAATATCGCGGCCTCACCGTTCCCGAAGTCCTGATCAGCGGCGACCACGAAGCCATCGAGCGCTGGCGCCAAGAGCAATCCGTCCAAATCACCCGCCAGCGCCGCGAAGATTTGCTGCCACCCCCGCCTGGCTAGTTATCTTTTGGTTTGGCTCCGGAGCTTCTCGCAGTCCGAACAATCCAGACTGCGCCCACCAGCGACGCAATTCCAACGGCGCCGTAACCAATTCGCCAGGCCAGTACGCCGTCGTTCATGGGCTCGAGCGTCGCCAAAAATCCGAAGACGCAATATCCTACGATCCCAAGCAGTAGCACGGTCAACATGACCCGAACCATCAATGGCATGGCAACCGCTTTCTGTTTCGAGCCGTTTACTTCTTCCCCATCGAATCCAGCAACTTCTGCATCTGGGCCTGCTGCTTCTCCCAGGTATCCAAAATCTTCGAGTACCGTTCGGCAACTTTTTCCTGACTTCGCAGTCTGTTCTTCCCAGCGCGTCAGCAACGCATCCACCCGTTTGCCGCGGTCGGAATCCTCGTCCAATTTCTTTTGATACGCCTCCCGCTGCTTCTTCGTGGCTTCGTTAATCAACTGATACGCCTCCTCGATCTGCTTGGCGGCGGCCGTGTCCTTCGGATCGGGCCGCACCTGCGCGTCGGCAACATACACAAGCAACCCGCTGGCTGCAAAACAGGCAATAATGGCAATGACAATGAAAACTCGAGTCGATCTCATGGATAGGCTCCCCGCGTGAATATCGGTGATGGAATCGGTAGGCTGATTGTAATTGAGCGCCTCTGCCCAATCAAAAATGCCCGGTTTTCCCAACCGCCGAACGCTCCATTGCGAAACCACCCCCAAACACGTTAAACTCTTGGTTTATACAAATCGCAGGCGAAATAGCAGATATCGGAAGGTGCGGTCATGAGCCAGAAAACTTTGGACCTCGTTGAAAAAAGCTCGCTGAAAACCGAGGTGCCCGAATTCAAAATCGGCGACACGGTCGACGTCCATACCCGCATCCTGGAAGGTGAAAAGGAACGCATTCAGATTTTCAACGGCGTCGTGATCGCCCGCAGCGGCTCGGGCAGCCGCGAAATGTTCACTGTCCGCCGCATCGTGCAAGGCGAAGGCGTGGAGCGGAAATTTCCGCTGCACTCCCCCAAAATCGCCAAAATCGAAGTGAAATCCAGCGGCATCGTCCGCCGGGCCAAGCTGTACTTCCTTCGCGATCGTGTCGGCAAAGCGGTCCGCCTGCGTCAGAAGCGTAGCGGCAAAGAAGTCCCGCTGGTGCCAGGCGAAGAAACTGCTTTGGAGCCGGCGACCACCGCCTAATCACAAAGCCGCGACCGCCCGTCGCGCTGACTGCGTGCTTGTCCGGGGTGGAACATGCACATCCCCGTCGCGATCTCCTCGTGGTGGGAAAAATTCTGGCGTCCCAAGCCGTTGGGATATCTCGGCGAACGTGCCGCGGAAAAATATCTCAAGCGCCGCGGACTGAAAATTGTCGCCCGTGGTTTGCGTTTGCGCGGCGGCGAGCTGGATCTGATTGCCGCCGATGGCCGCACGATAGTGTTCGTCGAGGTGAAAACCCGCCGCACCCCGCGCTACGGCCACCCCGCCGAAGCCGTCGATTCGCGCAAACAATGGCGTCTGACCCGGGCGGCCCTGATCTTCCTTAAGCGTCACGGCCTGTTGGAATACAACTGCCGCTTCGACGTGGTGGCCGTCATCTGGCCCCACGGCCAAAAACGGCCGAACATCCAGCACATCCAAAACGCCTTCGAAGCCCAAGGTCCCGTGGGAATGTTTACCTGATTGGGTGCCATGCCCACGTCCGCGTGGGCATGTCCTATCACTTAAGCGCCTGCTGCTGAATTGCAGCCAATTGTCCAATCCCGCCGCGCCAACTCCAATAGCGTGTGCAATTCCTCCTCGCTGAACGTGGCTTCCTCGCCCGTGCCCTGCACTTCAACAAACCGCCCCTCGCCGGTCATCACCACGTTCATATCCACCGCGGCTTCCACGTCCTCCGAATAGTCGAGGTCCAATAGCGCCAGCCCCTCCACAATTCCCACGCTCACCGCCGCCACGCTGGTGGAAACTGGCAGGCGATCCGGATCCAACGAACTGCCGATCGTTTCCAAGGCATCGACCAGCGCCACGTACGCCCCCGTGATGCTCAGCGTGCGCGTGCCGCCATCGGCCTCTAACACGTCGCAATCGATGGCGATGGTGCTGCTCGCCAATCGCGTCCAAATCGATAATCGCCCGCAAGCTGCGCCCGATGAGCCGCTGAATTTCGGTGGTGCGCCCGTCGGTTTTGCCGTCTCGGTCGCGCTTCTTCCGCGGGCTGGTGCTCCCCGGCAGCATGTTGTACTCCGCCGTAAGCCACCCGCGCCCCTTGCCGGCCATCCACTCCGGCACTTTCGCATCGACCGATGCCGTGCACAGCACGGTAGTGCCGCCAGCCTGAATCAGCACGCTCCCCGGCGCAGTGCGCGTGAAATGCCGCCGGATCGCAATCGGCCGCAACTCGTCCGCCTTTCGGCCATCGCGGCGCATCATCAATTCCCCCGGCCCAACAGCCAGGCGATGATCCCTTTTTGCACGTGCATGCGGTTGCCGGCCTGCTGCACGACCACGCTATTTTTACTGTCGATCACTTCGTCGGTCACTTCCTCGCCGCGGTGCGCCGGCAGGCAGTGCATGAAATACGCCTCGGGAGCATGCTTCATCAGTTCCGCATTCACTTGGTACGGCCCGAATACCTTCCGCCGCTCGGCAATCTCCGACTCCTGCCCCATGCTGGCCCACACGTCGGTGTACACCGCGACGGCCTCCTTCACCGCCTTCGTAGGATCATCCGTCGTCGTCAGATCGATTTTTGGAATATCTTTCTTGATCCGCGCGATCTCCTCTTTGCTGAAGCTGTATTTCGGCGGCGAGGCAACCACAATCTTCATTCCCAACAGCCCGCATGCTTCCACCAGGCTGCGGCACACGTTGTTGGCATCGCCAACCCACGCCAGCGTCAGACCATTGAGCCGCCCCACCAACTCGCGCAGTGTGTATAAATCGGCCAAAGCCTGACAGGGATGCGAATAGTCGGTCAACCCATTGATCACCGGGCAAGTGCTGTGCTGGGCCAACTCGACGACCATCGGATGTTTGTTGGCGCGAATCACGATGCCATCGACATACTGGCTCAGGGTGCGGGCAAAATCCGGCACACTCTCACGGGTGCCGAAGCCCACGTCCGCCCCCAAAAACATGCTGCTACCGCCCAGCTGAGCCATGCCGGCTTCAAAGCTGACTCGGGTGCGCAGCGATTGCTTTTCGAACACCAGCGCCAGCACGCGCCCCGGCAGCAGCGATTCCCGCACGCCCTGCAAGTATTTCGTTTTGATGTCGCTGGTAATGGCGAAGATGCGTTCAATTTCCGCCGTCGTTAGATCGGTAATTGTTATGAGATGTCGCATGGTGGAGCGAGGGGTGAGGGGCGAGGGCCGAGCAGCCGAAGTTTTTTGTGGTGCTGTAGTAACCATGAATGTCATTTTACCGTGGATTGATGTTTGAGAACGTCCGCCAGAATATCGCAACCTTCGTGCACTTGTTCTTCACTGATATTCAGCGCCGGCAATAGCCGGATCACTACGCCATGCGTGCAGTTGATCAGCAGGCGACGATCGAGGCACGCTTTCACAATCGGCGCCCCGTCGGTCGTCAGCTCCACGCCGATCATCATCCCCAGCACGCGCACCTCGCGGATCAAATTGCACTGCTGCTTGAGCGACTCCAGCCGCGTGCGGAACACTTCGCTCATCTTCTTGGCGTGTTCCAGCAAGTTTTCGTTCTCCACGGCCTCAATGTACGCCACGCCTGCCCGGGCGGCGATCGGGTTGCCGCCAAAGGTCGCCGCGTGCATCCCCGGCCGCAAACTGGGTGCAATTTCCGGCTTGACCATCATTGCGCCTCCCGCCACGCCGCCGCACAGCGCCTTGGCCAGCGTCATCACATCCGGCGTCACGTCAAAATGCTGGTAGGCAAACCACTCGCCGGTTCGCCCGCACCCTGTCTGCACCTCATCGAAGATCAACAGCAATTTGTTTTCGTCGCACAGTTGCCGCAGCCCGGGCAGAAAATCGGCCGGCGGAATGTTAATGCCCCCTTCGCCTTGCACCGGCTCGACCATAATCGCGGCTGTCTCCCGATCGATCAGCCCCTTCACCGCCTGCAAATCGCCAAATTGTGCGTACACGAAGCCGGCCATCAATGGCCCGAGCCCTTCGTGATACTTTGGCTGCGCCGTGGCGGCCGTCGCGCCCAACGTGCGTCCATGAAATCCGCCGGTGAAAGTGATGATTTTGTAACGCTCTTTCGGCGTGTGCAGCCGAGCCAGCTTGATCGCCGCCTCGTTCGCCTCGGTCCCCGAATTGCAAAAGAACGCCTGCCCGCCGAAGCTTCGCTCCGAAAGGGCCTGGGCCCACAACCCCTGCCACGGCGTGTGCCAGGTGTTGGGCACGTGAATCAGCGTGGCGATTTGCTCCTGCACCGCTTCGACCACTTGCGGCGGACAGTGCCCCAGCAAATTGCAGCCCCAGCCGGGAAAGAAATCGAGATATTCGTTCCCTTCCGCGTCCCACACGTACGAACCTTCGCCGCGCACCAGCGACACCGGGAACCGCGCGTAGTTCGGCACCACGTACTTCTTGAACAGTTCGATCGTTTCGGCGGAGTTCATAGTTCCGGTAGTAGACATGGTGGAAAGCGCCGGGTTCGGGCTCGTATCATTCGTCGCGCATCATTTCAGTGCCGACGCCTTTGTTTGTATAAATCTCCAACAGCAGCGAGTGCCGCAGCCGCCCGTCGATGATGTGAATCTTCCGCACCCCTTTATCCAGCGTCTCCAAGCAGCCTTCAACCTTCGGGATCATCCCACTTTCAATCGCCCCGTCGCTAATTAACTTCCGCGCCTGGGCGGCCGTCAAAGAATTCAGGAGCGTCTTTGGATCATCCTTTTTCTTCCGCACCCCATTCACGTCGCTCAAAAAAATCAGCTTTTCCGCCCCCAAAGCCGTCGCCACGGCGGTGGCTGCCGTGTCGGCATTCACGTTCAGCTTTTCGCCGTCGGGACCCAGGCACATTGAGGGAATCACCGGCACCTGCCCGGCGTAGCACAGGTTTTCAATCGTCGTTCGATCCACGCGGGTGACCGTGCCGACGTGCCCCAGATCGACATCCTTGTCGGCGTCGTCCTTGAGCATGATTCGCTCGCCGAAGAGCACGTTGGTGGTGCGAAAGTTGAGCGGCATCGCCCGGCCGCCGAATTCTTCGATCCGTTTGGCGATGTATTCGCAGGTTTCGTAAGCCAGCGTTTGCTCGACGATCGCCAGCGTGGCATCGTCGGTGTACCGTCTGCCCTGAATGAACCGCGGCTCCAACCCCGCCGCATCCATCGCCCGGCTGATCGCCGCCCCGCCTCCATGCACCACCACCGGCCGCATGCCCACGGTTTCCATGAACACAATGTCGATCAGCAAATGCGGCAGCGTCTTCTCGTCTTCCATGACGCTGCCCCCCAGCTTAATCACCGTCACTTTGTCGCGGAACCGCCGGATCCAGCCCAACGCTTCAATCAGCACGTCGGCCTTTTCGATGGCGTGTTGATGGTGGGTTTCAACGCTCACTCTGTCGGCGCCTCCCGAAGGTGAATTTCCCCAGCGACTGGCTTCCCTTGGGCTGGGTGCAACCCTAAGGCAGTCCACAAGTTGTAGGCAAACAGGTCATTCTATGAAGGCGCCGCCTGCCGTCAACGCCCTGCGGTTTGCCAAGATGCCCGCGGAAACGCGGCAAAATCTCGTTGACCGCCATTTCTGCCATCGCTATACTATTTGCAATTCAATTGCAGGAGTGCTCGTGAGCGCAATTGGTTCGTCGTTGGCTTTTTAGCCACCTTCCAATTCCAGGATTCTTTGCGCTCTGTGTTCTATGTTCCACCGTTTCGCAGTCCGAACCGTTCTCCTGTGCTACGGCGTCATTGCGCTGTTCGGCCAGGGGCTGCACGAGTGGATCGAACACGATGACGATGACGCCCCGCCTGTAGCCGTCGTCTCCGCCTGCCAGTCGTCTGGACCGCACCTGTCCGCCGCTGAGCATGGCGGCTGCGAGCACGATTGCGATCATTGCGCCATCTGTCAGCATCAGGCACAGGGACAGTTTTTTGTTGCCACGCCGCCGCTGGGAATCTTACTGGCGGTGCGCGAACTTCTTTCCTCTCCCGCGCCGGAAGCAGTCGTTTGTCCGGCGCACTTCTCTCCTGCTCAGCCGCGCGCCCCGCCCGTGTTCGCTTGACGAACTGATCGGGCTGGTCATGGCCGTTTCGTAGTTGGGTGCACCTTGCGCCTAACGCGGCATCTTCCATTTTTGGGATCGCAGCTATGCATGCGCGTTGCGCTTTTACGCTGGTTGAGCTGCTGATGGTCATCGCCATCATCGGCGTGCTGATTGCGCTATTGTTGCCCGCGGTGCAAAATGCCCGCGAGGCCGCCCGCCGCACCCAGTGCGCCAGCAACATGCGTCAGGTCGGCCTGGCCATGCGGCAATATTGCGACACGCATCATGGTTTGTTTCCCGACACCACGCACACCAGTCTGATCGACCCGGTCACCGGCACGTACGACCACGCATGGATTTACACAATCGCGCCATTCATGGAAAGCGTCGATGCCATTCGCATCTGTCCCGATGACCAGTTCGGGCCCGACCGTTACCGGCTGCACATGACCAGCTACGTGATGAACGCCTATCTCACCACCGAGGCGGGCACCGCATACATCAACTTCAACAAGCTGCAGGAGAAATCGAAGACCATTTTCATGTTCGAAATCTCCGACCAGAAGAACCCGATCGCCCCCGGCGTCGATCCTAGTGACATGGACCACATCCATTCGTTCCTGTGGTTCGAGCCGGCCAACATCGCCACGCATAAAGTGATGCAGAAAATTGAAGCCGATATCTGCACCGAGCGCCACGGCACTGGCACACACTTCCTGTACGGCGACGGTCGGGTGGAGTGGATCAACTCGTCAAAAATCCAAGCCTGGGCCGATCAGCCGTTCGAATTTCCCAAGCCTTATGCACCGTAATCATTTTAGGAACCACAATTTTCGAAAATCCGGAGTTCGCTCGTGAAATAACTTTCCCAATCTTTTTCTCACATTACTCAGATTCATTTCCATTAATTGGGAGAGCTGTTCCATGATTTCACGCAGACTTTGTTTGATCTTGATGGTAGGAACTTGCGTTTTGCACGTGCCTGCGGCCCGGCGCAGGACGCCAACGGCGACGACGGCGACCTATCGGCCCGCGCCAACGGCGGCCAAATCGTGATGGGGCTGTGGGATGACGACAGTAACGCCGACCTGGGCTATCTCACGCCGCAGGTGCTGGGCGTCACGCTAGGACCCTCGGGCAACACCTTCATCGCCTCGGAGCCTGGCATGAACGCTCGAGCTAATCCTTCGCCTGGAACGGAATTGCCAGCCGGCAATCTCTGGAGCGACGCCATGGCGTTCCTTCTCCCCGGAGGCGCCACTGCCGCCAACCTGTTCTACTGGAACGGCAGCGATACCACCGCCGGCGGAGATCCTGATTTCGTTCCAGTTTCGGCCGGCACAACGCTGTCGTTGACGGTTGTCCGCATGGGCCAAACGACAACGTCAATCACCGCCGATGGCTCGGCCAACGCCACCGTCGGCTTGCATTGGGGCCAGAAGATCGACGGAAACATTTTGCATCAGCACCCCAACACTTCGCTACAGATGACTGCAGGCACGCCCGCCGAGGGAATTTATCTGTTGGGATTGCAGTTCTACATGACCGACAACACGACGGCGATCAACCCGTCCGACTTGGTGTTGCTCCCCTTTGAAGCCACCGACGGTAACGCCGCCAATAACCCAGGGCAAGATGACGGGTTCTACGACGATGCCCTCAGCACCGCCATCTCCTGGGCCGCCGACAATTACAGCTCGTTCCAAGTGGTGCCGGAACCATCCACGCTCGTCTTGGGTGGGGTCGGCGGATTGGTAAGTCTTCTATTCTGGCGGCAAACGAAGATATAGAGGTCCGGATAACTGAATAATCAATAATTTTAGCAATGGCTGCTGCCCGACCTCCTCCGCGGAGGCCGGGTCAAGTAGCCAACACATTTAAGAAAGGAAGTCCTTCCATGCGAGTTTGGTATGTCACTTTACTGTGCGCATGTTGGTCAGTTTGGTTTTTCTTCCCCGGCTGTTCCTCGAATAAAAACGCCGAGCTGGCAAAATCTGCGTCAGGGCATGTGCACATGCACGTCCACGGCCCGCACGATGGCGAATTGATCGAGATCGGCGACGAAGAATATCACGCGGAGATGGTCCACGATAACCAGACGGTGACAATCTACGTGCTCGACAACAAGCACGAGCATTCCGTGCCGATCTCCGCCGAATCGATCACTATCAAGATGGTCGCCGACAACAAACCGATCCAGTTCAAGCTGGCCGCTAAGCCGCAAGAGGGCGATCCAGCCGGCAAAACCTCGCGGTTCGAATCGCAACAACAGGCCCTGGATTTGGCTTTGGACGACGAACAGGCGGAACGGGAATTGATTATTCCCATTGGCGGAAAAACCTATCAAGCGAAGTTCGTCCACTTCGACGACGAGCATCACCATCACCACGAGGCTCCCGCCGCGGCGGAGCCGAAATAGAGCGTCGCTGCACCATGACTGATCGCCTCCATCCGATTCGCGGCACAATGCCCACCCAAGCCCGAGATCCACCCTCCCGCTTTCTTGCCGCGCTCGATATCATGCTGTTTGAAATGGCCGCGCCGCTGCGGCCTCATCCGATATGTGTTGGAATGTTCGCATGTCGCAATCTATCATCCAGCAGCCGAGAGATGGCGAACGCCTAAACGTCGTGGGCGAGCAGATCCGAATCCTGGCCGATTCCAAAGTCACCGATGGCAAATACGTGGTGTTCGAGGAAATTTCGCCCCCGGGAGGCGGCCCGCCCCTGCACCGGCATGACCGCGATGACGAGTTCTTCTTCGTCGTTGATGGCGCGGTGAAATTCCAAATCGACGGACGCGAATCCGCACTATCGGCAGGCGGTGCCGCGCATGTGCAGAGCGGGAGCATTCATACCTTTGCCAATGTCGGCAGCCGGCCCAGCCGTATGATCATCGTTTGCTGCCCCGGCGGCATCGAAGAAGCCTTTCGAGAGGCCGACGAGTTAGCTCGCAGCGGCGCAGCCACTCCCGAGAAGCTCGCTGCGGTGTTCCACCAGGTTGGTATCGAATTCCTGGGGCCGCCGCTGCAAGGCGGCGCGCCCGTCAATCAGCAATAAGTACGGAGCGCATCGTTGTCGTCACCTGTCGCCATCGTCATGGCCGCCGGCAAGGGCACGCGGATGAAATCCGATTTGCCCAAAGTGCTGTTCCCCGTCGGCGGGCGGCCGATGGTGGAATACGTGCTCGACGCGCTGCACGACGTGGGCATCCGCCGCATCGTGGTGGTCGTCGGCTATCGCGCAGATCTGGTGAAAAAAACGCTGGCCAATTGCCCTGGCCTCGAGTTCGTCGAACAGTCGCCGCAACTGGGCACCGGCCACGCCATCATGGTTTGCCGACCGGCGCTGGAACATCACCTGGGACCCATTCTCATCCTCACCGGCGATACGCCTCTGGTGCAGCCCTCCACACTGCGAGCCATGTTCGACGAATTCCAGCGCATCAAACCCGCCTGCCTGATGGGTACCGCCCGTAAGCAGAACCCGGCGGGACTGGGGCGTGTCGTCCGCGATCAACAAGGAAACTTCCAGGCCATTGTCGAGGAAAAAGACGCCACGCCCGATCAACAGGCCGTCAATGAAGTGAACATGAGTTATTACCTCTTCGACAGCCGCGAGTTATGGCACGCGCTCGAGCAAGTCAGCAGCGACAACGTGCAAGGGGAGTATTACATCACCGATTGTCCTGGTATCCTTAAGAAAGAAGGTAAAGACGTGCGGGCGTTGTGCGTGCTCACCCTCGCCGAAACCCTCAGCGTCAACACCCACGACGAACTGGCCGAAGTCGAAGCGGAACTGGCAAAAGCAAAAAAATTCGGCGCGTAGTTGGCAGTTTACCCGCGTTGCCACCGGTCATCGACCGAGGGCTAAATGTCGAAATTCGGGCCTCGCAAGCGCTTACCGCTTCCATGAACGATCTGAAAATCTTCAGCGGCCGGGCCAATCCAAATCTTGCCCGAAAAATCTGCGAATACCTGGGCATCGCACTGGGAAAACTCTCGATCGGCAATTTCCCCGACGGCGAAATCTCCTGCAAAATCGATGAAGACGTCCGCGGCCGCGACGTGTTCATCGTCCAGCCCACCTGCCCGCCGGTGAACGAGAATCTGATGGAACTGTTGATCATGATCGACAGCTTCCTCCGCGCCAGCGCCTACCGCATCACCGCCGTGTTGCCCTATTTCGGTTACGCCCGGCAAGACCGCAAAGACGCCGGACGCGTGCCCATCACCGCCAAGCTGGTGGCCAACATGATCGCCCGGGCCGGCACCGACCGTGTGCTGGCCATGGACCTCCACGCCGCCCAGTTGCAGGGCTTTTTCGACGTGCCCGTCGATCACCTCTACGCCGCCCCCGTGCTCAACCAGCACTTCAACGCCCAGGGCTTCAAACGGGAAGACCTGGTCGTCGCCAGTGCCGACGAAGGGGGCATCAAGCGCGCCTTCGGTCACGGAATGCGCTTGGGCGCCCCACTGGCAGTGGTCGACAAGCGACGCATCAGCGCCGAGGTTACCCGACAGGAAAACATCATCGGCGCCCCGGTCAAAGATAAAATCGTGCTGATGTTCGACGACATGATCAGCACCGCGAGCTCCATCTGCGGCGCCGCTAAAGTGCTCAAGGAAAACGGCGCCCGGCAGATTCACGTGGCCGCCACCCACGGTGTATTGTGCGGCCCGGCCATCGAACGCCTCACTGCCGCCACCATCGACACCGTGGCTATCACCGACACTATCCCGCTGAAACCCGAGCAAATGATACCGAAAATCACGCAGCTTTCCGTGGCGCCGCTTTTGGGCCAGGCGATCAAAAACATTCACCGCAACGAATCGGTCAGCATGCTATTTGTGTAATTTCCGCCGCCGAGTTTCTCAATCCCAGCCGGCACGTTCCGACGCCGGTCCACTGCCGGCTGCCTGTAGATTGACACTCCCTTTCCGCCCGACGTACATTGAATTCTGCGGACCAGAGATCCGAGGCAACTTCTTTTTCTACGGTGCGATCATGAACAGTTTCGCGCGCAGCAAGATCGTTTGGACTGCATTCGTCGTAGTTGGAATCGGCGTGCAATCGGCGGTGGGGCAATACCCGATGCAAAAGACGATGAAGCAACCGTACAGGATGAATCCCCAGGGGCAACCGAATTACCAAAATCCCAATAATCCCGCGCAGCAACAACAGCCACTGCAACAACAGCAGCAGCTATCGGGCACGATCGATCAGATTGGTTCGCATGGCATGGTTGTCGACGCCATGGGTCAAAAATGGAACGTCGCCCCGAATAAGAATTGCCAGATCGAAGTCACCGGCACAGGCGATGCCAGCCTGCTCAAGCCCGGTATGCTCGTGCGCTTTTCGGCCGACGTGGACAAGAAAACCGGGAAAGCCTCTGCCCCTGTAAGTGAAGTCGACGTCACTTCGCCGCAAACCGCCATGGCCGGCAACTACCCCCGCAATCAGCCTGGCCCGGCTGGTTTACGCACGGTAAATAAGAAACCCGCCGCGCCGGCCGCCGCGTCCGGACCAACGCAAATTGTCGGAACACTGAAATCGGTTTCGGGAAATGAAATCACGGTCGAAAGTCCTAGTGGACCGGTGAAGGCTGACCTCAGTCCCAATGCCTCCGTCAAAATCGAAAGCAGCGACCCGCATCTGGCCCAGGTTGGCGCCAAGATCGAAGTGCAGGGCGTCCTTGCAAAGCCGCCCAACCTGGTGGCGGCCCAATCCATCCACATCACGCTGGGCTCCGGCGAAAAGGGCCCCGGCGGCAAGCCAAACGAAAAGCCCGGCGCGGCTGCAAACTAAGGCTGGTCGGTTATTGCAGCTCAGTCGGCGTCAGATGCCCACTCGCGCCAGCGCATCGATCAAACTGCCGATCGCCGCCGCCAGCCGGGGATGACTTTCTTCGAATCCGATCGCCGTTTCGCGCAATCGGGGCAGTAGCGATTGTGACGGAGCGGCGTTGCTGCGCAACGTAGTCTGAATTTCGTGCAGCGCCGAAGTCAGGCGATTTCTCGATTCCAAATCGAGCGATTCGACCTCCGCCAATTGCCGGTGCAATTCATCGAGCGCCACTTGTAATCGTTCCGGATCAGCCGACATAAATATTCTCCGCTTCCGGCGTGTCCTCATTCTGGTGCGCTCCGATTATACGCCTTTCCAGCCGCGATCAAACAGCCTGTCCGCCGTCCCCTGGCCAATCCTGTTCCCCAACCGCTATGCTGATGCGCAGCTCATTCCCCATTCCACATTCCCCATTCCCCATTGATTCCCATGGTGCCTCCCGTCACCCAGCGCCCCGCCTGGAAATCGCTCCAGCAGCACGCCGAGCAAATCCGCGCCACCCACTTGCGCAATCTCTTCGCCGACGATCCTAACCGCGGCACGCGCCTTACCGCCGAAGCACTGGGCGTGTACTTCGACTACTCGAAAAACCTGATCACCGCCGAGACGCTCGAAGCTGCTCTTGCAACTGGCGGCCGAAAGCGGCTTGCGCGACCGTATCGACGCCATGTTCCGCGGCGAGAAAATCAACGTCACCGAACGCCGCGCCGTCCTGCACGTGGCCCTGCGGGCCCCCCAAAGCGAAAAGATCATGGTCGACGGCCAGGACGTCGTGCCCAAAGTGCACGCCGAGCTCGATAAAATGGCCGCCTTCGCCAACCGCGTACGCAGTGGCCAGTGGCGCGGCCACACCGGCAAACCGATCAAAAACATCATCAACATCGGCATCGGCGGCAGCGATCTGGGACCGGTGATGGCGTACGAAGCCCTGCGATTCTACAGCGATCGCAGCCGTACGTTCCGCTTCGTCTCGAACATCGACGGCACCGATTTTCTGGAAGCCACCCGCGATCTGGACGCCGAAGAAACCCTGTTCATCATCTCCTCCAAAACATTCACCACGCTGGAGACGATGACCAACGCACACACCGCCCGCAATTGGGCGCTGGCAAAGCTGAAAGACGAAAAATCGGTGGCCAAGCATTTCGTGGCCGTATCCACCAATGCCAAGGAAGTGGCCAAGTTCGGCATCGATACCGCCAACATGTTCGAATTCTGGGATTGGGTCGGCGGACGCTATTCCTACGATTCCGCCATCGGCCTGTCGCTGATGATCGCCATCGGGCCCGACCACTTTCGCGAAATGCTGGCCGGCTTCCACGCCATGGACGAGCACTTCCGCGCCACGCCGTTCGAGAAGAACCTGCCCGTTCTCTTGGGCCTGATCGGCATTTGGTACAACAATTTCCTCGGCGCAAACCGTCGCAATTCTTCCGTACGATCATTACCTGGGCCGCCTGTCAAGTTATCTGCAACAGCTCGACATGGAAAGCGACGGCAAAAGCGTCGATCTGGATGGCAAGCCCGTCGATTACCAAACCGGCCCGATCATCTGGGGCACCCCCGGCACCAACGGGCAGCACGCCTACTATCAACTCATCCACCAGGGCACCAAGCTGATTCCCTGCGACTTCATCGGCTTTCGCCAAACCTTGAATCCGCTGGGCCGCCATCACGATCTGTTGATGGCCAACCTGTTCGCCCAAACCGAAGCGCTCGCCTTCGGCAAAACCCGTGAGCAGGTGGTGGCCGACGGTGTGCCCGACTATCAGGTGCCGCACCGGGTGTTCCAGGGCAACCATCCGACCAACACGATTATGCTGGATAAGCTGACCCCCAAGGCGCTGGGCAAGATCGTCGCCCTCTACGAACACAAAGTTTTCACCCAGGGAACCATCTGGCACATCAACTCGTTCGATCAGTGGGGGGTAGAATTAGGAAAGGTTTTGGCCCAACGCATCATCCCTGAATTGGAAGGCCCCACCGACGTCTCGCTTAAACACGACACCTCCACCAACACGCTAATCACCCGTTACAAACAAACTCGCAGCAAATAACCGCCGAGTCGCACAGACGCCGAGGAGAACTTTAATTTTGCCGCTCTGCGACTCGGCGTCTCGGCGGTTCAAACTGGAATGATCGAACTCGCCCCCTCCATCCTCTCCGCCGATTTCTCCCGCCTCGGCCAGCAGGTTAGCGACGCGCTGGCCTGCGGAATTAAGCGCATCCATGTCGACGTGATGGATGGCCATTTCGTGCCCAATATCTCGATGGGCCCGCACGTGGTGCAGTGCATCAAGCCCATCGTCGCTGCGGCCGGCGCGATCATCGAAACGCATCTGATGGTCGAACAACCCGAACGCTACCTGGCCGACTTTGTCAAAGCTGGCTCCGACATTGTGATCGTTCACGTCGAAACCTGCCCGCATTTGCATCGCACGCTGCAGCAAATCCGCGAACTGGGTGCGAAAGTTGGTGTCACCCTCAACCCGGCCACGCCGCTGGTGACGTTGGAGGAAGTGCTCGGCGACGTCGATCACGTGCTGGTGATGACCGTCAATCCCGGCTTCGGCGGCCAGGAATTCATCCCGGAAAGCATCGAGAAAATCGCGCGGCTGAAAAAAATGCTCGCCGACCGCAAGCTAAGTCAGGTGCACATCGAAGTCGACGGCGGCATCCACCCCGGCACCATCGCTTCGGTGGCCCAGGCCGGCGCCACGATTGCCGTGGCCGGCAGCGCCGTCTTCAACAACGCCGCCACCGTGGCCGACAACATCGCCGCCCTGCGCAAAGCCGCCGGCAAGTAATAGCCGCCTGCTGCCTGCCGCCCGCTGCCCGCTACTGTCCGCCATACGGCGTCAGCAGTTTCAAAATCGCCTTCTTGATTTCCTGGCGTTCCGAATCGATGTCGCCATCCTGCAGATTGAAGTGGTCGTCGAAATCCGCGTTGAACGCCAATGTTTTGTAGTAATGCGTCGGCAACGGCATCGGCTCCGTTTCGGCCCACAGCAAACCGTATTGGCGAACTAATTCCTTCTGCTCGGGCGATTTCGGCTTGTAGGACGCCGGCGGCACCGGCGGCTCGTCGGCCGTCAGCAAATTGATCAGCGTGTTTTTCACCCCCGCATCCTGCAGCTTCTTCTGGAACTCGCGCCGCAATCGATCGTTCGTCGCATTCTTCTCCGCCGCCTCTCGATACTGCTGCGGCCTGATCATGTTCATCATCGACATCTGGAAAAACACCCGCATCGGTTGAAACTCCGCATCCGTCGATCCCGGTGCCAGTTTCAGCCCAACATACCGGCCAACCGCCTTGTCCTCGCGCCAAATCATGATGCTCGGTGTGGTGGGTTGCCGAAACTCGCAGGCAATCGTTTCCGGCACATCCGGCGTCAGTTCCGCCCGCCACCCCTCGGGCAACACTTTCTGAATTCCCCCCAGCAATTGCTTGAGGTTCGACATGTCGCGCGCCAATTCATCGTCGGCCCGCACAGTCGAAATCAAGCACCCGACCAAGGCAATTGCCGAAGCGAAAGTCTTTTTGCGCGAAATCGATTGCATCTGGCTCCTCACAAATCACGCCGCCCAGCGTTTACTATTGTAACAATCGTGTCGCCGTATAGCCTCTATCTTTCCCCCACAACTGCCCAGTATCCTGAACCCTGAACCCTGAACCCCTAGTTGCATGTCCTACCGCACCTTGCGCGAATGCATCGACGACCTGGCCGCCACGCGCCAACTGGTGCGCATCGATGAAGAAATCGACGCGAATCTCGAAGCCGCCGAAATCCACCGCCGCGTCAACCAAGCGGGCGGCCCCGCGCTGCTGTTTAACCGCGTCAAAGACTGCGCCTTCCCGATGGTTAGCAACCTGTTCGGCACAGTGGGCCGAGCGCGCTACATCTTTCGCGATTCGCTGGATAGCGTGCGGCGCCTGATCGAAACAAAAATCGATTCTCGCCCAACGCTGACAAATCCCCGGCGCTGGCTCGACGCCGGCCGCACCGCGCTATCGATGCTTCCCAATCGCGTCGCCACAGGCCCGGTGCTGGCAAACGAAACCACGATCGACAAGCTACCGCAACTCAAATGCTGGCCCAACGACGGCGGCGCCTTCATTACCTTGGCCGCTGTGTACACCGAAGATCCCGACCACCCAGGCTGGCGCCATTCCAACCTCGGCATCTATCGCATTCAGATCTCCGGCGGCCAGTACCGGCCGAACGAAGAAGTCGGCATGCACTACCAAATTCACCGCGGCATCGGCGTGCACCACACGGCCGCCCTGCGGCGCGGCGAGCCCCTGCGCGTGAATATCTTCGTCGGCGGCACGCCCGCCATGACCCTGGCCGCCGTCATGCCGCTGCCCGAAGGCATCAGCGAACTGTCCTTCGCCGGCGCACTGGCGCGCCATCGCATTCCGCTGATCTATAATTCCGCCAGCCGCCAGCCGCCTGCTGCCAGCCCCGTGCCCATCTACGCCGAGGCCGATTTCTGCATCACCGGCACCATCGAATCCGGCCGCACGCTGCCCGAAGGCCCCTTCGGCGATCACCTTGGCTACTACAGCCTCGCGCACCCCTTTCCCGTGCTACGCGTGGAAAAAGTCTATCATCGCCCCAATCCGATCTGGCCCTTCACGGTCGTCGGCCGCCCGCCGCAGGAAGACACCATCTTCGGCCAACTGATCCACGAACTTACCGGTCCCATCATTCCCACCGTCATCCCGGGGGTGCGCGGTTCACGCCATCGATGCGGCCGGCGTCCACCCCTTGCTGCTGGCCATCGGCAGCGAGCGCTACACTCCCTACGACGAACCCGCCCGCCCGCAAGAACTGCTCACCCAAGCCAACGCGATCTTGGGCCAAGGGCAACTTTCCCTGGCCAAGTATGTACTGATCGCCAACGGCGCCGACGATCCCGCGCTCGATATCCACAACATCGAACAATTTTTCGCCCACCTGCTGAAGCGCGTCGATTGGCGGCGCGATCTGCACTTCCAAACCTGCACCACGATCGACACGTTGGATTATTCCGGCAACCGCTTCAACGAGGGTTCCAAAGTCGTCATCGCCGCCGCCGGCCCGCCGCGCCGCCAACTTCCCACCGAACTGCCGCCCGGCTTGCGCCTGCCCGAAGGTTTCCGCAATCCGCGCATCTGCCTGCCGGGCATCCTGGCCATCGACGGACCCAAAGTCGATTCCCCGAGCCCACACCGCAAGCCAGGGCTGCCGGAATTCTGCGCCACTATGTCGCCTGAAGATTCCATCAACCAGTTCCCGCTGCTGGTGATTGTCGACGATAGCAATTTCGCGGCCGAATCCCTGCGAAATCTCCTCTGGGTTACCTTCACCCGCAGCAATCCGGCAGTCGACATCGACGGCATCGGCAGTTTCATCGAAGATAAGCACTGGGGCTGCGCCGGGCGCTGGTGATCGACGCCCGAATCAAGCCCCATCATGCGCCGCCGCTGGAACCCGATCCCGAAGTCGCCCGTCGCGTCGATCGCCTGTTCGCCGCCGGCGGTCCGCTGCACGGCATCGAATGAACACCGCACTGCAAAAATCGCGGCACTGAATGAACATGGAACGAGTCACTCTCTTTATTTACCACCAGCCGCTGATGTTCCTCGCGCTCACCTTCGCGCTGGGCGCGGTCATCGGTAGTTTTCTCAATGTCGTCGTGTATCGCTTGCCGCTGGGGATGAACCTGATCCATCCCGGTTCGCGCTGCCCCGCGTGCGGCCACGCCATTCGCTGGCACGATAACGTGCCAATTCTCGGTTGGCTTTGGCTGCGCGGACGAATGCCGCGATTGCGACGCTCCGATTTCCGCGCGCTATCCGCTGGTGGAATTTCTAGTCGGCTTGCATTTTTCTGACGTTCTGCTGGATCCGACGTCATGATGCCGATGCAAGCCGCCCAAGAAGCGGGGCTCGCGGCCACTGTTCGCCGGCAAGCCGGAACCCGATCCGCTTACCGAGCAACACCTGGCACAATGTCTCTATCATCTGCTGTTGCTCTGCCCACTGCTGGCCGCAGCCCTAATCGATGCCGACGGCCAGAAGCTGCCGCGCCGCCTGATCACCTGGCCCGCCGCTGCCGGCATCCTGTTGGCATTCGGCATTCCAGCGGTGCAAGCCGTGCCGCTGAACTTCGCAGACCACTCCGCATCGGAACTCGCCAGCCTCTGGGCACTGGCCAACTCCGCCGTCGGGCTGATTGCTGCCGTATCGGTCCGCTTGATCATGCTCCGCCTGATCGGCTATCAGCGGCCGCGCGAACTGGGGCTCTTAAGCGCGACGCTCGCACTCTACGCCGTCGGCGCTTTCTTGGGCTGGCAAGCTCGCAGTGGCCATCGGACTGATCGCCATCGGTTGGTCGCTCACGCAATCCGCCGCGCTGCGAAATTCTTTGGGCCGTCTTGGACCAACCGCGATTGTGTTTCTCGCGCGCTGGTGTGGTGCGCCTGCGAACGCAACGCAGTCTGGTGGATCCAATCGCACTGACCGCCCCGCGCGCGTCTTTCGCCCCGCGCCTCTTTCACACGTGGCAACTTCCCAGCCCGTGCTTCGCCAGATATTGCTGGTGATATTCTTCGGCGCGATAAAACGGCTTGGCGGGCTCAATTTGCGTGACAATGGGCCGCCGGAACTTGCCGCTCTGCTCCAGCGCGCTCTTCGAGGCCTCGGCTGTCTTCTCCTGCGCCTCGTCGTGATAAAAAATCACCGAGCGATACTGCTTCCCATAATCGGGCCCCTGGCGATTCAATTGCGTCGGATCGTGCGAATTCCAAAACACGGCCAACAACTGCTCGAAGCTGGTCCGCGCCGGATCGAAATCCACCTGCACCACTTCGGCATGGCCCGTCCGGTCGGTGCACACCTGCTCGTACGTCGGATTTTCGACGGAGCCGCCGCAGTAACCCACCGTGGCGTTCACCACCCCTGGCACTTGCCGAAACGTCTGCTCCACGCCCCAAAAACATCCCGCCCCAAACGTCGCCAATTTAGTTGGCATGTATCACCTGATGGATGATGGTTGCAAAGTCCAAAAGTCGAAAGTCGAAGCGTTCGTGTCTGCCTGGTCTTTCCGCCGTTCGGCTCCTACACCTTTCGACCCATTATACGTCTTTCGTCCACACCCCCAGCACCGCCGGCGGGTACGCCCGCACATCCCAACTGTCCGCCTCCGGCAATAATCCAAAATCAAACCGCCGGTCGGCTTCGACGCAGAAAATGCTCGTTGGCGCTGCTTGTTCAATCAGCTTCCTCAGCAGTGCCAACATCTCGGCTTGATGTTCCACATAGAAATCATACGGAGGCGAGCAAAACACCACCCACGCCCGTTGTGGCAACTCCGGCAATCGCTTCGACCACAACAGCGTATTGGCCGGCAACACCGTGCACACATCTTCCACGCCCAGGGCCGCGGCGTTCTGGCGGATTACGTCCGCCGTGGGAAAATGCCGCTCCACGAAGGTGGCCCCGGCCGCGCCTCGGCTGATCGCCTCCAAGCCCAAGGCCCCGGTGCCGGCGAACAGATCGATCGCATGCTTCCCCCGCACCGCCGGCCCCAGCAAATTGAACAACGCTTCGCGCAGCCGATCTTTCATCGGCCTGGTGCGCACGTCTCCCGTGTAGGCCAGCTTTCGACCGCGATGCGCGCCGCCGATAATCCGCAGCGCCGCTTCGCCGCGTTTTTCCTGACATGGCCCGTCGCTTTTCCGCCCTTTGCCGTGCAAACCCATATCCTCCTTTGCCACGTATTGCTGATATAGTACGTTCTGGCCATCCCGTTGCCCACGGTCTTGCCTCGGCGCTGCCTGATGTCGCGCAGCCCCGGTTTCACCACCAGCTAAACTTGCCGAATCGTTCTTATGCTCTCTCGAATCACCACTTGCGCTATTTGCCTGACATTGATCGCATTAGTTGCCGGCCTATGCATGCTTGCCGGCCGCCGACACCGTCGAGTCCAACGCCCTGGCCGAGTATCAAAAAACCAAGCAACAATGGGACGCCAAAATCAAGGAAGTGGCCGACTTGCAAGCCACGCTCGCCGGCTCGCCTCCCGCCGACCAGCCCGCACTGCTGAACAAGTACAGCAAGCTGGTCGATGAAGTCGGCGCCATGATTCCCGGCTTGCAAGCGGCGGCCGAGCGCGCTTACGCGGCCGATCCCAGCAACCAGGAAATCGGCGATCTGCTGTACAAAATCGCCGTCGCCCATTTGCGCAGCGATCGCTACGACGACACTTTGAAGGTCGCCGATTTCCTGATCGCCCACAAATATCCGCAAAAAGAAGTTTACCGCGTCGCCGCCAGCGCCGCCTTTGCCACCATGCATCTGGCCGAAGCCAAGAAAGATTTGGAGGCCCTGGGCGGCGGCAAAGTGCCCGACGACGCCGCCTCCAAGCAACTCGCCGACGAAATCGCCCGCTACGAGCCGCTTTGGGAAAACGAGCAGAAAATCCGCGCCGCCGAAGTCAAAGCCGACGATCTTCCCCGCGTCAAACTGCACACCAGCCAGGGCGATATCGTGCTGGAGCTGTTCGAGAACGAAGCCCCGAACACGGTGGCCAACTTCATCAGCCTCGTGGAAAAAGGATTCTACAACGGCACGCAGTTCCACCGCGTGCTGCCCAACTTCATGGCGCAAGGCGGCGATCCGCTGAGCAAAGATCCGGCCAAGAACAAAGGACGCATCGGCAGCGGCGGCCCCGGATACACCATCGCCTGCGAATGCTACCAGCCCAATCGTCGCAGCCATTTCCAAGGCAGCCTGAGCATGGCTCACGCCGGGCGCGATACCGGCGGCTCGCAATTCTTCCTCACCTTCGCTCCCACGCCCTTCTTAGACGGCAAGCACACCGTGTTCGGCCGCGTGATCGAAGGCATGGACGTGCTGCCCAAATTGCAACGCGTCGATCCGGAGGTCGAGAACGAATGCATCCCTCGGGCGTCCAGCCCGACATCATCATTTCTGCCGAAGTGCTCCGCAAACGCAACCACCCCTACGAACCCAAAACCACTCCCAAAAAATAAAGTTCCGACTGCTTCAGTCGCCAGCCTCCGCCGTCTGCTCTGTCTTCTGCTTTCTGCCTTCTGCATTCGCCCTCTCCGTCCTTCCCCGCCTCCGCCACCACCTCGGGCTTCGTCAAATGCAAATCGTGCCCGTGGTCGGCGGTCACAATGAGCGCGGTATCGTTCCAGCCGCCGTGCGCTTCCACCCAGTCGGTCACTGCGCGCACGGCATCATCGCCATCTAGCACCGTGCCGATCGAATTGTCCAGATTGTTGTCGTGATTGGCCCAGTCCACGTCGCCGGCCTCGATCATCAACCAAAAGCCGTTGGGGTTTTTCGATAGCACCGTCAGCGCCGCGGTGGCGATGTTGGCCAGCCGCGGATTCTCGTGCAGATCGGCCGCCGAATACCTCTCCTCGGTCAGTTTGCGGCCCACCGTCGGGTCAAAATTTCCGTCCGCCGTGCGATACGGCAGATGGCTGTTTTTGCCGGCAGTGCCAAAAATCCCCAACAAGCGCCATCCGTTGGCGGCGGCCTCGTCGGCGGCCGATTCCAAAGCTTCCTTGCCCGTCTACCCCGGCCGTGCGCTGCACCACTCGATAACGCCCCCCGTTTCGCACATCCACCGCTTTCAAATCGTCCGCCGCGATGTATTTCAAACCCGGCACAAAGTTCGTCCCTTGTTTAGTGCCCGACCGATCGTATTCGTGCCAGCCGGTGCCGATCAGCACATCCAGTCCCGGCAGCGGCTCTTCGCGATGCGAAATGCTGCGCAGCCCCAACAGGTCGCGCGCCAGGTCCTGATAGTCGTCACGATGCACGTTGTTCGCGTACGCCGTGGCGGGCGTGGCATGGCTAATCGGCACGCTCGTCACCGCCCCCACCGAAAATCCCTTTCGCTGCAATTGCCGCCCAATCGTTTCGACCTGCCGCCCGTCGGAATCCACGTTGATCGCATCGTCGTAGGTCTTTACACCACTGCACAGCGACGTGCCGGCCGACGACGAATCGGTGTACGCATGCGGGCACTCTCGGTCTTTGGAAATCACATACGACGGATCGCGCTCCGGTCCCCACGGCGTATCGCCGCCGCGCCGCCAACTGTAGCCGCCTTTGTGTGTGCCCCCCGGGTTGATCACGGTTTGCGCATCCACGTCCACCTCCGTGCCGGTATTGCGCGGACTGGTGACGAAATAGCCGAAATCGGTTGCCGCGCCGCGATAATCCTGGAAATGCAACCCGCTTCCGCGCCCTTGGCGATACTTCACCTCGCCGCTGCGATAAACGGCCGCCGCCTGCGTGGTTTGCCAATCCATCCCGTCGAAAATCACCAGGATGATTCGCTTTTTCCCCTGCGCCGCGGCGGCTTGTTGCAGCCGATAGATGTCGGTTTCGTCGAAATATCCGGCCTGCGGATTGAGCGTTTCCGTGGGCAGATATCCGTACAATTGTTCCAGTCGCTCGCGGCTGCGATACGGGCTGTGCTCGCCGCGCACGCTGGCCAGATCGATGCCGAAGGTGTACACCGGAATCAATCGGTTGGAATGGTTGCCCCATGCCGGTGTACTTCGTCGGCCGCGGTCCCCAGTAGCCCCAATCGGCGTAATCCTGCGAAATCGCCTCCGCCTGCAGATTGCGGATTGCATCGGCCGTGGTCGGCGCCGAAACAAGCAGGCGCAAACCGAACAGCCCAACCACAGCCCCGCCGATAAGAAGCAACCGTGCGCGAAACATCGAATATAGAATTCCAAGGCGGGACGTAGAGCGGGATTGGTTTCTCAACTATAACTGCGTTGATGATTGTTCTGAAAGATTGCAACCGATCGCCGCGTCGTCTCTCGCCACTCACCCCTGCGTTTGCCATGTTCGTCGATCGCGTTGAAATCCAAGTCAATGCCGGCAACGGCGGCAATGGCTGCGTCAGCTTCCGCCGCGAAAAGTACGTTCCCCTGGGCGGACCCGACGGCGGCGACGGCGGCAATGGCGGCAGCGTCATCTTGCGCGCCAAGCCGGCGTCGACAGCCTCGCGGCATTAGCGCACCGCAAGCATTGGCGCGCCGATCATGGCCAGTCCGGCGGCTCCAGCGATTGCCACGGCCGCAGCGCCGAAGATCTGGTGCTGCTGGTTCCCCCCGGCACCGTTGTCATCGACGCCGTGGCCGCTATCGCGCTGAAAGATCTGGTTGCGCCGGGCGATCAAGTCGTCGCCGCCCGCGGCGGAAAAGGAGGCAAAGGAAACGCCGCTTTCAAAACCGCCACCAACCGCGCCCCGCGTGAAAGCACCCCCGGCGGCGAAGGCGAACAGCGCCTGCTGCTGTTGGAATTGAAAGTGATCGCCGACGTCGGGCTGATCGGCAAACCCAACGCCGGAAAAAGCACGCTCCTCAGCCGGCTGTCCCGCGCCCGGCCCCAAATCGCCGACTATCCCTTCACCACCAAATATCCCAATCTCGGCCTGGTCGAAATCACGCCCGACCGCTCCTTTGTCCTGGCCGATCTGCCGGGGCTGATCGAAGGCGCGCACGCCGGCGTCGGGTTGGGGCACGAATTCTTGCGGCACATCGAACGCGCCGGCATTTTGGTCCACCTCGTGGAACCGACGCCCGTCGACGGTTCCGATCCCGTGCAAAACTACCGCATCATCCGCAACGAACTGAATCTCCACTCCGCGGAGCTAAGCCAGCGCCCCGAAATTGTCGCCGTCACCAAGTGCGAACTCCCCGGCGCGGCCGAAGTCGAAAAACAACTCGCCGCCGCCACCGGCAGCAAAGTCCTCATCGATCAGCGCAGTCACCGGCGAAGGATTGGATAAACTGCTCTGGAAAATCGATTCCCTGCTGACCGAAGCAAAACCGCTCCGCTCCAATGTCGTCTCAATCCCCGTCCAACTCCTGACATTCCCGCCATCTTAATCCACTTCGTCTACCATGCCTCCCCTCATCGCCGTCGATATTGGCAACACCCGCGTAAAGCTCGGGCTCTTCGACGCTCCGGCGTCGGATACGAATCTGCCGGTGCCGCGCACAACTCTGACGTTGCCTGCGCCCGAATGGGACGACTCGCAACTGCGCCGATGGCTCGAGCCGGTGCCGGCGGAGGCCACGTGGTGGCTGGCCAGCGTCAATCGCCCGGCCGCGAAGCGGATGATGGAATGGCTGGCACCGATTGCGCATCGAACAATCGCTGCCCGCCACGGCCGCCCCGCTTCCGCGCGTATTGTCGCATTCCGACGTACCCATCGTCGCCGCCGTCGAGCATCCCGACCAGGTGGGCATCGATCGCTTGGCCGGCGCCGCGGCGGCCAATCGCCTGCGCGATCCCTCGCGCGCTTGCATCATCATCGACGCCGGCAGCGCCATCACCGTCGACCTGGTCTCCGCCGACGGAATCTTCCGCGGCGGCGCCATCCTGCCGGGCATTGGCCTCTCGGCCCGTGCGCTGAACCAGTTCACTGATCTATTGCCTCGCATTCCGATGGAAGAACTCGACGAACCCCCGCCGGCACTGGGCACTTCCACCGTCGCGGCCATTCACAGCGGCCTGTTTTGGGGCGCCGTGGGCGCCATCCGCGAAATGATCGCTCAACTTTCGCAACCGCTCAGGCACAAAGCCCGAAATCTTCCTCACCGGCGGGGCAGCGCCATCGGTGGCCGCCACGCTCGACCCCGCCGCCCGACACGTGGAACACCTCGTCCTCAGCGGCATCGCATTAGCCAAAGATTCGCAATAGGTCGTACGTCAGAGTTTCTGCCATCTGCTTTCTGCGTTCTGCCTTTCCATGCCCACTACCGCCGCCATCCTTACGCCCGCCGGCCGCGGCGCAGTTGCAGTGATCGCGGTCGACGGACCGCAAGCCGCGCAGGTGGTCGAGAAATTCCTGCATACGCGCAGCGAGGCAAGCTTCGCCCAACTGCCGCTGGGCCAAATCATTTACCGCCGCTGGGGTAGTGAGCCCACCGAAGACGTAATCGCTTGTCGCCGCAGCGCCTCTCAGATCGAAATCCATTGTCACGGCGGCACGGTCGCGGCCCAACGCATTTTGGACGATTTAAACTCCGCCGGCGCAGCCATCCAACACTGGGCCGACTGGATCGGCCAACACGAACCACCGCCATTCGCGCCGCCGCCCGCGCCGCGTTGGCCCACGCCACGACGCACCGTGCCGCGTCAATCTTGCTCGATCAATATCACGGCGCGCTGGAGGTCGCGCTGCGCCAAATCGTCACACAACTCGATTCTGATCCGACCTCAGCCGAAGCTGATCTAACGCAATTGCTGGCCCGCGCACCCCTCGGCTTGCATCTGACCAAGCCTTGGCAGATCGTGATTGCCGGACCGCCCAATGTCGGCAAAAGCAGCCTGCTGAACGCATTTGTGGGTTACCAGCGAGCGATCGTCTTCGACCAGCCCGGAACCACCCGCGATGTCGTCACCGCCGCCACTGCCATCGACGGCTGGCCTGTGCAAGTTTCCGACACCGCCGGTCTGCGTTCTTCCGCCGACCCGTTGGAAACCGCCGGCGCCGACAGTGCCGCCCAGCAAGCCCGGGCCGCCGACTGTTTATTGCTGGTGTTCGACGCGTCGCAACACTGGACCGCCGGCAATCAGCAACTGATCGATGCTTGGCCACAAGCAGTCGTCGTCGGAAATAAGTGCGATTATCGCCGCTGATCGCTCACTCATTGCCCGGCCATGCACCTCACCAGCGCGCTAACCGGAGAAGGAATCGAAGCCCTACTGCAAAAAATTGCCGCACGCCTGGTTTCCCTCGATCTTCGCCCCGGCGATGCGGTCCCATTTTGCCAATCGCAAGTCGACAATCTCCATCGCGCCAAAGAAGCCCTAAGCCGCAACGACATTCCCAAACCGCATTGCTGCACTGCTGCTGCTATCACTGCTGGCTAAAAGCTAACCGCTAACAGCTCATCTGCTCTAGACCCTGCCCGATTGTGCCGTTATTCTCTGCCTCCTGCGCCGTCGTGCGCAGCTTTCGTGCACTCGCGCCGTCAGGCAAATCATTGTCGAGCGTTCATCGACGGTGTTCAGGGAGGAACACGCGATGGGGTCAACCACAGTCCCGCGCCGGTCACTACAGACCGCGCTCCAAATCCTGCTCACCGCCGCAGCGCTGATCGTATGCTGCTGCTTGCCGCTGCGTGCGGCCGACTCGGCCCCCACCCCCGATTCCAGTGAATTGGATTCCGCCGACGATAGCGCCCAGCCGCCGCGCGATATTCCACTGCCGCGGGCCAGCATCGATCAAACTTCCGACGTGCCGCACCGGGCAGAAACCGCCAAAGACCGCGGAGCGGCTCAGGAATCTGCCCCGTCCCCCGCGCCCGACGCCCCCAGCGAGGCCGAGGGCTCGGATGCACCAGTTCCTCACTCCGTCCAAATCAAATCGGCTCCCCATCGCCAACTGCACCATCCGGCGCCGGAAACTCCGCACGAAGCAGCGCCTGAAGAGGCCGATGTGGCCGGCGGCGATTACGAAGAAACCACTGATGCCAGCCCCTTCGCCGCCACGTTCGACGATCTTCCACCCCCGTCGAGCGTCAAAATCGATGCGGCCACCTTCAACGGCGTGCAGCCTGGAAAGACCACGGCGGCCGAGTTGATTCAAACCTGGGGCGAGGGCAAAATCGCCTCTCAGCCCGGCGCCGACGAGGTCCGCAGCTACAAGCTAGAATCGTTCCCGCGAATCGACGTCACGCTCTCTGACAACGTCGTGAAATCCATCGTCATTCAGTTGGCCAAGCCGCTGGGCACCGCCGCCCTGGCCAAGCAACTGCAAATTGCCGACGTGCGCCCCGTCAATATTCCCGATGAAAACGGCCAACCGTTGGGCCAGGCGTATCCCGAGCGCGGCGTGCTGCTTACGTTCGCCCCCGGCGGCAAGCTCGCCTCGCACGTGTCGCTGGAGAACATCGATCTCGAATCGTTCGTCCTGCGTGCCGAAATGAATCTCGACATGCAGTGCCGCCGCAGCCAGGCCGACCTCGACTACGTACTCCACCAGCAACCTCAGCATGCCCGGGCGCTGTATTTGCGGGCAAAGCTGCTCTCGTCGCTGGCCCGATACGACGAAGCGCTCACTGCCTGCCAATCGGCGATCGCAGCCGACAGTAACCAGCCCACTTTCCAGTTGCTCCGCGCGGAAATTCTCGGCCGGCTGGGAAAATACGATCAGGCCGCCGCCGAAACCAAGGATGTGCTCACCGCCGCCAGTTCCGACGATCTGGAACTCAAAGCCAAGGCCCTCTGCCAACTGGCCGATCTGATCGCCAATAGCCCGGCGCACGACTACAAGCTCGCGCTCGATCAGCATCTGGCCGCAATCAAAGCCGCCGACCAACTGGCGCACGACAACCGGGCCACGGTCCGCCGCGCCGCCAAATTGGTGCTCATCGATGCTCATCTCGGCGCCGCCAGCGACATCGCTTGCGGCACCTTTGGACAAAAGCCGCAAATCATTCCCAAGTGGCTCGACCGCGCCACTTCCTTCGCGGAAAATATGATCAACAACGAAAACGCCGATCCCGCGCTCCGCCTGCGCGTGGCTCGCGGCGCGCTGGCCGCCTGCGCGGCGGCCGAAGGCAAAATCGATCCGCTCCCCTGGACTCGCCAGGCCCTGCAATTGGGCAAGCAGTTGATCGCGGCCGCCGACGATCCCTGGCGCAAACACCGTCTGGAATGGGAATTGGGCGTGGCGCTTTCCGACGGCCTGACCGCCGACCAGTTCCGCGGCCCCGCTCCGCACGCACTCGACAACGCCACGCTGACGGCTACGTATCTTGAAGAAGGCGCCAAAGGCCGCCGCGAAAACCCCGAAGACGTTTTCCGCCTCGGCTCGATGTACTACCGCGTCGGCGCCCTGTACGCCGTGCGGCGAAACGACCACAAAACCGCCGTCACCTGGTACGAGAAAGCGTTCCCGCTTTTAGATCGCCCCATTCCGCCCACTCAGCACGCCCAGCAGGGTCACTACGGCGAATGGTTGGTGAGCATGGGCATTAGCTATTGGGAAGTGGGCCAACGTCAACTGGCCCTCGATCTTACCGATGCGGGCATGCAGCACATTGAGGAGGCCGTGCACCAGAATCTGATCGAACCCAAAACGCTCCTGGTTCCCTACAACAACCTTTCGGCCATGCATCAGGCGATGGGACACAGCGCCGAAGCTCGCAACTTCTCCAACATGGCCGCCAAGTTCGATACCTCCGCCAACAAACAGCCGGCCACTATCCACCGCTAATCTGCTGCTCTGGCCGAACGTTGGCTGCTGCCTGCTTCGCGCTCTTCGCGCCTTCGCGGTTAATTCTTCGCAAACTGCGTCACCAGCCGTACAAACTCGTCGGCCTTCTCGTACGGCAACATGTGCCCGCAGTGGTCGAACGTTTCCAACCGCGCTCCCGGAATGTGCTCGGCATAGTACCGCGCGTGTGCCGGTGGAATCAGTTTGTCGTCGCGCCCGCAGATCAACCAACGTCGGACACCGCACCCGCCGCAAATGCTGCGGCAATTTTGGATCGTGCAAGTACGGGTTCCAGCCCACTCGCGCCGTCGCTTCCCGGGCTCGCAAAAACATCAGCAGTTGCAGCTCGGTAGGTTCCAGCGGGGCGACTTCCAGTGCGACTGGCCCAAACGGATCAAAAAACAACATCCTCCGAAGTTTATCCAAATCGTCGATGAACCACTCCGCCATCGGAGCGTCCGGCAAGTGCAACCCCGCCGGATTCGCCATCACCAGTTTGCCCACCAACTCCGGCCGCAAAATCGCCAGTTCCACTCCCAGCCAGCCGCCGAGCGAAAATCCCACCACCGGCACATTGCGCAAATCGAATTGCTCGAAAAAATCGACGTAGTGCCAGGCCAAATCCTGAATGTTGTCGATCTGATCCAGCCCTTCCGAAAGCGAAAACCCCGGATGCGCCGGCGCGATCACCGAAAAACTCCGCGCCAGCCCGTCGTGAAACGCCGTCCACTCCATCTCGCCGCCGGCGCTGTGCAAATACACCAGCGGCGGCCCCTTCCCGCCGCGCATCACCTGCGTCTTCTTCCCGGCAATGGTGACGAAATCAGTCGTATTCTCAACTTGCGTCATGATGAATGTCATTAAACTGCCGCGGCCGCCGGCTGCAATTCTTTCCGCAACGCCGGCAAAACTTCTTTGGCGAACATCGTCATGTTTTTCTTCGTCAAATCCGCCGGCAAGCTGCCCAACTGGAACAGCCCCAGCAAATTTCCGACGCCCAGCTTCTTCACATACTCGATCAACCGATCGCGCACCGTCGCCGGGCTTCCCACAATCGCATACGCTCCTTCTTCCACCTGTTTGCGCGTGGTCACCGTGCTTAGGAACTTATCCTTCGCCTTGTTGATCACCGCGATCGATTGCACGCTGGTGTATCCCGGCGGCAAAATCGTCAGCCCCTTCAGCAGCTTCCGCGCAAAATACCACAAGTGCTGCTCGTATTCAGCCCACGCCTTCTCGTCGTTTTCCGCCACGTAAATCGGCAACAGCCAACCCAACTGCTCCGGATCGGCTGTGTACCCCGCCTTCTCGGCGCTCTTGCGGAACAGATCGAAATTGCGCTGGAAGAAATCGATGTGGAAATACGGAATGCCCATGTAACTCCAGCGCTTGGCCGCCACGTACTCGATCGTCTCCTTGCTCCCCGCCCCGGGAATCCAAATCGGCGGATGCGGCTGCTGCAGCGGCCGCGGCCAGGGATTCACGTACTTCAGCTTCCAATGCTTTCCGTAATGTTCAAACGGACCCGGTCTCCGTCCATGCGCGAATAATCAAATCGACCGCCTCCTGATACATGCTGCGGGCAAACGTCGGATTGATCGTGAAGCTGTAATATTCCGGGCCGCCGCCGACCACCAACCCCGCAATCAACCGCCCGCCGCTGATCACGTCGATCATCGCGTATTCTTCGGCCACGCGCGTCGGCGGATTGTAAAGCGGCAGGGCGTTGCCGATTACCGCAATCTTCACCCGCTTCGTTTGCCGCGCAGAATCGCCCCCATCAAGTTCGGGCTCGGCATCGTGCCGTAGGCATTCTGATGATGCTCGTTGATGCACACGCCGTCGAACCCCAACTCGTCGGCCAGCACCAACTCGTCCAGATACCGGTTGTACAACTCATGCCCATGCTTCGGCTCATACATGCTATTGGGCAGCCAGGTCCAAGCCGATTCATACTTCGTCTCAAAATCGGCCGGCAACCGATCCCACGGCATCAAATGAAAAGTGAAGAATTTCATCGCTCGATTTTGTTTCAGAGCCGGACTGTCCTCAGTCCGGTTTCGTTTAGCCGCGACGCGCAGTCCTCGAAGCGCCAGCGCGTGTCGGGCCCCATAGTTTGGCAGAGCTCTCACACCCCATCAAGCCCCGGCGCTTCGCATTCCCCATTCCCCACTCCCCTTTCCCCATTACAATGACCCGATGTCCCAACCGCCGTCCAATCTCACCCAAGCCCGCGCTGAAGAAAAAACTCAAGCTCAACGCCTACCCCTTCTACGCGCCCCGCTTTTGGAGCGGCATGCGACTGGGCGATTGGTGGAAGGTCATGCGCGCGCGGCCACTTCCGCATTCATCCGCTGCGCATCTGCATGGCGTTTTTGATCACGCTATGCGCCATCATCAATTCGTGCTGGGCGTTCCTGCAGCGGTTGATCTACGACCGCCGCATCGCCGCCACCGAAATCACCCAGCCGCCGATTTTCATCATCGGCCATTGGCGCAGCGGCACCACCTACCTGCACGAACTGATGGTCCGCGACGAACGCTTCGCCTATCCCACCTACTACGAATGCTTCGAGCCGAACCATTTTCTGGTCACCGGCTGGTTCGCCCCCACGCTGCTTTGGCCGCTGTTGCCCGGCAAACGACCGATGGACAACATGCCCACCGGCTGGCACCGCCCGCAGGAAGACGAATTTGCGCTGGTTGACGATGGGCGCCCCCACGCCCTACTGCCGCATGGCCTATCCCAACGACCCGCCGCCGTTCAACGAATTCCTGGACATGGACGGCTGCCAGCCGGAAGACCTCGATCGCTGGCGGCACGACATCAAGTACTTCGTCCAAGCCCTCACAATGAAAAGAGGCAAGCGGCTGATCATGAAATCGCCGCCGCACACCGGCCGCATCGAAGAACTCTCGCGCCTCTTCCCGGCGCGAAGTTCATCCACATCGTCCGCGATCCCTACACCATTTTCCCCAGCACCCGCCGCTTGTGGGTCTCCTTAGATTGGCCCCAAGGCCTGCAGCACCCGCACGATCGCAACCTCGACGAATACGTGTTCGCCTCGTTCGAACGCATGTACCGCGGCTTCAACCGCCAGCGCGAGAAAATCGTCCCCTCGCAACTCTGCGAAATCCGCTACGAAGACTTGGTGCGCGATCCCGTCGGCCAGGTCCGCACCATTTACGAGAAGCTCGAACTAGGCGACTTCGAGCACGTCCGCCCGCAGCTAGAAGCGTACGCGGGCCAGCAAAAAGATTACCAGGTCAACCGCCACGACCTGGAACCCGAACTCCGCAGCGAAATCCGCCGCCGCTGGTCCGACTACTTCATCCGCTACGGCTACGAGTAAACCATCCGAGCCGGGCTGTCCTCAGCCCGGATCATTCTGCATTTTGCAATCTGCACTTTCATCCTCACTCCCCCGCTTCTTCCAGCCCATATTCTTTGAGCTTCTTGTGCAGCGTATTCCGGTTAATTCCCAACCGGGCAGCCGCCTTCGTCTGCACGTTGTCGCACGCCGCCATCACCTGCGCGATCAACTCTCGCTCCACGCGATTGACGATCTTGGTGTGTAAACTGTCTTCATTCGCGCCGGCCGCGCCAACGCCTTGCTGCACTAATTCCGAAGCGAGCGTCTCCAAATCAACCGTCGCTCCCGCACGCCGCGAATGGCCACGCCCCTTGCCCTCTCCCAAAAGCGCCGGCGCCAGCAGGTCGCACGTCAGCGTATCGCCGGTCGCCATTACCACGGCCCGCTCGATCACATTCTGCAACTCACGGACGTTCCCCGGCCAGTGATAACCCTCCAGCGCCTCCTTGGCCTTCTTTTCGACCTCTTTCACTTTCCGATCATTTTCCTCGTTATACAACCCAAGAAAATGGCTCACCAACTCCGCAATATCCTCGCGCCGCTGCCGCAAAGGCGGCAACCGAATCGGCACCACGTTCAGCCGGTAATAAAGATCCTCGCGGAACTCATGCTTATCGACCAGGTCGTGCAAATCATGATTGCTCGCTGCAATCACCCGCACATCCACGCGAATGGTCTGCGTGTCGCCGACGCGCTCAAACTCCCGCTCCTGCAGCACTCGCAGCAATTTGATCTGTAGCTTCTGCGTGGTCGAGCTAATCTCGTCTAGAAAAATCGTCCCGGTATGCGCCGCCTCAAATCGCCCCGTGCGATTATTAATCGCCCCGGTGAACGACCCGCGCACGTGCCCGAACAATTCGCTCTCCAGCAAACTCTCCGAAAGTGCCCCGCAATTCACCCGCACAAACGGCCCACTGCCGCGGGGGCTAAGCTCATGAATCGCCTTCGCGATCAATTCCTTTCCGGTGCCCGTTTCCCCCAACAGCAGCACCGACGCCCGCGAAGAAGCCACTTGCCGCGTGAGCCGGTAAACTTCCTGCATCGCCGCGCCTGAGCCGATAATTCCATCAATCGGCGGACCATTCTGTGATTCGTGGGCGGCCATGACAGGGCACTAGGGGCGAGGGACTAGAGACGAGGGGCGTGACATGTTCGTCAACGACCGCGGCAACTCGATTGCATCGAGTATCAGCCCCAATAACTGCTGCGAGGCCGCGTCTTCGGTGGCGCTCTCGTTGTAGCGATCGTATTGATGCTGAATCTCACGGGTCGTCAATTGAATGCCATGTTTCCGCACGCTCTGGCTAAACGCAGCAGCCGCGGCTTGGCGCATTTCGATCGGCGCGCTCGTCCGATCGGCCATTTCCACCAGCGCTCGCTGCGCTGTGTGCGTGCCGATCAACCCCAACAATTCCGCGGCAGCCGCACTCAACTTCGGCACATTCAGGGCCCGAGCGATCTCCGCCTCGTCCGTTTGAATTTCAAATTCGCGGGCCGAGGTTTCATTCAGCTTCTTCAGCCACGTCAACGACTTGGCCGCCTGCTCTTCACGCTCCGCTATCGGCACTACAAAACTGCCCGCTTCCTGGTTCAATCGCTCAACAAAGAACTTCATCCCCTCCACCGTCACCGGCCGCGAGAACACCTTGGTCCACGGATCGTACAGAGTCAACGTCTCGAGGTGGTCCAGTTCCGGCTCGCCATCTTCACCCAACAGAATCACCGGTAGCCGCGCACTGCGCGGATCGTGCCGCATTTCCTGCAGCACCACCCACACCGGCGGCCGATCGATCCGGCTACTCAACAGCGCTAACTCGTAATCGCTGGACGCCAATGCCTTCAAAAACGCATTGCGCCCATTGGTGGCAATGTCCGCGTCGTAGCCCATCGTGGCCAGCATCGCGCCCAATTGCGTCGCCACCGCCTCGTTGGGAAACGCCACCAGCGCCCGCCGCGTATTCGAAGTTCCGGCAATCCAGGCCAAAACATTCACCAAATCGCTCGATCCATTGAAGCCCGCTTTCGGATCGAGCTTCATAATCGCCTCCGCCGCCGCAAACCTTAGCCGCCGATCGCGCTGCTCCAGCGCCAACACCAATGGCCGGGGATTGGCGCCTTTGGCATCCAATAGCGTCCGATCGCCGATCGCCCCCAACAGTTGCGCCGCCCCAATTGCCGCCGGCACGGTTCCGCTCGACATCGCCGACTGTAGCGCGTCTTCCACCGCCGGCGCACCCATCTTTGCCGCCCGCTGCATGCTGCCTGCCGCCTGCTGCCCACTTCCTGCCGCCTCCAATACGCTCATCAAAAACAACCGCTGCGCGCGTGGATCTTCCGGCGCAACTTCGTTCAAATCGTCGGCCAGCCGTGCCGCCAGCGCCACGTCGGCCTGATCCGGCGACATCTTCTCACGCACCGGTACGCCGGACGCGGCATCCCACCGCCACACGCTGATCTTCCCCTCCGCATCGGGTTTCAATAATTGCTGATGCTTCAGGTATTTTTCGATTTCCACCATCAGCAGTTTGGCAGCCGACTCCACGGTGGGCCGCGTAATGTTCTGAATTTCAAGTAGTGCCGAGCGTGCCGCCTCGCGCACCTCCGGCGGGCTGCTGGCCGCCGTGGCCGGCGCCACCAAATACGGCACCGCCTCGCGCAAACCAATCTGCGAAAGCACGTCGATAATCTGCAACTTCAGGGCTGTATTGTTGCTCTGCAAAGCCGCCGCCAGCGGCGCAATCGCCGCCGGACCAATGTGCGCCAGCGTCTCTTTCACGATCGGCTGCACCGCCGCGCGCTTCTCATCCGCCAGCGCCAACACCAGGCTGGGCACGGCATCCTCGTGCGCCGCCAGAATTGTGCCGATCGCATGCTGCCGCGCTGCCGGCGAGGGATCGCTCAACTTATCGATGGCCGCCGCCAACACTTTTGGATCGCGCGCTTGCCTGGCTGCTGCGCCCAGCACCGCATCGGCCACCTGCGCCCCTTCCGGTTGCAGCGCCTTGTTGGTCGCCATCCGCAACAATGCGTCGGAATCAACGTGCACGGCCAGCTCTGCCAGCGCATCGTCGTTCAGCTTGGCCGCGAGCACCTTCTGCAGATATTGCTTCGCCAGATCAGCACGATCCAAGTCGGCCAGAATCGAGGCCGCCCGCAACAACTCCCGCGGCGTTTGCGGATTCGATTCCATAATCGTATCCACCGCCGGATCGTGCTTCACAATCACCGGCATGCCCGCATCCTGGTCCGTGGGTCTCGGAGGAGGCGCCGCCGGCGCTCCGTCCTGCGCCTGCACCGCCGCCGCAAATAAAACCAGAATCAACGCGCCGATGCCGAATCGAAGATGCCTGCTCATGTTTTCCTCGTCTTCTGCCGTTTGCCTTCTGCCTTCTGTTCTGCCTGTCCCGGCGCGCCAGGACTGCCTGCCGCCTGCAGCTTCTTCTGCCAGGCTGCCACCTGCCGCGCTACCTCCTTCGGCCCTGTTGAACCGTAGCTGACAAACCGCGCCACGGCATTTTCCACGCCCAGCGCACTTTTCAACCGGCCGTCCAAAATCTCGCTCGGCAAATCCGCCAGCCGCACCCCGCGATCCATCGCCGCTTTCACCAATTTCCCGACCATTTCGTGCGCCGTCCGCTGCGGCGTGCCGCCGCGAATTAATTCCTCCATCAGCGTGGTCGCATCGAGATACCCGCGATCCAATTTCTCAGCAATCGCCGCTTTGTTCAGCTCTGCGCCCGTCACCAGTGGCGCCGCAATTTTCAGACACGCCAAAACGGTATCGACCGAATCAAAAATGCGCTGCTTGTCCTCCTGCAAATCGCGGTTGTACGCCAAGGGCAAGCCCTTCACCAAAACCAACAGCGCCTGCAAATTGCCGATCACCCGCGCCGTCTTCCCCCGCACCAATTCCAGCACGTCCGGATTGATCTTCTGCGGCATGATCGAACTGCCGGTGCAAAATGCCTGCGGCAACTTCAAAAAACCAAACTCCGCCGTGCTCCACAAAATCCATTCCTCGGCCCACGTGCTCAAATGCTCCGCCACCAGCGCCAGCGCAAACGCCAGCTCGATCACAAAATCGCGATCGCTCGAAGTGTCGAGGCTATTGGCCGTCACCTGCGGCTCGCCGCGCTCATTCACAAACCCCAATCGCCGCGCAACATCGTGCGCGATCGATCGGCAAACTCGTCCCCGCCAGCGCTGCCGCTCCCAGCGGCAACACATTCAATCGCCGCCGACAATCGGCCAATCGCTCCCGATCGCGCTCGAACTTCTCGCAGTAAGCCAACCAATAGTGCGCCGCCAACACCGGCTGCGCGCGCTGCATGTGCGTGTAGCCCGGCAGAATCACCTCCCGATCGCTCTGGCATCGCTCCACAAACGCCCGCTGCACGCCCGCCAGCGCCGCATCAACTCGATCGATCACCTCCCGGCACCACAACCGCAAATCGGTCGACACCTGATCGTTCCGGCTGCGGGCCGTGTGCAGCTTGCGCCCCACGTCGCCGATGCGCTCGATCAGCGCCCGCTCAATGTGCAGATGGATGTCCTCGAGCTCTGTTTTGAACTCGAATTCGCCTTGCTCAATCTCTTGGCGAATGGCCGCCAAACCTTGCTCAATCTGTCGGCATTCCTCGGCCGTGATAAGCCCCGCGGTGACCAACATTTGGGCATGCGCAATCGATGCAGTTACATCATGCGCATACAATCGCCGGTCGAAGCTGATGCTTTCGGTGAACTGTTCCACCCGGCGATCCGTCGCTTCGCTGAAAACTCCCGACCAGGCTTTTTGATTCACACCCACTCCTGCCAGGCGCACTAGCGCTGGTGCACCGAAAAGAAGACAACACTTTTAGCCTAAACGGCTTACGACAAATCGTCAACGACGCTTCGCGCGGCCCGCGTGCCCCTAGTGTCATTTCATCAGGAATTCGTCATCACGAAATCCAGCGATCCGCGCGGCCGCTACGATGGTTCAATGATTCAGACCGACGCCATCGCCGGCCGTTCACTTGCCGACGCCAAGTATTTAGATACTGTGTTAAAATTCGATAGGCCAAGGTTTTAGGCGCCTCGCCGCTGAAACAGGAACAGACGCAGTGGACCATAACGATTTGTATTTCATTGAGGCCTCCCAGCGCGACCCTCTCCTGGCCTTGCTCGGTCGATGGCTGTGGTTTGTCATCGGGCCGATTGTACTGATTGTGCTCACCGCGATGATTATCATCACCGGCACGGGCTGGCTCACAGGATACGACCTGGCTTTCTATGTCACAGTTGGCGCTGATGGTCCTGGGCCGCTGGATCGAAGTCCGTTCCGGCTACGGCCGCACCGCCAATTGCAATCACGCCACGCCGCAGCACTTCCGCCGATATCTCGTCCGTTTGGTCCCCTGGGCGATATTGGTCTGGACCACCGCGAATTATCTCGGCAATTATCTGCTGCATTCGCTCTAATGCCCTTTGCGGTATGATTCACTAGCGTTGACGGCGCTTCCATGGCGCCCGATCGCAACCTGTCTCCGTCATCCATGTCGCAGGAGATCCGTTCGATGAAAGGCTTGCTCGTCGTCGTCCTCGTCATTGTCTTCCTGATCGTCGTGCTCGCCGGTGGTTGGATTTCGGTCTACGGCAAATTGAATTCCGGCAATCAAGCCGTGCAAAGCGCCTGGGCCAATGTCGATTCCACGCTGCAGCGCAGAAGCGACCTGATTCCCAACCTCGTGGCTACGGTCAAAGGCTATGCCACGCACGAAGAAAAAGTGTTCGACGAAGTGGCCGAAGCCCGCTCAAAAATGGGCCAGATCAAAATCGAAGCCGCCCCCAACAGCCCCGCCGCCATGCAAGAGCTGCAGCAAGCCCAAGGCGCCATGGCCGGTGCACTGTCGCATTTAATCGCCGTCGCCGAGCGCTACCCCGATCTCAAAGCCAACCAGAACTTTCTCGATCTACAATCGCAGCTGGAAGGCACCGAAAACCGCATCAACGTCGCCCGCGAGCGCTACAACGAACAAGTGCAGTCCTACAACACCCTGGTCAACGGCTTCTTCGCCCGCTTCGTCGCCGCCGGCAGCGGCTTCCACCAGGCCGAGTATTTCAAAAAGACCGCCGAGGCAGAAAAAGTCCCGCAGGTGAAGTTCGATTGAGGCAGGTAAGTCCCATGCGCCGACTTGTGGTCTTCCTACTGGGTGTGCTGCTTCCGGCATTCGCGCTGTGCGCCGGGGAACGCTCTAGCCGCCGCGCCGCCTGTCCCAAAGTTGCCCGACTATGTCAACGATTATGCTCACGTCCTCTCGCCGAAGCAGAAGAGCCAATTGGAGGATTTCCTCAAAGATTTGGACGAGAAAACAAGCAACCAGGTAGTCATCCTCACCGTTCCTTCTCTACAAGGCGATACGATTGAGAATTTTGCGATTCGCACAGCACAAGCGCGCAAGATCGGTCAAAAAGGTAAAGATAACGGCGTGCTCATCCTTGCCGCCATCAACGATCGCAAGATCCGCATCGAGGTCGGCCGCGGCTTGGAAGGCGTGCTCACCGATGCACGGTCCTCGGAAATCATCCGCAACGAAATGGCGCCCCGCTTCAAAGCCGGCAACTACGCCGATGGCTTTTGGGCCGCGCTGGTCGTCATCCAACGAGCGGTTAAAGGCGAATTCAAAGCCGATCAAAAAACCCACCACTTTCAAAATGTTGATGTTTCGAGCTTGCTGATGTGGATGGTCATCGGCATCATCATCCTCGTACTCTACGTCCGCGCCACGCGTTATCGCAACCATTCAATTGGACCCTATTGGTATCGCGGAGGCGGCGGATACGGTGGCTACTCCGGTGGATATTCCGGCGGAGGTTTTTCCGGCGGTGGCTTTTCGGGCGGAGGTGGTGGATTCTCCGGCGGCGGCGGCAGCTTCGGCGGCGGCGGCGCCAGCGGCGGCTGGTAGACGCCGAGAACGATGAGCAATGAGCAAAGAGCAATGAACTATAAGGCATCCGCTGCCTGTTCATTGTTCAATGTTCATAGTTCATAGCTCGTAGCCACTCACTTACTCACCCGTTCTCCCCTACAATCAATGGTGCCGCTTTCACTGAGCGATACCATGTCCGCGCCCACATTCAATCCGCTGCCAATCATCGAACCACCGCGCCCCGATCCCTACGGCCGCGACCTGGGCCCCTACATCGACAACGTTGGTTCACTCGCCTCCCGCCGCAACCCAGACACCAGACACCAGACACCAGACACACCTTCTCCCCTCCCCATGTCCCGCGCCGAAATGAACGCCCGCGGCTGGGACGCCCCCGATATCGTCTTCGTCACCGGCGACGCCTACGTCGATCACCCCAGTTTCGCCATGGCGCTGCTGGGCCGCCTCCTGGAAGACGAAGGCTTCCGCGTCGCCATCCTCAGCCAGCCCGATTGGCATTCCTGCGACGCGTGGCGCACCTTCGGCAAGCCGCGGCTGTTCTTCGCCGTCAGCGCCGGCAACATGGATTCGATGATCAACCACTACACCGCCAACCGCAAAGTGCGCAACGACGATGCCTACAGTCCCGGTGGCGCCATCGGCCGCCGCCCCGACCGCTGCACGCTGGCCTACTGCCAGCGCGCCCGCGAGGCGTACAAGGGCGTCCCCATCATCGCCGGCGGCGTCGAAGCCAGCCTCCGCCGCATCGCCCACTACGACTATTGGTCCGACAAAGTCCGCCGCAGCATCCTCATCGACGCCAAGTGCGACCTGTTGGTCTACGGCATGGGCGAGCGCCCGATCATCGAAATCGCCCATCGCCTCGCCGCCGGCGCAACAGTCCGCGACCTCCGCAACCTCCGCGGCGTCGCCTACCGCCTCGGCGCCAAAGAAACCGCCGCGTTGGCGTTCGCGCCCACGCCGACCGTCTCACCAATCGCTCCCCCCACCATCGAACTCCCTGCTTACGAAAAAATCTCCGCCGACGATGCCGCCTCCAAGCACACCTTCTGCGCCATGACCAAAATCTCCCACCAGGAAACCAACCCCTACAACGCCAAGCGCCTGCTGCAACGCCACGGCACCGAAGCCATCGTCGTCAACCCCGGCGCACTGCCGCTCACGCAAGCCGAAATGGATCGCGTTTACGGCCTGCCGTTCACGCGCCGGCCGCACCCCAGCTACGGCCGAGAAAAAATCCCCGCCTACGAAGTCGTCAAGCACTCCGTGCAAATCATGCGCGGCTGCTTCGGCGGCTGCACCTTCTGCAGCATCACCGCTCATGAAGGCCGCATCATCCAAAGCCGCAGCCAGGAATCGGTGCTGGCAGAAATCGAACGCATGCGCCAAACCCAGCCCGATTTCACCGGCGTCGTCAGCGATATCGGCGGCCCCACCGCCAACATGTACCAAATGCGTTGCTCCCGCCCCGAGGTCGAAGCCGTCTGCCGCCGCCTCAGTTGCGTCCATCCCACCATCTGCAAACTGCTGGGCACCGACCACGGCCCACTGATCGACTTGATGAAAAAGTCTCGCGAGCTCCCCGGCGTGCGCAAAGTGCTAGTCGCCTCCGGCATCCGCATGGACCTGGCCCGCCGCGACCCGGTCTACATGCGCGAGCTCGCCCAGCACCACGTCGGCGGCCATCTGAAAGTCGCCCCCGAACACACCGACCCCGGCGTGCTCGAAAAGATGAAAAAACCCAGCAACGACGATTTCGAAAAGTTCTCCGACTCCTTCCGCCGCCAATCGAAAGCCGCCGGCAAAAAGCAGTACCTCATCCCGTACTACATCGCCAGCCATCCCGGCAGCGACCTCGAACGCCATGATCGACCTGGCCCTGTTCCTCAAGCGCAACCACTACCGCCCCGACCAGGTCCAAGATTTCATCCCCAGCCCCTTCGACATCGCCGCCTGCATGTACCACACGGGCTACGACCCGTTCACCATGAAGCCCGTCTACATCGCCAAACACCTCCGCGACCGCCGCCTGCAGCGCGCCCTGCTGCAATTCTTCAAACCCGAAAACTATTTCGAAGTGCGCAAGGCTCTGGAACAAGCCGGCCGCCAAGATTTGATCGGCAGCGGCTGCGACTGCCTGATCCCCGACCGCCCGCCAAAAGAAGCTCTTTCGCGCCGCCGCCGCAAAGCCAACGAATCCCTAAACGAAACCTCCGGCGACCACATCCGCAGCGCCGACGGCCCCTTAGCCCCGGGCTCCGCCCGGGGGTCGCACACCAAACGGCATCCCACCACCAAAAAACCCCGCCAGCCCCCCGTTACACCGGGGGATTCCGCCGCGCGCGTCCCCGGCTACCGCCCCGGCCGCAAATCCGACCGCCGCCGCTAATCCAGTCTTTTTCCCAGGGTATGGGTGGCAGAAAGTCGTTTCGGCCATATACTACCCATTCCCCCCTTCGGTAACTTTCACTCCGTTTGCCGATCTTGTCAAAATGGCAAAGCATGCCGCGAAACCCACCGACGATGAACTAAGCGAGGCGGCAATTCCCGATACCGGCTCGTCGAGACCAACTCCACGACGGAAAAAGGGTTCTACAAAGAAGGTCCCGTGGAACTTTCCGAAAAACACTCTCGAAGATGCAATTAGCGTTTTGAAAGCGATCGAAGACAAAAACGCCGGCCATCCAATGCGTGCTAACATGCTCGCCAGGTCTCCGCGGTGAAAACAGTGTCAACGCCCAGCTTCGCGCTTCCCGCTAGATGGGTGCAGGTGCTCATAAAGCCGCGACCGTTGGTCGCGGTCTGCGTGACACAATCAAGAGCCTCCGGAATCTCTTGCGCCCCCATGACGAAAGGTCCCGCTCGCAAGGGCGAGCCAATGCCGCGTCGGAATCGGACAAATACGACGCGGCGCCTTGCCGCCGGTGCCCAGCGAAGTTTGTCCACCTTGGAGAAAGCTAAGGGATCATCAGTGTTCTAAGTTCACCAAGCCGCCAACCGCTGCCTCGTGACTCCTGAACCCTGAACCCCGAACCCTTCCTCCGCCACCCGGCCCGACCAAGCGCAACCCTCCCGCGTTCACCCCATGCATGGGTCCGCCGCGAGAGCCAGCGCCCGGGGTCGTGAGGTCGATCGGCAGCAAACAAGCTTCAATCGGCTGGTTAGGCATTCCAGCCCACCGATCGATCGCCAAAAACCTGATGGTGCGCTCCCTCCTCCCCTCTCTCCCCTTGCGGGAGAGGGCGGTGGCGAGGGGGCAACCGCACCTGCACGACCCCTCGGGGCCGACCGCACACCAAATCGCGCGCACCGCGTGAACTGTCTTCCTTCGCGCGCCCACCCCGTCTCCTCTTCTGCTTTCTGCCTTCTCTGCGTCTCCGCGTCTCGGCGGTTAGTTAGGTTGCCGCCGCTGCGTGATGCTGCAGCGGCTGGTACTCGCCGATCGGCGCGCGCAGGCTAATCGCAATGCGGTTCCAGGCGTTGATGGTCGTAATCGCCAGCGTCAGATCCACAATCTCCTTCTCGTCAAACTGCTCGCGCAGTTGCTCAAACACTTCGTCCGGCGCATGCGTGTCGGCAATCAGCGTCAGGGCTTCGGTCCAAGCCAGCGCCGCCCGTTCGCGGTCGGTGTAAAACGGCGCTTCGCGCCAGTCCGGCAGCACGTACAGCCGCTGCTCCGTCTCGCCCAGCGCGCGGGCATCCTTGCTGTGCATGTCGAGGCAGTAGCCGCAGCCGTTGATTTGCGAAGCCCGCATCTTGACCAACAAAATCAGCGATTCTTCCAAACCGCTCGTGTGCAAATACTTTTCCAAACCGAGCATCGCCTTCATTGCCTCGGGCGGGGCTTTCTTCAAATCGATTCGGGGTTCCATGATTTCATCTCCTTTTCCGCGGGTTCCCAAATAATCCTATGCAATAGTCAAGCGTGCTGCCAGCCGCTAGCCGCGTGCCGCCTGCTCTTTTACACTTGGACACATGAAAACCTTTACCAAAGAACTGTGGATGGAAGTCCCCCAGCGCCGGGCGATCGTTTCGATCCACCGCGAAGTGGAAAAAGCCGTGGCCGATAGCGGCGTGAAGGAAGGCCTGGCGCTGGTCAATGCCATGCACATCACCGCGTCGGTATTCATCAACGACAATGAGAGCGGCCTGCACCACGATTACGAACTGTGGCTGGAAAAGCTGGCGCCCTTCGACGCCTCGCCGAAAACCTATCACCACAATCGCACCGGCGAAGACAATGCCGACGCGCACTTGAAACGCCAGGTGATGGGCCGCGAAGTGGTGATCGCCATCACCAAAGGCCAACTGCACCTCGGCCCGTGGGAGCACATTTTCTACTACGAATTCGACGGCCGCCGCCGAAAACGCGTGCTCATCAAAATCCTCGGCGAATAGGTCGCCTGGTGGTCTGCTGGTCTAGCCGTCTGGATTCTGGTGCTATGATTCTTAGGCACCAGATACATCGACACCAGACACGTCCTTCACAAATACCCATGTCCAACCAAACACCAAAAACCATCAAAACCACCTGTTGCATCACCGGCGGCGGACCGGCCGGCATGATGCTCGGCTATCTGCTGGCCCGAGCCGGCATCGACGTAACCGTGCTGGAAAAGCACGGCGATTTCCTCCGCGATTTTCGCGGCGACACGGTGCATCCTTCCACTTTGGAAGTGATGTACGAGCTCGGCCTGCTCGACAAGTTCCTGAAGCGCGACCATCAGGAAGTGCAACAGTTGGCCGGCAAGATCGGCGATTTCGAAACCATGATCGCCGATTTCCGCCACCTGCCGACGCACTGCAAGTTCATCGCCCTGATGCCGCAGTGGGATTTTTTGAACTTCCTGGCCGCGGAAGCGAAAAAATATCCCACGTTCCACCTGCGCATGCGGGCGAACGTGACTAATTTGATCGAAGAGGACGACCGTGTGGTTGGCGTGCATGCCGAAACGCCCGACGGACCGCTGGATGTGCGGGCCGACTTGACCGTGGCCAGCGACGGCCGCCACTCCACGCTGCGCGATCGCGCCGGCTTCAAGGTTCACGATCTCGGCTCGCCCATCGACGTGCTCTGGATGCGGATTACCCGCAAAGAAAGCGACCCGCTAATTCCGCTGGGGCAAGTATCGGCCGGCAGCATCCTGGTGATGATCTACCGCGGCGAGTACTGGCAATGCGCCTACGTGATTCCCAAAGGGGGCTACGACGAGGTGCGGGCGCGCGGCCTGGAAGCGTTCCGGGCACGGATCCTGGAAATTTCGCCCTTCCTGGGCGACCGCGTGAATGAGCTGCGCACTTGGGACGACATTCGCCTGTTGACGGTGAAGATCGATCGCCTGGATCGCTGGTACAAACCTGGCCTGTTGTGCATTGGCGATGCGGCGCACGCCATGTCTCCCGTCGGCGGAGTCGGCATCAACCTGGCGATTCAAGATGCAGTTGCAACGGCAAACCTGCTAGCCAAACCGCTGCGAGACGGCACGCTTACGCTGACCGACTTGCACCGTGTGCAGCGTCGCCGCGAATTTCCGACGCGCATCACCCAGCGCGTGCAAGTGTTCATTCAAGATCGAGTGATCAATCGGGCAATCACGGCGACGCAACAAATCAAGCCTCCGCGCATTGTCCGCTGGCTAAAGCGCTGGCCGCGCTTGCGCCGCTTGCCGGCGCGAATGGTTGGCATGGGCGCCCGCCCGGAACACGTGCACACGCCCGACGCCTTCGCAGGCAAAGGCATGTGGCAGGCAGCAAGCGGTTCCGGCACGCCGGAAGCAGCCAGACACAGAAGCGGCGGTTACTTCATAAACTCGCGGTACTGGCGGTCGAGTTCTTCGTAGCGCTGGCCGGTGAGTTTCTCCAGCGCATCGGGCGCGGCATGGCCGGTATACACGGCGATCAGGTAATCCATTAGCGCCGGACGATATCGGCCATTGTCGGCGGCCATCAAGAACAGCGCCACGCCCGAGCTTTCGCTGTAAAGCATCGGCAGGCGCGGATCGTGCTGCATCGAATCGCGGCCAAAGGCGACCAGTTCGCGCAACGGCACGTAGAAGTTGTCGTCCAACAGCCGCTTGCGGGCGGCCGGCGCGCGGCCTTCGTTTTCGCCGCCGACGGTGATGTAGCTGCCGTAAGGATCGTCGGCCAACAAGCGATGCTCGGCGAGCGATTCCATGTAGCAAGCGACGGCCTCAACGACCCAGAAATTGTTTTTCACGCCCGGCCGAATCGCGCCGGACTTAAGCTCGTAGAACAACTGATGCGTGCCTTCGTGGTTGAGCGTCGAATCGTGGCGCTCCGCACCGTAAAAAAAGTACGCCGTGTTGGCGGTGTCGATATAAATGCCCAGCGACATGCCGATTTGCGGCTGGGAGCGAATCAGCGCATCGACATATTCTTGCTTGTCGCGGCAGTACGTGACCTGGTGCAATTTGCGAGGCATGCTGGGAACAGGCGACTTCTCATCGGCAGACGCGGCAAACCAGCGCTCGACATCCGCAGCAGTGGCGTAATAGGGTAGAAACACTTGCCGCCATACGTCGTACAGCGTTTCCAGCCGGCTGGCCAAACGCGCGCCTTCTTCCAGGCTGTGATTGGTGGTGACGGCGTAGTGATCGCTTTCGACACGCCAGCCATTTTTGATGTTGCTGTGCAGCCGGGCATCTTCCTCCTTATCGATCCAGTTGCCACGGTAAAATCGCGTGCCCTTTTCGTAGCGCGGCAGGTAATCGGCGGGCAGCCAGCCGAATGAATCGCTCCACACTTGCCCATCTTTCAGCCGCCGCACGGTTTCGGATGTCTTCCAGCCATCCTGGTATTTCTCAAATCGGAGGATTTTTCGGGCCGCCGCGTGATCAGGATTCTCGCGCACCGTTTCGCGCACCAATTCGAAAGCCAGCGAAGGTTGCTTGGCTTTGGCCGCCGATTGGGCCAATTCGAAGAGCTTATCGGCTTGGCCGCGTCGCAGCTCGGTGAATTTCGTCCACCATTGCTGGGCGGCTTCAGAATCGACAAACTTCGCCGGCGGGCGCTGACTCTCCGGCAGCGCGAACACATAAATCATCGTCGGATCGCGCTTCGGAAGCCATTTGCGCGTCAGCTCGGCCTGCTGCGACAGCGAATTCGCATCGCACCAAGCGGCTAGTTCGCCCAATTGGGAAACGTACGCGCTATCAAGCTGCTGGCGAGCCGACGCCAAATCGTCGGCAGCGTTGAGTCGCCCGGCATAGAGAAGCGGCGCTATCAGCAGCGCAGCGCGCAGTCGGAGAGATACACGTAGCATTTCTCCAGTGTACCTCGCCGGAGGCGGAAATCGCGCCTGCGGAATTTCCGAAAAGTCAAATTAGTTTATCACGAGCATTGATTTTGTCAACAATGTTTATATAACATATTGAGAAAGTGAATAATCCTATGCCTGAGCAACAACCCGTCGGCAATGAATGCCCCTACTGCGGCACGGTGATGACCGTTACGCAGATGTCGTGCGAGCATTGCCGCGTAGCGGTTTCGGCGGCGTTTCCCATGTCGCGGCTGGCCGGGCTGCCGGTGGAACATCAGCGGTTTATTGAAATGTTCGTGCTGGCCAGCGGCAATTTGAAAGAGATCGCCGAACAAGTGGGCGTTTCGTATCCGACGATTCGTTCGCGGCTGGACAAGGTGATTGAAGTGCTGCGGGTTGAGATTTCCAAAACGCAGCGCATTCGCGGCAACGTGTTGGACGCCGTCGTGCCCAGTAAAACCACGGCCGAGGAGGCCGCGCGGCTTATCAAGCGCATTTAAGCGTGGGAGTCATCCATGTTCCAAGATGATTTGGTGACCGACTCTTCGCGGGATCCGCTGGCCGGCAGTTCGCCGGAGGAGCAGGCACGACTTGACGCCGCCATGCGACGCGCCGATGAGCTGCTGGTCACTTCGCTGAAGACGGAAGAGCGCCGGCGAAACCGGCGCCGGATATTCGTTTTATTCATTGGAGGGGTAGTCATGCTAACCATCGTTTGTGCAATGCTGCTCGGATGGCTGGGGCAACAAAATCCATCGAAAGCCGACATTGAGAAGGCGGCGCAACTGGGGCGAGAAGGCTGGAGCTTGTGGCAAAAGCAACAGTTCGCCGACGCAGTGCCCAAGTTCGAGGAAGCGGTGAAGCTGAATCCGAAAAACACGAATGCATGGAACGGATTGGGTTGGTCACTGTTCAATTCCGGTGATCCCGATAAGGCCATCGAAGCTTTTCAAAAGGTGCTGGCCATTGAGCCGACGCATCCGGCGGCGCTGAATGGGTTGGGGCAGATCTTTCTGATGAAGCGCAAGTACGTCGACGCCGAGAAGTTTCTGCTCAAGGCAGCACCGAAAGCAACGGCGGCGTGGTACGGGTTGGCACGGCTGTATTTGCTGGAAGGGAAGTTCGACGATGCCGCGAAGTGGGCCAAGAAGGTCGTGGATTCGGGGCAAGGAGACGACACGGCCAAAGAGATGCTGAAGGCGGCAGAGGAAAAGAAATTGCCCGATGATTTGAAAGCACAAATCGAGCCGCCTCCGGCGGACTGATTCCAGCGAAGCGGAGTTGCACGATTCGGGTTGCCTTCATTTGCGAGCCCGGCGACCGGCAGGAGTCGCCGGGCTTTTTTTGTTTTTGAGCAGGGACGCAAACGTGCGATAGAATTGGCTATATGGTTCACCGACTATCGCTTTTCCTGTTGACGGCCATTCTCCTTGGCAATCACGTGTCATCGGCGGCGCAGTCGCGCGTGGAGATCGAAGTGCTAACTCGACCCAGCCTGAATGCGGCGACGGCTTCGCAGAAATGGATGAAGTCGCTGGCGGATCTTGGATTTGGCAATGTGCAATTTCGGCCGGCGCAGGCGGGGGACCGGATCGACGTGCAAGGCGCGGATGGCGGGATCGTTCGGGTCACGGCGCAGTTGGATGAGCATGGGATACTGGTTACGCCGGGAGGCCAGTTCGCGATATCCGACAGCGCGAAGCTAAAGAAATGGCTTGCGGATTTGCAAACCGGCGGCGTGGAAGGGATTGGGCAGTCGCGGACCGCGTTTGGATTTACCCGCAATCAGCTCGATCAGGCACGGCAAAGCCTGGCGGCGCCGGTTGGCTTTGCCACCAAGGGAATGTCCGCGGCTAAGGCATTGGAACAGATTTGCGCCGGCCTGAAGGCAAAGGTAACCGTCGAGCCGGCGATTGAACGGGCGATTGCGGCCGACGAACCGGTGCGTGATGAACTGGAAGACGTGGCCAGCGGAACGGCGCTGGCGGCGATTGTTCGACCGGCGGGTGGCGTGCTCATTCCGCACTATGCGGATGGAAATTTGGAATTGCAATTGACCGCAACGAAAGAAGTCGGTGATTCGTGGCCGATCGGTTGGCCGCCGGGAGAAAAAGACGAAGGCAAAATCATTCCTGCGCTATTCGAGTTCATCAAAGTGGAAATCGTTGACACGCCGGCAAAGGAAGCGATCGATGCCATCCAGGTACGGCTGAAAACGCCGTTTCTGTACGATTACAACAACATGGCGCGGAACCGGATCGATCTGGCGAAGAAGGTGAAGATGCCGGCGGGCAAAACGTTCTACAAGAAAATTTTGGACCACGTGCTGTTTCAGGCCGGGCTGAAATGCGAGATTCGGCTGGACGATGCCGGCAAGCCGATTGTGTGGGTGACGACGCAGAAACCGTGATTAGCAGGTGGCTGGCAGCAGGCGGCCGGCAGTTACAGCAACTCGTCGAGTTCGTCGACGAGTAGCGCGAAGTGTTTCAGCGCGGTTTCGACCGGGGCGGGCTTTTCCATGTCGACGCCGGCGTCGCGCAGCAGATCCAACGGGAATTTCGAGCAGCCGCCTTTAAGGAAGCCGAGGTAGTCGTTCAATTCGCGCTTGCCGCCATTGACAACGCGTTCCGACAGAGCGATCGCGGCTGATAGGCCGGTCGCGTATTTGTAGACATAAAACGCCCGATAGAAGTGCGGGATGCGGAAGCATTCCAGGGCCAGTTCATCGTCGATGACGAAATCTTTGCCGAAATAGTGGTCCAACAAGGCGCGGTAGATTTCTTTGAACTTTTCGACCGTCAGCGGCTCGCCGGCCTCGACGGTTTCGTGGGTGATCTTTTCGAACTCGGCGAACATCGTTTGGCGGATGATCGTGCCGCGGATGTTGTCGATGTCGCGATTGATCAGGTAGGCCCGTTCTTTATCGCTCTTAGCTTTTTGCATCAGGTGGCGGCTGAGCAGTTGTTCGTTGAACGTGCTGGCCACCTCGGCCACGAAGATTGTGTAGTTGTAATACTGGTACGGCTGATGTCTGGCCGAATAGTAGCTGTGCATCGAGTGGCCGGCTTCATGGGCCAGCGTGAACACGTGATCCAGCACCTCGCTTTGATAGTTCATTAGGATGTACGGATCGCCGTCGAACGTGCCGGCCGAGAAGGCGCCGCTTTGTTTGCCCTGGTTGGGATAGCGATCGCACCAACCGTTGTTCAGTCCGCCTTCGAGCACGCCGCAGTATTCGCTGCCCAGCGGCTCAAGCGAAGTGACGACTTCCTTGACGCCTTGATCCCACTTGCGGCGCGATTCTAACTGGCTGAGGATCGGCACGTAGGTGTCGTAATGATGGATGTCGGGCAATTTCATTTTCCGCTTGCGCAGATCGTAATAGCGATACAGCGCCGGCAAATTCTTGTGGACCGCGGCGATTAAATTGTCGTACACGCTTTGGGGCACGTTGTCGGAGAATAGCGCGCCGGCCAGCGCGCTTTTGTAGTCCCGTGCCTTGGCGTAATACACATCGCGCTGCATCGAGCCGGCGAGCGTAGCGGCCAGCGTGTTTTCGTGCCCCTTGAACTGCGCGTAGTATTGGTGGAACGCCGCTTTGCGGACGGCTCGCTTCGACGAATGCAGCAGTAGCGAGAAGGTCGCATTGCTCAGTTCGATCTGCTCACCTTTCTCGTTTTTCACCAAGCCGAATTTGAGATCGGCGTCGGTCAACTGGCGGAAGGCATGATTGGCGGTTTCGGCCATTTCGGCCTGCATGGCCAGCAGTTTTTCTTCCGATTTCGCCAGCGTGTGCGGCTTGTAGCGCAGCAGGCGCTCGAGCGAAACGCGATGGGGGGCCAGTTCCTTCGCGGCCAGGAACTTTTTCAAGGTGGCCTCGGGAATGGCCATAATTTCTGGCCGGATGTAACTGGCGGCCTGGCCGGCGCGGCTGGCGGCGTTTTGATAACGGCCGATCATCCGCTGATAGGTGCTATTGGCCTGGTCTTCGGTGGTTTTCAAAAAGGCGTAGGTGCCCAGGCGCTCGCCAGTGCGGTCGAAAGCGATGTCGAACTCCAGGCAGTCGGCCAATTTTTTGGCGCTTTCGCCGAGATGGCCGGCGAAGCGTTCGTAGCCTTTGATTTCGCCTTCCCACTTTTTGAAGGCGGCTTCCCAGGCGGCGTCGGATTTGTAGAGACTGGCCAGATCCCAGCAGTCGGCGGGCTTAACTTTGCTGCGCGGCGGAAGTTGTTTGACTTTGGACATGTTGAAAGAGTGAGCAGGTGAGTAAGTGAGTAGGTAAGAATTCTGGCGACGGGTTATTTCATACTTACTCACCTACTCACTTACTCACTCTTGCGAAGCCTACCAGCGCCACAGCGCGGTGCCCCAGCACAGTCCGGCGCCGAAGCCGCACATGACGATGTTGCCGCCGCGCTTGACCAAACCTTTTTGGATGGCTTCGTCGAGCGCCAACGGAATGCTGCCGGCGGAGGTGTTGCCGTATTGCTGGAGGTTGACGAACATTTTGCGGCGGTCGACGCCCAACTCGGCGGCGGCGGCGGCGAGAATGCGGATGTTGGCCTGGTGCAGGACGACCAGATCGACGTCATTGGTGGTAATTTTGGCGAATTCCAGCACGTCGCGCACGGATTGATCGATCAGGCGGATGGCCCATTTGAAGACCGCGCGGCCGTCCATTCGCATGAAGTGCTCACCGGCTTTCACGGTTTCGACCGAGGCTGGCTTGCGCGAGCCGCCGGCTTTCATGCACAAGATATCTTCCGCCGAGCCGTCGGCGCCAAGGGTGTAGGCGATGAGGCCTTGGTTGTCGCTGCCGGCGGCCAGCAAAACGCGCACTGCGCCGTCGCCGAACAGCGGGTAGGTTTTATTGTCGGTGGGTTCGACGATGCGCGAGTTGGCGTCGGCGCCGACGATCAACGCCAGCTTGCTGCCGCCGGTGGCGACGAACTGTGCGCCGGTGACGAGGGCATACATGAAGCCGGCACAGGCCGCCGACACGTCGAAGGCTCCACAGTGCAGGCCGAGCTTGGTTTGCACCTGGGTGGCGGTGGAAGGGATCGGCAGATCGGGGCTGAACGTGCCCAACACCAACAGATCAACATCGCCCGGCGAGACACCGGCGCAATCCATGGCGCGGCGCGCGGCGGCCACAGCCAGGTCGCTGGTGCATTGATCCGGGGCAACTTGCCGCCGCTCGCGGATGCCGCTGCGCTCAAAAATCCATTGCGGATCGCAGCCGTACTTGGCGAGGTCTTCGTTGCGCACGACTGTATCCGGCACATAGCTGCCGGTGGCGATGACACTGCACCCCGGTCAGCCGCCGCAGCGGCGATCGCAGATTTTGAGGAGGGGCGTAGGCCATTGGAAGGGCGCAGGATTCAGGATGCAGGGCGCAGAAATCCAATTTGCGGGCGCAGGAAAGAGCCCGTAAGTTACGGGTTTTTTGCGGAGTTCACAAGAGCGAGTGCGAGGTGGGGTTGGCACCGACAAACCCGGTTTGTCCGTGGGGGTGAAGGAGATTTTCACTGCCAAGCGCGCTTGTCAGTGCCACCCGTTATTGTTCCGTGCCCGATTCCAGCACGGCGAGGAAGGCCTTCTGGGGGATGTCGACGGAGCCGATCGATTTCATCCGCTTTTTGCCTTCGCGCTGCTTGGCCCAGAGTTTGCGCTTGCGGGTGATATCGCCGCCGTAGCATTTGGCGGTCACGTTTTTGCGCATGGCGGAAATGGTTTCGCGGGCGATGATGCGGCTGCCGATGGCGGCTTGCAGGGCGATTTCGAACATGTGGCGATCGATTTCGGTGCGCAGTTTTTTCACGATGGCCCGGCCGCGGCGGTCGGCATCGCGGCGATCGCAGATGATCGACAGGGCATCGACTTTTTTGCCGCCGACCAAAATATCCATCCGCACCAGGTCGGCGGGCACATAGCCGATCAGTTCGTAATCCATGGTGCCGTAGCCGCGGGTGACGCTTTTCAGCTTGTCGTGCATGTCGTAAATCACTTCGGCCAGCGGCAGATCGAAAGTGATCATCGCGCGCGTGGGGCCCAGGTACTCGGTGCGCTTGTAAGTGCCGCGGCGGTCGGTGCACAGTTGCATCACCGGGCCGATGTATTCCACCGGCAGCACGAAGTTCACTCGCACGATCGGCTGGCGGAATTCTTCGATGTCGCCGGCATCGGGAACATCTTGCGGATTGTGGATTTCCAGCGTTTCGCCGTTGCGGGTGAGAATTTGATACGTGACGTTGGGCGCAGTTTGCACCAAATCGAAATTGGCTTCCTGCTCGAGCCGCTGCTGGATAATTTCCATGTGCAACAGGCCCAGGAAGCCGCAGCGGAAGCCGAAGCCGAGCGCCTCGCTGGTTTCGGGCGAGAATTCGAAGCTGGGGTCGTTGATCGACAGCTTGGTGAGCGAATCGCGCAGTTCTTCGAAGTTCTGGCCGTCGGACGGATACAGGCCGCAATAGACCATGCGCTGCGGCGGACGATAGCCGGGCAGGGCAGGGGCGGCGTTGTCGCCGGGGACCGTGACCGTGTCGCCGATGTGAATGTCTTTGAGTTCTTTGATATTGCAGATCAGGTAGCCCACTTCGCCGGCCACGAGCTTTGCGCAGGCTTTGCGTTCGGGGACGAACTGGCCGAGCTCGAGCACTTCGTAGGTGGCCTCGGCTTTGAGGAAGCGGATTTTTTGGCCCTTTTCGACGGCGCCTTGCATCAACCGCACATAGGCGATGGCGCCGCGGTAGTCGTCGTAGTGCGAATCGAACAACATCGCTTGCAGCGGGGCGGCGGGATCGCCTTGCGGCGGCGGAATGCGCTCGACGATGGCTTCCAGCAGCTCCGCCACGCCGTCGCCGGTTTTGCCGCTGCACTTCAGCACTTCCTCAGGCTTAATGCCCAGCACTTGCTCCATTTCGAGCATGACTTCGTCCGGCCGGGCATGTTTCAGATCGACTTTATTGAGCACCGGAATGATCGTGAGGTTGTGGTCCATCGCGGCCAGGGCATTGGCGACCGTTTGGGCTTCGACTCCCTGGAATGCATCGACCAGCAGAATCGCCCCCTCGCAACAGGTCAGGCTGCGCGACACTTCGTAGTGAAAATCGACGTGGCCGGGCGTGTCGATCAGGTTGAGTTCGTACTCTTCGCCGTCGTGCGTGTAGTGCATCGAGACGGCGCGGGCTTTGATCGTAATGCCGCGCTTGCGCTCCAAGCTCCATATCGTCGAGCAACTGCTCGTGCATTTCGCGCTTTTCGACGGTGCCGGTCAGCTCGATCAACCGATCGGCCAGCGTGCTTTTGCCGTGGTCGATGTGGGCGATGATACAGAAGTTGCGGATGTGGCGGTTATCGGGCATTGCAGGTAGGCGGTACGCGGGAGGCAATAGGCGGCTGGCGAGCGATTGGCCTACGGTGCCATTTTACGGATTCGGGGCGCACAAAGTTAGTCGCTGGAGTGCTAAACCGCAACGCCATTGCCTGGCGGCAAGGAAAACGTGCGATGTCACTCGCTGCCGGTTGAAGGCACTGCGGAAGGAAGCGACTGCACGGGCTCGCCATCGTGGAATTCGATGAGCGATTCTTCGCCATCGAGGGACCAGGTCATCCAGGGGCCTTCGGCTCGGCCGTTGACAAAATCGCCTTCCATCGCTTCGCGGCCGTCGGGGTACCAAAAAATCCAGTGACCGGTTTCGACGCCGTCTTTGAAATCGCCTTCGCTCAGTTTGTTTCCTTGGGCATCGCGGCGAATCCAGTGACCGTAGGGAAGGCCATTTCGCAATTCGCCGTCGTAGGTCAACCGTCGACCATGCATGCCGTTATGGCGGGCCCAGGGGCGCGGATCGAAGATGATCATTTCGTCGCCGGGTTGCTTGATCTTGTCGAAGTATTGCTGGGCGACGGACTGACCGGGGGGCAGCGGAAAATTCAGAACCTCGAAGGGCATGAATGGAACGGCTTTCGGCGTTTCACCAGGTCGCCGCAATTCACCGTAGGCCGAGTTGGGCACGTAAATGCAGTGCGCGAAGTAGGCATTCACGGCGTCGACGTAGAACGTGGCTGGATACACCAAGAAGCGCGATCGCCAGTAACTGGGCGAGCGGGCTGCATTTTTTCAGTGCGGTGCGCGGCCAATCGCGCCAGGGAGTGATGAGCACCAGGCCAGCGAGCATCAGCGCAACGTTCCATCCCACCAGATTGCACAGGGGCATTCGGCAATTCCACAGCAGAATGCCGCCGTGCAGCACGAAAGCGATGATGCCTACCAACCAGCGCAGCGGCGGGAACAGGCACATGATGCCCAGCAGCATTTCTGTCGCGGCGATGGTCCAGCCGACTGCCACGGCAAAGGTGTGCGTGCTCCAGTGGTAATGTTCCGGCGGGAACATGCGGGCCAAATCCAGCGGAACGATGTCGTGCACGAAGCCGAGCAAATCCTCGGGCTTGATGAAGTCGATGATCAATTTATGAAAGCCCGCCCAAAACCACAGCGCGATGAGGTTGGCTCGGCCCACAAGCTGTGCGCCGGAGCTGGGGAGCGTGGCCAATATCAGTAGGCCGATTTGATAGTGGGGCTGCAGGCGAGTGCGATCCATCAGTACCGCCAGCAACCAGATGATTCCCAGTGCCGTCAAACCGGTGCGGGGCAAAAATAACACCAGCACGAAGGCTGCGATTAGCAAACCGCCCACGTCGAATTGCGGCAGCCAGTCCCAGGCAGGCAGCATGGGTGCCAATTGGGCGTCGGTGGGTTGATGACGCCAGATCATGTGGAAGTCGGGCGTGGCGAATTTCCAGGGGTGCCAGTCGGGGGCCGAACGCACCTGCCAGACATTCCAGGTGACGACGACGGTATAGATGCCAGACCGCCACCAGCAGCCAGCGATACAAATCAGATTGCGCTGGGGGCCGCGTGGCAGGGGGATCGATTTCAGAAGGTTGGCGGCGAAATTCGACATTGTGTTTGCCCCCCGGAAAAGTGTCAGGGAAGACCGATCTCTCAATCATAGCTCCGAGGCTGAAAACGCTGGGTCGGCAACTGCGGCAAAAGGGCTCAAAAAGGCCGTAAAACCCCCAGTTTTCTTGCTTTGCCATTTTCCCGCTATTAGACTGAAATCTTCCGGGATAGTGTTCGCTAAAAACCTATCCTTGAACAGAATCAAAGAGCGCGCTCCCCACTGCGGTGATGTGCAACAAGTGCGCGACACAAGGTGGGGGCGTGCCGGAAAGCAACGCGGAAAAGCAGCAGGAGATGATTGCTTCATGGCTTCGCACCGCTTGATTGTTTATGCCGCTGGTTTTTTGGTGGGGATGGCATTGGCGCTGAGCGGGGAGGTTGCCCACGCGCAGGCGACGACCACTACCACCACCACCACCACGACCAATGTGACCAACGTCACAACCACCACGCCGATTGCCGGCGTGCTGGTCGATCCCAACGGTGTTCTGCGCACGCAGATCTACATGGATCAAACCGGGCAGTTGATGTGGCAGCGGATGGCCGCCGCCAAAGCGCAACTGAATCCGAAATTGGCCAAGCCCAGCCCGATGCGGAAGATTTCACTAACGCGCCTGGACGCGGCAATTCGAGAGAAGCAAAAGGCCGGCGAGAAACCGACCGACGAGATGAAGAACCTCGCGGGCCTGACGCGGGTGCAGTATGTGTTTTATTATCCCGACACAAAAGACATTGTGATTGCCGGGCCAGCCGAAGGCTGGGCGGCGGATTTATCGGGCCGGGTGCGGATTGAGCTCCGGACGGCCGGTCGTGCAATTGGATGATTTGGTCACTGCGTTGTGCGCATTTCCGCCGGGGGGCAGCAACGACACGCCGGTAATCAGTTGCTCGATCGACCCGACGAAGGAAGGCTTGCAGCGGATGCAAGATTTTCTGCGGCATACAGGTTCGCGCTTGTCGGCCGCCACCGCGCAAAGCCAAACGCAAGAAATCGTGACCGGATTAAAGGAGAGCTTGGGGCTGCAATCGGTGCGCATCACCGGCGTGCCGGCCACAACGCATTTCGCACAAGTGCTGGTCGAGGCCGATTATCGCATGAAGTTGATCGGCATCGGGCTGGAACGGCCGCCCGTGAAGCAATTCGTCAATTATGTCGATCGAGCGAATCCGCGAATGGTAGGCCGCAACGCGCTGCAGCGATGGTACTTTGTGCCCGATTACGAATGCGTGCGCGAAGCGGCCGACGGCCTGGCGATGGAAATGGTCGGCAACGGCGTGAAGTTGGTGAACGCCGACGAGATTGTTTCGGCTGACGGTTCGCGGGTGAAATCGAAGCGCCATCGACGCCGCCAGCCGCGCGTTCACCGAAGCGTTCACTAAGAAATATGCCGATCTGGCCAACGTGATTCCGGTGTATTCGCAGTTGCGCAACTGCATCGATCTGGCGGTGGCGGCGGCATTCATTCAAGAGAAAGATTTTTACGGCAAGGCGGGGTTGAAATCGTTGTTCGGCGACGAGGACACTTATCCCGTGCGAACGCTGACTGCGCCGCAGCAAGTGGAATCGGCCGTGACCAGCGTGTTCAAGGGGAGCACGCTGATGACGCCGATCGGCGGCGGCGTGCACATCGAGCCGGCCCTGGCGCTGCGGGAATCAAATTTGCTGCACGACGACGACGGCAAGGTGGAAAAAGCCCGCGAAAACATCGATCTGCAGAATCTGCAGAAAGACCAGTGGTGGTGGGACTAGGCAAGGGTTCAGAGTTCGGGGTTCGGAATTGCAAAGCCGGCGATTGCATCGCCGGTTTTTTTATGCGCTGTCGGTGACCACCACTCGCACGTCGCAGACATTGGTATTGGTGGGGCCGGTTTTGATCAGTGCGTCTAGCGGTTCGAAAAAATCGGTAAGCGTCGTTGCGGCGGAGGACACCTGCGGCATCTAATTTCAACTGCTGTGCGCTGATCGATCACTTCGGCATCGACAAATGCGCCTGCGGCGTCGGTCGGGCCATCTTCGCCGTCGGTGCCTGCGGAAAGAATTGCCACTCCGCGCGGATCGATTTCAGCCAGACGAATCAGGGCTGCTAGAACGGTTTGTTGATTTCGGCCGCCCAGGCCGCGTTGGTTCTCCGGCGCCAGTTTCACGGTGCCTTCGCCGCCGCTGATGAAACACTTGGCGCCCGGCGTGGAGCGCAGATGTGCCGCCATGTCGGCCAGGTGCCGGCCGATTGGCTCGACCGGTCCTTCGAGCTTCGAAGCGCAGGCGGTGGTGGTGGAATAACCCAGTCGCTCGGCTTCGATTGCGGTGGATGCGACTGCGGTGGCGTTGTTGCCGAGCACATAGTGAGTCAAATGGGGACTGCGAAATGTGGAATGGGGAATGTTTGGCTGGGCGGTTTTTGCACGCAGGGCTTCGAAGACTGTGGCCGGAATTGTTTGATGCTGTGGATCGAAATGTTCCAGGATTTCGAGCGCTTGCTGCGGCGTGGAGGCGGCGGGAACGGTGGGGCCTGACGCGATCAGATCGAGCGGATCGCCCAGCACGTCGGAAATGATCAAAGTTAACAAGCGGCCGGCGGAACAGGCGCGGGCCAACCCGCCGCCGGTGATGCGATTGAGCTGCTTGCGCACGGTGTTGAGCTGGCGAATGTCGGCGCCGGCGGCACTAAGGAATTGCGTGACCGCGACTAGGTCGGCGAGCGTGACGCCTTCGATCGGCGCAGGCAAAAGCACCGAGCCGCCACCGGACACCAACGCGATGCACAAATCGTCGGGACCGAGCGAGGAAACGATTTGCAACATCTGCTGGGCGCCAGCGATGCCTGCGGCCGTAGGCTCGTTTGCTTTGGGGGGCCGGGCGGCATGCAGATGAATGCGGTGGAGCTTTCGCGCGCAATCGGCCGGCACGTTCACCCAGCCGGTGAGTTGTTTTTTCGCCATCAGTCTTGGACCGAGAATCTCCTCCAAAGCTGCGGCCATGCCCGCCCCGGCCTTGCCCGCACCGACTGCGGCAATCCGCCGAACGCCGGCCAAATCGACCACTTCCGGTCGATTCTTTGCCAAGGAGGAGCTTGCCGGACTTCGAAGTGGAGATGGTTCTGCATCAATCGCTCGGATCGGGCAGCTTCCAATCCGGCTTGCCAGATGCGGACTGCGTCGGCGCGAAGTTCCGCGGAAGAGCGTGTCATTATTTATGCGGTTCCTGTGACGACGAATCGGCGTCTGCTACATTGCGCATGAGCGCTGCGACGTCCAAAATTCTAACTCTCAACGCCGGCTCTTCGAGCATCAAATTCGCAATGTTTGAGCACGAAGCTGGTTTGGCTCGGCTGATATCCGGCGAAATTGAGCGCATCGGAACGGACCAATCGGCATTGACGATGAAGAATGCCACGGGCTGGCGCGAAATGCAGTCGGTGAAGGCGGCCAATTCGGCGGAGGCGGTAAAACATATTCTCCAAGCGGTGCGGGTTCAGGGTGGCGTGCAAGAGATTTCGGTGGTGGGGCATCGGCTGGTGCATGGAGGACCACAGCACTTTAAGCCTGAGATGGTGACCGTCAAATTGCTTGGCGACCTGCGACGGCTTGCGGAGCTGGATCCGGACCATCTGCCGCGGGAGATCAAATTGATCACCGCCGTGGCCCAACTGGAACCGCACTGGCGACAGGTGGTGTGCTTCGATACCGCGTTTCACGAGCACATGCCGCTGGTGGCACAATGGCTGGCGATTCCGCGGCGCTATTATTCGCAGGGGGTGCGGCGGTACGGTTTTCACGGCCTGTCGTACAGCTATCTGATACAACAGTTGGCGCGCCTGGCCGGGCCGAACGCGGCGCAAGGGCGCGTCGTGCTGGCGCACCTGGGGAGCGGTTCCAGCTTGGCGGCGGTGCACGGGGGCAAGAGCATCGACACGACGATGGGCTTCACGCCGGCCTCGGGCGTGCCGATGGGCACGCGCAGCGGCGATCTCGATCCGGGAATCGTCGATTATCTGGCGCGCTGCGAAAACATGACGCCCGCGCAGTTCCAGCAAATGGTGAATCGTGAATCGGGTTTGTTGGGCGTTTCGGAAATCAGCGCCGACATGCGCGACTTGATGGCTCGCGAGGCAAGCGACGCGCGGGCTGCTGAAGCGGTCGATCTTTACTGCTACGGGGTTCACAAAGCGATCGGCGCGCTGGCTGCGGCAATGAATGGGATTGACACGCTAGTGTTCAGCGGCGGCATCGGCGAAAACGCGCCAAAGATAAGGCATCGGATTTGCAAGGGATTGCAATTCATCGGCGTCGTTCTGGATGATGCATTGAATAATCAGTCGGCGCAAACGATCTCTGCCGCCGATGCAAGCGTGGCCGTGTGGGTTATTCCGACGGATGAAGAACAAGTGATCGCGCAGTCGGTAATCAACCTTCTAAGCGAAAAGGCCGGGTGAATTTATGGAAGCGCCACTTTCCGACGACCTGCTGACAAAGATGAACGCCTATTGGCGGGCGGCGAATTATCTGTCGGTCGGGCAGATTTATTTGATGGATAATCCGCTGTTGAAGCTGCCGCTGGTGCGCAAGCACATCAAGCCGCGCTTGCTAGGGCATTGGGGCACCACGCCCGGGTTGAATTTCATCTACGTGCATTTGAACCGCGCCATCAAGCAGCACGACTTGAACATGATCTATGTGACCGGGCCGGGGCACGGCGGGCCGGCGCTGGTAGCCAACGTGTATTTGGAAGGCACGTACAGCGAGTTTTATCCCAACGTTTCGCAGGACGAAGCGGGCATGAAGCGGCTGTTCATGCAATTCTCGTTTCCCGGCGGCATTCCCAGCCACGTGGCGCCCGAAACGCCCGGCTCGATTCACGAAGGGGGGGAGTTGGGCTACTCGCTTGCGCACGCCTATGGGGCGGTGTTCGATCATCCCGACTTGCTGGTGACGTGCGTGGTGGGCGATGGCGAAGCGGAAACCGGTCCGCTGGCCACTTCGTGGCACTCCAACAAGTTTTTGAATCCGGCGACCGACGGGGCGGTGCTGCCGATATTGCACTTGAACGGATACAAAATCGCCGGGCCGACGGTTTTGGCACGCATTAGCCGCGCGGAGCTGAAAGAACTTCTGCGCGGGTACGGCTACGAGCCGCACTTCGTGGAAGGGGACGATCCGCTGCCGATGCATCAAAAGATGGCGGTGACGCTCGACAAGGTGCTGGCGGAGATTCGGCACATTCAAAAAAAGGCGCGGTCGGATGGATTTAAAGAGCGGCCGCGGTGGCCGATGATCGTGCTGGTCACGCCTAAAGGTTGGACCGGACCGAAAAAAGTCGACGGCCAACAAGTGGAAGGCACGTTCCGTGCGCACCAGGTGCCGCTGGCAGAAATGAATAAGCCGGAGCACGTGAAAATGCTCGAAGAGTGGATGCGCAGCTACCAGCCGGAGGAATTATTCGATGAGCGCGGTCGGCTGCGGCCGGAACTGGCGGCGCTGGCGCCGGAGGGCCAACGGCGAATGGGAGCCAATCCATATGCCAACGGCGGGATTTTACTGCGCGATTTGCGGATGCCCGATTTCCACGATTATGCCGTGGAAGTGCCGCGGCCGGGAGCGGTGGATGCCGAGGCCACGCGCGTGCAAGGCGAAATGATCCGCGATATTTTGCGGGTCAATCGCGAAAGCCGCAATTTCCGCGTATTCAGCCCGGACGAAACCATGTCGAACCGCTGGAGCGCGGTGTTTGAGGAAACCAGTCGGTGCTCGACGGCCGAAATTCTGCCCAGCGACGATCACGTCGCCGCCGACGGCCGGGTGATGGAAATGCTCAGCGAGCATCAGTGCCAGGGGTGGCTGGAGGGATATCTGCTCACCGGCCGGCATGGATTTTTCTCGTGCTACGAGGCGTTCATTCACATCATCGATTCAATGTTCAACCAGCACGCCAAATGGCTGAAAGTTACGCGCGACATATTGTGGCGGCGGCCGATTGCCTCGCTGAATTATCTGTTGTCGTCGCACGTGTGGCGGCAAGATCACAACGGATTTTCCCATCAGGACCCCGGCTTCATCGATCACGTGGTGAACAAGAAGGCGGACGTGATTCGCATCTATCTGCCGCCGGACACCAACTGCTTGTTGAGCGTGACCGACCATTGTCTGCGCAGCCGCAATTATGTGAACGTGATCGTGGCGGGCAAGCAACCTTCGCCGCAGTGGCTGACGATGGACCAGGCGGTGAAACACTGCACGGAAGGGATCGGCATCTGGGATTGGGCCTCCAACGATCAGCACGGCGAGCCCGACGTGGTGATGGCCTGCTGCGGCGACGTGCCTACGCAGGAAACGCTGGCGGCGGTGGACCTAATGCGGCGGGAATTGCCCGAACTGAAAGGTGCGCGTGATTAACGTGGTCGACCTGATGCGGTTGCAGCCGCCCAGCGAGCATCCGCACGGGCTGCCCGACGTTGAGTTCGACGCTTTGTTTCCACCTGATACGCCGACAATTTTCGCATTCCACGGCTACCCGTGGCTGATTCACCGCCTGGCGTATCGCCGGCACAACCACAATCACTTGCACGTGCGCGGCTACAAAGAGGAGGGAACCACCACCACGCCATTCGACATGACGGTGCGGAATAACCTGGACCGGTTCGATCTGGTGAGCGACGTGATCGACCGGGTGCCCAAGCTGGGGCCTCACGCGGCATATCTGAAGCAGTCGCTGCGCGACAAGTTGGTAGACCACGCGAACTACATTCGCATTCACGGCGACGATATGCCGGAAGTGCGCGACTGGCGCTGGGGCAAATACAGCAAGGCAGGAATAACGACTGCGGCAACGTGACGTGCTACGGCGACGCAAAGTGCTGCGACGAGTTAGGGCCCGGCGGCTTGGGTTTCTTTGCCCGCGGCGTCGGCGTATTTGGAGAAGTTCTCGTGGAACAGACCGGCGAGTTTTTGGGCCGCGGCTTCGTACGCGGCGCGATCTTTCCAGGTGGCGGCCGGCCGCATAATTGAATCCGGCACATTTGGGCAGCGCGTGCAGTAGTCGAGCTTGAAATGCTCGTCGCGCTGGGTGGGTGCGTCGATCAAGGCGCCGGCGTGGATGGCGTCGATAATCGCGCGTGTGTGGCTAAGCTTGATCCGCGATCCGCTGCCGAACGCCCCACCCGACCAGCCGGTGTTCACCAGCCAGGCCTGCGATTTGTGTTTGCGCAATTTCTCGGCCAGCATTTTGGCGTAGACGGCCGGATGCCGCACCAGGAAGGCGGCGCTGTAGCAGGCAGAGAAGGCTGCTTGCGGATCTTTCACACCTTCCTCGGTGCCGGCCACGCGGGCTGTGTAGCCGGCGAGAAAATGATACATGGCTTGTTCGGGGGTCAAGCGGCTGACCGGCGGCAGAACTCCGAAGGCATCGCAGGTGAGAAAAATGATGTTCGACGGATGGTTGCCGATGCAGGGCACCTTGGCGTTGGCAATGTATTCGATGGGGTAGGCGGCGCGCGTGTTTTCGGTGATGGCGGCACTACGAAAATCGACCGCGCGAGTTTCCTCATCGTACACGACGTTTTCCAGCACCGTGCCGAAGCGGATGGCGTCGTAGATCTCCGGCTCGCTTTCCCGCGTCAGGTTGATGCACTTGGCGTAGCAGCCGCCTTCGATGTTAAAAATTCCTTCGTCGCTCCAGCAATGTTCGTCGTCGCCGATCAGCCGGCGGCGCGGGTCGGCCGAGAGGGTGGTCTTGCCGGTGCCCGAAAGACCAAAGAACAGCGACACATCGCCTTGCGGCCCTTCGTTGGCGCTGCAGTGCATCGACAGCACGCCGCGGCCGGGCATCACATAATGCATCAGGGTGAACACGCCTTTTTTCATTTCGCCGGCGTATTCAGTTCCGAGGATCACCATTTCGCGGCGCTCCAGGCTGATATCGATACTGGTGCGCGAGGTCATTTGGTGCGTGTGCGGATTGGCGGGAAACTGGCCGGCGTTGTAGATCACGTAATCGGGATCGCCGAACGTGCCCGATTCTTCCGGCGTCGGCCGAATCAGCATGTTGCGCATGAACAGCGCGTGGTAAGCGCGGCGCAAATCACACGCACCTTGATACGGTAGCGAGGATCCCAGCCGGCATATCCATCGACCACGTAAAGCTGCTCGCGCGTGTTCAAGTAATCGATGGCCCGCTGGCGATTGATGACGAACACCTGTTCGTCGAGCTTGATATTCACGGGCCCCCACCACACGCTGCCGCTGCTATCGGGATGATCGACGATGCGTTTATCCAGCGGGCTGCGACCGGTTTTTTTCCCGGAGCCGATGATGAGCGCACCGCTGTCGGCGATGGCGGCATGCTCCAGGATGACGGCATCTTCATAGAGCGGCGCGGGGCGCGTTGCGGACCGCGAACTCCGCGTCGATTTCGTGCCGCGACAGATCGAGCATTTGAGCCATCTTGAAACTCCGCAACCAGCGGGCGAATAATTGGTCACCGGTTAGGGTGTGGCATTGTACGGCGGGTTTTGAAGTGCGTCAGTGGCCGGCCGTCGGGAATTTGAACCGGCGGCTCGCATTGAACCGTGATGGCCCAGACTTCGTAGTTTATAAGACGGTGCGCGCCTCTGGATTCATCCAGGGTTGACCTTTGTCTTGGTATTGTAACAAGTTATCATCGCAAGACTTGAGACGGATCGGGCGGAAAGAGTGACAGGTTCACGGGAGACCTTGGCTCAATTCATGATGCAATCGGATTGCATCAAGCTTCGCGGTGGGATATACCAAAACATAGCGGCCCTGGCCTGAACGCCTTCCCGGCTCCCGCCGGTGCTCTCGGGCCGTCCCACCTTCGACCCCTGCCTTGCGATGCTTACGCTGGAACACGTCAAAAAATCGTTTATCGAGCCGGGGGGGTCGCGGCTGCCGATTCTGAACGTGCCCAAGTTTCACGTCGCGGCCGGCGAGCAGATGGTGCTCATCGGCCGCAGCGGTTCGGGCAAGACAACATTACTGCACCTGATTGCCGGCATTAGCCGTCCTGATGAAGGCTCGATTCGCGTCGACGGCATCGAGATCACCAAATTGCCGGAGGCGGGGCGCGACCGCTTCCGCGCCGACAAGATCGGCTACGTGTTTCAAACGTTCAATCTGCTGCCGGCCTTTTCGGCGCTGGAGAATGTGCTTTTGGGGATGTCGTTCGCCACGGGGCGGGTGAGGCCCGATCGGGCGAAGCATTTGCTGGAGCGCGTGGGATTGGCGCATCGATTCCATCACAAGCCGGCGCAGCTTTCGGTGGGAGAGCAGCAGCGCGTGGCGGTGGCGCGAGCCCTGGCGAACAAGCCGAAGCTGCTGTTGGCCGACGAGCCCACGGCAAACATCGACACCAAGCATCAGCAGCAGGTGGTCGATTTGGTTTGTGACACTTGCCGCGAAGAAAACGTGGCGCTGGTATTGGTGACCCACACGCCGGAGGTGGCTGGACAATTTGAGCGCGTGGAAAACTTGGAACTCATTAACGAAGTGGCAGCGGGAAAGATGATGGCAAGCGGATAGTTGCGCAGCTAAGCCGCACGCGGAAAGAACACGAGATGCAAAGTCCGGAACGAATTCGATGACTCTTTGGAAAATAGCTTGGCGCAGCATTCAGCAGCGTGCGCTGGCGTCGTTTCTCACGGGCCTGTCGATGGCGCTGGGGGTATCGCTGGTGGTCGCGGTGCTGGTGGCCAGCGGGGTGGTTGGCAATTCGTTCCGCTCCGGCGCGGGGCTGGGCTACAACATGATCGTGGGGGCCAAAGGGGGCTCGCTGCAGTTGGTGCTCAACACCGTCTACCACTTGAGCAAGCCAGTGGAGAACATTCCGTACTGGTATTACCAGGAATTCCTGCCGGCATCGAAGCGGCACGACGGGAAGGATGGCAAATTCGCCGCCGCGATCGACAAAGTCGTTCCTGTGTTGATGGGCGACTATTTCGGCCAGTATCGCGTGGTGGCCACCAACACGGAACTGTTCGACGACATGGAGTACGCCCCCGACAAGAAATACGAATTTGCCCAGGGGCGGAATTTCAAGCAGGACGAATTCTTTACGGCCGTCGTGGGCGCGCAGGTGGCGCGCGACATGGGAATCAAAGTGGGGGATGACATTCAACCCTCGCACGGCGCGCCGGAAGGGCACAAGCACGATCCGTTTGAAGTGGTCGGCATTTTAAAGCGCACCGGAACCCCGGCCGATCGCGCCGTGTACGTGAACATGGAAGGCTTTTATTTGATGGGGGGGCACTCGCGCAAAGTGGCGCCGGAACCGGGCACCGCCCCGGCGGCCGGCGCCACCGCTGCTGCATCGGCGGCTGTACCGATTGAAAACGATCCGCACGTGGATAAGCACACGCACGGTTTGAAGCCGCTGCCGCAAGACATGCGCGAGGTGACGGCGCTATTGGTGCTTACCAAAAGCCCCGTGGCCGGTGCGCCTCGCGAGTTGTTCGTGCAAGGGCTGATCAAGGACATCAATAAGGATTTTGTGGCGCAGGCCGTGGCGCCGATCGGCGAAATCACGCGCCTGTTCGATACGCTAGTGGGGCCACTGGTCTATTTGCTGTTCGGCCTGGCGGTGCTGATCGTCGTGGTTTCGGGAATCGGCATCATGGTGAGCATCTATAATTCGATGTCGGAACGGCGGCACGAGATTGCGGTAATGCGGGCTTTAGGCGCGCATCGCGGAAAGGTAATGGCTATCGTGCTGGCAGAGTCGATTTTGCTGGCACTTTCCGGCGGGTTATGCGGTTGGATGTTGGGCCACGCATTGCTAGGAGCGCTAAGCCCTTGGATTGAAAACACTACCGGTGTCAGCGTGGGTTTCTTGCAGTTTGCCCCTCGATATGAGTTAATTCTGATACCGGGGTTGATCGCCCTGGCGTCGCTGGTGGGGTTCTTGCCGGCGCTGTCGGCCTACCAAACCGACGTGGCACGGGCGCTGACGGCGACGCCGTGATGCAAACTCAGAAGGCAGAATGCAAAAGGCAGAATTAAGGAGCACGAGATGATTGGCCGCGTTTCCATGCTGGGGACCTTGGCAGTGCTGGCCATGCTATTCGCAGGCGTGGCGATGGCATGTCCGTTTTGCAGCACCGTGTCGCGCACGTTTTCGCAGGAGATTCAAGGAGCCGACGTGGCGGTGATCGCCGAGCTGGTGGCACTGCCGCCCAGCCAGTCGGGAAGCGACGGTGGTTTCGCCCCAGGACTGAGCGAGCCCTTGGCCAAGTCAAAATTCCGCGTCGTGGAGTGCGTGAAGGGGCCGGAGGCGCTGAAGGATCTCAAGGAAATCGAAGCCAACTATCTGGGAGACGCGAAGGTGGGCACGGAATTTCTGATCACCGGAACCGGCTCCAAGCCGATTGCCTGGTCGACGCCCGCTGCGCTTTCACCGCAAGGGCGGCAATACATTCTCGACATTATGAAGCTGCCCGAATCGGGGCCCGATCGATTGGTCTATTTCCAAAAGCATTTGGAAGACGAAGACCAGGTTATTTGCCGCGACGCCCACGATGAATTCGCCCTGGCGCCGTATGCCGATTTAAGGGCTTTGGCGCCGCGGATGGATCACGATCAACTGATTGCCTGGCTAAAGAACCCCAACAATTTGCCGAGCCACCGGCGGTTGTATTACACGATGCTGGGCGTGTGCGGCACGGAAAAAGATCTGCCGATGCTGGAGGCGCTGTTGAATTCCAAAGATCGCAAGCTGGCCGAAGGATTGGACGTGCTGATTGGCAGCTATCTGGCAATCAAAGGAATGAACGGAATGAACACGATCGAAAATCTGTTCTTGACGAACAAGAATGCGGAATTTGTGGATACGAATTCCGCGATCCGGGCGGTGCGCATCAGCGAGGATGCCGGCATCGTGCCGAAAGAGAAGGCGGCCGCCGCGCTGCGGCACGTGCTGGACAACCCCAAAATGGCCGATCTGGTGATTCCCGATCTGGCACGCTGGCAAGATTGGTCGGTAATGGATCGGCTGGTGGAATTGTTCAAGCAAGCCGACCCTCAAGATTCGTTTGTGCGGTTGCCGGTGCTGCGATATCTGCAGGTTTGTCCGCTTCCGGAGGCGAAAGTAAAATTGGCGGAATTGGAAAAGCTCGATCCCGATGCGGCGAAGCGGGCCACGGCGTTTCCGTTGTTCGGCGGAGTGCTGGGGGCGAAGGCGCCGCCGGAAAAGGCGCCGGCGAATAAGTAGCGTGCCATAATTTTGGACCGCCGAAGACATGAGCGTTGAGCAAACATCCGCTGAATTGGACGCCGAAAAAGCGCGCGACGAAACGCTGTCGCGAGCGGTGGCGTTTTCGCAGAGCGAGCCGGAAAACGAAGACTTCGACGCGGCGGAGGATTATCGGGCCCTCTCGTCGTCGGCCGTGGCGGCGTTGGCCTTGGGCGTGCTTTCGCCGCTGGCGATGTTCGATTGGTGGCTGGGGTTGATTCCGCTGACGGCCGTCATTCTGGGCATCGTGGCGCTGCGGACCGTTCGCACGCATCACGGCGAATACACCGGCGCCGGGTTGGCGATCGTGGGCACCGTGCTGGCCGTACTGTTTTGGATCGGCGGCTTTGCACGGCTGGGATACATCTATGCCACGGAGGTGCCGGAGGGTTACGAGCGCATCGACTATTCGATTCTGCAACCGTTGCCCGACGACCCGCCGACACAAATTCCTCCCGATGCAAAATCGCTGGACGGGAAGAAGGTGTTCATCAAGGGGTACATCTATCCGGGCCAGCGGCAATATGGCATCACGCAATTTTTGTTGGTGCGTGATCAGGGAAGCTGCTGCTTTGGCGGCAATCCGAAGCTTACGGACCGCATTCTGGTGCAGCTTTCGGATCCTGGGGGATTGGCGTTTTCCAGCAGGCTGTTCAAAGTGGCGGGAACATTTCACGTGACCGATCCACGCGACGCTCCGGATGCAAAAGGCGTCGTGTTTTATCACATGGATGAAGCCCAAGTGCGGTAGCAGAAAAGGCAGAATGCAGAATGCAAAATGCAGAATGCTGGAAGGCGACCGTTCTATTGGCAATCGCATGCACGGCGGCGATGGTAAGCCCAGGTTGTTCCGAGCGCAGTTCGCCGACGGCCATGGGGAAAAATCTGCCGAGTTCGGCACCGATGCGCCTGTTGCGTCGAATCAGGCAGTTCAGCAGCCGGTGCGCGACATCACCTTCGACGCGGTGAAGTTCAACATTCAGAAGGACCAGCCGTTTGAACGTTCCATGCTTACACCCGCGATCGAAAAGCTGCACGACACGCCGATTCGCATACGGGGTTATATTTTGCCCAGCTTCCAGCAAACGGGGCTGACGCAATTTGTGTTGGTGCGCGACAACATGGAATGCTGCTTCGGGCCCGGCGCGGCGCTATACGATTGCATTGTGGTGGAAATGGCGCCGGGCAAATCGACCGATTTCACCACGCATCCCGTGGCCGTGGAGGGAGTGTTTACGATTCACGTGCTGCGGGGCCCCGAAGACCACTGCATGGCGGTGTATCATCTCGAGGCGGATAAGGTGCGCTGAAGCGCGGCAGAAAGCACCCTCACCCCAATCCTCTCAGGGCGGGAGAGGGAGTTGCGGCTATTCGGATTCCGGTTCCTTCAAACCCATCCGTTCCATCCAGCGTCGCGCGGGCTTTCTTTGCTTGCCGCCGGCGTTGGCCTGGTTCACCGGCTGTTGAGCGGCCAATTCTTCGCGTTCGGCTTCGACGGCGCGCAGCTTTTCCTGCAGTTCCGCCCGCTCCGCGAGCCAACCCGGCACGTTGGACAGACAGCTCGACTTCCGCCTGGCGAAGTTTTTCGCGGAGCTCTTGATTGAGCGTGGCCAGCCGCTGGCGCTCTTGCTGGATGAGTTGCGTCCTGATCGAACAACTGCTCGTTCTCGCTGGACGCCGCGGCGCTCGTGGCTGCTTCGGTTGTGGCTTGCTGGGCCAGTTGTTCTTTGAGAGCTTCGATTTCCTGATCACGCTGAGCGACGATCTCGTCGGTGATGCGGATGGCGCCCTCGACCGTCAGCCGATCGTTGGCGTCGAAGAATTCGTCCCCCTCGCCTTCTTGATTCAACAGGGCGTTGAGGCGAGATTTGGTGGCGTTCCAATCGCGGCCCATTACCGGCGAACCGCCTTCGCCGCCGCCGAGCGCGCGAATTTCGGCCAGCGCTTCCTCAAGCTCGGCGTTGCGGTGCTTCAACTCGCGAACATCTTCGATGGCCAACTCGAACCGCCGCTGCAGGTCGTCCAGTTCCGTGGTGTTCTGCCCCTCAGACTCGGCGGCCAGGCGATGCTCGGCTTCGGCCAGTTGATGCTCCAACTGCTGCACGCGCATGTTCAGGGCCGATCGGTCAGACTGTAGCTGACTCAGCTCTTCCAGGTTCACGCCCGAGCCGTTTTCGGAGTTGGCTTCGAACGTGCGGCGCAGCTCTTCGAACTCTTCTCGTTCCTTATCCCAGCGGGCGCGATCGCGCCGCAATTGCTGCTGGGCGTGCTTCGATTCGCGCTGAAAGGCATCGCGTTCCTGGATCAGCTCGTTTCGCTGGGATTTCAGCCAACGGGCGATGCGGCCGTCGCTGGATGCGGGTGAGCTGGCGGCGCGCTTCCAAGCGTTCTGCCTCTTCTTCCAGCCGCGCTTCGCTGGCCACTAGTTGCGCGCGACGGCGGGCCAACGGCGGAGCATCCGCTGACTGCGCGTCTTGCCCCGTGCCGAGCGACTGCTCGAGCTGTTTGAGTTCAGTGGCCAGCTCGTCGAGCTTGGCAATACGCAGTTCGCACTGTTCTTCGTCGGCTGATTGAGATGCTTGCTCTTCCATGGCACCAACGATGTTCTTGAGGTTCGTCACGGAGCGCGAAAGAATACGACTGCCCCGAGCGATAACCAGCCCGGCTGGCAACGTCGTCAGTACGATCGATTGCCGCCGGACGCGATCCTATTCTCCTATACGCCATGGGCCTCCTGTGGTCAAAACGCAGCGTTTCGCCGCGCCGATTGTAGGGGCTGTGTGGAGTGTGCTGGGCTGGCGGCGTTGCGGCGCAAACGAGCGCACGATTACGATTCGTGAGAGCCGCCGGAGGAGACTTTCTGTTGCTATTTTGCGGCATGCCGCCGGCGGAATGCTGGAACGTCCTGGATTCACGAGTTCCGGCAGAACGGGTGGATTCATGGGTTTTGCGCGGCTGCAACGCGCGTTGTTTTGGCGGCAATCGCTGCCGGGTTTGTATATGGCCATCAAAGTGCGCTGATCGGTCGCGCCGGCGAGCTGGCCAGGGCGCAGCCGACGGCCGATTGAAGCAGGCCAATATGTGGCGGGCGCCGGGCCAGGCGGGCCAACCGGCGCGGAGGAGCTTGCCAAAAGCATCACCATCTACCGCGACTCGTACGGCACGCCGCATATCGACGGGCCAACCGATGCGGCGGTGTTGTTCGGTTTGGCCTATGCGCAATGCGAAGATAACTTCTGGCAGGTGGAAGACAACTACATTTTGGCGACGGGCCGCTACAGCGAAGTGCACGGTGCGGAGGGGTTGAATTCCGACCTGCTGAACCGGGCGTTTGAAATTGTGCCGCGATCGCGCGAAGACTACCCAAACTGCGATCCCGCCGATCGTCGGCTGACTGAGGCGTTTGTCGCCGGCTTGAATTATTTCCTGGCCAAACATCCGGAGGTGAAGCCGCGGCTGATCGAGCATTTCGAACCGTGGCAGGTGCTGGCCTTCTTCCGGCACGTCACGTTGGAGCTGTGTTTTCGCTACACGCGGCTGCACAACAATTATCTGCCACGCACCAACGAACGAATCTGGGCGTCCAGCGGCTCCAATGCCTGGGCCATCGCCCCGCAGAAAACCCGCGACGGCAAGGCGCTGCTATTGGTCAATCCGCATTTGCCGAATTTCGGTTTTGCCCAGATGTACGAAGCGCATTTGCACAGCGGCGAAGGGATGAATGTTTCCGGTGCGATGTTTTTCGGCAACCCGCTGCCGACGCTGGGGCACAACGAGAATTTGGGCTGGGCCCTGACGACCAACGAACCCGACATCGCCGACGTGTGGCGCGTGACGTTCGACGATCCCCAGCAGCCGCTGGAGTACCGCTACGGCGATGGCCACCGCACGGCGACCGAGTGGAAAGAAACAATCAAAGTGCGCGGAACAAGCGACGTGGTGGCGCGCGATTACACGTTTCGCAAAACCGAGCACGGGCCGCTGGTGAAAAAGGAAGACGAGCAGCATTATCTGGCGGTGCGCCTGGGCAACTTGTACGAGTTGCGTCCGATGCAGCAAGCACTGCACATGGCCAAAGGCGCAACCTGGCCGATTTTCGGCAGGCGCTGGCGCTGATGCAATTGCCGTTCATGAACGTGATCTACGCCGATCGCGAAGGAAATATTCTCTATTTGTACGACGGCGTAATTCCCAAGCGCGATCCGCAATTCCAGTGGAACAAGCCGGTCGATGGCGCCGATCCGCGCACCCAGTGGCAGGGCTTTTTCACCCTCGATGAGTTGCCGCAATTGCTTAATCCGCGGGCGGGTTACGTGCAGAGTTGCAATTCCAGCCCGTTTACGACCACGCATTTGGACAATCCGGATCGCAGCCAAGTTTCCGGCGTACATGATCGAAGATCGCGACGACGACAAGCGGCGGGCCAAACAATCGCGGGAAATGCTCCAGGCGCGCGACGATTGGACATTCGACGCACTCAAGCAGGCGGCGTTCGACACCACGCTGTATTGGGCCAGGCACGACATGCCGCAAATCGCCGCCGGCTTGAAGCAATTGCGGGCCGGTAAACCGCAGTTGGCCGAACAGGTCGAACCGCTTTTGGCGCATTTGAAAAACTGGGATGGGCGCATCACGGCCGACAGCACCGCCGCCCCGCTGGCGACGGCGTGGTACGAGGAGCTGTATGGCACGGTGTATCCGGCGGAAACACTCAAGCCGCAATACGCGAACAATCCGGCGGCGCAATTGGAAGCACTTTTTGCCGCGGCGCAGGATCTGCAAAAAACGTTCGGCGATTGGCGCGTCCGTTGGGGCGACATTTATCGCGTGCGGCGGCAAGCCCAGATGGGCGATATTTCAGAACTGGCGCTCGACGATCGTCTCGCGAGCCTGCCGTGCCTGGGCGGATTCGGTCCGATGGGCGTAATCTTTACGGAATACTACACTCCCGTGCTGAATCTGCCATTCGTGCAAACGCCAAAGAAACACTACGGTGTATTAGGAGCCTCGTACCTGGCGGTTTACGAATTCGGCGATCGGGTGCGCGGGGCGACCGTCGTGAACTTCGGCGAAAGCGGCGATCCGAAATCACCCCACTATTTCGATCAGGCGGTGCTGATGTCGCAGGGGAAGATGAAGCCGGAGTTGTTTCACTGGGACGATGTGAAAGCCGGCGCAGTGACAGCGTATCATCCGGGAGAAAAGGTGAGTAAGCAAGCAAGTGAGTAGGTGAGTAAATAAGAAGCGACGTTCCAAGGCACTTACTCACCTACTCACCTCTCTAGCTACTTGTTTCGCTTGCGCTGCCGGCGCGGTATTTGATGACCTGCACGCGCTCCAAGGTGACCAGGCCTTCCTGAACCATTTCGTCGATGTGCGGCATCAGTTCGTCGATTTTGTCTTTACCGTCGACGATTTCGATGATCAGCGGCAAATCTTCCGAGAGTCGCAAGATCTTGGCCGTATGCATCCGGCTTTTCGCCCCGAATCCCATCGGGCCGCGCAGCACCGTGGCGCCGGCCAAGTGCAGTTCGCGGGCCTTCATCACGATGGCTTCATACAGCGGCTTGCCGTGCCAATGGTCGGCCTCGCCGATGAAGATGCGCAGCAAATAACCATCCTGCGGAATTTTCATGGTTTAAACTCCAAACCAGTGTTCGGCTAATCGATATCCGACCCACACCGCCGCCAAACCCGCCGCGCAGCTTAGCACAAGGTTAAGCGCCGCCAGAGCAAATTCGCCGTCGTTGGCCAAATTAAACGATTCCAGCCCGAAAGTGGAAAACGTGGAATAGCCGCCCAGAACTCCAACCGTCAGTCCGATGCGGTATTCTTCGCGGATCAACTGCGGCCCGGCGAACAGTCCGCTTAAAAATCCGATGGCAAAGCAGGCGGTGACATTTACCGCCAAAGTGCCAATGGGAAACGCGCTTTCGGTCAAGCGCTGCACCCAGCCTTGAAACGCATATCGCAACAGCGACCCGAAGGCGCCGCCAACGGCGATCAGCGACCATTTCAGCATGCTATCTGTCTCTGAAACTTCAGGGTTTGTCGGACGAATGGCTATTGGAGGCGGGCGGAATTTGTTCAGCAAGGCCATCTCCCGCCAACAAGGCCTCGAACCGTTCCAACATGGACTGAATTTCACCCACATGAGCGGCCACCGCTTCAGCGTCTGCAGCCAAAAGCGCGCCGTACCCGCGCAGGTACTTCGGCTGGAGTTCCTCGACCGCAACCGCGGCCGACAGCACCGACATGCGTGCGGCCCACACGGAACTTCGTCGTGGTTCGCTTAAGGGAATGTCAAACGCCTGCAGTGCTTTCAGCATGGCTTGCCGGATGTGGGCAACGTGTTCGGCGGCCGCGCGAATTTGCACCGCTGTGCCATCGTGAACCAGGCTGGAAAAAGGGGACTGCTCGCGGAAGGAATTCAACAATTCGACGGCGCGAACAAGCGACTCGTCGACCGTTTGAAAGGTGCTCAGCAAGCCCGATTTGTGGTTCGTGTTTAACACGCGCACCTCCCGAATCGGCGGTTGAGGGTCCCGCGCCAGCGCAACAAAAAAGCCTCGCGCGACGGCAAGGCTTCTGCAGTGTAGGTTGCCCCCTACCAAGCAGCGGCCTGCCGGTAGGAGTCATTAGCCCATCGGGGGCGATTGCGGGGGACTCCATCCCCACGGTCTACCAATGAATGGTGTGTAATGAGCGACAAAAAGTCAAGGCCCAAGCGAACGATACAGGCCGTCGAAGGTGCGAGCACCCTATTTCGGCCGCCGGTCCCATGGGCTAGATTTATCGAACAGAACGTGTCGAGTTTTTCCTGCTCAAAAGCGGCGGGAGCAAGGTTCGTTTGCCTTCCATGTCTAAGTATGTGGTCCGCTACGGCGCGATGCGGTTTCTCGGGATCATGACTCCGCGAGGCGACGATAGCTACGCGCGCGGCACGCAGGTGATTGCCCGCACCGATCGCGGGTTGGAATGCTCGGTGGTGCTGTGCGAGGCGACGGAGGAATCGACCAAGGAGCTGAAAAATCCGACGCAGGGGCAGATTTTGCGCGTGATGACGCCGGCCGATTCGATGGAACACTCGCGCATTTTGGCCCAGCAGCGCGACGAATTCCTGAAGTGCCGCGATTTGATCGGCACTTCGGGATTGCAAATGGAATTGGTGGACGTCGAACACATTTTCGGCGGGGAACGGATCGTGGTGTATTATCTGGCGGAAAATCGTGTGGATTTCCGCGACCTGGTGAAGCAATTGGCCGGCGAATTTCAGACGCGCATCGAAATGCGGCAAATCGGCGTGCGCGACGAAGCCAAGCTATTGGCCGATTACGGCGACTGTGGAAAGCCGGTGTGCTGCAACACGCATTTGAGCGAAATGCCGCCGGTTTCCATGAAAATGGCCAAGCTGCAGAAGGCGACGCTCGACCCGACGAAGATCTCCGGCCGGTGCGGCCGGCTGAAATGCTGTTTGCGGTACGAATACGATACGTACGAAGCACTGCAAAAAGAACTGCCACCGGTGGGTTCCGACGTGCTGACTTCTCGCGGCCGCAGCCGAGTGCTGGCGCATGAGATTTTGGCGCAGCAACTACTCGTGGAAATGGAGGACCATCGGCGGCTGTTGATTCCGGCCACGGATGTGTTGACGATTTTGAAGCGCGGGCAAGCGGACGCAGCCAATAGCGACAGCAGCCATCACGACGAAGCCGCGCACTGAGTGGTCATTGGTCATTTGCAAATGATCTGCTAAAACTCACGCATTATGCCGATCCTCGATCCATCGCATCCGCTGGCCAAGCTGCTGGAGAACGATAAGCGCTATAAGTTCGAAGCCTATGTCTTTGTGTTCGAAGCGCTCAACTTTGCCCACGAGAAGCTGGGCTTGGGGCAGGAGCATCCGCCGGAAGAAGAGGCTCCGCCGGAACCGGCTCGCAAAAGCGGAAGCAAGAAAGCGGAACGGCACCTTACCGGCCAGCAATTGTGCGAAGCGGTGCGCCAGTATGCCTTGGAGCAATACGGACTGATGGCCAAGGCCGTGCTGAATAGTTGGGGCGTGCGCAGCACGGGCGATATCGGCAACATCGTGTTCAATCTGATCGAAGCCGGCCAGATGCGGAAAACCAAGCAAGACCGCCGGGAAGATTTTGAAAACGTGTACGACTTCGACGAAGCGCTGGTGCGCAACGTACACATCACACCGCCGAAGCCAACCGAGAAACCGCCTGAGTGATCGATTCAAGCGCATGAGCAAATCGCGCAAGCCGGACTCGAATCGTGCGCCGTCGCTCCCCGAGAAATTGCGTCCCGCTCCGGCTCGCTGGCAAAAGATTCTGCTGGCAATAGCTGCGCTGATGTTGGTGAGTTGGCTGATCGTTCTGGCTGTGCTGGCAATGCTTTAGGAAACATCGCACATGCACTTTGCCGGGCGCTTGCAGGTTGCAGCATGACGTGCGAAAATCTTCGGCGGACTCTGCCAGTTCTTTCCAATCCAGGCAACCTACAATTACGTAGCGGCCGTAGGATATCACGATGCCAAAGAGCGCTCGCGGAACGAATGTCGTCCCAATCGGCGATCACGTCGTCGTGAAGCGGCTGGAAGCGGAGCATAAAACGGCGGGTGGAATTGTACTTCCCGATGCCGCGCAGGAAAAGCCGCACCAAGGACGCGTGCTGTCGGTGGGCGACGGCCGGCAGCTAAAAGACGGCCGACGCATCGGCAGCCAGGTAAGCGAGGGAGATCGCGTGTTGTTCAGCCCTTATTCGGGTATGGAAGTGGAAATTGACGGCGAAAAGCTGTTGATTATGAGCGAACAAGATTTGCTGGCCGTCATCGACTGATTTCCAGCGACCGCTGGTCAGAATCCAACAGAAAGGCATTTATGCGGTGCAAGTTGTGCGTGTTGTCGGCGGCAGTTTCAGCGATGTTGCGCGTGTTGCTTTGCGTGGCAGCGCCGGCGGCGGACGATGCCGCGGCGAAGGCCGATCCGCATCTGTATCAACAAACCGTCCAGCGCGGCATCGCATACTTAACGAGCAAGGCGCAGGCAGCCGACGGCTCGTACAGCGCCAAGATCAGCCCGGCGGTTACCGCGCTGTGCACCAGCGCCTTGTTGCGCAACGGCATGTCGCCCAACGATCCGGCAGTAGCCAAAAGCTTGAAATACCTGGAAGGCTTTGTGCAAAAGGATGGTGGCATCTATCAGCCGGACTCCAGCATCCAAAACTATGAAACGAGCATCGGCTTGATGTGCTTTGTGGATGCCAACAAAGACGGCCGCTACAACGAATTGATCGACCGGGCGAACAACTACGTGAAGAACATTCAGTGGGGCGGCAACGGAAAGAGCAAGCCCGCCGACGTGCAATACGGCGGCGCCGGCTATGGCAAAAGCGGCACCCGGCCCGATCTTTCCAACACTTCGTTTTTGGTCGAAGCGCTGCACTCGGTCGGCGCGGAGGCGGATCACGAGGCGCTTGAGCGGGCGTTGGTGTTTGTGTCTCGCTGCCAGAACTTGCCAAGCAAATACAACACCACGCAATTTGCCGACAAGAATCCCGATGGCGGATTTTATTACACCCCGGCCGACAACGGCGCGAGCGCTCCGGGCGGAAAGACGGATAACGGCGGCTTGCGCAGTTACGGATCGATGACCTATGCCGGCTTGAAAAGCATGATCTATTGCGGCCTGACAGCGGATGACGAGCGCGTGAAGGCCGGCGTCGATTGGATTCGCAAGAATTACGATCTCACCGCCAACCCAGGCTTGGGCCAGGCCGGCGTGTATTACGGGTACAACACGTTTGCGAAAGCGCTCAGCGCTTTGGGCGAAAAAACAATTGAAGACTCCAAGGGCACCGAGCACGATTGGCGGGCCGAACTGGTGGCTGAACTCGCCAAGCGGCAGCAGGCCGATGGCAGTTGGGTAAATGGCGACAAGCGATTCATGGAAGGGGATCCTAACCTGGTTAGCGCGTATTGTTTGCTAGCCCTGAGTAACTGCAAGCCAAGTTCGCCATAAAGTCGCAACCCGGTTCGATCCAAAAAACTTCGGCTTGGCATTCTGTTTGCTCGGTAGAGCTATTGGGGCATAATAACTGCCTTTGCGGCAGGCGCAATGGTTTCAGCCATTGCAAAATCTCCGGTTTTCCCGGCGAGTCTTCGCGGAAAACCGAGCGCCCCGCCCACTCGTAATATAAGTGGGAAGTTATGGGAAAACATCGCGCAGGCACGCTGGGCGTGTGGCCCGGAGAAGCGCCTGCGAGGTATTTGCAAATGTTTGTTGGAGGTGTGTCATGGTAAGAACACTGATTCCTCGAGTGAACTTTACTTGGCCTCTCACGAGTTTCGAAAGCGAGATGGGGGACCTGATGAACAGGTTCTTCGGAAATCGCGAAGAGTGGCCGGTCGGGCGCGAAGTGTTCGCCCCTCGGATCAATCTGGCCGAAACCCAGACGGATTACGAAGTGACAGTCGAATTGCCCGGCATGAAGTCCGAAGATTTCCGCGTCGAGATGGAAGGCAGCGAACTGCGGATTTCGGGCGAGAAGAAAGAAGAGCACGAAGAGAAGGGGAAGACCTATCATCGGATGGAGCGACATCACGGCGAGTTCTTCCGCGTGATTCCGCTGCCGACCGCGGTCGATGCGGACAAAATCACGGCGGAATACAAGGAAGGCGTGCTGACCGTGAAGGTCCCCAAGACCGAAGAGGCCAAGCCCCGCAAGATCGACGTCAAAACCAAGTAGTCGGTCTGTTTCGCGGTTAACGCGGAACAGAGGAAAGGCAACCCGCGGATGATATCGTCCGCGGGTTTTTCCTTGCGCCGGCGGTTCGGGTAGAATCGCAGCTATGAGCACGCCGGGATTCATCTTCGTGACTTGCCAGGTCGGCGCGGAGGCGGCGCTCAAAAGCGAGCTTGCGCCGCTGGCCGGCGTTTCGTTTCGCATTTTCGCGACCGGGTTTCCTGACGTTCAAACTGCCGGCGGGGCCGTCGCTGGCGGACGACTTTGATTTGCACAGCGTGTTTGCCCGTGCCTATGGATATTCATTGGGCAAGGCGACCGGCGCGACGCTTCAAGAGCGCGCCGCCAATGTTTGGCAACTGGCCGGCGAGCGCAAGTTCGATTGCCTGCACGTGTGGCAGCGCGATTTGCACGAACCGGGTTATCGCAGTTACGAGCCGGGACCGACCGAATTGGCGGCCGAGGTGGAAGCGGCGATTCGCGAGAGCGCGGCCGAGGGTTCGGGGTTCAGGGTTCAGGAAGCTTTAGATCATCAAGTTGGCGCTGCGACCGCTGGCGGTTTAGCGACCGCAACCAAACATAAGCCGCGGCGCTTCGAGCCGCCCAATTCCGCGCTGGCTGGGCAATTGGTGCTCGACTGCGTCGTCGTCGAGCCGCACGAGTGGTGGGTCGGTTATCACCGGGCCGCCTCGATTTCTTCGCGCTGGCCCGGCGGAATGTTTCCGATCGAATTGCCGGGCGATGCCGTTTCGCGAGCCTATCTAAAAATGGAAGAATCGCTGGGGTGGTCGCGGATGCCGCTGAAGGCTGGCGAGGTTTGGGCGGAAATCGGCAGTGGGCCGGGCGGCGCTAGCCAGGCATTATTGAATCACGGATTGAAAGTGATCGGCATCGATCCGGCCAACATGGATCCGCTCGTGCTGGCCAACCCGAATTTCACGCATATTCGCAAACGCGGCGCCGACGTGAAGCGCCGTGAATTCCGCGGCGTGCGGTATCTGACGGCCGATATCAACGTGGCGCCGCAGTATACGCTGGACACCGTCGAAGCGATCGTCACGCACCCCGAAGTGCAAATTAAAGGTTTTATTCTCACGCTCAAACTGTTGGATTGGAAACTGGCGGACGAAATCCCCGCCTATCTCGATCGCATTCGATTATGGGGCTATGGGCACGTGCGAGCGCGGCAATTACATCACAACCGCCAGGAAATCTGCGTGGCGGCGAAGCGGAATTCACGCTAAGCGTTGCGCAAGCCCAGGGGTTGCAATCCCTGGGCTTACCAACCGGTTGGTTTCAACGTGCCGCTTAGAACTGCCTGACGCCCCGTCGGATTTTCCAGCAACAGCGCACCATCCGGCGCGATGCCGAGGCAGCGGCCGGTGATCTTTTGCTCTCCTTGATGCACCGTCAGCACCTCGCCGCGCTGCAGGCACAATAGATCGAAGCGCTCGCCGAGCCTTTCCACCGGCTCGCCCAATTGCACCAGCGAGGCTTCGAGATTTTCCAAGAGCGCCACGAGCAGTTCCGTGGGATCGTGCGCGCGGCCCGTTAGATCGGCCAACGTGGCGATGGATTCTCGAATTTCTGCCGGCGCATCGGCTGCTGTATTGTTGCTGTTCAAACCGATGCCGATGATGTGCCGGCCGTCGGGCAATACTTCTACTAAAATACCCGCCAGCTTGCCGCGGCCGACATTCACGTCGTTGGGCCAGTGTAACCCCAGCGTTTGACCTGATAGGCGGGGCGCAATTGCATCGATCACCGCGACGCCGGCGGCCAACGACAAGCGCGGCACCACTCGCGACGGAAAGCCAAATTGCTGCGGATCGACTAGTAGACTAAACGCCAGGCTTCCCTCGCCGGTCCACCAGCGGTTATTGGCCCGGCCGCGGCCGGCGGTTTGGCGATCGGCCACAACCAGCGCCGGCGAGGGAACATTCCCCGCTTCAGCCAATGCCCGGGCGCGAAGTTGGGTGCTATTGAGCTCGGTGTGACACTCGGCATGGGCCAGGAAGGTCACGGCGAGTAAACGATCAACGTCGATCATCGATATGCGTGCTGTCAATTTGGCAGAACAAGGCCGAATGCAATAACGGCCCAGCCGCAGCAAGTTTCAACGATAACTTTCTAGTCCATTTAGACTTCCGTAGCCAGATTGGCTTGCGGCGCGCGGCTTGCTTTATCAGCGTCTGACCCGGCGACGGTCTGCGCCGATTGGCAGGCGGTCGGAGTACAGACAAACGATAAACGCTAAACGATAAATTCTAAATGCAGGGAGTTTTTGCCGCTTATTTAGCGTTTATCGTTTAGCATTTATCGTTTCGATCGCAATTTTTGAGTCGATCAATACACTCGGGAGCTAGTACACATGAGTGCCACTGCAACGAAGCAGGAAAAAAAGAAGAGCAGCAGTAAAGTTCGCTTGCAACCGTTGGGCGACCGGGTGGTCGTCGAGCGTGACGAATCGGAAGAGCGCACCGCCGGCGGCATCTTGCTGCCCGACAACGCCAAGAACAAGCCCTCGCGCGGCACGGTGATCAGCGTCGGCGACGGCAAACTGACCGACGACGGCAAGCGTCAGCCGCTGCAAGTGAAGCCGGGCGATCGCGTGCTGTTCACCAGCTACGCCGGCGAGCAATTCAAAATCGGCGACGAAGAATTGCTCTTGATGCATGAGGAAGACATTCTGGCCGTGCTCGAATAGCCCCACAAATCAAAATCTGAACCAACCAACAAATACACGAGGAGTATCGTTCCCATGGCAAAGATGATTGCATTCGATCAGGAAGCCCGCGATGCGATGCGGCGCGGTGTTTCCAAGCTGGCTCGGGCGGTGAAGGTAACGCTGGGGCCGAAGGGCGCAACGTAATTCTGCAGAAAAGCTTCGGCTCGCCGACCGTGACCAAAGACGGCGTGACGGTGGCCAAGGAAATCGATCTGGAAGACGTGTACGAGAACATGGGCGCCCGCATGGTGCGCGAAGTGGCGTCCAAAACCAGCGACGTGGCCGGCGACGGCACGACCACTGCCACCGTGCTGGCCGAAGCGATTTTCAATGAAGGATTGAAGGCCGTCGTCTCCGGCGTCAATCCGGTGCAGATGAAGCGCGGCATCGAAAAGGCCGTGGCCGACATCACCGACAAGCTGCACAAGATGTCGATCAAGGTCAAAGGAAAAACCGAAATGGCCCAGGTGGCCACGGTGGCCGCCAACAACGACAGCGAAATCGGCAACATTCTGGCCGACGCTATGGAAAAGGTCGGCAAAGACGGCGTGATCACGGTCGACGAAGGCAAAAGTCTGAAGACCGAAACCGAATGGGTCGAGGGGATGCAGTTCGACCGCGGTTATCTGTCGCCATATTTCGTCACCAATCCGCAGCAGATGCAGTGCGTGCTGGAAGACTGCTACATTCTGGTGTACGAGAAGAAAATCTCCAATGTCAAGGAATTGGTGCCGGTGTTGGAGCAAGTAGTCAATTCCAGCAAACCGCTGTTGATCGTGGCCGAGGACGTGGAAGGCGAAGCGCTGGCCACGTTGGTAATCAACCGCCTGCGCGGTACGTTCCAAGTTTGTGCGGTGAAGGCGCCGGGTTACGGCGATCGTCGCACAGCCATGCTGGAAGATATCGCCACGTTGACCGGCGCCAACGCGGTGTTCGAAAGCAAAGGATTGAAGCTGGAGAATCTAACGCTGGCGGATTTGGGCCGGGCCAAGAAGGTGATTATCGACAAGGATAACACCACGATCATCGAAGGCGCCGGCAAGGCCGCCGACATCAAGGGCCGGATCGAGCAGATTCGCAAAGAGATCGAAATCTCGACCAGCGACTACGACAAGGAAAAGCTGGAAGAGCGGCTGGCGAAGCTGGCCGGCGGTGTTGCCAAGGTGAATGTTGGCGCCGCGACCGAAAGCGAAATGAAGGAAAAGAAAGCCCGCGTCGAAGATGCCTTGCACGCGACCCGCGCCGCCGTGGAAGAAGGCATTTTGCCCGGCGGCGGCGTGGCGCTCTTGCGAACCAGCGCATCGCTCAAGCCGGAAGGTTTGGAACACGACGAGGAGGTGGGCTACAACATCGTGCTGCGAGCGTGCCGAGCGCCGGTGACGATGATTGCCGCCAACGCCGGCCAGGATGGCTCGGTGGTGTGCGAGAAGGTGATCGAAGCCAAAGGCAACACGGGCTATAACGCCGCCACCGGCGAGTACGAAGACCTGGTGAAGGCGGGCGTGATCGATCCGACCAAAGTCACTCGCACGGCGCTACAGAACGCCGCGAGCGTGGCCACGTTGCTTTTGACGAGCGACGCCCTGATCGCCGAGAAGCCGAAGGAAGAGAAGGGGAAGAAGGGACCCCCAGGTGGCGGTTACGATGAAGACATGTATTGATTAGAGGGCGGCGCAGGATTTAATTTAGCCGCCGCACTTGTCCGGTGAATCAGCCCTGCCAAATGCTCTATTTGAAACGCAATAGCCCGGCGATGCCCTTAAGGGTCGCCGGGCTTTCTTATTTTCGGCTGTCATACAAAGTGCCAATTTTCATCCTTCCTCCCGCGAAAAACTTGACGGCCCACAGAGAAAGCGGATATGGTCGTTGGATAGGAGCAGTCTTTTCCGGGCGCAGTTGAGGCCGACTTCCAGGCCATGAGTCGCAGCTTTGGCGGTGCAGTGAAATTCGGCGTTCCTGCCGCACTCGAGAGGAGGATGAATCATGAGGAAGCATCCATGGCACAGCCTGGCGATCGTCGTCGCCTTCGCGATCTTTACCCCGGTGCACGCCGAAGATGCAGCGCCGACTGTCGTCGCGCCGGAAAAAGTCGATTCGGCGCTGTGGGTGGCCACCTCCGCCGAATATGTGGCCTGCGCCGGCAAACGTTCAACACGGCCGGAGAGAAACTTGATTTGGCGCTGCGCGACAAAACGTGGACCGCCTCCACGGAGCAATTCGAAAAAGGCGGCTACCAAAATTTGCCTCCGGCCATCATGGTCAATCTCGACGAAGGCGTATGGAACAACACGCCCTACGAACGGCGCTTGATCGAGCGCGACGGCCAGTTCGATTATCAGAAGTACTCGGACTGGGCCAATGAGGCCAATTGCCCCGCGGTGCCCGGCGCCAAGCAATTTCTGGATCACGCTGCGCGGCAGAACGTGGCGATCATCTATTTGTCGCCGCGCGGCGAAAACATGCGCGACGGCACGCTGCGCAACCTTCGCCGGCTGGAGTTCCCTTACGATCCCGAAAAAGACCAATTGTTCCTGGGTGAGGACTGGACCAACCACCACAAGCGCGAAGAAGTGGCCCAAAAGGATCGCATCTTGCTGATCGTGAGCGATTATCTGGGCGACTTCATGCACGACGCCGCCAAGGAGCCCGCACAGCGACGCGAAATGGCCGCCAAATACGCCGACAACTGGGGCCTGAAGTGGTTTATTGTGCCCAACCCGATGTACGGGCATTGGGATTACGCCTTGTACCATTTCAATTACAGTTTGAACCGGAATGCACAACTGCACGACAAGCTGCAGGCGTTGGATCGGGAAACGAGCACGCATTCGAGCAGTTCAATCGCGCAGTCTGAAAGCGGCGCGATGCCGAAACCGAACGTCAGTGTTGGGCCTGCAACCAACGCAGCGCTCGTCATCGCACCGACCACAGGTGTTTCGAAAGTGGCCGGTGCAATCTCGGTTGATGTTGCCCCTAAGACTGTTGAGGCGACGCATCGCCAGTCAACCGTGATCCGTCCCACGGAAGGCGTGTCGAATGCGAAACTAGCATCTTTTTGTTTGACCAAAGACGGCCGCATAGCGGCGGTGGTGAATGCCCAATCTTCCAACACTTTTCATGCCGGCGGCCCGGCTCCGGGAATCTTTGCGGCTTTGGCCTCGATGCTCAGCGGCGGGAATCAAAACAAGGCCAACATCTCGGCCGACGGCAGCAGCCCACTCTCCTCAATCGCTCAACTGCGCCTTCTCGACGCCAACGGCAAATTACTGGCGCAGTGGCCGCTGGATTTCAAAGCTGAAGCGGTGAATCTTGGCCCGGGCGACACCTTGGTGCTCGGCGGCGACGGCGTGCTGGCGCGCTACGATCTGAACGGCAAGGAACTATCGCGGGCCGAATCGCCCCACCTCGCCGACGCGCGCAAAGATCCCGAGGGACTGAAGCGCCGCGCGAAAGAAGTTTTGGAACAACAACGCTCGGGAATCAAGCAGATGGTGAAGAGTCTGGAAGAGCAGAAAGAGAAATTGGACAAGAAAGAGGCTTCGGCGCTGACCGATAATGAGCGGCAATTGAAACCTCGGCTCGACGAGATCATTAAGAGCTACAAACTGAGGGCCGAGCAGACCGGCGACAAGCCCGTCACCGACCAGGAAGTTGATCAGATGGTCCAGATGTTGGCTGCCCAAGGCCGCAAGATCAATGCGGTGGCCGCCAATGAGAAATACATCTTCTGCACCGCGCCGGCCAGCAAGGGATACGGCTACAGCGTGTGGCGCATGGATTTGGATTTTGGCAATCCGCAGCGCATTGCCGACGGCCTCAGCGGCTGTTGCGGGCAAATGGACATCCAGTGCTGCGGCAACGAAGTGGTGGTCGCCGAAAATTCGCGAAAGCACGTTGTGCGCTATGATTCGGACGGCAAACAAATTGCCGTCTGGGGCAAAGGCAGCCGCGACGGTGAAGGCGATACGTTTGGAAGTTGTTGCAACCCCATGAACACGCGGGCGGTGGGCGATAAACTGTACGTTTCGGATTCCGACGGCCGAGTCCGGTTGTTTACCCTCGACGGAAAATACGAGAGCGAAGTGGGAAAAGCAAACGTGAGCCCCGGCTGCAAGAGTTCGATTGTTGACGTGTCGCCGGATGGGAACCGCGTGTATTACATCGACGTGAACAATTCGGCGATCTGCGTGTTGGATCGAATTGCGGCGGACGCTCAATCGCGCAAGACTCCCGCTAAACGCCATTATAGAGTAAGCCATGTCTTCGCATTTCATGCGACGGTCGACCTGGGGTCACGGCATATGGTTGGCCGGCTTCATCGGTTTGATATTGCTGTTGTTTGCACTGGCTAGCCCGAGTCGCCGGCGCGGCAGACAATTCGTCGGACAAGGCGAAATCGCCAGCCGACTCGGCCAACGAATTGACGATGGTGGTGATGGACCCCCTGGCCTTGCCGCTTTCTTGCCCCTGCGTGCAGGGTTATGCGCAACGCAATTACGACAAGCTGGCGGAAGCGCTCGAAAAGGATTTGGGGCGGAAAGTACGGGTGGTGTACAACGAATCGCTCACGACCGCGCTCAAAGGGGATGCCAAAGGGCACGCCGATCTGGTGATCGGAAAGCATTCCGTCGTGCTGTTCGACGCCAAGCGCTCCGAAGTTAAGTTGACGCCAGTCGCGCGACTCACTGGCAAAGACGGCGCGACGACCATGACTGGCTTGATTGTCGTGCCGAAAGACGATCCTGCGCAATCCGTTTCCGATTTGAACGGCTACCGCATCGTATTTGGCCCCGAAGAGTGCGACGAGAAGTATTCCGCGGTGATCGCGCTGTTGAAGCAAAACGGCGTGACGCCGCCGACGGCAATGGAAACCTCGCCCGCGTGCAGCGACGGGGCATGCCAGGTTCTCGATGACGAGAAAAAGGACAGCAGCATGCGCGGCGCCGCTTTGATTTCCAGCTACGCCAAGCCGCTCTTGGAAGGCTGCGGCACCGTCGAAAAGGGATCGCTGCGCGTGGTGGGCGAAACCGTTCCGGTGCCGTTCATCGAGGCGTTTGTCAGCGAGCAACTTCCGGAGGCCGACCGTGCGGCACTATCGAAGGCGGTGCTCAAATCGACCGGCGATGCAGCCTTGTGTCTGGCACTGGAAACTCGCGACGGTTTCCTGGCGATCGGCGACGATGTGAATTCCCCCGCCGGGACCTCTGAACCGGCCGCCGCGACTGCCGACGCAAAAAAAAAGTAACTGACGCCGCCTGGCCCGGCTGGCGCGGACCGGGACGCGACGGGCTGGCGGCATGGCTGCCCGAGCGACTGCCGGAACATCTGCAAGTGGTTTGGCGGAAGCGGCTGGCCGGGCAGTCGATGGCCGGGCTTGCTGCCAACGAGCGCTGTGTGCTGGTGGCCGACCGCGACGCCTTGGATACCCAGGACATCTTTCGCGCGCTGCGAACCGATACCGGCGAGGAATTGTGGTCGCTGAGCGAGCCGAGCGGCGGCCAATTGGATTTCGGCAACGCGCCGCGGGCCACGCCGCAAATCTTCGGCGAGCTGGCGTTCTTCTACAACGCATTCGGCACGCTGGTGTGCGCTCGCTTGGAAAATGGCCAGGTGCTGTGGAAGAAGAATTTGTTGGAGGAATTCGGCGGCCGAGACGAACATAACGCCTGGGGAACGACGTCATCGCCGCTGGTGGTCGACGACAAGTTGATTGTCAATCCTGGCGGAGCCGGAAGCGTCGCTGGTGGCGCTGAATCCAAAAACTGGCGACCGTGCTCTGGAAGACTCCCGGCGACAAGGCGGCGTTTGGCTCGCTGATCGTCGGCACGTTCGGCGGACGGCGGCAAATCGTCGGGCTCGATAAGCACGCCCTGTGCGGCTGGGATCTTGCCACGGGAAAACAATTATGGCGTATCGCGCCGCCGCGCCCCAACGACTTCAACGTGACCACGCCGGTCGCCGTGGGCGATTCGCTTATCGTCGCCACAGAGAACAACGGCACGCGGATGTTCCACTTCGATAAGGATGGAATCATTGTCCCGCAACCGGCGGCCGTGAATGTCGACCTGGCGCCCGACACGCAAACGCCCGTGGCGTTGAACCAAGCGTTTGTTTGGGGTCTGGCGGGGATTGCACTGCTTGGATTTGGCCAATGGGCTGAAGCCGGTGTGGAAGGCGGATGATCAGGCCTTCGACGATTACACATCCATCATCGCGTGCGGCAACCGGTTACTGATTCTCAGCAAACACGGCGAGCTGTTGCTGATAGACGCCGCGGCCGATCGTTACAACCTCATCTCGCGGCTCAAAGTATTTGACGACGACCCCGGCGTTTATTCGCATCCCGCACTGATCGGCAAGCATCTGTTCGTGCGCGGCAGCGAGGAGATCCTGTGCTTGAACTTGGAATCTCCCAAGGAATAGGAACGAATTGCCGCGGTCCGATCAGACGAGCAATCCGACCAACGCCACGATGATCATCGCCAAACCGATGAGCATTTTTGCCAGTGTGCCCAGTGCGCGCCCCACGAACGCCGCTCTGCCGACATTTAGCGTATGGCTCCAATCGCGCCCGGCCAGCCGCTCGCCGTGTATCGCCCCGGCCATGGCGCCCAGGCTGGCAAACAGCAGCGATCCGACCAGCGGACCGATGATCGGAATCGGAAAGCCGATCGCGAAGCCAACGAGGCCGCCTGCCACGGAGCCGAGAATCGCGTACAGCGCACTTCGGCGGCTGCCTCCCGCCCTTTTCACTCCTGTCGAACCGGCGGCGAATTCCAAAAGCTCGCCCAACATCGCCAGGCCGGCTATGATCAAAAGCGACGTCGAACCGAGCGTCATCGGTTCGCCGGCGGGAATGACAATCCAATACACCACGGCGCAGGCCAACATCAACCAATTTCCCGGCAGGCCGACGAGGTTGGTGGCCCACGCGATAATGAGCACCGCCAGCAGCAAAGCAAACCTCAAGAATTCCATTGTTGCGCCTAAGCTAATCCTTTTTATTCAGCAATTTCATATAGAGCTGCTGGACGGCGGCGATGCATGAATGTCCGTCGGCAGCCAGGGTGGCGCAGCGTGCCTCGTTGGTTTTTGATTTAGCCAGCAAATCGCGCGTGCGCCTGGGGGCGCCTTCGCGTACGTCGGCTTCAACGTCGTCGTACGTGAGACCGAAGCAGGCGCAAATCGGGGCGTTGGGATCTTTCGGATAAATTTGCGCGATTAACTCATCAACCTTCACGATCGATTCAAGCTGATTGAAATACGCCACCTTGCAGCGCGGGAAGGGGCAAAACCATGCCGAATCCTGCAGCTTGCCGCGCGATTCTGCGCGGATGTGCGCATCGAGCGGACCGGTGTCGACGGGCGTACCCAACGCTCCGCACCGCGGACAAAACGCGCGCCCATCATCGTCCGGTTCGCGCACGAAGGCCTTATTCATCGACCGAGGCTCCTTGGCAGCCGAAATACTGCAAATCTCAGCCCACAAATCGCAACAGGGCGTAGGATTTCTTGCCGCTGCGCAGCACCAGCACCGTTTCGCTGGCCAGATCCTTGGCAGTGAGCTTCGCTTCCAAGTCGCCGACGCGGCGGTTGTTCACGTAGGCGCCGCCTTGCTGGATGGTGCGGCGAGCGTCGCCTTTGCTTTTCGAAAGCCCGCTTTCGATCAGGGCATCGATGAGAGGCAGGCCGTCGGTTAGGCGCGTGCGCGGGAGTTCTTTGCTCGAAACATCGGCGAAGATTTCGCCAAGCTGCTTGTCATTAAGCTGGCTGATTTCGGCGCCGAAGAAGATTTCCGTGGCGCGGCGAGCTGCGGCCAATCCTTCGTCGCCGTGGACGACTCGGGTAAGCTCTTCGGCCATGCGGCGCTGGCTTTCGCGCTTGCCAGGATCCTTTGCACGGGCGGCATCGAGAGCTTCGATCTCTTCGCGCGGCAGTTCCGTGAGATATCGCAGGCATTTGCCGGCATCGGCGTCATCGACGTTGATCCAGTACTGATAGAACTGGTACGGGCTGGTGCGATCTGGAGATAACCATAGGGCGCCGGTTTCGGTTTTGCCCATCTTGCTGCCATCGCTTTTCAGCAAGAGCGGATTGGTGAGGCCATAGAGATGGGCGCTGCTCATCCGCCGCGCGAGATCGATGCCGGCCGTAATGTTGCCCCACTGGTCGCTGCCGCCGATTTGCATTTCGCAGCCATGATGCTTGTGCAAATGGGCAAAATCGTAGGCCATCACCAGCATGTAGCTGAATTCGGTGTAGCTGATGCCACTTTCACTTTCGAGCCGCCCTTTCACTGAATCTTTTGTCAGCATTACGTTCACGGGAAAATGCTTACCGACGTCGCGCAGAAATTCGAGATAGCTGAACGGGCCGATCCAATCCATGTTGTTCACAAGGATCGCGGGGTTGGCGGACGCATCGAAATCAAGAAACTGGCGCATCTGCGGCAGCACGCCAAGGATGTTTTGCTGCAACTGCTCCGGCGAGAGCAGATTGCGTTCGTCGCTTTTGCCGCTGGGATCGCCGATCATGCCCGTAGCGCCGCCGACCAGCGCAATCGGCTTGTGGCCGGCCTTTTGAAAGCGCCGCAGCATCAGCAGCGGCATCAAGTGGCCCACATGCAGGCTGTCGGCCGTGGGATCGAACCCGGCGTAAACCGTGCGCGGCTTCTCGTTGAGCCAGGCGGCCAGTTGCGGCGCAGGCTCGGTGGTCTGATGGATCAACCCGCGCCATGTGAGTTCTGCAATAATATCGTGCATGCGAGAATATTGGTCGGCTACCGCCAGAAATCGTCGGCGGCAAACGGGTGCGCCGGGTTCGCGAGCTTCGGCTTGGGGAGCGCTTTCGTGGCTTGCTCGGCCAGGCGCAGATCTTCGCGGGTGGTGATTTTGATGTTCATCGACGAGCCAGGGACGATACTCACTTTATGTCCCGAGCGCTCGACGAGCTGGGCATCGTCGGTCGCATTAAACCCGCCGCGTTGGGCGTAGGCTTTCAGCAGCACCTCTTTGCGAAAGACTTGTGGCGTTTGGGCTTCCCACAAGCCGTCGCGCGAGACGGTTTCAGTAATTACGCCACCGGCGATGCGCTTCAAGGTATTCCCCACGGGAATTGCCGGAATGGCAGCGCCCGATTTCTCCGCGGCGGCAAAGATTTCGTCGACCCAGATGTTGGCGATGCATGGGCGGGCAGCGTCGTGCACGGCGATGAATTCGATCTCCGGCTTCAGTTTTTCTAATGCCTTTTGTACCGACTCGGCACGTTCCGCGCCCCCTTCGACCACGTCCACGCCCAGGATCGCGGCGTTTCCCGCGAACTTGTTTTGAAAATATTCCTTGTCGTCGGCAGAGATCACCAGGATAAGTTGCGCCACATCGTCACGCGCCAAGAATTTTTCGGCGGAGTGCAGCCACACTCCGCGCCCTTCCAAAGGCGCAAAGGGCTTCTTGAAGTTTTTATCCTTGAAGCGGCTGCTCTTGCCCGCGGCGGCTAGAATTACAGCGAACTTGGGCATCGTAACCTCTCGAATGCGGGGCACTTTCGTTTGTCATTGTGACGATTGTCGCACGCTGGTCAATCGGCATCCCGTTCATCTCGCCCTGTACGTCTGGGCAATTGCGAAGTAGGCTAAATAGTTTGGGATATTGCCGAAATTGCTCCCTGGAGCAGCCTGTGGATATTCAGCGTACCAACAGTGCCGGGCAGCGTGGAAAGGCCAAGGGAAACGGTGCGCCGAGCAAGGCGGCCGCCAACGGCGAGTTCATCCACGTGCGGGGGGCGCGGGTCCACAATCTCCAGAACATCGACGTCGATATTCCCCGCGATAAGCTGGTGGTGATCACGGGACCCAGTGGATCGGGCAAAAGCTCGTTGGCGCTGGACACGATTTTCGCCGAGGGACAGCGGCAGTATATCGAGAGCCTGTCGACCTATGCCCGGCAGTTCCTGCATCAGATGGAGCGGCCCGACGTCGACCTGATCGAAGGCCTGCAACCGACAATTTCCATCGATCAACGCTCCGGCAGCGCCAATCCGCGCAGCACCGTTGCCACCGTCACGGAAATCTACGACTATCTGCGGCTCTTGATGGCACGGTTGGGCACGGCCTATTGCTACGAGTGCGGCACACCCATCCGGCAGCAATCGGCCGAGGAAATTCAGGCCGAGCTAATGCAGCTTCCGTCGGGCACGAAGGCCATGATTCTGGCCCCGATGGTGCGCGGTCGCAAAGGGCAGCACAAAGATGTGTTTGAGACGATCCGGAAGGCCGGCTTTCAGCGAGGCCGTGTGGATGGCGAAGTGATCGACGTTGGCGGCGAACCACCGGCGCTGGAGCCGCGAAAAAACCACACGATCGAGGCGGTGGTCGATCGCATTGTGATTCGCGAAGGGATCGAGGAGCGGCTGGCTGAATCGCTCAACCTGGCCATCACGCATGGCGAAGGGGCGGTGCTGGTGGCCTATCAAGTGCGCGATCCGGATCAGCCGGACGCGGGCCAATGGCGCGATCGGGTGTTCAGCACGCTGTATGCCTGCCCGAATTGCAAAATCAATTACGAGGAGTTGGAGCCGCGCACGTTCAGCTTCAACAGCCCGTACGGAGCGTGTCCGGCGTGCGAAGGGTTGGGTTCGCGCGAGGAATTCGATCCCGAATTGATTCTGGGTGATGAAACTTTGTCACTGGCCGAGGGACTTGCGCTGCCGTGGAAGGCCGACACTGCAGCTCAGGCGAAGCAACATCGAGCGGCATTGGAACCGTTTCTCGCGGGCAATGATTTGAAATGGGAAACGCCGTTTGCCCAATGGAAGCCGGCAGTGCGAGAGAAGTTTTTGAGCGGCGATGGGAAGCAGTTCCTGGGATTGCTGACAATTTTGGAAAAGCAGTTCGCAACGGCCATCAAACCGGCCGACTTGGAGCGGTTGGCGGGCTTTCGCAGCCAGATTGTGTGCGCGGCCTGCGGCGGCGCGGGTTCGGCCGGAGGCCCGCAGCGTGAAATTCGGCGACAAGGCAATCCATGAGATCGCGGCGCTGGCGGTGGCGAAGGCGCGCGAGTTTTTCGCGGCAATCAAAGTGGCCAAAGAGGATCGGCCCATCTACGAGCCGCTAGGGACGGAAATCACCAGCCGCCTAGAGTTTCTCGACAAAGTCGGGCTCAGTTATCTTACGCTCGATCGACCGGCCGACACGCTCAGCGGCGGCGAATTGCAGCGCGTGCGGCTGGCCACCGGCATCGGCTCCGGACTGGTCGGCACTTGCTACGTGCTCGATGAACCTTCGATCGGGCTGCATCCGCGCGATAACCAGCGGCTGATCGGGGCGCTGCGCGATTTGCAATCGCTGGGGAACACCGTGCTGGTGGTCGAGCACGATGCCGACATGATGCGGCAAGCAGATCACTTAGTGGACATGGGGCCGGGAGCCGGGGCGCACGGCGGGTTGATCGTCTCGGAAGGTTCGCCAGCGGCGGTCAGCGCCGATGCGAAATCGATCACGGGGCGTTATCTTTCCGGGCGCAATCGATTCCGGTGCCTAGCGAGCGGCGCAAAATTACCAAGACCCGCTCCATCACGCTCGAAGGGGTGACGACGAACAACTTGCAGAGCGTCGATGTCCGGTTTCCGCTGGGGGTGTTCACCTGCATTACGGGTGTGAGCGGTTCGGGCAAAAGCTCGCTGGTCAACGAAACGCTGGCCCGGGCACTGGTGCGACGGTTGAACGGCGCAGGGACCGAAGCCGGGACCGCATACCAGCCTGCGGGGCGTGAATCAGATCGACAAGATTGTGGTGATCGATCAATCGCCCATCGGCCGTTCGCCGCGCAGCAACCCGGCGACGTATGTGGGCATCTTCGACGAGGTGCGCAAAGTGTTCGCCGGCACCCGTGAGGCCAAGCAACTAGGTTACAAATCGGGCCGTTTCAGCTTCAACATCAAAGGGGGCCGCTGCGAAGAGTGCCAAGGCCACGGCGTAAAGAAGATCGAGATGCAGTTCTTGCCCGATCTGTACGTCACTTGCCCGGTGTGCGAAGGCAGGCGATTCAACCAGCAGACGCTAGAGGTGCGCTACAAGGGATTGTCGATTGCCGACGTGCTGGGTTTGCGAATCGACGATGCCGCAGCGGTGTTCGAGAACTTCCCGATCATCGCTCGATTGGTCAAAAGCCTGCAGGAAGTTGGGTTGGGATATCTGACGCTGGGGCAATCTGCGATGACGCTTTCCGGCGGCGAAGCCCAGCGCGTGAAGTTGGCGGCCGAATTGAGCCGCGTGGAAACAGGCAGCACGCTGTATTTACTCGACGAGCCGACCACGGGTCTGCACTTCGACGACGTGCGGAAGCTCCTCGAAGTGCTTTCGCGATTAGTCGATTTGGGCAACACCGTGATGGTGATCGAGCACAATTTGGACGTAATCAAATCGGCCGATTGGATCATCGACCTGGGCCCCGAAGGGGGCGAAGCCGGCGGCCGCATCGTGGCCGAAGGCACCCCGGAAGATGTGGCGGCACTAGCAGACAATCACACCGGGCGCTTACTCAAACCGCTGCTCGGCACTAATTCTTAACGCCGGACTGCTTGGCCTGTAAAAATTTGGGCCGGGCGACAGCGGACGGGCTTGCAGGGCGCGTAGTTGCCGCACTGAAGAACTCGGCAATTGCGCTGACGACAATTTGCTGCTCGGCCGCGGTAAGTTCGGGGAAGATCGGCAGGGCCAGGGTTTCGCGGGCCGCGCGTTCGGTTTCCGGCAGGCTGCCAAGCTGATAGCCGAGCGTGGCGAAGCATTGTTGCTCGTGCAGCGGCACGGGGTAATAGATTTCGCTGCCGATGCGGTTTGTGGTCAAGTGGTTTCGCACGGCGTCGCGGTGGCCGTCGGGTACGCGGATTACGTACTGGTTCCACACGTGCGTGGCGGCGCGCGTGGTTTTCGGCAGCGTGAGGATCTTATCCAGTCCGGCTGCGGCGAATAAAGTGTGATAGCGCTGGGCGTTGGCTTGTCGCTGGCGAGCCCAGCCGACCAGATGCGGCAGCTTGACGTTGAGCACCGCCGCCTGCAGCGTATCGAGCCTGCTGTTCAAGCCCACCACCTGATGATAGTACCGCGGCTCCATGCCGTGAACGCGCAACAATTTCAGCTTGGCGGCTAGATCATCGCGATCGGTCGTGAGCAAGCCGCCATCCCCCATGCCGCCGAGGTTTTTAGTGGGATAAAAACTGAAGCAGCCGACGTCACCGAGCGTGCCGGCACTGCGGCCGGCGTATTCCGCGCCGATCGATTGGCAAGCATCTTCGATGATTGGCAGATTGTGCCTGGCGGCGATGCGGCCGATTTCGTCCATGGCTGCGCACTGGCCGAACAAATGCACGGGGATGATGGCCTTGGTGCGCTGCCAGATGAGCGCTTCGACTTTGTCGGGGTCGAGATTGAACGTGCCCGGTTCGATATCGACGAACACAGGCTTCGCGCCCAAGCGCCAAATGGCGCTGGCGGTGGCGAAAAACGTGTAGCTGGGGCAAACGACTTCATCGCCGCGGCCGACATCCAAGGCCATTAGCGCCAAAAGCAAGGCATCGCTGCCGGAGGCACAGGCGATGGCGTGGCGTGCGCCGGTGTAGTGCGCCACGGCTCCTTCCAACTCTTCGCACTCCGGACCCAAAATATAGCGGCCCGAATCGCACACGCGGGTGACGGCGGCAATCAGTTTCTCGCGCAGCGGTTGGTATTGCCGCTTCACATCCAATAGTGGCACGCCTTGCGGCGGCTTTGCAGAAAGGTTGGAGTCGTGCGAGGCATTATCGTGGTGATCCATGGACGAATCCTTTCATCCGGGGAATGAGCTGTTAGCAATTAGCCGTTAGCTATTGGCCATGCAGATCGGAAGCGTGCTAGCACTGCATCCGCAGGAGCGACAAACCGCGAGAGGGTAAAGATGGCGCCGCCACGGGTCAAGGGCGGCTTGGCACGGCAGATTCCGTGCCGTCAACAGGGTCGGAAGCGTATTCCAACCGTTGAAATTCGCGCGCCATGATTTCCAAGGGTTCGAGCTGTTCGATCTCGTCGCCGGTCGAAGCGGCCCCCAGTTCGCGAAATTTCCTGGCACTCACCAGAACTCTGGATTCGAACGTGCCCACCGCCTCGTTGTACGTTTTCACGGACGTCTGCAGGCTTTTCCCCAATCGGCGAATGTGGTCGGTCAAGTTAAACAATCGGTCGTAAAGCTGTTTGCCCAACTCGCTGATCTCCTGCGCGTTTTGCGCCAACTTCTCCTGCCGCCAGCCCAGCGCCACAGTCCGCAACAAGGTGATGAGCGTGGAAGGCGTGGCAATTACGACCCGATGTTCCCACCCCATTTCGATCAGTTGCGGTTCTTGTTCCTGGGCGGCGCTGAAGAAGGCTTCGCCCGGCAAAAACATCACGACGAAATCCGGCGATTGATCAAACTGATTCCAGTACTCCTTCCCCTGCAGCCGCTTGACGTGATCCATCAGCAGCCGGGCGTGCTCCTTCATGCGCCCGCGGCGGGCTTCCTCGTCCGGCGCATCGACGGCTTGCAAAAACGCCGCCAACGGCACTTTGGCGTCGACCACAATTTTGCGATTTCCCGGCAGGCAGACCACCATATCGGGCTGCACGCGGCCGTCGGCGGTTGGAGTGCTAACTTGCTCGAAGAAATCGCAGTGATCGAGCATGCCGGCAATTTCCACCACGCGGCGGAGTTGCATTTCGCCCCAGCGACCGCGGCACGGTGGGCGAGCGTAATGCGCTCACCAAATTGGCGGTTTCACTGCGCAACAGCCGCTCGGATTCCTGCAGCGTTTTCACTTCGGTCAGCAAGCCGGAATAGGCGCCTTGTCGCGCGACTTCCAAATCTTGAATTTTCTTCTCGACGTTCGTGAGGGCCGTTTTGACGGGAGTGACAAGTTCGCCGAAGCTGCCCTTGGCGGTTTCCTGTTCGGCCTTGAATGCGGTTTTCGCCAAATCGAGAAACGATTGATTGTTGGAATTAAGAGCGTCGGCGGCGAGGGATTTGAAGGCATCTTTGAGCTGTTGTTCCTGCTGGCGCTCCTGTTGCAGTGCGGCCTGGAGCACCGCGGTTTTCGTTCGCAACAACGACCAGATGGCAAAAGCCCCCGCAGCGCCGCCAAGAATAAGCGCGCCAAATAAGAGCAATCCATTCATGAGAGCACTCGCTTGCTCGGATCCTGATCGGGCGTCGTCAGCACATGGCCTGCGGTACAATTCATGTACAGCAGTTCATTACCGCGTAATATGCCACAGCGGCGGCGGATCTGCAAGCTGCGGCCGGAATACAGCTTGACGTGCTGCTATTATTTTCCGTCGGGAGGAGCATCCCAGTCGGAGAGTTGCGATTGAATTTCGTCCCAGCTCAGCGCGCCACGGTAAATCGCCCAGCGCGTCGTTTGCCGCCGTCACGTCCCATCCGCGCGTGCAGTCGGTCACCTTCTCCACTTCGTCTTCAAGCAATTCCAGCCAGTCGGGCAGATCGAGCCCTGCGCCGCAGGGTTCTTCCGCCAGCTCGCCGGCTTCCTGCTCCAACAGTGCCAAGGCGTTTGGCGCTAGATCGCGCCGAGCTTCCTCGGCGGCAGGGGCGACCAGGGCCCGCACCCGGTCGATTACCAGCGGCCGGACGAATCGTTCCGAAAGGCGATCGGCGATGGTGGGCAATCGCATCGCGTATTTGTTTTGCAATTCGGCCAGGCGCGCCAGTTGCTGGTCGGCCGCGTCGGCGGTGCGCTGGGCCATGGCGCGGCGCCAAATTTCCGCCGCCCCGTGGCAACCGCGGCGCACCAGCACCTCGTGGGCCATAATCGCCGGGCGCAAATTCCAATGGATGCGTTCATAGCCCACCTTCACGCGCAGGAAATCCAACAGAGTGTACAGCATTTCGCCGCGGTCGGATTGGGTGGTGGTGGCGTTGTAATCGCGGTACTCGCCATAGTTCTCCACAACGGCTTCGATGATCAGGGAGAGATGCTTCTTCGCTTCCGAACGCGATAGCCCGTTGTCTAACTCCGCCAGCAGCCGGAATTGCTCAGCCGATTCCTCATCGTCCGATAAACGTGCGAGCCAATTGTCAACTCCCTGATGCAAGATCGCCCGCAGGTTGCCCAGATGAAAGAATGGTTGCGTAAACAGATCGTGGCCGTAGCGCTCGATGAACTTGACCAGCTCTTGCCACGCTTTGGGTGTATTGATCCGTTCCAGCACGGAGATGCGCAGCGTGTTGCTGTGCGACAGCCAATCGGACAGGAGCGATTCGGTTACCTGCTGCAGGCAATCGATCAACTGGGCGTCGGCGGCGGGCTCGCGGTGCGACGATTCGACCAGGCTTTCGACGATCGACTTGTAGCCGATTTCGAACAAACGATCGAATTCGGTCACGGCGCCTGCGCCTTGCGGGTGATTTTTTTCCATCATGCGAGCCGTGCGCAACAGCTGGCACGTTTCGCGCAGCAGACCCAGCCGCGGCAACCGCGCCAGCAGTTCGCGAAAAGTTTGCTGCACGCTGCGGGCCGCGGCGATTTTGGTGGCATCTCCGCCGTGCGCCAGCGGCACGTAGAGCAGCGAGTGTTGGGCAATGCCGGCCAAAAAACCGGGCCATTGCGACCGCACCGCGTCGGCATCGCCTCCCAGCACGGCCCGCCAAAGGGCCGTTTTGAGAAAAGCCATCGTCGGCTGTGCGCCTGTCAGCAACGTCTCAAAATCGATTCGGCCTCGGAAGTGGCGACGATCGTGGCGACCACCTTTTCCAATAAGGCTTCGCGCATGATCCGCAAGCGGTCGTATTCCAACAAGGCTTCATAACTGGCGGAATTTGCCTTGAGGGGATGCCGTTGGATGGCGGCGGCCAACTCGAGCAGTTTCCGCCGATTTTCGCTCGTGCACTCCAGCCATTGAACTGGCGATTTCGAGCGAGGGCGATGCCTGATATTTTTGTACGGGCTAGCGCCGCAGATTTCCACAAATTCGCCAACATTGCCAAAAATGCCAGTCGGCCCGAAAGACGCCGGGCGGCTCGGTCCAGCTCGTCGTTGCTAGGTTCGCCGTAACCGGGGCCCTCGAGCATGTCGGCCTCGGTGCCATCGGCGGTGCTATCGCGATAGACCATATTTTCGTAGGCGGCGCTGAACAGCCCTTCGTCGTCTGCTTCTGCTTCGGGGTCGGCGTCATCTGCGTCGCGTCCGCCGGCCGAAATCGACTGGTCCTGCGAGGCACGCTCGCCGCCACCGGCAAATTCGCCTGGCTGCCACTGCGGCACTTCCCAGTACACGTCGGCGTTGGCTTCGAGATAATCGAAAAATTTGAGCACCAGCGCCGGATCGGCGGCGCGGCAACCTTGCGTGCTCCTGCCTAGCGCCGTTTGCAGCCAGCGCACCGCCAGCATGTAGAAGCTCTGACGCCCTTCTTCCAGCCCAATCGTTTCCGCCTGACTGAGCCAGTGCATCAGCAGGGCCATGGCGGCCTGGAGGTCGGGCTTGTCCAGCAACACTTCCACAACCCGGCTGTACGCTTGCGGCGATTCGAATTTTTCGGCATGGGCTTTCCAGAACGAAAGCCTTCCAGCGGCCTCGCCCGCATTCTGCCAGGCGGCCAGCGAGTGGGCAACGCGCCCCGCGGCGTCGTGCGCCTCGGCGCCGGAGACGTGCCGGATGTCCTCGACGGTGCTGGTGGCGAATTTGTCCCACCACAGAGTGAGTTTGCGAAATGCGGCGGGCAGAAGATCCAATAGCACCGCGTCCTCGGCCGTCGCCGCCTGGTGCCACAACCGCGAATATAATGCGAAGATTTGTTCGATCAGGTCGATCAATTCATCCACGCGCGGATCGGGAATGCTGTTCTCTACCGATGGAAACAAACTGTATTGCCCGCCGAAGCCGAGGATGTTCCAGGGATCGATCATCGCGCCGCAATCGATCGCGCGTCGTAGCAAATCTTCCACTTGCGCAATCACGGCGAAACCTTCGGCCAGGTTGCCGCGATCGGCCAGGCGATGGCCGGATGTCAGCAGGCATTGCATTTGACAGATCATCCGCGCGGATGCGGCGGGCACGATGCTGGCCTGGTGCTGCGCGGCGTCGCTGAATCCCAATCGGGCGAACAGCAGCGCCAGTTGGACGTGCTGCAATTGCAAAGCGCGCAAGCGGGCCAGTTCGGCGTTCAAATGCTGGCGAGCGATGGCGAACGGCTGCCGCCGCGCTTCCGCCTCCGCCTGCAACCGCTGGCCGTGCTCGCCGGGCACTTTGGCAATCAAGCGGTCGTAAAATTCGTCGCGATAGCGGGCGATGTGCGGCAGAAGTGTGGCCAATGAAACCGAAGAATCGTGCGTATCCGGACCGCTGCCGCTGGTGCCCGACGCCATCAGGATGGTGCCGGCCAGAACGGCGCCGGCTTCGAACAGCAATTGATCGCACGGCACGTCACGAGTTTTTTCGATGCGCGCCTGCACGGCGTCGAGCGTGCATTGCTGAATTACGAATCGCCGGTATCGACCTCCGTTATCGATGTGGTGCAAATCCCACCCGCCAAAGTGATAGTTGGGACGGCGATTGACCGGATGATTGAAATCGTAGGCGCGGGGATCGTACGCCAATTCTTCCACCAAGTCGGGGTCGAACCAGGCCGCGGTGAGCAAATCGGCATCGGTCGCGCGCAAGATGTCCAGCGTTTGCTCGATCAGATCGTGATATTTTCCAGGCGCCACTCCGGCGCCGGCAATGATACAGCGGCACAGGACGCACTCGTTCGTGCGGATACGGTTCGTGCTTGTGAGTTTCCAGCACCGCAATCGGGCGATAGCCGAAATAGTCGTTCAACTGCGCAACCGCGCCTGCAACGATTCGCCGCGACTGTTCCCACGGTGCGCCTTCGGCTAGCACGGCTTCGACCGCCCGACCAATGAACAGCGGCTGCCACAGTGCCGCGTCGGTTTGGTGAAACAGCAGATCGTGGTGATGTTTGCGATACGCCGGCAAGAGCTCGTCGAACAGGCGCCGCAGCACCTCCCGGGCTTGTGCCGAATTGCGAAACGTGGGGCTCTCGCGCGACAACAAGTCGAGCTTTTCGGCGAGCAGCCGGTGGGCGACCTGGCATACCTGGTCCGCCGGCACGTCGGCCGTATCCAGCCCTTGCCACAACTGGTTCAAGTGCCGCAGGAATTTTGGGTCGGTTGCGCCGGACGAGAAATTCAGATATCCCAAGATCTCCTGCAGCGGAACCTGTTCGGAAATGGCTGCGGGCAAAGTCATGTTGGATCGGCACGATTTCAAAGGTAGATCGCCAGGAAGGCCGTCGAAGCCACGCAAAGGGCATGCTGCTGCAAGCTTAGGAAGTGCCGCCGCCTTGGTCTAGCCGCCCAAACAGGTCCACAAAACCTCACTTCGGAATGTTGTTTTGGCTGCCGCGGGCTGATTATCATTGAACACGCCGGAACGACCGCCCGATGTTACGCTCTCCAAAGTTGAGAAAAATCATGTGCGCACTGGTGGTTTTTGCACTCGCAGGACTACTGCAACTGCTGGCCGTCGCCACGGTGCCGGCTCAATGGTACAGTGTTTCGCTCATTCCGCGCTGGCAGGCCGAACTACATGGCCTGAAACGGGCGTGGTTTGCACAGGTTCCGCTGGATCCTGCGCGATCGAAAATCACTTCCATCTCACTGCAGTCGGGCCTGTTGCTGGCTGTAACGGATGAAGCGATGTTGCATGTGTTCGATTCGGAAAGCGGATTGCTCCGCTGGTCGTATCAGGCCGGCGATCGGCGATTTCAAACGTTAGCCGCCGGCGCCAACTCGGCGTACGTGGCGGTGGTCAACGGGGCCACGCTCTCGGTGTTGGATCGAACGAGTGGCGCCATTATTTTCCGCCGGGAACTGACCGGCGTGCCGGAGCGCCTGCGCGGTGCTGAGCGAAAAGCACGTGGCAGTGCCGCTGGCGCTGGGGCCGATTGAAGTTTATCCGCTGGATATTCCTGCCGAGAAAGTTTTGTATCCGCAGTACCTCGCCTCGGGAGGCCGCGTGGTCGGATTCCCGGCAGCGTACGGCGAAACGTTCGTGTGGGCGACGGATACCAGCAAGCTGCGCGGCCATCAGTTCGCGGAAATCGGCATCGATTTCAGCGTGCGCGTGCCCGGCGGCACCAGCACCGGCGTGGAAACGTTTGCGCCGTATTTGTACGTGGGAACGGAATCGGGCTTTGCCTTCGGCTACGATGCGCTGCGCGGCACCGAAGTTTGGGAATTCGCCGCCGGCTCGCCTATTCGCCGCAAACCCGTCGCCATTGGCTCGGCGGTGTACGTGTTGCCCGTGGATGGCGGCATGTTTTCGCTGCGGTCAGATACCGGGCAGCAACAATGGTTCACACCGGACCCGGCACGCTTCGCGTCGGCCACTCCGGATCGGGTTTACAGCTTCGACCGGTTCGGCTGGCTAGTGATCAACGACGCCAAAACCGGCACAAGGCTCGACGCCATGCAGCTTCCGCGGGAATTGAAATCGCTGGTGAACGATCAAACCGATCGGTTGTTGCTGTACACCGACACCGGACTGATCCAGTGCCTGCACGAGGCACAGCGAGCAGAGCCGCTGCTTTACGCGCCGGCAAAGCCGAAGCCGGCCGCCGCCGCCCGACCGGCAGCCCAACCGGAATCGCCCGGCAACGTTCCGGCCAACCCGTAATCGGCCACGTCGTTCGGCCGAGGACGCCGCTGCCGCTAGTCGTTCCCCTGGGTTCGCGGTACACTCTGATCGGCCTTTCGGCCAGTTGTCCGGCGAAGTTGTTGCCGCCGGTACGTTCTCTCGGTGCTTTGGACAGCGCTTGCGGATGCCAGCCCCAGTGGAACCGCCGATTCGGGCCGAGCTGCACGTGCAGACCGTCTGCTTGGCGGTGCTCACGGTGGTGGCGGTTGCGTTTGCAATTTGGTGGCTGCAGCCGGTGATGATTCCCTTTGTGGTAGCGGTATTTTTGGCGTTCGCGCTGATGCCGCTGGTCGACGCATTGGAGGTGCACGCGCGGCTGCCGCGAACGATTGCCGTGTGCGTCGCGCTACTGCTTGCCCTATTGGTCCTGTTGGCGGTGAGCAGGCTGGTGTCGATTTCCATCAACCAGGTGTTGACCAATTCCAATGAATACCAGGAAGAAATCAAAAAGAAGCTCGACTGGATTGCGAAAAAGCTGCCCTGGCTGGAAAGCCTGATCACCGATATTCCGCCGGGAGCGGTCCAGTCGACCCTGCTAAAAATCACCAACGCGGTGTGGGGCATCATCTCGCAAACTTTTCTCGTGCTGCTTTTCCTGTTCTTCTTACTGCTGAGCAGCGTGAAGCGCGACCGGCCGATTGGCGGCGCTTGGGGAGAAATGGAATCGCGCATTCGCGCTTACATTCTCACCATGGTGCTGTTGTGCGGCGTCAGCGGCGCCTTCGTCGGATTGGTGCTCTCGCTGCTGGGGGTGCAATTGGCGGTGCTGTTCGGATTGCTCACGTTTTTGCTGAATTTCATTCCGCAGGTTGGCTCGTTCATCGCCACTTTACTGCCGGCGCCGATCGTATTCTTGTCGACCCAGTACAGCCTGGCAACGGCCATCATGGCCATCGCTATTCCGGGCATTTTTCAGTTCATTATCGGCAATTTCATCCAGCCGAAGATGATGGGCGAATCGATGAAACTGCATCCGGTGGTAATTCTGATCTCCCTGATCTTTTGGGGCATGTTATGGGGCTTCGTAGGCGCGTTTCTGGCAGTGCCCATCACCTCGATCATCCGCATTGCTTGCGACCGCCATCCGCTCACCAAACCGGTGGCCAACCTGATGGCCGGCAAGCTGGATTTGCTGCGGGAAGAACCGGTGGTTGCCAGCGCGGCAGCTGCGCCGCCGTGAAAGTTCGAGCGGAGCAGCTGAAGATTTGTTGCCGCCGACAGCCCGCCGATGACGGCATAGGAGCGCGAACCTCGAGCGACGCGTGCGGAATTGCCTGGGACGGGGCCAATTCTCGCAAAACCCTTGCAATCTTCCGCCGGGTCAATTAGGCTCTACGGATTAGGTTTCCTAATCCATCTAAAGATTGACACCACGGGGATTTAGCGTCGGGCGGCCCATTGCCGCGGCGCGAATGGCTGGGGTGTCGACCAGGGCGGAAACCACCGGTCACACACCCGGCGTAAAGGGGTGCCATAGCGGCTGCGCCGGTTAACTCGCTATCCCACAGGCGCCTAGCCCGCCGGTGGGCGGTGGAGAGGGCGCGGCATGTTGACTTGGACTCGGTGGGGTCGGCGTGTATTTGGTCCGGTGCGTGCGCAGCGAATGGAGCAGCGGCTGCGCGCCCAATCACAACGACCGTTCTCGTTCGAATCGCTCGAAGACCGGCGATTGCTGACCATCACTCCCACTTTCACGCTGGGGGTGCTGACCATTGCCATCGACGATGCCGACAATGTGGCGATCGGCGCCGATACCGGCAATGTGACCATCAACGGCAGTGCCATCGCAGGCCCGGTAACAACCTCCTCGGTGACCAGCATCATTCTCACGGCCACGGGCAACTTCGACAATGTCATCGATCTGACCGCCATCACTCAAACCGACTATTCGGCGCTGATGTCTGTCTCCCTCGACGCTGGAGATGGAAACGATCAGTACATTCTCGATCAAAACAGTTTCTTGGCGGCGGCCTCCGTGAACGTAACCGACACGGGTGGTAGTGGATCCGATGAACTTGACAGTTCGACGACTGCCGCTGGTCCGGAGCAAATCGGCGTGAGCGACACGCAGATTACTCGCGACGGCGGTGAACCGACGATTGACTACTCCGGCATCGAGGCCCTTTATGTCAGTGGCACCGGCGCCGGCGATACGCTGACGGATACCACGAGCGTCACTGCCGGCGAAACGATCGGCGTCAGCAGCACGCAGGTCACGCGCTCCGGCGGCGAGGCCACGCTCAACTATAGCGCCATTTCGAATCTGATCGTTGATGGAAGCGCGACTACTGGATCCGACACGATCAATATCACGGGCACCGCCAGCGGCGTCACGACCACGGTCAATGCCGGCGCCGGGGACGACATTATCACCGTGGGCAGCGCCGGCCTCTTGGATGGGATTCTGGGCACGCTCACCATCCATGGCCAGGGGCACACCACCGCCGACACGCTGCATCTGGACGACAGTGCCCAAGCCAGCGCTCAGACCTACACGCTCAACGCCGCCAGCTTCACCCGCACGGGACTGGCCACGATCAACTTCGATACCGTGGAGACGGTGAACTTGGATGCCGGCACAGCCGGTGACACGATCAATATCACGGGCACCGCCAGCGGCGTCACGACCACGGTCAATGCCGGCGCCGGGGACGACATTATCACCGTGGGCAGCGCCGGCCTCTTGGATGGGATTCTGGGCACGCTCACCATCCATGGCCAGGGGCACACCACCGCCGACACGCTGCATCTGGACGACAGTGCCCAAGCCAGCGCTCAGACCTACACGCTCAACGCCGCCAGCTTCACCCGCACGGGACTGGCCACGATCAACTTCGATACCGTGGAGACGGTGAACTTGGATGCCGGCACAGCCGGTGACACGATCAATATCACGGGCACCGCCAGCGGCGTCACGACCACGGTCAATGCCGGCGCCGGGGACGACATTATCACCGTGGGCAGCGCCGGCCTCTTGGATGGGATTCTGGGCACGCTCACCATCCATGGCCAGGGGCACACCACCGCCGACACGCTGCATCTGGACGACAGTGCCCAAGCCAGCGCTCAGACCTACACGCTCAACGCCGCCAGCTTCACCCGCACGGGACTGGCCACGATCAACTTCGATACCGTGGAGACGGTGAACTTGGATGCCGGCACAGCCGGTGACACGATCAATATCACGGGCACCGCCAGCGGCGTCACGACCACGGTCAATGCCGGCGCCGGGGACGACATTATCACCGTGGGCAGCGCCGGCCTCTTGGATGGGATTCTGGGCACGCTCACCATCCATGGCCAGGGGCACACCACCGCCGACACGCTGCATCTGGACGACAGTGCCCAAGCCAGCGCTCAGACCTACACGCTCAACGCCGCCAGCTTCACCCGCACGGGACTGGCCACGATCAACTTCGATACCGTGGAGACGGTGAACTTGGATGCCGGCACAGCCGGTGACACGATCAATATCACGGGCACCGCCAGCGGCGTCACGACCACGGTCAATGCCGGCGCCGGGGACGACATTATCACCGCGGGCAGCGCCGGCCTCTTGGATGGGATTCTGGGCACGCTCACCATCCATGGCCAGGGGCACACCACCGCCGACACGCTGCATCTGGACGACAGTGCCCAAGCCAGCGCTCAGACCTACACGCTCAACGCCGCCAGCTTCACCCGCACGGGACTGGCCACGATCAACTTCGATACCGTGGAGACGGTGAACTTGGATGCCGGCACAGCCGGTGACACGATCAATATCACGGGCACCGCCAGCGGCGTCACGACCACGGTCAATGCCGGCGCCGGGGACGACATTATCACCGCGGGCAGCGCCGGCCTCTTGGATGGGATTCTGGGCACGCTCACCATCCATGGCCAGGGGCACACCACCGCCGACACGCTGCATCTGGACGACAGTGCCCAAGCCAGCGCTCAGACCTACACGCTCAACGCCGCCAGCTTCACCCGCACGGGACTGGCCACGATCAACTTCGATACCGTGGAGACGGTGAACTTGGATGCCGGCACAGCCGGTGACACGATCAATATCACGGGCACCGCCAGCGGCGTCACGACCACGGTCAATGCCGGCGCCGGGGACGACATTATCACCGCGGGCAGCGCCGGCCTCTTGGATGGGATTCTGGGCACGCTCACCATCCATGGCCAGGGGCACACCACCGCCGACACGCTGCATCTGGACGACAGTGCCCAAGCCAGCGCTCAGACCTACACGCTCAACGCCGCCAGCTTCACCCGCACGGGACTGGCCACGATCAACTTCGATACCGTGGAGACGGTGAACTTGGATGCCGGCACAGCCGGTGACACGATCAATATCACGGGCACCGCCAGCGGCGTCACGACCACGGTCAATGCCGGCGCCGGGGACGACATTATCACCGCGGGCAGCGCCGGCCTCTTGGATGGGATTCTGGGCACGCTCACCATCCATGGCCAGGGGCACACCACCGCCGACACGCTGCATCTGGACGACAGTGCCCAAGCCAGCGCTCAGACCTACACGCTCAACGCCGCCAGCTTCACCCGCACGGGACTGGCCACGATCAACTTCGATACCGTGGAGACGGTGAACTTGGATGCCGGCACAGCCGGTGACACGATCAATATCACGGGCACCGCCAGCGGCGTCACGACCACGGTCAATGCCGGCGCCGGGGACGACATTATCACCGCGGGCAGCGCCGGCCTCTTGGATGGGATTCTGGGCACGCTCACCATCCATGGCCAGGGGCACACCACCGCCGACACGCTGCATCTGGACGACAGTGCCCAAGCCAGCGCTCAGACCTACACGCTCAACGCCGCCAGCTTCACCCGCACGGGACTGGCCACGATCAACTTCGATACCGTGGAGACGGTGAACTTGGATGCCGGCACAGCCGGTGACACGATCAATATCACGGGCACCGCCAGCGGCGTCACGACCACGGTCAATGCCGGCGCCGGGGACGACATTATCACCGCGGGCAGCGCCGGCCTCTTGGATGGGATTCTGGGCACGCTCACCATCCATGGCCAGGGGCACACCACCGCCGACACGCTGCATCTGGACGACAGTGCCCAAGCCAGCGCTCAGACCTACACGCTCAACGCCGCCAGCTTCACCCGCACGGGACTGGCCACGATCAACTTCGATACCGTGGAGACGGTGAACTTGGATGCCGGCACAGCCGGTGACACGATCAATATCACGGGCACCGCCAGCGGCGTCACGACCACGGTCAATGCCGGCGCCGGGGACGACATTATCACCGCGGGCAGTGCCGGCCTCTTGGATGGGATTCTGGGCACGCTCACCATCCATGGCCAGGGGCACACCACCGCCGACACGCTGCATCTGGACGACAGTGCCCAAGCCAGCGCTCAGACCTACACGCTCAACGCCGCCAGCTTCACCCGCACGGGACTGGCCACGATCAACTTCGATACCGTGGAGACGGTGAACTTGGATGCCGGCACAGCCGGTGACACGATCAATATCACGGGCACCGCCAGCGGCGTCACGACCACGGTCAATGCCGGCGCCGGGGACGACATTATCACCGTGGGCATGCCGGCCTCTTGGATGGGATTCTGGGCACGCTCACCATCCATGGCCAGGGGCACACCACCGCCGACACGCTGCATCTGGACGACAGTGCCCAAGCCAGCGCTCAGACCTACACGCTCAACGCCGCCAGCTTCACCCGCACGGGACTGGCCACGATCAACTTCGATACCGTGGAGACGGTGAACTTGGATGCCGGCACAGCCGGTGACACGATCAATATCACGGGCACCGCCAGCGGCGTCACGACCACGGTCAATGCCGGCGCCGGGGACGACATTATCACCGCGGGCAGTGCCGGCCTCTTGGATGGGATTCTGGGCACGCTCACCATCCATGGCCAGGGGCACACCACCGCCGACACGCTGCATCTGGACGACAGTGCCCAAGCCAGCGCTCAGACCTACACGCTCAACGCCGCCAGCTTCACCCGCACGGGACTGGCCACGATCAACTTCGATACCGTGGAGACGGTGAACTTGGATGCCGGCACAGCCGGTGACACGATCAATATCACGGGCACCGCCAGCGGCGTCACGACCACGGTCAATGCCGGCGCCGGGGACGACATTATCACGCTCATTTCAAACGTCACAGGCAGCAGCGTTATATTGCACGGCGACGCCAACGACGACACGCTGAATATTCGCAGCGTGGCCACCGGCAGCACGGTGCAGGCTTTCGGCGACGCGGACAACGACACGTTCAATGTCGGCAACACGTCCAACAAGCTGGACGATATTCAAGGCAATCTCACGATCAGCGGCGGAACTCATGCGGCCTCTCCGCCTGGAGACACAGTGTTCTTCAACGACGGTGGTCAAGCGGCCGACAATACTTACACGCTGACCGGCACCACGCTCACCCGCAGCGGCTTGCCGAACCCCATCACGTTCGGCACCGTGGAGACAATCGAGGTGGACAGCGGCGCGGGCAACGACAAGCTCATCGTCAATTTCTCCGCGTATCCGGCAAGCCCAACGCTGACGGTGAAATTCGACGGCGGCAGTCAACCGAGTGGCGGCATGGATACGCTGCGGCTGAACGGCACCGCCGGCAACGACACGATGAAAGTCGGCACGTTCGGCTCCGGCCTGCCTTTCCAGATCCAAAACGTCGAATGCCTGCAGATGTTCGGCAATGCCGGCGCCGACAATCTGGAGAATGATACGGCGGTATCGTCGCTGATCGACGGAGGCGACGGAGCCGACACGTTGGTAGGAGGCAGCGCCACGGACGTCATTTTCGGCGGCGACGGCGTCGACATCATTTACGGCCGCGGCGGCAACGATTTCCTGTTCGGCGATCACGAGTTCAACAACCGCAGTCCGCGGGTAAAGCATTCCGCCAAGGGGGACAAGATTTACGGCGACCAAGGCTTGTTCGTGGGCGATCCGTTTGCCACCAATCCTGGCGTCGACAAGATTGTAGCGATCGGCGTCGACACCATCAGCGCCGGCGGTCAGGTCGGCGACACCATCGTGGGCCTGGGCCTGCACATCACGGTAGTCGACTGGCTGAAGGCCCGGTTCCTGAAGCCCAATAGCGCCAACATTCAAGCGGTGATCAACCAGGCGCTGGCGCAGCCGTGCACGATGATCTAGCGCGGCACGCGGGTTGCGACTTTAGATGTGGCGGCTGAGGATCCGCGAAAGAGCCAGTAATGCGGCTTCGACAAACGATTCGCGCGGACCGCCCAGAGTTGTCGTGTGTTGATTCGCCATCGCCGCATCCAATCGGGCCATGCGTCGGCGTTGCTCTTCGTCCTGGAGTTGTTGGGCGCGTTCTTCTTCATTGGCCCGGGCAAGACCGCCGCAGCGAATCCAATCGAGAATGCGCGGCAGCTCGTCGGCATCGAACCACACGCCGTGATATTTGCAGACGTCGACGATCACGCCGCTCTGCCGGCCAAATTGCTGGGGGATCATCAATTGCCGACAGACCGGGCAGGGGCGGTAGCGCGCTGCATCAACCGGCGGCGGAACATCGGTTTCTGGCAATCGGGCCTGCTGGCAGCGGTCGTGATTCTCTACGTGCATGCCTTCGGCGGCCGTCTGATCGCTCAATTCGCGAAACGACTTGTTGCTGAGCCACAAACCGGCGCAGCGCCGACACTCCAACGCCGAAACATCGCCCCACGCGCGGCTGACAAGCAGATGACCATCGCCGCAGGCCGGGCAGGTGAACTGCGATTTCCGGCCGGCGATCATTTCCGGATGAATCGGCTTGCCGCAGAAATGGCAAAATCGGGCGTGATTGCTTACGCGGGTGAAACAGTGCGGGCAAACAGTGTCCAGGTCCCGCTCGTGGAGTGTGAATCGGCGCCGCAGTATGCGCACTTCAGCGCCCCTTCACCGCGGGGCGCGCCGCACACCACGGCCGCATCGTGGCCGAGGGGCTTGTGCACCGTAAGGACCGATCCGCAATGACAACGAAATCGCTGGCCGATCGACAGCCGGGATGCGTCGTATTGACGGTTGCACTGAGGGCAGGCCACGAGCAGACGCATGATCTTGCTTCCCTGAGCGAGGCGCGCCGTCAGGATAACTTACAAGGATCGCAAGTATTGTACGGCCTGAGCGATTTCCACTTCAGGATTGGCCGAATCGCGCTGGACAGTGAAATAACCTCGATAGCCGCGCTGCTCCAATGCACCCAAAAGTGCCGGCCAATCGACCGATCCGCGCCCTAGCGGCACTTCGATATTTTGCCTGCGCGTTAGGTCGCGCACGCCGTCGGTTGCGTGGACGTGCAGTACGTGCGGCGCCAACAATTCAACGGCCTCCGCGGAATCGGATCCGCTTAGCACTAATTGGCCGGGATCGAGATCGATGCCCAGCGAACCGTCCGGTAGTGCGGCGATCAAGCGGGCAAAATCGGCACCGGTTGCTCCCATAGTTTGCGCCGCCAACATGGCGCCGACGTGCTGGCCGTGGCGACCAAGGTCGCTTAGCACTTCCCGCAGCAAATTCCATTGCGGCCCTTCAGGCTTGGGCGGGATGTGTCCTACATGCACCACCACGATCGCGGTGCCCAAGGCGTGGGCCATCCGCATCACTTCCTTGGTTCTGACCACTCGGGCATCCAACTGGTCAAGCTCGCCGTAGCCGTGGCGCGTGCGAAACGATATGGCGCACATGCGCAGCCGGTAATCGTCCAGCGATTTTCGCAACGGGCGCAGCGCCGTTTGCGATAACTCCTGCGGCCGAAGATTCAATTGCGCATCGATTTCGACCGCGTCCACCCCCATCTTCGCTGCCAACGTCAAAGCTTGCCGAAACGGCACGCACAAGCTTGGCAGGTGGACGCCAATTTTCAGTTGAAGCACGTGAATTATCCTTCGGCATTAACTAAGTCGAGTGCGGCGGAGGCCCGCCCAGCCAGTTTGTTGACTCTCCGAGGCGGCAACCTACAATGAATTCTCGCGTGATACGAAGAGGTTGGCCTGGAATTTAACATACCATGGCCGGCGGCATAAATATTGCACCATGTAGTTGTCCGCTCGTCCAACTGCCATCGCGTTTCTGCCGGAACACAGGCTCCCGATCATGTCGCTCCGCTATCTCACCGCCTTGCCCGTGTACAACGAAGTCCAGCACGTGACCGGCGTGTTGGACGAGGCGTTGAAGCACAGCCAGGATGTGTTAGTTGTCGACGATGGCTCGAAGGACGGCACTTCCGATCTCCTGGCAGCGCGGCACGATATTCACATTGTGCGGCATCCGGAAAACCGCGGCTATGGCGCGGCTCTGCAAAGCGCGTTCGAATTCGCGCTGCAGAACAAGTACGACGTGCTGGTCACCATCGATTGCGACGGCCAACATCAGCCGCGAATGATTCCGCAGTTTGCCGCAGCGTGCGAAGGCGCCGATATCGTCTCGGGCAGCCGGTACCTCAAGCATTTCGCGGGGGATACTGCCCCGCCGGAAGCGCGCCGGCAAATCAACGAACAAATCACCGCCGAAATCAATTGCCGATTGGGATTGAAATTGACCGACGCCTTTTGCGGCTTCAAAGCATATCGTGCCAGCGCGCTGGCGAAACTGAAAATTACGGAAACCGGCTATGCCATGCCGCTGGAGCTGTGGGTGCAGGCGGCCCAAGCGAATCTTAAAATCGTCGAGCTTCCCGTGCCCTTGATTTATTTGGAAGAGGCCCGATCGTTCGGCGGCTCGCTGGACGATGCCCAGACGCGGCTGCGCTATTATCGTCAGGTCATCGACCGCAGCGTGGCGGCGCTGCGCGGACCGGTGCCGCGGCAGTTTCGCGAACCCTGTGCTTGCGGGCCGGGGGCGCAGTAGAATTCTTGGAGCATCTTGGACGCGCACCTATGAATTGCGGGACTGCCTGCTCAACTAGCATCCAACCCTCTTCAACGGTCTCTTCCGGCAACGAGCCATCACGAGGCGACGTGGATCATAACGCCGCGCCATTTTGCTGGTCCGACTGGTCGACAAAGATCGCGCGTCTGTCTGCGCCGCGGGAGGACGGCGGAAAAATTGTCGAGCCTCCGCAGTCGCTGGCCGGCGACATGGCCCGCGCCAACCAGCGACAAATCGCCGCCGCCGACTACGATTTGCAGGGCCGGCGGCTGCCGCAGTTGGCGGCCGAGGCGCGCGAGCAACTACTGGCCGAAGCGCTACAATTTACCCGCAGCTATCGCGATTTTACGATGCCCGCCGATACGGCTTCGGTATTCCTGGCAGGCCATCAGCCGGAAATGTTTCATCCCGGCGTGTGGTACAAGAACTTCGTGCTGGCGCAATTGGCCGCGCAACACGGCGCCGTGGCCGTCAATCTGGTCATCGATAGCGACGCAGTTAAAAGTGTTGCGCTGCGCGTGCCGGGCGGATCGATCCAAGAGCCTCGTGTTGAATCCGTGCCCTTCGATCGTGCTTCGTCAACCGAGCCGTTTGAACAGCGAACGATTGTGGACCGCGATTTGTTTTCGTCGTTCGGCACGCGTGTGGAACAACAGTTGGCGCCGCTGGTGGCGAATCCGATTGTGAAAAAGTATTGGCCGCTGGCTGTTGCCCGCTCGCGCGTCACTGACAATCTGGGCGCGTGCCTGTCGCAAGCGCGGCATCAATTGGAGGCCGCAGTCTGGGGACTGCAAACGCTGGAAATCCCCCAAAGCCGCGTCTGCGATTTGCCGGCCATGCACTGGTTCATCGCCCATTTGCTTGCCCAGTTGCCGCGGCTGTGGGAAGTGTATAACGCCACATTGGCGGAATATCGGCGCCGGCATAAGTTGCGCTCCCCCGCGCATCCGCGCCGGATTTGACCATCGAGGGGGATTCGTTGGAGGCGCCTTTCTGGATTTGGTCGACCGACGACTCTCGCCGACACCGGTTGTTTGTGCGACAGCGGGGTGATGAATTGATTTTGACCACGCATGCGGGCATCGAAGCTTCGTTGGCCATCACTGCGGAAAGTGATGCTCAGAAGGCGGTCGAACAATTGTTGGCGCTGGCGGAGCGCGGCATTCGAATCCGCACCCGGGCGCTCATCACCACCATGGCGGCGCGATTGCTGTTGGGCGACCTGTTTTTGCACGGCATCGGCGGCGCGAATTACGACCAGGTCACCGACCGCTTGATCGCCGATTTCTTCGGACTTCAGCCGCCCGGCTACATGGTTGCGTCGGGCACGCTGCATCTGCCGGTTTCGCACCAGCCGGCTCGCGACGATGACCTGCTGCAATTGCGGCAACGAATCCGCGAATTGGAGTTCCACCCGGAACGGTTCGTCGAGCAGCTACCGGCCAACGCCGCTGCTGCGAACGATACCGCCCGGTGGATCGCCGAAAAACGCCGCTGGATCGGCACGCAGCAAACAACGGAAAACGCACGAAGTCGCTGCCGCGCGATTCGCCAGGCCAACGAAGCGCTGCAGCCTGCCATGCGGCCGTTGCAGGAGCAATGGACCTCCGCGGCCGACGAACTGGCGAAAAAACTGCATGGCGAAGCCGTTTTGGCCTCGCGCAGCTACGCCTTCGTGCTCTTCCCCGAGCTGCTCTTGACAAAATTTTTCGGGTAGCTCCTGGAAAATTTATTCTGGGCCGTGTAAGTTATCGCCGGCGATGGATCGTTCCACTCTTCAGAAGGGATTCGCTATGAACCCGGCATCACCGCGGGTTGGATCTCAGGGAGGTTCGGCGGTAGGAACCGCAGGAGGTTCGGCGGAAGGAACCGCAGGACGGCGAGCTAGGGCGCGGCGGCAAGGCATCTCGAAACGTGTCGCCCCTTCTCTTGCGAATAAGCAATCGCGTCCGAGCAGTGCGGGCCGTCGTCCCAAATCTGCCAAGGCGGCCGCCGGACGCTTGCGGATTGCCAGGTCGGCGGCAAAGAGCATCTCGAAAAAATCGTTGCAGAGGCAGCGGCTGGCGATCGACGAGTTGAAGATCGGCGCGCCGCCGAAAGCCCGCCCGCTGCACAATCATCCCGTATTGCCACTGCGGCACAAGCTTTCCGAATCGCTGGTTGGCCCCGTGCAACAAGATGCATTTGCCGAGTCGCCGCCGTCCGACGAAATCCGCCTGGTGTGGGGGCGCAGCGGCGATCATGCGGCGGTGTATCACATGCTGCTGGCGGTATTTCAGGCCCCATCGCGCGATGAGTTTCAGGCGCAGAGCGAAGATCCGTTTTATGAGCCGACCGATCGCCTACTGGTCAAACGCGGCTTTCGTGTGCTTTCACATTTGCACCTGACGCACCGCACCATGTACTTCGGCAGCGTCGCCCTGCCGGTGGCCGGCTTTCACGGGCTGAGCACCCTGCAGGAATTTCGCGGTGAGGGATTCGCCACGCGCCTGTTGAACGAAGCCTTGCGCCGCATCGCGGCCGAAGGCGCAGGCGCTGGGATTGGTGCGCACGCGCATTCCGCGTTTCTTCCGCCGCGCCGGCTGGGCGGTGTGCGGGCGGCATTGTTTTTCGCAGGCCAAGGCGCGGGAAGTGCTTGGCCGGCTGCACGGCGAGCATAGCCCGCGTTTGGCGCGGCCGCTGAGCATCCGCCGCTGGCGCCACGTCGAGATGCCCGCCCTGGTGCGCTTGTATCAGCAAAATGCGCAGCATGCTTACGGACCGTTTGAACGCACCGATGCATATTGGCGCTGGCTGGTGGGGCAACAAGCTTACGACTCGCTGCTGGTGGCGCTGGATGGACCCGACAAACTTGAACTCGAAGAAACGACTGCGCCCATCGTCGGCTTCGGCGTGCTGAGGCAAGAGCGGCTGGTCGAGCTGTGCACTGCCCCGGGGCATCCGACCGCCGATTATCAACTGTTGGCCCGTGCCTGCGGCGACGCCATCGAGCACGACCGGCAAGACATCGTCCTTAACGCTCCGCCGGGCCATCCGCTGCATCAGGTGGTTTCCGCAGCCGGAGGACGTTACCACAATCATGAAGCCGACCACGACGAAGTGTTCATGGTCAAGATTGTCGATCCTTTGAAATTCTTGAATTTGCTGGGGCCGGAACTGGAAAACCGGGCGAAATCGGCCGGATTGCCGGGCGATGCCGAGCTGGGGTTGGATGTCGGCGGCGCGAAATGGCGGCTGATTTTCACGCGCCGCGGTTTCCGCGTTCGCCCGGGCAAGCTGGGCCGCAGCTATTTGACGCTCAGTCGTCCCGAATTTACCCGGTTGGCGTTGGGTCACGGCTGCGTGCGTGAAACCGCCGAAACCGGCCGCCTCAAGGCTTCCACCCAAACGGCACTGGAACTGGCCGAAATCCTCTTTCCACGCTTGCCTTTGGTCCGTGGCAAATGGGACGAATTCGTTCCCTAAGGCGATTTTTAATCGCGCCTTGCGCATAAAATGTGCCGTCTTTCGCGATGACCGGTTAGCGCGCCGTTTCGGCAAAAAAACCGCGCGCTGAAGTTCGTTTCATAAGGAGCGTGCACATGCGCGATCATCGACCTAATGCGAATTGTCGTCGGGAGTTTTTTCGCGTCTCGGCGGTCGCCGGCAGTGGATTGTTGGTGGCCGTCGCATCTCCGGCATGGGGCGAAGATCCAGACAATGCAAAGGCCACGTCAGAAGGAGATAAGCCGGCTGGAAACTCAGAGGAAGAGGTTTCGCCGGCCGAGGACTTGATGCGCGAGCATGGCGTGCTCAAGCGCGTGATGCTGGTGTACGACGAAATGCTGCGCCGCTGGGACGCCAAGCAGGAGGTGCCGCCGGAAACCCTGGCCGCCGCGGCGAGCATCATCCGCCAATTTGTCGAAGATTATCACGAGAAACTCGAAGAGAATTATCTGTTTCCCCGCTTCGAGAAGGCCAACAAGCTCACCGATCTGGTAAAGACGCTGAAGGATCAGCACCAGGCCGGACGCAAGGTTACCGACGTCATTTTGCAGCGGGCCAATCTGCAAGCTCTTAAAGATCCGGCCCAGCGGGCGCAAGTGGTTGTGGCCATCCGCGAGTTCAATCGCATGTACGCCCCGCATGAGGCCCGCGAGGATACCGTGCTGTTTCCCGCTTTCCGCGGCATCGTATCGGCCAACGAGTACGATTCGCTGGGAGAAGATTTCGAGAAGAAAGAGAACGAACTGTTCGGCGACGATGGCTTCGAGAAGATGGTCGACAAGGTGGCCGTCATCGAGAAGCAACTGGGCATCTACGAACTGTCGCAATTCACGCCGAACGTCTAGCGGGACGGCCGAACGACGGACGATTGGTACGAATCTTGCACCACACGCCCGTTGAGGATTCATTTGTTCGCGCGAACTAAAGGAGCACGATCATGGCAAAGTACGGCAAAGCAGCGGGTCGCTCAGTCAAACGGGCGGTCCACAAATACAAACGCGGCGAGCAACACAGCGGGCCGGGCGGCAAGCGAAAAGCCAAAAGCCGCAAGCAGGCCATCGCCATCGGCCTGTCGGAGGCGCAAAAGAAGGGCGCAAAGGTGCCTAAGAAGAAGAGCAAGAAGTAACGAGTCGGCGCTCAGCCAATTGACCCCTCGACATCATCCGCCCAACGCCGCTTTGGCCTCTTGCACCACGTGCTCCGGCGTGATGTTGAAGAACTTGTAGCAGGCCGCGGCCGGCGCGCTGGCGCCAAAGGTGCTCATGCCCACAAAGCGGCCGCTGGTGCCGATGTAGCGATCCCAGCCCAACCGCACGCCCGCCTCGCAAGCCACGCGGGCCTTTATGTCCGGCGGCAACACGCTGTCGCGGTACGCCTGATCGTGCATCTCGAACAGCTCCCACGAGGGCATGCTGACCACGCGGGCGGCGATGCCTTGTTGCGTGAGTTGCTCATGGGCTGCCACGCAGATCGAAACTTCGCTACCGGTGCCGATCAAAATCACCTGTGGCTTCATCGCCAGCGAATCAATCAACACGTAGGCGCCTTTCGCCAGGCCGGTGGCCGAGGCATATTTGTTGCGGTCCAGCGTGGGCAAATTCTGCCGGGTAAGAATCAACGCCACCGGTCGATCGTTGATCGGCATCGTCGCCCGCCAGGCCTCGGAGGCTTCGTTGGCATCGGCGGGGCGAATCATCACGATCCGCGGCACGGCCCGCATGGCGGCCAGGTGCTCAATCGCCTGGTGCGTGGGACCATCTTCTCCCAGACCGATCGAATCGTGGGTGAAAATGTAAATCACCGGCAAATGGCCGATGGAACTCAAGCGGAACGATGGCTTCAAGTAGTCGAAAAAGGAAAAGAACGTGGCGGCGTAGGGGCGCAACTTGCACAGCGCCATGCCGTTGGAGGCCGCCGCCATGCCATGCTCGCGGATGCCGAAATGAAAATTTCGGCCGTGTCGATCTTCAGGGGAGAAGCTGGACGAGCCCTCGAAAGTCTGCAGCGTTTTGGTGGAAGGAGCTAAATCGCCCGATCCGCCCAACAGCCACGGCACGCGCTGCGCCACGGCATTCAGTGCCTTGCCGTCGGAGACCCGCGTGGCCATTCCTTTGGCATCGGCAGGAAACACGGGCAAGTCGGCATTCCAGCCGGGCGGCAGTTCGCGGCGGTCCATCAGTTGCCACTGGTGCGCCAGCTCGGGAAACTCTTTAGCATACTTGCGGAATCTCGATTGCCATTTCTTGTGCAATTTCCGGCCGCGCACCGCCACGCCTTCCTGAAAATGCTGCCGCGCCTCCTCGGGCACCAAGAACTGCTCGTCGGCGGGCCAGCCATAAAACTCTTTCGCCGCGCGAACTTCGTCGGCCCCCAGCGGCTCGCCATGCGCCGCAGAGGTATCTTGCTTGTGCGGCGCGCCGTAGCCGATGTGGCTGCGCACGATGATGATGGTCGGCTTCCCCTTGGTGCGGAGGAATTTTTTGTAAGCCTTAGTGAGCGCCGCAGTATCGTTGGCATCGTCGCATTTGATGACGTTCCAGCCCAGCCCCTTAAAGCGCGTAGGCACGTCGTCGCTGTAGGCTAGATTGGTTTCGCCTTCGATGGTGATGTGATTGTTATCGTAAATCCAGCACAAGTTATCCAGTTGCAGGTGCCCGGCCAGCGAAGCGGCCTCGTTCGATACGCCTTCCATGAAATCGCCGTCGCTGCACAGCGTGAACACGTTGAAATCGAAAATCTCGTGGCCCGGCCGATTGAAATGTGCAGCCAGCCACTTTGAAGCGATGGCCATCCCCACGCTGTTGCCGCACCCCTGACCCAACGGACCCGTGGTGGTTTCGACGCCGCTGGTGTCCATTGCTTCCGGATGACCCGGCGTGCGGCTGTGAAGTTGGCGAAACTGTTTGATCTGATCGAGCGTGACGGCCAGTTCACCCGTGGGATTTCCCTCGTGATCCAACTGCTGCACGCCGGCCAAATGCAACACCGAATACAACAGCATGCAGGCGTGACCGCAGGAAAGCACGAACCGATCGCGGTTGGGCCAATCGGGATTTTCCGGATCGTACCGCAGAACATTGTGCCACAGGCTGTACGCCACCGGCGCCAGCGCCATCGGCGTGCCGGGGTGCCCGCTATTGGCCTTTTGCACCGCGTCCATCGACAGGGTGCGGATGGTGTTGATCGTCAGCAGTTCGACGTTGGTGGCGGATGGTGTTTCAGTGGTCGTAGCCATGGGAAGTTGTCGGTGGTCAGTGGTCGGTCGTCGGTTAGCCGCCAGGCTTGCCAGCGCAGGACAAAGCAGTTCAATTTCCGCTGAAAACGTTGAGTTTAGGGGGCTGCGTGCGCAGCGTCAATTGCCGCACAAACATAGGTTATTCGCGACTTTCCTGCACGTGAATTTACCGCTTTGTGCGGCGCAGATGGCCGGCGCTGGATTCAAAATATTTTCGGCGGCGGCCGGAGGAGCGATCTGCGATTCCGCGATCGGTCGACGCGGCTTGCTGGTTCTTCAGATCCTCCAGATTCGCCCGGCAGTAGCGGCAGCCGGTCGTTTCGATGTGGAAGCTGATGAATTTCGACTCTTCGTCGCTCAGAATCCCCAGCACGAAACTTCCAAGTTGCTCGCGCGTCGGACAGCTCAGCCGGTTGCGCCGCCAGATATCGCCCAGCGAATGCTGGCCGGCGTCGCGCTGCGAAATGATCTCGGCAAGCCGGGCGGTCAACTGCGGATCGCTGCGCAGCGCGGCTTCGATTGCCGCCATCGCTTCGGCCGGCAGCGCTTCGTCGAGATACGCGGAAAGCTCCGAATGCGAAAACATGGGACTATTTTAACCGCCGAGACGCAAAGACACAGAGAGAACAGTTTGCGAACAGGCAATCGAAATTCTTAGCTTTTCTCTGCAACTCAGCGGCTCGGCGGTTAGTTAATGCCGATCAAGTCGCCTCGACAGGTTCTGGTTTCTGCTGTGTTTCCGCGACCAGGGCGGCGATGTCGGTGCGCTTAGGCGGCTCGCCTTGCGGGTCGCGGCGGTAGAACCTGTTCGCCAGCAGATGTTCCATGCCCAGCAGCAGCGCCACAATGATGATCAATAGCGGATACAGTTCGTGTCCCGTGCGGCCGAGGCCTACGTCGCGCTCAATTTCATCTTTGCTGCGCGACAGGCGAAAGCGATCCTTGCCGAACAGCGTCGCCAGTTCGTCATGGCTCAGCCGCGCCAGATCTGTCGCGGCAGCCGGCACGTTCACGCTGAAGCCGCGGCGCACGCCCCCCTGCGTGCCGCCGGAGCGCAGTTGGTAATTGCCCGGCGTCGAAGTTGTGGTAATTACCAGGTTGCCGGTTTTTTGATCGACCGACTGCGGGTATTCTTCCCCTTCCGGCGTGCGCAGCGAGAAAATCAACTGCCGCTCGTCCTCCGGCAAGCGAATCGTCGCGGTTTCGCCGGCCAGATAATTCAGCCGCTCCTCGCCGCTGCCGACCAAGTAAAACAGCATTTCGTTGGAAAGCATGACAAACGGCCACGGCTCGGCGCCTACCGCCAGCAAATTCCACAGATCAGGGTCATTCGCTTCGTCCGATATCGGGGTGGTGAACACCAGCATGCGCCCCTTGCCGACGCTGCGCTCCAGTAGCGCCGGCTGACCGTTGCTGTATGGTATGACTGTGTTCACGCCGTCGGCCAAATCCGAAAGCTTCCAATGCGACCACACGGTGAATGCATCCCACGGCACGCCGCCGGCAATGCTGCGGAATTTGGCCAACAGCGGATGCTGATAATCTTGCGGCGCAAGAAACGCATCTTGCCGGTGCCATTGCTGCGCCAGCTTGCCGGGCATCACTTTCAGTGCCGCGGGCGTGTTGAAGTCTTCAACCGATTGTCCTTTGGGCTGCGCGTTGCGCCCCAGCCAGATCGCCAGTCCGCCGCCACGATCGACGTAGTTGGCCAGCGACTGCCACGTCGGATCCGCCAGCGGCGGCGGATCGAGCAAGCACACTGCGGCGTAATCGTCGAGCGACTTCGTCGCCAGGTCGTCGATCGGAATCACATCGCAATCGAACCGTGCCTGACCAGTGCGGCGGAACGCGGCCGGCGCCAAGGCCTCGGTAAGAAATATCGCCCGGCGCTGCGCCGGTTTGGGTGCGGCCACCAGCACTTTCCAAGGCGGCCGCACTTCGACGGTGAAATAACGAGCATCATCAGCCGCCAGACTATCTTCGCCGGCAATTCGCACAAAACCTTGGTGGGTGCCCTGATCCAAGCCGTCGATCTGAAAATCGATCACCTGCGATTGATCCGGCTGCGCCTTGGCGGTGGTTTGTGCCCGCTTCTGCGGTTGGCCGTCGGAATCGATCAGCCAGGCCGATACCGTACTTTCTTCTTCGGGACCAAATCGGACCAGCTCGGTTTCCAAATTCAGCGGCGTGTTTCGAGCCAGTACGTCGGCCGACAATCGCAAGTTGCCCAGCGCGAAGTTTTGTGGGCTCTCCAGGCCAACGTCGATCACGTACAGCGCCACCTCGGGCTTCGCGGCCAACTTTTCGCGCAGGCGAGCCGCGGCATCGGCCGGCCAGGCGGACCGGCCCAAATCGGTAAATACATAGATTTCCTTGCGCGCTTTGGAACTGCCCGTCACCAGCCGCAGCGCCTCTTCGCACAATTCCGGCAGCGGCTGCGCGGCGGCGGTAATCTTCAAACGCTCCAGGCGCTGCCGCGCGATCGCCGTGTCCACCGCAAAGGCCGCCGATAGATTGCGCGAATCGAGCACCGCCACGTCGCTGTCTTTGGGCAACTGCGCCATCACGCGGTCGGCCGATTCCTGCGCCGCTTCCAACCGCGTTTGGTTTTGATTGCGATATTGCATTCGCGGCGAAGTGTCGAACACCAGCGCCGCGGCCACCGGCGCTTCGCGATCTCCCAAAAAGCCCGCCGATTGCAAGCTGGGCCGCGCCAATGCCAACGCCAAAAACACGATCGCCGCACAGCGCAGTGCCAACAGCAGCAAATGCCGCAATTTCAACCGCCGCTTGTTGGTCTCTTGCCGCCTTTGGATGAATCGCAGCGCCGGAAAAATCAAATGCTTCGGCTGTTGCCGCATAATCAAATGCAGCACGATCGGCGCCGCCACCAGCACGGCCCCGGCAAGCATCAGCGGCGTGAGGAAAGTTAAAGACAATGTCAGTACCGGGCGCGGCGGCTGACCAGGTATTCCGTCAGCGCACGGTCGAATTGCATGCTGGTATCCAGCGGCACGTAGTCGATGCCCGCTTGGAAGCAATTGCGGCGGTAAAAATCGCGAAAGCCGCGGATTTCGGCCAGGTAGTCGGCCCGGAAATTGTCGGCGTTGATGTCCACGTGCTGGGCGGTTTCCGGCTCTTCGAAATCGACCACCCCGCCGAAGGGAAACGTGACTTCGGCCTCGTCGAGAATGTGAAATAGGATGACGTCATGCCCCCGATGCCGCAGCCGCCGCAGCGATTGCATCACCGGTTCCGGATCGGTCAGCAGATCGCTGAACAGCATCACCAGGCTGCGATGCTTGAGCATGGCGGCGATTTGGATCAGGCTGTGCGCGATGTTCGTTTTGCCGGATGGCTTCAGCTTGGCCAAGAGTGACAGCACATGGCCAATTTGCGAACGCTTGCTCTTGGCCGGCAGGCTTTCGCGAATGTTTTCGTCGAAAGTGATCAAGCCCACTGGGTCTTGCTGGTGCACCATCAACCAACACAACGCGGCGGCCAGGCAAATGCCGTACTCGAACTTCGTAAGCTCCTGCCGATGCGTGTAGCCCATCGAGGAGCTTAAATCCATCACCAGGTAGCCGGTGATGTTGGTCTCCGCCTCGAACTTTTTGACGTAGTACTTGTCGGTTTTGGCGTACACCAGCCAATCGATGTCGGCGGGATCGTCGCCGGGCGTGTATTTGCGATGCTCGCTGAATTCGACCGAGAATCCTTGGAACGGACTGGAGTGCAAGCCCTGCAGAAAACCACGCACGATGAACTGGGCGCGCAGATCGAGCCGCGAGATTTGGCGAATCACCTCCGGCTTCAGATATTTTTCGACGGTGGACATAGAAAAACGATAAACGCTAAATGATAAACGATAGATGACTGCGAACCGGCGACCGGTGCTTCGATGTATTTATCATTTAGCGTTTATCGTTCGTCGTCTCACCGCTTTTCGAACTTCGGAATTTCCGGCTCCGGAATTTCTTTGAGTAGCCGCAGTACGACGGTTTCGCTCGACATGCCTTCCGCCTGCGCCTGGAAATTGGTGCTGATGCGGTGCCGTAACACGGGCACGGCAATTTTCTTCACGTCGTCGATGGCCACGCTAAATCGGCCATCCATCGCCGCCAGGGCTTTGCCGCCGTGGATCAGGAACTGCCCGGCCCGAGGCCCCGCGCCCCAATCGACCAGTTCGCGCACAAACTGCGGGGCGGAAGTGTCGCGCGGCCGGGTGGCCCGCACCAACCGCGAAACGTACTTCACGATGTACTCGCTCACGGCCACGCTGCCCACCAGCTTCTGCAGGTTCACAATCGCCCGGCCCGAAAGCACCTTGCGCACCTCCGGCTTCTCATTGCGCGTGGTGAAGCTCAGGATTTGCTCCTCTTCCTCGGCCGACGGGTAATCCACCTTGATATTGAACATGAACCGATCCAACTGCGCTTCAGGCAGCGGATACGTGCCTTCCTGCTCGATCGGGTTTTGCGTGGCGATCACGAAGAACGGGTCGGGCAGGGCATGCGTTGTCTGACCAACCGAAACTTCGCGCTCTTGCATCGCTTGCAGCAAGGCCGCCTGCGTTTTCGGAGGCGTACGGTTCACTTCATCGGCCAGCAGAATGTTGGTGAACACGGGGCCATCGACAAAGCGGAAATTGCGGCGGCCGGTTTCGTCTTCTTCCAGCACGTTGGTGCCGGTGATGTCGCTGGGCATCAGGTCGGGCGTGAATTGAATGCGTTTGAATCCCACGTCGAGAATGCGCGCCAGGCTGCTGACCATCAGCGTCTTCGCCAGCCCCGGCACCCCTTCCAGCAGGCAATGGCCGCGCGTGAATATGGCGGCAAACATTTGCTCGATAACTTCGTTTTGCCCGACGATCACTTTCTGCAATTCGTCCTGCATCACGCGGCGGTGATGGCTGAACTCTTGCAGAATATCGCCAAGGCTGCGCGGCTTGGTGGCTACGGAAGGTTCTGGCGGCATAGGTACAAGGCGCTCCTGCCTGGCGATCCTGGCGCGGCACGTTCCCGGCGCAGCGCTCATTCTTCCATCCTATAACCGCCGCCCCGCCTGGGCAACGCGGAAAGCGGCGCGAATTGCGGCCGTAAGTTTAGCAGGGTAAAATGGTTGTGTAGTCGCTTCTCTGCTCGCATAGGATGCCTTGGTCATGAAGGGATGCCCGGCGCGGTGGTCGATTCCGGCGGTAGCGATTCTGGCGATTATCGGGCCGGCTCTCGCAGCTTTGGCCGCTCCGGAGGCCGGCGGCGAGCTCTCGGCCGAACAGGTGCGCCATGCCATCAAGCTGGGCGCAGATTACCTGAAGCACACCCAGGCCGCCGACGGCACTTGGCCTGATTATGTCAACAATCCCGGCGGCGTGACCGCGCTGTGCACCCTGGCGCTGTTGACCGCCGGCGAACCGCACGACAGCGATGCCATGGCTCGGGCGATTTCGGTCGTCCGTGGGTTGCCGGCGGAAAAAACGTACGTCGTCGCGCTGCAAACCATGGTGCTGTGCATGGCCGAGCCGCAGAAAGACCTGCTGATCATCCGCCGCAACGTGAAATGGCTGGAAGACTCCCAGAATCAAGAGGGGCCGAAAAAGGGATCTTGGTCGTACAGCCCGGAAATCCGTGGCGGCGACAATTCCAACTCGCAATTCGCCATGCTCGCGCTGCACGAAGCCGAACGCGTCGGAATTCCCGTTTCGGAGCGCACTTGGAAACTGGCGGAGCAATACTGGCTGCAGGTGCAAAATGGCGACGGCTCCTGGGATTATTTTCCCATGCACAGCACCGGCAGCATGACCTGCGCGGGCATCACCTCGCTGGTGATGGCTGAAGACCGGCTGAATGCGGGCGATGCGGAGGTCGTCGACGGCGCGCTGCAATGTTGCCCCGACCACAAAAAGAACGACGCCGTGGCCGCCATCGAACGCGGCCTCACCTGGTTGGGTAACAACTTCTCGGTGCAAACCAATCCGGGCAGTCCGTCGGCCTGGATGATGTATTACCTGTACGGCCTGGAGCGCGTGGGGCGGATGACCTCGCACCGCTTCTTCTACCGCCGCGATGGACAGCGCTACGATTGGTATCGCATGGGATGCGAAGTGCTGTTGGCCCGCCAAGACCAACTGGAACACTTTTGGAAAGGTGACGACCACATCGAGGCCAATCCGCAAATCAGCACGAGCTTTGCCCTGCTGTTTTTGGCAAAAGGGCGCCGGCCGGTGCTGATCTCCAAGGCCCGCTACGGCGCCGGCGACGATTGGGACCGCCACAGCAGCGATCTGGCCAACCTCACCACTTACGTGGAAACGAAATGGAAGCGCGATTTTCCCATCGGCCTGTCGTGGCAAGTGATCGACATGGCCAATGCCTCGGTCGACGACCTGCTGCAAACGCCCGTGTTGTACATCAGCGGCAGCCAAGCGCCGCAATTGATGAACCATGCCCACAAGCTGCGCGATTACGTCGATCGCGGTGGTTTCATTCTGGCCGAAGCCAATTGCCCGTACGATGCCGGCTTCGATCCGGCCTTTCGCGAATTGATGGAAAGTGTGTTCCCCGAACCTGAGTTTCGCTTGAAGCCGTTGCCGCCGGAGCATCCAATTTGGAATGCGGAAGAGGCGGTGCGGACGTCGCTGCGGCCCAATTTGTGGAGCATCGACTACGGATGCCGCACCAGCGTGATCTACTGCGCTCCGCCGGAGAAGCAGGATTTGCCGCACGGATTGTCGTGCTACTGGGAAATTGCTTCCGGCGCGATCGGCATCTGCCGCAGCAGTTGCAGCAGCAACTCGACGCCGCGCTCTCGATGGGCATCAATATTCTGGCGTATGCCACGAATCGCGAACTGAAAAGCAAGGACGAAAATTTCCGGCCCGCCGAAGTGCCGCACGACACCGATACATTCGAACGCGGCAAGCGGTACGTGGCCACGCTGCGGCATCCCGGCGGCTGCGACGCCGCGCCCGGCGCGTTGCCGAACTTGCTGCGTGCCGCATCCAGCGAGCTGCAAACCCGATTCAGCACCCAGCAGCGGCAGATTTCGATCACCGACCCCGATTTGTTCAACTATGACGTGGTGTTCATGCACGGGCGTCATAACTTCCGGCTGACCGACGCCGAGCGCAAGCAGTTGCGCAAATACTTAGAACGGGGCACACTGTTGGCCGATTCCATCTGCGCCAGCCGCGACTTCACCGCAGCTTTCCGCCGCGAAATTAATTCGCTGTTCGAAGATCAGGGCATCAAGCTGGAGCCGATTCCGCCGGATCATCCCATGTTCACCACCAAGTTCGGCGGCTACGACATCACGCAAGTCAGCCGCCGCGAGCCGCGAGTGCGCAGCGGCGAGGGCCCGCTGGAAGCAAAAGTCCGCAAAGGCGCGCCGGAATTGGAAGGCTTGAAGATCGGCGATCGCTATGCGGTGATCTTTTCTCCGTACGACCTGAGCTGCGCCCTGGAAAAGCACAACACGCTGGAATGCGAAGGTTACACGCGCGAGGATGCCATGCGCATCGGGTTGAATTTGCTCTTGTACGCAACGTTCGAATTCTGAATGCAGCAGCGCGAGCTTGCGACCCCTTCGGTAGGCCGGGCGAACGTTGGAAAAATGGAAATTGCCACGTTGTAACTTCGTCGCTTCTCGCGCCGCGTGCTAGCGGTGCTGCAGCGCGCTCGTAAGGTGCGTGTGCACAAGATTTTCTGTCGTGTGGCAATTCAGGCAAGCTGCCTTGACCCTCGCCGCGAAACGCACCTATAATCCGCCCCGATTTTGTTGGGGTAAAGTCTCATCCCTCAACGAGTTTCGTCTTTTCTGTTGCTGATCTTTTCGTGTTGGTTGTTGTGGCGCTAGTTCGCTAGCGGCAAACGGCGGCGCATTGTTTGCAGATCTTGCGCAGCTTTTCTGCCCGTGTGCGCTCGCGCTCGTGGGAAGGATGCTTTTCTGATCGTGCGCTTTACCGCTCTTATCGTGCGGCGCTTTGGCCGCGCAGGCTCAGGCTGCGCCGGCACGCTCTCGGTCTGCGCACGGCCCTCCTGCTCGCATTCCTCGCCCTGTTTTTTACCCGCGCCGCGCATGCACAAGTCGAATTGCCGCAGATCGATCCGCGCTATCCGATCGTCGCCAGCGCCAAGCAGGCCCATCACTGGGTGGAAGGCCTGTACGACGTGTGGTGGCTGGAAGGCGATTGCCGCCTGGACCAGGGCCCTTCGCACGCCACCGCCAAAGAGGCCCTGCTGTGGATCGAACGCCCCGATTCGCAAGCGGAATTGCCGCACCGGGTAATCGCCTATCTCGAAGGCGACGTGGTCATTGAACGGCATGCTTCGTCGAAACCCGGCGCGGGCGGGGCGGCGCACAGCAGCACTAAGCCCGGCTCGCACTCCACACGGTCCGACACGCCGGCCGGGGCACTGTCGGCAACCGCCGCGGCGACCGACGCGCTTGCAGCGCAATCCAGGCTGGCAGATACCGATTGGTTCGGCCGTTTCGCCTCGAATTCCGTGCCGGAAGTGCGGGTTGCCAACCCCGAAGGCGAACCCGAGGTCAAGCCGGCCGTCTACAACCATGCCGTGGCGCGGCGCACGCTAAAGGTCGATGCCTTGCAGCGCACCCAGTTCGAAACCACCATTCCCGGCGAGGAGGCGGTGCTACCCGGCACGCGCCGCATCCGCTTCTTCCCGCGCTCCAACGTGCCGCTGCAAATTCAAAGCTATCCCGGCGCCACGCCCAACGAAACCATCGTGGTGTTCAGTTCCGGCGTGAATGCCGTGATCGATGGCTTGCAGACCCTGCGCGCCCCCGCCGCATTTTCCGGTTCGCTCGATGTGTCGGCCGATCGCATGGTGGTTTGGACCAGCGGCCTGCAGCCGGCCGACGCGGGGGGGCAAATCGAACAGCAAAACGGCACGCCGCTGGAATTGTATCTGGAGGGCAACGTCGTGGTGCGCGAGGGAGATCGCGTGGTCCAGGCCCAAGCAATGTACTACAACGTGCCGCTGCGCGTCGGTGTAATTCTCGACGCCGAAGTGCTCACCCCCGTGCCGCGCTACCAGGGGTTGGTGCGCCTGCGGGCCGACGTGCTGCGGCAGGTTAGCCGCGATCGCTACGTCGCCGAGCGCGGCAGCGTAACCACCAGCCGCATCGGAATTCCCACATACGAGTTCAAGGCCGGCAATCTCACGCTGGAAGACAACCAGGTGCCGGTGCTCAACCCCTTTACTGGTTTGCCCGAAATCGATCCGCACACCGGCCAGCCGATCACCGAGCACGAGCAACTGGTAACCGGCGAAAACAACGTGGTTTTTGTGGAAGGCGTGCCGGTGTTCTATTGGCCGTACTTCGCCGCCGACCTGCAGCGCCCGCCGCTGTATTTCCACAGCATCGTGTTCCGGCACGACAGCGTGTTCGGCAGTCAAGCGCTCGTCGATTTGAATCCGTACGCGATTTTGGGCATTCGCCATCCGCCCAAGGGCACCGAGTGGGATGTCAGCCTCGATTACCTGAGCCTGCGCGGCTTCGGCGGCGGCACGATGTTCAAGTACGACCGCGAAGGCTTCTTCGATTGGCCCGGCCGCTTCAACGGCTTTGTCGACGCCTGGTACATCGACGATCACGGCGTGGACAACCTCGGCCTGGATCGCCGCACGATCACCTTCCCCGATGCATTCCGCGGCCGCACGTTGTTCCGCCATCAACAGGAACTGCCCTACGATCTGCAATTGCAATTGGAAGTGGGCGAAGTGACCGATCGCAACTTCCTGCAGGAATACTACCAACAGGAATGGGATGAGCAAAAAGATCAGGTCACCCGCCTCGGCTTGCGGCGCATCTGGGACAACATGTCGCTGGAGTTGAGCGCTTCGGCACTGGTCGATCCGTTCTTCCTGCAAACGCAAAATTTGCCGAAGCTCGATTTCTTCTGGCTTGGCCAGCCGCTGTTGGGCGACACGCTCACGCTGTACGACCACAGCAACATCGGCTACCTGAAACAGGACCAGGTCGATCAACCGACCGATCCCACGGATTACGATCAGTTCCATTTCCTGCCCTACGATGTTTCGACCGCCAGCTTCCGCGCGGCCTCGCGCAACGAAATCGATTGGCCGTTCCAGGTTGGGCCGGTCAAGTTTGTGCCCTACGCGCTCGGCGAGTATGCCCATTGGAGCGACGACCTGACCGGCGACAACCTCGACCGCGCCTACGGCCAGTTCGGCTTGCGAGCCAGCGTGCCGGTATGGGCGGTCGATCCCACAGTTCAAAGCATCCTGTGGAACGTCAACGGCGTGGCGCACAAGGTGGTGTTCCAGGGCGAATTCCTGCACTCCAACGCCAACAGCAACGATCTGTTCAATTTGCCGCTTTACGATGCCATCGACGACAACAACGTGCAGGCCATCCGCCGTCGCCTGGATTTCGAAGACTACGGCAACGTGTTCCCCAATCCGCCGTTCCCCGGCCCCGCCAACGTGTTCCAAGTGCCGCTGCAGTTCGACGAACGATTTTACGCCGTGCGCCGCGACATCATGGGCTGGGTGACCGGCCCGACGGAAATCGCCGGCAACGTGACCGAGTTTAAGTTTGACATCGATCAACGGTGGCAAACCAAGCGCGGCATCCCGGGCCAGCAGCACATCCTCGACTGGATCACGCTGGACACTGAAATGGAAATCTTCCCCGACACCGATCAGAACTTCGGCGCCGCGGCCGGCCTGTTCGATTACAACTTCAATTGGTTCGTCGGCGATCGGCTGACATTGCTGAGCTACGGCGGGTTCGACTTCTTCACCGCGCCCGGCGGCGACGGGCAGAAGTGGGCCACCGTGGGCGGCTACCTCACGCGGCCTCCCCGCGGCAGTTTGTACTTGGGCTTCAACACCTACCAAGGCGGGCCGGTGGACGCGAACGTCGTCACCACAAGCTACACTTACCGCATGACGCCCAAGTGGCTTTCAACGCTGGGTCTGTCGTACGATCTGGGAAAGCAAGGCAACATCGGCGAAAACGTGCGCCTCACCCGCGTCGGCGATTCGTTCCTGTTCACCGTCGGCTTGAACGTCGATGCCAGCCGCAACAACGTGGGCTTCAACATCAACGTCATCCCGCGCTTCCTGGGCCGCAACCAATCCGTCACCCGCGGCACCATCGACCTGCCCCCGGCGGGCTTGTATGGGCTAGAGTAAAGAAACAGATCGCCTGCCCGCGCGCGCAGAGCTTGATGAACATGCCAGATCAGAAATCGACACCCGGTTCAATGCGAACCTGGCGCGAAAAATTCCGCGATGCTTTCCGCGGCATCGGCTGCGGCATGCGCGGGCAGAGCAGCTTTCGGGTACACATGTTTGTAGCAATTGCTGTAATCGCCGCGGCGGGAGTGCTCCGCGCGGCACTTTGGGAATGGTGCCTGCTGCTGTTGTGCATCGCTGGAGTGCTGACGGCCGAAATGATCAACTCGGCGCTGGAGCACACGGCCAAGGCGGTAAACAAAGATCACGATCCGCATTTGGCCGATGCGCTGGATACAGGCAGTGCCGCCGTGCTGTTCGCCTCGATCGGCGCGGCCGTCGTCGGCGCGATCGTGTTCATCCACCGGATTTGGGTGCTAACGAAGTGAAAGCCTTCTTCGCCGCGTCGTAAACTTCTCGAACTGGCACGTTCTTATCCGCCGCGATCTTGCGGCATGCTTCATATTCTGGTGAAAAAAACGGTTGGCCGTCGGGCAGCGCGGCCAGTTTTCCCTCGATCGGACCCCATGCCGTTTGCACTTGATGCGGCTGCCGCGGCAATTTGCGGCGCGAAACAGCGCTTCGCCGCACGCCAAGCGTGCCCGTCTCTCGAAAAATAATTGTTTCTAAGCGTTCGGCGTCGCCAAGCTGGCACAGCACGCCCAGCAGCACGCCGGGGCGATTTTTCTTCATCTGGATGCTGGTCGTAAACACGTCCAGCGCGCCCGACTCCAATAGCTTCGCGGAACAATAGCCGATCACCTCCCCGCTGACGTCGTCCAAATTGGTTTCCAGCAGGCGCAGCGTTTCGGCGTCGGCCACGCCGCTTGCCATTTCACCGACGAGAATCCGCAGCAAATTCGGATGTTGTTCGAAATCGCGTGTCCCAGCGCCATACCCTATTTTTTGCACCGTCATTGCCGGCGGCGGACCGAACGCAGCAGCAAGCGCCGCCAGAATCGCGGCCCCGGTCGGCGTGGTCAATTCCGCCTCGACGTTGCTGGCGCAATCGGAATGCCTTTGAGCAATTCGCCCGTCGCGGGCGCCGGAACGCTGCAGCGCCCATGAGCGATCGTGATAAACCCGCTTCCCGTCGGCACCGGCGAAGCTTCGATCCGCTCGATGCCTAGCAAATCCAGGCCAATCGCTGTACCCACGATGTCGGCAATCGAATCGACCGCCCCGACTTCATGAAAATGCACTTTGCGAATTTCGATGCCATGCACTTTCGCTTCCGCCTCGCCCAGTCGCGTGAAAATCTTTTTGGCCAGTTCCTTGGCGCGGCGTCAAACGGCCGGCATCGATCATCTCGATAATGTGATGCAGATGCCGATGTTTGTGCTCCGGCTCATGCTCGACGTCGATCTTCAGACCACGAAAACCCTTCCGCTGCACTTCCGCGGAAACCAACCGCACGCCCGGCAACCCCAACGACGCCACGCCGGCCTGAATCGCCGCCAAATCCACCCCGGCATCGACCAGCGCCGCCAACATCATGTCGCCGGCAATGCCGCTGGCACAGTCGAAATAGGCAAGAAGCATGGTCGGACCAGGAATGGGATCAGGAGTCGCGAATCAAGATAAGGAAGAGTATATGATTTGAACTTCCGCTATGCTATGAGGCATGGGCGACTCGAAATCAGGCACGGCCGATTCCACGACGACGCTGGCCGAACTGCGCAAACTCGTCGCGGATTTCGTTGACCAGCGCGATTGGAACCAGTTCCATTCGCCCAAGAACCTGTCGATGTCGCTGGCCATCGAGGCGGCCGAATTGATGGAGCATTTTCAATGGCTCACCTTGGACGAATCGCGCGATTGTCCAGCAGCCGCAGAAGCTGGCCGAAGTGGCCGATGAATTGGCCGATGTGCTGTGCTACTCGCTGGCCTTGGCCAACGAGCTGCAAATCGATCTGGCCGCCGCCATTCGCGCCAAAATGCGGAAGAACGAACAGAAGTATCCGGCGCAAGAATATCGCGGCGCTTCGGCCGGGAAGATACGCGCTGATTCAGCTGCTTAGAATTCAGCGCCGACGCGGTGCGCCACTTGTTCGCTGCCGCGGAACGGCCCCAACGCCAGGCCGATCCAGCCGTCCTCGACCACGCACTGGGTCACGCTCAAACCGGCCAACCGCGCGCCATCGGCAAGCGCCGTCGGCACGAGTTCCAGTTTTCGATCGGGTGCAAGAATTTGATTGCAGATGCCGCGCAGCGCCGGTTCAGGCTGGTTGTGATACGCATTGCCAGCCAGCTCGATCGATCCATGCCGCGCCAAGCGAACGTGCAACCGCGAAATTTCCGGCACATACGCGGCATTGACCGACAGGTCTGCGCCACCGCTTTTGTCCTTGCCGCAATTCATCGATCGCCAACGTCAGCCGCACCATGCCGTTTTCGCACCGCACTTGCACCGGATCGCGCTTGGCGAATGTAATCGACACTCCCTGCGGGTAATCGCGGGGCGTCGCCATGCTGGAAATGCCCGTGGCTTTGGCCAAATGCTGAAATAGCTCCGGCAGCGTGAAGGTACGGCCGGCCAGGTGCAGTTGATCCAGCGCGTTATTGATTGCCGATTCGTGCACCTGAACGCTGCCCAAACTATCACTGGGCGCTTGCGGCCGGGCGGTATGTCCGCCCAGTTGATTCGGGCCAGCCACCCGCAGCCGCACGGTCAAGCGTGCCGGCGACGCTTCCGAACTCATAATCGCGGGATCTAATTCAATTCTTCGCAGGGCCACGAGCGTCTGTTGGCGAACGGCGCTGTCGATGCCTTGCGAACCGAGCCGCTCCAACAAATCGTTGCTGATCGAAAGCGCGCACGTTGGCGTTGCGATACACCTGCTCCAACGTCTGCGCCAATTGCTGGGCATTTTTGTCGATCGAAACATTCAAACCGCCTTCAAATTCCACAATCCGAGCGGCGTCGGCCGTCAGGCCGCTATTCTCGTAGCGCTCGATCCCGGTCAGCACAGTGTTTACGTCGATAAACACTTCGGGCGTCAAAGTTTTCTGGGGAATCAGAATCGCCGGGCCCCAAATTAGCACGCGCCGCTCCACGGCAAACTTCGCGCGGCGCAATTCGGCCGACGCACGAGGGTCATCCACGGTGCCTGCCAGACCATCGGCCCGCACGCACAGCGCGTCGAGCTTGTCGAGGCATTGGCTGGCCCATTGCGTGTTGTCGTTGGCATTCTCGCAGACGTCGATGCACAGCTCGCGCGCCTGGTTGGCCCACGACTGGTATTCGGGATGTTGCGCCACGCGGTCCAATTGAGCCAGCAAACTTTGCGGTTTCGGCCAGCCGGTCGGTTTGGCGATCGTTGAACTGGCGATGGCGGCGTTTGTGGCGGGGGCGTTCGGCAGGCTGAAGCTGCGAAAGCTTGCGACCTTCTGGGCCACGGTTTCCACGATCGGACCTTCGACGGAATACACGCCGATCATCGTTTCCCACACGGATATTGCCGCCTTGGACTGTGGCGTGCTCGTTACGGCGGGCTTGGGAGGAGCCGCGCAAACTGGCGTTGAAACTGGCGGCGGCGCCACCGGAGGCGGTGCGCTGGCCACAACGGGCGAGGGCGCACCACAGCGATCGGCGCGGTCGTGGCCCGCCTGGCGGCAGGTTTCCCAGTGCGCGACCAACGCTCGTTGCTGCGCTGCGGCATCGACGAGCGTTGCCAACCCCGCGGCACGGACACGCTCAGCACGAATAGAATGGCCAACAACAGCAGATAGGGCCACCACACTCGGCGCTGGTTGGGCAACATCAACGGGCTCTCGGGCCGCATAGGCAACTCGCTGGAAAAGGAACACTTTCCACCTATCGTTAGATCGGAAAGTCGCACGGTGCCAGTGGAATGAGTTTTCCCGCAAGTTGGCCCTAGGAAAGATGTACCGAACAGCGAAATCTAATCGCTGCCGTACGCAGATATTGCGTGTTAAGCTGTGCGGCCCATGACGATTCGACGGCCTCGGCCGAAACCGCCAAAGTCGGGAGAATGGCAGAAGTTCGTGCTACGCAAGGGTGGCAAGATGTGCGCTGGTGCGCCGCAGCTGCCCGCAGGCGGCGTTGATTTCGTCCCCCTTGCGCTCGCGGATTTGCACGTTCAGGCCGGCCTCTTCCAGCGTTTCGACAAAGTGACGCACGGCATTTTTACTCGGTGTGTGATAGGGCAGGCCGGCCACGGGGTTGTAGGGAATTAGATTGATGAGCACCTGCCGGCCGCGCAACAGCGACGCCAGCTTTTTTGCGTGGACCGGTTGATCGTTCAGGCCGCCCAGCAGCACATATTCGAACGTCAGCCGCCGGCCGGAGGCTTCAAAATACCGATCGGCCGCGGCGACGATCGCCTCCAGGCCGATATTTTTGTTCACCGGCACCAGTTGATTGCGCAATTCATCGTCGGGCGCGTGCAGCGACACCGCCAATTGAAATCGGGCATCGAGTTCGGAAAGCCGATCGATTGCCGGCGGCAGTCCGACGGTGGATATGGTGATCCGCCGATGGCTGATGCCCAAGCCCGTCGGACTGGTGGCCTCGGCCAGCGCGGGCAATAGCCGATCCAGATTCGCCAGTGGTTCCCCCATGCCCATCACCACAATGTGGCTAAGCCGTTCTTCCGCGGGCAGCAACCGCGTTAGCCGGAGCATCTGTTCGACAATTTCGCCGGCCGTGAGGTTTCGCACCACGCCGTCCAGGCCGCTGGCGCAAAACACGCAGCCCATGGCACAGCCGACTTGCGAACTGATGCAAATGGTGCGGCGCGCCCCATCGCGTAAGAGCACACATTCAATCGTATTTCCGTCGGCCAGCCGGAGCAGCAGCTTTTCCGTGCCGTCGGCCGCGCGATGATGTTTTTGAATGCTGGTCGTCAAAATCTGAAATTCCGCCGTCAACTGCCCGCGTAATTCGCTCGGCAGATCGGTCATTTCCTCGAACGATTCCACCCGCGTGGTAAACAGCCATCCGCGCACCTGTTTGGCGCGATACGCCGCATGGCCGCGCTTGGCCAGCCAAGCCGGCAGCGTTTCAAACACGGCGGGATCGAGTAGGTGCAACATCAGGAAGAAGGTACGCTTATTTAGCTTCGGGACTTGCCTGGGGCTGAAACACTCCTCTATTCTATCCGCATCATGGCCACAAAATCTGCCGCTCGACGCACGCAAACCCCACGCGCGCCAAAAGCAAAGTCTAAACCAGCCGTCATCGCCGGCCCAGAGCCCGACCTCGACGAAGCCCTGCGGCTGACCATGCAGATGATGGCGCTGCCGGGGCTTAGCGGCCGCGAGGGTTCCGTGGCGCAGTTCATCATGGAACAACTGCGCGCGGCCGGCGCCGCCGAGGCCAATATTGTGCTCGACACCGCTCACCAGCGAACTCCAATCCCAGGCGAAGTGGGCAACTTGATTTTCAAGCTGCCCGGCACGCTCCGCGCTCGCGCCGGCTGCTGATGGCCCACATGGACACTGTGCCTATCTGCCTGGGCGGCAAACCGGTGATCGACGGCGCATTTGTGCGCTCGGACGATCCGCGCACCGGCCTGGGCGCCGACGATCGCGCCGGCGCCACCGTCGTGCTCAGTGCGGCGCTGGCAATTCTGCGGCGCAAGCTGCCGCATCCGCCACTCACTTTCTTCTGGCCCGTTCAGGAAGAAGTAGGACTGTACGGCGCTCGGTATGCCGATTTAGACTTGCTCGGCAATCCAAAACTGGCCTTCAACTGGGACGGCGGCACAGCGGAACGCATCACGATCGGCGCCACCGGCGGCTACCGCATGGAGATTGAAATCCAGGGGCTGCGCCAGTCACGCCGGCGTGGCTCCGGAGGAAGGCGTGAGCGCCATCACAATCGCCTCGCTGGCAATTGCCCGCCTGCACAAAGAAGGTTGGCACGGCCAAATCGCCAAAGGCAAGCGGCGCGGCACCAGCAACGTGGGCTACATTCACGGCGGCGGGGCAACTAACGTCGTCACCGACCGCGTACAATTGAAGGCCGAGGCCCGCAGCCACGATCCGAAGTTTCGCAAGCAAATTGTGCAGGCCATCGAGCGGGCCTTCCGCGATGCCGCGAAGCACGTGTGCAGCGCCGTCGGTGCGAAGGGCAAAGTAGCGTTCGATGGCCGGCTCGATTACGATTCGTTCCGGCTGGCGGAAAAGGAGCCGTGTGTGCTGGCCGCGGAAGCAGCGCTTTGCAGCTTTGGCCTGAAGCCGTTTCGCGCCATCTCCGACGGCGGCTTGGACGCCAACTGGATGAGCGCTCGCGGTATCCCCACCGTCACGCTCGGCTGCGGACAAATCGACCCGCACACGGTTTCAGAACGGCTGGAAATCGCAGACTTTCACCAGGCATGCCGAGTGGCGTTACGACTGGCGACGAATCAAACGATAAATGATAAATGATAAACGCTAAATACTCTCGTTTATCATTTATCGTTTATCGCTTATCAATTTCTCATGGACCTTGACGACGAACTTTGCCTCTGCTTTCACGTCACCAAGCGCAAGGTGCTCGCCTTTCTGCGCCTCGAAAAGCCACAGCGCGCCAGCCAAATGAGCGAGTGCTTCGGCGCCGGGACCGGCTGCGGCTGGTGCCGCCCCTACTTGCAGAAATTGTTCGACGCCAGCCGCGAAGGAGCGGAAGCTGCGACACTACTGCCCGATGCGACGCAGTACGCCGCTGGTCGCACCACTTACGTGAAAGCTGGCAAGGGAGCGCCGCCGCCGGGCGCAACGCCGATCGGGCAGTGAAGGCAGCGATCAGGAGTCAGGAATCGGGAGTCACGCAATTCAGCGCCGATTGTTTTTCTTGACTCCCGACTTCTGACCCCTGACTCCTGGCATGTCCCTTCTAGCCGCCGGAGCTTCATTTCGCTAGAATCCCTCATTGCCAGCCGTCCCCCGCTCCCCGCAATCTCAATTCGACCCGATCCAGGCGAAGCCCATGGCGAAAAAAATCTTGAACCGTAAGGAGTTACGCGCTCAAAGCGACAGCGCCGCAGCGACGGCCGAAGAAGCCAAGCCGGCCAAAAAAGCCCCGGTCAAACGCAAAAGCCGCTCCAAAAAAGCCGCCAAGGAAGTCCGGCTTAAAGCCTTCTGGGGCGTGTTCAATCAATCGATGAAGTGCGTCACCAAGTTCGAATACAATGAACGCAAATACGCCGACAAAAAAGCGGCCGAACTGACCTCCGGCGGCAAATCGCCTCACTTCGTGCAGTTGCTCAAAGAAGTGATCGAGGAATAAATGACTGAGTGACGGAATGACTAAATGACTGAATGGAAGACTTAATTTGTCTCCCATTCAGTCATTCATCCAATCAGTATTCATGTCTGAAAACGGTGCAGAGAACCACCTGATTGTGCAAGTGCGCAACGTGCACAAGTTTTTCACCCGCGGCAGCGAGCAGGTCGACGTATTGAACGACCTGTCGCTCGACGTGCCCGCCGGTGAATTTCTGGCCCTGATGGGCCCTAGCGGTTCGGGCAAAACTACGCTGCTCAATTTGATCGCCGGGCTGGATCGACCCAGCGCCGGCGAAGTGTGGGTCGGCGGCAAGCTGATCTCCTCGATGTCCGAAGCGCAGTTGGCCCGCTGGCGAACGCGGCACGTTGGCTTCATCTTTCAGTTCTATCACCTGCTGCCGGTGCTCAGCACATACGAAAACGTCGAGTTGCCGCTGCTGTTGTTGCCTCTCTCCGCGGCGCAGCGCAAACGGCAGGTGCTCACTGCGTTGGAATTAGTCGGGCTGAGCGACCGACTGTGGCATCGCCCGGGCCAGCTTTCCGGCGGCCAGCAACAGCGCGTGGGCATCGCGCGGGCAATTGTGACCGATCCCACGCTGATCGTGGCCGACGAGCCGACGGGCGACTTGGACGCCAAGAGCGCCGTGGAAATTCTCGATCTGTTGGGCGAACTGCAGCAGACCCTGGAAAAAACGATCATCCTGGTCACCCACGACCAACGCGCCGCCGATCGGGCCCACCGCGAACTGCACCTCGATAAGGGACAACTTGTGGAGCAAGGCGCGGCAATCGAGAGCAGCCCGCGTGTGTTCCAGGCAGAATAGATTTTTACCGCCGAGAAGCAGAGACGCGGAGGAGATGATTTAAGGAAACCAGGAACCCAGGAATTGTACGAAAAGGCGAGTTTGTGAATCTTCCTGGTTTCCTGGCTTCCTTATCGATTGCTTCTCCGCGTCTCTGCGTCTCGGCCGTTAATAATCCATAATGAAACTTCTTCTGCTCATCCTCCGCAATTTGCGCCGCAGTTTGCTGCGCACCACGCTCACTGCATTAGGCACGGTAGTGTTGGTGGTCGTGGTTACCATGGCCTGGGCATTCCTGGCGTTTTTCGATCGCATCACCGCCAGTAAAAGCCAGAACTTCAAAGCCATCGTTACCGAGCGCTGGCAAGTTCCCAGCCAAATGCCCTACACGTATGCCACCACGCTCGCCGATGGGGCGGCGCGAACGGCCGACGATATCCGCCCGACCGATTCGATGGCCTGGCAGTTCTACGGCGGCACGCTCGACCCGAAGAACATGACCCGCGAAAACCTGGTGTTCGCCATCGCCATGGACCCGAACAAAATCGGCACCATGATGGACGACTTGGAAGAACTAACCGGTCCGGAAAAGGCGGAACTCGACCGCTTGGTCGCGGAATGTATCAAGAATCCACACGCATTGGTGCTGGGTCGCGACCGGCTGAAAGCGATCAACAAACGCGTCGGCGAGCGAATTAAGCTCTACGGCTTGAACTTCAAAGATATCGATCTGGAATTCGACATCGTCGGCGTGTTTCCGCTGCCGCGCTACGATCAATCGGCGGCTTTCAACGAGGAATATCTCAAGGCGGCGCTGGAGGATTATCAGCGCAAGCACAACGGCCAGGCCCATCCCCTGGCACAGAGAACGCTCAACTTGATGTGGCTGCGTGTGCCCGATCAGGCCGCCTTCAACAAAATGTCGGACCAGATCATGAACAGCCCGCTGTTGTCGCTGCCGGCGGTGAAGGTTGAAAGCCAATCGAACGCCATTGCGCGGTTTATGGAAGCCTACCGCGATATTTTTTGGGGCGTGCGCTGGGTGCTCACTCCGGCGGTGCTGTTCACCCTGGTGCTGGTACTGGCCAATGCCATCAGCATCAGCGTGCGCGAGCGAGGCTCCGAAATCGCCATTTTGAAAGTGTTGGGCTTCCGTCCGGTGCACATTTTGATTCTGGTGCTGGGCGAGGCGCTGGCAATCGGCGCCGTGGCCGGGTTTGGCAGCACGGCCGGGGCTTACCTGCTGATCAATGGCGTCTTCGGCGGCTTCAAATTCCCAATCGCGTTCTTCCCGACGTTCTTGATTCCGATCGACGCACTCTGGTGGGGCTTTTGCATCGGCGCCGGCACGTCGCTGGTCGGCAGCATCCTGCCCGCCTGGTCCGCCTGTTCGGTCAAGGTTTCAGAAGTATTTGCCAAAGTGGATTGAGTAACCATTGACTAAATGAGGATGCGGAAACCTACTCTGCCATTTAGACATTTAGTCATTTAGGCCTTCAGTCATTCAAATTCCTATGCTCGCCTTCGCGCTGCCCACATTTTCGCCCACTCTGTACGGTTCGCTGTTCGGCGGGCTGGCCGCACTGATGGTGCTGGCGATTCTTGGCCGGGTGCCGATCAACTACAGCTTGCGCAACTTGATTGTGCGATGGCGCACCACTTTGCTAACCGCCCTGGCGTTCACTCTGGTGATCGGCCTGATGATCGTGATGCTGGCCTTCGTCGACGGCATGAGCCGGCTGACCGAACAAAGCGGCCAGCCCGGCAATGTAATCGTGCTTTCCGACGGCGCGATCGACGAACTGTTTAGCAACTTCAAATACACCGAATCGAGCGACGTCGAACGCCAGCCCGGAGTGCTGCGCGATGAAAACAATCGGCCGATGTGCAGCCGCGAGACCTATCTGGTGGCCATTCAAGACACCGGCACGATGAAAGACAATCGCCCGCAGCGGCGCTTCGTTCAGCTGCGCGATCGAAGACCCGGAAATGGCTGCCCGTATTCATGGCATCGGCCTGTATCCAGGCGGGCAATGGTTCTCCGAAGCCGGCGTTCAGACACTCCCGGGCAAAACCGGCCCCGAGTCGGAGGCCATTCAAGCGGTGCTCGGCGAAGGAATCGCCCGCGAAATGGGGCGCGATCGCGGCCACGAATCCATGAAAATCGGCGATCTGTTCGATTTGGGCGGCCGCACGTGGATTGTGGTGGGCATCACCAAATCGGAAGGCTCTACATTCGGCTCCGAGGTGTGGGCCAAGTGGAGCCTGGTGTCACACTTGTTCGGTAAGGAGCGTTACACGTCGATGGTGGTGCGCACCGCCGACGCTGCCTCGGCCAAGGCGCTGGCCGACGATCTGACCACGAATTTCAAAAAAGCCGCGCTGCAGGCCACGCCCGAAACCGAATACTTCGAACGGCTCAACGACACCAGCAAGCAATTCATGGTCGCCATTCTGTTTGTCACGGGGGTGATGTCGGTCGGCGGCATCTTCGGCGTGATGAACACGATGTTCGCCGCCGTGAGCGCGCGGAAGCGCGATATCGGCGTGCTGCGCATCGTCGGCTTTGCCCGCTGGCAGGTGCTGGCGGTGTTCCTGGCGGAATCGCTATTGATCGCGCTGGTGGGCGGTGCGCTGGGCTGCGCCCTGGCCTCGCTCACCGATGGCTGGACCGCTAATAGCATCGTCAGCGGCGGCGGCGGCGCCGGTGGAAAATTCGTGGCGCTGAAATTGGTGGTGGGTGTCGACACCCTGGCCGCCGGCATGGCCGTGGCCCTTGTGATCGGCGCCGTGGGCGGCTTCTTCCCCGCACTGTCGGCCATGCGCCAACGCCCGCTGGAATCGGTGCGGTAGGCGCGCTACGTCGTCCGCTTCTCTTGCAGAATGTGCTTGGCCTTCTCCAATTCCTTCTTGCAACTGGCCGACAGGTTCTTCCCGGCCCGATTGATGTAAAACTGCACCATCCGGATGGCCGAGCCGACGCCCTTGGGGCTGACCTTTTTGGTAGCCATTACCCGGGCAATGGTTTCGGCATCTTTCTTATACAATCCTTCCGGCGGATAGGTGGAAGTGGTTTTGACTTTGCCGCTCCAGCGCCGGTCGCTCCCCTTTTTGTGCGACTTGCTTTTTTTGCGCGGCGATCGCTTCCGTTTTGCAGCGGCGGCCATGGCGATGCCCCTAGCGGCTCACAATTCGAAAGTCATCGCACAAAAGAGCAAATTCTGCGCCGCCGCGCAAACGCCAACTAGGCTCGAGGGAGGCTCGCCCGCCCAAAGAATGATGCCAGCCCCGCCTTCGCGGGGCTACATCGGCTTCGTTTCCGTCGTTACCTGTCCCTTCGCCGCACATCGGCCACCGGTCACGCTGATCCGCCCGGCGCCCATGAACAAGATCGCCAGCGCGCCCAGCAGATACAAGGCCGGGAGCTCAACGGCCCAAGCGCCGCTGTCCGGACTTAGCATGCCGAGCTGCCCGCGGTGCACCATCAAAAGCGCCACGATCATGTCCACGATGATCATCAGCGCGCCGAAGCGAGCAAATAGCCCCAGCAAAACGAGAATCGGCCCCAGCACCTCGCCCAGGTAAACGCCGTAGGCCAGAAACGAGGGCGCGCCGTTTCCTTGGACCCCTGCCACGATCGGGTCGATACCGTGCATGATTTTGTGCACGCCGTGGAAGAGTAACAGCCCGCCGATGGCCAGCCGCAAAATCAACTTGCCCGTATCGTCGCACCAACATCGCTTGCCCGGTTCCATGAATCGCTGCCTTTCTGGGAAAACAGTCGCTGGGGTATCGGTTGAACCGCGTAATTTGACAGCACACAGCCTCTCAACGCTACGCCAACCTGGGGACGGCTGCCAGCAAAAAACGCCGCAAAATCGCGCAAGCCGACCCGAATTGGCCTTTCCTCCGCCAAAATCCCGGCTAACATAAGAGGAAGCGGTTCCTCCATACACCAGGCCGAGGGGATATTTCTCAGCCTGGGTTTCGCGAGTCCGGCCTTGGTCTGGCCGATCGCGGATTCGGCACTGCCGCGGTGGCATCGGGCCCTCAGGTGGTTGCCGTTCCGCGATACAGCCAAGCGTTTCACTTGGCCCCGGTTTTGCACCCGGAGTCAAATGGATTCAAGCGCTTGGCCATTCCTGGCGATTTTGGTGTTGGTTGAGGTTATTTATGGAATTAGCAAATCTGCGAAATATCGGCATTTCCGCCCACATCGACTCCGGCAAAACCACCCTGAGCGAGCGGATCTTGTTCTATGCCGGCCGCATTCACCGCATCCAGGAGGTGAAGGGTGAAGGCGGCGCCACCATGGACTACATGGACCTGGAACGCGAACGCGGAATCACCATCACCAGCGCCGCCACCACGGTCAACTGGGACGACGACAAGGGGGTCGACCACCAAATCAATCTCATCGATACGCCGGGGCACGTCGATTTCACCGTCGAGGTGGAACGCAGCCTGCGCGTGTTGGATGGCGCCATCCTCGTGCTTTGCGCGGTGGGTGGCGTACAAAGTCAATCGATGACCGTCGACCGGCAGATGAAACGCTATCATGTGCCGCGCTTGGCGTTCATCAACAAGCTGGATCGCACAGGGGCCAATCCGCTGCGCGTAGTGCAGCAGGTGAAGGAAAAGTTGGAGTGCGACGCCATCCTGATGCAACTGCCGATTGGCAAGGAAGACGATTTCGCCGGCATCATCGACCTGATCACCATGCAGGCGGTGTGCTTCGACGGCAACAACGGCGAGAAGGTGCGCCGCGAGGCCATTCCCGCCGAACTGCTGGAAGAAGCCCGAGAGCATCGCCATCACATGCTGGAAGCGCTGTCGATGTACAGCGACCAGTTGATGGAAATTCTGTTGGCTGAGCAGCAGGTGCCGGAAGAGCTGATTCATGCCACGGTGAAAGACGCCGTGCAAAATCAGGATGCCACGGCCGTGTTCATGGGCTCGGCCTACAAAAACAAGGGCGTGCAGCCGCTGTTGGATGCGATCGTGCGCTACCTGCCTTCGCCGCTGGTGCACGAGGTGCAGGCCAAGAAGTGGGACAACCCCGAGGAAAAATTCCCGCTCGAAGCCGACCCGGCCAAACCATTCGTCGGCATGGCATTCAAGCTGGTCGACGATCCGTACGGCCAACTCACGTTCATGCGCATTTACCAGGGCACGGTGAAGAAGGGCGAGCAGATGGTCAACCAGCGCACCAGCCAGCGGCAGCGCTTCAGCCGCATTGTGCGCATGCACGCCGATAAGCGCGAGGAAATCGATTGTGCCAGCGCCGGCGACATCGTGGCCATCATCGGCATCGACGCCGCCAGCGGCGACACCTACGCCGTCGATCCCAAATATTGCACGCTGGAAAGCATGTTCGTGCCCGAGCCGGTCATCAAAATGGCCGTCAGCGCTCCCAATCGCGAAGACAGCGACAAGCTGGCCAAGGCCTTGCAGCGCTTCGGCCGCGAAGATCCTACCTTCCGTGTCAGCACCGACGAAGAGACGGGCGAAACCCTGATCGCCGGCATGGGCGAGCTGCACCTAGATATTTACGTCGAGCGTATTCGCCGCGAGTACAAGGTGTCGGTGGAAGTGGGCGCGCCCAAGGTCAGCTATCGCGAAGCCCCGATGCAGCCGGCCGCCTTCAACTTCAAGCACAAGAAGCAAACCGGCGGCTCCGGCCAGTACGCTCACATCGTTGGCAAGCTGGAGCCGTTGCCCGAAGGCGCCGAAGAAGTTTTCGAATTTGAAAACGACGTGATCCAAGGCCGCATTCCCAAGGAATACATTCCCTCGGTGGAAAAAGGCTTCCGCTCTGCGCTCCACAAGGGTCCGATCGCCGGCTTCCCCATCGTCGGCGTCAAAGCCACCCTGGAAGACGGTTCGTACCACGAGGTCGACAGTTCCGACATGGCGTTCCAGATTTGCGGCGCCAATTGCTTCCGCGAAACCTTCCTGCAAACCAAGCCGGTGCTGTTGGAACCGGTGATGAAGGTCGAAATCGAAGTCCCCACCGCGTTCCAGGGCCCGGTCGTCGGCAATCTCACCAGCCGCCGCGGAATGATTATGTCGTCCGAAGTGCACGGCAACACAGCCGTGATCGAAGGCGAAGTGCCGCTGGCCGAAACCTTCGGTTACTCGACCGACTTGCGCAGCATGACGCAAGGGCAGGGCACCTTCACGATGGAATTTTCCAAATACCGCCGCGTGCCGGTTTCGATTCAGGAAGAGATTATCGAGGCAAAAAAGAAGCAGTTGGTCGGCGCAAAGTAAAAGTAACAGCTCGAACTGCGATCGCGCGATCAGCTTACCCCGGCCCCAAGGCCGGGGTTTTTCATGCGCCGTCAAACGTAGCCCGATTGTATGCCCAGATGGGTGCTGGTTGCCGGCAACAGATTCAGCTAAAGTGCGCAATTGAACTTTGCGCGGAACTGCCGCCGCTGGTCCTCTGAGGTGCAATTTCCCCCGCCATATTTCTATCCGCCTTAGCTGGAGCGAAACGATGAGAACATTACTGTTTGCAATGACTGGTTGTGCCTGCCTGGTCTGTTTCGCGCACGACGCACTGGCTTTCGCCCCCGGCGGCGGAAATTCGGGAAACTCCCAAGGTTCGTCCGGTCAATCGGACAAGGAAAATTTCCGCAAAGGCAACAATCAAAACTCCGACAATCAAGGGAACCAAAGTTTCAACAATCAGGGCAATCAGGGCTCTAATAACCAGGGTTCCAACAAAGCAAAAAACAACCGCGACAATAACGACAACGGCCCCAACGTCGGTCATGGCTCGTTCGTCAACCGCAACGAGCCTTTGGGCGATCAAGGTTTCGATAAACATCACGTCGGATCGCTCGACGAATCGAAATACAAAAATCGCCGCGACAATAATTGGCGCTATCGCCATTGGGGAAATGAATGGTGGTATTGGGTGCCCGACGGCTATTGGATGTATTGGCACAATGGCAATTGGGTTCGCTACGATGATTCCTACGTCGATGCCTATGCGCAGCAATCGGGCTCCAGTGGCCCCTACTACGAAGACGACAAGGGGTTCTATTCCATGCAAAATGGCCACCGCGTTTACGACCCCGAAATCCGGCGCATCGCCAACAAGTAAAAGCGCGGAGCGATAGCATCGCCTTCGCGGCGGGGGCCTTTTCATGCGCGTCGGTCGAGCGTTTCACTCGTATTGCGGCACGCGGAAGCTCCCCCCTACAATGTGCCCGGCTACCAGCCCCGGCTCTTTCTGGCCAAGGAACACAGGATGCGAGCACTCTCCCGCGCTTCGATTCTGGCAGCGTGCCTGTTGGCTTCGACCTTCGCGCAAGCCGGCGAAGGCGATCTCGCAGTGGTTGACGAACAAGGCCACCCGGTGCCGAAATTCGAGGCCCTGATCAACAGCAGCGCCTGGCTGTTTTGGGCTGCCGGCACCGACGGAAAAGTATCGCTTACTGGCCGACAGATTCCCCCGGTCGCAATGGTGTTTGTCCGCGCCGACGGATATGCCTCCACCGTGAAGAGCTTCGCCGGCAAAGACCGTGAAACGCTGCTTCGCGGCGAAGCAACCATCACGCTGGCGCACGGCGACGAAGTGAAATTGCAATTCCATCTTCCGCCAGGAATGCTCTGGCCCAGCGGAGTACAACCTGAAATCTACTTTGAATCTTGGCCGAACGTCGCCCAGTCGATTCTCATGTCGGCACATGGCGGCCAGTACCGCCAAAGCGATTTCGTGCAGAATCCAAACCTGTTGAATGTTCAGCCCGGCGAGGCGGGCAGTTGCACGTTCCGCCTGTCCGCCGACACGCCGGAGTTTTATGTATCGATCAACAAGCCGGGCTTTCTGCAATGCTTCGACGACGGGCCGTACTCGGCACCGAGCTTCAAGAACGGACTGCTCGAGATCAAGCTTCCCCAGCCTGCCAGCCTCCAGGTGGATCTGAAGGTGGGCACTGCTACAACGGACGAACTGCCCTTCAAGCTGGTCGGTTATCAGGTCGCTACTGAAAGCGCCGACCACAAACGGTATTCCAGCCCGGTCGGCCCAAATTTGCTGCCGCCGGGCAAGCCGCTGCAGTTAACCGACCTTGCGCCGGGAAACTGGTTCGCGATGGTTGAGACCATGGGCCCCACAAACACAGCCGTCAATCCCCGTCTAAGCAATCAAGCCAATCCCGTCCATTTCCGCGATCGGCAGCGCTTTGTGCTGGGCCCGGGAGAAGCAAAAACGCTCGACGTCGACTACACGCCGCTGGATCCCAACGTGTTCCGCGGCGATCGCACGGCCATCGTGCGGTTCATAACGGCCGACGGCAAGCCCGCCGTCGGGCGCGCCGTCTCTGTTGAGTACGATGTGCCGCATTACGGCCTTCTGCAAGTCTTCGAGGGCAAGGTGCCCGATTCTGGTGATCTTACTTTAGACAAGCTGGCTGGCTCAAAATCACACAACTACTTGGTCCGCATCGGAAATGACCAAGCCGGCTACATCCACTTCAAAACCAGCGAGCCGACGGAACAATTTGAATTCCGCTGCCCGCCGGAAGCCGGCGACATGGCGCCGGATGTCGAACTACTGAACGTGGCCGACGGAAAAACCATCAAGCTCAGCGACCTGCGCGGCAAGCTCGTAGTGCTCGACTTTTGGGCCACCTGGTGTGGCCCTTGCCAACCGGCGCTGGAAAAGCTCGACACCCTAGCCGCTGAAAAGACTGACGCCTGGAAGGATCAAGTTGTGATCGTGCCCGTCAGCATCGACGATGATTCGGTGTCCGCCAGGGCACATCTGATTGCCCGCGGCTGGACCCATCTCAATCCATACTGGACCGGCGCCGAAGGCAAGCGCAGCTTCGAAGCCCCGGCCATGCAGGCTTTCGTCGTCCACGGCGTGCCCACGTCGTTTCTGATCGATCCGCACGGCAAAATCCTCTGGCGCGGCCACCCCCTGAGCAAAGACGGGGGCAAGTCGCTCGAAGACCGCATTCAGGAAGCGCATCCGGCCGAAACGAGCAAGTAATTGCCGTGGTGCTATTGACCGGCGGCCCAGGGCATGGCGAGCGTTTCGGCGCCTGCGCGAGTGGCCATCGCCTGCCACACCGCCGCATCAACGCTATCCGAAACGCTTTGCACCGAGCCGTCCATCATGCTCACGTTCACCAAGCCGCCGTGATAGCTGCGCGATGTCATTACCGCGCTCGTGGGTGGATCGGTCGAAGTGATCGATTCTTTGCTGTTTTGCCAATCAACGTCGTATTCCACGCCCCCCGAACTGCACGTCACTTTGGTGTTGGGCGGGAACAGGGCGGTATAGCACGTTTCCTTCAACTGGCCGTCGGTCCATTCCGAATGCGCATATTCCGCCTTGAATGTTCCACCTAGCGTGCACACGTCGGACGGATTCGTAGGTTTCGTCGGATTCATCAGTTTCGCGTTCTGAAAACCGGGGTTGAACGCTTTGACTTCCGCAAAGCACGCGGTCTTGCTTAAACCGTCGGTAAAACTTGCCTGCCGCAGTTCACTGTTGGGGTAAAAAGTCGCCGTTGCCTCCCTGCCCTTTCGCCGGATCCCACTCCAACCAGACGCCGACGTTTGCCGCGTAGTTGACGTACCAGTTGTCCGTCTGGCCGGTAGTCGAATTCAATTTGGGTTTGTCGTTCGCTTCGGATGGGCAAAAGAGCAGAGAAATTCTTGTCGTCTTGACATTTTGACCAGCGTCCGTCGTCTGAGCGCTATAGGAGACGGTAAAGTCGATGTCCTTGTACAGCGTTCCGTTTTCGGTGAACGGCAACAGCCGCGCGAACGCCGACCAAGGTCCTTGAGGCTTCGTCGGATCGGTGGCTAGCTTCACGCTGGGAGGAAAGTAGCCCGTCGAGCTTTGGTAGTTATGCAGCGCCAGGCCCCACTGTTTCAAATTGTTCTCGCAGCTCGTTCGGCGAGCGGCCTCACGAGCCGATTGCACAGCGGGCAAGAGAATGGCGATCAACGTGGCAATGATCGCAATCACAACCAGCAATTCAACAAGTGTGAATGCCTGACGAGATGGTCGCCGACAGTCGGCCAATTTCATGGGAGGACCTCCTAAGGCAGTCGTGGCTGGTCGACCGATGCCTATACATGTTGCTATTGAGTCTCAATCTCAAAGTAGACGATCTTACCGCTGTTCCAGCACTCGTCAATGGGGTAGAGATGGCTCAGCCAAAGTATTTCGCCCAAGCCACGAGCGGCGGCCGGCGAAATATTTCGCGGTTGGCAAGAAGTGCCTGATGGGCACTGCGCCCGCAGGCGCAGTGCCCTACAAAGCGAGCGCACTCGCCCCGATAGGCGATCACACCGGAAATGTTTGAATAAGCGCTGGTTCGATCAATAGTCCACTAACTGCTGGACCTTTTGCGAACCCGGGCCGCACGTTTCTTTAAGCGACCGGCACGCCGTTCCAACGAATTTACGCGCGCTGTTCGAATTCTTTCGACAAGCTTCTTCAGCGGTCGACGTCGTTTGGTTTTCGCCATGAGAAAGGCTCCTAAATGAGTAGTTAACGCTCGGCCCTTGTTGCTTCAATTTCCGTGCCAGGTGTGCCGTATCTTACATAGAAAATCAGAAGTCGAACAGCTTTTTTATCGCATACACCGTCAGCGCCCTGCCGGCTCGGGCAATCGAGCGCGTCAACGGAATGCTCTTGGGGCACACGGCCACGCAGTTCTGTGCATTGCCGCACACTTGCAGTCCCCCCTCGGCCATCAGCGCCTCGAGCCGCTCGTTGGCGTTCATCTGACCGGTCGGATGCATGTTGAACAACATCGCTTGGCTAATCGCTGCCGCCCCGATGAAGCCGCGGTTGTACTCCGCCTGCTTTCGGGCTGCGAAATGCTCGTCCGATTCACCCTCGTGCTGGTGAATTTCGATTCGCAAGTATTGTGGGCACGCTTCCAGACAGCAACCGCACGTCATGCATTCACTCAAAGGATAGGCATCCTGTTGCACCTCGGGCGAAACCAGGGGGCCCGGACCGTGATCGATGTAGCCATCGACCGGAATCCAGCCTTTGATCCGCTTCAGCGCCTGAAACATACGCGCGCGATCAACCAGCAGGTCGCGCACTACCGGAAACTTGGAGCACGGGCGCAATTCGATCTCCGCCGGATTATCTTCCAGCAACCGATCGACCAGCGCCGAACAGGCTTGCCGCACCCGGCCGTTGATGACCATCGTGCAAGCGCCGCACACTTCCTCCAGGCAATTGCAATCCCAGGCCACCGGCGCCACGTGCTGGCCGTCGATCGTGGTAGCCATGGCGGCAATCCGCTGCAGCACGCTGATCACGTTCATGTCGCGCTCGTACGGCACGCTGAACCGCTGCCAATAGCTCGATTCGCCCGGCGCATCCTGCCGGAGCACGCGCACTTCGAACGATCTCGGCTCCGAATCGTGGCCATTATGCGAATGGTCGCTGGCGTCGTGTTGATGCGGCTGACATGTCATCGGTTGAACTATTTTTTCGTTGCTTTAGCGGCCCCGGCACGCTGTCCGTTTCCATCGGCGCTGGCAGACGGACTCTTCCCTGCCAGCCGCTCCTTCCACACTTGTTCAATGATTTCCGCCCCCACCAGCCCATACAGCCGCGGCCGCGGCGGAATCAGCGAAGTATCCACTTCTTCGTAGCTCAATTGTGGCTCGCCTTCGGGCGACAACTTGGCGATCGTGGTTTTCAGCCACTTGCGGGTGTTTTCTTCGAACCGGTCGCACCACTTCTCCGCTTCGCGGCGATGCCCGGCCGGGTCGGTCGCCTCCAAGCCCGGCATGGCGAAATCGGGCTTGAAATGCGCTCCGCGGCATTCGTCGCGCTGCAACGCGCCACGGAGAATGGTTTTCGCCACGGGGAACATGTCGCGCAGCGCCTTGGTGAACACCACGTTCTGATTGGTCCAATTGCCGGTGTCCGAGAGCGACGCCCGCCGGGCACGCTGCTCCAGCTCGCACACTTTGTCGTAAGCCTCGGCCAATTGCTTGTTGTAGCGCACCACGGTGGCGGCTTTGGTCATCACCCGCCCGAGTTCATCGTGAATCAAATACGGATTCTCGCCGCCCGACGAACGATGCAGCAAATCGTCGTGAATTTCCTGCTGACGCTGGCGCGCTTGTTCGTACAGCGAACTCGGCTCGTCGGCCGCGCTTCCCTTCTTGAACGAACTTAATAGCGACTGGACGCCCGGCGCCACAATCAGGCCGCTGAAAATGCAGCTTAACAGCGAATTGGCCCCCAGGCGGTTGGCGCCGTGATATTGATAATCGCACTCGCCGATGGCGTACAAGCCGGGAATGTTCGTCTGTTGATTGCGTGGCGAGCCGATCTTCAATCCCCCCTCGGCCGTGCGTTCGTAATCAGCCCACAGACCGCCCATGAAGTAATGCACCGCGGGGAAGATCTTCATCGGCACTTCGCGCGGATCGACGCCCTGGAACTTCTCATAAATGCTTAAGATACCCTCCAGCTTTTTATCCAACACCTCGCGCGGAATGTGCGTCAGATCCAGATACACGCACAGCCGCTCTTTCTCCACGCTCAGCCCTTCGTTGGTGCACACGTTGAAGATTTCGCGCGTCGCAATGTCGCGCGGCACCAGGTTGCCGTACTTCGGGTAGCGATCCTCGAGGAAGTAATACCGCTCGGCTTCGGGAATCGTGCGCGGGTCGCGCCGGTCCTGCGGCCGCCGCGGCACCCACACGCGGCCACCTTCGCCGCGGGCGCTTTCGCTCATTAGCCGCAGCTTGTCGGCCCCCGGTACGGCCGTGGGATGCACTTGCACAAACTCCCCGTTGGCATAAATCGCGCCGGCCTGAAAACATCGGCTCGCGGCGCTGCCGGTGCACACCATCGACATCGTCGAACGCCCGTAGATCAGGCCACAACCACCCGAGGCAATAATCACTGCGTCGGCCGGGAACGCCCGGATTTCCATGGTCACCATGTCTTGGGCCACCGCGCCGCGGCAACGGCCGTTGGAATCGAGTATCGGTTCCAGGAAATCCCAGAATTCGTGCTTGGTAACTTTGCCTTCTACCTCCCAACGGCGCACCTGCTCGTCGAGCGCGTACAGCAATTGCTGGCCGGTGGTCGCGCCGGCAAACGCCGTGCGCTTGAACAATGTGCCGCCAAAGCGGCGTTGATCGCGGTAACCCTCAGGCGTGCGGTTGAATGTCACGCCCAGGCGGTCCATCAAGTCGATGATCCGCGGCGCCCAATCACACATTTCCTTCACGGGCGGCTGATGCTGCAGAAAATCGCCTCCATACACCGTATCGTCGAAGTGCAACCATTCGTTGTCGCCCTGCTGACGCGTGAGGTCGTTGACGCTGTTGATGCCCCCCTGGGCGCACACGCTGTGCGAGCGCTTCACCGGCACCAGACTCATCAAGTCGACGTCGACGCCTAGCTCCGCTAGCTTCATTGTCGCAGCCAGCCCAGCCAGCCCGCCGCCGACCACAAGTACCCGTTGCTTTGCCATGCTGCGCTACTCTCCCTGGGGCTGATTCATCGAATTGGACGCCGGGCCGGATGCATCGGGACCGGGGATTTTCCCCTCGAGCAATTCGCGGTTGTGCTCAATGCGCTGTTCCACCACTTGCGCTTGGCTGACATTGACGGTAGCCATTCCATATATGGCTCCCAGTCCAACAGCCCCCAGCAAAATACCGAAGGCGGCACAAACGTAGCCCACCCGGCGCTGGGCGGCGTCGCTGGTCCAAATGCCCCAAGTAATGCCGAAGGTCCAAATTCCATTGGAAAGGTGATAAACCGCGGCCAGCGTGCCGATGGCGTAAATGATTTGCATCAGAAACGAATGCAGCACCAGTCCGGCCGACGACGCGGCGCGCTCGGGATCAAACGCCCCGCCTCCCAGCGCCTTGCCAAGGTGATGCATCTGCCACAGGTGAAACAGAATGAACGCGATGGCAATCATCCCTGTGGCACGCTGCAGCGTGTACCGAACATTGCTGCCGTACGGATACGAGGCCACGTTCGGCAGCCCACCGGCGATGATCCAGAACCCTACGGCCGCGTGAAACAAAATCGGGATGAAAATGAACACCCACTCGGCCACCGTCACCAGAAACGGCCCCAGCGAATGGATCCGATCGACCTGGGCCTGATACGCCGCGGGGCCGGCCAAAATCGATGCGTTCACCGCTAAATGCACTACCACGTAGGCACCGATCGGAATCAATCCGGCCAGCGAAAAAAGCCGGTAGATCAAAAACTGGTGCCGTCCAAGAAAAGTGCTATCGGCGCTCTCTGTACTTGCGGCGGATTGGACAGCTTCCACGATGAGTTCCCTAAGAGTGTTTCTGTCTGAAAGTAGTATAGGAATTGGCAGGCGCTGTACAAGGCGATTCGGTCGTCGGATGTTGGCTGTTTGTGGCGCCTGGCTTAGGAATTGCACCCGCTCGAGCTTTGCAACCTGGCCCGGATGCGCGACGCAATACAGACGCAATACAGCAGACACGTGGCCCGCAACGGCCGACCAGCCACCTGCACGAATGGCAGAGAAAGTCGTCCGAGAGTGTCATTTCCGGTCGTTGAGCTTGCCCAATTTGGCTGGGGCAGGGCCGGCAATTATGCTACAAGTCGCTGGCCGATAGCAGCTTGTGGCAAAACCGCAACCAACCGCTCGGCAGCCGCCCCGGTTGGCACTGAACTTGCGTTTCGTGTTTGTGGATAAAGTCTGTTCCGGGCTGGGTGGCGCAATGTTGATCGAGACCCCTTCCATTTTGGTGACCGATGACGACACCGCGTTTCGCGACACGGTGCGCGAAATCCTCGAGCCGCGCGGCTTCCGCATGCTGACGGCCTCCGACGGCGAGGAAACTCTGCGGATCGTCAGTTCCCAGCCAGTGCACTTGCTGCTGTTGGACATGCATATGCCGCGGCTGAACGGCCTGGAAACTGCGCGACGTATTCGGCAACTCAACTTGCTGCTGCCGTTTGTACTGTTGTCTGCCGCGGTGGATGAATCGATCGCTCAGCAAGCTCGGCTGGTCGACGTGTTTTCGGTGCTTTCCAAGCCGGTCGGTCAGCGCGAGCTTACCAGCACCGTCGATCAGGTGTTCCGCCGCATCTACGGCTGGCCTGCCCACGGCTAGCTGCTGCGGCCGCACTTGGGGCTTGCTGGCAGTGTTGCGAAGACACTCAAAATAGTGCCGCAATTTGCCCGTCGCTGTTCGATGTTGCGCAAAATGCACGGTGCCCGATCCGCCCCGCGCGGCATTGCGTAATGAAGGTTGGCGACACGAATGAGGGGCATGTAACGGCTCAATCGTGCCGTCACAGTGGAGCTGAGGGCGGCTATCGCAAAATAGCCCACAACACCGTTGAATCGCTTGATGCCACGTTCGCTTTTGCCGGGAAGTCTGTCGGTAACGGCTATACCGCTTGACTTTACGACAGTCCAATCACGAAATCTCGGCAAACTTTGCAGCCCAGTGAACTCTCGGGAAGCTTGCGTCCGATGCACACAGGGGATACAGCGCGCGAGGTGGCGTGCGGTTGTTCGCCCGATTCGCCGCTCCTATAATACCTTGCAACAATAGCAACTTGGGGGTTAGGAGCTTTGACGGCAAAGCCGAAAATTCTGGTCGTCCGCGACACGGCGGATGCATCTGCCAACTTTCCCACCTTCCCGGCAGGCTTCGAAGTCGAAGAGGTGCGCAGCCCTATCCGTGCGCTTTCGCGCATGGCACGCGACAACTACGCCGGCGTTTACGTCTCGGCCGGCCAAATCGGCGAAGCGTTCCGCATGGGGAAACTCCTGCAGAACGAACGCATCCTGGAAGGCATGCCCGACGGCATTGTGCTGCTGGATGCCGACAACACCATCATCTGGGGCAACGGCCGGCTGCGGGAATGGACGGGTCGGCAGAAGGTCGCCGGCGAGAACTTCTACGAGGTGCTCAACAGCCCCGAAATCCTGGGCCCCGATTTCTGCCCCTTTCACACGGCGCTTACCGCCGGCAAGCCCAGCAGCAGCACGCTGCGCTCCGGCGAGAACCGATACTTCCACGTGCACGCGGCGCCGGTCAGCGAAGGCAACAAGCCGCCGGAACATTTGATCGTCACGGTGCGCGACGTCACCAAGGAAGTGTTGCAGCAACAAAAGCTGGCAGCCATCCATCAGGCTGGCCAGGAGCTCTCGGACCTCACCGGCGAAGAGCTTTCGCAGATGTCGATCGACGAGCGTATCGAACTCTTGAAATCGAACATCCTGCACTACACCAAAGATCTGCTGCACTTCGACGTCGTCGAAATTCGCCTGTTGGATCAGAAAACCAACAAGCTGGAACCGCTTTTGGCCGTGGGCATGGAACCCGAGGCCGAAAACCGCGTGCTCTTTGCTCAGCAGCAAGATAACGGCGTGACCGGTTTCGTGGCCGCCACTGGCAAAAGCTATTTGTGCGAAGATACGACGGAAGACCCACTATATATCCAAGGCGCCAAGGGCGCGAAAAGTTCGCTCACCGTGCCGCTGGTTCTGCACGACGAAGTGATCGGCACATTTAACGTCGAAAGCCCCGAGCCGCGGGCCTTCGGCGAAAGCGATCTGCAATTTTTGGAAATCTTCAGCCGCGACGTGGCCGTAGCCCTCAACACCCTGGAGCTTTTGGCCGTCGAAAAGGCCAGCACCGCTCAGGAAAGCGTCGAGGCCATCCACAGTGCCGTGGCCCTGCCCGTGGACGATATTCTGCAGGACGCCGTGAACGTGATGGAACGTTACATCGGCCACGAGCCGGAAGTCGTCGAGCGGCTGCAACGCATCTTGCGCAATGCCCGTGATATCAAGCAGGTGATTCAAAAAGTGGGCCAATCGATGGCCCCCGTCCAAGCCCTGCCAGCCGGCAAGCAGATGGAGAAGCGTCCCACGCTCAAAGGCCGCCGCGTGCTGGTGGCCGATGCCGACGAATCGGTCCGCAGCGCCGCCCACAACCTGCTGGAACGCTACGGTTGCATCGTGGAAACTGCCCACAACGGCGCCGAGGCCATTTGCCTGGTCCGAAACATGGTCGATTCTGACGGCTACGACGTCATCATCGCCGACATTCGCTTGCCCGACCTGAATGGCTACGAGCTGCTCCAGCGATTGCAGGAAATTCTCGATCCCGTGCCGCTGGTCCTGATGACCGGCTTCGGCTACGATCCGGGCCATTCAATCGTCAAGGCGCGGCAGGCCGGGTTGGAATTGGTGCTTTACAAACCGTTCCGTCTGGATCAACTGCTCGACACGGTGGAAAAAGCCGTCGCTAAGCGCCAGAAGCTGGTCAAGCAACCCTCGTAACGAGGCGCGCGGCAGATTGCACGCTAGACTTGGCCAACCCCGCACGGCACTAATTCCGCCGCGCCGGAGCCTCGCTCGCCGGTGGAACCACGCTCGCGTCTGCTGACCAAACCATCTCGCTTTCATGCCCGCCGCCACCTTAGCGCTGATTCTGCTGACTTTGTCCGGCCACGCGGCGCTGTGGGTGGGCGTGGTGAATCGAGTGCACTCCATTGGCGCCGCGCCGGTCGATCATTCGTCTGCTTTCTATCCCCTCCCCGACGATGTTCGTGCTCGTGCCGCTGGCGGCGCTGATCTGGTGGTGGCGATCTGCGCTGCCGACCCAGCAATGGTTGCACCAGGCTTTTCAAAATCGAGCTGTGCTGTGCTACGTACTGCCGTGCTGGACCCTGGCGGGAATTACCGCCACGCTGTGGGTGCTGCGGCACGGGCTAAATCTGGGCCGCGGCGCGGTCCGACGGAATCACACCACCGTGGTCGACGTGGCCGCGCAATTGGGCTACTGGCCCGTGGCCGGATTGCACGGGCGCATCGCGTCGCTGGTGCCGGCCAATCAAGCTTTGCAAATCGCGGTGCAGCAAATCGAACTCGAGCTGCCCCGGTTGCCGCCGTCGCTCGATGGCTTCTCCATTACGCTGTTGTCCGATTTGCACTACACCGGCCACATCGGCATTGAGTATTACCAGGCCGTGATGCGCGAGGCCAATGCGCTGGGGGCCGATATCATTGCCGTCTGCGGAGACGTTGTGGACCACGTGAGATTTCTCGCCTGGATCCCCGACACCTTGGCCCGGCTGAAAGCGCCGCAGGGCGTGTACTTCATATTGGGCAACCACGACATGTTCACCGGCGAAGCGCCGCGCGTCCGACAGGCGCTGGTCGACGCCGGACTAATCAACTTGGGTGGCCGCTGGCTGACGCTTGCACATAATCAGGCAGCAATAGTTCTGGCCGGCAATGAACTGCCTTGGCTCAAACCGGCAGCCGACATGCAAAGCTGCCCGCCGCGCACCACCGATCGCCCGCAACTCCGCATATTGCTTTCGCATTCCCCCGATCAGCTCCCCTGGGCCCGGCGAAACGATTTTAATCTGATGATGGCCGGCCACACTCACGGCGGCCAATTTCGGCTGCCTCTCATTGGCGCCATCGCCTGCCCCAGTTGGCACGGCGTGAAATACGCTGCCGGAACGTATTGCGAGGAGCCCGCGGTGATGCACGTCAGCCGCGGCATCGCCGCCGAAACTCCGCTGCGCCTTAACTGCCGACCGGAAGTGACCAAACTTAGCCTGCGCTGTCCGGCGCTTAATTCCGGCACGCAACGCCCTGCTGGGCACGCAACTTAGAGGCGGTGCTATCACGGTTTCAAGTTCCGCGGGCGAGCAATATCGGCTATATTTCGGCCTGTGCGACGAATTAAAGAGGAGCAGAGGAGAAAATGAGAAGAGCAGAACATCGCATTCGCCTCTTCTAGGAAAGACACCGAATCGGCAATGGCCAAGTCAAAGACAGCAAAACCCGTCGGCAGCACGGCCACCTGGACTGCCACTATCCGCGAAACCATCGAATCGATCGTGCTGGCGCTGATTCTGGCCTTCCTATTCCGCACGTTTGAAGCCGAAGCGTTCGTCATTCCCACCGGCTCGATGGCACCCACGCTGCAAGGACGGCACAAAGACATTCGCTGCCCCAAGTGCGGCTACGAATATCGCACCGGCGCCAGCAAAGAGGTCGACGATGCCGGCAACCCGGTGGATTGCGAATTGATCGAGGCAACCTGTCCGATGTGCGGCTACACCGTGAACGTTGGCGGACACGACTCGAAATATCCCTCCTACAACGGCGATCGCATCATCGTCAACAAGTTCGCCTACGACATCTCCAATCCCCAGCGCTGGGATGTCGTGGTGTTCAAATATCCCGGCGACGCCAAAATCAATTACATCAAGCGGCTCGTGGGGCTGCCCAGCGAGCGAATCCGCATTCAAAACGGCGATGTCTACGTGGCGCCGCTGAATTCCGAAAGCTTTCAGATCGCGCAAACCGCCGGAAAAGCTGCGCGAGACGTTGCAGCCGGTATACGATAACGATTACGTGGTGCCCGAGTTGATACAAGCCGGCATGCCGGCTCGCTGGCAATCGTGGACGCGGCCGGGCCAGCAGCTCGCTTGGAAAACGAGCCAGGATTTCAAATCGTTTGAAATCGACGGCGCTTCGACGGACCCGGTATGGTTGCGCTACCAGCACCTGCTGCCGACGAACTTCAATTGGGAACAAGTGCAAGCGGGGAAGCGTGTCGCCGCGCCGGCCCCGTCGCTGATTCGAGATTTCTACGCCTTCAACGCCGGAACGTACTCCTGCAACACTCGCGGCGGCGACATGTCGCACTGGGTTGGCGATTTGGCCGTGGACTGCCAGGCTGACGTGCAGAACGATCAGGGGCGCTGACGTTGGAACTGGTAAAAGGGGGCGTGCAATTTCGTGCCGCAATTCGACGTGGCCACCGGCAAGGCAACGCTGTCAATTTCCAGCTTGCCCGATTTCACCGCCACCGCGCAAACTCCTGTACGCGGCCCAGGCACGCACCACATCGCATTCGCCAATGTCGACGAACAATTGCTGCTATGGGTCGACGGCGCACTGATGTCTTTCGACAAGTCAACCGAATATCCAAACCTTCCTGATAACCAGCCCGTCGAATCGCCGCCCGTTCCGGGTGCCAACGAAGTTACCGATAAATCGCCGGTAGGTGTCGCTACCAGCGGAGGATTGTCGGTCAAAATCAGCCAGCTAAAAATCTGGCGCGATATTTATTACATTGCCGATGCAGAAGGAATCGACAGCGAATTCATCGACCCCAGAACCCATAGCTTCAATATCGAGCTGGATCCCAACGAGTTCTTCATGCTCGGCGACAACAGCCCCGAAAGCAGCGACGGACGATATTGGAGATCGCAGAATTACGTCGATCGCCGCCTGCTGACCGGCAAAGCGCTCTTCGTTTACTGGCCCCACTCGTTCAACTACGTTGAACTGGCGGGCAAAAAAATCCCATTCCCGTTTTGGCCGAATTTCGCGCGGATGAGGTTTGTGCACTGACAGAAGCTGGCCGCTGGCGGCAGGCAGTTTCCGATGCTGCCAGCTGCCCCCGCCTGCTGCCTGCTGTCATGGAGGACCAATGCCCCTTTTGCAAGTTACCGGACTAGTGAAAACCTACGGCCGCCGCCGTGTGGTCGATGGCGTCGATTTCCAGGTCAACAAGGGGGAGATCGTCGGTCTCCTGGGACCCAATGGCGCGGGCAAGACCACCAGCTTCCGTATGACCTGCGGCATCATCGAGCCCGAAGCCGGCCGCGTCGTGCTGGACGGCAAGGATGTGACCACTTGGCCGATGTTCCTGCGGGCCCGCGACGGCGGCATGGGTTACCTCGCCCAGGAGCAAAGCGTATTCCGCAAACTGTCGGTCGAAAACAATCTATTGGCGGTGATGGAAATGGTGGGCATGAACCGCACGGCGCGGCGCAAGCGCTGCGAGCAACTGCTGGAACAGTTCGATATCACGCAAATCCGCAAATCGAAAGCGCTCTATATTTCCGGCGGCGAAAAACGGCGCCTGGAAATCGCCCGCTGCCTGATTTCCAATCCCAAAATCATTCTTCTCGACGAGCCGTTTACCGGCATCGATCCGGTCACCATCAACAGCATCCAGAAGATCATTCGCCGGCTGCGCAACGAGGGCATCGCCATTTTGATGACCGACCACCGCGAGCGCGAAACCTTGGCCATCACCGACCGCAGCTACGTGATCCGCAGCGGCAAAGTGCTCTGCCACGGCACGGCCGACGAAGTGCTCAATAATCCCGAAGCTCGCAAGTACTACTTCGGCGAAGGCCCCGCCCCGTCGCTGGGCGCCGTGGCGTGAGTTGGACCACGCAAAAGCCCGGCCAACAGCTCTATGCTGTCCACCAATCTTGGTCCGGGCCGGTTGAAATACGCATTGCCGTCGATGGGAAACACCCGGCCCGTCTGCACCGCCGTGAATTCGTCCCAGGCGCGATGGTGCTGCAATAATTCGGCTTCTTCGGCGGCCCGCCCCTGATCGAACCCGCACGGACAGACCACGATCACTTCCGGGTCGAACTGCACCAACTCCCCCCATTCATATACGCGGCTATGCTCGCCGCGCGGCGTTATTTCGCATCGCCCCCCCGCCAGTTCCACCATCTCCGGAACCCAATTGCCGGCAAGCATCAGCGGATCGGTCCATTCGATAATCGCGGTGCGCGGACGTTCGAGGCCCAGCGTTTTGGTTTGCACTTGCTCAATCCGCCCTCGCAATGCCGCGACCACCTGCGTCGCCTGGTCCATGACGCCCGCCGCAGCCCCGATACGCAGCAAATCGTCCAGTACGTCGCTCATTGAGCACGGATTCAACGCGATTACGTCCGTGCCTTGCAACCTCTGATCGCGCTCGACCATCTGCATCACATCGGAATACGGCACCGCGCACACATCGCACTGCGCCTGCGTGACGATCAGATCGGGCTTTAGGCTTGCCAGCAATTCCGAATCGATCTCATAAAGCGCGGCGCCGGCCGAAAGCAACGACCGCACTGCACGATCGATCTCGCCGCTGGCGGCCAACGAATTCACATTCGATCGACTGGCCCGCGGCAACCCGCGGCACTCCGGCGGCCAATCGCACTCATGGCTGACCGCCACCACCTGATCGCCCAATCCCAGGGCAAACAGCATCTCAGTTCCGGCAGACATTAAAGAGACGATTCGCATCGAAGTGCTTTCCAAAGGGGGGTGGGGGGGATGGCTTAGACTCTTAACTATTTGCTTTATCTTTCGCAGGCTATTTATAATCCCCACCATCGCGGGGACGCGCTTAAAGGCCAGCTTACCAAGCCATTCAACCCTGATTACCAACCGGAGCCAGTAATGTCGCGCCGCACGTCAGCATCTCGTTCCCATTCTTCGCGCAAAGCTGCCAATTGCAGACCTCGCCAGCGCATTCCCCTGGTGCGCTATTTCGAAGCCCTCGAGTCGCGCCGTCTGTTAACGGTATTTCACCCGCTGGCCTCCGTCGCCGACGTCGCCGGCGGCGATCCCAACAGTTTGCGCCCGCCATCATCGCCGCCAACAGCAACAACAAAAACGACACGATTCAACTTCAAGCCGCCACCTAATCACTGGCCGCCGCTAACTCCTCAGGCCAGGAAAACGCCGCCGTCGAAGGCGATCTCGATCTGACCAACGACAACGGCCACAGCATCACGATCGTCGGCAAAGGCGCCAACAAAACCTACATTGATGCCGCGGGGGTCGATCGCGTGTTCCAAATCTTCTCCGGCGTCACCGTCACCTTCAAAAACCTGACTATCACCGGCGGGCTGGCGCAAGACGACGGCTCGCCTGGCGCTGTCCGACACCACCGATGCTGAAGGCGGCGGCATTCTGAACTTCGGCGGAAAAGTTACGCTGCAAAATGTAGTCCTCACCGATAACTTCGCCCAGGGCGGTCTCGGGCCCGCGGCCGTGACCGACGGCAACAACGGCTTCGATGGCCTTGGCGGCGGCACTTATTCCGACGGCGGCTCGCTGACCATTCAAAACAGCACCTTCTCGTACAACCAAGTGCGCGGCGGTAACGGCGGTCCCAGCGGCGCACCTACCTTTGCCGTCGGCGGCGGCCAGGCCGCGGGCGGCGCGCTCGCAACCGACGGTGCTCCAACCCTCAAAATCAGCAATTCGAAATTCATTGGCAATCAAGCCCTCGGCGGCACAGGGGCGGCAGGAAATGGTGGCAACGGCGGCGATGGCGGCGATGCCTTCGGCGGCGCGTTGGGTATCGGCGTCGCATTGAACCTCACCAATTGCACGTTCTCGCAGAACCAGGCCATCGGCGGAGCGGCGGGAGATGGCGACGTCAACTCCACCGGGGGCAATGGCAGACTGGGCGGCGGCGCGGTCGGCGGAGCCATCTTTGCCGTCTCGATCCTCTCGCTCAACAATTCAACCTTGGTCCACAATAGCGCCACCGGTGGAAAAGGCGGCGACGGCGGCGACGGCGCCGTCGGCGGGTCTGGCGGCGGTGGCGGAGCCGCCGACGGAGGCGCCATGGCCGTGACCGGTAATTTCTCCGCGACAAAATCCACGCTCTCGTTTAATACAGTCACCGCCGGCGATGGTGGCGTGGGAGCTGGCGCCAGCGCCGGCGGCGGCAATGGAGGAAACGGAGGCATCGCCCTGGGTGGCGCACTGGAAGGCGAAGCCTCCATCACCCTCGCCAGGTGCAATCTCTGTTCGAACGATCTCACGGGAGGCAAAGGCGGCGATGGCGGCGGCGCCTACGGAAATCCTGGCTTCGGCGGCGCCGGCGGATCCGCCCAAGGCGGTGCAATCCACGACGGCTCGATCTCGACCGTGACGCTGATCACCACGAACGTCTGCAAAAATACCGCCACCGGCGGCGACGGCGGCGCAGGCGGCAACGGCAATCTCGCTGGCGGAGTCGGCGCCACCGGCGGCGACGGCGGCTTTGTAGAAGGCGGTGGAATCGACGCTGGCGGTAGCGTCACACTCAATAAATCGTCAACCGTCTCGCAGAATGAACTCTCTGGCGGCAACGGCGGCAATGGCAACGAAAACGCGGCCGGCAAGGGGGGCAACGGCGGCTACGCCGATGGCGGCGGCTTGCTCGCGCAAAGCGACGCGACCGTGATTAATTCCTGCGTCTTCGCCAATCTGGTTACCGGCGGCGCAGGGGCGCCGGCGGCAGCGGTGCGCCCGGCGGAGATGGCGGCGATGGCGGTGGCGCCTTCGATGGCGGCGTGGGCGCCAATGACGCGATCCTCTTTAAAAAATCATGCGCCTTCAACAACATCGTCACGGCCGGAGGCGGCGGCAGCGGCGGAGATAGTTCCACCGGCGCCGCGGGCTCAGGCGGCGACGGCGGCGCGAACAGGCGCCGGCGGTGCTGGCGGCGACACTTCGCTGACAGCCACGAATTCCATCTTCCAAAGGAATTCTGTGACCGCCGGCAACGGCGGCCTGGGCGGCACCGGTGATTCCGCAGGCGGTAACGGCGGAACCGCGTACGGCGGCGGAATCGGCGCCGCTCACGAGGTCCATCTCACTACGTGCGATGTCTCGAACAATTACCTCTACGCCGGCCAAGGCTCCTCCGGAGGTGCCGGCGATACAGGCGGCGCAGGCGGCAACGGCGGCGACGCTTTCGGCGGCGGCATCGAGTCGCCGACCTCGGTGACTCTGTCGCACACTACGGTGCTTTCGAACGTCGCCATCTGCGGCAATGGCTCCGTCGGCGGACTTGGCACTTCGGGCAACGGCGGCGCGGGCGGCAATGCCGGGCTTGTCCAAGGCGGCGGCGTTTACTCCACAGGACCCGTTTCGATCTTCCACTCGAACGTGTCGAAAAATAAAGCTCTCGGCGCCAACGGCGCGGCCGGAGGCGGCGGCACCGTCAACGGCGGCGACGGCGGGGACGGCGGCGATGCCAACGGTGGCGGAATTTACACCGGCGATACGCTGACGATCCAACATTCCACCGTCTCTCACAATGCGGCCAATGGCGGACCGGGAGCGACTGGCGCCGACGGCGGCTCGCGCACTGGTGGAAACGGCGGCGACGGCGGCGATGGTTTGGGCGGCGCGGCCTACCACGTCGGGGCGGTGACCGTCACCGCGTCCAACATTTTCGGCAACACCTCCCTCGCTGCGGGCGGTGGGGCAGGTGGCTCCCCCGGCGGCGCTGGCGGCAACGGTGGCTTCGGCGATAGCGGCATTTACCCGTGACGACGCCACTCGCCTATTGACCACTAGCCACTAACCACCGGCCACTCAATAATTGCTGCAGCCCTATCTAGGAGCGCGGCGATGAAAATGTTTGTGGCCGGCCAGTGGCTCGACAAATCCGAGAAATCGGAAGTCCATAATCCGTACGACGGTTCGGTCGTCGATACCGTGCCCAAGGCTGACGCTAGCGACGTCGATCGGGCTCTGGCTGCGGCCGTGGAAGGGGCGCCGCCTCATGCGTGCCATGCCCGGCTATGAGCGGTTTCAAGTCTTAAGAAACGCCGCCGAGCTAATGCACGAGCGCAGCAGCGATCTGGCGCGCACCCTCAGCCTTGAAGAAGGCAAAACCATCCGCGAAGCCACTGCGGAAACGGCGCGGGCAATCGAAACTATGGAACTTTCCGCCGAAGAGGCCAAGCGCATCGGCGGCGAAGTGTTGCCGCTGGACGGCGCCTCCAACGGCGCAGGCAAATTCGGCTTCACGCTGCGCGTGCCCCGCGGCGTGGTCGTGGCCATCACGCCCTTCAACTTTCCACTCAATTTGCCATGCCACAAAATCGGCCCCGCGCTAGCCGCCGGCAACGCAGTCGTCTTCAAGCCTGCCAGCGATACGCCCCTCACCGGTTTGAAACTCGTCGAAATCCTGCTCGAAGCCGGTTTGCCGCCGCAGGCAATCAATTGCCTCACCGGCGCGGGCGGCGGATTGGGAGAAAAACTCTGCACCGATCCACGCGTGCGCAAAATCAGCTTCACCGGCAGCCGCGATGTCGGCGAAAAAATAATCAAGCTGGCCGGCATTAAGCGCGTTACCTTGGAACTGGGCTCCAACAGCCCGTTGGTCGTGCTCGACGACGCCGACCCCGAGAAGGCCGCCGCAGCCATCGCCGCCACCGGCTACGCGAATGCCGGCCAGGTGTGCATCTCCACTCAGCGCGTGCTCGCCGATCGTGCAATCTATGGCGACATCCTCGATGCTTTGAAACCAAAAGTGGAAGCACTGCATGTCGGCGATCAACTCAAGGAAGCAACAAAGCTGGGCCCCATGATACGTGAAGGCGACGCCAAGCGCGTCAACCAGTGGATCGAGGAAGCGGTGCAGGGGGGCGCACGCCTCATAACCGGCGGCGGCCGTAAAGGCACCCATCACGAAGCCACGCTGCTGGCCGACGTCGATCCCAACATGCGCATCAGCCGCGACGAACTGTTCGGCCCAGCCGTGGCCGTCACCGCTTGCCGCGACGTGGACGAAGCTATCCGCCTGGCCAACGACACCAATTACGGCTTAAGCGCCGCCGTGTTCACCCAAGATATCAACCGCGCCTTGCGCTTCTGCCGCGAAGTCGATAGCGGCAACCTGCACGTCAATTGGGGACCGCAGTGGCGCGCCGACTTAATGCCCTACGGCGGTCTGAAAGATAGCGGCTTGGGTAAGGAAGGTCCGCGCTATGCAATCGAAGAAATGACCGAGGTAAAGACGGTGGTCATCCACGGCATTTCGTAGCGGCCCATAGCAGATCATAGACGGCATCCGCCGCGAGTTAGCTTTTCTTCTCCGCGGGCGCAGTATTCTTTTGCTCCGATGACTTTGGCGGCTTACGCCCGCTGTGTTCCATTTCGAATTTCAGATCGACCATGTCTTGCAGCACAAAATTCTCGGGGAATTTCTGGCCGATTTTGCCAAGCAGTTTTTTGTACCGATCGATTTCATCCACCAGGTCATCGGCCTCGATGATGCTGTCCGACAAGACATACGACGCATCCAGCACTTTGCGCCACTGGGCGAACGATTTCTCATAGAGATCGCGGGCTTCGAACAACTCGCCGTTATCGTAGGCTTGGCCCGCCTTGTATAGATATTCGCGTGCCGCGACGCAGGCGTCGGTCGGCTCGGATTTGCAGCGAGCGCTCCAATAATTGTAATTCACGATGTCGCGATAGGTGTCGATCGTGCCGATCTTCTCCTTCAAGTCGGCCAGATCGTCGGCTAGCTTTCGGGCCTCGGCGCGGTGCTCCGGCGGCGCAGCCAGCGCCACTTCCTGCCAATTCATCGCAAGTAATTTTTGCGCGGCTGAGGCTAGGTCTTCTTCTTCTCGTGTTCGCTTTTCCTTCGGCTTGTCCAATGCAGCGCGCTGCTGGTCGGTCAGCTTTGCCCGCATCTCTTGCCTGAGCTTTTCCTTTACGCCGGGGGCTAGCTTGTCAATTTGATTCTGGAGGTTTTCGCTTTGCTTGTGAAAATCCTCCAGATCGACCAGGCGCACCGTGTAGCCATAGGAAGTAAGCAAATCACGCTTGGTGTAATCGTCCCATTCCCGGGCGGCGTTTTCCCACTCGGCCTTGGCGGTTTCGCCAAACGTGCCTTCATTCTCCAGCGTATCGGCGTAGTAAATCAGCGCCATCGCCGGTTCGGAATGAAACAACAACGGGCTGGGCGCACGCTCGCCGGGCTTGGTTTTGTGAGCCGACTGGCCTTCCAAATACACCCGCAACGGCTTGCCCGATTCCACCAGCTTCTGCGCCGCGACGTACCAGTCGTATCCCACCAGCCAGTTGTCGGTGTGGCGTTCGCCTTTGTCCTCCTGCAGCTTCTTGAACAACCGCCGATACTGCACGTGCTCATCGGATCGGCCGATCTTGTTGCAGTAGAACCAGCCGATGCGGGCCAGAAAGCGCGGATCGGTGGCGTTGAACCTAGCGCCATCCTTGAAGAACTCGATCCCCTTCATCACCCAATAAAAGCGATCGCGATAATCGTCGAACTCCACCGAAATGTTGTAGGAAAGGTTGTGCGCCTGGAAATCCCACACTGAAAAGAAGTTGGGCTGCAGCTTGGTAATTTGTTCCAGCACCGCCGAAAGACTGGTCCAATCCTCTTCCTTTTGATATTGGTGCGCACTGTTCCACAACAGTTGCACCGCCACGCCCCGCATGCCCAGCGTGGCCAGCTTGATGGTTTCGCTCGTGGGATCGATTTGCCCCAGCGTGGCCTGGCTCAACTGATATTGATCGCGCAGTTGCGCCAATTTCCCGCCGGGGGAACGATTCCCTTCGGCATCGATCGACGCCGGCTGGCTCAAAAGCGACAGCGGAATCCACAACGCCGCAATTGCCGCCAGATAACCCACTTTGCGATAAAAGCCGCGGCGTTCGCTCATTTAGCCACCTCGCGCATCCGCAAGAACATAAACCCGGCCAGAAACGCGGCCAGCAGATAGCCCGCCATCCGCGTGGCCTGTTCCAGCACCAAATCGCCCGGCACATTAAATCCGCTGGATACGAAATTGACGTTGCTAAACGTGCCAAAATCGGGCAGCAAGTTCGTCCACGCGTCGATAATCCGCATCGCCACCTTGTCGATCCAATACACCACTTCGATGCCCAGGCTGTCTTCGTACGGCACCGTGATCGTCTTCTGCGTAACCAGGCGAATGAACGCTTCGACGGGGCCGCCGCCGGGCATCAACCGCCGATTGTTTTCGATCACGCCCTGGAACAAATCGCTCACAAAACCGGTGAAGTAGCCCATGATCATGCAGCCCATGGTCGCCAACATCGCCACGCGCCGGAAAGAAACGTGCTCAGCATCACGCCCAGCGCGATCACCAACACCATCTGAAACCAAATGCCCAGGTAGCCTTTGGCAAAGTTGAGGATGAAGGGCGCATCGCCCGCGCGGATGTACAAGTCGGCCGGCGCCATGCCGATGTATTGCGCCGGCTCCAGGCACGTCAGCACCACTTCAATCTTCCCATCGTGCACCAGGTCTTTGAACAAATCGATCTTCGCGTCACCTTCGGCGGCGCCTTTCTTATCCAACTTGCGCTTGATGAATTGGCTGTCGATCGAAGCATCTTTGATCGGAAAAATCAGCGGCGCGCTTTCCAGCTTCGTCTCTGGGTTCCGCAGCACCAGGCTGCCGGTAATCAGCCGTTCGATGTTCCCCTTGTACGTGCGGAACACGCGAATGGTCATTTCCAACGGCAAACCGCGCCGCTCGGGCGGCTGGTCGGGAAACATCGCGTCTTCGTCGATGTTGTCGAACGTCCAAATGGCTGCGCCCAGCGAGCCGCCTTCCACGAATTCGCGATACGTCGATTCTTTGCCGACGTTAATTCCCCCCAGCTTCCCGCGCCCTTGCCGCTCCCCTTTCTGGCTCGGCTGTCCGTCGCGGTCCAAAAATCGCAAATCGCCGTAAATCGGCACCCGGGCCACCAGCATCTCTTCCGGCAAGCCCACCGTGAATCGCATTTTGCCGTCGGGGCCCTTTTCGGCGGTGATCCGATGCCGATGACCGTTTTTGAAATCGGTCTCCAGCGTGCCGTCGGCATTCAAAATCACGTCGTGCTGATGGTTCTGCCCCATCCGCGTGACGCCAATCTTCCCAGGCTTGCCCGAGTTGAACGCCGTCATGTTTATATCTTCCACGCGCACTTCGTGCGTGTGGTCCAGCGAGCGCACCACAAACACGTAACTGCACACGGCCATCACCGCCAGCAATCCGGTGCCGATCAGCGTGAACCCCAAAATGCGCCCCAAAATAATTTCGCCCGCGCGCACCGGCTTGGTCACCACGGTGTGAATGGTGCGGTTCTTGATATCGGCCGGCAGACTGAATGCGCTGATGAACAATGCCAACAGCACGATCAGGTACGTCGTCCACGACAGCACGAACGTCAAATACAATGGCCCCGGCGCAGGCGTGCGCGGATCGAGGAACCATCCGGCAAACATCAAGATGATCCCGAACGCAATTAGGGCCACCCACACGCGCCGCCGCATGGCTTCCTGCACCGCCAACCGCGTCAGCGCCCAAATCCGCCGCGGCGACATTTGCACCAAGTCCAGGGCCGACCCGACCACCGTGCGATACATCAAATCGCCTGCCGCCAGCGGACCATAGCGGAACGCCGAGATCAGAAATCCGATGATCGCCGCCGCCAGCAGCACGAAGAAGGCCGCTTCCCCATAGTGGCGCAGCGCCTCGGGAAGCCAGACGGAATACGGTTGAATTGTCTGTTCCAGAACCATGCTTCGAGAATGTCGGCCAAGGTCGGCCGGTGGATGAACCAGTTCCTGCTATTCAATCATCTTGATTCAACGTTCGCGCGCCGCCCGGGCCGGGCCTCGCTGTCGCGCACAATCGACAGGAACAGTTCTTCCAGCGTCGTCGTCGGATTTTCGATGCTCTGCACTTGGCCGTTGTGTCGTTCGATGGTGGCGCGGATTTCATCCTGGCATTGCTGGCTCAACTTGGTAGCGCGAATTTGCGTCACGTCGCGCAGCTTCAGCAGGCTGTCCACCCGGCCCAGCTCCTTCAATTCGCCCTGATGCAAAATGGCGATGCGGTCGCACACGTCTTGCACGTCGGCCAGCAGGTGGCTGCACATCACGATCGTCTTTCCCTCGGCCTTCAATTTCAAAATCAAATCTTTCATCTCCCGAGTGCCAATCGGGTCCAAGCCGCTGGTCGGCTCATCGAGCAAAATCAGTTCGGGATTGTTGATCAGCGCCTGCGCCAATCCCAGGCGGCGCGCCATGCCTTTGGAATACTCGCGCATCTGCCGCCGGCGAGCCCAACCCAACCCGACCATGTCGATCAGCGCTTCGGCGCGCTGATGGCGCACCGCGGCAGGCATGTCGAACAGTCGGCCGTAGAAATCGAGCGTCTCTTCCGCGTTCAGAAACCGGTACAGATACGTTTCTTCGGGCAGGTAGCCGATGCGTTCGTTCTTCTTCACCTCCGTGGCGTCTTTGCCCAGCACCATGGCACGGCCGGTGGTCGGAAACAACAAGCCCAACAGCAATTTGATGGTGGTCGATTTGCCCGAACCGTTCGGCCCCAGCAAGCCGAAGATTTCGCCGCGATAGATCGTCAGGTCCAATGCCTTCAGTGCGCCGAACCTTCTGGCGGCCCCAAAAATCGCGATAGGTTTTGGAAAGATTTCGCGTTTCGATGACCGGTTCGTTGGCCGTCGAGGCCACGGGTTTGGCGGGGGGCATCGGGGCCGTCTCGGTCGACATGAGATAAATCCCTAGAAGCGGTGCTTGTAAAGGCTGTACGTTCCAAACCAATAGCTACGTGCCGAAACCCCCTGGAACCGAGTTCGCGGCGCAGCAGCGAGCGCCGCGGTCGTCAGAAAAGCACCCGGTTTTTTTACGGCGGGCGCTCGGCAAGGGTTCGCCATCTGATCCGGCGGCATGCAATCCAAACATGCACTATACGATGCACTTACGGAGCCTTTCAAGGAACCTTCAGATCCTCCGCAACAACGAATTGATTTGACTCGGAAAATCTGGGCGAATTGGCTTAAAACCCCCCCTGCTAAAGACTTCGGCAAGCCCGGCCCTGCGACAAACAACAACCGCAGCGATAGACTGACACCATGTCCGCTCAAGCCACAAAACATGCATCCCACCAGGCGCTGGAATTCCTCTACAGCCGCATCGATTACGAGCGCGCCGCCATCACTTCCTACCACGAATGGGAATTCCGTCTCGGCCGCATGCGCGAACTCCTGGCGCGGCTGGGAAATCCGCAAGCGAAACTGCGCATTGTCCACGTCGCCGGCACCAAGGGAAAAGGCTCCGCGTCGGCCATGATCGCCGCCATACTTTCGGCCGCCGGCCATCGCACCGGTCTGTTCACTTCGCCGCATTTGGATCGCTTGGAAGAGCGGATCGCAATCGACGGCCAGCCCTGCTCACCCGCCGATTTGATTGCGCTGCTGCAGCAGGTGCGGCCCACCGTCGAGCAGATGGATGCGGAATCGTCGCATCACACCCCGGGCGACTGGGGACCGACTTATTTCGAAATCATCACCGCCATGGCATTTTTGCAGTTCGCGGCGGCGCCGACCGACATCGCGGTGATCGAAGTTGGCATGGGCGGCCGGCTCGATAGCACCAACGTTTGCAACCCGCTGGTTTCGGTCATCACCAGCATCAGCTTCGATCACACCAGGCAGTTGGGAAATTCGCTGGCCGCCATTGCCGGCGAAAAGGCGGGCATCATCAAGCCGGGCGTGCCGGGCGTCAGTGGAGTGACCGACGACGAACCCCGCCGCGTCATCCAGCAGATCGCGCACGACAACAACAGCCCTCTCGTGCAACTGGGCATCGACTTCGACTTCAAATACCATCCGTCGCGCACGGCACACGCCCAGATGGATTTCGAATATCGTGCCGCCGGCCGCCAGCAACATCTGGAGCACGTCGAACTGGGCTTACTAGGACGCCATCAAGCGGCCAATGCGGCCGTCGCACTGGCGGTGCTGGCCGAACTGCGCGCCCAAGGGCGGCGAATTCCCGAAGCCACTGTTCGCCGCGGCCTGGCCGAAGTGCACCTTCCCGCCCGAGTGGAAGTTATCGCGCGGCATCCTACCATCGTGATCGACGCCGCGCACAACATCGCCTCTATCGACGCACTGCTGGAAACACTCGACGAAAGTTTTGAATCCACTCGCAGGCTGCTCGTCTTCGCCGGCACGCAAGAGAAAGATGTGCGCGGCATGCTGCGGCGGTTGCTGCCGCGGTTTGACGAGGTAATTCTCACTCGCTACTTGAACAATCCGCGGGCGGACGATGTTCAAGAGCTCGAGTCGCTCGCGGCCGAAATTGCCCCAATTCCCAGGCACGTTTGCCCCAATCCCGCGGCAGCTTGGGAACTGGCCCGACAGTTGGCCACGCCGGAGCATCTCGTTTGCGTCACAGGATCCTTCTTCCTGGCCGCCGAAATGCGCTCGCAAATTATCCACTTGCCGCCGCGCCGCGCTCACGGCCCGCCGCCTGCTGCCCGCTGCTTGCCCTGATTTGCGTTTTGATGTATTCCACCGCGCGCTCCAGTGGCGGATCGTGTTTCAAATCCTCCGCGGTTGTCTCGCCGGCCGCGGCCGCCGCTGCGTGCGGCTTGAGCACGTCCCGATCTCGCCGCCACAGCCGCCACTGTTTCCAGTCGTCGTCACTCATTATCACGCGGTCCGCCGGCGCCGGCGATACGCCCCACGACTCTGTCCCCTTGCCATCCGGCGGGCGCTGAATGTTCTTGCCGCTGGGTCGCCAATAGTCGGCCGTGGTGAGCTTTAGCATGCCGCGCCCGCCCTGCAGAGGAATCATGTTTTGCACCATGCCTTTGCCATAGGTGCGCTCGCCAATGATGACGGCTCGGCCATTATCCTCTAGACAGGCTGCCACAATTTCACTGGCGCTGGCCGTATTGCCGTTCACAAGCACTGCCAGGGGCAGATTCAGGAACTTTTCGCCGTCGGTGGCCTTGTAGTCCGCCTTGATTTGCTCGCCACGGCCGCGAACCGTCACAATTTCCGCGCCGGCCGGCAGAAACATATCGCACACGCCCACCGCCGCCGAGAGCAATCCGCCCGGATCGTCGCGCAGATCGAGAATTACGCCTCGCACGTCCTCGGAGCGAAGTTCTTGTAGCGCCGCTTTCACCTCGGCGGCCGTTCGCTCGCCGAAGATCACAATTCGCAGGTAGCCGATCTTCGGATGTTGCTCGATGAGAAAACTCCAACGATCCTCCTCGCCGCGCAGGTCGCCTAAAACGGAATCGACTTTGATCACTTCGCGCTCGATCGGAGGCAATTCGATCGGCTCGCGCTGGCCTTGCCGCTCGACGGTCAGTTGCACCGTGGTGCCCGGCTTGCCGCGCAGCCGCTGGGCGATCTCGGGAAATCTCATGTCGGCTGTCGACGCGCCGTCGATTTTCGCAATTACGTCGCCGGCCAGAATGCCCGCCTCGTAAGCCGGCGTGCCGGCAATCGGACTGATCACCGTTAGTTTTTTACTGTCGGGATCCATCCCCACTTCCACGCCGATGCCGCCGAACTGCTGATCGAGTTCCCCTTCCAACTGGGCCGCATCATTGGGGGCGAAATACTCGGAATAGGGATCGTTCAACGACTCGAGCATGCCCCGCACCGCCCCCGCCCACAATTCATCACGATCGACGCGCCCCACATAGCGGCGTTCGATCAGATCGGCAATCTCCGAGAACGACCGCCCCAGCGGATTGTGATCCGCCGCTTGATAGCAGGCCAGCGACACCGCAGCCACCGCCAGGATGACAATCAGATTACGGCGAGGCATGATTCACAATGCCTAAATGACTAAATGACGGAATGACTAAATGAAAAAGCAATTCAGGACCCATTTAGACATTTAGGCCTTCAGACATTTAGTCATTATGCGCTGCACACGACTTCGCAGCGAGATGGCAGCGGTCAACAAGAATCTACCGCTTCGAGAACTGCGTGCCACGCCGTGCGCCGCGCAAGCCGTATTTCTTGCGCTCTTTCATGCGGCCGTCGCGGGTCAATAGGCCCGAGTGACGCAGCATGTCGTCCAACTCGGCATCGAACGCCCGCAATGCCCGGGCGATGCCCAACTTGCAAGCCCCGGCCTGACCGGCGGGGCCGCCGCCTTTAACCGCGATCGAAACATCCACCGTGGCGAGCTTGCCGGTTTGATTCAGGGCATCGTACACGTGGAAGCGATCCTTCTCGGACGGAAAGTAGTTTTCCACGGCGCGGCCGTTGATCTCGATCTTGCCGCTGCCGGCCTTGATGCGAACGCGCGCCACGGCGGTTTTGCGGCGTCCGGTGGCCAGGGTGTAATCGCCGATCTTGGCTGGTGCGGCAGTGGACATAGTTTTCAGGGTTCAGAGTTTAGGATTCAGATTTCGCGGCGGCCTTCTTGCGCGGCTTCGCCTTGGGAGCGGTCGCGGACGCCGCTGCCGTCGGCCCAGAAAATTGCCGGGCGCCTAGTTCCTTCGGCTCCACTTGCTGCGCCTGATGCGGATGCTTGTCGCCGGCATACACTTTCAGCTTTTCCAGCATCCGCACGCCGAGCTTGTTCTTGGGCAGCATCCGCCGCACGGCTTCAATGACGATTAGCTCCGGCCGGCGCTCGCGACGATGTCCGGCAGTTTCCGACATCAGGCCGTGATAACCGGTGTACCAGCGGTATTCCTTCTGGTCCCATTTCTTGCCGGTGTACTTGATCTTCTCGGCGTTGATCACGACCACGAAATCGCCGCAATCGACGTGCGGAGTGTAAGTGGGCTTGTGCTTGCCCATCAGCACCATGGCGACGTCGCTGGCCAGCCGGCCGACCACCTTGTCGGTGGCATCCACCAGCCACCAACGCGGCTGCACTTCACCAGGCTTGGCCATGTAGCTGCGCGTCGATTTGATCTTCGTAGCCGGCACGAGTTGGTACCCCTAAAGGGATGGTTTTGCAAAATGCGAAACTACGAGTTTATCCGGTTTTCGGCACCCCTTCAAGGGCGGGAAAGGGGCACGGTTTTGCCGTGGGTGGCCGGGGTCGAGTGCAGCGAGCCCCCGGAACCCCGATCACTGCGGATTGATTCGCTCCCCGCCGTTGCGCGTGAGCATGGCTTTGAAATAATCGGGCTGCACGGCGGGTGTGAACTGCTGCACGTGCCCGTCGGCAAACACGGCATTGAATATATTCCCGCCGAACAAGCCTCCCAGCCCTTTCAACGGCTGATTGGGGTCCATTTCCCAATCTTCCGGCTTCGTCCACGGCACTGCCTTATCGGGCGAGACCTCCACCACCATGATCGTTAGCGAAGTTCCGTCGGTAAAGTTGCTTAGCCTTAGCCCTTGCTTGCCTTCAAACGCACAGCCTTTGCCCACCACGGCCTCATACAGCGTTTTGCCGGGCTCGTTGAAGTGCGGATGCCTGTAGACGGCTGGCATCTTGTCGATCAGCGCTTTGTTGTGTTCGCTGTCCCAAGGTTCGTCGAGATGGAATTGCTGGTACAGCTCCGCTTCTTCGAGGTAGGGCAAAACTTGCACGCGCCAACTCAACAGCGGCTTCCCTTCTTTGCTATAGATCGCCTGCGCCGGCATCCGCTTGTGGGCCGATTCGAAATTCAAAATCGCTAGCGCGATTTCCTTCAAATTGTTCTGCGACACGTTTCGATGTGCCGCCTCCCTGCGCCGCTTGCACGGCGGGCAATAACAATGCCGTCAAAACCGCCACGCTGGCCGGTCCGCTGGGCGAATTCAAACGCATGATCACCCGCTTTCCCTCGCGCACCGGCTGTAGCGATGCCGCCACTTTGTCGGTCAATCGCTTCATGTACTTCATCATCGCGGCTGTCACGTCAGGATCTTCATTCGGAGCGCGCGACATGCTTTCGCTCATTCCCGCCAACATCATGCTCTTGCCAATTTCCATCGCCTGCTTGATGAGCTTTTCTAATTGCGTGGCGGCTTGTTCATCGGGGGCCGTGGCCGTCACTTCAATGTGCATCTCGCCTCGTTCGCTTTGGGTTGCGCTGGCAACCAGCGAATCCATCAAATCGGGAATTTTGGTGAACACCATCAATGGCGGCGGTATTTGCTGGCCCGCTTGCGCCAGGGCCTGGTGATACAAAGGCCGCAGCGGCTCCATCGCCAAATACCACACCCCCACCGGCGAATCGTCGGCGGCCGCCAACATCTTGCGCAGCGGGCTGTCGCCATGCGGGGCAGTCAATATCCAACGCAGCCCGATTTCGGGCGCCACCAACAGCGTGCGATCGTCCGCCATGGCGCATGAAAATTGGGAGCGATTCCGGTTAAGGCGCAACCGACGACCTTGCAATTCTTCGTCCTCGCCGTCGGGCACAATCTTTGCGATTACCACCGCTGCCGCGATCGGCTGACGAAATCGCAGCACAAATCCCGCGCGAGGTTCAGGCGCTTGGCCGCTGGCTGCCCGATCGGGCAAGCCAACCACGCCCATCACCTCTTGCAATTCCAGCGGATCGAAACCCACTTGCTTCTTCACCGCCACGGAAATCACTTCCGTGGGAAGCATTTCCGCCTGCGGACCGGTCAGTAATTGCTGTGGATGCCCGACAAACGCCGCCACGGCATCCTCAGGCACGAAGGTCAGGTCGAGCGGCTTTCCAGAGTTTGTTTCATCCCCCAACGTCAGCGCAGCGGATAAAAGTGCAATGCTCAGACATAGTGCCGATGAAAGCAGGCGGCGCATGGTCGAGTTCCTTTGATTGGAAAAAACAAAGAGAATTGCTGCCCCCGCGGAAGAGCGATGAGCAATAGTGTGGGACGGCGGTGGCGGTGTGTCAACGATCGGCCGGAAAACGGCGAAAAAAACGAAATTTTCGCTACGCCAGACGCTTTCGATTTTCCGGTGAATATGCCACAATCCGCGTGCGATTGCGGCACGTCGTGGCCGCGAAAAAGTAGTATCCTTTTTTGATCCCCAATCCGGCGTGAGGCTACGCCGGCTCAGCCTACCGCGTACCGCCTACCGCTCCATGAAAATCGGCGTTCTTAAAGAAACCTTTCCCGGCGAACGCCGTGTGGCTTTGGTTCCCGCCCTCATTCCCACCCTGCTCAAGGGGAGCCACGTAATCGTTATCGAAACCGGGGCAGGGCAAGAGGCCGGTTTTCCTGATAGCCAGTACACCGACAAAGGCGCCACCATCGCCCCGCGCGATGAAGTGTTCGATTGCGACCTGCTTTTGCACGTTCGCGCCCTGGGAGCTAACCCCGAAGCAGGCCGCGCCGAGCTAGAACACTTCGACCAATCGAAAATCCTGATCGCCCTGTGCGAACCGCTGTCGCAGCCGAATTTGGTGCGCGAATTTGCCGAGCGCGGCGCCACCGCGTTCTCGCTGGAATTGATGCCCCGCATCACGCGTGCCCAAAGCATGGACGTGCTCTCGAGCATGGCCACGGTGGCCGGCTATCGTGCCGTATTACTGGCGGCCACCGCGCTACCCAAGATGTTTCCCATGATGACCACGGCCGCCGGCACGATCACTCCGGCCAAAGTATTCGTCATGGGCGCCGGCGTGGCGGGCTTGCAGGCCATCGCCAGCGCCCGGCGGATGGGGGCCATGGTCTCGGCCACCGACGTGCGCTCCGCCGTCAAAGAACAAGTGCAAAGCCTGGGAGCGAAATTCGTCGAATCGGCAGTCGAATTCGCCAAGGCAGAGGGCGCCGGTGGCTACGCCAAAGCGCTCGACGAAGAAGCGTATCAAAAACAGCGCGAAGCCCTCACGAAAGTCGTCGCCGAAAGCGACGCCGTCATCACCACCGCCGCCATCCCCGGCCGCAAAGCGCCGATCCTGGTCACGGCCGACATGGTCCACCGCATGCAGCCCGGCTCGGTCATCGTCGATCTGGCCGCTGAACGCGGCGGCAACTGCGAACTCACCAAACCCGGCGAAACCGTGGTCAGCGACAACGGCGTCAGCATCCTCGGCCCGGCCAATCTGCCCTCCGAAGTGCCGTACCACGCCAGCCAGATGTTTGCCAAGAACGTGGTGACCTTCCTGCAACATCTGGTCGATTTGGGCCTGCCCAACAAAGTTAGCTCCGAAGACGAAATCACTCGCGAAACGTTGCTCTGCCGCGACGGCGAAGTATTGCAGCCGCGTGTCCGAGAATTGTTAGGGATGTCCGCGGCGCCTTGACGACGCAATTGCCCAAGGAACTTTTGTGATGTTGCAACGAACATTCTTGGCCGCTTTGAGCTGGTCGATCTTGTGGATCATAGCCGGCGTCGCGCACGCGCAATTGCAAGAAGCCACGACCACCACAACGCCACCGTCCTCGTCCGCGCTGGAACCCGCGGCCGAGCCGATGCCAGCCCAACCAGTCGCCCAACCGGTCCTCGTGCCGGCGGCCGGCCAAGTTGCACCAGGCGCGAATGAGCCCTTGATCGACTACACCTCGCTGCTGTACGTGTTCATGCTGGCCACGTTCATCGGCCTGGGCGTGATTCTGCGAGTCTCTCGCCTCTTGCACACGCCGCTGATGTCGCTGACCAATGCCATCTCGGCCATCGCTGTGGTCGGTTCGATCATCGTCACCGGCGATCCGCATCACCCGCTGGGCATTCGCATCCTCGGCGCGGTGGCGCTGTTCGCTTCGATGACCAACATCGTCAGCGGCTTCTTGATCACCGACCGCATGCTGAAGATGTTCAAGTCGCCTGGTCAGGGAGGGCGGCGCTGATGGAAGGCATCAAGCAACTGTCGTATCTGGTGGCCACCGGGCTGTTCATCTTTTCGCTGCACTGGATGAACGATCCGAAAACCGCTCGCCGCGCCGTGTTCGCCGGCGCCTTCGGCATGTTGCTGGCTGTGCTGGCCACCTGGTTCTTCAGCGGCCTTTCGTACCACTGGTGGATCATCGGCGCCATCATCGCCGGCTGCGTTGTCGGATATCCGCTGTCGCGCGTCCCGCTGACCGCCGTGCCGCAACGAACCGCCCTTTCGCACGCCTTTGGCGGCTTGGCCGCCGGCCTCGTCGGACTGGCCGAATACTACATGCTCCCCAGCGTATCGGCCGACGTTCCCAAGCTGACCATCGTCGCGCTGGTGGCCGAAGTCATTCTGGGCTTCCTCACCTTCACCGGCAGCTTAATGGCCACCGGCAAGCTGCAAGGCGTTTCCTGGATACCGCAGCGCCCCGTCACCTACGCCTATCAAAACGTCGGCAACGTCGGCTTGTTGCTGGCCGCATTGCTGCTAGGAATATTGGTCGTCCTGCATCCCACCGGTTTCTGGGCCGCCGTGGCCTTTCATCTGATCGTGCTCATGTCGCTGGCCTTCGGCGTGCTATTAATCATTCCCATCGGGGGCGCCGACATGCCCACCGTCATTTCAATCTTGAATTCGTACGCCGGTTTGTCGGCCGTGGCGATGGGCTTCGTGCTGGGCAATAAACTGCTGATCACCGCCGGCGCCCTGGACGGCTCCAGCGGCTTGATCCTCTCGATCATCATGTGCCGCGCCATGAACCGCTCGTTCACCAACGTGCTGTTCGGCGCCTTCGGCCAGGTGCAGGCTACCGCCACGCACACGCAAGAAAAAGTTTACAAGGAAGAAACGATCGAGGGCGCCGCGCAGGTCCTGGAACAGGCGTCGCTCGTGGTTATCATCCCCGGCTACGGCATGGCGGTGGCCCAGGCGCAGCACCGCATCCGCGAGTTGTACGATCAGCTCGTCAAACGCGGCATTTCCGTCAAGTTTGCCATCCATCCGGTCGCCGGCCGCATGCCCGGCCACATGAACGTGCTGTTGGCCGAGGCCGACATTCCCTACAGCGACCTGGTGGAGATGGACGAAATCAATCCCGATATGCCGCATTGCGACGTGGCCCTGGTCGTGGGCGCCAACGATGTGGTCAACCCCGCGGCCCGCTACGACAAATCCACCCCCATCTACGGCATGCCCATCATCGATGCCGACAAAGCCAAAACCGTCTTCGCCATCAAGCGCAGCAAGAACCCCGGCTTCGCGGGCATCGACAACGAGTTGTACTCTAAAGACAATACCTTCATGCTCTTCGGCGATGCCAAGGCCGTGGTGGGGGAATTGGTGAAGCAACTCGCGCACAATGGCGGACATTAAGCGGTAGGCGGTGTAGCCATGGGGCAAGGTGTTTATCGAGTTCTGATTGCATTCTTCGCGCTCTTAGCGTTCATCGCCCTTTCGGATGTAGGCTTCGATATTGGAAGGGCGGCTTGGTTTATCGGCAAAATACCTGTTGAAGGCGTTATCGCATTGCTCGGATTCGGTTTCCTATTGATCGCGATGGTTGGATTGTGGAATTTTCGCATCTGGGGTTTTATCACACTCTTAGTGAGCACTTCGCTCTTACCTAGCCGCAGGTCTATTAGTCGGCGGCCATTCAGCGGCCGCTTGCGGCATGAATTTTTTTGTCATCGCCCTAACCGCTGTCCGCTACTTTTTTCCGGCCAAGAAACCTGCTCATGCCTGACGCCAATCCACAATTAAGTCCTGCGTCATCGCATTCTCAGGACAGTCGCCCGGAGTTTTTGCACACGCTGGGCCTGATTCCGCCGTGCACGGTGGAAGACGTGCATCAGGCGTATCTGTCGAAGGTCAAAACAGCGCATCCCGACGTCGGCGGCGATCCGGCCGAATTCCGCAAGCTCCAGGAAGCCTACGAGCGCGCCACCGAATGGGCGAAGTTCCGCGCTAGCCGCATCAAATGGCTCAGCACCTGGGTAGAAAAATACGTCGAACAAGATGCGCTCGTGGCCGATATTCAACAGCGCGGCGGCAAGGTGCATACCGAAGGCGTCGACTGGCTGCGCCGCTCGTTCGGCGATGATTTTTCTGTGGTTGCCGACAAAGTTACCGGCATCGATTTGACTGGACCAAAGGTCGACGACAACACCATTTCGTGGTTGGCGTCGCACCGCGCGGCGCTCACGTCCCTCAAATCGCTCAATCTCTCCGGCAGTGCGATTACCGATTCCGGTTTGCAGCATGCGGCGGCCTTTCCCAATTTGCATAAACTCGATCTTTCCGACACCGCCATCACCGGTGCCGGCTTGTATGTACTCCAGCGCCTGGCGATGCTCAATTGGCTCGGCCTGCACAACACCCGCGTGGGCTGGTTTGCCCGTACGAAGCTGAAGTGGAAGTATCCCAAGCTGGAAGTGGCCATTTGACGGCACCTTAGAGCACGGGCGCGCCGGTTCACTGTTTCGGCGGCGCCTTGAGTTGCGGTTTTGCGGCCAACGACGACGATCTCTGCTGCGTGCTTGACTGTCTCACCGGAGCCTGCCGCACTTGTGTCTGAGCTTTGGCTGCCGCGGCGTTCGTGGCCGACGCCGAAATCCTTCGGGCTCGTGCTCGTGCGCATGGTGAAAATGATGCACGCGATAGAACGTCAGCCACTCGGGATACAAATAGTACGGGTGCGAAGCCGAATAATAGTTGTTGTATTGGTTGAACACCTCGGTTCCGCCCGCCGGCGCCGGATATCCCGCCTGAGCCAGCACCTGCTGTTGGGGCAAGCTGAACTGCTGCGGTCCGCTCGCGACTGATCGCTGCTGCGCCTGCTGTTGCCAGGTCGCCCGGGCAACGTTCTACCGGTGTCGGCAGCGGCTGCGATGCGATCGCTGGCGCAGGCGGAGGTATCCGTTGCAGCGGTTTGGCAATCGGCGCTTCGTCGTTAACATTGAGAAACGCCGCCAAATCCACGCGATGCTCTTGCCAAACTGAGTTATTTGTCAAAAAGACTACGAACACCACGATCGCAAAGGCAACAAGCATCACTAGCCAGAACAGCTTCGAGTCCATGATCGCAGCCCCCGTTTGTAGGCCGGCGCAAATGGCGCCGCAGAGCTTGCAAAACGTAACGATCATCTTCTCGGTCCCGACCGCGCGGGTGGCGAGTGCCAGGGCCCCGAATAGACCAGCTTGGCGACCCCTCAAATTGGGTCAAGCATTTTGCTAATTCGAGGGCCAGCCGGGTGCCCGCCGGTAGACCAATCACCGGTGAAATCCGCGACCACCCTAAGCCGGAGCGCGACTCTTCCGGCCGCGCAATCTATTACCGCGGTGGGGATTGCTTCTTCCAGGCAAGAGCTACCACCATTCCGCCGTAATTCGCTGTGACCAAAGCCATCCGGCCGGCAACAAATTGGGGCGGTCGCACCTCGCGCCCACGGCGTCGAAAACGATTTTCACGCCGCTCTCTCCCGCCAAGGAACAGGACATGTTGACCGCCGGAACCATCGTGCTTTTTGTCATGGCGTACCGCCGTCTGGCGGCCACTTTCAAGCTTTCATCGCTGTCCCGATAATGCAACTTACTGCTACACTGCCGCGAGTCGCTCGTCCCCTAGCCGCCCCGCGGCCCTACGGATTGTTTCCACTGCCCGGTGGTCCGGTTGCCTTCATGACCCGAACTTTTCTGGCCGCGCTCGCCAAGTTCTTAAGCGGCGCCAGCACCCGCTGGGTCGAGTGCCAGCCCGATACGTGCCAGCGCATCTATTTCGCCAATCACACCAGCCACTTGGACGCGCTGGTGGTTTGGGCCTCGCTGCCAATGGAATTGGCAACATCACCCGCCCAGTGGCCGCCAAAGATTATTGGGACGCCGGCGCGGTGCGTCGCTACCTGGCCACGCAAGTCTTCGACGCACTATTGATCGATCGCAAGGAAATCAAAGTCCACAACAGCCCGGTCGATTTGATGATTCGCGAAATGGGGGACCGCAAATCGCTGATCGTCTTCCCCGAAGGCGGCCGCAGCACCACCGGCGAAATCGGCGAGTTCAAAAGCGGGCTGTTTTACCTCGGCAAAAAGCGCCCCGATCTCGAGCTGGTTCCGGTCTACATCGATAATCTCAACCGCGTGCTCCCGCGTGGCGAGTTTCTGCCCGTGCCGCTGTTGAGCTGCATTACCTTTGGGCCGCCGATCTGGCTGGAAAAGGGAGAACCCAAAAATTCGTTTCTCAGCAGGGCCCGCGAAGCAGTGCGGCGGCTAAAAGATACGTAAACCGCGCCGGCCCGGCATCAGCAGAGCAATTAGCTGGATTCCTCGCGTTATGGTACCCTGGCGTCACTTGTCAACTGATTAACATTGTGGTGAGTTTCCGGCCGCTCCCGAGCATCCTGCGTCGCCCATGGAAGATTGGAGAACGTTATCTCTGGTGGGCGGCGTGTTGGGCGTGCTCACCATCGCCACGATTGTCGGCCAATTTCTCAAGCGGCATCCCGATACCGGACTCAACGCCGCCGCCGTGCGCACCTTCAACCTCCGCGTGCGCGCCTGGTGGACCATGTGCGCCATTCTGGCCACCGCCTTCTTTCTGGGAAAAGGCCTGACCGTGGCCATGTTCGGCTTCATTTCCTTCGTCGCGCTGCGGGAATTTATTACGATTACGCCCACGCGGCTAGGCGATCATCGCGCATTGTTCTGGGCCTTCGTGCTGTTCACCCCGCTGCAATACGTACTGGTGGGCCTGAATCAATACGAACTGTACAACGTGTTGATTCCGGTGTACGCGTTTTTGTTTGTGCCGGCGCGGATCGCGCTGTCGGGCGATTACAAACGCTACTTGGAGCGAGTGGCCAAAATTCAAACCGGTCTGATGATCTGCGTCTACTGCCTGAGCTTCGCCCCGGCGCTGTTGTACCTGGAGAACAAGGCTCCCGACAATTCGCACAATCATCCGAATACCGTGCTGGAATCAGCACAGGGCCTCTCAGAAACTGCGGAGCAAGCCGGTTCCACGCCTGCGCCCGCGGAGGGTCGGCCAGAGGTGCAGCCGCGACCGGCCGAAATCAAAGTCTACGAAGGCTCCAACTATCGCCTGCTGTTCTTCTTCATCTTGATGGTGCAGTTGGGAGATGCCTTGCAATACATCTGGGGCAAATTGATCGGCCAGCACATCATTGTTCCCGCCATCAGCCCCAACCGTACCTGGGAAGGTTTCTTGGGGGGCATCGGCAGCAACACGCTGGTAGGCGCCGCGCTATGGTGGGCCATACCCCCGCTCCGCCCCTGGCAAGCCGCCGGGATGACCCTCTTAGTCAGCATCCTGGGCTTTTGCGGCGGACTGACGATGTCGGCCATCAAGCGCGACCGCGGTGTGAAAGACTACGGCACACTGGTCGAAGGGCACGGCGGCATTTTAGACCGCATTGATTCCCTTTGCTTCGCCGCGCCGGTGTTCTACCACGTCACGCGCTCAATCTTCCTGCCCTGGTAGCTCCGAGTGGCACGCCCCAAGTCCGCGAAGGGCGTGGCCTGGCGGTTTACCGGTCGCCCGTTTGGCTCTACTCCGTCCGCGTCCAATCCAAGATCACCTTATGATCTGGCGCGGCCGCGGGAGCATCGTGCTGCGCAATGTATTCCGGTTGTCGGCCAGCGAGTGCGCTGGCAGATTCGTCGGCCGGCGGAGGCGCGGTACTGCTGCGCCGGTCGTACACGCTTGGATGCGACGAGGCGGTCCAACCCGCAGTGGCCGGCCCACTCGGCGCTTGTGGTGCTGCGCTTGCCGACGCCACGTTCTGCCAGCCGTTGTCGCTGGTCCGTTCGCGTGCGGCGCTGGCCGCCAGCGCCGCATCACGCCGCGTCGGCGTGGTCGATTTCGCCTCCACTCCGTCGCCGTCGTTATTCTGGGCGCGATACAACGGCGCTCCGCCTCCCGATTCCGGGCGAGTGTTCGAAGCCAGTTGCGTCGCCGGTTGTTGCCCAACGATGTTCGGGCTGCCCTGCTTCACCCAAATGAGCCACTGATCCTGCAGATCTTTCAGACTGGCATAGCCGTAGTGTTTTTTCAAATCGGCTTGCCAATTCTCGCTCTTCATTCCTTCGCCGACAAAGCTCAAAAACTCGTGCCGTCCTTTCTGCTCGATCAAGTACCGGGCCAACGAGTACCCTTGCGAATACAGCGGCAACACGTCGTTGGGATATTCCTTCATGGCGAACATGTCGTCAAAAGCAATTCCCCGCCCAGTGTGCAAGAAATTGATCAACATCACTTGCTGCTTGTTTTTCTCCGAGGAATGCTCCACCGTGGTGCACGCGCCTTCGTCGGCCCACCGCGGCAGAGGCTGGCGGAAATAGCTGGCAAAAATTGTGTGCGTCACTTCGTGCGGCAGCACGCTATCCAGCACGCGCTCCCGCGAGCCTTGGATTTTCATGTCCCAGCCGAACACTTCGCCGCGATCGAACACAAAGCTGGTGGCGCCGCCGGCCCCCAACGTCGGCGACACTTCGGCCCGAATCGGGCACGGACGCGACCAATTGGGCATCGCCTGCCCCAGCCATTCAATCGCCAGATCGTGACGATATTGCTCCGCGGATTTGCCGATTTCCTCGGCCAACTGCGGCGTGGGAGCGTCGACGATAAAGTTTGCCGTGCGATAACCGGCGCCAAACGCACTAGCTACGGCCAACAACACCGCAGCCGGAAAGAGGCGAGCTTCCATGCTCTGGGTCTCCGCAAGTCTTGAGAGGCGGGTAGGTCAATCTACTCGGCCGCTATCCATGCAGCCGGGCGGGAATCATTCCAACAGAGTCTCAGGCCACTCGCATCTTCTGTGCCACACAATTCTGTCGCGGCAGGCATTCGCCGCTAAATCGTTTGGCTGCCGCGACAATCAGCTTCGGGTGGGAATCATTCGCGGGCCTGCGAGAGTCTCAGTTCCGTTGTAAGGTTGCAAAGTTTACCCACTGCCGCCGGATTTCACCTAGAGAGATTTCGCGACTCTCCCGCCCCGCAGCAGCATCTCGGTCAGCGGCCGATTTGCCTCAGGAAATTCCAAGCTAGCAAGCTCCGCGGCATCGACCCATCGGAAGGGGGCCCGCGGACAAACGGCGGTGTTCACCGGCCGGCAATGAAAGAAATGAATCTCTAACACGCCGTGGTCGTAGTGATGCACCGTGCTGAAACACTCATCGCCCACCTCCACCGTGATGCCGCTTTCTTCCAAACATTCCCGTGCGGCAGCCTGTGCCGGCGTTTCCTCCGCATGCACCTTGCCGCCCGGAAACTCCGCCATTCCCGCCAATGGCACATCAGCCGGCCGCGTCCCGACAAGAAAGCGCCCATTGTCCTGCACGACGGCAATTGCGACGCAAATCGGTGTCATGCGCCAGTTTTCAACTTATCTAATAAGCGTCCCGGCGAACCCATGATGTTATAGCCTGCATCCACGTGCAAAATCTCGCCGGTGATGCCGTCCGACATGGGCGATAAGAGGAACGCCGCGCTGCGCCCCACTTCCTCGTGCGTGATGTTCCGGCACAGAGGCGCCATTTCGTGATACAGATCCTCCATGCCTTCGGCGCCCACGGCACGTGCCGCCAAAGTACGCAGCGGCCCGGCACTGATTGCATTCACCCGCACGCCTGCGGCTCCCAAATCGAACGCCGCATATTTCACGCAGGCGTCCAGCGCCGCCTTGCACACTCCCATCATGTTGTACCCCGGTACCACTTTCTCGCCGCCGTAATACGTCATGGCCAGTACCGCCGCGCCAGAATTGAAAATTCCTTTCGCCGCATTGCACAGCGCCAGCAAACTGTACGCGCTAATGTCGATCGCCAATTTAAAACCCTCCCGGCTGGTACCGATGGTCGGCTTCGCCAGATCGTCGGTATTCGCAAACGCGATCGAATGCAGCAGAAAGTCAATCTTGCCGAATTCCTTGGCCGCTAGCTCCATGAAGCTCTTGATGTCCGCGTCCTTACTCACGTCCACGGGGGCAAGGAACTTCGCGTTGGGCTGCTTGTCGGTCAATTGCGAAACCCGCCGCCGGTTGCGCTGCCGCTCGTCGTCGGGCCGGTCCGGCAAATGCGAGAATCCGCACAGCCCCCCCTCGGCCATGATCTGCTGAGCGATGGCCCAAGCGATGGAATTGTCGTTCGCCACGCCGAAAATGAGCCCTTTTTTGCCGTCGAACAGGCCCATGATGGCCTCCTTCCAACAACGAATGAAATGCGATTGGCTGAAGATACCGCCTCTGCCGCGATCAAACAATGAGACACCGTGGTCGTTGTCAACGTGAATACACCGACCCTATAATGCTGTATCAATCTGTTGACATCTGTCGCGGCCCTGTGATCCTTTTCGATGCCACGAAATCCCGAGCGTTCCGCGCCTGCCACTGCCGTGGCCGCCAATCTTTTGCTTGCCGCCGAAGGAGCTACCGGCACAACGCAGTATCTGAATGAAATCTTCCCTGCGCTAGTGCCTGCGCTGTGGGCCGATTTCGCCGCCGTAGTGCGGCCGGAAGGCCAAACATTTCGCACATTGGCCGAAACCGGCATTCATCAATCCTGGCCGTCGGAACTTGTGTCGGAATGTCTCGATCGTGAAGCTCCGCAATCGTCCGGCCCGTGGTTGGCGGCGCCGCTTGCGCCGCGCGAACCCGGCGGTGAGGTGCTGTTAGTTCACCGATCCAATGCCGCCCCTGCTGAGCGATCACTTCCCCAAGACTTCGAGCCAATCGTTGACGCGCTCGGCGCGGGATTGCGGATCGTCCGCGCACGTCAACGATTTCGCAAGCGCGCCACGCAGGCCGAAACCATCCTGTCGATCGTTCAGCAATGGGGCCGCACGCAGGAAATGCAACCGCTATTGGAGCAAATGGCCACCGCCTCCACGCAATTGCTCGAAGCCGATCGCGCCAGCATTTTTCTCTGGGATCGCACCAATCACTTGTTGATCGGCCGCCCGGCCTTGGGTGTCAAAAGTGGCGAACTGCGCGTGCCCGACAATGCCGGCGTCGTCGGCGAAGTATTGCGCAGTGGCGAGCCGCGCCGAGTTTCGCAGCGCGACAAAATCGATGCCATCAATCGCCGCATCGACGCCCAATTGAAGTACCAAACCCGCACCCTGCTGGCCGTGCCCCTCCGCAGCGCCGGCGCCGAAATGCTGGGCGTCTTCGAAGTGCTCAACAAAAAGGACGGCGATTTCAGCTCCGAGGACGAAGCGGCGCTGCTGGAATTGGCCACCCACGCCGCCGTGGCCCTGGAAAACACCCAGGACCGCCAACATCTGCTGGCTTCCCACCGCCAAATGGTCGACCAGGCCGCCGAGCATGTGCGGCTCATCGGCGAAAGTCCGGCCATCGAGGCGCTGCGCTCCACCGTGCGCCGTGTGGCCGATACCGACCTGGCGGTGTTGGTGCTCGGCGCCAACGGCACCGGCAAAGAGGTCGTGAGCCAATTGATCCACTATCTTGGTCCGCGCCGCGATCGTCCCTTCGTCGCGGTCAACTGCGCCGCCATTGCCGAAACACTTTTGGAAAGCGAATTGTTCGGCCACGAAAAAGGCGCCTTTACCGACGCCCACGAATCGCGCGCCGGCAAATTCGAACTGGCCACCGGCGGCACGCTGCTGCTGGATGAAGTGGGAGACCTCAGCCCCGGCGGTCAGGCCAAGCTCTTGCGCGTGCTCGAAGAAAAAGTCGTGCTGCGCGTCGGCGGGTCGCGACCCATTCCCGTCGACGTGCGCGTGATCGCCGCCACGAATCAGAATCTGGCCGACCTGGTGCGCGCCAAAAAATTCCGGCAGGATTTATATTTCCGTCTGAATGTGGTCGTGCTGGAATTGCCGCCGCTAGCCGATCGCGGCGACGACATCCTGCGGTTGGCCGAACATTTTCTCGCCGAATTTTCACATCGCGCTCGCCGCAAGCCGCCGAAATTTTCGCACGAGGCCAAAAAACGCCTGCTCGGGCACCCTTGGCCCGGCAATGTACGCGAACTACGCAATTTGATGGAACGGCTGGCCTTCCTGGTGCCCGGCGACACCGTGGAACCGGGCGACTTGGCCTTCATCATGTCTCCCTCTCAGGAATCGTCCGGCCTGTTGGTCGTCGATCAGCCGTTGGGCTCCGCGACCGACCGGTTTCAGACAGAATACATTCGCAAAGCCATCCAGCGCGCCGGCGGCAACATGACCGACGCCGCCGACCTCTTAGGATTGCACCGCTCCAATCTGTATCGCAAGATGAAGCAACTGGGAATGGAAGGTGACTAAGCTTCTTTTGAACCGCCGAGGCGCAGAGAGGATTGAAGAATCTGCTAAATTAGCCGCCGGGCTCGCCCGGCGTTGCGCAAAATTTCTTCCCCTCCGCGTCTCTGCGTCTCTGCGGTTATTTTGATGGGTGACTTATGGCGAAAACAATTTTCAAAAAAATCATCGACCGCGAGATTCCAGCCAAGATCATTTACGAAGACGACCAGTGCCTGGCCTTCCACGACGTCTCGCCCCAAGCGCCAACGCACGTGCTGCTAATTCCAAAAGAAGAAATCGCCAATCTTGATGCGCTCAGCGAAAGCGACTCGCCGATCGTGGCGCACTTAATGATCACAGCACGCAATCTTGCGAAACAATTGGGTCTGAAAGAAGGCTACCGCGTGGTCGTCAACAACGGTCCCGACGGCGGCCAAACCGTCGATCATCTGCACTTCCACCTCCTCGGCGGCCGCCCCATGCAATGGCCGCCGGGATAAGCGTTGCCAAATCAAATCCGCATCAGCAAATTGCCACTCAAGCGGCGAATCAATCGCCGCATTTCCAGCACGCTGCAGCGTGGCCAGCACTTGCGGCGCCGGTAATCCGGACGCTGCGATCACCGCATCCACCGTCGTCGGCTCGCACGGCACGGCTGCCAGCACTTGCTGCTCCCATTCGTTCAGCGCCAGTTCAGCCGGATGATGAATTTCCCGCCCGCCGTCGCGCCGGCGCAGCTTCGGCCAGCGGGCCCAGCTCATCCAGCACGTCGTCGGCGGTTTCCACTAATTTCGCGCCATCGCGGATCAGCGCATGGCAGCCGCGCGACATGCGGCTGCTAACCGGCCCCGGCACAGCGAATACGTCGCGCCCTTGCTCCATCGCATGCCGCGCGGTGATCAACGCCCCGGAACGATTCGACGCTTCCACCACCAGCACGCCCAGCGACAATCCGCTGATAATGCGGTTGCGCTGTGGAAACATTCCGCTCATGGGAACCGCGCGCGGCGGCGATTCGCTCACCAGCGCACCCTGCGCCGCAATCTGCCTGGCCAATTCCGCATGCTCCGGCGGATAGATGTTGAGCACGCCGCTGGCCAGCACGGCAATCGTGCGTCCGCCCGCCGCCAGCGCCCGCGATGCGCCGCCGCATCGATGCCCCGCGCCAAACCGCTGACAATCGTAATACCCGCCCGCGCCAAACTGCCGGCCAACCGCTCGGCCTGTTGCAAACCGTAATGCGTGGCATGCCGCGCGCCCACGATCGCCACTGCTAACGAATCACTGGCGTCCAGTCTGCCCCGCACAAACAGCACGCCCGGCGGATCGGGCAGATTCTGAAGCGGCGCGGGATACTGTTCGTCGAACTGCGTCATGATGTCGACGCCTGATGCCCGGCACAGTTCGATCTCTGCAACAGCGTCGATTTCGTCGCGCGCGCTGGCGATCGCGCGGCACAGTTTGGGCCCAACCCCCGAAACCTCGCGCAGCTCGGCAGACGCGGCCTGCAGCACCGCCTCGGGCGACCCAAATCGCTCCAGCAACTTCACTCGCGTGCGCGGCCCCACTCCTGAAATCAGCGACAGGCGAACCGCCTCCGCAAGCCTGTCCTGCGATAATTGCGAACTGCGCGACATGCCTGGCCCCTTGCGCCGAGCATGCAGACGCAAATCCCGGCGATCGGTCAAACTGCGAGAATAGAAGGCCACATTCTAGCGGGCTAGCGGGCTAAACTCGCTTGAGAAGCAATTGCCCGCGCGGAAAGAAAGAATACCGACCAGTCCGTCGAGCGCAGCCTTCCAAATCACCCTGAATTCACAGTCGGTTCGGCGGCCTCCCCAGACTGGCCCTCCTCGGCCGATGCAGCGAATTCCCTCGTGGAATCTCGAACAGCGCCCGCCGCCACGACCATCCGCACCAGTTCGGCCAACGAAGCGGCCTGCATTTTCTGCAAAATGTTCGCCCGCCGCAATTCGACGGTGCGCAATCCCAGGTCCAATTCCTTGGCAATGGTTTTGTTCGGATTGCCTGCCACCAGCTTTTGCAAAACCTGATGCTCCTCCGGCGTGAGCATAGCCAACCGGCTACGGATTTGGGCCCGTTGCGCGCGCTGGCTGCGCGACTGGACCTGACACGCCAGCGCCCGGCAAATTGCTTCCCACAACTGCTGGTCGTTGCAAGGCTTTTCCAAGAATGTTTGGGCGCCCCCACGCATCGCTTGCACGGCGCTGGATACGTCTCCGTACCCGGTAATGATAATCACCGGGAGTTCGACTCCCTCTGCTCGCAACAGTTCTTGCAGTTTGAGGCCGCACATTCCGGACATGCGCATGTCGATGATCAGGCAACCGTCTCTCTGGCGATCGAAGCGTGCCAGAAAATCCTCCGCCGATTCAAACGTTTCTGCCTCCAAGCCGTGCGAGCGCACCAGCGCGGCCACCGATTCGTGCGCCGCCGGATCGTCGTCGACAATGAATACCGGTTCAAACGTGGCAATAGACATCTTGCGGCTCCTCCTGTTTTACCGGCAAAGTAATATGAAAGGTGCTCCCGCGATCGGCGTTGGATTCCGCCCACATCCGCCCGAAGTGAGCGTTGACAATCGATTGGCAAACCGCCAAACCCAATCCCAGGCCTTCCGGCTTGGTGGTGAAAAACGGTTCAAACAGTTTGGCGCTGTTTTCGGTGCTCAGGCCGGCACCCTGGTCACAGACGGAAATCTGCACCACATCGTCGATCGCTCGGGTTCGCACGATCAATCGCCGATCCTGCTTGGCATTCTCCAACATTGACTCCACCGCGTTGCGCACCAGGTTCACAATCACCTGTTGAATTTGCACCGCGTCGGCCACCAGCGACGGAATACCCTCACCGAATTCACTCTGCAGCCTGACGTGATGCAACCGCAGGTCGAAATTCAACAGATTCAAGCAATCGCGCACCAGCGCATTGATCTCGACCGTTGAACGCCGCACGGGCGCTTTGCGGGCAAAACGTCCTGCGCGCGAATAATTTCCGCCGCCCGGTTGGCTTGCTCCGAAATCTGACGAAGCCAACTGAACAGATTGGACCGGTGATTGACCGGCGTTTTCTCCAAAACGTTGATGCTGGCCTGCGCGAAGTTCGTGATCGCGTGCAATGGCTGGTTGATCTCGTGCGCAATTTCCGAAACCAACCCGCCGATCGTGCTTAAGCGAGACACATGGGCCAATTCCGCCAGGTGCAGCTTGGTCTGTTCCTGGGCCCGCACCCGGCCGGTGATGTCGCGGCTAATATACAGCACCTTGTCCACTGTCCCATCGGGGGCAAACTCGGGCACGATATGCGATTCAAAATGCCGAGGACCGCGCGAATCCGTGTATGTGAACTCGTCCCTCTGCTCGCGCCCGGTGGCAAACACTTCACGTAACTTCTCGTCTCGAACTGCGCACCAAATTATCAGGCATATCGATTTCCGCATTTGTCTTACCGATAAACAGCTCGGGGGGAATTCCCGCGATTCCTTCGACGGCTTTATTGAAGTACACCAGACGCAACTGCCGGTCGTACCGAACAATAATGTCCGGCAAATTTTCCGCCAGCGTGCGGAAGTCGCGTTCGCCTTGGCGAAGCGTTTCAAAGGCAGCCCTGAGCTCCGCTTGCGACCGATGGACCATCAGTGTGATCCAGAGAATCACACCAGCCAACGGGATCGACGAGAGCTGCATGACCATCGCCAACCAAATATGTTTTGCGGTCGCCGAGGATGGAGATAGAACGGCGCCAATGACGATCAACATCGCGCAAACAGAAAATAAGGTCCATGCGATCCGCGGCGACAGACACAAGGCCGCGATCATCAGCAAAGGGAAATACAGGATATGAATCGCCACGCCCAGTGGTATGACGAGGTCCAACGTAAGAATCGTCGCCATGGCGATGATCAAAATGATCAACGGCAGCCAAGTTCGTTGCGACGTCCTGTCCACCATTTCTAGCCCCTAACGCCGGAAACCTTCAACTCGGTCGCGGCGGGTTGCCGCACAGCACCATCCCTGACACAAGCTTTGCCTAATCTAATGCAATCGGCCGTTATCGGCGAGACAATTGTTCGTCCGTCCCAAAAATCAAATGACAAATGCGCACCCGTCTTGCGGTTACCCGCATGCGCAGCGGCTGAATATGCCGCGGCTGACAGACAAGAGATTTGCCAGGATTGGCACTGCGCTATTCGCGCAGGGCAACTCGTACGTCCGAGACATCGATGTTGGCCACTGTCTCCACGTGTCCCATTTTGTCGGGCAACACAAACCTCAAGTCGCCCTGCTTCAGTTTTCTTGTCGTGCTGCATGATTGCTAGCAATCGATCGGGGTCGACGGCGGGAAGCTTGATGGGCAAACCCAATGCTTCCAGCAACGCCTGTTGACGATCGACGAATTTTTCGTCCACTCGCCGCATCCGCTGCGCCAGCCGCGCCGCGCACATCATGCCGATCGAAACCCCCTCGCCGTGCAATAGCTGGCCATATCCCGTAGCCGCTTCCAAGGCATGACAGAAAGTGTGCCCGTAATTCAGCACCGCGCGTTGGCCGGTTTCTTCTCGTTCGTCCATCTCCACCACGTCGGCTTTGAGGCGGCAGCAGCGCTCGATTACCGCGGCTATTACAGCCGGCTCTCGCGCAACCAAGCCTGCGACGTCCCGCTCCAATCGAGCAAAAAAGTTCGCGTCCAAAATCACGCCGTACTTAACCACTTCCGCCAGCCCTGCGCGATATTCCCGCTCCGGCAGCGTTTTCAAGGTCTGCGTATCGGCCAACACTCCCACCGGCTGCCAGAACGCCCCCACCATGTTTTTCGACACGGGCAAGTTGATGCCAACTTTGCCGCCGACGGAACTATCGACTTGAGCCAACAGCGTAGTAGGAACTTGCGCAAACGGAAGACCTCGTGCAAAAGTGGCGGCCACAAAGCCGGCCAGATCGCCCACCACGCCGCCGCCGACGGCCACAACCAGCGTTTTGCGATCCTGCGCCAAGCTCCAATAGCTTCTGCCACAGCCGGTCCGCTTCGCCCACGCATTTGCTCTGCTCACCGGCCGCGACAGCCAGCGTCTCGACCTTCGCCCCGGTTGCCTCCAGGCTCTGCGCCACTGCCGGCGCGTAGAGGGCGCCACGCTACTGTCCGAGATTAAGATCGCGCGGCCAATGGCGCCTCGTTGGCAAAAAAAACGGCCGGCTTCCGACAAGCAGCCGCTGCCAATGCGAATTTCATAGCTTCGCTGCTTCAACTCGACGCGAACGGATAAATTGGAATCAGCCACGGGTGGTGCCGGATGTGTGTAAGAACAAATCAACCAGCGCAATTCTACCGCGCTGCCAGCCGTTCCAAATCCGCCTGTGTCACAGTAATCTGCCGGCAAAAACCCGTGTGCTGCCGCAAATAACTTAGTTCGGCGGCACTTTTTGGATCCGCGTGCAATCCCGCCTCCACGCGGCGCCGGTCGGCCAGCTCCCAATCGTCAAACTCTTCCGGCCAGAGCGTGGCTTGCTCCATCACCAACGCTTCGCGGTAGGGATCGAATTCGTTCGCCATCGAACCCGGCTTTGATGTTTTGTGCAAAATAGCCGGAGGGCAACGCCCCTCCGGAGAATCGCCAATACGCTCCCCACCCCAAGCGTGCCCAGTATACTAATTGCCTACCCATCAGCCAATCGCCCGAGGCCTTCATGAAACGCGGAACAATCCTGGCTTTGCTGATTGTGATCATCGGAGTCGCGGCCGGTGTTTGGACCATCTTTGCTCGCCACCACCAAATGCGCCGCGTGCTGCAGGCCTTTACCCCCGCCACGGCCGAGATGATCGCCCATGCGCCGCAGGTGGAAATGCTGCGATTGGTTCCCGACACTTCCGCCGCCGGCGAGCACGCCGATCTGTTGGGAATCGGCGACAAGGTGTATCGAGTCGCCCAACGCAAAGACGTCTCCGCCGCCAATGGGTTCACATATCTTCGCACCGCGTTGTTGAACGACGCCAGTTACGACTGGGATCAGCCCGTCGAAGCGGCCCAGCGCGTCTGGCAATACATCTTGGACTTCAGCGATGGCCCTTCGCACTTCCTCTTCGCCTTCGACTTCACCGCTCCCTGCATGATGAAGTTGGAAGGGGGCAAAACCGTCTCCATCCGCCCCATCGCCAACGGGGCCGAACAGTTCTTTCACGAACAGCTCCCGCCCCAGTAAATTTCACCGGTTTTCCCTGGGGAAATGCGGCCGAATCGGCCTAGGATGGTTCGTCGCGGTCTCTCTATAATCCCGCCGCTTTCCGACCCCCTCACTTCCTACTCCCTTCCTTCGTCTTCGAGTATGCGTTCGATCGCCATTCTGAATCAAAAAGGCGGGGTGGGTAAAACCACCACCGCCGTCAATCTCAGCGCGGCCCTGGCGGCCGCCAATCGCCAGGTCTGCCTGCTTGATATCGATCCGCAGGCTCACGCCACCTTGCACTTGGGCGTAACGCCCGGTGATGGATGCAAATCCATTTACGAAGTCTTGCTCAACAGCGCTGCGCTGGCCGAAGCACTGCACCACGTGGGCCCAAACCTCTCCGTCATAGGTTCGCACATCGATCTGGCTGCGGCCGAAGTGGAACTGGCCGGCGTCGTCGGCCGCGAAGTCATATTGCGCGACAAGCTCAGCGAATTGCTGACGCCGAATTCTGCACAAAACAGCTTCGACTATCTGCTGATCGACTGCCCCCCGTCGCTGGGCATTCTCACGCTCAATGCATTGGCGGCGGTGGATGAAGTGCTGCTGCCCTTGCAGCCGCACTTCCTCGCCCTGCACGGTCTAAGCAAATTGCTGCAGACAATCGAGCTTGTCTCCCGGCGATTGAACCCACGGCTGAAGCTGGCCGGTGTGGTGCTGTGCCAGTACGAAGCCGCCACCCGCCTGGCCGCCGAAGTAGCCCAAAACATCGAGGAATTCTTTGCCGGCGAGCGCAGCAAAACCCGCCCCTGGTCGGCCGCCCGAATTTTCCAATCGCGCATCCGCCGCAACATTCGTTTGGCCGAAGCCCCCAGCTTTGGCCAATCGATTTTCCAGTACTCCCCTTCCTGCCCCGGCGCCGAAGATTACCGCCTGCTCTCCGAAGAACTGCTGCACCTGGAATCAAAACAGCGATTTGCCAAAGCAGCCTAGTCAAATAGCCGGAGGGCAACGCCCTCCGGAGAACCGCCACCCCAACTCTCACTCGGCCGGGTGGCACGCCCTATAAGGGCGTGGGAAACGTCGCCTAATCATCTACACCGCGATGCTCGTAATCGCCTGAAATTCCGGATCGCCGCGGAACGGATCGAAATCGTGCTCCGCCTCGATCAAACTCCGGAACCCGCTATCCAGCGACAAGGCCTGCGAAAGATACGCCAGCGCCTGCCGCTTGTTCCGCGCCAGGCTCCAGTAACAAGCCAGGTTGTAGTTCACCAGCGCGCTGCCCGGCTCCAGGTCCAGCGCCTCTTCCAGCGATTCGATCGCCAAATCGATCCGCCCGGTGCGCTTGTAACACCAGCCCAAAGCCAGCCAGGCATCGATGTTCTGCGGATCGTCCTTGGCAGCTTGGTTCAGCGGAGCCAGCGCCTCTTTGTAGCGCTCCAGCGTCCGCAGCGCTTGGCCTTTGATCAACTGCAACTGCGGGCTGTGGGTCGCCGTGCCGTTGCAGTGTTCGATCACCGCCAAAGCCCGATGCGCCAGGCAATCGCGCACCTCGGCGGGCAGGGGCCATTGCTCGCTAAATAGTGCCGCCAGGTCGAGATATCCCTCGGCCTCGCGCACAAGCTGCTGTCGTCGCAACCGATCGATGGCAGACACGGCAGGCAAGCTCCAAGAATCGACCCCTCGTGGATTGGATTAAGAACCGGCGCCACCTGCCGCGAGCTGAACGATTGGCTCGCTCTCCGGCGGCGCCATTTCATCGGCGTGGCCTTTTCACCACACCGCAACCCGACAACTCAATATTACACAGCAATTGGCTCAATCCAAAACATTCTCGGCCTGCTGGACCGGAAATTTTCCAACCTTGCTGCGCAACGAAACACCGGCGCAAGCCCCAACGACAGGAGAAGAGATAACGCCGCCCGGTCGCTGTTGGATGAAACCACGATTGATGTTGCGGCGAAACAACGTGTCGCCGGAATTCAACCGCGCTGTTGCCGTGACGCGGCAAGCCGCGCGGCGTGCCGGCGGCTCCCACCGGCCGCAAGTGCCGGTTCTGCAAGCGCTTTCGCATTCCCGGCTCGCGCATGCCAATTACTATGGCGCAGCGCTTGCATTTGCCTTCCCACACCCGGCCGCAGCACTCCTTAGCTTTTCACCATCGCCGGGATTTTCAAAATTCGAGGGTTCTCGCCGTGCGTTGGATCATCGGAATTATCGCCGTAGCGATCGTCGTCGGTTGGGTGACCTGCCAGGTTAACATTGCGGATGTCATCACCGATAACCACGTCGTCCATACCGTGTGGCGACACACCGCTGCCGGTTGGGAAAAGGTGTCGGCCCTGTCGGGACTGAAGTTCCAGCCCAGTGCAATTACCGACGTGTGGAACACCCATCCGCATCCAGTGATCATTGCATCGCTGGTCGCGATGCTCTCCTTGATGGCCCTGATTGCCTTCAATCCCGCGAAACGCCCGGTTCTGGAAGAGCCGAAGCTGCCCGCGCGGCTCGTGAAATCTGCCGACAGCACGATGCCGGCCCCGCATTGCGGCGAGTTGGAACTTCGCAGCCGAGCCTGGTACGAACAGGCAAATTTGCCTTAGTTTAAGCAAATTCTCCGCGAACAAACTCTTCGCCCTAACCGGGCTGCCACCCTGGAATTGCGGCGGATGCTAGCGCCGCTTGTGCGTCTCGCGGCGCCATTTTTCGAGCGCTTCTGTACGTCGGCTCGCGCCGCTTCCCACTATTACTTGTAGGGAAGATCTCTTTGCACCAGCGAGACTCGGAGCACCGCCATGCGACTCACCTTGCGCACCATGCTGGCATATCTCGACGATATCCTGGAACCCGCCGATCGGGAGGAAATCGGCCGCAAAATCGAGGAAAGCGAATTCGCCAAGCAACTCGTCAACCGCATTCGCGAGTCTACGCATAAGTTGCGGCTGGGAGCGCCCAAACTTTCCGGCAAGGGCCCCGGCATGGATCCCAACACCGTGGCCGAATATTTAGACAATACCCTGGCCGGCGAGCGCGTCCCCGATTTCGAAAAAGTCTGCCTCGAATCCGATACGCATCTGGCCGAAGTCGCCGCCTCCCATCAAATTCTCACATTGGTGTTGGGCCAGCCGGTCGATGTCGATCCGGCCATGAAGCGCCGCATTTATGGGCTGCTTCGCCCTCCGGAAATGCCGCGATCCATCGAACCGGTCGGCGCCCCCGGCGGCGAACGTTTTGCTGCCGGCGACGATGAGGGAATCATCCCCGGCCGCCAAAGGGTGGAAGTGCCCGAGTATTTGCGCGATCGCCCTGGGAGTTCCAAATGGCGCACGATTGTAGCGGGGCTGGCATTGGTAGTGCTGTTGTGCGGTGCAATCACCATGGCCTTAGGCCCGTTGGATCGCACCAATCCCGTACGCGCGGTGGCTCGGCCTCGGCAAGCCGCCAGAGAGTCAAGTCGCTCAGAACAAACCAAGCGAACCTGCGCCGGCCGCCAACCCAGCCTCGCAGCCCGAGAAATCCCAGGAGTCTAATTCGCCGGAAAGCGCCGCCAGTGCAACTCCGCCCGGCGGCAAAACTGCCAAAGCCGGCGAAAAATCGCCGCCAGCCGCCGAGGAAAAGCCGGCCGAATCGAAACCCGGCGTCGCGGCGTCGTCCGACGAATCGGCAGCCAAGCCATCGGCGGAGACAGCGCCGGCAACCGCATCCGACACCGGCGCTGAAAGTCCGCCAACAAGCGCCGCGCCCCCAACACCGGAACCAGGTGCCTCGGCAAGCCCAGCCATGCCCACGGATGCCACAGCCTCCGCGCCGGTGCCCGCCGATCCGGGCCGCAGTTCGCCCCTGCCGCCGCAAGCCGAGCCTGCGGCCGGAAGTCCCGCCGTTCCTGCCCCCGCGCAACCAGCCGACGTTTTGTTGGGTCGTTTGTTGCCCGGCAAGGGCGTTGTGCTGCTGAAGCTCGATCCGACGTCCGGTCAATGGAATCGCCTGGCCGCCAGCAGCCCGTTAACCGCCGGCGACAAACTTTTGGTACTCCCCACCTTCCGGCCCACGCTGGCGCTTTCCTCGGGCATCACGTTGCAGGTGCCTTCCGAAACATTGATTGAACTGTTGGCGCCGGATGCCAACGGCGTGCCGGGCGTCCGCCTTCATTCTGGCCGCCTGATCATCATGACCAACGGCCAATCGGGCGCCAAACTACGGCTCGATATGGGCGTTGCCAACGGGCTGATGCTGTTTACCGACTCCGAAGCCACGCTGGCCGCCGAAGTGCAGCGCTACCATCCGCCGGGCGTTGACCCCGAAGCCCAAGACGCCCAAATCGCCGCCGACCTGTATGCCGTGAGCGGCCGCGTGCAATGGAGTCCCGCCAACGGCGAAGCCTCGACACTTACCGCCCCGCAAACTGTGGTGATCGCCGCGCGTCCGTCCGATCAGGCCGCCTCCGATGCCGGCAAGCCAATTCCCAAATGGGTCGCTTCGGAGCAAATTATCCCGCTGAACGCCTTGGCAGCCGATGATTTGGTGAAAACCATTTCCGACGACAAGCGCCCGCTGCTTTTGGAGCTCCGCGAAATGGCCGACAGCCGCCGCATTGAATGCCGTTCGCTGGCCGTGCAATGCCTGGCGCTGCTGGATCAATTTGAACCGCTGATCGTCGCTTTGGGCGATTCCGACGAACGCGCCGTGTGGCCGGTGCACATCGCCAGCGTTCGCGCCGCGCTGGCTCGCGGGCCGGCCACGGCCGCCAAAGTGCGCGAAGCCTTTCAAAAACAGCGCGGCGACGACGACGGCCGCGAACTGTATCGCATGCTCTGGGGCTACACCCGCGACCAATTGCAAGGCGGCGATGCGGCCAAGTTGGTTGGTTACCTGAGCAACGACAATCTCGATTTCCGCGTGTTGGCCTTCGCAGACTTGCAGGAAATTTGCCACCTGACGTTCAATTACCGCCCCGATGCCCCCGCCGCCAGCCGCGAAGGCCCGGTCAACCGCTGGCAAGATCAGCAGCGCAAAGGGCTAATCGTGCCCAAGTAGCCGCTAACCAGCTCGATCAACGAAGCGGGGGGGCGCCGAAGATCGGCTGCGATGCCATCGGCGCGGGCGATCGAGTCGCCGCGGAATTTGGCGTGGAATTCGCCCCGCCACGCCGCACCAGCCGCACTGACACGTCGTCGATGCACGCCTCGCCCAAGCCGGTCAAAGCGAATGTCACGGTGAGATTGCTCGACGAAGCCGCCGCTCGATAAAGCGTGAACTGCCGCCAGCCGTTGGTTTCGCCGATCCGCTCAGCCAGCGGTTCGCTCCCCAGCGAATCGATAATCATTAACCCGTCGATGCTGCCGCTAATCGGCTCCTTTACCCGCGCCTGGCCGCGGATGCAAACCACGTCTCCTTCGTCCAAATGAATCGGCGCGCTCGTGATCCACAACGGCGTCGATTCCACCAGCGTGGGCACCGCGTCCGGCTGAATGGCCCGCGCCTGCAACCGCAGACTAAACCGCCCCCCGTACGGCGCGGTCGGCGAAAGCTCGACGCTCGATTGCACAGCCGGCTGCGCGTGCTCGAAGTGCTGCCAGCCAGACTGCAGCATTGCCGGCAAATCCTCAAAGTCGCCGCCCGCCAGTAAATTCTCTCCGGGCACCGACAGCGCCAGCCACGACATGATGTTGATCTGCTCCGGCAACGTGGCGAAACTGGAAGCCAACGGACTTTCAGCCGGCGAACTAATCGGTTTCACCGTCCGCTCCCAGGCTTCGCGCCGCCAACGTCCCAGCGGCAGCGTCGCGTTTCGCGCCGCCAAATACGCCCGGCTGTAATCGCCGGCCTTCAGCAATTCGTCGGCTCGCGCCAATGCCGTTCGGGCTTCGGCCACAATCGTGGCCGACGGCGGCAGTTGCGGTTGCTGCCCCAACCGCCGAGCAACCGCTTCAGTCTCGGCCAACAAGGCGGCTGACAGATCGCGCTGCAGTTGCGCCGCCCGGGGGGCCAATTGGGCTGTGCGATGCGTCATCGAATTGATTACCACCGGATCGGGCGTAATCAGCACGGCGGAGGTCAACAGAAAATCTTCCAAATTCACCGACACGCCGCCGGCCACCCGCTTGTGCGGCAACGGCCTCAAACCGGCGGGAGTTAGCTCGTACACGCTGTAAGCGTCGGGCACGCCAGGTACGACCAACGCCGCGCCCTGATCGTGCGGCGCCGCCACGTATTGCGACCACTTGGAACATCGCATCGCCAGCAACAGCCGGGCATTGTCGGCGCTGAGCACCACGCCGCGGATATTCTGATCGGTCGACGCGGCGCTGGCCACGTAATTGCCCGCCGCCCCCCAGGGTTCAATCAGTTCCAACTCCAAATTCAAAAGCGCCAACGACAACGCCCGAATGCGCGTAGTATTGTCATTCGCATCGAGCCGCGAACTCGAGGCGAATTCGATGCCGCGCGCCCCCGCGGCAAACGCCTGATATGTCAGCAATCGCAGCGCCTCGGGATCGACCGTCGGCTCCGGCGCCTGTTTGCCGGCTAGCGCCGCGCATTGAGCAACCAATTCCGGCGCCATCTCCGTCTGCACGGTCGTCCACAGTGGCGTGCCGGGCCGCGCCAATCGAGGGCGCTCCCGCAGCCACGCCCCATAATCTTTCAATTCCAAACTGGTGCCCAGCGGAGACCTCGAGGAAGTTAACACGTCGAGCTGCCGGCTGTAGGCCAGCGATTGCTCTTCCACGCTGCCGATAAGCGGCCGCCTCAATTGTCGGTCGGCGGCGCGCAACTGCTTGGTCAGCGTGATGATGCCCGGAAGTTCGCGGCTGGCCAAACCGCTGCCCAAATTCCACGCCAGCACCGGTTCGTACGCGGCAGCAATCTCGCCAATCGCCCCGCCGTCATCGGCCGCTTGCTGCGCACTTGTCGGCGGCGGGCCGATCAGCCACACGCCCGCTTGTTGCGCCTCGGCCAGCAATTCCGCTGTAATCGGCGCTGTCGTGCGCACCGTGTTGAATCCCTGTTGCTTGAGCCACGCCAGCGGTTCCCCCTGCGATCGAATTACGCGCGGCAGTATCGGCTTCCCGTCGACCAATAGCAGCGAACCATCGATCGTTACCTGCCGTGACGTCGCGCCCGAACTGTTTACCGCCGCGACAGGCTCCGTTGCCGATGCCTGCTGCACGTCGCCGCTGCGAGGCACCAGTCCGGCCACTTCCAGATCGTCGATCAACACCGCTGTCTGCCCCGGACCGCCATAAACGTTCAATAGCACCTGATCGACATACGCTTCTCGCGGCTCAACGTCCGGACCGATCTGCGCGCGCAGTACGCGCACCTGCCGGCTAAGCAATTGCGGAATATCCACAATCCGCAGTTGCTGCCACGATCCAACCGACGAATAACTGCTCCCGCGCACCAGCGTGGCAATCGGTTTGCCGGTCCGCGGATCCAGCGACTGCGGCAATATCACGCGCGCCAAAATCTGAATGCCCGGCCGGTTCGCTTTCACCCACACGCTGGGCGTCAGTTCGGCAACAATTCGCGCCGCCGGCACGTCGTGCGTGAAGTATGCGTATGTTCCCAGCGACCCGGAAATCTGTATCAGCTCCGAACCGTGGCCGGCATGGGCGTCGCCCGAGACGCGCTCTTTGCGCTCCACGCGATATTCGAGATCCGCTTCTCCCGGCTGCCAACTGGCTTGCGGCCCTTCAAATTCCTCGTGCCATGCCGCCGGCGCGCACTTTGCCGTTACAGCCATCTGCGCCAAACGGCCAGGAAAAACAGCACTAGGCTTCGGCAAACAACGCGGTCCATGCGTTTCCGCTTTTGCATCCGTGCAAGGCGCCTGGCGGGGCGGCGCTTGAAGTGGCAAAAAGCCAACGCCTCTTCGGGGCTCGCTATAGGCGCAACATGGCCTTGTATCAAGATTTACGAACAGAAACCAGATCGGCTGTGGCGTCCGGGCAACACCGGGAATTTCAGATGCTGGCGAAGCTGCAACTCTTAAGTCTTTTCCCGACAGCGTGTTATGGCGCGATGAATCTCCCAGTGCCAAGTCCGGCACACCGGCTGCTTATGTCTTCTACCAAAGGAAATCATCATGAGCACCGCCGGCCATATCTCGAAACAAACCCAAGACGAATTGCCCGCCGATGTTGTCGAATTGATCGCCGCGATCGACAGGTTGCCGGCCACTCATCGCCAATCGGTCGAACCGGCCTTTTCTCGGGTAATCGAAAGCACTCGCCGCCGCCGCCGCATTCTCACCCTGGTGCAAGATGCCCTGTCGCAACTGCGCCTGGACATGAAGTATCTCATGTTCGATCTGGAAGCCACCCGGCGCGAACGCGACGATTTCCGCCGTCAATCCGAGGAAATCTAGTTTCCTTGCGATGCCTGTCGCTCGGTATTCCCACAGGGCGCCTTTCTTACGCCCCAACCCGCTCATTGCGGCGTTAATCTTGCCGGGATACGATGTTAGATACGTTCCCCAACCGATGTTCCCAACGGACATATTGGCGCCTTCTTTCCAGCGCCGCCATGCTGCGGAAAGCGGACAGGCCAATGGGAACCCACGAATGCCACTTAGTCGGCGGGCAACCGTGCCTGCCGTCCGTATAATCAAGCCCAAGGCGATCATTCCGTACTTCATCCTCATACTCGGACTGGTCCACCCTTGGGTTGCTGGCACACACCGGCGGCATAACTAGCGCCGGCCGTTCATCCAGTGACGGGGGGCAACTTTGACATCATCACTTTTATCTTTTTATGGCTGAATGGGATGCGGAACAAATTGCTCAAAGCGCTCTCGATCGGGATTTGATCACCGAGCGTGATCTGCGCGATATCTGGGGCGAGTTGGGAACCGGCGAAGTCGATCCCGAAAAGCTCAAGCAGTTGCTGTTGCGCCGTGAGTTCGTCACCAACTATCAGCTCGAGCGCCTCCTCAGAGGCGAACGCTCCGGCTTCTTCTACGGCCCCTATAAGATCCTGTACCTCGTCGGCACAGGCACGTTCGCCCGCGTGTTCCGCGCTATGCACAAAGAAACCCGCGAAGTGCGCGCCGTCAAAGTGCTCCGCAATCGCTTCCTTAGCGAAAAGGATAAACGCGAGCAATTCGTCCGCGAAGGCGAAATGGGCATCACCCTGCGGCACCCGAACATCGTGCCCATCTACGAAGTCGCCAACGAAACGATCTATTGCTATCTGGTCATGGAATTCATCGAAGGCTACAACCTGCGCGAATTCTTGAAAGTCCGCAAGTTCGAGCCACCCGACGCCACCCGCCTGGCACTCGATGTATGCCGCGGACTCGATTACGCCTTCCAGCGCGGTATCTCGCACCGCGATCTGAAATCATCCAACGTATTGGTTTCCAGCTTGGGGCAGGCCAAGCTGGTCGATTTCGGCTTGGCCGGCGCCGATCCGGATCTCAGCGACGCCGAACTGGCCAAAATCGAAAACCCCCGCACCATCGATTACGCAGCCCTGGAGCGCGCCACCGGCGTTCGCAAAGACGATAGCCGCAGCGATATCTTCTTCATGGGCTGCATGTACTACCACATGCTCACCGGCAAGCCGGCCATGGAGGAAACCCGCGACCGCATCGCCCGCCTCAGCCGCAATCGCCTGGAATCCATCGTGCCCATTACTCAACTGTTGCCCGATCTGTCCAGAGACGTGCTGCTGGTCGTGCAAAAAGCCATGCAGCTCGATCCGTACCTGCGCTATCAATCGCCGGGCGAAATGGTCACCGATTTGCAAATCGTCCACGAGCGCCTGTCCAGCGGGGGAGACGGCGATGCGCGCGATCTGGCGGAAGCCCGCAAGCGCCGCACCATCATGATCGTCGAACCCAATCCCAACATCCAGGAAACTCTGCGCAACCATTTCAAGGAGGAAGGCTACCGCGTGCTGGTCACCACCGATCCGCAGCGCCCGGCAAGCCTTTCAGGCGAGAACAAACCGCCGGCCGATTGCGTGATTTTCAGCACCGCCGGCCTGGGTCAAGAAGCCCTCGAGGCCTTCAACAATTTCGGCGGTCTGCCCGCCACCAAAACCGTGCCCGCCATCTTGCTATTGGCCGCCAAGCACAAAGACTGGGTGAGCCGCGCACAAACCAACGACTGTCACACCACCGCCACCACTCCCATCAAGATGAAAACACTGATGGAGATGATCGAGTCGCTATTGCCAGCGGAAAAACGATAAATGCTAAACATAAATGCTAAACGAGCGTTCGCCCGCATTACATTTATCGTTTAGCGTTTATCATTTTTCGTTCTCACAGCTCCACCCCCTGTTGCCGCATCAGCAACTTCAAGTCTTCCCAAGCATCCACCTTCGCCGCCGGATTCCGCAGCAGATACGCAGGATGATACGAGCACACCACCGGGATTCCGCGATACTGATGCACTTTCCCGCGCAGCTTCCCGATGCCTTGCTCGGTGCTCAGTAGCGCCTTCGACGCCACGCTGCCCAAGCAGCAGATGATTTCCGGATGGATGATCTCCAACTGCCGCTCGAAATAACCGCGGCAATTGGCCACCTCATCCGGCAGCGGATTGCGATTCTCCGGCGGTCGGCACTTGAGCACGTTTAGAATGTACACGTCTTCCCGCTTGAGCTTGCACGCCGCCAGCATTTTGTTCAACAACTGTCCGCCCCGCCCGACAAACGGTTCGCCCAGCCGGTCTTCGTCCGCCCCGGGCGCTTCGCCAAAGAAACAAATCTTCGCATTGGGATTGCCCACGCCAAACACCGTTTGCGTCCGGCTATCGGCCAGCACCTTGCAGCGCGTGCACGCCGCCACTTCACAGCGCACCACTTCCAGGGCGGCCGCGCTGCTCCGGCGCCACCAAATTCTCCGCCGCCGGCCCATCAAACAGCGACCGCGCCACAACCCCGCTTGATGTCCTCTCCTCATTTAGCCGCCGGGCTTGCCCGGCGTGAACTCCCTCTCCCTCAGCCAGAGGGCCGGGGTGAGGGTGTTTCGCTTGCGCTGCCTTCCCTTTCGGCAACTGCATCACCCCCGCCTGCTCCAAACTTTCCAACTGCTGAAGCACAACGCGCTCGACCTTTTTCCTCGGATCAGCCGCGGCTTTACTCATCATTGGCTCCTTGCACATTGACACCGCTCCCAGTATACGGAACGGCTGAAGACTGGGAATCCCGCCGCTTATTCTCCATTCCACACTCCCCATTCCCCATTCGGATGCCCGATCCCCTCGCCTGGCTCGACGACGAATTAGCGGCGCTGGACGCACAGCACCTGCGCCGCCGGCTCGTCACGCGCTCGGGCCCGCAATCCGCCACGATCGAAATCGACGGCCGCACGCTCATCAACTTCGGCGCCAACGATTATCTTGGCCTCGCCGCCGATCCGCGCCCGGCCGCCGCAGCCGCCAAAGCTGCTCAGCAAGAAGGCTGGGGCGCCGGCGCCAGTCCACTTGTCACCGGCCACTCAGTCTCGCACACCGAATTGGAACGGCGTCTCGCGGAGTTTGAAGGCACTGAAGCAGCACTGGTATTCACTTCCGGCTTCGCCGCCAACCTCGGCACAGTCGCGGCACTGGTTGATCGAGAGGATGCGATTTACGCCGACGCCAAAAATCACGCCAGCCTCATCGACGGCTGCCGATTATCCCGCGCCGAAGTGCACGTCTACCGCCACGCCGACGTCGATCACTTGGCCGAACTGCTCCGCGATTCGTCTCGCTATCGCCGCCGCCTGATCGTCACCGACACACTGTTCAGCATGGACGGCGACCTTGCGCCACTAGATAAAATCGCCGAGCTTGCCGAAAAACACTCCGCCATGCTGATGGTCGATGAAGCCCACGCCACCGGCGTCTTCGGCGCAAAGGGGAGGGGAGTCGCCGAACATCTCGGCATCGAACGCGGCATCCACATCCGCATGGGCACGCTCAGCAAAGCACTCGGCTGCGCCGGCGGTTTCGTCGCCGGCAGCCGCAATCTGATCGATTGGCTCGTAAACCGCGCCCGCTCCTACATCTTCTCCACCGCTTTTCCGCCGGCCGTCGCCGCCGCTGCCATTGCCGCGCTCGACATCGTGCGCGACGAGCCGAATCGCCGCCGCGAACTGCTCAATCGCGCCGCAGCACTGCGCACCAGCCTGATCGCCCAAGGCCACAACATCGGCCGCTCACAAAGCCAAATCATCCCCATCTACCTCGGCGACCCCGAGCGCACCATGAATCTGCGCAATCCCTGCGCGACCGCGGCCTCTTCGTCCCCGGCATCCGCCCCCCCTCGGTCCCCGCCGGCGAATCGCTGCTGCGCCTCAGCCTCAGCGCCCCTCACACGCCGCAAATGATCGAACATTTACTGAACGCACTGAGCCAACCGCCCTCTTCAAAATAGCCGGATGGGCAACGCCCTCCGGAGCACCGCCAAAAAAATCCTCCAACGTCGTTTAGCCGCGACGCGAAGTCCTCGTAGCGGAGCGCGTAACAGAGCCCGCAGCGCAAGCAAGGGACCCCCTGGCCCAAAAACTTCCTTGCCAATTGAGCCACTTTCGTGCTAAGACAAACCCAGACGATGCGGCCAATTGAGCTCAGCCAAAGTAGCAGGGCCGACATAGGAAGTCCGCCACTGGCGTGCCGACATCGGGAAGCCTTTCGCCGCCTGGGATTGCCGTGCCACGGGGTTAGCGTGGGCAGAAACACAACTCGGGGCGGTCACCATCAGGCACTAACCCGCGTGCTCGCTGCTCAAGTAGCAGTCGGGCAGGCAAGCGAGAAAGCCGGCTGGCTTTGATCCCGGTCGACGCTTGTCGGCGACGGTTGGTTGTAACCCCTCTCCCTCCCAGGGAGAGGGCGGGGTGAGGGTCGTGGCCAATACCACAGACAGCTCTCCACACAACCTCGCGCACCGTCGTTATTTTTTAAGGCCCGACTGCGAAAAAGCAGCGAGCGCCAAATTTCCCTAAGCGCTTTTTCCCGCGCCAATGCAATTCCGCGCGCCGCGTCTAGCCCCTTGGCCGAAAGGGCGAAGCTCCCGCCGAGCCGAAATCAACATTCAAATCACTCTCGCGCAAAGGCGTAGGGAAAAAGAAGTCGAATTCCGAAAATTAAATCCCTTCCCTGCTCCGCGCTCTCTGCGCTCTGCGCGAAACCTTTCTGCCCTTCTCAGCGCTGGGCGCCTTTGCGTGAGAGAATTCGGGGGCCTCAAGCAGCCAATTGCTGCTGCGGATTGCGACCTGTATAATTTGCGGTTCGCATCAAATCGAAAATGTTGAGATTGGTCTGACACAAGGAGAGCTTTCGTGGCAATTCGCGTAGGTATTAACGGTTTTGGCCGGATTGGCCGTTTAGTGTTTCGTAATTTGGCAGCGCGCACCGATGAATTCGAAGTGCTAGCCATCAACGACCTGACCGACACGAAAACCTTGGCCACGCTGCTGAAGTACGACAGCACGCACCGCCGCTTCAACGGCACGGTGCAGCACGACGACAATGCCCTGGTCGTCAATGGCAAGCGCATCGCAGTGCTCAAGGAGCGCGATCCGGTCAAGCTGCCCTGGGGCAAAATCGGCGCCGACGTGGTGGTCGAAAGCACCGGCATCTTCACCTCCCGCGCCGACGCCGCCAAAGGAAAAGCCGGCTACGATTCCCACGTTCAAGCGGGCGCAAAGAAGGTGATCATCAGTGCCCCTGCCAAAGACAAGCCCGATTTAACTTGCGTGATCGGCGTCAATCATCAGGATCTCACGCCGCAGATGAAATTCGTCTCCAACGCCAGTTGCACCACCAATTGCCTGGCCCCCATGGCCAAAGTGCTGCACGACAACTTCGGCATCGAAAAAGGCCTGATGACCACTTGCCACAGCTACACCAACGATCAGCGCCTGCTGGATCTTCCGCACGACAACCTGTACCGGGCCCGCGCCGCGGCCGTGAACATCGTGCCCACCACCACCGGCGCCGCTAAAGCGGTGGGCGAAGTAATTCCGGCGCTTCAAGGCAAGCTCACCGGCATCGCCTTGCGCGTGCCCACGGCCGACGGCAGTGTGACAGACTTAACCGTCGTCTTGAAAAAGAACGTCACCAAGGACGAAGTGAACGCCGCCATGAAAGCAGCCGCCGAAACGCCGCTGGACAAAGGCGGCCTGAAAGGCATCCTCGAATATACCGAAGACCCCATCGTCTCCACCGACATCATCGGCAATCCGCACAGTTCGATCTTTGCCGCCGACCTGACGCAGGTGATCGACGGCAACCTGCTCAAGGTCATCAGTTGGTACGACAACGAATGGGGCTACAGTTGCCGCACCGTCGACCTGATCGCCCGCGTCGGCAAGATGCTGTAAAGGAGCAGTGAATCATCGCGTCGGCGACCAGCCTGGCGTGCCGCGCTCAGATCGTTGTGATGCAGCGGACGCAGTCTCGGTCGGATCGTCCGCGCGATTGGGTTCGTACACGCTGCGGTGATCGTTCTGGCGATCCTCCTCATTACCGGTCAGCGAGGTCTTCGATTTCCGCCATTTGCCCGGCCCCTCGTCGGCCAACTGCACCTCGATCGGCAAACTGGCATCCAATCGCCGGCCATCATACGTCGTAAATCGCACGAATAGCCGCAAATCGCTGTGCTCCGGCGGCGTCGACCAGGGCAGCTCGAAATGCAGCGATCCGCCGTCGCGATTGCGGCGCACGTGCCGCGCCACTTCGTCGGCATCGAACTTCCATCGGCCGATCCGCGCTCGGCTTTTCGGCAGGGCCGGATCGACCACCACGATCGTCACATCGCCCGGCGCCAGCACGCGGCCGTCTTGGCCGTCGCGCTGTTCGATCACGACGCTCAATTGTTCGTTGCCGGGCTGGCCTTCGGCATCGATGCCGCCATTCAAGCCCGGGTCGAGCACGATATGATCAACATTCGCGTCCGCATTCATCCGTTCCGCCGGGCGCAGTTGGCTCTTGTCTGGCCCCACGCCGGACGTCTGCGCCACGTCGAATTTGGACGGCACCGCGGAAGATCGAGGCGCCGGAGCCGAGCCTGCGCGCTGGGCGGCGCTTCAATTCCCGGTTCCACGCTCGGCAGGGGCGGTATTGCCGGCAACCGCGGCGCCGTTCCGCCAGCACCGCCCGAGGGGGCGCTTCGGTCCGGTGCGCCGCCGGGTCGCTCGCGCAAAACGTCCGCCTGCCGCTGCAACGAATCCGCCTGCGCTTTGGCAGCTTCCAGTTCGCGCTGCGTATCTTCCAGTTGCCATTTCAGACGGTAAATGCAGTCTTCCTCCAGGCGCAGCTCGCGCTGGAGCAATTGCTGGTTGACACGCGCCTGATACAGGCACCCCGTCGACAGCGCAAGGGGCAACAAAATGGCAAGCAGGCCCGTTCTCATATTTCGCCTCATGCGTAAAAACGGACAGCCACGGCATCATGCCGCGGCATGCAAACTATCGAATGACCAATGACCAAGCACGAATGACCAAAGGGTCGAAGCGCAAATAATAATTAGTCATTGGGATTTGGTCATTGGTCATTGCGTTTTCACTTCCATGTGCTCGATCACCTGATCGATCAGCTTATATTCCATCGCTTCCTGGGCCGACATAAATCGATCGCGATCCGTATCCTGTTCGATCTTTTCCAGCGGGTGCCCGGTATGCTTGAGCAAAATGGCATTCAGCCGCTGCTTCACTTTCTTGAATTCCTTGGCGTGAATCATGATCTCTTCCGCGGTGCCTTCGGCGCCTGCCAGCGGCTGGTGGATCATCACGCGGGCATTGGGCAACGCCCGGCGTTTTCCGGCTGCGCCGGCCGTGAGCAACACCGCGCCCATCGAAGCTGCTTGCCCGATGCAGTACGTCGCCACGTCGCAAGTGACAAACTGCATGGTGTCGTAAATCGCCAGGCCCGCCGACACGCTGCCGCCGGGCGAATTCAAATACAAGTGAATGTCGGCCTTCGGATCCTCCGATTGCAAAAACAGCAACTGCGCCACCACGCTGTTAGCCACCTCGTCGTTGATGGCGGTGCCCAGGAAAACGATCCGATCTTTCAGCAGGCGGCTGTAAATATCCATCGCCCGCTCTTCGCGGCCCGTCTTCTCGATGACAAAGGGAATTAGGGTCATGCTTTTTCCTCGTCCTCGTCGGTTTGCACCGGCGGCTTGGTGAGCACTTCATCGACCAGGCCGTATTCTTTCGCCTCTGGCGCAGTGAGGTAACGATCGCGATCGGTATCCTTGGCGATCCGCTCGATCGGCTGGCCGGTGTGCTTGGCCAGAATCTGATTGAGCGATTCGCGGGTTTTGAGAATCTCGTCGGCTTGAATTTCGATATCCGATACCTGACCGCCCACCTGGCCATACGGCTGATGAATCATCACTTTGGCGTGCGACAGCGCGTAGCGTTTCCCCTTGGTTCCGCCGGCCAACAGCACCGCCCCGCCGCTGGCAGCCAGCCCAACGCAGTACGTGGCCACGGGACACGACAGAATTTGCATCGTATCGTAAATGGCCATCGTGGCTGTCACGCTGCCGCCGGGCGAGTTGATGTAAAAGTGCACGTCCTTGCGGCGGTTCTCGCTCTGCAGGTAAAGCAGCTTCATCACCACTTCGCTGGCGTTGCCGTCGAAGATTTCGCCCTGCAGCAAAATGATGCGGTTTTCCAGCAGCAAATCGCCCAGGGTCAGCATCCGCTGCCGCTGATAATCGCGGTACGAGAGGCGCGGATCGATCGGCCCTAATGGCGAAAGCGGCGCTGGCGAAAATGAGATTCATGCTTCCGTCCTTGCGATACGCACTCAAACGAATCGTATCGCCCTGCGAATTCTACAGGCGTTCCTGCGATTCGCGTAGGGGCTGGGCTTCGCCTGTTTGAGCCTCGGGAATGTCTTCCTCGGCTTCCCCGCCGGCGGCCGACTCGTCAACCGCTTCCGTTTCCAACGATTCCAATTTGAAAGGCACGTCCTTGAACTTCGCGTGCTTCAGCACCAGCTCGATCGTTTTGCGCTCGATGATCTGGTTTCGCAACACATCCATCAAATTACGCTTTTCCAATTGAGCGCGCACGCGGCGGGAGCTTTCGCCGCTTTGCGCGGCGATCAGCTTGATTTCGGCATCGTAATCGGCTGGTTCATCCTCGATTTTTTCCGCCTCGGCAATGCGCTCCAGAATGAAATGCTCCTTGAGCGCCCGGGCCGTGCTAACCGCACTGTTTTGCCGCAATTCGTTTTCATGCGCCTGGATTTGATCGTCGCTGAAGCCGCTGCGGCGCAATTCCAAAACGGCCCGTTCCAGTTCTCGGTGGCTTTGCCGCTTGAGCAGTGACGGCGGCAATTCCCAATTGGCACTGGCTACCAGTGCCTGCGTAATCTGCTGCCGGTGCACGCTGCTGCCGGTGATATTCCAACTGCCGCTGCAACTCGTCCTTCAAAGCATCGCGCAGTTCGCTCCTCCGATTTCAACCCGCCCAACTCTTCCAAAAACGACGGGGTCAATTCGGGCAATTCGAGCTTCTTCACTTCCAGCACTTCGAAGCTGGCGGTGATGGTTTTGCCGCGCAATTCTTCGTTCGGGGCGTCGGCCGAAATCTTGGCCTTGGATTCGCGGGTTTCGCCCGCCTTAACGCCGACCATCAGCTTGTCGAACTTTTCAATATTGCCGTCGCGGAAACTCAGCGTGGGGCGAATGCACAGCACTTGTTCTTCGCTGCGCGAAATCACATTCTCGCCGTCCTTGAACGTGATGTTGACCGAAAGATAATCGCCCAATTCGGCCTTGCCTTCGTGCGGCACCAGCTTGCCGCGGCGGGCCAACAACTGCTGCAATTGCTGATCGACGTCTTTCTCGGTGAATTCACGTGTCGGCCGTTCGACGCTCAGGCCCTTCCACTGCGGCAGATCGAATTCCGGCCGCACTTCGATGTCGAATTCAAACGTCATCGGCCCTTCGTCGGGAACTTCCACGGCGGCCAAATTCAAATCGGGCTCGCTAATGGCGGCCAGCTTGTTGTCTTCGGAGATTTGCGCCATCGCGTCCATCAGCAAGACTGCTTTTCACCTGATCTTTCACTTCCTTGCGGAAGCGATGCTCCACCAGCTTTCGCGGCGCGCGGCCGGCGCGAAAGCCGGGCACCTGAGCCTCGGGCATCAATCTCGCCGAAAGCCTGATCGAAATAGCGCTCCACATCTTCGTGCGGAATTTTTACCGTGATGTGCCGCTGGCAAGCGCTGGGGCTGTCGATCTTCACTTCCAGCTTCAGCGGCTGGCGCTCTTCCTGCTGTTCGTCCGTTTCCGGCGCGTCTTTGGTTTGACTATCTGCCATGATGTGGCCGCAATCGATAAGGGGATGTGATTGTTCCGACTGGCTGCAGTTTACCGACTTGATTCGGCAAAAAAAGGGACCGGCGCCGAATTCGCGCCACCCTGCCGTGTCTGCGTGCGCGGAGAATTCCGGGGCCTGTCCCCCTAACTACAGCCAAGAGCGGGTGATGGGATTCGAACCCACGACAACCACGTTGGCAACGTGATGCTCTACCAACTGAGCTACACCCGCACACCGCCTCCGCAATGCCGCCGCTCCCGGCGCGCCGGGATGCTAGCGTCAGCTCCCCCGAGCAAACTAAGCGATTATAGGTTCGCTCGATAGTGGAGCAAGGTCAAACTGCCGCCGGCAGCAAAGCCAATTGGCGCTGGTTGTTAAGCTACGGCGACGGGGGTGGCCCGTCAAGGGGCCGGGGCCCATTCGCACCGTGCACAATCCGCTACGGCCGCGTCGGCATTCGCCGTCGGCTGTTGCCTTCCGCCTGCCGCTAACCGCCGACTCCCCGCTGATTGCGACGCACCATGCTTGCTTCTATAGTAAACTTGCAAGGACACGTCGCGCCATTCTCATCGGTCCTTCCGCTTCGAGGCAGCACCATGCACGCGAAACTCATCGTTATCGAACCCAAATTGCAACCCCACGCATACGAACTCGAGTTGCCCGTCACCATCGGCCGCGGCGGCGAAGTCGCAGATTGCAATTGGATCATCGTTGATCAGCCGCCATCATTGCGAGCTGTACGAAGAGAACGGCCAAATGATGGTCCGCGATTTGGGCTCCCGCAACGGCACGTTCATCCGTGGCCAGCGCGTTGAAACCGCTCCCGTGCCGGCCGGCGAACTGCTGACCGTCGGCGGCATCACATTCCGGGCAATCTATGGCGAGGAAGCTTTGCTGGCGCCGGAAGGCAAACGATCCGGCGATCGACGCGCAGGGAATCGAAACCGTGGCGATCGACGAAACCTCGCCCGTTTCCGTGCGGCCCATCGAACGCCCCAGCGATTATTCCCACAAGCTGAACTAGGGCAGCAGGTGAGTAAGGGAGTAAGTGAGTTGGTAAATTGGCGCATTGGAGTATGCCGTAATCTCTTACGTACTCACCTACTCACGTACTCACAGCTTGCCCATGCTGCTGTTCAAGAAGAAATTTCTGGACGCAATTCGCCAAGGGACAGAAAACGCAAACCGTTCGCCTGTGGAAATGGCGCAAAGATGAAGCCGGGGCAGCGCAGCTACATTCCCGGCGCCGGCTACATCCAGATTCGGCGAGTCGATGAAGTGGCGCTGGAAAGATTGACCGACGACGATGCCCGGCTGGACGGTTTCGAATCCGCCGCCGCGCTGCGACAAGAAATCCAGCAGCTTTATCCGCGGCAATTGGCCGCCGGCTATCGGGCCTTCCGCATCCGCTTCACCCTGCTGCCCCGGACGTGCAGCGCGAAATGCGATCGGCGAAGCATCAAGCCAAAGCCAGGCAAGCATAGGCCCGCAATCGGCAGCTTCAAATGCCTTCCGGGTACGCCACTTCGCCGTGCAGCGATTGATCCAGCCCAGCAGTTTCTCCTGCTTCATCCACATTGACCACGGTGATCCAGTCGATCAGCCAGAGCATCACGTAGGTGAAAATAAACGCCCAGGCTGACGAAATCGCGACTGCGGCGAGCTGGATCAGGAAGAAATGCGTATTGCCGCGCAGCAGGCCATCGACGCCCGCGGGATTGAATTCCGTGGTGGCAAAATCCCGCACAGCACGATTCCCAGGAATCCGCCCACGCCGTGCACGCCCCACACATCCAGCGCGTCGTCCCAGCGGAGCTTGTTCTTCAGAGTCACCGCATAGAAGCACACTACGCCGGCAATAATGCCGATCAGGCAGGCGGTGGCGGGCGAAACATAACCTGCCGCCGGCGTAATTGTTGCCAATCCGGCAACGGCGCCGGTCAGCAATCCCGAGAAATCTCGGCTTTCTTGAGGTCATCCAGTCCACGGCCAGCCACGCCATGGCGGCAAAACTGGCGGCGATGTCGGTATTCAAAAAGGCCACCGCGGTGACCGAATCGACCTTGAATTCGCTGCCCGCGTTGAAGCCGTACCAACCGAACCACAACAGCCCGGTGCCCAGCGCCACCAAGGGAACGGAGTGGGGGCCGGTATCGGCGACCTTTCGTCTGCCGACATAAATGACCGACGCTAACGCCGCTATGCCGGCAATGTTGTGCACCACGATGCCGCCGGCGAAATCCTTCACTCCCCAGCTCGACAAAATACCGCCGCCCCACACCATGTGCACGAACGGAAAATACACAAAAATCAACCAGGCGGTCAGGAACAACATGTAGGCCTTGAACGTCACCCGATTCGTAAACGCTCCCGTGATCAAGGCCGGCGTGATGATGGCGAACATCATCTGATAGCCGCAGAACACAATCATCGGGAATCGTGGGATTTCCCAAGGCCGGGGTGTCCAACGTAATTCCCCTAAGGAACGCCCAATTGAAATTGCCGATGATGCCCGCGAAGTCGGTGCCGCTTTTCATGTCGCCGCTAAAGCACAGCGAAAAACCAAACAGCCACCAGATGACGGTCGTCCAGCCCATCGATACGAAGCTTTGAATCATGATGGCCAGCACGTTTTTCCGGCTCACCAGCCCGCCGTAGAAAAACGCCAGCCCCGGCGTCATGAGCATCACCAGGCTGGAGCACAAAAGCATGAAGCCAGTATTGCCGGTATCGATGTTCAGCGTGGGCATAGAGAATTCCCTTTAAGAAAAACCGGTATCGGAACGAACGGAGAGAAGCCGCCGCCGGCCGGTTCCGTGGCCCGCCTGGAATCAGGCACATCCGTGCCGACAATGTAGCGATTGGCGATAAGAAATGCAAAAACCCGGGCGAAAAGTTTTTGCGTTCACGACCAGCGGGCGGATCACAGCCGCAGCATGTCGAGCAGTTGCTGCGCCACCGCTTTGGGCGGCACCGCAACAGTTGCACCAGCGGCCAGCCGAGCAACAGCACTCCGGCGGCCAGCAAGGTAAAGCCGCGCGGATTGGGCGGAACCTCCAGGTTTTCCAACGCCGCGGCCAGCTCGCTGTGCAGCCGCCTCCAGTGCGAAAAACTTTGCTGATCTCCTGTGGCCACCAGCGAAACGCTGCGCATGGCAGCCGCCGATTCCAAATGAAACTGCACGACGAGCTGGGGCAAATGCACGGCATCGCCCGCCAGGCGTGCATCGCTATCGAGCCGTCGCACGACTTGTTCCAACACGGGCCAGAGTTGCTTCCGCGTGACGTTGAAAATCACCAGCCGAGGCCGCGCCGTGAGGATATACAACAACACGCACAGAACGTAGAACAGCGCCAGCAACGCCCAAACGTAAGGGCCGTAGCGAATCGCTCCCGACTCAGGCATGAACAGGTTCAGCGGGCCAACGATGATCATGCCGCTGACGGCCGCTGCCAGCGAAGCCGCATCGACCGCGCCGCGCAACATCAGCGGCCGCCGCCGCAGATTGATCATCCCCAGGCCCAACAGATAGAACCCCAGCGGAACGCAGGCGATCGCGAAAGCGGCGGCATTGATCATGGGTGTCTGGTGTCTGGTTGTCTCAAAATTGAGCGTTTCTTTCAGGAACCAGACACCCAGAAACTTAGACACCCAGTTGTCATTTGAGCGACCTCAGCCATTCCTGAATCACCCAGCCCACCTTGGCCAGCGACAAGGCCGAACAGTGCGCAGGGTCGTCGGCCTGGGTGTGCCACTGCGGATAATTCATGTCGACCAGGTCGCACGTGGGAATGCCGCCGATATTTCGCAATTTGACGTGGTCGTCGGTGATCGAAAATCCGCTGGAGTGCGGAATGAATTCCTTTACGCCCAGCCGCGCGGCCGTGGACCAAATGTCATCGACCAGCGGCCTGGTATCTTTCCATTCCAAGCTATTTTTATCCTCGGGCAAATGCATTTCGGCTCCGCCGACCATGTCCAACAGCACTCCCCAGCGATATTTGTACGGGGGCGGTTCGGCGAAATACTGCCGGGCAAATTCTTCCGAACCCAGGCAATACGGGATCCCCCTCATAGAGATTGCTCCGATCGCGATACACCAATTCCTCGCCATCCACCAGCAGAAAATCGACGCCGACGGGGCTTTTGAACTGCGGCATCGATTTGCCCAATTCCATCAGGATTGCCACGCCGCTGGCCCCGTCGTTGGCGCCGACGAATTTGCCGCGGGGATTATGCGAATCGCGATCGGGGAACGGCCTTGTATCGTAGTGCGCCACCAACAAAACGCGCTGTTTGCGATCCGGATGCCACTGAGTGAGCAGGTTGGTCATCTGCACCGGATCGCCGGTCAGCGGATTGCGCGCGCTAAACTCCTGCCGCGTGACGGTCCCCCCAAGCTGCTTGAAATGGTCGATTAGCAGTTTCTGCTGAGCCGCCATGCCGGCCGAACCGCTATAACGCGGCCCAATCGCGCAAAGTTGCTTGAGATACTCGTAAGCCTGTGCGCCGTTGAACGGGATGTCGCTGAGCCGCAGGCTGCCGCCGGTCGCCGGAGCGGCTGGTCCGGAATCGTGCCTCAGAACGACCAACGCGCCGACGGAAACTGCCAGCGCCGTGGCCAGTAACAACGATTTGTTCGACAGCCGCCTCACACCGCTGAGGCGCGCCATCTGCGGCATGGCAGCCGCTTTTGAAATCGACATATCTGCATTTTACGAAGCGGCGGACGCTGCCGAAAGAGAAATTGCCGCTATCACCGCATTGGCCTTTGACGATTTAACGGCGAATTCTACAATCCTCGCCCCACGTGCCAAACCGCTAGCGGAGCGAATCCTTCACCACCATGATCGACGTTCGAGAAATCAGCGCGTTGCATCGCGACACTACCGCCTTGTGGCATCGGCAGGAAATCGACAATGCCTACGCCGATTTTCTGCGACTGGTATGCGAGCAGCATCGGTATAACTATTTGCTGTGGCACGAGGAAGATATCGCCCGCAGCCCGGACGTGGGCGACGAGCGGATCGCGGCGGTCAAGCGCGCGATCGACAAATACAACCAACAGCGGAACGATGCGATCGAGCAAATCGACGATTATTTGAAGCGGGAGCGGGAAGCGCGCGGCATCACGGCGCTACCCGGCGCGAAATTGAACACCGAGACGCCCGGCCAGGCCATCGATCGCCTGTCGATCTTGGCCCTGCGCATCTATCACATGCAGGAGCAACTCCAGCGGCGCGACGTTGACGCGGATCATCTGTTAAAGGTGCGCGGCAAGCTGGAGATTTTGCACACGCAACACGACGACCTTTCCGCCGCGCTGGCCGAGCTGTTGGCCGACATCTTCGCCGGCCGAAAGCAATTGAAACTCTACCGTCAGTTCAAGATGTACAACGATCCTGCGCTGAATCCGTACCTGTATCAAAGCGGCATGCGCAAGGCGGGCTAGTCGGTATCGCGCTGCCGGCCTTCAGGCCACGCGGCGCAGCGGATTGATTCGCTTCAGCCACGCCGACAAACCGTGCCGCCGCGCCGTGGCGCAGGCCGCCGCTTCGTCCACCACCCAGTTCAATTGCAACACCCGTCGCTGGCCGCTGAACGACTTGTGCCCATGCCAGGCGTTTGGCCCATTGCGGAAGCAAAGCAACGTTCCCTGCTCCGGCGGCACCTCGGCGACGAAGTTTTCCAGGTCGTGTGCATTGCGCAGCAATCGCAGCCGGCCGCCTGGTTCTTCCCATGGCTCATTGAGGTAAATCAGCACCGTGATCAGTTTCGTTTTGCTGTCGGTGTGAATCTTGCCGTCTTTCTTGCGGCAATGCCCGCGGACGGTTAGCGTGGTCGGCCGGTTGGCCAGATCTATTTCGAATTTTTCGGCAAAGATTGCCCGCATCTCCGGCCCGAGCAATTCCTTCGCGAGCATGTCGAAAGCCGCGCCGTAGGTCAGCGACTGCAGCGGGAAACTACCCCCTTGGTCGATGTTCGGATAATCGGCCTGAATCTTGGGCAGGGCGGCCGGCTTGATGAAGCGCGGCACAGTGCAATAGTCAAATGGTTCGCGCACCAGCGGCGTGCGGCGGAAGGCGTCCCGATCGATCATCGACATTGGTTTTTCCGTGGGTAAATGAGAATTAACGAAGTGAAAGGGAAATATGAAGGACCTTCAAGCCGCGGATTGCTCCGGTTTGGCGCCGCGCGACAAAATCGTGTCGCAGGCCTGGCAAACCCGATCAACCTGAATCAGCCGCATGGCGAGGTTGTCGGCGGACCGGCGCTCTTTCCGGCCACCTTCTTGATAGCGCACCTGCAATGCAATATTTTGCGGGCCGTAGGGGCCGCAATCTTCGGTGCGCGTGGCGCCGTACAGCCCCACGCATGGAGTTCCCATCGCCGCGGCCATGTGCAATGGCCCGGTGTCGGAACCGACGAAGAGTCGGGCGGCCTGGCAAACGGCAACCAATTCGCGCAGCGACGTAGAGCGCGCCAGCATTGCGTGACCGCCGGAATGCGCCACGATTTCGCGGGCCCAAGCTTGTTCGCGCTCGCCGGCCCAAACCACCAGCGACGGCAGGCCGTGCTGCGCGCCCAGGTATTTGGCCACCTCGCCGTAGCGCTGCATCACCCAGAGTTTGGAATCCCACGTGGCGCCGGGATTGATCAAAGCGAAGCCGCGCCGGAACCCGATTTCGCGCAAATATGTATCCATGGCTTCCACCGCGGCGGAATCGATCGGCAACTTAAACTCCGCCCGTTGCGGGTGAATGTTGAGGGGCGCCAGCAGTTCCAGCGAACGATCGGTGATGTGCGCGCTGCGCGGTTCGATCAGCACGTTGTTCAACAGCGGACTCAATTCGCGGCCATGAATACCGCGGCAGCCAATCCGCATTTTCGCGCCGGAAAGCCAGGCGGCCAGCGCGGATTTCGTCATGCCCTGACAATCGATCGACACGTCGATTCGCAGCGGCCGCAACCGCTTGCGCAATCGCCACCACCCGCGGGGCGACACAAACCAACTGCGCTGGAGCACGATCACTTCATCCACGCACGAATGGCCCAGCACCATCGACGATGCCGTGTGCTCCACCACCCAGGCAATGTATGCTTGGGGATACCTCCGGCGAATGGCGCAAGCCACCGGCAGGGTGAGCACCGTGTCGCCGATGGCGCTCATGCGGCAGATTAAAACGCGCACGCGTTCAGAGGAAAGCACTGCGGCCTCCACGATGGGAATTGCAATCGCAGGGCGCGATTCTAGGAACGCTCCATAGCATGGTCCAGGCCAAACGCGGTGCTAGCTAGGCGGTTCCGGAGCGGCAACCTTGCCTTGTCCGCGCGGCACACGATCGCCGACAATAAGATGATGATTTCTCAGCCAAGTTTGTTTGCGATCTGGGCTTTGGTGTCCGCCACTTGCGCCGCGGTAAGCTTCGGCGCCGAGCCGCAGATCCGGCACGGCGAGGTGCGCTTCGAGCCAGTTGCGGATGAGGCTCGTGTCGTGCCGAAGCAGTTCCAGCTTCCGGCCCAAACTTTTTCCTTCGACGAACAATCGCAGCCCAAGTGGGTGGGCGACGTGACCGTTTCGCTGGTCACGTTCCCCTCGCCGGTGAAAACACCGTATGCCAACAACAACACGGTGCATTGCGAATATTTCCGCCCCGCGAAACCGGGAAAGTATCCCGCCTGCGTGGTGCTGCACATCTTGGGCGGCGATTTTCCCCTGGCCCGCGTGTTCGCCTACCATCTGGCCCAACAAGGCGTGGCGGCCCTGTTCGTGAAGATGCCCTATTACGGCGAACGGCGGCAGCCGGGAGTAAAGATTCGCATGGTGTCGACCAACGCCGAGCAAACCGTCGATGGATTAACGCAAGGCGTTAAAGACATTCGCTATGCCGCCGCCTGGCTGCGGGCACAAGACGAGGTCGACCCGCAGCAGGTCGGTATTTTCGGCATTAGCCTAGGCGGCATCGTGTCGGCGCTGGCGGCCGAGGCCGAACCGCGGTTTACCCGATGCTGCCCCGTATTGGCCGGCGGCGATTTGGGCCAGATCTTGGCCGACTCGCGGGAAAAACACATCGTCGAAGCCAAGCGTCGTTGGGCCGCCGACGGGCACTCGCTGCCCGAGCTGGTGGACCTGATGAAAACGGTCGATCCTTGCAACTACGGCACTGCCCTGCAGGCGCGCAAAGTGCTAATGCTCAACGCCAGTCACGACGAAGTGATTCCGCGCCAGTGCACCGAAAGCCTGTGGGAAGCGATCGGCCGGCCGCCGATTTTCTGGTACGACGCCGGCCATTTCTCCGCGATGCTTTATATCAGCGACGCGCTGGACAAAGTGACGGCCTTCATGGCCGGCGGAGAAGTTCCAGGAAAGACAGAAGGCAGAATGCAGAACACAGAATGAACCAAGGCGACGCCGGTTCTGCCTGCTACTTTCTGCCTTTTCATTGCCACTGCCCGAGCGTCACCTGCTTGGTGAGCACTTCGTCGCCGCGGCGGATTTCCAGCTTCACCCGGTCGCCGCCATACCTTTCCGCAACCAGGTCGGTGAACTCCTTGAAGTTGTGGATGGGGCGGCCTTCAAAGCTGATGATTTCATCGTCGAGCCGAATGTCGGCGGCCTCGGCTGCCGAGTGCGGCTGCACTTCGTTCACGCGACACGGGGTGTCGTCTGCGTGGCCTCCGATGCCCAATAGTGCGCCGTTGCGACGCTCGATTTTGGCGCCCGGCAAAGCGGCGGTCAGCTGTTGTGCCGCGTCGGCCGAAACGCCGGTGCCATACAGGTCCAGCGCCGAAAGCTGCGAGAGCTGACCGATCGTTTTCACTGCCGCCGCATTCAACCGCAAGCCGTGAATGCTCAAACGCTGCAAATCGGGCAGTTGGGCCAACAGGTCAAAATCCGCCGCGTGCCCTTTCCAATCGCGGTTAATCGTCACGGATAGCGTCTGATTGTCGGTTCCGGGAATTCCGCTTGAAACCTCCGCGCCCAATCGTCGCAGTTGTTCGATCGCATGATCTTGCCGAGTGGAAAGATAGACGGTCAAAGCATCCGATGCTAAATTCGCCACGACCGTGGCCTTTTTGGCAGCCAACGATTCCAGCGCGCCGTCGGCCTGCTGTTGTGCCGCGGGATCGTTCGACTCCAACAACGATTGCAACACGCTGATGCAGCGATAAGCGACTTCTAAATCTTCCGTTTGTGCCGCTTTGGCGACCGGCTGGATGACCTGCGGGCCGGCCGCAATCAGTTGCTGCGTGGCCGCTTCGCGCGCCCGATAATCGGCCGAACCAAGTTCGGCAATCCAGCGCGAGGTGTCGGGAGAAGAAATCGCCTGGTGCGAATTTGAATCGACTCGAGCAGCGGGCGCGGGCGAAGCGGAATCGTCTCCGCGTGCCGCGGTCGAAGCAAACACCACCAGTGCTAAAATGAACGTGCCGTGTTTCATGCCGATTGGTGGGCAGGAAACGTTAAATTGGGCGGGTATCAAACGTCGCAGCTAATTATACCACGACTTTGGCGAGAAATCGCTATCAGTTCGATGCGGCGCCGTGGTCGCAAGCTGACGACCACTTGGAACGCGCAGCCGTCGCCAACTGCGGCCAAGCCCTGGATAGATTCCCTCAGGGCGGTAACATACAAGCTGGCAGCTGTCGCTTGAAAGGAGCCCACCCATGTCGTCCGTTCCCAACCCGCCTTATCCCGAACGCAATACATCGTCCGACAAACCGCTGCGAGTTGTGCTGCAAGAGCAGGGCATGTTCGGCCGCTGGGGAAAGCGCATTCCCTGGATTCTGTTCTTCATAGCCCTGGGCTTCGCGCTCAGCTATCGCGGAGCGTACGAACGATACATTCAGACCAATCCGCGCCTGGAGGAACGATACGTTTCGCATTCGGAAACCGCCCCGCAGAAGGTGGCCATCATCACCATCGAGGGTGCCATCATGCATACCGATGGTTTTGCCAAGTGGCAAATCGAACAGGCCCGCAAAGATTCTGACGTGAAGGCGGTGGTGGTGCGGGTCGATTCCCCCGGAGGAACCGTCACCGGCAGCGATTATCTGTACCACGAGCTGCGCAAACTCCGCGAAGATCGGCACATTCCGCTGGTGGTCAGCATGGGCGGCATCGCGGCCAGCGGTGGCTATTACCTGTCGATGGCGGCGGGCAACATTCCCGATTCCATTTTCGCGGAGCGCACCACGTGGACCGGATCGATCGGCGTAATTATTCCGCACTTCAACATCGCCGACCTGTTGGAAAGCTGGAAGATCAAAGACGACTCCATCGCCAGCGGCCCCTTCAAGGAACTCGGCAGCCCCACCCGCAAGCTTTCCCCTGCGCTGGCCGAGCAAGAACGCAAAATCCTGCAAACTTTGGTGGATCAAACGTTCGACCAATTCAAGGAAGTGGTGGCCGAGGCCCGGCCTCAACTGGCGCACAACAAGGATGCCTTCGCCAAAGCGACCACCGGCCAGGTGTTTACCGCCAAGCAGGCGCTGGCGCTGGGACTGATCGATAAGCTGGGCTTCCAGGAAGACGCCGTCGATCGGGCCATCGAAATGGCCGGGCTCGACAAGCAGAACGTGCGCGTCGTGAAATACACAAAGCCGGAAAGCTTGTTAGGCAACGCGCTGTTCGGTACCGACAGCCAAAGTGCATCGGTTAGCCCCGCCGCCTTGCTCGACCTGACGACGCCTCGCGCGTATTTGCTGTACACGCTGCTGCCGGCGCTGGTGACCAATCAGCCGCACTAGGCAAGTGCGACTACTCCCCCTTTTCCGGCAGCGTTTGCAAAATTTCCAGCAGCACCCGATCGATATCGATCGACTCCGATTCCGCTTCGAAATTCATGATCACCCGGTGCCGTAGTGCGGGCAGATACACTCGCCGCACATCCTCGAAGCTGACGTTGTAGCGACCGTCCAACAGTGCCCGCACTTTGGCCGCCAGCGCCACGGTTTGTGCCGCCCGCGGACTGGCGCCCCAGCGGAGATACTTGTTGGTGATCGGCAGGGCAAAGGGGCCATCGGGGTGCGTGGCCAGCGTGAGCCGAATAATGTAATCCTGCACGTGCTTGGCCAGAATTACTTCCCGCACCAGTTGCTGCCAACGCAGGATTTCGGGCCCATCCATCACCTTTTCCGGCTCGTCGGATTCGCTCTGCGTGGTGCGCTCGATAATCGTGGCCAACTCTTCCCGCGACGAATAACCCACCACCAGTTTGAAGAAAAACCGATCCAGTTGTGCCTCGGGCAGCGGATAGGTGCCTTCCTGCTCGATCGGGTTCTGCGTTGCCAGCACGAAAAATGGCTGGTGCAATTGATGCACGTGGCCGGCAATGGTGACCGAGCCCTCCTGCATGGTTTCCAACATGGCCGACTGCGTTTTCGGCGTGGCACGATTGATTTCGTCGGCCAGGCAGATTTGTGTGAAGATTGGCCCGCGCTGAAACTCGAAGAACCGCCGACCGTCGGGCGTTTCCATCACCATGTTGGTGCCCAAGATATCGGCGGGCATCAAATCGGGCGTGAACTGGATGCGCGAGAAGTGCAGATCGAGCACCTTGGCCAGCGTGCGCACCAGCAGCGTTTTGCCCAATCCCGGCACGCCTTCCAGCAGACAATGCCCGCCGACGAACAGGCACGTGAGTACCCCGTGCACCACTTCGTCGTGTCCCACGATCACGCGGCCAATCTGCTCGCGCACGGATTGATAGCGTGAGCGAAACTCCGCGGCGCGTTTTTGGATGGGTTCAGCAACGATCATGAAATGGGAACCTATCGGCGGCGAACAGTGTCGTGTAATTCTGGCGTGATCTGGTCTGCTAAGCAACCGACGGCGGAAGCGGTTCTCGGCATTGGCAAACTTTGCGGGCCGTGTCAAACTGGCGCATCTTGGTCAACGCCCGCACTTTTATTTTACCTTCACCCGTGAATATCCTCCGCGAAATTCAACGCCGATTTGCCGACGCTGTGGCCGGGATGACCGATAATCCGGCCGAGTTGCTGGCGCAGGTGCGCGCCAGCCAAGACCCGAAATTCGGCGACTATCAGGCCAACTGTGCCATGCCGTTGGGCAAGCGGCTGGGCAAGCCGCCGCGCGAAGTGGCCAAAGAAATCGTTAGCCGGTTGAAAATCGATGATTTGTGCGGGCCGCCGGAAATCGCGGGGCCGGGATTCATCAATTTGCGATTGCGCGACGGAGTGCTGGCCCAGCAGGCCTCGGCGGCGCTCGCCGACGAACGTCTCGGCGTGCCGAAGGTCGAGAAGCCTCGCACCTACATCGTCGACTACAGCGCCCCCAACGTCGCCAAGCCGATGCACGTGGGCCACATCCGCAGCACCGTGATCGGCGATTGCTTGTACCGCACGCTCAAATTCCTAGGCCACAAAGCGATCGGCGACAATCATCTCGGCGATTGGGGCACACAGTTCGGGATGATCATTTACGGTTACAAGAATCCCGAAATTCGCCAAGCGGTTCAAGCCAGCGGCATGGCGGAAAAGCTTGGCGAGTTCGGCGGCCTGTACGCCCAAGTGAATCGCCTGGCTGAAGAAGATCCGGCGATTCGTGCCGCCGTGCTGAACGAAACCGCCAAGCTGCACGAAGGCGACGCCGAGAACATTCGTTTGTGGAAAGAAATTCGCCAGCAGTGCGAAGTCGATATCGAGCGAATCTACAAGCGACTGGGCGTAACGTTCGACGAACAGCACGGTGAAAGCTTTTATAACGATCGCCTGGCAGGCGTCGTTGACGATCTGCTCAAGAAAAAGATCGCACGCGTGAGCGAAGGGGCCATCGGCGTGTTTTTGGAGGGCAATGAAACGCCGTTTTTAGTGCGCAAGCAAGACGGCGCGTTTCTCTACGCCACCACCGATCTTGCCACAATTCAGTATCGAATGGAAAAGTGGAAGCCCGACGCCATCCTGTACGTCGTCGATCACCGTCAAAGCCTGCATTTCAAGCAATTGTTCGCCGCCGCGCGGCTATGGAAACCAGAATTAGACAAAGTCGAACTGCAGCACATCAGCTTCGGCACCGTGCTCGGTAAGGACGGCAAACCATTCAAAACCCGCTCCGGCGAAACCGTCGGACTTGAAGGCTTGCTCGACGAAGGCGTAAGCCGGGCTTTGGCAATCGTCAGCGCCAACGACGCTGCCAAGCCGGGCGGCCGAGAACTGTCCGACGACGAGCGCCTGCGAATCGCCGAGGCCGTCGGCATCGGCGCGCTGAAGTACGCCGATCTTGCGCAAAATCGCACCAGCGACTACGTCTTCGACTACGACAAAATGCTGGCGATGAACGGCAACACCGCCACCTACATGCAGTACGCCCACGCCCGGGTGCGCGGGATTTTTATCAAGGGACAAGAACGGCTCGGAGATGCCGCACGGCAAGCGGGCGGCAAGATTATTCTGTCGCACCCAGCCGAGCGAAGCTTGGCGATCGCCGCCCTGCAGCTTGCCGAAGCCCTTGATCTGGTATTAGCGGACTACCGGCCCAATCAATTGACCAACTATCTATTTGAGTTGGCCAATCGCTTTAGCACATTCTACGAAAACTGTCCTGTGCTGCGGGCCGAAACGCCCGAGCTACTGCAAAGCCGATTGGCGCTGTGCGATCTGACCGCCAAAGTGCTGCGGCAAGGCTTATCGCTATTGGGCATTCAAGTCGTCGAGCGCATGTGACACTCACTCGCCGATTGCTTGTTGTCGCAATTGCGTCGACGATACATCTTCCCGGAATTCGTCCGCCGGCACTTCGTCGCACAGTTTACGCAGCGAATCGGGCAAGGCTAGATCGGACAGCGTCTTGAATTGCTCGGTAAATACTCGGCCAAACAGCAGGAATCGGCAGCCGCGCTTGGCAATATTGGCGAACGCAGCTTCGGCCGCCGCCGGATCGTCGCCGTAATACTTCGGCTGTCCGATGCGCACCAGCGTATCGGCCCCCACCACGAACGTCGCCCCGGGAAAGAGCCGGGATTTTTCTTCAAAAGTCGGCGCGCGGGTCAACCACAGCGGCAATGATCTTTCGGCAAACTGCGCTAGGCGCTCTTGCATCTCTGTGTAGTCCAAAGGCGGCTTGTCGACATTCTCGAACGAAAGTTCAATTTCCACCGGCGCGCCCAGCCGCTTAGCTGCGATCTCCGCCATTCGCAGATGTCCCTTGTGCAAAGGGTTAAATGCGCCCGGAAAAATGGCGCGGGGCTGGGATTTTGCAGCCGGATGCCGCACCGCTTCAATGCGGCCCAGCAGTAAGTCTTGCCACGCGGGCGGTGCTTCAGTATGTGTCGATTCCAGGTGCTCCTTGTCGAACGTCGCCATCGCCAGTCGGTTCTCGATCTTCAATGCTTCGGCTACGGCATTCAGCACCATCGTCGCCGCCAGTTCTTCTTCCTGCACCCGATCGCGCCGGCCTTTGTTCAGCTCCAACGAAAATGTCAGGGTCGATTCCAGGGTTTGCACGGCCACGTGGATTCGATGCGCCCGCGCTTCGGCCGGTCGCTCACCAGGCTGGCCGTACATCCGACGGCCAAGACTGGCGCCGATTCGGCTGACGTGCCTTGCAAGTGCCGCGCTCGCTGAAATGCCGCCATCGCCATCGCCCGAGCGGTGCGCGGAGAGCAATATTGTTCTGGCGCCACACCCAAGAACTCCGCCAGGGCCGCGGCGGAATAGGGGACCACGGCCTCCAACAGGGTCCGCGAGCCGCCGGGCACTTCCAGCAAATCCGCGATTGCCCGGCTGCCGCCGCCGGTCACCGCCAGCACCAACTGCCCCGGCGCAGCGTGAATCCGATTGACAAGTTGTTGGCGGGCCGAAACTTCCGTCATCTACGCCTCCGAGAGAATTGTACCATCGCAATTGATCCCACAAAAAAAGTCGCAAGCGACCCCAATATTCCCCCGGCTGCCGCGAACAACCCCGTAGCGAGAATTACCTTTTCGTCGCAGGCGCGATGCGATTGATCGCGATCCGATTGTTCCGCATTTTGCATTCTGCATTCTGCCTTTCTGGGAGGACCGTGCCATGATTCGCCGTTTCCTGTTTTTGGGTGTGGGGCTCGCCGTCGTGGGCACCCTGGTTTTCGGACGCCATTTGTCCAGTTACATCCGCACCTCGATCAGCCTGGTGACCGATTCCGTGAAGCAGGCGGTGCCCTTGGATTTTGAAATCAGTCGGGCCCGCAACGAAGTGAAGAACATCATGCCCGAAATCCGCAAGAACATGCAGACCATTGCCAAGGAGGAAGTGGAGGTCGATCGGCTGCAGCAGGAAATCGCGGCGCTGGAGCGCAAGCAGGACAAAGATCGAACGGATTTGATGTCGCTGAAGGCCGATGCCGCCAGCGGCAAGAGCATGTTTCACTTCGCCGGCCGCTCGTACAGCATCGATCAAGTGAAGTGCGATTTGGTGAATCGCTTCGAGCGGTTCAAAACTTCCGACGCCACGCTGGCCAGCCTGCGCGAAATCCTCACGGCTCGCCAGCAAAGCCTGGAAGCCGCGCGGCAGAAGCTCGACGGCATGTTGGCCTGCAAGCGGCAGTTGGAAGTGGACGTCGAGAACCTGGAAGCCCGCCTGAAGATGGTCGAAGTGGCTCAAACCGCCAGCAATTATCAGTTCGACGACAGCCAGCTTGGCCGCGTGAAGGAGCTGATCGGCGACCTGCGCGGCCGCCTGTCGGTCGAGGAAAAGATGCTGCACGCCGAAGGCTCACTGCAAGGCGAAATTCCCGTGGAGCAACCCGCCACGGAGAACATCGTCGATCGAGTTAGTGAATACTTCGGCGGCTCGGCAAGCGATGGTCCGAAAGTGGCCGAGGCGACAAAGTAACGCTAGGTTCCTCGACTCGCATCCCTCGCCCGTGGTGACCCTGTCAATTACGCTGACATGATACGCCCCATCCGCAACGATTGGCCCGGTTGGCTGCCCACGTGGAAATCGTGGGCATGCGCGATGGAGAACTGCCTTGAGCGGCCACGCTGGACTGCCCGATCGGTTGATGCTGTGGGTCGACTCCGTCGGCGGCTATCTCGTCTGCCTGCGCGACGAAGTGACGCTGGGCCAGCCGGCCGGCGGCACCTCGCCCGACGTGCCGATCATGGGCGATCTTTCGCGCCGCCAGGCGATCATCCGCCGGCAAGGCGAAAGCTACTCGATCGAAGCGGTGCGCGAAGTGCGCCTGGATGGCAAACCCATCAAGGGCACCGCGCCGCTATGGGATGGCAGCCTGATCGAGCTGGGCCAAGCGGTGCGTTTGCGCTTCCGCCGGCCGCACCCGCTGAGCGCCACCGCGCGGCTGGAATTCGTCAGCCGACACCGCACGCAACCTTCAACCGATGCCGTGCTGCTGATGGCCGAGTCGTGCATTTTGGGTCGGTCCTCGTCGAGTCATGTGGTAGCGCCGGGCTGGCAAGACGAAGTGGTATTATTCCGACAGGGGAGCGAATTGGCCTGGCGCAGCTGCGGCCAAGTTGTCGGTCGATGGCAGATCGTGGCGGGGACGCGGAACGCTGAGGCCCTCGCTGCCGTGTGGAAGGAGAAGAGTTTGCGTTTTCCCTGGAGCCGCTGGGCGATTAGCCCGCCGCCGAGCAATAGGCTACGATTGGAAAGCAGGCAAATTCCATGACCGCCAACGCCATGCAAACTTCCGAGAACGTTGCGAATCGCGCCGCGGCGGCGCACCGGCCGGTTCGTCGGAGCGCGTCGAAGTCGCGCTTCACCTATGCCAGCGGCGCGCGGCCGCTGGCCGGCTATACCATCAAGCGCGGCATCGGCCACGGCGGGTTCGGCGAGGTATATTTCGCCACAAGCGATGCCGGCAAAGAGGTGGCGCTCAAGCTGATCCGCCGCAATTTAGATATCGAGCTGCGCGGCGTCACGCAGTGCTTGAATCTGAAGCATCCCAATCTGCTGTCGCTGTACGACGTGCGGCAGGACAATCAGGGCGACACCTGGGTGGTGATGGAATTGATGACGGGCCAATCGCTGGAAGATTTGCTCGCTCGAAATCCCAATGGCTTGCCGATCGACGAAGCGCTGGCCTGGATGCACGGCATCGCCGCCGGCGTGGCCTATTTGCACGACCACGGCATCGTGCACCGCGATTTGAAGCCGGGCAACATTTTCGTCGACGAAGGCATCGTGAAAATCGGCGACTACGGCCTGTCGAAATTCATCTCCTGCAGCCGCCGCAGCGGGCAAACCGGCAGCGTGGGCACGGTGCACTACATGGCGCCGGAAATCGCCAACGGCCGCTACGGTAAGGAAATCGACATCTACGCGCTGGGCATCATCCTGTACGAAATGCTCACCGGCCACGTGCCGTTCGAAGGCGAAAGCGTCGGCGAGATTTTGATGAAGCATCTGACCGCCGAGCCGGATGTCAGCCGCGTGGCCGAGCCGTACCGCACGATTGTGGCCCGCGCGCTGGCGAAAGATCCTGCAAAGCGATTGGCATCGGTTGGAGAATTGATTGCTCTATTACCGCCCGCGCCGACTGGCACGGCTGCCGCATTTCGCCGGCCCCAATGTCGCCATGGGCAGCGGCGCCGCACGTTCAGCGCGGCAGCCGCGCCGCAACCGGCGGCCAACACCGGCTGCTCGCTGCGCGAGGAAGTGCGCCGCGCCGGCCAGCAGGCCAACGCCGGTGAACCGATCGCCGGCTGGTTTCACGACACTTGGCGCGATTTATCGATCTGGTGGGAGCGGCATAATTTCCAGCCTTGGCAAAAAGTTGCCATCTTATGCCTCGGTCTGTTCATCACATTCAAGGTCATTTCCGAGCTGGGGCTTCTGTCGACCTCGGATCATCACACCTCTCGCGAATTCTGGATCTTCGTGGCCATTTGTTATCTGGTATATCGCGGCTGGCAGCGCCGGCACCGCGACACTGCATCGGCTGCAAACGGCTCGGCATCAAAAACGCCTGGCCCGACCGTCCTGGCCGCGGCACCGGTTGCAGAAGCGCAAGCAAAGGCCGCCGCGGCACTGCGCGAAAGTCCCACGCGCCGCCGGTGGCGCTTCCAAACCACGGCTGCATATCAATTGCCGCCACCTCGTCATCGGCTGATGCAGTTGACAAGCTCATTATTGCTGTCGGCAATCATTTGCCCGATTTTGGCGCTCGTGGTGTTGATTTTGCGCGGTCAGCCGCTGGAACCGAATCAATATGCGTGGTTGGCATCGACCTCGGTGCTGGGCACGTGGGCCGTGCTGATTCCCGCGAAGTTCTGGGAAGGCGCCAATGGCGATGCCGCGCGGCGACGCTTTGTAATGCTTGTGATGGGATTGATGTTCGGTGCGGCCGCTTATGGGCTTTCCGACTGGCTAATGGTATCGCTGCCGTACGACGCCCGGCTGAGCATGACCACGCGCTGGGACGTGCAGCACACGTTCTTTGCCGCCGATGGCTCGCCACTGTGGACAGCGTATTTGGCGTACTTCGGGTTTTTGTTTGCAGTGCCTCGCTGGTGGCGACAGGCGAATCCGGTGCGCGATACTCGATTGAGCATTTGGTACACCGTGGTGGCGGTGTTTTGGGCGTGGCTGCCGGCCGTGTTCTTCTGGCCATTCCCGCAACCGTGGGGCCTGATGCTGGCGGCGATCACCGCCATTGCCGTGCAGTTGGCCAGCCCGTGGGTACCGAAGGATCAGCGGCAAAGCACGTTCGTTCGTCCCGGAGAAGTGTAACGCCATGGCCATCGGTCCTTTATTACTGATCGCGCTGATCGTTGGCAGTTTCGTGTTTGCCGCGAATTGGTCGCACGCTGATCGGGGCCGCCGCACAGGGGGTGCGTTTGTATTTGCCATTTTGTGGATTCTGTGGTGGAGCATCGGCTTTCCGCATATCATGCGCACGCCCCGGAACAACGCCTCTCGCGAGCAACAGCACTACGATGCCTGGGGCACGCCGATTTCCGTTGCCCCCAACGTCCTCCCGCCGCCAATCGCCATGCACGAAGCAGGCAAGACTGGCAAGAGTTCCGACACGTCAACCCTGGCGGAAACTGAGACTTCTTCCGCGGCCAGAAAGCCAGTTGCAGCCGACGCGCGGCCAGCGACAACGGACCAATCCAAACGGCCCGATTGGATGAATGAGCCGCCTTCCAAGCACGGCGACGTTTACGTTGTGCCGGTAGAATCGGGCGTTTATGCCGATCCATCGATCCGCGACCAGATGCTGGAAGTCAAAATGGTTGCCGCCGCGAATCGCTATATCGACGAAATCTTGTATCGCCAAGGGGGCGTGGCCGATGCCATCGCGCTGATCCAGAGTTCGTGGAATCTTTCGTCGTGGTGCGCGGTACTTCTGCCGGCAAAGACGAGACGTACGTTCGGCTTGAATTCAACAAGCGATTTCGCGACGAAATAGCGCATCGCTACCGGCAGTTCATTTCGCTGGGACGATTGGAGCAGCTAGGCGGAGTTGCCGCCGGGGCGATCGTGTTGCTCGGCGGGTTATACTGCTACCTGCGAGTCACCCAGCCGCGAACCCCTTCGACGCCTGCACCCTCGACCGCCGAAGCCGCTGCATGACTAGCGCCGAGCAATACATT
>CAVZDC010000002.1:0-112800 GCA_963773925.1 Pirellulales bacterium
CTTGCCGGCCTCCGGGCGAAGCGATATAATCGAGATCAGCCTGGTCCGCCTGTCCTTGGCATAAGCTGAAACGGCGGAACATCTTTGGTTCGCTTATCTTCGGCGAACAGTGCTTTACAGGCGCCAGCGGGTTTGGTACATTTTGCGGTTTGCCATTTGGAGGCGATTTTTCCAGGTGGAGCAACTCAGAGGTTAGTGGCCGGCGGTGCAACTGTGTTTGCGATTGGCAACACGGGCTGCAACTTCGGCCTCTGCTCTCTGAGAGTAGTTCGGGGGTGGCTCGGCGGAGGTGTTGGTCCCTGCAGGGAACGACACAAACGGCGAGCGACTTCCGGAACCGGTCTTTGACAATTGAGTTGTTGGATAATTGGCATCTTGATTGAACTGTGTGGTGCATCACTCTCAAGGTGATGTTTCCAAACATGTTCTTCCAAGGCTCTTAGATAATCGACTGTTGATGCGGAGGCTTGCGTGACGGCTTCGCCGATCGCAGATGGAAATGTGCGATTGGACAATGGCGGTGATTTTGGAAATTCGTTACTTAATATGGTCACGGGGCCGGCAGCTTGCCGGCGATGGTGGCCAATTGGATCCAGTAGCAGCCGAAGTTGATGCGATTGAAATTGACGGTGCCCGACTGGACACAGTCGGGCAATGTAAGATCGAGAGCGTTCGATTTAGGTGGTTAAGCTACTAAGGGCGCATGGGGGATGTCTTGGCGTTAGGAGGCTTTGAAGGGCGTGGAAGACTGCGATAAGCCCGGTGTAATTGTCAAACGAGTGTTGATACCGGGATTCCCGAACTGGCGTGCACTGAATCCATAGGTGCATTGCAGCCAACGCGGTGAACTGAAACATCTCAGTAACCGCAGGAAAAGAAAGAAACCTCGATTTCCTGAGTAGCGGCGAGCGAACGGGAAATAGCCCAAACCGCGGTGGTTTTCCTCCGCGGGGTTGTAGGGCTCTTCACATGGGAGTTACAAAGTGATTTGCTAGTCGAACGATCTGGAAAGGTCGTCCACAGAGGGTGACAGACCCGTAGACGAAAGCAGATCATCTCCCGAAGAGTACCTGAGTAGGTCGAGTCACGTGAAACCTCGACTGAATCTACGGGGACCATCCCGTAAGGCTAAATACTACCTAACGACCGATAGTGAACTCAGTAGGGCGACTGAAAGATGGGAAGAACCCCTGCTAGGGGAGGATAGTGAACCTGAAACCATGTGCCTACAAGCGATCGGAGGACTATGGCTGCTTCGGCGGCAATGTCTGACGGTGTGCCTTTTGCATAATGATCCGGCGAGTTGTCGTTAGTGGCAAGGTTAAGGACCTTAGGTCCGCAGCCGTAGGGAAACCGAGTCTGAATAGGGCGATTAAGTCACTAGTGGCAGACGCGAAACTGCACGATCTACCCGCGAGCAGGTTGAACCTCGGGTTATACCGAGCGGAGGACCGAACCCATCTGGGTTGAAAACCGGTGGGATGACTTGTGGGGAGGAGTGAAAGTCTAATCAAGCGCAGAGATAGCTCGTTCTCTCCGAAATAGCTTTAGGGCTAGCCTCGACCAACTACGCAACGGGGGTAGAGATACTGAATCGGCTTGAGGACCTTACCGGGTCGCTCTGCTGAACCAAACTCCGAATACCGTTGCGACTATGTCGGGAGTCAGTCCGCGAGGGATAAGCTTCGCGGTCAAAAGGGAAACAACCCAGATCATCGGCTAAGGTCCCCAAGTCGAACTTAGTCACTAAGGAAGTTGAATTGCTGAGACAGCCAGGATGTTGGCTTAGAAGCAGCCACCATTTAAAAAGTGCGTAACAGCTTACTGGCCGAGCAGTTCTGCGCCGATAATGAACGGGAGTAAGTTCGACACCGAAGCCATGGGAATGAAGCGCCTGCGGGCGGCTTAATTCGGTAGGAGAGCGCTGGACGTCAGATACAAGCCGTACCGTAAGGAGCGGTGGTGGGGCGTCCAGGTGATTATGCCGGAATGAGTAACGATAAAACAGGTGAGAATCCTGTTCGCCGAAAGCCTAAGGTTTCCTGGGGAAGGTAATTCCGCCCAGGGTTAGCCGGTACCTAAGTCGAGGCCGAAAGGCGTAGACGATGGACAGCAGGTCAACATTCCTGCGCCATTTACGAGGACTGATGGAGTGACGGCGTTTGTAGGGTGAGCGGTACGATTAGAAATGTCCGTGGACTGTTGGATGATGGGGAATTGGTAAATCCGTCCCATAATTCATCCGGCGGGACCGACCGCATATACGTTCGGGTAGTCATCCGAAAGACGTCCAAGAAAACCTTCTCAGGGTCGATTCGTAAGTGACCGTACTAAAACTGACACAGGTAGGCGAGACGAGAAGTCTAAGGCGACTCGGGAGAATACTGGTTAAGGAACTCTGCAATATGACCCTGTAACTTCGGGATAAAGGGTGCCTTCGAGGGTTAACGCTCCTGGGGGTCACAGTAAATCGGGAGCAGCGACTGTTTATCAAAAACACAGGACTCTGCTAACACGCAAGTGGATGTATAGAGTCTGACGCCTGCCCGGTGTTGGTAGGTTAAGGAAGAGGGTTCGTTCACTTCGGTGAACAAAGCTCGCGACCGAAGCCCCAATAAACGGCGGCCGTAACTATGACGGTCCTAAGGTAGCGAAGTTCCTTGTCGGGTAAGTTCCGACCTGCATGAATGGCGTAACGACTGCTCTACTGTCTCAACCAGTAACCCGGTGAAATTGTAGCCGTGGTGAAGATGCCACGTTCCCGCAGTGTGACGGAAAGACCCCGTGAACCTTTACTGCAGGCAGATATTGGTCTCGGGCATTCTCTGTGTAGGATAGGTGGGAGGCTTTGAAGTTTCGGCGCTAGCCGAGATGGAGCCAACGTTGAAATACCACCCTGAGGTTGTCTTAGTTCTAACTCCGATTCCCGTAATCCGGGCGGAGGACAGTGTCTGTTGGGCAGTTTGACTGGGGCGGTCTCCTCCGAAAGATTAACGGAGGAGTTCAAAGGTACCCTCAGCCTGGTTGGCAATCAGGCAACGAGCGCAATGGTATAAGGGTGCTTAACTGCGAGGCTGATCGGCCGAGCAGAGACGAAAGTCGGACATAGTGATCCGGTGATTCCGAATGGAAGGGTCATCGCTCATCAGATAAAAGGTACTCTGGGGATAACAGGCTTATCGCTCCCGAGCGTCCATAGCGGCGGAGCGGTTTGGCACCTCGATGTCGGCTCATCACATCCTGGGGGTGGAGAAGCTCCCAAGGGTTTGGCTGTTCGCCAATGAAAGTGGTACGTGAGCTGGGTTCAGACCGTCGTGAGACAGGTCGGTCCCTATCTGCTGTGGGCGCACGAAACTTGAGGAGATTCTTCTTTAGTACGAGAGGATTTTGAAGGACGTTCCTCTGGTGTACCAGTTGTCGCGCTAGCGGCACGGCTGGATAGCTATGAACGGAAAGGATAAACGCTGAAAGCATATAAGCGTGAAGCCCGCTCCGAGATTAGGTTTCGTTCCCGCTTCGGCGGGGAAAGTCCCCTGGAAGACTACCAGGTTAATAGGCCGGATGTGTACATGCAGTAATGCATTTAGCTAACCGGTACTAACGGACGAACGCTTAGCCACCTATATCAAGCGCTCTCATATCGGAGAGTTGCTGATACTGGAAAAGTACGATTTCCAAGATCGCTAAGAGCAGCCAATTACCAACAACTTAAGAATGACCAAGCACCAATGACCAATGACCAAAGATTTCGCCAATCGCGGAATTGGTCAAACGGGAAATTGGTCATTGTTCATTTAAGCGAGCTGCCCGCCGACAGGCGGCGCTCGCTTCTTCCGGCGACCATATCCGAAAGGTCACACCCGTCCCCATTCCGAACACGGTAGTTAAGCTTTCGGAGCCGATGGTAGTTCCAAAAGAGCGAGAGTAGGTATCGCCGGATCAATTTAAGAAAGCCCCGTTTGGCCAAAAGCCGGCGGGGCTTTTTATTGCGCTCTCATCGCGGCTTCGCAGTTCAGTACCGAGCTCGACCTGCTTATACTCAGTGCATGAACGACCAAATGCAAACCGCGCCCATCATTCTCGCCGGCGGGAGTGGGTTTTTGGGCATGTCGCTGGCGATGCATCTGGCGGCGGTCGGGAAGTCGGTCGTCATCCTTTCGCGCAGTGCGCCGAGAATCACAGGGCCTTGGCGGCATGTGGGGTGGGATGCGCAGCACGCTGGGGGATTGAGCGCCGGAGCTGAATGGGGCGGCGGGACTCGTGAATCTTGTCGGGCGCAGCGTGGATTGCATCAAGACGCCGGATCATCAGGATGAGATTGTGCGTTCGCGCGTCGAAGCGACGCGTGTGCTCGGTCAGGCGATGCGGGCGATCGATTCGCCGCCGCCGGTTTGGGTGCAGATGAGCACGGCGCATATTTATGGCGATCCGCCGGAGGTTGTCTGCGATGAAGATTCGGCATTCGGCGCCGGATTTGCGCCCTTTGTCGGGCGGGCTTGGGTAGAAGCCTACCAGGCAAGCGTGTTGCCCTCGCAGCGGCAGGTGATTCTGCGGCCAAGCTTCGTGATCGGGCGGGAACGCGGCGCTGGGTGTGGGGCGATGAATCGGCTGCGGCCGCTGGTGCGCTTCGGCCTTGGCGGGCGCGTGGTCAGCGGCAAGCAAGGGATGAGTTGGATTCACGAACTCGACATGAACCGGCTGTTCGAGCGGGCGCTGACGGATGGCGCCATGCAAGGCGCTTACATTGCCACGGTCCCGAATCCGGTTTCGCAGGTTGAATTTATGCGCGAAATGCGTAAAGCCATGCGCATGCCCCTCGGTTTGCCAGCCTTCGGCTGGATGGTGCGCATTGGCGCACCGCTATTGATGCGCACCGATCTTGAACTGGCGATTTTTGGCCGCTATCTCGTTTCGAAGCGATTGCGAGAAGAAGGCTTCGAGTTCAAATATCGCACTCTCCCCGAAGCGCTGGCCGAAACATGCAAACCGACGCCGTGATGGACTGTCAGCGTTTCCTAGCAAAAAGCCCCGCTGGCCTTTGGGGCCAGCGGGGCTTTTTATGCGTTTACAGCTCTTGCGTTGTTCTGTTTACACGTGCCACTCGTAATCGTCTTCGTGGCCGGCGGTGACGCCGAAGGCCAGGCGGTCGGCGATTTTTTGCACGATCGGCTTGGGCACGCATGCCTTGGGCGTGCACTTGAAACGCCGCGAGGGGGAATCGGCGTCTTTGTTCGGCACGATTCCGCGGAACTGAACCTTTCCAATTTCCACACCGTTTTGACTGACTTCAACTGTGTGCATCAACGCACCTCCTTCAAAGGAAAAAGCCGCCCAGATAGGCGGCTTTGCAATGTCGTCTAAGTAGGTAACCGGCCAACTATCCGATCCCTTAATTATACCATTGAATCGGGGGGGATGCTATACAAATATGCAGCTATTTCCGCAGGGAAAATCGGAATTGGTTCCTTCGATCGCGCTGGCAGAACTCGCTACGTGAGCATCGATTCAGTGCGCAAAATGTGCAGCTCCTCGCATTCGCGATCCAACCAATCGCGCAGCTTGCCGTAATAGTGCCGCCGACTTTCGCCGGGCGTTTGCGCACAGTCGCCGAACAATTGCACGCGGCGCGCCAGATCGGCGCGGCCGTGCGGAGTGTTCGCCAGCTGACGAACAAAGGTTTGCAAGTCGGCGAGGCGTTGCTCCAGTTGCGCTTCGGGTGGCAACGTTTCGCGCCGGACGCGCGCTTGGCGGGCCGCCTCGAGAGCTTCGGCGGTCGACTTACGATAGCGATTCATGGTTTGGCCGCTGGCAATTCCCGCAGCTGAAACATCGAGCGCTGCAATCATCATATCAGCAGCAGCAACTGGGATGCCGCGAAATCTGGAAATATTCTGCTAGCGGAACCGATCAAAACCGCTTGTTTTCCTGCGAATTTGCGGACCTGCCTGCCTAGGGGCGTCAATTTGCCCTATCATTTCTGCCAAGAGATGCTACACTTGTTGCAGTCGGTTTGACGACGTGTTTCGCAGCCGGGGTTTCTGAGAACCCGCTGCCTTTCTCTCGCCTTGCCCACTTGGCGGGCCGCCACTCTGCCCCTTTCATTCGACCCAGAAAGTATCGATTGGGTCGGTTACGTTTCTAAGTTTCTAAGGAGTTCTACTGTGGGTAAGCGATTGTATGTGGGTAACTTAAGTTACAGCGTTACCAGCGAAAGTTTGGAAGAAATGTTTTCGCAGTTTGGCACCGTGCAAAGCGCACAGGTGGTTCAAGACCGCGATTCGGGACGCAGCAAGGGATTTGGCTTCGTGGAAATGGGCGACGACAACGCCGCTCAGGAAGCGATCCGGGGCTTGCATGAAAAAGAAGTCGACGGCCGCAATCTGACCGTCAATGAAGCCCGGCCGCGCGAAGAGCGCAGCGGCAGCGGCGGACGCGGTGGTTACGGCGGCGGCGGCGGGCGCGGCGGCTACGGCCGGCGCTAAATCGCCAGCAAGTGTGAATTCAGCGATAGCCGGCGGCGCCAACGCCGCCGGCTGTCGACTTTCGGCCAGACAGGCGATCAACAACTCGTTTTGCAAGAAGCGCGTTGTGTCACGGCACACAGATTTGCGCCGCGAGCGCCTTGGGCTGGTGTTTTCTCTGTTGCGGGCCGATAGCTTCGTGCCCGCCCTGCTGAGGGCCTTGAGAAAATGTCACCATTACGTGATATCGACTATGCCGCCACGGCCGTGAAAACAGCGATCGTGGAGAAATTCGGCCGGCACAATTCATTGGAAAATCTGCGCGTCATCGCCAACGAGAACACGATCTCGGTTGTGGATGGCGAGCAGGCGGCGGAGGGAACTCGCGACAATCTTCTGGCCGCCTTGCGCAAAGCCGGTTCGTACGAGAACCTGTGGCAGATTTTCCCGCGGCGGGCTGCTGGAGCACCAACTGCAACAACCCCTGGAGCATCCCATTGATGGCCCATAAACGTCATTACAGTCGCAGGAATCAGCGGCCACCATCCTCCGGACCTCGAGCCAGCGTCCCTCTACGGGCGCCAATCGTTCGTGAACGCAAGCCACCCACGCAGTACGGCAAACCGTTCATCTTGCTCGAAGACGATTCGTATAACACGTTCGAATACTCCGCCGGAGCATGGGTCCCGTATGCTCTCAGCATCGCGCAGTGCCGGCAGGATTTCTTGGTAAAAGAACTGCCGCAGAAAGTGAATGGCAAGACGAGGTACGAAGTTCGGTGCCCCATCGCGCCAGCCGAATAACCATCCGCAATACGGTGCACTCAACATGGGCATTCTGACGCGCAAGCAAGGCACGACGTTCGTCATCTCCTCGGACCATAATCCGCTGGATGGATTGGGCCGGCGACCCGCGTGCCGCCTCGACGAACCCTACCAGGTTTGGACCGGCGCTAACTGGTCGGCCAATAACGACGATGCGTTGACGTTCCAGTCGCTGGACGATGCCGACGAGTATGTTCGGGCCAATTACGCCAAAGTCAGCGCGTAGCGAGAATGATGAATTCGGCCCAGCGCTGGCTCGCTATGCCGCGCGGAGATGGATCAGCGGCTTGTAGACGTAGTTGCGTACGAAGCTGCTGGTGCGCGATTCCTTCATCAGCCCGATGCCGTTGTTTTTGCGCTGGAAATCGATGAGATCAGCCGTCAGGTCGCCGCGATATTCGGCTTGCTGCCGCGGATAAACGACCGAGATCACGTGGTCGTACACCTTTTGATCCTCGGCGTTCACGGCGTCGATGCGGGCCGTAACTTCTTCGCTATTCAAATAGCTGGTGTCCGTCTGTTCGCGCAGCGCATTTTGATAGCCGCGAGTTTGAGTGCGATCGTTCTTCCGGCGATACTTGGGCCGGAACGCGGGCTCTTCGAGCCACTGCGCGAGCATCAGCAGCGATTCGTCGAAGCGTTCGGTCAAGCCGGTGAAGCCAATCCGCGCGGAAAGCACGTCGATCGCCTTTTGGGAGTTGGCTTGGCCGCAGATCATTTTCGTTTGCCAGTTGTGAATCCACGAGGCTGCCAGCCAACGGTCCAATTCTTCCGGCCGATGCGAGCCGGCCCGCGTGAGAAAGTGCGAAATGAACCTTCGCCGCGGATCGCGTAGGAAGGTAAAATACCGGATTTCGGGACACTCTAATTCCAAATTGGAATATGTCTTCACGTCGTGGCCGGAAATTCCGCGCAAGTTTCGATAGATGCGCTTCACACGTTTCAAATCTGCGGCGTCGACCAGGTTGCGATGGTCCCAGTTCACGGGCCCGCGCTTCGCCAGCGGCAAGCGAATATCGCAGTGGCCGATGCCGAAAGAGCGCCGCAAGATCGAGGTCAATGTAGTGCCGGCGGTCTTTTCAATATGCACGAACGCGTACATGAACAGTGGCCCCCTGCTGGCGCGAAGCTAAGCGTTTGTTTATGCAGGTTGCATCGGTCGTTCCTTTGGGGGCCCTTGAAAGGCCCCTGAAATTGCGGATCGCGGAGGGCAGGGAAACTTTGCCGATCGATGCGGTCACGGGATTTCTCCAGCGGCGTTGGCGACGAATCTGCCTCGGGAGAGCACATCCGCCAGCCTTGGGGTGTGAGGCAAAATGTTAGCCCGATACACTTTACACTTGTCCCGCCTGACCGAACCCAAAGCCTTCCCTTCGGTCCTACAATGGCAACGGATGCCCCGGCCGCCGGTAGCAACATGGATACAGGCTCGCTGTGAGTTCTGAACTACCCCAAATCTTGAATCACGACGGCGGCACGGCGGTCGGAGAAGAGGTTCCCCAGCGGGCGGAGGCCGAACCGGCCGAAAACGTCTCGCCCAAGATGCATCGCGGTTGGGTGACCGCGGCGCTGATGCTGGTGATGGTGCTGGCGTCGATGGAAATGACCGTCACCAGCACGGCCATGCCGACCATCATCGGCGATCTGCACGGCCTGGAACATTACGCGTGGGTTACCTCGGTGTATCTGCTGATGTGCACCGTGACGATGCCGCTTTATGGACGGCTGGCCGATGCGCTGGGGCGCAAGCGGGTGCTATTGGCGGCGATTGCGATTTTTGCCGGCGCAAGCGTGTTGGCGGCCAGCGCAGCACACGATGTTGCAACTGATTATCTTCCGCGGTTTTCAGGGCTTGGGGGCCGGCGGAATTATGCCGGTGGTGCTCACCATCCTAGGCGATATTTTTACGCTGGAAGAGCGGGCGCGAATTCAAGGCTGGTTCAGCGCCGTGTGGGGCACGTCGTCGCTGGCCGGTCCAGCGGTGGGCGCATTGCTGGTGGAAACGCTCGGCTGGCGGTCGATTTTTTTCGTGAACCTGCCGTTTGGCGCGCTGGGGTTTGGCGTGCTAGCCTGGCGGTATCATGATCACGAACGGCCGCATTCCACGGATCTCGATTTGCCGGGGGTCGGCTTGTTGGCCATCGGCTGCACCTCGATATTGGCCCTGGTGTCACTGGGATTGGATGGGATGTCGACGGCGCGCAGCCCTTTCATTGCTGGCCACTGCGCTGGTCGCGATTTTATGGTTCGTCCGCGTCGAACGCCGCGCGAACAATCCCGTGCTGCCGCCGTCGCTAATCATGCAGCGGTCGATCGGCCCAGCAATGTTAGCCAGCGCGCTGATGGGCGTGGCGTTCTTCGGCGTTGACACCTACGTGCCGCTGTACGTGCAGGGAACGACCGGCGCGGGGGCGACGGCGGCGGCCGGAGTGGTGACTCCCGTGATGCTGGCGTGGGCCACCAGCGGGATTTTCGTGGCGCCGATCATCGTGCGCTGGGGATTTCGCCGCACCGCGGTGGCGGGCAGTGGCCTGGTGGCCCTCAGCTTTACGCTGCTGGTGGTTTGCGCGCTGGCCAAAGCGAGCGGTTGGGTGTTGGCGGCGGTGCTGATTCTGGCCGGGCTGGGATTTGGCGCCTCGTCGATGCCGCAAATCCTGCTGGTGCAGCACAGCGTTACGTGGCAGCAGCGCGGCATTGTGACCAGTGCGATACAGTTCTTCCGCACCATCGGCGGCGCGCTGGGCATCGGCTTGTTGGGCATGCTGTTCAATGTGCTGGCCGCGCCGCAGATGCAACAATTGCGCGAAATGGGCGTCAGCCCGGCGGCCATCATGGATCCGCAGAAAAGCGCCGCCCTGCCCTCCGCAGCGCGCCCGATCATCGTCAGCATGATCGATTCGGGGCTGACGTGGGTGTTCGTGGCCATGGCGGCGCTGGCAGTCGCGCAGATCGTGGTCAGCTTCTTCATGGCCACGACCGACGAATGCCCTAAAGCCGCCGAGGTCGAACCATTCGAGGCCCTACCGGGGTAGCAGGTCGCCTGGCAACACGCTGCCGGCGGCGGGCAGACGCAATGCTTGAGCCATTGTCCGCGGCTAAACGGTGGTGGAACTCCCGTGATTGCACGATTTGCCGGCTGTGCGGCATAATGGATTTAGGAGGAGAGTTCGCACCAATGGCCGCCCGGTTCCGTTTTGCGCTGCAATTGTTCGTGGTCGCGCTAGTTATTGGTCTGGGAATGCCCTGGATCGATCAGTGGCTGCCGACGCAAGCCGGCGATGCCCCGCCTTCATCCGCGCCAGCCACAGCCGCAGCGCCCGGGGAAAAATCGCCCCAATCGGCCGGCTCGGAAACAAAATCAGCCGCCCAGCCGATGGAGTCTGAAGGCAAGGCCGACGGCGGTGGCAGTGGTCGCACCAGGCCGGTTGCCGCGCTCACCAAAGGCGCGCCGGAATCGGCGGAGGATCTGGCCGCGATCCAAAACGCCATTGAAGAAGTGGTGAAAAAAGATCTGCCGGCCACGGTCGGCGTCGACATCAATGGCGTGGAGGGCAGCGGAGTGATTGTTACCGAAGACGGCTATGTGCTCACGGCCGGCCACGTTTCAGGAATGCCGGGGCGCGATGCGTACGTGATTCTTCCCGACGGCAAACGAGTGAAAGCCATAACGCTGGGCGCCAACGAATCGGTCGATAGCGGCATGATGAAGATCTCCGAACCCGGCCCCTGGCCGCACGCCGAGATGGGCCGGTCCGCTACGTTGAAGCCCGGCGAGTGGTGCGTGGCGCTGGGTCATCCGGGCGGGTTTCAGCGCAATCGTCCACCGCCGGTCCGCGCCGGCCGGCTGATCTTGGTACGCAGCGACACCCTCTGGACCGACTGCCCGCTGACGGCGGGCGATAGCGGCGGACCGCTGTTCGATTCGCAAGGGCGGGTAATTGGCATTCATAGCCGCATTAGCGATTCGCTGATCGCCAATTACCATGTGCCGATCGACAATTACCGGGAAAGCTGGGAGCGGCTGGCGAAAGGTGAAACGTGGGGAGGCGATCCGCCGCGCGGCGGACCCATGCTGGGCATCAGCGGCGAATCGCATGAAAAAGGCTGCCAGGTTCTGAACGTTTTTGCAGGCTCGGCCGCGGCCAAAGCCGGCCTGCGGGTGGACGACATCATTACCGAACTTTCCGGCGAGAACGTCACCGGTATTGAGGGATTACAATCCTTGGTTGCCAAACATAAGGTGGGAGAGGAAGTCACGCTGACAGTGCTGCGCGATGGCCGGAGATTACAGTTGAAAGCGAATTTAGATAAGCGAGAATAGATATTTATAAGTGGCCAGTGGTCAGTGGCCAGTAAATACGTTGAAGCCGGTTGCAATCCTGGGGCACCGTTGGTCGATCCAATCATCCGCGATTTTTACAGCTCGATGATGTACCCGCACAAAACGAAGATCGCCGCATTGGCGATCGTGGGCTTTTGCATAGCCCTGGCCAACAGTGCGCACACGGCCGATCGCTTGCCGGCCAGCAAGCTGCGCGACGGCAAAGATGTTCGCACGGCGTACGTGAGCGTAGTGGCCTCGGCTGATCAGGCTACCGTGCGAATTCTTAGCGGCGGCAAAGAGGCGGCTCTGGGAACGGTGGTTGATGCCGACGGCTACGTGCTCACTAAATACAGCGAATTGCGCGATCCGGTCACCTGCCGCTTGAACGACGGCCGCACCGTGGCGGCGAAAGTGGTCGGCCACGATCCGCGGCTTGATCTGGCGATGCTGAAGATCGAAGCCGATAGGTTGAAGGCCGTTTCGTGGGCGGAAGGCACCATCGATCCGACCGTCGGTCAATTCGTGGCCACCGCCGCCCAGGGCGATCTGCCGCAGGCGGTGGGAGTTGTCAGCGTGCCGCGCCATCGTGTGCCGCCGCGCAGCGGCGTGCTGGGCATTCAACTGGAGCACGCCGACGGCAGCGCAAAAATTACGCTGGTGTTTCCCGGCAGCGGCGCCGCGGAAGCCGGCCTGCAAGCGGGAGATATTGTGACCCGTGTGGCCGACAAATTGATCGACACGCGCCAAACGTTGATCGACACCATCCGGCAGTACAAGCCGGGTGATTCGGTGCCGCTGTACGTTACTCGCGACGGCAAGGAAATGCACATCACGGCTACGCTGTCCACGCCCGGGCGAGTGGGCAGCCGCAGCGAGCAAATGAACAGCATGGGGGGCACGCTGAGCCGCCGGGCCGCCGATTTTCCCGCAGTCATCCAGCACGATACGGCGTTAGCGGCCGACGATTGCGGTGGGCCGCTGGTCGATCTTTCCGGCAAGGCAATCGGCATCAACATTGCACGGGCCGGCCGCACCGAATCCTACGCCCTGCCGGCCGATCAGGTGATCCCGCTGATTGCGGAAATGAAAGAGGGAAAATTGCCACCCAAATACGCCCTGCCGAAAGCCAGCGAATAACGGTTGCCCTCCTGACGCGCCTGCAACCGCCTTTTACGCTACAATGGCAAGCAGCCTTCTTTTGGCCGACAACGTAGACTTGGCAGGCCGTTAATGCGTCTGCGTTTGGCATCGAAGGAACGTTTCGATGTGCAACTATCGCCGCGCGTTTACCCTGGTCGAACTGCTAGTGGTGATCAGCATCATCTGCGTGCTGACCTCGCTGCTGCTGCCCGCGGTTCAATCCGCGCGCGAAGCGGGCCGCCGCGTGCAGTGCGCCAACAATCTCAAGCAGTTTGGCCTGGCGATGCTGAACTACGAAGGGGCGTCCAAGTGTTTCCCCGTGGGCGTGAACACCGATCCAACCGGCAGCCAAGTGTACGGAAACGCATTTACGGCGATGTTTCCGTTTCTTGAGGAATCGACGCTGCACGCCTTGTGGGACCAAAACAAGGTTTACGGCCAGCAACGGCCGCAAACACTGGCCGCAGTGGTGACGGAATTTGTTTGCCCGACGAACGACAAACCCAACCCGCTGACGCTGCAGCCGCTGAGCACGTTTGGGATGGCGACATCGTATGGCGTGAGCGACTACGTGCTTTGCAAGGGCTCCACGGATACGTGGTGCCTAAGCGGCAACGCAATGCCTCCGGAGCGACGCGGGTTTTTCTATCCGAATTTGCGAACGCGAGCGAACGAAATTCACGATGGTCTGAGCAAGACCATCGCCATTGGGGAAGGGGCCGGCGGATTTCGTTGGCCGCTGTGCCACGGGGCAAACTGCCACACGCCGCTGGCATTGCCCTCAGGCACCGGCAGCGATTCAAGCACGCAGGGGCCACCGGTCACGCCCGCGGCGACCGATGCCTGGGCCATCGGCGATGTCGGCAACATCAGCTTTGCGACGATCGGCGTGTACACCTCCGGCATTTGGGCCTGCACGCTGGAGCCGATGAACAAAACACCGGTGACCGATTCGTGGATGGATGTTTCGGCGCCCGACGACTGCCGCTGCAGCGTCGACGGCGGCCCACACTACACGGCCAATTTCCGCAGCGATCATCCCAGTTGCGCAGTTTCTATATGCCGACGGCTCGGTGCAACTGCTGATGGACCAGATCGACATGTCGGTGTACCGCGCGCTGTCGACCATCAGCGGCAACGAACTGGTGAACCAGCCATAGAGCCAGCTGCTCTTTGAGCAGAAACTGCGATGGTCTGCTTTACGTGGTTTCCAGTGTCACGGGCAAGGGTCGCAAATCGTCTGCCGCCATGGCTCGGATGTCTTCGGTGATTTTCATCGAGCAATACTTCGGGCCGCACATGCTGCAGAAGTGGGCGCTTTTGAAGGTGTCTTGCGGCAGGGTTTCGTCGTGCATTCGCTTGGCGGTTTCGGGATCGAGCGATAGGCGGAATTGCTCGTTCCAATCGAAGGCGAACCGGGCGCGGCTCGAGCGCGTCGTCTCGCTCTTGCGCTTCGGGGCGATGGCGTGCCAAATCGGCGGCGTGGGCGGCGATCTTGTAGGCAATCACGCCCTGCTTCACGTCGTCCAATTCCGGCAGGCCGAGATGTTCCTTCGGAGTCACGTAGCAGAGCATGGCTGCGCCATGCCAGCCGGCCAGGGCAGCGCCGATGGCGCTGGTGATATGGTCGTAGCCCGGCGCGACGTCGGTCACTAACGGGCCAAGCACGTAGAAAGGCGCTTCGTCGCACAGCTCGGCTTCCTTGCGCATGTTCATCTCGATTTGATCCATCGGAATGTGGCCCGGGCCTTCGACCATCACTTGCGTGCCCTTGGCGCGGCCGCGCTTGGTCAGTTCGCCCAGCACTTCCAATTCGGCGAATTGGGCTTTGTCGCTGGCGTCGGCGATCGAGCCGGGGCGTAGTCCGTCGCCCAAGCTCCAGGTAACGTCGTAAGCGCGCATGATGTCGCACAGATCGTCGAAGTGCGTGTAGAGCGGATTTTGCTGGCGATGGGTCATCATCCACTTGGCGATCAGGCTGCCGCCGCGGCTGACAATGCCCGTGACGCGCCCCATGGTCAGGTGCAAATGCTCCAGGCGCACGCCGCAGTGGACGGTCATGTAGTCGACGCCCTGTCGGGCCTGATGCTCGACCATGTCCAAAAAATGCTGCGGCTTCATTTCCTCGATGTTGCCTCCCAGCTCTTCCAGCATTTGGTAGATGGGCACGGTGCCGATCGGCACGGGCGAAGCGTCGATGATGGCCTGGCGGATACGGTCGATGTCGCGGCCGGTGGAAAGATCCATCACGGTGTCGGCCCCAAAGTGCACGGCCATGTGGAGCTTTTCCAGCTCCTGCTGGATGTTGCTGGTGACCGCCGAATTGCCGATATTGGCGTTGATTTTGGTGCTGGCCGCCACGCCGATGCACATCGGTTCCAGGCGCTTGGAAAGATGCACCTGGTTGGCCGGAATGACCATTCGCCCGCGGGCCACCTCGCTGCGAATCAACTCCGGCTCGAGCCCTTCGCGGCGGGCGACAAATTCCATTTCCGGCGTGATCTGGCCGGCCTTGGCGGCTTCAAGCTGTGTCATGGTGCACTCCGTTAGTTAGGATTAAGCACAGCGACCGACTGACGCGGTCAGCGCCCATCCTATCGCCGTGGTGCCAAATGTCAATTCGCGCGGCGGCCGGCTGGATCGCGCCGCGCTGCAGATTTCGAGCCCGTCGCTATAATCCACGCTTTCCTTCGCACCGCCGCGGCAGCCCTTGCAGGTGACCTATGGCCAATCCGATTATTTTGCCCGAACTTCGCTTGATGCTCGCCGAAGGCGACGAGCAGGGTTTGCGCGACGTGGTGATGGAACTGCACCCGGCCACCGTGGCCGACTTCACCGAAGGGCTGACCGTCGACGAAACGTGGAAAGTGTTGGCCACGGCGCCGCTGGAGCGGCAGGCCGAAGTGTTCGCGTACTATCCGATCGAAAAGCAGGTGGAAATGGTGCTCGGAAGCGGACGCGAACGGATGGGGCGCCTGCTGGAGGCAATGGCGTCCGACAACCGCGTCGATCTGTTGCAACACTTGGATCCACAGGTAGTGGAAGAGCTGCTGCCGCTGGTGGCCAAGGCGGCGCGGCACGATATCCGCATGCTCCTTTCCTATCCGGAGCACAGCGCCGGCGCGGTGATGACCACCGAATACGCCTCGCTGCCGGCCAACATCACCGTGGCCGACGCGCTGCACAAGCTGCGGGCGGAAGCTCCCGACAGTGAAATGATTTACTACATCTACGTGGTCGATGACCATCGCCACCTGCTGGGCTTCGTATCCTTGCGCGATTTGATCCTGGCCAAGCCCAACACGCACGTCGAAAAGCTGATGGAGCGCGACATCATCAGCGCGAAAGTCACCGAAGACCAGGAAGAAGTGGCCAAGAAAATGGCTCGGTACGACTTTCTGGCCATTCCCGTGGTCGATGAAGAAAATCACCTGGTGGGCATCGTGACGCACGACGACGTGATCGACGTGGTGGTGGAAGAAGCCACCGAAGACGCTTATCGCATGGGGGCCGTCAACGCGTTGGAACAAAACTATCTCGACGCGCCGCTCATCACCGTCTGGCGAAAGCGGTTGGTGTGGCTGGCCTGCCTGTTCATCGCCGAGCTGTTCACGTTCACCGCGCTTTCGCACTTTGAAGACCAAATCGCCAAGCTCGTGGTGCTCAGCCTGTTTGTGCCGTTGTGCATTTCCACCGGCGGCAATTCCGGCTCGCAAGCCGCCACGCTGATCACGCGGGCGGTGGCGTTGGGGCAAATTCGCGCCGGCGATTGGTGGCGCGTGTTTCGCCACGAGGTGACTTTAGGCATTTTGCTGGGGCTGACGCTGGGGTGCATTGGCATATTCCGCGGCGCCGCCACGCCGGAATCGACGCGCGACGCCAGCCACGAAGTCGCCGAACCGTTCCAAATACGCGCGCCCGACACTGCGCCTTTGACGCTGGACGATCGCGGACGCATCATCGTGCCCAAGGGATCGGAACAACTGATCAAGGCCACGCTCACACAGCACGCCCATATTTCGCTGCCGGCGGGGCAGACCACGGTGATCCCCACCGTCGATGCCCAGGGGCTGTACGATTTTCCGGCCAAGTGCATTGTCAGCACCGCGCCGGTGAACCGCTGGCAGTTGGCGATGGTGATCGGCCAGGCGGTGGCGGCCATCTGCTTGTGGGGCACGTTGGTCGGTTCGATGCTCCCCTTGGCGTTCCGCAAAATGGGCATCGACCCCGGCTACGCCTCTAGCCCCTTCGTCGCCACGTTTGTCGACGTCACTGGCATCGTCATCTACTTCAACATCGCGCAGCTGTGGCTGGGATTGTAGAAAGTGTTCCGTTGTGGCGTTGTTAATTCGCACTGTTGCGGCGAAAACTCGCGGGTGCGGAAACGCAGCGCCGCTCGCTAAGTCTGGCCTACTCTAGCTTTTGCCGGCAGCCGGCGATTCATTTTGCGGCCCGAACAAACCGGCCGCCACAGCCCCGCGTATCGGAACTAAAGGTCAACCGCACCGATTGCAAGCATAGTGCGGTCTCATCGCCGCTTCATCATAACTCCTCATACTTTCTCCGTTGCTTCATCCAGGAGCCGTACGATGGCGTTCCGCACACTTCCGTTGCGTGAGCTCAATGAAACCCCCTCTTCACAACTTTCCCGAGAAAACCGCGAGAAGCGTCCGAAGAAGGACACTCGTCGCAAGCAAAAACGCCGCGCCACGCTGGAAGTGCTCGAACCCAAGGGGGTGCTGGCCGCCAACGTGGTGGCCGCCGACACCGTCACGCAGGATTGGGGCACCGGCTTCGAGGGCAGATCAAGCTAACCAGCCAGCAAGCCACGGCGATCTCCAACTGGTCGCTGGCGTTGGACTATGGCGCGCTGAACCACGTCGACAACTTCTCCTGTAGCCTGGTGCAAACCCCGTTGGAATTCTCGCTGTTGTTTAACCAGATGAGTTGACGCGGCGGCTACGGTTTGGCATCCGTACTCACATTCGCAATCCGCCTGAGCACTTGCGCGTGCAGGTCGGCGGCCCAGAAATGGGTTAACGCCTCCAGCTTGTTGGGCAGGTCGCGGCGGGCGCAAATTCGGGCGATTTCGTGCACTTGCACGCACGGCGTGACATCGATCCCGCTGGCAGAAAGCAAGGCGATGTCGCGGCGCGATTGATCTTCGGCAAACTCCAGCCAATCGCCGAGGGTTCGTTCGCGGCCGATGGCCACAATGTTGGCCGCGTCGTCCAGTTCGGCTCCCAAGGAATAGTATTTCGCCAGCAAGGTAGCCGCGCGCGTGTGCACGTACATGCTCGCCGCCAGGTACGCATAGCCGTAGGCATCGCCATCGCCGAAATAATCTTTCAGCCGCGGAAAGATCTGTTCGCTGGCCGTATGCAGCAGGGCGTAGGTCATGTCTTTCTGCATCAGGTTGCTGCGAAACTGCTCGATGCCCAGCGCGGCGGCACTGGCCCCTTCCTTGATGATCAGGGCGTCGAACACACTGTTGTTGGCTTCCGAGGCCCGGCGCAAGTAGTCGCTGATGTCGCGCCAGGCCGCCTGCTGCGGCAGCGGTGTGCCGCCATAACCGGCTCCCAAATCGAGATAGTCGCCGGCGGCTTTCAGGTCCAGCCAGGCAATGATCTGATACGTGGCGGCGAGCATGGCTGGCCGGTTGGCTGCCTCGGTTTCGGTTTTGGGCAGGTTCGCCAGCAACTCCTGGGCCGAATATTGCAGACTCAGGGCTTCCAGAAACGCGTCGCAGGCGTGGAAATACATCAGCAATTGGTCGGTGGTGTGCGGCGTTTCTTCGCGCATCCGCCTGGCGGTAGCTTGCACTTCTTTTTCCAACCAATCATTATTGCGCACGCGCTTCACCGCCGCGGCATATCCTCCGTCAGCATAGGCGGCGCGATAGCGTCCGACCTCCAACGCCAGGTAGCCATAGATGGCTGCGTGCACGTGATCCCAAAAGGCGGCCGACAGTTCCCCTTCCGCGGCCATCTTTTGCGCATGCTGGATGATTTCTAATCCTTGCTTGTACAAAGCGACGCACTCTTGCGACAACTTGGCCTGGCCGGGCATTTTGCTGTAGGCATCCAGCGCAGTGGAGTAGAGCTTGTACCAGGCGTCGATTTTCTTTTGCACTTGCTTTTGCACCTCCAGCGAAACGGGCGGCAAGGTGGCCGCCGGAGCGCGCGGCAGGCGAGCGCCGGTGAGAGTCTCGTAGGCAGTGTAGATATCCAGCACGGGGCGCACGTCGACGCCCAGCTTGCGGCCGTGATCGATCAAGTCGATCGGCTCGCCGTTGGCATCTTTCTCAGAGCGGATGCCGGCAGGAATCAGCACCAGCTTCATCCCCTTCTCCGCCGCGCCTTCGATCTTGTAGCGAATGCCGCCGACGGGCCCGATGGTTCCGTCGGGATTGATGGTGCCGGTCATGGCCGCGTCGGGCTTGGGTGTGTCGCCGCGCACTGCCGCCAGCACGCCGATGGTCATCAGCGCCCGGCGCTGGGGCCATCCACCTTGCCTTCGTACTCGAAAGAAACGTGCATGGCGCGCGGATCGAAATCGCTGAGAAGTGCTGCGGTGATGGCCGCGGTCCAACCGGCGCTTCGCCAGGAATCGCCCGTGCCACCGGCTTCAGTTTCAAAGAACCCGACGCGGACTTTGTTCCCCTGGGCCCCGCCGGCGGTCACGCTGACGGGGGTGCAAAAGCCCGTTTCGCCGCCGTCGCCTGACTTGCTGACCACCAGCACGTTTACCACCACGGTTCGCGGCTGGTTCGCCAGTGGCTGCGTAGCCGGTTTTTCGCCCGGTTGTGGCGAGGCTTGTTTGGCGGCCGGCTCTTCGGCCGCCGCGGCGGACACAAAAACAAATTGAGCGATCGCCAGGAAGAGCAGACCCGAACAGAAGCGCGGCGCGGCAGATCGCATGGAAGGCCCTCGGCAAGTCGGCTGCAATCGGCAAATTCCTGCTCCACTATAGCTAGCGATCAAGGAAGCCGCCTACTCGATTTCCGGCGACTGTTCGTCCTGCTAGTCCGCGCACTTCATCTTGCGTTGCCGAGCTTGCGGCCCAGCGCGTCGGCTACTTTGCGGCAGGTGTCCATCGTTTCTCGGAACTGATCGAAATCCAACGACTGGTTGCCGTCGGAGAGTGCATTTTCCGGATCGGGATGCACTTCGATAATCAACCCGTCGGCGCCCGCCGCCACGCTGGCGGCGCACATCTGCGGGACCAGCCACGTATGCCCGGTGCCGTGGCTGGGATCGACGACCACCGGCAAATGCGTTTTGCCATGCAAATACACGACCGAGGCCAGCGGCAGCGTGTACCGCGTGTGATTTTCGAACGTGCGGATGCCGCGCTCGCACAGCATGACCTGCTGGTTGCCGCCGTCCAGAATGTATTCGGCCGCCAGCAGCAGCTCTTCAACCGTGGCGCTGGGCCCGCGCTTCAACAGCACCGGCGTATTCGTCTTGCCCGTCGCCTCCAGCAAGCGATAGTTTTGCATATTGCGGGCGCCGATCTGCAGCACGTCGGCGTAGCGCACTACCAGGTCCAAATCCTCGTTGGCCATGACCTCGGTGACAATCGCCAGGCCGGTGGCCTCGCGCGCGGCGGCCAGCATCTTCAGGCCGTCCTCCTTCAATCCCTGGAAACTGTACGGGCTGGTGCGGGGCTTGAATGCTCCGCCGCGCAAGGCCGTGGCCCCGGCGGCTTTGACCGCATTGGCCGTGGCGAGTATTTGTTCTTCACTTTCGACTGAGCAGGGCCCGGCGATGATGCCCACCGTGCCGCCGCCAACCGTCAGGCTGCCGGCGCGCACCACGGTGGGCTCGGCCTGCACTTCGCGGCTGGCGATTTTGTAGGGGGCGAGAATCGGCACGACTTCGGCCACGCCGGGGCCGCTTTCCAGCGAATCTTTGTACGTCGTTCGATCGTCGCCGATGACGGCGATGACGGTGCGTTCGGTCCCTTTGATCACGTGCGGTTTCAATCCAAGCTGTTGCACACGACCGACCATGTGCTCCACCTGGTCCGCGGTAGCGCCTTTTTTCATGACAACGATCACGAGTGTGGTTCCTGTATGGAATGAAAGTTGGAAGTCAAAACGAAAAAAGCCCCGAGAGCCGGCTTTCACCAGGTCTCGGGGCTTGTAGGCCTTATGGCGTGTGAGGAACGGTTACAAACCTCCTCCGGCCCCGCTACCTGGCGGGCTAAAGTAAAACCAAAAACCAAAAATCGCAACCGTGTTCCTCATAGCCGAATTGTCCCATGCGACCAGCGGCGACGCAAGAGCGTTTTGGCCGCGAATTCTTCGCGGGTGGCACGCCCTGACGAAGGAAAGGCGTGGCTCGGCTGATTGTTTTCCACGCCCTTCGCAGACTCAGGGCGTGCCACCCTGCTGGTCATTTTCGTTTGCGCCTTGCGCTGATAAATTCTTCCACCTGCCCCTGCACCGGCTGCGGGCGCGAACGATCAGCGTGCGGCCGGGGTCGTCGAAGTAGATCGCCCCTTTGGCAGGATCTTCGCCCCAGATTTCGGGGCGAACCTTGGCCGCAATGCGCTGCACGAGCGAATGCCCTGCTGCGGTGTCGGATGCCAGATCGCGCAGCGAATAGAATTCGACATCCATTTGGCCCGCCACGGCTTGGGGCGTTGTAATTTCGATCGTTTTCTCGTCGACCGGCGCCACGTCAGCTCCAAGGGCGCGAGCAATTCGTCCAATACCGCAGCCAGCGGCTTGCCGTCGGCCACGACCGTGCACTCGCTTTGGGCCGACATGCCCTGCGCGGCCAAGGCGGCATGATCGATCAGCAGCATGATGCCGGTTTTGGCGCGGAGCCAAGCCACGACGTCCGCCAACGGCTGCGGCGTGCCGAAATTCGCCGTGACGGGTTTGTTCAGCAACTCATGCGCTTTATCGAGATGCGTCGTCAGCACGAATCGCGCCGGATCGAAGCGGCTTTTGATTGCCTTATCGCGCGCGACGCGCAGCTTTTCGCAAAATGTCAGAATCGCCATGTGCACGGGATCGTCTTGCTGGACGACGAGCGCATCGCCGCCGGCGACGATAGTTGCCTTTCCTCCGGCTTGCTGCCACGAATCGGGGGCGACCATTCGCCGCAATAGCGCCGCCAATTCCGCAAGGGCCTTGTCGTTGCCGTCGGTCAAATCACCCAACGCATAGCGAACTTGCCGCATGTTTTCTTGCGGCGGATAGCCGACGACCAACTGCCCATCGTGCAACTGATAGCCCAAGCGCAGCGGTTCCAGCGCCGCCTCCAGGGCGCCGGCCACGGTCGTTTCGCCCAATTTCACTCGCACCGCTGCGGCCGCTGATTGACCATGATCGATCACCGCTTGCGCATCCAAAGTGATGGGAATGGAGCTCATCTCGCTCACCAAATCCAGATACGCCCACAGCGGCATATCGCGCACTTCCATGCCCGAAAGCGGATCGGCCAGCCGCGCATCGACATTCACTGGCGGCGGGGCGACGCGCTGCAGGGTGCGCGTGGGAAGCGCGCCAGCCGGCGCCGTGGGTTCCGGCGCCGGTGGAACGTTCGAGGCCGCCGGGCCAACTGCCGGTGCGGCGGCTTGCGCCGCTACTGAGTTCTTTTCAGGCGCGGCTTGCACCACTGGCTGCGGTTTGCTTGCCGCAGGTGGTTCACCTGGCGCTTGCGGCATGCTTTCTTGCTGTGGTTTGCTTTCCGCCTGGGATGGCGGCGATACTTGTTGCGGCTTAGCTTCCTGCGCCGCGGCGCAGCGGTGGATTGCGTCACCGGTTGCTGCTTCTTCTCTGGTTCTGCACTCGACTTGGCGACCTTCGGCGTAGGCGCGGGATGTTCCACCGGCGCGGCGACAGTCGGCGTCGTGTTTGATTCCGGGGCCTTAACGGGGGACGATTCGCGGCTGGGCGCCATCATGCGGACCGTAAAAATCAAAAATCCCGCAGCCAGCGCCAGCAACACGCCCGGCAAAAACCAATGCGGCCACTGGTTTGCTTTGGCGGCGGCGGCATGTTCCTCCTCTTCGCTCAATCGTTCCGCGATGGCCAGTGCCACCATCGGTGCGGCCAGCCCATTTGCCGGCGCCTCGGCCGGCCCGACGGCGCTAACGACGGTGGGTACTTCCGTGCTCATCATCTTCCGGACCGCGGACGCACTGCTGGCCGGCGCCGCTTCACTTGCGTCTTCAACCGAGCCGGCGGCTTGCGAATTCAATGCTTGCGGCGATTCGGTGACGGTTGCGGCGGCGACCTTGACCGCCGGGTTCGACATTGCCTCCGATGCCACGGCGGCGCTGTATCCGGAAGGAGCCGACTCCGCCGGAGGCTGGACCAGCACCATACTGCCGCATTTGGGGCAGGAGAGAATTTGCCCGATCGCTTCCGGATCGATCACGCGGAGAGTTCGCCGGCACGTCGTGCACTGGATGGTGAACGGTGTCACTTGGGCCTCTGCTCAGTTCACTTGCCCTTGGGAGTGGCGAGTTCCGGCGGCAGCGTATCTCCTCGCTTTTCAGCGGCTTTGCGAGTGGTGATAAACAGCATCTCCTCGCCGCCGGCGGCGCGCGGTTTGACCACATATACCAGTTTACCGTCGGGATTGGCTTGCAACATAATCTTTCGCAGGATTTCCACGGCCGGGCGATTTTTTTCGTCCAAGCCAAACGATTGGTTCTTGGTGATGCCTTCCAGTTGCAGATCGCCCCCCAAAATCTCGATTTTCACGCCGATATCATCCCCCAGCAATTGCAGCGCCCTTTCCAAGGTTTCGCGGGCAAAAACCAGCGAGGTCACATGCTCGAGTTTCTGCGCCACGGTTTCCGGGGGTTTGGATCCGCCGCTGGCATTGCCTGCGGCCGCAGTGCTTTCGGCCAGCGCCAGCTCGCTACCCATCAGCAGATTGTGCGCCGCCGCGGTGGGCAGATAGCAGCGTAGCACCAATTGATCGTTCTGCGCGGCGGTGCGCGTGAATTCCACAAGGGTGCCAATCATTTGCGGGTACCGCGCCAGCAATTGCCTGGCATACTGATGCGGTTGGAGCGCGGCCAAATCGCTTTCCACTAACTGCGGCAGCTTCGCCATCCGCTCCTGGAATTGTTCGGCCACGAGGTCGGGAGATTGGCCGATCGGCCCCAGCACGCAAAGCTCAAGGAACAGATTTTCCTTTGTTAGATCGGCGCTGAACATTGCCGCCCGGCAGTCATCCGGCAGAAAACTTCGGAGCGGCCCGAGCAGCGGCGCCAACTGGCCGGCAAAAAAGTAGTCGCTTTGCTGATACAGAAATCCGGCGCGAATAGAAACACCAATTGACGATTGGCGTCGCTGGCCAACAGCATTTTTTCGACGGCAATCCGCAGCGGCGGCGGCATGTTGCCCTGCTCGGCCGATTCCTCGACCTCCGGCGTCGCCCCGGCGATCAATATCTTGCGGCGCTGGGCACTGGGTAAATAGGCGGAGCCGCTTGGCGTTGAGTAGATCTCTTCGCCGCCGTGCATCGCCGACGCGCCGGCCTTCCATTGCGCCTTGAGCTTGTCGAGATCGACCGGTTTGGCAAAACGAAAGATATAGATCGGTTCGACGGTGGACCCATTGTCGGCGCTCATCCGCTCGACCCAAGCGATCGTCAACTGCTCGACATCGGCAAGCGGCGCTGCGGCCATCTGCTCTAATTCCCTCCGCGCGGTTTCGCCATAGGGTCCCAAAGCTGCCAGGAGTTTTTCCCCTTCGCCCAGCCGCCCAAGCTCCGCCGGCCGCACTATCAAAAATGCCTGCGCACCCGGCGGCACGTAGTCGAACGACACGGCGCTGCCGTGCGTGGGGGAGGCCCATAGTGCGTGGCTGTTGTCGTCGGCCGGTTTGCTCTGGCCATCGCTGTTGGTGTCAGCGGAAGGAGCGGTGGCCACGGGCAGCTCGGTATTGTCGCCTTCGGCGGTTGCGGTGGTCGCCGTTGCGCCGGTATCTGGATTATCAGTTTTGCTTTCGTCAGATGCAGATGTTTTAGCGCGATCCGCATCCGCCGACGACTTGGTGGTGCTATCCGGGGCGGCTCCCGTTTTCGATTTGTCTTCCTTTTTCAGCACGGTCGAAACGAGAACAATCAGCCCGCCGATCAGGCACAGCAGCAAAATCACGACGGCAAACTGCAGGCCGTTGGATTTTCGCGTGCGCCGCGATCGCCGTGGCGGCGCGGCAATGGCATCGAAGAAACCGAAGTTGTCTGGACCAATTTCCGGCGGCGGAAATTCGACGGGCGGCGGTGCCGCCGGCAATTCGGCGGTGGCGACGGCGGGGCCGATCAAGTCCAACGGCGGCAGCGATTGGGAGGTCGGCAACCCCGGCGCCAGGGCGGGCATTGCCGCCACATCCGGCGCGGCGCCGCCGGAAGGCGGCTGCAGCACCACGTTCAGCGCCGCGGTTACCTGCTGGAGATTTTGATAGCGGCGCGTGACATCCTTGTCCATCATTTGCGAGATCACCTGCGCCACCCACGGCGGCACGCCAAATGTTTCCAACGGCGCCACAGGTTCAGCGGTGGCATGTTGCATCAATTTCGAGGACACGTCGTCGCCGGTGAACGGCGGCCGGCCCGCCATCAGATGATACAGCATGCACCCCAGGGCGTAGATTTCGGATTGCCACGTTGGCCCGGCTCCCTGTCGGCCCGCTTCGGCGGCTTGCCCCAACTCCGGCGCCGTGTAGTCGGCGAGCATCAGCAACCGGCCAGACGGATCGGGCTGGAGGAAATCGATCGGCCCGGGCACCACCGACGGGTCGTGCGCCAGCGGCGGCAAAAGCAACTTGGCGCCGGCCTGCGGATCGAGCCACACGTTCGCGAGGCAAATGCCACCGTGCAATAAGTTCAGTTCCGCCAGCCGCGATAAGCCCGTCGCCAGCTGCTGGCCGATGCTGCACGCTTCGCGCCACGCAATGCGGCCTTCGGCCAGTTGGTCCGCGGCGCTGCGCCCTTCCAAATCGTCCAGCACGGTGAACTTGTATTGCCCCAGATCGATCAATTGCACCACGCGGCACAAATGCGGGTGCACCGCCTGACGGAACCGCGCCGTTTGCTGCACGACGTTCAACCACTCGCGCTCGATTTGCGCCAACGGCCCGGTGTGGAACGCCAACAGCACGCGGTCGCGCGTGGGCAAATGCACCGCGCGAAAAACGCTGCGAAATCGCCCCGGCTCGAAGCGGTCGTACAACAGATAATCGCCGAATACAAATGGCCCCGCGCGGCCCGAAAGCAGCACCTTAGCCTGGTACAGGCTCAACAGCCCGTTGCTGGTCATCCACTGCGCCAGTGCGGCGGCGTTGGCGTTGGATTCCTGCGCACCCTTGACGTTGCCGAACAGTTGCTGCAGTTGCCGCGTCTGCTCCACCGAGGCCAATTGGCTTTGCACGAGCAGCCGCCAGAAATCGGGAATCGGAATCGACATCGGCAAGTTGACGATCGAAGGCGCCTGGAAACCGCTCAGCCGCTTGCACGGGCAGATTCGGGCAACGGGCTTATTTTCCAGTGTAATGCAACAAGCTGCGCCTTGGCAGTAGTTTAAACTCCAAGCGGCCGGCTGCGGGGCGCCGTGCTGTCGCGGCGGCTACTTGTTGCACGCCGCGGCTAACGGTAGGATTTCGCGGATGAGCCTGCCGCTGCATCATCCTTAAAAAATCGGAATTGAATCCAACCCAATGCGCGCCTTCGACGCCACCCGCCTTTACTTCGATCGTGCTGCCGATCATCTGGAACTGACCCAAAATATGCGGCGTTTGCTGTTGACGCCGCGTCGTGAAGTGCAGGTCGAAATTCCCATCGAATTGGACAACGGCGAGCTGGCCACCTACATCGGCTACCGAGTGCAGCACGACAATTCGCGCGGGCCGATGAAAGGCGGGCTGCGCTACCACCCCCAAGTCGATATGGACGAGGTCCGTTCGCTGGCGGCGTTGATGACTTGGAAAACCGGCGTGGTCGACCTGCCTTACGGCGGCGCCAAGGGGGGCATTTCCGTCGATCCCAAGAAGCTCAGCCATCGTGAATTGGAGCGCATCACCCGCAAGTTTGTCGATGGCATCCACGATATTATCGGGCCCGACATCGACATTCCTGCCCCCGACGTCGGCACCAATGCCGAAGTGATGGCGTGGATCATGAACCAGTACGGCAAGTATCACGGCTTCAACCCGGGCGTGGTTACGGGAAAGCCTGTCGAGCTGTATGGCCTTCCGGGGCGCGACGAAGCCACAGGGCGCGGCGTGGGCATCATCGTGCTCAAGCTGCTGGAGAAGCTGGGCCGCAAAGCCAAGGGAACGCGCGTGGCCATTCAAGGCTTCGGCAACGTTGGGACCCACACCGCCAAATATCTGCACGAAAACCAGTGCAGCATCGTGGCGGTAAGCGGCACGGCCGGCGGCTTTTACCGGCCCGACGGGTTGAATCTGGCCGACGCGCTGCATTACACGGCAGAACACGGCTCGCTGCGCGGCTACGAGGGGGGCGAGCACATCACCAACGAGCAAGTGCTCGAATTGGATGTTGAACTGCTGGTGCCCGCCGCACTGGGCGGCGTGATCACCGGCGAAAACGCTCCGCGCGTCAAAGCCAACATCATCGCCGAGGGGGCCAACGGGCCGGTGCATCCGGATGCCGACGATATTTTCGAAAAGAATGGGCAGATCGTGCTGCCCGACATCCTGGTAAATGCCGGCGGCGTGACGGCCAGCTACTTCGAGTGGGCGCAAAACCGACAGCATTATCGCTGGGACCTTAGTCGGGTGCGCCAGGAATTGGAGGCGGTGCTTACCCAATCGTTCGAACAGGTCTGGGACCTTTCGAAGCAGCGGAAAATTTCTTTGCGCACCGCCGCTTATATCGTCGGAATTGAAAGAGTGGGCCGGGCTACTGTTCTGGGAGGAATCATCTGATGTCGTCCGCAGTTAATCCCGATACGCTGCATATGGTGCCGCTGTTTCGCGGCATGAACGAGTCCGAGTTCCGCCAAATCGTCGAAGTAATGCGGGTGCGAGAGTTCGGTCCGGGCGAATTGGTCGTGCGGCAAGGAGACAATTCCCGCGATTTGTGGGTGCTGCTGGAAGGCCAATGCGAGGTGGTGCGGCAATTGAAGCCCGGCAAGGGCGCGCCGCACGAGCGCGAATCGCTGTTGCTGGCGGTGCTGGAACCGCATACGCATTTCGGCGAGATGTCGTTTTTTCATCCGGCCCCGCACTCGGCCGACGTGCGCACCCGCAGCCAGGTCAAGCTGATGCAAATCACGCACACGGCCTACGGTGACATGATCCAGGAACGGATGATGTCCGCGTACAAGCTGGCCTACAACGTGGTGCAGCAAATGGCCGAACGCCTGCGACGCATGGACGAGTGGATTGACGATCTGGCCAACAATTCTCCCACCGGCAATGTGGCGGAATGGAGCAACTTCCGCAATCGCGTGTTCAACGGCTGGTCGGTGTTGGGGTAGGAGCACGGCCTGCGGCGGGGCCTGGCTTGGGTGCAGGTCTCGCCAAGATCCAATCGGCAATCTGCGCGACCACCTGACTTTCAATGCCGTTGAAGCCGTGGTGCGACCAGGCTTCGCACGGATCGCCGCGCGTCTGGCCACCTTTGGCCGGCAGCAGTTCTTTCTTGGGGGCGGCCGTAAATTTGGCCAATAGCGCCGGCACTTCGCTGTATGGGCATTTGCTGCAGCCGTCTTGCACGTGATGCACCATCAGCACAGGCACGGTTACCTGGCTAAGCGGCATCGCGGAAACCGGCGTTTCGCGATTGTCGTAAATCACTGTGGAGGTAAGCACGATTCCGTCGGGCCCATCTTTGCCCGCAAGTTGCGTGGCAGCATAAGCAGTCGATTGGGTGCCATGGCTGGTGCCCACCAACCACACCGGCAAACCGGGGTGCTCCGTGCGAATCCAGGCGATCACGGCTTTGAGATCCGCGACGTGCTCGCGGCTGGTGCGAAAGCCGCCGGCCAGATAGGGCGGATACTGGCGATCGGAAGGGGCATCGACGACCACCGTCAGCAACCCGTGATCGTCGAACAACTGGCGCGAGCGGACCAGAAAGTTGCCGCCGCCCCAGCCGAACTTGCCGCCAGAAGTAATCTGCAGCCCGCCGTGCCCACCGGCCAGCAAGATGACCACGGCTTTGGGATCTTGCGGCGCCAGCACCAGGATCCGCTGCGTGACGCCTTGCCGCGAGGGAATATCAACAACTTTTGCAGTGGCTTCGGCATAACAACGGCCAGTATGAAGTACGCAGAACAGTGCAACAGACAGCTTAATGGTTTGCCGCATTTGAGCTCCTCTCGTTTACAAACGCCGTCGCGCGCTTTTGAATTTCATCCAGCGACAGATTTTCTTTCTGCGTGGCGATCCACCAATCGTTGCCCGCCACGTCGGTCACGCAAGCCACGCGAGCCCCGTAGTACATGTCGGCGGGTTCAAATACCGACGTGCCTGCCGCGGCGATCGCCCGCTGATACGTCGCATCGACGTCGTCCACCCGCAAATACAGGCGCGCCAAGCTTCGGCTTGGCCGGCGGTGGCAGTTCGTGAACCATGATCAGCGTGTCGCCGATTGCAATCTCCGCGTGCAGCACCGAACCGTCGGGCTTGGTAAGCCGATTCTTTTCTACTGCACCGAACGCTTGCTTGAGGAATTCAACCACCCGGCCGCAGTTGGGCAGTTTTAAATAGGGCGTGACAGTGCGATACGCGCCGGTTTCAGCCATGGCGTCACTCATTTTGGCTGGCATTGGGCGGCGCTACCTCGACGGATTCCACCGAGCCGTTCTTTTTCAGATCCTTGTCGAAATGCAGAGTGACCACTAACGGAACCGATTCCATCCCCTTGACCGTGGCCTCAGGGGGTGAACTATATCCGGAGCCAGGCTCGGTGACCACGATCTGCTTTATCTTGCCGTCTTCGACCAGCGCATAACCTGCGGCGGCTTTTGTTTTCCACAGCTCCCCTTTCTGCGGCTGGTAGCGGTAGTAGTTGGAAACCTCGTCGAGCCAACCGTTCGTGACGCCCAACGGACCGAGCACCTTCATCAGGGCTTCCTTATTGCGGCGCTGCTGCTCCGCGGAGGGCGGGCCGCCGTGCGCCGGCGTCACGGCGCGAAACGCTTCGCGAAATACTTCCGGCTTCACTCCCAGGGCGGCCGCCACCAGCACCACTGGACGCCCGTGATCCTGCGGATCGGTCTGGTGCCCGCCGGAAAAGGTGAGAGGAACTTTCACTTCATCAGCGCGGGCAACGCCGCATCCCAGGCCCACCGCGACGATGAGAATGAACAGTCGCCCGTGCCCGTTTGGAATCGAAGTCGGATTCATAATCGTTCTGCGTGTTCACTACGATTTGGCCGAAATTCTTTTGATTGCCTCCGCAGCCCGGACAACGTCTTCGCGGCCGACATCCAAGTGCGTCACGGCACGAACCAATTGCGGGGCCATGGCGAACACCAGTATGTTATCGCGTCGTAAACGATCAACAAAGTCCGCTGCGCTGCCCAGCCGTGGATCGACTTGGAAAATGACGATGTTGGTATCGACTTGCGGCGGCCGCAATTCGAGGCCAGGACAGGTTCGAATTGCTGCGGCCAAAATTTGCGCGTGGGCATGATCAACCGCCAATCGCTCGACATGATGTTCCAAAGCGTGCAGGGCTCCCGCGGCAATGATTCCCGCTTGCCGCATCCCGCCGCCGAACATGATACGCGCTCGCTTCGCCTTGCCGATAAGCTCCCTCGAACCGGCCAAGGCCGAACCAACCGGGGCTCCCAACCCTTTGCTGAAGCAGACGTTCACGGTGTCGAAGTGCTGTGCCCATTGCGCGGCCGGAATCCCGGTTGCGACAACCGCATTGAATAACCGTGCGCCGTCCAAGTGGGTGGCCAAGCCGTGATCGTGAGCCCAAGTGCAAATTCGCAGGACTTCGTCGTACGGTTGAATTTGCCCACCGCCGAGGTTATGCGTGTTCTCTAAGCACACGAGCCGTGTGCGCAGCAGATGATCGTCGTCCGCGTGAATTAGCCCTTCCAGTTGTCCCAGCCGCAGCACGCCGCATTCGCCTTCCACGGTCTTGGCCACCAGCCCGCTGAGTTGAGCGTAGGCGCCCTGTTCGTATCGGTAAATGTGGCAACTGGCTTCGCAAATGAACTCGTCGCCGGGTTGGCAATGCACGCGCACACCAATCTGATTCGACATGGTGCCCGAGGGGACAAACAGGGCCGCTTCCTTGCCGAGCATTTCCGCCAAGCGATTTTGGAGGCACGCGACAGTCGGATCGTCACCGAAGACGTCGTCGCCGACCTCAGCTTCGGCCATCGCCTGGCGCATGCCCGATGTCGGCCTGGTTACCGTGTCGCTGCGCAGATCAATAACGCTCACCATGCTTCGATCTTTCCATCATCCGTAGCCCGGGACTCTGCCCGGTGGTTGTTCATTAGCCAATGCCGCGACTTCCTCCGCCACCGCTTCCATCGATTTGCTTTCCGTGTCGATTTCCAGATCGGCGCACTGGCGATAGAGCGGCTCGCGCACGGCCAGCAACTGGCGAACTTCGGGCAAACCACCGTCGGCGGTGAGGTTGGGCCGGCGCGCCGCGGTGGCAGCATCCGCTTGAATCCGCTCGTGCAACGTTTCCGCGGAGGCTTTCAGCCAAATGACCTTGCTGCGGCGCGGGCCGCAGCTGGAACGCAGGAGCAGGCGGTTCTTCTCGCGCAGCACCACGCCGCCGCCCAGGGCCAGGATCGACCGATCGCGCTTGACAAGATCGCCCACCACCGCGGTCTCCAAATCGCGAAACGCGGATTCGCCATCGTCGGCGAAAATTGCGGCGATCGATTTGCCGGCGTGCAGCTCAATTTCCACGTCGGCATCCACCCAATCCCAGCCCAACCGCAGCGCCGCCAACTGCGCCACAGCCGTCTTGCCCGAGCCACGATAACCGATGAGTGCCAGGAACATGACGGAATGATAAACGATAAATGATAAATGATAAACGAGGTGCGGATTTGCCGCATTGATCGTTTCGCATTTATCGTTTTTCGATGGATCTTACATCCTGGCCGGGCCGATGGCCCGCTTAAGCGTGTCGCGCATCACTTCCCAGGGCGAATCGTGCCCGGTGAATAGCTTGAACTGCAAGCTGGCCTGACGGACGAACATTTCCACGCCGGTGATCACCGTGCAGCCGGCGCTGCGGGCGTCTTTAATCAGCAGGGTGCTTTCGGGGTTGTAAACGGTGTCGAACACGATCATCGCCGAATGCAGGCGATTTTTGTCGTAGGGCGATTCATCGACGTTGGGGTGCATGCCCACCGGCGTGCAGTTGATTACAATCTGCGGCGTCATGCCGTGGCGGTTGTCCCAATCGACGGAGTCGCATTCCAGCGCTTTAGCCAACGCCTGGCGCGGCGGAAGGTGCGGCTGGCAATCAGAATATTCGCGCCTGCGCGCTTCAATCCAAACCCCAGCGCCCCGCTGCGCCGCCGGCCCCCATGAGCAGCACCTTTTTCCCTTGCAAGCCGCCGGCGAGCGACTTCTGCGAGGTGATTGCTCGCTCCAAGCTGTCCATGGCGGCGCGATAGTCGGTGTTGTAGCCGATTACGTCGTCCCCTTCGAACACCAGCGTGTTGGCCGCGCCGATGCCTTTGACCGCCGGGTCGAACTTTGTGGTGCGCCGCAGCACCGCTTCCTTGTGCGGAATGGTGACGCTCAGGCCGTGAATGCCCAGCTCGCGGGCCGTCACCAAAAACGGATCCAAATGCTCGGCCGGCACGCGGAACGGCACGTACACGGCATTCAAACCGGCCGTTTGCAGCGCCGCATTGTGCACCAGCGGGCTGAGGCTGTGGCCGATCGGGTCGGCGATCAAGCCGTAAATTGTCGTCTCGCGGTTGATCGAATCGTAGCGATAGACGTTGGTCATCTCCTCGAAGCTTAATTGCCCCGGCGCTAAGAGCCGCTCCTGATGAAACGAGGCGTAGCTGAACGGCGAGCCGAATCGCCCGCACAAAATTCGTGAAGGGGTGCCCAAATCGCCCATGCACATGCCCACCGTGGGTATTTTCGCCGCCTCGACCATGCGCAGCATTCGCAAATTATCTTGCGGGCTGTTGGCCATGGTGGCGATTTTGATGACGTCGGCATCCAAGGCTGCCAGCCGGTTGTAGATGGCCGTCAGGTCTTCGGGCGTTTGGCGGAAATCGTGATGGCTGACAATGCGTTTCGATTTGCCGTAGCGGCGGATGGCGGCGGCGGCATCTTCTTCTAGATCGACGTAATCGACGCCATCGACGATGGCCGCGCGCAAGAGCATTTGCCGTTCGTCCTCGGTGCCGCGCCATTTGCCGCCGTCGGCCTCGCGGCGAATGGCAATGACCACCGGGCAGGGGCGCTCGGCCAACAGCCGTTTCAGGTTCACCTGGCCGTTGATGTAGTCCAGTCGCAGCTCGACGAGCTTGGCCCCCTGGGAAACCAGGTGACGATGCTCGGCAATCATGTGCCGATGCCGACCGCGGCCGAGGGAGACGCAGATCATCAGGAGTCAGGGATCAAGAGTCAGGAATCAGGAATCAGACGAGCGCCCAATTATACTTCGCGGACCGTTCAACTCGAAACGGGTCGAAGGCGCTCACGTCCGCAGGAATTGCCGATCCAGCTCTTCTCGAGTGAACACCAGCGCCGACGGCCGGCCGTGGGGGCAGTGATGGCTGTCTTGAGCCAAGTGCCGCAATTCGACCAGCGCCGCCACTTCCTCCGGAGATAGGCGATCGCCCGCTTTGATAGCCGCCTTGCAGGAGATCATGTGCAACAGCTCGTCGAGCATGTCGCGGCGGTCGGGCCCCTTGCCGCCGTCCAGTAGTTTTGCCACCAGGTCGTGCAGCACGTCGGCCGGGCGGAAGTTGGCCAACATCGCCGGATACGAAGTAACCAGCACGGTGTCGCCGCCGAAGGCCGACACCTCCACGCCCAACTGGGCCAACAATTCCTGGTTCGCCAGCGCCGCGGCTGCTTCGGCGGGGCTGAGGTCGACCGCCTCCGGCACCAGCAGTTTCTGGGTTTCCAGCGTGCCCGCCAGTACGCGCTCGCGAAGTTCCTCGTACAAAATTCGCTCGTGCAGCGCATGCTGGTCGATGACCACGACGCCATCTTCGCTTTCGGCGATCAAATATCGGTTGTGGACCTGTATCGCGGGGACAGATCCGTGTGGAATCGACGGCACGGTCGCACGCGGCTGGGCATGTGTCTGGGGTGCGGGCGCTGATCGATGATCGGCTGCTGGATGGAGCAAGGGCGGCATCGGCCGCTCAATGCGAACCAACTCGAGCGGTTTGCGCTCACTTTGTACATTGACTTGTGAACTGTGAGCGCCGAACCCTGAACCCTGCTGCGCCAATTCACCTTTTGCCCATGCGACCAGTTCCTCGCGCTGTGCGGCCGCAAGTTGCTCGTCGATCGCTGAGGCCGGGTCGCCAAAAGAAGTGTTGGCGGCCAATGCGCCGGTGCGCAGTTTCGCTGTTAGATCGACCGTTAAGAACTTGGTGCGGATGGTGGCCAACAGTTGGCTATATAATCTGCCGCCGTCCTGAAAACGAACTTCCTGCTTGGTAGGGTGCACGTTCACGTCGACCGCTTCCGGCGGCATCTCGATGCGCAAAAACGTGACTGGATAGCGGCCGCTGAGCACCAGGCCGCGATACGCTTCGCCCAGCGCGTGCTGCAGCGATCGATCGCGAATGGCGCGGCCGTTGAGGAACAAGTACTGCATCCGCGGATGGCTGCGCGTGTGGCTGGGATGCGCCACGAAGCCGGCCAGCCGCACGTCGCCGTCGGCGCTTTCCACCGGAATCAGCGCGTTGGCCAAGTCACCGCCGAAGAAAGCGGCGATGCGCTCGATCCAATCCGCCGTCGCCGGCAGATCGTAGATCGTTTTTTCCTGACCGCGCAGTGTGAAATGAATGTTCGGGTTCGCCAGGGCGATTTTGGTGAAGGCCTCGGCGGCGTGGCCCATCTCCGTTTGCGCGGTGCGCAAAAACTTTCGCCGAACTGGCGTGTTGAAGAACAGATTGTGCACTTCGACCGCGGTTCCCAAGCCGCAACCGCAGGGCGCGAAATCTTCGGCGCGGCCGCCGTTGACAATAATTTCCGCGCCGGCCTCCGCGCCTTCCGGCCGGCTACGCAGGACCAGCTTGCTGACTTCGGCGATCGACGCCAGCGCCTCGCCGCGGAAACCCAGCGTACCCACGCGAAACAGATCGTCGGCGTCGCAGATTTTGCTGGTGGCGTGCGGGGCGACGGCCAGCAGCAGTTGATCGGCCGCAATGCCACAGCCGTTATCGACCACGCGCACCAGTTCCACGCCCCCCTGCCCGACCGTCACGTCGATCCGCGTAGCGCCGGCATCAACGGCGTTTTCGAGCAGCTCCTTCACGACGCTGGCCGGTCGCTCGATGACTTCGCCGGCGGCAATCTTGTTCACTACGCTCGGCGGTAGTTGCTTAATGTCAGCCATGACAATCAGAGTCCGTATTCTTTGATCTTCCGATACAAGGTCCGCTCGCCGATGCCGAGCATTTCCGCCGCTTGCTCCCGATTGCCGCCGGTGAATTTCAGCGTTTCGGCGATGCACAGCTTTTCGATGTCTTCCAGCCGCTTGCCCACCAGCGATGCCACGCCGGCGATGGGCGCTGCGGCGGCGGCGCCTTCGGCTGCCATTTGACCGTCCTGGCCGGCGAATTCCAGCGGCAGATCGTCGAGATCCAACACGCTGTCGAAATCGACCACCACCATGCTTTCGATCGTGTTGCGCAGCTCGCGCACGTTGCCAGGCCAACTGTACGTCATCAGTTTCAGCCGCGCAGGGGGCGACATGCTTTTGATTTGTTTGTGATGTCGCCGAGCAAACTGCCGCGTGAAGTGTTCGATCAGAAGCGGAATATCCTGCGCTCGATCGGCCAGCCGCGGCAGCGCGATCGTCACTACTTTCAACCGGTGGTACAAGTCGCTACGAAACGTGCCGGCCGCGATGGCGTCTTCAAGGTTGCGGTTCGTGGCCGACAGAATTCGCACGTTCACCTTGATGGGCTCGTTCGAGCCCACGCGGTTGATCACGCCGTTTTCCAGCACGCGCAACAGTTTGATTTGGGTAGCCATCGGCATATCGCCGACTTCGTCCAGGAAGAGCGTGCCGCCGTGAGAGTACTCGAATTTGCCGATGCGGTCGGACGAGGCATCGGTGAATGCCCCCTTCACGTGGCCAAACAGTTCGCTTTCCAAAATGTTCTCGCTCAAGGCTGCGCAATTCAGCGCCACAAATGCCTTGTTCTTGCGGGGACTATTTTGATGGATCGATTGCGCGACCAGTTCCTTGCCGGTGCCGGTTTCACCGCTAATCAGCACGCTGGCGTCGGTCGGGGCGATGCGCTTCAGCCGCTCGATGACCGAATTCATCTGCGGGCTAGAGCCCACCACGCCTTCGAAGCCGTATTTTTCGTCGAGCCGGCGGCTGAGCTCGGCATTCATCCATCGCAGGCGCGTGGCCTCGGCCGCCTTTTCCGCGACGACGCGCAGTTGCCCCAAGTCCAGCGGCTTTTGCAGATAGTTGAATGCCCCTTCCTTCATGGCAGACACGGCGGAAGCCACGGTGCCGTGCCCGGTGACCAAAATCACCTCCGCCTGCGGCAACGATTGCTTGGTGCGCTTGAGCAACTCAAGGCCATCGATATCGGCCATTTTCAGATCGGTGATGACGATGTCGAACGATTCGTTCTCGATCATCTTGGCGCCCTGATTGCCGGAGGTGGCCACCGAGCAATCGAACCCCACGCGCTTCAAGCTTTCGGCCACGGTGTGCGCGTGCGCGGCATCGTTATCGACAATTAGCACGCGGATATCGGCGGTTTTGATGATGGCGGTATCGGCATTGGCGGTGGTGGCCATGTGGCGATGATAGCGGGAACGGCGAGGAGGCGGAAGTATCAGCCGGTACAGCTTTCGCCAGCGGAGTTATGTTATACTTGGAGAACCGCTTGGTTGAGCGACTTCCAAAGTCCGGGTGCGTATGCCAGAGCTGTGTCGATTCTTCGGCATCATTATTCGCATGTACGCCGAGTTCGGTCCGCATCACACGCCGCATTTTCATGCGTATTAGCAAGACGACGCCGGTGTGTTCGGTATTGATCCGGTAGAATTGATTGCCGGCAACTTGCCACGAAGACAATTGCGGCTTGTCGAAGCATGGGCGGAGCTTCATCAGGAGCAACTCGCGAACAACTGGAATCGACTGCAAACTGGAGAACCAACTGTTTCCATTCCACCTTTGACTTGAGCGTTCTGAGAGTTTTTGTATGACTCACCCGATACATCGAATCCTGTCGTTCAAGATCGTTGGACCATATCGGCTATTGATCGATTTCGCCGACGGATCGCAGCAAACCATCGATTTCAAGTCGATCTTGGCCGGCACGGTTTATGGTCCATTGCAAGATCTGCAGATGTTTAACCGCGTGCGTTTGGACCCGGAGGTGCATACGCTGGTATGGCCAAATGGGGCTGATTTCGATCCGGCGACGTTACACGACTGGCCGCATCACGAAGCATCTTGGCGCGCAAAGGCCGCCGAGTGGCAAAAGGTGAGCGCCTAATTTGCGGTTCACGTTTCCCGCGATTTTGCCAGGCGCGGCGGGGTGGGCAGCGCGATGGTGAACTTGGTGCCGCGGCCCGGCTCGCTTTCCACGGCGATGCGGCCGCCGTGTGCTTCGACAATGCGTTTGGCGGTAGGCAATCCTAAGCCGCTGCCGCCGGATTTCGTGGAATAAAACGCCTCGAACATTTTGGCCTGCACCTCCGGCTCTATGCCGCAACCCGTGTCGATCAGGTCGATGGCCACCCAGGAAGGCATCTGCCGCGTGCGCACCACCAATTGCCCTCCGTCGGCCATCGCCTGCTGGGCGTTGAGAATAAAATTCACCAGCGCGGCCTGAAACGTTTCCCGATCGAGCTTCACCATCGGCAACTCGGGGTCGAGATAGCGGATCACGTCGATGCCGGCTTCCTCAGCCTGGGGCTGAAACAGATCCAGGGCGCGCGTAATCTCGGCGTTCAAATCCGTCGGTTCGAGGTTTAACTGCCCCAGCCGCGCGAAGTGCAGAAAATCGTTCAGCAAATTTTCCAGCCGCGTGCATTCGCTTTGCACTAGTTGGATTTTCGCCAAGGCGCGGCGATCGACGGTGCGATCGGAATTGGCAAAGTCCTCGGCCAACAGTTCCATGTTGAGCCGAATGGTGGACAGCGGATTCTTAATTTCGTGGGCCAACCCGCCGGCCAGCGCCGCTAGCTCGGTATATTGATCGGCCGCGCTACGAGCAGGATCGCCGGACGGTTTGTTGGAATCGAGCATGATCCGCACTCGGCGGTTTAATCACGTCGGCTCCGCTCTCCACGACCGCCGCCACGGCCCCGATCTCCACGATCCCCGCGGTCTCCACCACGATCGCCGCGATCCCCACGATCGCCGCTGTGGGCTCGCTCGGGCCGATCGCCGTTTCCTGGGCCGTCACCATTACCGCCGCTGGCGCCACCCTCGCCGACTGGCGCACCGCCCGACAATTCGCGGATGGCTTGCTTCCGGCTCAGCTTCACGCGGTCCTGATCGTCCACGGCGATCACCTTCACTTGGATCATTTCGCCCAGCTTGAGCACGTCGCCGACGCTGCGCACAAATTCATCCGATAGCTCGCTGATGTGGCACAGGCCGTCCTTGCCCGGCAGGATTTCGATGAACGCGCCGAAATCCTTGATGCTGGTCACTCGGCCTTCGTAAATGCGGCCAATTTGCACGGAGGCCGTCAGCGATTCGACGGCTTCCATCGCCGCCTTGGCGCCGGCGGCATCGTTGCTGGCCACGACCACAGTGCCGTCGTCGTCGACCTCGATCACCGCGCCGGTGCGCTCCTGAATGCCGCGGATGGTTTTGCCGCCCGGGCCGATGAGCGCGCCGATCTTTTCCGGATCGATCTTGGTGCGCAGCAGCCGCGGCGCCCATTGCGAAATTTCGGTGCGCGGCCGCGGGATGGCCGTGAGCATCTTTCGCAAAATGTTGATTCGCGCCTCGCGGGCCTGCTGCAACGTGGCTTCGATAATTTCCTGGCTGATGCCGTCGACCTTCAGGTCCAACTGGATTCCGGTGATGCCGTTTTGCGTGCCGGCCACTTTGAAATCCATGTCGCCGAAGTGATCTTCATCGCCAATGATGTCGGTCAGCAGAATCCACTGATCGGCTTTTTCCTTCACCAAGCCGATGGAGATGCCCGCCACCGGATTGCTGATCGGCACGCCGGCGGCCATGAGCCCCAGCGTAGCGCCGCAAACCGAGGCCATCGAGCTGGAACCGTTCGATTCCAAAATGTCGGAAATCACGCGGATGGTGTACGGGAACTCCTCGGGATCGGGCAGCACGGGCTTCACGCTGCGCTCGGCCAACGCGCCGTGGCCGATTTCACGGCGGCCGGGCCCGGTGATCCGCTTCACTTCGCCCACCGAAAACGGCGGGAAGTAGTAATCGAGCATGAATTTCTTGGCGTATTCCTCGAACAGCCCGTCCACGCGCTGTTCGTCGCGCGAGGTGCCCAACACCACGGTAACCAGCGCCTGCGTTTCGCCCCGCTGGAACACGGCCGAGCCGTGCACTCGAGGCAACACATCGACCAGGCAATCGATGTTGCGCAGCGATTTGCTGTCGCGGCCGTCGGCCCGGGTGCCGGAAAGAATCAGGTCGCGCACGACGCGCTCCTCCAGCTTGTGCCAGGCGGCGTCGAACGCTTGCGGTTGGATCGCGCCTTCTGCTGTGGGATCGGGAATCAATTCCGCCTTGACCTTTTCTTCGAGCTCGTCAACGGCGGCGGCACGGTTCTGCTTGCCCTCAGTTTGCTTCGCCGTCTTGAACGCCTCGTAGTATTTCGATTTCAACTTGTCGTACAGGCCGTCGTCGGGCGCCGGCTCGTAGGCTGGCTTCGTGATGCCGGCCTTCGATACCAATTCTTCTTGCATCCCCACGATCTCGCGGATGTAGCGATGTGCCTCGGCCAGCGCTTTGGCCATTTGATCCTCGGGCATCTCGCGGGCGAAGCCTTCGATCATCAGCACGGCGTCTTTGGAGCCGGAGACGATCAAATCCAGTTCGCTCTCTTCGAGTTCATCCTGCGTGGGGAACGGAACGAAGCGGCCGTCGATTAATCCCATCCGCACCGAGGCAATCGGCCCCTGGAAAGGCAGCGGCGACAAGCCCAAGGCCGCGGAGGCGCCGTTCATCGCCAATACGTCGGCGTCGTTCTGCCGATCGCTGGAGAGCACGAACGCCTGAATTTGCACTTCGTCGACATAGCCGGCGGGGAACAGCGGACGGATCGGGCGATCCATCAGCCGCGAGGTCAGCGTTTCTTTCATCGTCGGGCGGCCTTCGCGCTTGAGGAAGCCGCCGGGGAATTTGCCCGCCGCCGCAGTGCGTTCGCGATAATCGCAAGTGAGCGGGAAGAAATCGCCGCCGCCTGCTCGGGGCGGCCCGGCGGTCACCGCCGCAATGACGCTGGTTTCGCCGTAGGTCACCAGGCAACTACCTGCGGCCTGCTTGGCGAAGAAACCGGTTTCGATGGAAAATAGCGACGCCCCGATTTGTTTTTCTACTCGTACTTTCAAGTTTGCATTCCTGTATAGAATGTTGCCAAATGCGGCCTGCTTGGTAGGCAGTCGAAGAGCCAAAAGACATAGAAGCCGAAGTGCCCGTCGCGAGGCTTAAACATCCCTGGCCTCGATTCGTAAGACTTTCACGCACTCGACGACTTTCGACCGTTCCGCTACTTGCGGATTTCCAGCCGCTTGATGATCTCCAAATAGCGATTGGGATCAACGTGTTTCAGGTAGTCCAGCAGGCTGCGCCGCCGGCTGACCATGGCCAGCAAGCCGCGCCGGCTGGAGTAATCCTTGGGATGCAGCTTGAGATGCTCGGTCAATTCGCCGATGCGCGAGGTCAACAGGGCCACCTGCACCTCGGGCGAACCGGTGTCGTTCGCCTTCCGCTTGTAGCCGCCGATTAGTTCCTGCTTGCGCTCTTTGGTAATTGCCATCGGCTCTAACTCATCCCACTACCCCGGCCGTTGACATGAAGCGGCGTTCGAGCGCGCTTCTAGGCCGGTACAACGTCCAATCCCTAACTGTTAGTGACGCCAACAATTTAAGCCATTCAATGTAGCGATTGGCCTGAAACTTGCAAGGCCGGCCAATTCCGCGAAAATCCGTGCCTAATTTGCCCCAGGCCAGCAGCCCCTGGTAATGCGTCCGGCAGTTGTCGCGTACGCAATAAAAACCCCCGGTATAACCGGGGGCTGCATGAGCTGATTGCTGATTGCCGAGACGCCGGCTCTGATCGTTTCCTACTTCACTCCGGCTTTTGCCAGGCGGGAACCTTGTGGACCACGTTCCAGGCAAGGCCGAGTCTTTCCATCGCGCAAATAGCGTAGTAGGTGAGATCGACTTCCCACCATTTGTGGCCGTGGCGGGCCATGCGCTGGTAGGCGTGATGGTTGTTGTGCCAACCTTCGCCCCAGGCCAACAGGCCGACCCACCAGAGGTTTTTGCTGTCGTCGGAGGTTTCGTAATTGCGGTAACCCCACATGTGCGTGGCGGAATTGACGGCCCAGGTGACGTGATAGACCCACACCATGCGGACGAACATTCCCCAGACCACGAACGACCAGGCGGTGTAGGCGTCCCAGCAGAAGTAGCCGATGCACCACAGCGCGGTGCCCATCACGAAGAACCACAACAAGAATGTTTTATCGAGAAAGCAAATGACCGGATCTTTCACCAGGTCGGGAGCATAATGCTCGCCCATTTCCGAGTGCCATTTGCGGCCGAAATTAGGCATGAACCAGAGCATGTGGCTCCACCAGGCGCCGTCACGGGGCGAATGTGGATCGTCTTCTTTATCGCTATGGGCGTGATGCTTGCGATGATTGGCCACCCAAATCACGGCCGAGCCTTCGCCAGCCAAGCCGCCCAGAAAAGCAATGAACCAGCGAACGGGCCGATAGGTTTGAAAACTGCCGTGCGTCAGCAGCCGGTGATAACCCAAGCAAATGCCCACGCCTCCGGTCAGCCAGTACAAGCCGAAGAACAGACCGAGGGCCTTCCAAGTGAAGAAAAACGGCGCGGCCAACGCGCCGGCATGCACGATGCTAAACCAGACCACGGTGCCCCAATCGACGCCGCCTAGCCAAGGGTCGGTCGGCTGCAGCGGCTTGTCGGCGCGCCGCTTGGCCGCTGGAGCATGATGCTTAGCGACCGGCGCGGGGCGTTCGACAACCGCCACATCACTAGTGCCCACCGAATCGTTGGCCTCGACAAGAAGCGACATGAAACCTCCGCGCGAATGTCTTGGGGTGATGGTCCGCCTAGTTAGACCGGCCGTGCCCACCGGTCGTCACTCTGACATCGACGGATTGTAGAAAACCGGTGAGCATCGAGTGTCACGTGAGCGCACGCCGATTGTAAAAACCACGTAAAACCCTGCCGCGGGAGGCGATTCCACCGGCAAAGGCGGCGCGTTCAAACAAAAGACCCAGAAACTGCAGCAAGGCGGGCTCGCTTGGCAACAAAAAAGCCCAGGGGTTGCAGCCCCTGGGCTTGGGCGATTCTTGCCGGTGCACAGAATTTACGAGCTCTTGGCAGGTTCCTCGTTTTCCTTCGCCTCCGCGGCCTTCAGCGCGGTTTCCAAGCCCGGCACGTCGTCGGCGCCAACGGGCACGGTGATGGTGGAACCTTCAAACGCGTCGCCGATCGGCTCGTAGCGGCCGCCAAGAATTTTGGCCAGGAATGCTTCGGACACGGCCGTGAAGGCCAGTTCGTTTTGCGGCCGGGCAAAGCCGTGCCCTTCGTCGGGGAACAACACGTAGGTGACGGGAATCTTCTTCTCCTGCATGGCGTACACGATCTGGTTGGCTTCGTTCACGTTCACGCGAGGATCGTTCTTGCCCTGGCCAATCAATAGCGGCCGCTTGATGTTATCGACCTTCGAAAGCGGCGAGCGGCTTTCAAGGAACTTCTTCCCCGCCGCCGTGCTGTCGTCCCCCACGCGCTTGCGGAACAGTTCGATTTCCGGCTTCCAATAGGGCGGAATGGTTTGCAGCAGCGTGATCAAATTCGACGGGCCCACTTCGTCCACGCCGCAGGCAAATACATCGGGCGTGAAGGTCAGGCCGACCAATGTGGCATAGCCGCCGTAGCTGCCGCCGACGATGGCGATTTTCTTCGGATCGGCGATCTTTTCTTTCACGGCCCAGTTCACGGCGTCCAAGAGATCATCGTGCATTTTGCCGGCCCATTCCTTGTTGCCGGCGTTGGCGAATTTTTTGCCGAAGCCGGTTGAGCCGCGGTAATTGACGCTGAGCACCGCATAGCCGCGGTTGGCCCACAGTTGATGCTCCGGATCCAGTCCCCAGCTGTCGCGGGCCCACGGACCGCCATGGACGTTGAGCACCATGGGCACCGGCTTATCGGGCCGACCGGTACCTTTGGGATCGCTTCCCGGCGGCAGCGTGAGATAGCTGACCAGCTTCAACCCGTCGCGGGCCTCGATGATTTCCGGATGCATCTTCTGCAGCGGCTGATTTTCCAAATCCTTGCGGTTGGAGAACAGGAACTTCGGCTCTTTGGTTTGGCGATCGTAGTAGTAGTAACGCACCGGGCCGTCGTCCATCAGATACGCCACCAGCCATTTTTTGTCGTCCAGCGTGCGGCTGACGATTTGAATTTCGCCGTCGGCCACTTTTTTCAGCCGGTTGTAATCGGCCTCCACGTCTTTATCGAAGAACTGCCATTTCACGCGGTCGTAATCGAACGACACGCCTTGAATCGTGTTCTCCGTGGGATGGGCCATGATGCCGCCGACGTCGGCCAGCGGATTTTCCGCGATCAATTTCTCTTTGCCGGTTTTCAGGTCGATGGTTTCCAGCGCGCCGGTGTCGCGGCCGCGGCTGTCGATGAAGTAGAGCACGTCGCCCGATTTGTCGAACCCGGCGGCGCTGGTCGTCAGGCCGTCTTCCATGCCGATCTTCAGAAAATCTTCCCAGCCCCCTTTGCCATCGGGCTTCAAAATCACTTCGCCGCCGTCAGGGTTCATTTTGGTGGCGAACCGCACCTTGTTGTCTTCATCCAGCAGGAAGCCGGAGAAATCGGGATTCTTCTCGAGCAGCTTGTGCTCGCCGGTATTGATGTTGACCATGAACAAATCGTGATATTGCGGATCGCGCTCGTTCAGGCCGATCACAATTTCTTCCGGCGTGCGCCAGCTTACGCCTTCGATTTCCGCCCGCACCTTTTTCTTTTCGCCCTTAGCGTCGCCTTCCAGCGGCGTAATGTCTTTCGTTTCGCCGGTATCGAGGTTCACGGCATAGACGTGAAAGTTCTCGTCGCCGTTGTCGTCCTGCGAATACAAAATGTGCTTGTTGGTGTAGGCCCAGAAGTAACCCTCGATCGGCCGGTGCTTCTCGTGCGTCACCGGCTTGGCGGCCGACGGATCATCGATGGGCCCAACCCAAATATTCAGCACGCCATCGACAGGGGCCAAATACGCCAGCCACTTGCCGTCGTGGCTCATGCGGGCCATGGCTTTCTCGGGATTGCCGAACAGCACGTGGCGCGGAATCAGGGGCGCCACCTTGTCCAGCGGATGAGGCTGAATTGCGCCGGCTGCTTCACCCGATTTCGCACCTGCCGCGCTGCTGGCGGCCAACACCGCTTGGCCGCTGCCCACGTTTTCAGCCGATTGCGCATGGGCCGGCGCGGTGCCGGCGGATTGGGGGCTGGTTGCCTGCGGCGCACATCCCATCAACAAAGCAGATAGCAAGGCAAAGGGCGCAAATGCAAATCGCATCGGGCGAAACTCCTGCGGTTAGAAAGTCGTGATAACTCCGTCCGTGATCGCCGCATGCTCGAGAAGCCGGGCGCCAACTCCTGGCCCGGCACAGGTCAACATAACGCTGCGGGTGCATCTCGCCAAGGCGGCTAAAAGAACGGCAATTGCGGTCTTTACTACGCAATTGGCCAGCCGGCAGTTTTTCTTCGTCGCCATTGGCGCGAAATGATTCCCTCAGGTGCATGCAACTGGTAGTTGCCGGCACTTGCGACGTTGCCTTTTCACCACAGCTTTTCTGGCGCTGCGTTCCGCAGGAGAACCCGATGAGCGCCGTTGGAATTGCGACTGCTAGAATACCGGCACTCGAGGCGCGGCCCATGGTGCGCGCCGCGGCGCGATCTGAACGCGTGCCGCTGCGCCGCTATCCCTTGGTGATTGTGCTGGCCGGCGTGTGCGCGGGGGGCAGTTGGTATGCACTGTGGCGGAATCATCATTTGCGGCCGGCGATGATCGCGCTTGGCGTGGCGCTGGCGGCCGCCAGAGGAGCGTGGCATCACGCACGGTGGAATCTGTTCGGCGACGACGATCTGGGGCGCTTTGCGCTGGGGTCGCAGCCGCCGATATGTTTGGAAGCGATCGCACGGTCGGCGCCGCGACAGGTTCCCACGGCCTCCTTCACGCCGCTACAGCCAGTGCGGCCGGAAGAGCAATGGCGATTCGCGGTGGAACCCATTGCCGTGCGCGATGGCGCCGTTTGGTGCAGTGCCTCAGGAAGAGCGCAAGTAACGGTGATCGGCAAATTGACCGGCATTCACGCCGGCGATCGCCTGCAAATCTTTGGGCATTTCTATGCGCCGGAGCCGGCGGGCAATCCGGGCGAGTTCGATTATGCGCTTCAAGACCGCGGCAATCGGGAACTGAGCCTTGTGCACGTGAAGCGGCCAGAGTGCGTGGCGCTGTGGCGGATCGGTACGCTTTGCCGCTAACACCTCGTTTGATGCCATTGTGGTTGTGCGACCGATCGCGCGGTGAAATCGGCCGATCGATTGCCCGGCAGTCATTGGTGGGTGGTCGGTCCGAGCGATTGGTGGTTGCTGGTGTTTTACCTGGCGATCGCGGTAATCATTTTCCTGCCTCGGTATTTGCCGTCGATGCGCTGGCGTGTGGCGCTGGCGGGCGCATGGTGCGGACTGGGGCTGATTGCCGCGCTGCCGGCGCAGCCCACTGGCGACACGCTGAAATGCACGTTCATCGCCGTTGGCCACGGCGGCGGCGAATTGCTGGGCACGACGCATTCGCCAAGTGGACTACGCCGAAATCGGCGCTGATCGCCGGGGCGAATACCGACGGGCTGATCAGCACGCCGATTTACGAAGCGCACGGGGCAACAGTGCTGAATACGGCCCATTGCGGGGCAATCAAGGCAACCATCGATCCGACCGGATTGAAGGTCGATACTTTCCTGCCCCGCCACTGACTGCCAGACCGCAACTGAAATTGATATATTGAATGCGCCATGGGAGCACATTCATACTGAGGGATCCTGAAATGACGACCACCACCGCTTCGCAAGCAGCTCCGGTGAACACAGCCAAGGTAACTGGCCGCCGCCAACTGCGTTTCAACACGCTGGACGAAATTCAAGCCGACGCGGAACGTCTGGCGCACGGCCCGGTGCGGCAATTGGGCAATTGGTCCGTGGGACAGGCATGCGCTCACTTGGGGCGGACCATGAAGATGTCGCTCGACGGCGACCCGAACCGCGCCCCGCTGCCGATTCGTCTGCTGGTTCGCTTGATGAGAAATCGAATGCTAATCAAAGGCATGCGCCCCGGATTCAAGCTTCCCAAGCAAGCCGCCGACAAATACATTTCCGGACCGCAGATTTCCGCTGAGGAAGGTTTGCACGAATTGCGCAATTCCATCGTGCGGCTCAAAGCCGAACCGCAGCGGCATCCGCATCCGGCGTTAGGAACGATGACTCACCGGCAGTGGGAGCAACTGCACCTGCGCCATGCGGAGCTGCACCTGAGCTTCTTCGTGCCGCAGTGAACGGCTAGCCTGCGACGGCGACGATCTGGTCCGGAATAAATGGCCGCGGGAAATCGACCGCAGACCGACACGAAATATTGCGCCCAGGGCGCGGAGCTTTTCGATCAGCCGGTCGTAGCCGCGGTAGAGATGATAGGCATGTTGGATATTGGTTCGACCTGAGGCAGCCAAACCGGCCAGAACCAGCGCGGCGCTAGCGCAGATCGGAGGCGGTTACGTCGCCGCCGTTCAATTCATCGACGCCCTCGACAATAGCGATCGCGCCGCGGTGCTTGATTTGTGCGCCCAGCAGGCGCAGTTCGGTAACATGCGCGAATCGCTCGGGAAACACTGCGTCGGCGATGGTGCTCGTGCCATCGGCGACGGCGGCCAATGCCATGAACTGTGCTTGCAAGTCGCTGGGCACGCCAGGGTACGGCAGTGCCATCAGATGAAACGGCCGCAATCGCGGCGGCGCGCTGGCGCGAATCCAATCGGGGCCGGTTTCGATCGTGCAGCCCGATTCGCCGAGATACGCCAGCGGCGCGGCCAGATGATCGGGCCGGCAATGTCGCACCGTCACGTCGCCGCCGGTGATGGCGCCGGCGGCCAACAGCGTGCCGGTTTCGATGCGATCGGGAATCACCTGGTATTCGCCGCCGCCAAGTTGATCGACGCCGATGACGCGAATGTTGGGTGTGCCCAAGCCGTCGATCCGTGCGCCCAGCGAAATCAAGAATTCGCCCAGGTCGATAATCTCCGGCTCGCAGGCGGCGCCGCGGATAAGGGTTTCGCCGCGCGCCAGTACCGCCGCCATCAGCACATTGGCGGTGCCGGTGACGGTGGGGCCCAGCGGGCCGGTAAGATCGATCGTCGCTCCGTGAAGAGCTTTCGCGTGGGCGAGCACAAATCCGTTGTCGATGCGAATGGTCGCGCCCAGTGCGGCGAGACCGCGCAAATGCAAGTCGACAGGCCGCGGGCCGATGCGGCAGCCGCCGGGCAGCGGCACAATGGCCTGCTTACGCCGGGCCAACAGCGGGCCCAACACGCAGAAACTGGCGCGCATGCGGCCGACCAACTCCTCGTCGGCGGTGATCCGCGACAATTCGATGGTCTGCAGATGCACTCGGCCGTCGGTATGCCGCTTGACTTCAACGCCAAGGTGGCCCAACAGCAGCGCCAGCGTATCGACATCTGTTACCTGCGGCACGCCTTCGAGCGCAAGGGGCCCATCGGCCATGATGCACGCTGCCATGATCGGCAGAGCGGCGTTTTTCGATCCGGCGGCGGTAAAGGCGCCGCGCAGCGGGCGGCCGCCTCCGATGGTGATGACGTCCATGTCGGTTCACCCCCGGGCAAAGCCCGGGGCTAAGGGGCGATTCGCTTGGCTTGTACGACGCGGGAATGGCCGGCGGCGTCTTTGATGGTGGGATTCAATTCGAAGCCGCCGTGATTGGCAATAATTTCGCGCACGGCGGGTTCGATCATCGGGCTGACTTCCAACAACAACCAACCGCCGGGCACTAATCGCTGCGCCGCTTGCGGCTACAAGTCGTTCGATTACTTCAGTGCCGCGCGGGCCGGCGACCAGCGCCGTGCGCGGTTCGTAGGAGCGAACGGTCGGGGGCAGTTTATCAAATTCAGCTTCGGCGACATACGGCGGATTACTGGCAATGACATCGAACTGCTGTCGCGGATCGACCGCTGCGAAAAGATCGCTGCGCACGAATTCAATTTGCTCGGCCACGCCGTGTTCGGCGGCATTCTGGCGTGCTACGTCAAGCGCCGCGGGGCTGCTATCGATTGCTGTCACTCGGGCTTGCGGCAGATGCTTCGCGGCGCAGATCGCGATAATACCACTTCCGGTGCCAACGTCGGCAATGCTTATTGCGACCTGTTTTGGCTTGATTTCTTTCGCCAGATCGATCACTCGCACCACCAGCAGTTCGGTTTCGGGGCGCGGAATCAAGCACGTCGGGTGTGACGCGGAAGCACAGCGAAAAAAATTCGCGCTTGCCGACCAGATACGCCACCGGCGCGCCTTGAGAGCGGCGATGCACTAGCTCTCGAAACGCGGTGCGGGTGGCATCGTCTGCCACCTGGTCGAAGGCGGTGTAAAGATCGATCCGCCGGCAGCCGCGGGCCACAGCCAGCAGCACTTCGGCATCCAGCCGCGGAGAATCGGAGCCGTGCTGCTTGAGATAGTCGGTCGTGAAGGTGAGCAGGCGGCCGATGGTCCACTCGTCCGATTCGGTCATAGCCGGCCCAGGAGTGAGGGGTCAGGAATCAGGAGTCAAGAAAACCGCATATTCCGGTTTCTGCCATCTGCATTCTGCCTTCTGCGTTTATTCCACCGTGCCCATCAGTTCGCGCTGTTCGCGGCGGTCGTGGTCCAAGGAGGGCTTCGATCACCGGTTCCAGGTTGCCTTGCAGGATGTTGTCGAGCTTGTAGAGCGTGAGGTTGATGCGATGATCGGTCAGGCGATTCTCGGGGAAGTTGTACGTGCGGATGCGCTGGCTGCGGTCGCCGGAGCCGACCAGAGTGCGGCGATGCTCGGCGCGCTTGGCGTGTTCCTGTTCGCGCTTCAGTTCATACAGGCGGGTTTTGAGAACTCGCAGCGCCTTGGCTTTATTCTTATGCTGACTCTTTTCGTCCTGGCACTGCACGACTAGGCCAGATTCCAGATGCGTGAGCCGCACGGCCGATTGCGTTTTGTTGACATGCTGGCCGCCGGGGCCGCTGGCGCTGAATAGATCCAGGCGATAATCTTCCGGCTTGATGTCGACTTCCACATCTTCCGGCTCGGGCATCACGGCCACGGTGGCGGCGGAAGTGTGAATGCGCCCCTTGGCTTCGGTTTCCGGCACTCGCTGCACGCGGTGGCCGCCGCTTTCGTACTGCAGATGCCGATAGGCGCCTTCGCCCTCGATGCCCAAGACGATATCCTTGAACCCGCCCAGTTCCGTCGGGACTCATGTCGAGTAGTTCAAGCTTCCAACCACGATCTTCGCAATAGTGCTTGTACATATCGTACAGGTCGCGGGCGAACAGGGCGGCTTCCTCGCCGCCGGTGCCGGCGCGGATTTCCATCACGCAGCGGCTGCGATTGGCGTCTTCTCCGCCGATGGTCATGTCGAGTAGTTCGTCCCAATATTTCTCGCGCTCTCGCGCAAGTCGGGAAGTTCGGCTTCGGCCAGTTCGCGCATGTCACCGTCGCCCCCTTCGGCCATCTCTCGGGCTTCGGCAATTTGCTGATTCAACTGTTTGAAGCGACGATATTTCGTGGCCAGCTTGGCCAGCGAGCCGTGCTCACGAGCGATGGCTCCCACGTGCGCGGAATTCGCCAGTACGGTTGGGTCGCCCAATTGGCGTTCCAACTCCTCGAAGCGGTTCAGTTTTTCATCCAACATTTCGCGCATGGAAAAAACATCTCACCACGGAGACACAGAGGCACGGAGCAGCAACAGACTGCTACGGCGAGCGACTGAAGAAACGTCCCTACGATTCGGCGGCGGGGACGGCGGGCTCGGGAGCTTGCTCTTTTTTCTTCTTTTTCAGACTGGCATAGCCGGCGCCGGCGAACTTGCTCTTGAACTTCTCGATGCGGCCGGCCGTGTCAACAAATTTCAGCTTGCCCGTATAGAACGGGTGGCAAACGTTGCAGATATCGACCTTCAGCTCCGGCACGGTGCTGCGGGTGGTGAAGGTGTTGCCGCAGCCACATTTGACCACGGTCACCATGTACTTGGGATGAATGCCCTTTTTCATATCGTCCGTCCTGGCTTTGCTTTTCGCCACGGGAATACGTGGCAGCGATGAGCCTGATTCGACCCCGCGGTGTGCGGGCCATGTTTTCATAAAATGTGGAATCCCAAATGGTAACGCGCAAAGTGAGCCCCGGCAAGGGCGAAGGACCGCATTTCAACGGGCTTTGCTTTTCAGCCGGTCGGCCCGCAGGCGGTCGCCGTAGCGCTGGGGCGATTTATCCGCCTCGTACAATTCTATCGCTTCCGGCAAGCGGCCCAGCGCTTCGTAGCAGCGGGCCAAATTGTAGCGGGCCCCATTGGTCCAGGGTCCGTTGGGGTAGGCGTCCAAAGTCATCGGCCCGAAGTATTGGGCGGCGGTTTGATAGGCGCCCTGTTCGAAAGAAATCAAGCCGAGCCAGAAGGCCGCATCGTCGCGCATGCGCTGGTAGGCATCGACGAATTCTTTGGTGAGCACACGGCCGGGGATGATTTCGCGCCCTTCGCGCTGCATTAGCGAAATGTTGGCCAACTGCTCCTGGGTGGGAATCGCCTCGAGGTAGTAGAACTTCGCGCCGCGCTCGACAATTTCGCTCAACTCCTGGCCGCGCTGCGCTTGGGGGCGCTGGGCATCGATGTTGCCGAACATGCCGCGCAGTTGCAACAACCGCCCGATGCGCAGCGGCAGGATCGGATGCTGGCGGCGCTGATCTTGCGATTGGTTCGCGGCAGGTTTTTCCGGTTCGGCGGGAATGGCAAACGGGACGCGCTGCAGTTGCGCGGCGCGCTCCACCGCCGGCGGCAGGCTGCTGCGCGCGAGCAGCGTCTCGTAGGGCAACGGCCACAGCTTCACTTCGCTTACTTGCTTCACGCCATGCAGCTTTTCGGCAAGTGCCGACGGATCGACGCTCAGCACCAGGCGATTGTGCCCCACCAAATTCGATTCCAGCAGCTTCATGCGGCCAGCGAGGTAACCCGGCGAGGCCTCGATCAGCGCAATGACTTTGGTCAGATCGGACGCTTTCTTGGGATAGATGCGACCGCCGGGAATGTCCATTTGTCGCAGGATCGAATCGTCGGCGGCTGCTTGCGCCAACGTGGCAATGCCCTGCCCTTTGGGGCCCGGTATCGGCAGACCGTACATCGTGTCGAACAGGTACAAGTTGCCGCCGCTGAGCAAAGCGGGAATCCAAGGGCGCATGCCATCGGGACTTTTCGCGTCGGGCGTGGCAAGCATCACCACGTCCAACCCCGCCTGCCGGGCCAGCAGCATAAACACCCAGGCGCGGCCGGCCGGCGTGCCGCTGCCGAAGAACAAAGTTTCCCAGGGGAGATGCAGGGCCAGCCATTTTTCGTCGGGCGTAGCATCTTCGTCGGCGCCTGCGGTTCGATGGGAATGTTGCGCACGGTCCAATCGAAGAGCGCCTCGGCCACCGAAAGCTCGTCCAATTTGTCGGGCTGAACCTGGTTGACAACGTCGCGCAGCATGACGGCTTCGCGCAGGAATTGAACGTCGTATACCGGATCGTACACGTCGCTTTTCAATCCGCGCACACAGTGTATTTTGCGCAGCGGCGCGGGCAGCGTGTCGATGAGCGAATCGGAAGCGGATGCCGCCGGCTGGTGGCCCTCTGGCGCTGCCGTCTCGCGCACCAAGCGGGCCCATTGATTCAGACGCTCGGCAATTTGATCGGCGGCCTTTTGGTCGTTGTCGTACCGCTCCGGTGATCGCAAAATCTCGACGGCATTTTGCAAGAGCTCGTTGCGATACTGGGCCTGGCCGCTTTCCGACGCGGTGGAACTAGCCGAGGGGCGCGTGGATGTATAGCCGCTGCAGCCGGCAATTACGACAACGCAGGCAACCAAAGTAAAAGCACACAGCGGCCGAATCACGCGAGCTTCTCCACGGTTTCGCGAATGCGCAGGATGCGCTTCAAAAGCGCGGAGAACTGATCCAACGGAATCATATTCGGGCCGTCGCTGGGCGAATTGTCAGGATCGGGGTGCGTTTCGAAGAACAAACCATCCACACCCATCGCCGTGGCGGCGCGGGCCAGCGGTTCGATCATCGCGCGATTTCCGCCGGTCGCCGTGCCCAAGGCCGCCGGCTGCTGTACGCTATGCGTGGCATCGAATACCACCGGCACGCCCAGCGATTGCATTTCGGGAATGGCCTGCATGTCGTTCACCAAACGGCCATATCCGAAAAACGTGCCTCGTTCGCACAGCAGGATGTTTTCGGCAGCCGCCTGACTTCAGTTTACTGATCGCGTGCTTCATATCCCACGGGGCGACGAATTGCCCCTTCTTCACGTTCACCGCTTTGCCGGTGCGGGCTGCGGCGGTGAGCAGGTCGGTCTGGCGGCAGAGGAAGGCGGGGATTTGCAACATGTCGCACACTTCGGCGGCCGGCGCGGCTTGATGCGATTCGTGGATGTCGGTTGTCACGGGCAAACCGGTTTCGTTCTTCACGCGCTGTAAGGCTGCCAATCCCATTTCCAAACCGTGCCCACGGAATGTTGTGGCGCTGGTGCGGTTGGCCTTGTCGAACGAGGCTTTGAATACTAACTGCACCGGTAAGCCAGCCACGATTTCTTTCAGCCGCGAGGCGATCAACAGGGTTAGCTCTTCGCTTTCCACGACGCATGGCCCGGCCACCAGCAGCAAGGGATGACCCTGCCCGCAACGATAGGGACCAATGGTGGCAACGCGGTTGGGCACTGCAAAGTCCGTTGTGCAGTTGGTTGGCTTTGGAAAGCGAACATCTTATCGCCGAGTGAACAGGTCGGCCAACGCCGACCCCGGCGGCTCGAACGCACCGCCTTCCTGGTAACCGGCCTCTGTTTTCTACGTGGCAAGCCGGCGGAAAGCACGTCAGACGTCGAAATAGCCCAATTCGCCCAGGGGGACTAAACCCTGACTGATTCAGGTCACAGCAGCAAACTTCTACATGTGTTGCAGCACCATGCTGTCCAATTGGCCGATTGGAAATCGATGCCAACACCGGCTGAGTTTGTCGTAAGACGAGCAACTGCAGGCACTTTTGACGAACGCCGAGCGGTAAAACGCACGCTTGCACGCGGCTGCGGCATACGCATTGCAATTGGAGGGCAAGCGGAACGTCGTGCCCACCCTTGGGACCGACGGTCCTCAACCCAGCGATGGCCCGCGGGGTTCCTGACGGGTTTGGTCGGATGGTTGCCTTGCCCCTGACCATCTGACAACGTCAATGCGTAATTGACACGTCAGGGACCCCGATTTTTTTTGCGCCAAGCGGGCAGATGTCGTGGCATCTACGTTTCTTGGCCCCCGGGACCGTGCCAAAGAAAATGCTTGACGCTCATCTCAGGGCTGGTTAATTTAGGGGGTTCAACGTCCGTCCTCTTGAACCCCTTTGAGGGTTTGCTAATCACCCGACGCTCGGCGCCGTTTTTTTGAGTTTCTTCGGCCGGCGTTTCTTTTCTCAAAGGGTGATCTGTGCTTGCGATTCGCGCACTGTCGTTTTGTATTTCCTTGGGTGCCGTAATTTTTTCCGCCGTGGTGGCATCGGCGGGCACCGGAACCCTACGGATTGTTTCCTATAACACCGACGAAGCCGATCAGAACAGTGAGGACAACCTCACCGCTTCCTGGGCGGGCCTGCCCACCGTGTTTCAGGCGATCGGCCAGCATTACATCGGCACCAATGCGCAGCCGATCGATGTCATGGGCGTGGAAGAATTGAACCCTTCTAATGGCACTCAGAATGGTGCTACTACGTTGGGCAATATGGTGACAGCCCTGAACAATATCTACGGCTCCGGCGCTTACGCGTACTATGACATCGTCGACGGAAACACCGGGGGCGGCGCAGGCCCCGACGGCCTGGTTTACAACACGAACACGGTCCAGATTATTTCGGCGACGGCCTTGGTTTATGGCACTTCCGGCGCTGCGCGGCGCCGCTTCGCTACCAGATTCGGCCGGTGGGATACGGACCCGATGCGGATTTTTACATGTACGTTAGCCACTATAAGGCGGGCAGCGATGCGGCCAGCAAGACCCGGCGCAACGTGGAGGCCACGGAAATCCGCACGGATGCCGCCACTACCTTGGGCGCCAACGCCCACATCATCTATTCGGGCGATTACAATATGACCGGCGGCAGCAATGAAGCCGCGTGGGCCACTCTCACTGCCGCGGGAACCGGCCAAGCGATCGATCCTACCGGCGCCACCGGCTGGGTGGGCAGCAGCAATACCTGGAAATATCTCTACAGCGAGTCGACGAATTCTCTGGGCGGGCGGTTCGACATGCAGCTTGTCAGCAGTGCGATGCTCAACCAGCCCGGCTTGCAATTGGCCCCCGACACCTCGGATCCGTTTACCGGTGGCTTTCCTTCGTCGAAATATCCCTACGCGTACGAGATCTTCGGCAACAACGGCACCACGACGCTCAATGGCGCGACCAACATCGCCGGCAATACCTCGTTGAGCGATCTTGCCAATGCCAGCACGGTCTTAAACGCCCTGATGCAGTTCGACACGAACGGCAATTTTGTCGGCAGCGATCATCTTCCCTGCGTGGCTGACTACGTTCTGGTTGACGTCAATCCCGTGCCGGAGCCATCTGCAATTGTGCTTGTGATTGTGGGCGGCGCTTGCTGGGCATTGCGCAGCAGAAAGGCCTTCCGCCGGCGATCCGCCTGATTTGCTTCCTTACGGATCGTGGAACCCATTCCGGATCGCGCCGTCTGGTCGGAATACCCCCTAAATACCTATAATCCAGGCTCGCGCCCACACTCCAGGTATTGACTGTCTGCAGCCCATTTTTTAGGGTGTTAGTTTCGCGCGGATGACGGCGGAAGTCCCTGCGCCAGCCTAGCTTCAATTGGCAGAGCACCGCATTCGTAATGCGGGGGTTGCGGGTTCGACTCCCGCGGCTGGCTCTGTGTATTTAGGCGGCCTGCAAGAGCGCACATCGACAATTTAATCGGACACTTGCACGGGCCATCGGCCAAAAATCCTGTTGGCCAAGTTTGACATGGGAGAATTTATGAGCACGGCACCGGCGGTTGGCATCAACATCAAGCAAATCGCACTTGGGGGCGGACCGTTCGGGCCGCGCGAAGTGGAACAAATGACCACGGCGCTGACGGACGATCCACTGGCCTACCGCATGCTGCGCGAAGCGGTGACGGAAATGGAAGCCAGCGAAGACCGCAGTCCTGCGGCCGCCGTACGGTTGGGAGTGTGCTACTACTTGTTGGGCCGCTATCGCCAGGCGATCGAAACGTTGAAGAAAGGCGATGGCGGAGCGCTGGCGCTGTTCTATCTGGCGCGCTCCTATTATTCGCTGGAGCAATACGATCAGGCGATCGAAGCGTATCAATCCGCGGCGCACGCCGGATACGATTCCGACACTTGCAATCTGGCGCGGGCCGAAACCCTGCGGGCTGCCGGCAAGGCGAAGGAAGCGTTGGAAGTACTCGACAAGCTGTCGGGTGCCGTCGAGCAAACAGCGGAATATCTGTATCAGCGCGGCGCGACGGTGTCGGCGCTGTTGGGAAATCCCAGCGAGGTGGTGGCGTTGTTCGAGCGCACCGTTTCTGCCGATCCCAGACATAGCGGAGCCCTGTTTGGCCTGGCGATGGAAAATGATCGCCGCGGCAACGACGAAGTGGCGGTCGATCTGTACGAGCGCTCCGTGGCCACGTATCCGGCGCACATCGGATCGCTATTGAACTTGGGGATTTTGTACGAAGATCGCGGCCAGTACGAGCAGGCTTGGAATTGTTATCAGCGGATTCTTGAGGCGTATCCGAATCATCCCCGCGCCCGGCTGTACGTGAAAGACGTGCAGGCCTCGCGCGACATGTTCTACGACGAAGACGAACGCCGCCGCCGCGATCGGCTGAGCCAGGTGCTGGATGTGCCCGTGACGGATTTCGAACTTTCGGTGCGGAGCCGAAATTGTTTGCAGAAGATGGGCATCATGACGCTGGGCGATTTGGCCCGCACGTCGGAGGCGGAATTACTGAACAGCAAGAACTTCGGCGAAACATCGCTCGTGGAAATTCGCGAGATGATGACCGCCAAGGGTTTGTCGCTGGGCATGTTGGCCAAGGAACTGGCCGAGCCAGAACCGATTTTCGAACCCGAGGTAATGACCCCCGACGAGCAGGCGCAGTTGGATCGGCCGATCAGCGATTTGAATCTGTCGGTGCGGGCTCGCAAGTGCATGGTGCGGCTGGGCATCAACACGATTGCCGAGTTGGTGCGCCGCACCGGCGACGATTTGCTGGAGTGCAAGAACTTCGGCGTCACCAGCCTGAACGAAGTGCGCGAAAAGTTGACCGCCAAGGGCTTGAAGCTCCGCGGCGAGTGATCGGCGATACGATCCTTGCGATTATATGAAATTCTCCCGCTGGGTATTTCGCATTGCGGGAGTCTATGGGCTGATGGTGCTGGTGCCGCATTATTTTCTGGAGAGCCACATCGCGGCTGAGGCGCGGGAACAGTTCACGCATCCGGAATTCTTTTACGGCTTTTTGGGCATCGGCATTGCCTGGCAGATTGCGTTTTTGATCATCGCGCACGATCCGCTGAAGTTTCGGGCAATGATGATTCCCTCGGTGCTGGAGAAATTCAGCTTTGCCGGCGCGGTGACGGTGCTGTACCTGCAACATCGGATCGCGGTCGAGATGTTTGCCGCCGGAATGGTCGATCTGCTGCTGGGCGTGCTGTTCATAGTTGCGTGGCTGCGGCTGGCTCGTGAATAATGCGGTGGTATGAACGAGCCGCCGTTTTCGTTTCGCCTGCAGCACGCCGATCCGAGTTGCCGCGCACGGCGCAGCACTTTCTTCACGCCGCATGGCCCGGTGGAAATGCCCGCCTTCATGCCGGTGGGCACGCAGGCCACGGTGAAGGGGCTTTCGATCGATATGCTCCGCGCCACCGGGCGCAGATGATCTTGGGCAATACGTATCATCTAACGCTGCGGCCGGGCGAAAAATTGATTGAAGAACTGGGCGGGTTGCACCGCTTCATGGGCTGGGACGGGCCGATCCTGACCGACAGCGGCGGGTTCCAGGTATTCAGCCTCGCGGCCAACGTGAAGATCACCGACGAAGGGGCGGTGTTCCGCTCTCATTTGGACGGCAATCTGTCGAACTTTCGCCGGAACGGGCGGTGGCGATTCAAGAATCGCTCGGCAGCGACGTGGCAATGCTGTTGGATCACGTGGTGGCGCTGCCCAACGCGCCGGAAGTGATCCACGATGCCATGCAGCGCAGCATCCGCTGGGCGCGGCGGGCTGAGGATGCCCATCGACGCGCCGATCAGGCGCAGTTTGCCATCGTGCAAGGCGGGCTCGACGCGGCCTGCCGCATCCAATGCACCGAAGCGCTGGTGGAACTCGATTTTCCCGGTTACGCCGTGGGCGGCTTGAGCGTCGGCGAACCGCCGGAAGAAATGTATCGCGTGTTGGACGAAACCGTGCCCGCCCTGCCGGACAGCAAGCCGCGATACCTGATGGGTGTGGGCCGGCCGCAAGATATTTTGGAAGCGATCGCGCGCGGCATCGATCTGTTCGATTGCGTGCTGCCCACGCGCAACGGCCGCAATGCGATGGCCTTTACCGATGCAGGCACGCTGCGGCTGCGCAATCTGCAGCATGGCAGCGACGCACGGCCGCTGGAGGAAGGATGCCCCTGTCCGGCGTGCCGGCACAGCCGCGGCTACTTGCGCCATTTGTTCCAGGCAGACGAGATGCTGGGGCCGGTGTTGCTGTCGGCTCACAACCTGACGTACTATCAGCGGCTGTTGGCCGAAGCGCGTGCTGCGATTGCGGAAGAATCGGTTTTTGGAATTTCGCGCTTCCAAGATGGCGGGCTGGCAGGGGAATGACTAAATGACTGAGTGACTGAATGACTAAATGATCAGCATCGGCGGTCTGCTTTTTCATTCAGGCATTTAGTCATTAAGGCCTTTCGTCATTCGCCTTCCTCCCTGCCCTTCCGCTTTGGGGCGCAAGGCTTTATGATACGCGCATGTTGCAGTTGATGGCGATCATTGCGGAGGCGGCGGCCGATGCCGCCGGAGGTCCGCCCGGCGGAGGCGGCAGTCCGGGCCCGGGCCTGAGCGCCTGTTGTTGCCATTTGCCATGATCTTTGTGCTGTTTTACTTTCTCATTCTCCGCCCGGAGAAGCGGAAGCAGGCAGAACACAAATCGCTGTTGGAGGCGATCAAGAAGAACGATCGCGTCGTGACGATCGGCGGCATTTACGGCGTGGTGACCAACGTGCTGCGCGACGAAGACCGTGTGACGCTGCGGATCGACGAGGCGAACAACACCAAAATCGACGTCACATTCAGCGCCATCGCGCGAGTGCTGGGCGAGGAACCGGAAGAGGAGAAGAATGTAAATGCAAATGCAAAGTGCAAAATGTCGGCATGATTACGTTTCCACATTCTGCATTTTGCACTCTGCAAATTGCACTTTGATCGATTGAATAACCAATACAGGAATGCAAGACGTTATGTCGCCGTTTCAATATTTCACGCCCATTTTTGGCCCAGGCTCAAACAGTCGGGCCGGCGCCGCCCGTGGTCGAAGTGCCGTGGTACCAGGAAGGTTGGTTCTACGCGGTCTTGGCGATCGCGGTAATCGTGCTGCCGTTTATCGTGGGCGGCTGGCTCGCCAAGCGCCTGCGGATGAACGATTACGCCTGGCGGATCGGGCTGGTGTTGTTCTCGCTGGTGGCGGGCATTGTGGTGTGCGTCTACGGCTGGCCGCCGCGGTTGGGCATCGATCTCAGCGGCGGCGTAATTTTGGTGTACGAAGTCGACGCCTCGAAAGCCGCCTCGGCCGATCTATCGACCGTGGTCGACGATGTGCGCAAAGACCTGAGCGAAAACGGCGGCGCGAACATCAAAGTCGACGCCAATGCCGAAGGCAACGTCGAAATCACGCTGCCCAATGCCGATCCCACGGAAATCGCCCGGATTGAAAAACGCGTGGAAGAGTCTGAAAGCCACCCGGCTGCGGCAAGATCTGCCCAATACGCAGCTTGGTTTTGGAATCGCGCCCGCTGCGCGACGGAAAGCAAGTGCTGGTGTACGGCGTGCGGCGCACCGGCATCGCCGACATGGATTTGATGGTCAGCCGCATCGGCAAGCGCGTGAATCCCGGCGGCCAGAAGGAAGTTACCGTCCGGCGGATGGGCTCCGATCGCGTGGAAGTGATCATTCCCAAGGTGGAAAAGGCGGAAGTCGAAGTCGTTAAAGACAAGATCAGTACTGCCGGGGCGCTGGAGTTCCGCATCCTGGCCAATCCGCCGCGCCGGAACATGCCGCGCGTATATCGAGCTGGCCAAGCAGACCGCGGGGCGCGACGTCAACGTGAAAGACGCCGAAGGCAAAGAGGAACTGGTGGCCCAATGGGTGCCGCTGGATCCGGAAAAATACAAGGAGCCGCGCTCCTACGCCAACTACGTGACTCGCCAGGGAAAGAAGGGGGAAGTTGAATCCCTGACCATCATCGATCCGTACGACGTGGGCGGCGAAGACCTGTCGCGTGCCTCCCCGGGCTTCGATCAGTTTGGCGGCAATTCCGTGAACTTCACGTTCAACTCGGCCGGAGCGGCACAGTTCGGCGAGCTCACCGGCCGCCACGTGCCCGACAAAAGCAGCGGCCTGGAATACAATCTGGCGATCATTCTGGACGATTCGATCAAATCGGCCCCCACAATCCAAAGCCGCATTCAAGATCACGGGCAGATCACCGGACGATTCACCGAGCAGGAAGTGCAGTTCCTGGTCGACATTTTGAACGCGGGCAGCCTGCCGGCGGCGCTCAGCAAAGTGCCGGTGGCCGAGTACACCGCCAGCGCCCAATTGGGCAAAGACACGATTCGGGCTGGTGCGATGTCGATGATCATCAGCACCGTCGCCATTTTGATCTTCATGCAGATTTACTATCGCTTCGCCGGCGTCGTGGCGAACCTGGCCGTGCTGATGAATTTGGTGCTGGTGATGGCGCTGGTGATTTTGATCAAGGCGCACCTCACGCTGGCCGGGTTGGCGGGCCTGGTGCTGAGCGTGGGCATGGCGGTGGACGCCAACGTGCTGATCTACGAGCGCATGCGCGAAGAGCGCGAACGCGGCGCAGCCTTGCGGATGGCCATTCGCAACGGGTTCGGCCGCGCGATGGCCACCATTATCGACTCCCACTGCACGACGCTGATCACCGGCATCGTGCTGTTTGTGATCGGCACCGATCAATTGCGCGGCTTCGCCACCACGTTGGTGCTGGGGTTGCTGCTTAATCTATACACCGCCGTGTACTGCTCGCGAATTGTTTTCGACATTGCCGAACGGCAACATTGGCTGACGCAATTGAAGATGATGAAGCTGTTCGGCCACACGAATTTCGATTTCGTGAAGTGGATGCCGAAGTTGATCACCATATCGATCCTGTGCATCGTGATCGGCTTGGGAGCGGCCGTGGCGCGGGAACTAGGGTGGTTCGGCAGCGCGGGGCTGTTTGGCATCGATTTCACCGGCGGCACCTCGGTGCAGGTCGTGTTCAACAAGCCCACCGACATCGGCGAAGTGCGCAAAACGGTTTCCACACTGCCCGACGTCTCCGTGAGCGCGGTGGCCAGCGGCCCGGGGGAAGAGCACGACACGAAGTTCAACATCGACACTTCGTATCATGGCGAGAAGACCGCGGCAGAGAAATCGAACACCGAAACCATCAAGGCGGTCAAAGATAAGCTGCACGAATTGTTCGACGGGCAATTGAAAACCTATGCGATGGATATTGATTCCGTCGGCGGCTCACAGCCCGAAGCGAAACCGGCGGAAAAACCGGCGACAAGTGCCGCGGCCGCTTCGCCCCAGCAGGAACCCGGCACCGAGGCGCATTTGAAGTTCCCCGACAAAATCAATTTCGCCGAGCTCGACGCCACGTTGAAGCAAGGCCTGGCCACGGCGAAATTGCCCGAAGCGGTGTTCGATCTATCGAGCCCCGATCCCGACTACACCCCCGGCAGCAGCCTGGCCGTGGCGGATTGGACGGTGCACGTCTCCCTGCCCAAAGAGCAGACGGAAACGCTGTTGAAAACCGTGCAGCAGCAACTGAACGACACGCCGGTCTTTCCCACAGCCAACAGCATCGGCGGCAAAGTGGCCAGCGACACCAAGACGACAGCCTACTACGCGCTGTTCGTGAGCAACCTGCTGGTGGCGCTGTATATCTGGATTCGGTTCCAGAATTTGATTTTCGGTCTGGCGGCGATCGTGGCACTGATTCACGACGTGGCGATCGCCGTGGGCGCGCTGGCGCTGAGCTACTGGCTCGCCGCGCCGCTGGGATTTCTGCAAGTCGACCCGTTCCGTATCAGCCTGGAAGTGGTCGCGGCGCTGTTGACCATCGTCGGCTATTCGATCAACGACACGATTGTGGTGTTCGATCGAATTCGCGAAATCCGCGGCAAGAGTCCCGACCTTACGCCCAAGATGATCAACGAGGCGGTGAATCAAACGCTGTCGCGCACTATTTTGACCTCCAGCACCGTGTTCCTGGTGACGTTCATCTTGTACTTCTTCGGGGGCGAGGGAGTGCATGCCTTTGCGTTCGCCATGATGATCGGCGTGCTCACCGGCACCTACAGTTCGGTATTCATCGCGGCTCCCATTTTGCTATGGTTCCGGCGTCCGCCGGCGGCAGCGGCTCAAAAGGCCAGTTACACTGCCGTACCGGCCACGGGCGGTGTTTAGGCCTCTGTAGCTAGCCGGAGCGTGTGAAACTCTGCGGCCTGATGCATCTGTAACGACCCTGCCTGGCACGAACGCCAAATGCCAATCGTCAGGGCGTAAACCGGCTCGCGCGCCATCCGATACTAAGAGATGGCGAAGTCTTGCGCCGCTGGTCGGCAATTCTCGAGCAATGGCACGGAGAAACAGCGTGGATTGGCGAACGAAAATCGCTCTGGTCGTGGTCGTGGTCGGCGTGGGCCTGGCCGTGGCGCTGCAGTTTCGCAAACACGGCGGCGCAGTATCGGAAGCATCCGCCGCCGCCGCCGATACGGTTAGCAAACCCGCGATGGCGCAAGACACAGCCCCGTTCGGATCGAAACCGCTGGATCATCTCGCCGAATCGACGCCAGCCTCAGCACCGGCTGGCGGTGCTGAATCGTCCGAGAGCAACCATTCGAACGCCGGCCGCCCCGCGGCAGACATGGTCGATTTGAATGCGCCGCAGCAAACTCACAAGGTGGTCGATGGCGACACGCTGCCGCAATTGGCACAGCAATATCTCGGCCGCGCCGACCGTTACTTGGAAATATTCGAGTACAACCGCGACGTGCTGGAAAGCCCCGACGTGTTGCCGATCGGCGCGGAATTGCGCATGCCGTCGCGCTTCGCGGCGCCTGCCGGCGACAGTGCGACGACAAAAGATGCTGTCCCGCCGGCGGCAACCGCCAGTGCCTCCGCCCCGCCGCTGGTGCCCCTGGTATCCCCAACCGTCAAGCCGGCAACGGTGGCCAAGAAACCCCGCACGTACACCGTGCAACGCGGCGACAACCTGGTGGATATCGCCCGCAAAATGTACGGCGACGGCCGGCACTATCAGGATTTATTCGAGGCCAACCGCGGCGTGATGCATTATCCCGGCGATCTGCGGCCAGGGCATGGTGCTGGTGATTCCGTGAGCGGTCAAGGCAGAAGGCAAAAGGCAGAAAGCAGAATACCGATCCGCGATTGACGGTCGATCAGCTCAATTGTGCCCTCTGCATTCTGCCCTTGCATTATCGTCACAGCGGGCCTTTGCGGTCGGTCCAGGACTCGCCCTGTTTGGCCAGCCGCCGATCGATGAACTTGACGATCTCGGTGGCGATGGCGTCTTTCTTGGCCGCCAATAATTTCGCGCCTTGCAAACTTGTGGCCATGGGCACGAAAAACAGCGCTTGCTTTTCGGCGGCCTGAGCAGGATCAGTAGGCGTGGGCAGGAATTTTTCCAGCGACTCATGAAGCCGCTTCGCCTCGCGCAGGTCGTCTTTATCCTGATCGCCCACAATGATCAACCACGACCATTGATCGGCCAGGCGGCGGTTGTTGACCACCGCGGTCAGGTTGATTCCTTTGAAGGCCCAGGGCGGCGAAATGAGCACCAAGCGCCTTGACGTCTTGTCCCTGCTTACCGGTCGCCAAGCGCGGCCAGTGCCAATCCCAGGCGGCCCAATCGACGCCCACCACTGCTCCCATCTCCTCGCCAATGACGCAAAGCTTGTTGATGTTCAGCTCACCGGCGTTGTTCTTATCCATCAAAAACGATTTGCAAGCTTCGAGGTCTTGATCCACCATCGCCACGAAATCCTGCTGCCGCAATAGCGCGACATTGATTTCCCGCTCGCCCCCATTAGGCAGTTGCTGCCGGGTGCTTTGGCCGTGGCCGCGCAGATCGGGCACCAACACCGCGCAGCCTTTGGCTTGCAACGTTGCGGCCAGATCCTTGAAATCGTTCCGGCTGCCTTTGTACTGGTGCAGCATGATTACGGGCACCGCTTCCTTGCCCAACAGACTGGGATAGAAGGTGGCCCCCAGCGAAACGCCGTCGCGGGTGGTAAGCGTGATGTTCTGCGGCGGCGGAAGTTGCTTGGCGGATGCGGCCGGCGGCTGCACGGGGGCGGCAGCGTACGCAACTTCGCATCCAAGCGCGGCCATAGTGGAAACGGCGACGGCCAATATGCTAACCGCAATGGGCGATCGCTTGGAAACGATGGAGTCGTTCATAAGTCCCCTTTTGCCTATCGTAAGTATGGCACATGGCGCCGTCAACGAACGCAAGTCGCGGATTTGCAGCGCGCGGTTGGGCGGAGTGCGCGGATTACTACACCGTCGAACGTCGAAATTGCATCCTCGCCCTGCTCACTGCGACCTATAGCGCCGCATCCGTGGCGAAATCGACCCGTGAATCATGCGCGTAGAAGTGCCGGGAGATTTGTTCCGCTAGCACGCCCAAAAATTGCACGCGGAATTCCCCTTCCGATTTGTCGGCCGAGGAGATCGGCGTGTGGGGCGGATAGAGCACGCGCGGCAGGCTCTTCTCGTACACTTGCTTACCGCCATCTTGCATATCGTACACCACCACGCGCACCGTCGCGTTGCCCTGGAACAGCGTCGGGCCCTGATACAGCGTGAACCGCTCCAGCTCGATGCCGACCACTATGTCGGCCTTCAGAGCCTTGCCGATCTCGGTGAATTTCTGCCAGGTATTTTCGTCGGTCCATTGCGACACATCGCGCTCGTCGATCAGGTCGATCTTCTTCACTTTGGCCGCCAGCAGCCGGTTCACTTCGCGCATCAGGTCGCGGGGCACCGTCGAGTCGGTGAATTGCAATTCGCGCACGCTGCGGCAAACTACCGCCACGCGCTTCCCGCGCAAATTATTGAATTCGGCGGGAATATCGTCGGGGTTCATGTTGTACAACATGACCGACATCAATCCGCAGCCGACCAGCGAGGTGAAGATGACAAACGTGACTAGTACAGATGCCAGTTCGAACAGGCGCAAGCGAATGCGATCCATCGCAAACCCTCGAAGAGAGAATCGGGCGAGAAGAGAGCGGGAGGATAGCCGGCCACAGCCGACACTACAAGGCCGATTGCATCTCACGAGTGCCCAGCTAGCACCGACCGCATGGCCGGGTGGGCGGTCAATTCGGGGCCGGGCAAGTTGCCGGGCGCTCCGGTCGCCGCTTCCCCTAAGCCCGTTTCCCGGTTCAAAGGCCATGCGTGTTGGTGGTCTTTCGCCAGAACCATTTGCCACAGTTGCAAGCCGCCCCAGCGGAAACCGGCCTCCGAGCCGTGCAGATACAGCGACCACATGCGGGCAAAGGCTTCACCGCGAGAGGCAACAATCGCATCGGTCACCCGCTCGTAGTTCGCCAACCAATCGTTCAGGGTGCGGGCGTAATGCTGCTTGAGGTTCTCGACGTCGAGAATTTGCAGGTCGGAAGCAGCGGCGGAACGCGGCGATCTGCGCCAGGGTCGGCAAATAGCCGCCGGGGAAAATGTATTTGTCGATCCAAGGATCAGTGCACAGCGGCTGCATCCGGCCGATGGTGTGCAAAATCGAAAGCCCGCCCACGGCCAGCAATTCATACCAGAGGCGGAAGAAATCTCGATACTGCTTCAGTCCGACGTGCTCGAACATCCCGACGCTGATAATGCGATCGTACTTTCCTTCGACGCCGCGCCAGCCGGTCCGGAGCACGCGCACCCGATCTTGCAGGCCTTCGGCGCGGGCAAGCGCTTCAATGTAATCGGCCTGATCTTCCGCCGGGGTGATGCCGGTGGCATGAACACCGTAATGCCGGGCGGCGTGGATCAATAGCCCGCCCCAACCGCAACCAATATCCAGCAAGTTTTGGCCGGCAGCGAGCCGGGCTTTGCGACAAAGCAATTCGAGCTTTTGACGCTGGGCCGTGGCCAAATCGTCGGTATCGCGCAAATAGTAGGCGCAGGAATAGGTAAGCGTGGGGTCCAGCCACAGACTGAAAAAATCGTTGCCGATGTTGTAATGGTGGCGGGCATTGGCGACCGCGCGCTGCGGTGAAATCGACCTGGGCAACTGCCGCAGCCAGGTAACGAATCGGCAATACCAAGGGGAAAGTTCTTCGGGCCGGGTCAAATGAAAGGCACGCATCAGCGTTTTGAGCGAGCCACGCACTTCGATTTCACCGCGCATGTAGGCTTCGCCGAATGCCAGCACGGGTGAAAGCCAAATCTCGCGCAGCAGCGACGGCCGACGAATTGTGATTTCGACTTCCGAATGGCCGCCACCCAAGTGATAGCGGCGGTCGGCAACAACGACTTCAACCGCAGGTCCTTCCCAATGGCGATTCAGCTGTTTCATCAACAAAGCTTCGCGCCATTCGTTCCACGATAATTTGAACCGAGGGGCGGCGGGCCGAACTATTTTACCCACGACGCTATTCGACGTGCGGAAACCGTCCGACGAAAGTTCGTGCTGTGGCGCTTTTGGTCCACCTTTTCGGTCGCTGAAGCGGCGAACGATTCACAGCGCTCACCTCGAAAGGCGAATAAATAAAAAAGTTGCCGCAAACTTAGTGCCCAACGTATTAAATTTTTGCGGGATCGTTTGCCAAAAGACAACTCCGGTAAAAAGGCCTAAGCCAAATCCTTTGCAAGGTACGGCAATTGCAAAACAAAAACTGGAACAGAACCGCGGAATATTCCCCTTCTAAAGCAGTTGCGGCCGGCAACCTTGAGGATACCGCCGGTCGGTATTTATGCAAGCTGGCTGCGCCGCAATCAAAAAAGGAAGCGGCGATCGGGTGCGATGGTTACGGCCGGGGGCAGTCGAAATGTTGACTAAGCGGATGGGAATAATTGCCATGCGATTACGCGAAAATCTAACGCCGCAGACTGAAACCGGCGGGTCCGTCCAGCGCAATGATCGCGCGATCGAAGCAGTAAACTACCGACTGCAGCATTGCCAGTATCGCTGGCTGCGCCGGGTGTGGTGCGAATTGCGCGGCGGGACTTTGACGCTGTGCGGAATGGTGCCGACCTATTTCCTGAAGCAAACCGCGCAAGTCATTGCGGCGCAGACCGACGGGGCCGGCCGGTTGGATAATCAAATTGCCGTGCAAACAAAGCCCCCTGCGCCGAATTCACACCCCTAGCCAAACGGCCGACTAGGTGAATTCGTTTTCGCGCACCATCAGGCGGCGGATGGCGGTGGCACGGCCAGTGGCCGGATCGACATCCACGATCGTGCCGCACAGCCGCACGTCCCTCGTCGCCACGTCGAACGCCGTGGGGTTGAAGGTGATCGTGGTTTCCATCACGCGCTCGATCTGGCGGCCCAAAATGCTTTCAAACGGGCCGGTCATGCCCACGTCGCACTGGAAGGCGGTGCCGCCGGGCAAAATACATTCGTCGGCGGTAGCCACGTGAGTATGCGTACCCAGCACGGCCGACACGCGGCCGTCGAGAAAGCGCCCCATCAGTTGCTTGTCGCTGGTGGCCTCTGCCGTGGAAATCCAAGAGCACCACGCGCACGTCTTTCGGCAGCGCGGCCAGCACGCGATCGGCCGCCTTGAACGGACAATCCACCGGCCGCATGAACACCCGCCCCAACAGGCTGAACACTGCCACCGGCACGCCGCTGCGGGCTTTGACCACCAAGAATTCGTGCCCCGGCGCCTCGGGCGGAAAATTGGCCGGCTTGACGACGTGGGCATCGCTGTTGAGCACCTCGGTAATTTCCGCGCGGCGATAGATGTGATCGCCCAGCGTCACCACGTCGACCCCCGCGGCCATCAATTCCTGAAAAATCGCCGGGGTGATGCCCGATCCGCCGGCGGCATTTTCGCCATTGGCGACCACCAGGTCGAGCTTCTCGCGCTCCACCAGCGGCTGGACGGCGCGAGTGACAATTTGCCGCCCGGGCTTGCCGACGATGTCGCCGATCAACAGAATCCGCATGGTGAATTGCCTGTTCCGCTGCCCCGGGTCGCTAACCCCGCGCTAAGTATTATTTCGCCAATTCTGTCACGCGGGTTTCGCGGATCATGGTAACCTTGATTTCGCCCGGGTAATTCAGTTGCTGCTCGAAGGCGTTGGCGATGTCGCGGCAAACTTTCGCAGCCGACTGATCGGTGGTTTCTTTGGAGCTGGCGATCACCCGCAGCTCGCGGCCGGCCTGAATGGCAAACGCCTGATCCACGCCCGGGAAGCCCTTGGCGATCGATTCCAATTCTTCCATCCGTTTGATGTAGCGCTCGAGCGTTTCGCGGCGTGCGCCGGGTCGGGAGGCACTGCAGGCGTCGGCGGCGGCCACCAGCACCGTGTACGGATGGTCGATGCGGATGTCGTCGTGATGCCCCAGCGCCGCGTGAACCACTTCCGGCCCTTCGCCGTAGCGCTTCAAAAGTTCGGCGCCGATTTTAGGATGTCCGCCCTCGGCCTCGTGATCGGCCGCTTTGCCGATGTCGTGCAACAGGCCGCAACGCCGCGCCAGCGCTCCGTCCAATCCAACTTCGTCGGCCAGCATGCCGGCCAAGAATGCCACTTCAATCGAATGGCGCAACACATTCTGGCTGTAGCTGGTGCGAAATCTCAGGCGGCCCAACAGATGGATAATTTTCGGATGCAGCCGCGGCACGTCGGCTTCCTGCATCGCCTCCTCGCCGAATTTCTGGATGTGTTGCTCCATTTCGGCTTGCGTTTCGGTCACCACTTCTTCGATGCGCGAGGGGTGGATGCGGCCGTCGGCAATCAGTTTGCCCAGGGCGGTGCGGGCAATTTCCCGCCGCACGGGATCGAAGCCGCTGATAATGACCACGCCAGGCGTGTCGTCGATAATCACGTCCACGCCGGTGGCTTTCTCGAAGGCGCGAATGTTGCGGCCCTCGCGGCCGATGATCCGTCCCTTCATTTCGTCGTTGGGAATGTCGACAGTGCTGGTGGTGGTTTCGGCGGTGTGGCCGGCGGCATAGCGCTGGATGGCGGTGACCAGAATTTCGCGGCTTTTGACTTCGCAGATCTCGTGCATCTTCTTTTCATGCTTCTGGATCAGCGCCCCCTGCTCGTTCTGCAATTCATTGTCGAGCATTTCCAACAACCGCCGGGCGGCTTCTTCGCGTGACAGCCCGCTTAGTTGGTGCAACGTTTGCCGCTGCAAATCCAGGAGCTTTTGCAATTCCTCGTTGCGGCGGTTGGTGTCTTCGATGCGTTCGGCCAGCTTGCGCTGGGTGGTTTCCACCATTTTTTCCTGTTTGCGCACCTGCTCGCCTTGCTGCTCGACGGCGTCTTGCCGTTTGTCCAACAGGCGTTCGCGTTCGTGCAGCTCCTGGCGAATTTGCGAGAGTTCCTTTTCGCCGGCAGCTTTCTGCTGAATGGCAACTTCTTTGATTTCCAGCTCGGCCTCTTTCTTACGGTTCTCCGCTGTCCGGTGGGCATCGTCGATAATCCGTTTGGCCTCGGTCTCTGCGTCTTTCTTACGCAGGCGATCCAACATCCGAACAATTACAAACGTCATGCCCGCCGCCAGAGGGGCGGCAATCAGAACGGCAATCACAACATTTGGATCCACGTCGCACACTCCCCGCGGATGCGGTGTAAATCTGTCGCGAGCGTTGCGGCGGATGCGCCGGCGGCAGGCGATTGCGATCGGCAAATGCGCCTGCAGCATTCGGTGCCAAGTGCGGCCAGAAAGCGTCACCACGGTCAGATCGACCGAGCGGCAGGAATCTCGGGCCGCCGAAACATCAAAAGTTCGGCGGCGCCGGGCAACTTACGGAACATCACCGGCGACGCGCGGCGCCGGCAGGTCCTGCCGGGCCACCGCTTCCACGGGCCACTCCTGGTGGGCGCGGACATAAAGGATGTTCTGGGGCTGCTTGTATCCAACCAAGAAAGCTTCGAATGTCGAGCGGCTGCGCAGCGAACAGGTTTGGATTGGCAAAGTTGCGGGGCAACCGACAGGGCACACGGACCAATGCCGGACAATTCGCGCGGGGTAAAAACCGACGCAGCAAATTCCAGATGAAAATTAAGAAATTGTTCATCTCAAATCCGGCCAGACGCGCTGGTTGGGTCATTCCTACAGGCTCATAATCAATCGTGAAAACCGCAGCGAATGCTTCGTAGCCGGCGGCTTGGGGCCGTCGCCGCGAACACTCGATCAGGTTTTTGTTTCCTCTACGATAAGGGGAGCCGCCCGTTCGGGGCCTTGGAGGCATTGCCCCCGTGGCCGCAACCAGTGTCGGCGCCCATAGATAAGATAGTATCAAACCTGATGCAAACTGCAACCGAAGTGCACCTCGGGCCGCAGGAGCCGGGAAACATCGCGAGTTTGCTGCACTTTTATTCGCTCGCGGAAATCGGCCGAAATCGCACGACCGGATAGAATCGGTCCATGAAAACTGCTGGTAAATCGTCATCCTTGGAAGCGCAGTTGGCCGCCCGCTGGCCGCCCGAGCCGGTGGCGCGATCTCACCGTACTGGTGGCCGTTTCGGGCGGACCCGATAGCGTGGCGCTGCTTGCGGGCACTGGCCGGCTTGAAGAAAGCGGCGGGCGGGGCGGGACGATTGAGGGTGGCACATTTCGACCACCACCTGCGGGAAGATTCGGCCGCCGACGCGGAGTTTGTCGGCCGGCTGGCGGCGGAATTGGATTTGCGCATTGAAACAGGAGAAGCCACCGCCGCGCAACTGGCCGCGCCGTTTGCCGACGGCGTGGAAGCGGCAGTTCGGAATCTCCGCTACGCATTTCTGCAAACCGCCGCAGAGAAAACCGGCGCGCGATACGTGGCGCTGGGCCACACCGCCGACGACCAGGTGGAAACCGTGCTCTTCAACTTGCTGCGCGGCACCGGCTTGGCGGGGCTGGCCGGTATGCCGCGGGCCCGCGCGCTGGGACCAGCAACCTCGCTGATCCGGCCAATGCTCGACGTGCGGCGTAGCGAGGTACTGCAGTATCTCCAGGAACTTGGGCAAGGCTATCGCACCGATCCCAGCAACGTGAGTGTCGATTTCACGCGCAATCGTATTCGGCATGAGCTGCTGCCGACCTTGCGCGAAAAGTTCAGTGCCGACGTCGATCAAGCGATCGTGCGGATGGCGCAACTGGCCGGCGACGCGCAAGAGCTGATCGAAAACATGGCCGATGATTTGCTGCAGCGATGTTTGCCACGCCGCGACCACGGCGACGAAGTGCGATTGAACATCGCGCCGCTGGCTGCCGCCAATCGTCATTTGGTGCGCGAAATGTTCGTGGCTCTGTGGCGGCACATGGGCTGGCCGGTGCAAGCGATGGGCTTTGGCGAGTGGGACGCGCTAGCGGAGATGGCAATGCCCGCCGGCGCCTCGCAGTCATCACCCAGCCGCACATTTCCCGGCAATATCCGGCGTTCAGCGCGAAGCGACGTGCTCATTCTGCGGCCAAAATGCCGCTAGCGTTTCTGCCTTCTGCCCTCTGCTTTCTGCATGCCGCCCGCTGCCTGCCGCCTGCTGGCACGCCACTCCGCCTTGACCGGCGCTGCTAGCTTTCCGTACTATACGCGGCCATTTTTCCGGCCCGAAGTGCCGGAGGCGCATGAAGTTTGCGCGCATGTGGACGGTGGCTGCCGATGCGGCTGCGCGAAAGCGTTTGATGCTGCGCATCGGCATCGTCCAGCGAAAGGATTCGCTCCTCCAGTGCGCGATTTGGTAAACGCCTGCTGGTTCGCCCTCAAATGGGGACTGCTGGCTGCGCTCGTGGCAGCAGTCGGTGTGGGATTCTATTTCTACACCCAACTGAACGACCAAATCCGCGTGCGGGTGCAGGCCAAGCTCGCTGCCTGTTATCCCCATCTGCAAGTCACCGTGCGCTCGGCGCAATTGATCGACGGCAAAGGGATCGAAGTCCGCGGCCTGCTGATTTCCGATCCGCAAATCGGCGGGACGGAAGGCGAGCTGGCGTACTTCGACGAAATGATGCTCTGCTGCCAGACCAACTGGAAAGAACTGATCCGGCACGAACCGGTGTTCACGCGGATCATCGTCCGCCACCCGCAAATTCAGGCGCTGCGTCTGGCCGACGGTACCTGGACCACCAGCCAATTGCTGCCGCTGCCGAAGCTCAGCGATCATTCGCCCGACATGAGCATCGAAAACGGCCAGTTGATCGTGGTCGATCCGCAGCGCAACCCCCCCACGCCGTTCACGGTGCGCGACATCAATCTGGAGATCAAGCCCGCGGCGGGAAACAACTCCAGCGCCTCCAACGCTTCGATCGTCAAGGGCTGGCTGTCGGCCGATCACGTGCAGCGAATCGAAATCGCCGGCCGATTCCAGCGCGGCGGGGCCTACGACCTCAGCGGCTCGCTCGCCGGTATCGATGTTTCGCCGGAACTGATGTCGGTCCTGCCGGCCGACCAGGCAGCGCGCATTGCGCCGCTGGCCCCGCTGCGCGGCCAAGCCAAATTGGATTTCCACCTGCGCAGCGATCCCACGCAACCGCAGCAGGTGCAGTTTGCCGTCAAGGGGCAGCTAGCTTTCCGGCCGCTTCGACGATTCCCGGCTGCCGCAGGCGCTGGCCGACATGCAAATCGATTTCCATGCCGACAACCATGGCGTCGTCATCGACAAGCTTTCCGCCCGAAACGGACCTACCACAATCGGGCTGCGTGCGCAAATCGACGGCTACCAGTCCGGGGCGCCGGTGATTATTGAAGGCGAAGCATCACATCTTTTGATCGGCCGCCAATGGGAAGCGATTCTGCCGGAAAGGCTGCTCGCACAGTGGCACAAGTTTTTGCCCGCGGGCGAAATCAATGTGCGCGCCATGCGGCTGGTATTCGACGGCTCGCGCTGGCGGCTCGATGGCGTCGTGGATTGCCTGAACGTTTCGTTCATGTTCTACAAGTTTCCGTATCGACTCGATCGCGGCACCGGAACTCTGACGCTCAAGAGCGACTCGCAGACCAACCAAAATCGGCTGCTTTTGAATTTGACCGCCTATGCCGGCGGGCGGCCGGTAAAAATCGACGGCGAGTTTTTCAATCCGGGGCCCGAATTCACCGGCGGCGTGGAGCTGCATGGCGAGAATGTGCCCTTCGACCAGAATCTGTATGCCGCCATGACGGCCGCCCAGCCGAAATCCAGCGCGGTGGTGCAATCGCTCAACCCGGCGGGCACCTTCAATTTTTGGGTGCGCAACCAGCGCAACGATCCGCAGCAGAAAGTGATGAACCAGCATCTGGTGGTCACGCTAAACCGCTCGACCTTCTGTTACGACAAATTCCGCTACCCGATGTATAACGTCACCGGCACGCTGGAAATGATCGACGGCCATTGGACCTTCCGCGATCTGGCCGGCACCAACCACAGCGGCCGAGTCACCGGCGAAGGGCGGCTCACCCCCGTGCCCGACGGCTTCGATCTGTTCCTCCAGTTCCGCGGCCACGACATCGGCCTGGAAGAAGAGCTGCGTGACGCCTTGAATCCGCACATGCAGCGGTTGTGGAACGAACTGCGGCCCAAGGGTTCGTTCAATTTGGAATTGTGCGAAGTGAGCTACCGTTCGGCCGACAAGAAGCTGAGCGTGACGACGCGCGTGGAGCCAGTGGGCGACAGCGTGTCGATCGAACCCACCTTCTTTCGCTACCGGTTGGAAAAGTTGCAGGGGTCGATCAGCTTCCGCGAGGGGCGGGCCAATTTGGAAAACGTCCGCGCCATTCATGAACGCACCAGCCTGACCACCGGCGGCTACTGCGAGTATACGCCCGATGGAAACTGGCACATGCGATTGGAGAATCTGGCGGTCGATCGCCTGCGGCTGGATCGGGATCGCGATTTGATCGCCGCGCTGCCCTCGCGCCTGCGCAAGGCCGCCGAGCGGCTCAATCCGACCGGCCTAGTGGGCTTGAGCGGCGCGGTAGATTGGTGGGGCAATTCGCCGCCGCCTGCCGACCCCGCGGCCGTCCCAACGCCGGAAGATTGCAAACTGCGCACGGCGTGGAACGTGGAATTCGATCTGCAACAGGCCGGACTGCGCCGGGTTGGATTTGAAAAACGTCAACGGCAGCGTGGGGCTCAGTGGCCAGTGCGATGGCGAACACTTCCAATCGCACGGCGAATTGAACGTCGATTCGGTCACGTGGAACGGCTTTCAATTCACCGCCGTGAAGGGGCCCTTCTGGTTGGACGATCGTCAGGTCGTGATGGGTTCCGGGGCATTAAGCCAATCGCAAAACCAGCCGGTTCGCCACATTTTGGCGCAGGCTTACGGCGGCACGGTCACGGCCGACGCCGCCGTCAGCCTGGAAGAAACGCCCCGCTACACCGCCCAGGTGGCCATCGCGGAGGCCGACTTGGCGCGGTTTTGCACCGAAGCTATTCCCGGCCGCCAATCGCTGAAGGGAAGAATTGAAGCGGGAGTCGATCTGAACGGCAACGCGGCGGGGCTGCACACGCTGCGCGGCAAAGGGGAAGTCAGGCTGCACGATGCCGATATCTATCGCTTGCCGGTGTTGGTGGCGCTGTTGAAGGTGCTGAACTTCAAGCCGCCTGACAATAGTGCGTTCACCACCAGCGACATCAAATTCCAGCTCGACGGAGAGCATGTGCTGCTGAACAACATCGAATTCAGCGGCGACGCCATCAGCCTGCTGGGCAAGGGGGAAATGAACCTCAATACCGATATTTCCTTGACGCTGCATTCGGTGGTCGGCCGCAGCGACTTGGAACTGCCGGTATTTAAACGCATGATGGGCGGCGCCAGCGAGCAGATCATGCAGATCAAGATCACAGGCACGCTGGCCGATCCCAAGGCGAAGCGCGAGGCGTTCCCGAAAATTACCGAGGCGCTGCAGTCGATTCAGGGAGGGATGCAGCCGGGCGAGCGAACGCTGATTCCGCAGGGAATGCGACCAGCGCCGCCAAGCGACGACACACAACGGCGGTGAAAACAGGCGGTGAAAACAATGGATATCGGACCAATCAATTCGCCCACAAGCGCCGTCGGAGCGCCCTTGGCCCAGTCGCAAGGGCCAGAGACCGATCGTGCGCAACGGGAATCGACCGTTCATCAGCGCGGCGTGCAATACGATGCCAAGGCGGATCAGGCCGCGGGAATCGGCCAAACCGACGGCGAGGAACAGACGACCGAGGATCGCTACGGCGACGGCCGGCAGCCTTGGCAATTGCCGGCCGCGGGCGAACCTGCGACCGGCGCCGACCATCAGAAACAGGAAAAGCCCTCTGCCCCGCGCGGTCCTTCGGGAACCAACGGGCGTCTCATTGATCTGTCTGGATGAGGGACATAGAATCCCCCACTCATATGCGATTTACCAAAATGCACGGCATCGGCAACGACTATGTCTATGTCGATTGCTTTGCGCAGCCAGCGCCGGCCGATCCGGCGGCACTGGCGAAGAGAATTTCCGACCGGCACTTTGGCGTCGGGGGCGACGGGCTGATTCTCATCTGCCCATCGAAACAAGCTGATGCCCGGATGCGCATGTTCAACGCCGACGGCAGCGAAGCCGAAATGTGCGGCAACGGCGTGCGCTGCGTGGCCAAGTATGTTTACGATCACGGCATCGCCAAAAAGCCGACGCTGAAGATTGAAACGGGCAACGGGGTACTGTCGTTGGATTTGCAAATTGCCGACGGCAAGGTACAGCGGGTGCGCGTCGACATGGGGGAGCCGATCCTGGAGCCGGCGAAGATTCCGACGACGCTGCCAGGCGAACGAGTTGTGGACTATTCGCCGCCCGACTCGGATCGCATGCGAGAATTCACGGAGTCGGGAATCGATCCGCGCATGACCTGCGTCTCAATGGGCAATCCGCACCTGGTGTTGTATTGCGCGGATGTCAAAAAAGTGCCCCTGGAAGCACTTGGACCGAAAATCGAACGCCGGGAGATTTTCCCCAATCGCATCAACGTTCACTTTGTGCAGGTCCATTCACCTCGGGAAGTGACCATGCGGACCTGGGAGCGGGGCAGCGGCATCACGCTAGCATGCGGCACCGGCGCGGCAGCCGTGTGTGTGGCCGGTGTGCTGACCGGCCGCACGGGACGCAAGATTCTGGCTCATCTGCCCGGCGGCGATTTGGAATTGGAGTGGAACGAAACCGACAATCATGTTTATATGACCGGCCCGGCCGCGGAAGTTTTTAGCGGCGAGTGGGCGGGATGACGCTTGTTGAATCGCTCTAAATCCAGGGGTTGCAACCCCTGGGCTTTTGGCAAGGATGCCTCATGGCGAGGTTGCTGAATCAATTTGCGATCAATTTCGGCGGGCTGATGGCCTCCGCCGCCGTGCGCCGCTGGATGGGTTCGCTCGAGTACAAGTGCGCCTATTACGACGAATCGGTCGATCCGGTGAAGCCGACTTACTCCGGTCAAAAAATCTACATCTTCTGGCACGAGTACATCCTGTTTCCACTGTATCTGCGCGGCAACTGCAACCTGACGATGCTGTTGAGCCGCCATCACGACGCCGATATCCTCACGCGCACCGCCTACCACATGGGCTTTGCATTCGTGCGCGGCAGCTCGTATCGCGGCGGCATGACCTCACTGCGCGAGTTGGTGCGACGCAGCCGGACGATGAATTTGACCATCACGCCCGACGGCCCGCGCGGCCCGCGGCGTGTGCTGGCGCCGGGCGCCGTGTTTCTGGCGTCCAAGCTGGGACTACCCATCGTGGCAATGGGCTTCGGTTACAATCGCCCCTGGCGGCTGAACACGTGGGACCGCCACGCCGTGCCGCGCCCTGGCACCCGGGCCCGGGCGGTCGTCAGTCCTGAAATTCATGTGCCGCCGGAATTGGATCGCGAAGGAATCGAACACTATCGCCGGCAGGTCGATCGGTTACTCAACCGGCTCACGCTAGAAGCCGAAGCCTGGGCGGAATCGGGCACGCGCAAGGTGGAAGAAGTGCCGCTGCGGCGCGAGCCAATCTGGCGAAACCTGCGGTACGACGAGCCGCATACTCTTACTTCGCCGCATTTCAAGCAAACCGCGGATACACGCCGATTCACGCAGCTGAGCGGCTGACAATGGCCACTTGCGGCTCGTCCGCATTTGATCACAATTCTTATCTGCGTTCATCTGCGTCCATCTACGGTTCTTGCTGATTTGCCGTGGCTCTCGATCCCTCAATCCGCCCTGATTCGCCGCCGGTGCTCACGGTTTCGCAGTTCACCGATGTGCTGAAGGAAGTATTGGAAACCGGGTTTCCGCTGGTGTGGGTGACCGGCGAGATTTCCAACTTCAACCGCCACAGCCCGTCGGGGCATTGTTATCTCACACTCAAGGACGAACACTCGCAGTTGCGCTCCGTGATTTGGAAGAGCACCGCGCAAGAGATCAAGAGCGAATTGCACGACGGGATGGAGGTGGTCGTCCGCGGGCATTTGGACGTGTATGCGCCGCGCGGGCAGTACAGCTTGATCATTGACGAGCTGCATCTAAAAGGCCTGGGCGCGCTGGAACTGAAATTCCGCCAACTGCATGAAAAGTTGGCGGCCGAGGGGTTGTTTGCCGCGGAGCGCAAGCGGCCGCTGCCGCCGTTCCCGCGGCGGATCGCCTTCGTGACCAGTCCGACGGGAGCGGCGGTGCGCGATTTTCTGGAGGTGCTTGCCCGGCGCTGGCATGGGGTGCATGTGCTGATTGTCCCGGCGCGCGTGCAAGGCATCGGCTCGGCAGAGGAAATCGCCGCGGCCATCGCGAATGTGAATCGAGTATCGCAGCCGATCGACGTGCTGGTCGTCGGCCGCGGCGGCGGCAGCTTGGAAGATTTGTGGTCGTTCAACGAAGAGGTGGTGGTGCGCGCCATCCATGCGTCGCGCATCCCGGTGGTGTCCGCCGTGGGACACGAGATCGACGTCACCCTGGCCGACCTGGTGGCCGACGTGCGGGCACTGACGCCCAGCGAAGCGGCGGAGCGGGTCGTGCCGTCTCTGCCAGCAATCCAAGCCACTCTGCGCGACCGGCAAACTCGCCTGGCCTCCGCGCTCCGGGGCCGTGCCCAAGAAGCCCGGCGACGATTGGAAGCGATCGCCATTCGTCGCCCACTGCGCAAACCGTTTGACCTGGTGCATGAGTTGTCGCAACAATTAGACCTGTGGCACGCTCGGGCCGGCCGGGCAATGGGTGTGCTCGCGGAGCGAGCGCGGCATCGCACTGCCGAGCTGGCGAGTTGCCTGCATACGCTCAGCCCGCTGGGAGTATTGTCTCGAGGATACAGTTTGACGATCCGCACCAGCGACGGACGGACGGTGACCAGCGCCGATCAGCTTGAAGTCGGAGCGACGATTCAAACACGCTTTGCCCACGGCGGGGCGGTGAGCCGAGTCGAGCGATTGGAATAGAGCATCAGGGAGCACTGCTTTGGCCGAAGCTAGCAAGAATACATCGGGCAGCCAGCCGGTGCCTTTTGAAAACGCGCTCTCGTCGTTGGAGCAGATCGTGCACGATTTGGAGGAGGGCAAGTTGGGGCTGACCGAGTCGCTGGCGCGCTACGAAGAAGGGGTCAAGCTGCTCAAGCAGTGCTACACGATGCTGGAGCAGGCCGAGCGGCGCATCGAATTGCTGGCCGGGGTCGACGCGGCCGGAAACGCGGTCACGGAACCGTTTGATCACGAAGCGACGGCAAGCAGTCGTGAGGAAGGTTTGCCGCGCGCGCGACGCGGTGGCAAGAAGAAAATCGCCGCAGAGCCCAATGTCGCCGCCGAGCAATCTCCCGAAACAATCGACGAACCGGGCAGCCTGTTTTAGAATCAAGCCATGATCTCCAACGGCGCCACGATCTTGACGGAACAAATGGCCGCCGCGCGCCGGCAGATCGACGCGGCCTTGGAGCGCTATTGCGAGCTGCCGGCCGATTGCCCGACGCAATTGCGCGAGGCGATCCGATACAGTCTGCTGGCGCCGTGCAAAAGGTTGCGGCCCATTTTGGTGCTATTCGCCGCGGAAGCTTGCGGCGGCGATTGGGATGCTGCCCTGCCGGCGGCTTGCGCCGTCGAGATGGTGCACACGTATTCTTTGATCCACGACGACCTGCCGGCGATGGACGACGACGACCTGCGCCGCGGGCGGCCCACGTGCCATAAGGCGTTCGGCGAAGCGGTGGCGATCTTAGCTGGCGACGCTCTGCTGGCGCTGGCTTTCGAGGTATTGGCCAGAGACATTCAGCCGCCGGAAACTGCGGCACGCTGTTGCCTGGCCCTGGCCGAAGCGGCCGGCGCCACGGCGCTCGTGGGCGGGCAGGCCGACGATTTGGCCGTCGAGTTTTCCGCTGGCGACCTGGCCGCGCTCGAAGCCGTGCACCGTCGCAAGACCGGGGCGATGTTTCTGGTCTCGCTGCGGCTGGGAGGCTTTGTCGCCGGGGCCGACGATCGACAGCAAGCCGCACTGGAGCGCTACGGCCGCAGCGTCGGCCTGGCATTCCAGATCGCCGACGATTTGCTGGATGTGCGCGGCGACGAAGCGGCCATGGGCAAGCGGGTGGGCAAAGATTCAGCAACACGGCAAGCTGACATTTCCGTCATTATTGGGGATCGAGGAAAGCCAACGCCGCGCGGAACAACTGATTGAAGAAGCGTGCGCGGCGCTGGCGCCCTTGGGAGAAAAACGAGCCGCCTTGGAGGCCCTGGCCCGATACGTGCTGGAAAGAAATCGATAAATTCGACGCGTTTTGGGTTTGAATTCGCGGTGATCGGCAAGTTACATTGATTGGTTACACCGTATGGACACATTGCTCTCGCAGATCAACTCGCCGCGCGACTTACAAGGCCTTAGCGAAGCTCAACTGGAGCAATTGGCCGACGAAATGCGCGAAGCGCTGTGCAACCTGGTCACCAGCCGCACGGCGCACTTCGCCTCCAACCTGGGCGTGGTGGAACTGTGCCTGGCGCTGCACACGGTGTTCGATTTCAGCCACGACCGGCTGATTTGGGACACCGGCCATCAAATTTACCCGCACAAGTTGATCACCGGCCGCTACAAGGATTTCCAGACCATTCGGACCAAGGGTGGCCTGATGGGCTACCCCAATCCGGCCGAAAGCCCCTACGACCTGTTCATGACGGGCCACGCCGGCTGCAGCGTGTCGACGGTGCTGGGCATGAAAAGCGGCGACGATCTGACAGGCCAAGGCGATCGGCACTGCGTGGCGGTGATCGGCGACGGCGCATTTCCCTCCGGCATCGTCTTCGAGGCGATGAACAACGCCGCCGGGTTGAAGAAAAAACTGCTGGTGGTGCTCAACGACAACAAAATGTCGATCTGTCCGCGCGTGGGCGGTCTGGCGGAGTATCTCGATCGGCTGCGGATGAATCCCTCCTACGCGGGCCTGAAGCAGCAAATCGTGAACATTCTGAATCACATGCCGGTGGTCGGCGACCCTGTGGAAAAACTGCTGTTTCAGTTCAAGGAATCGGTGAAAGCCGGCCTGCACGGCGGCATGTTGTTCGAATCGCTCGGCATCCGCTACGTCGGGCCGGTTGAAGGGCACAACATTCCGGCGATGTTGCGATATTTGAAGATGGTCAAAGACGTGGATGGACCCGTGCTGTTGCACGTTGTGACGGAAAAAGGGCACGGCTTCCAGCCGGCGGCGGCCGACCCGGTCTACTTCCATACCCCTGCCCCGTTTGAACGCGCCGACGAAAAGGTGATCAACTTCAAGGCCAGTACGTCGAAGGCGTATACGGATATTGCCAGCGGCGCCGTGCACGATCAACTCCAGCGCAATCCGCGCGTCACGGTGCTCACGGCGGCCATGTGCCAGGGAAACAAGCTGGAAAAGGTCCGCGATGCGTTTCCCGGCGCTTCTTCGACGTGGGCATTTGCGAATCGCATGCCGTGGCCTTCGCGGCCGGGCAGGCCAAGGCGGGCCTGCGGCCGATTGTCGATATCTACAGCACATTCCTGCAGCGCAGCTACGATCAGTTGTTCCAGGAGGTCGCGCTGCAGAATTTGCCCGTCACTTTCTTGATGGATCGCGCCGGGTTGACCGGGCCCGACGGGCCCACGCATCACGGCTGTTTCGATTTGGGCTACTTGCGCCTGCTGCCGAACATGGTGGTGCTGGCGCCGGGCGACGCGGCCGACTTGCCGCCGATGCTCGATTTTGCGCTTACGTTCCCGGGGCCGGTGGCCATTCGTTATCCCAAAGCCCCCGCGGAAGATGTTGCCAAGCTCGCGCCGCGCCAGCGCACGCCCATCGAACTGGCGCGGGCAGAAGTGTTCGATTGGGGCCGCGACGGCATGATCCTGGCCTGCGGCACGCTGCTAACCAATTGCCTGAAAGCCGCCGCGACGCTCCGCGAAGAGGGATTGGATGTCGGCGTGATCAACGCCCGCTTCGTCAAGCCGTTGGATACCGAAACGATTTTGAAAGCGATCGAAACCAGCCCGTTCTTGCTGGTGGTGGAAGAAGCCGCGCTGATGGCCGGCTTCGGCAGCGCCGTGTTGGAAACGGCGGCCGACGCGGGATTGATTGCCGCCCACATCGCGCGGCTGGGCATTCCTGACCGCTTTATCGAGCACGCCGAGCGGGGCGAATTGCTGGCGGACCTGGGCTTGGATGCCGCCGGCATCGCGCACCTGCCGCCAACTGGCCGAGCGAGTGGGCTCGTTCGGCGAAGTGGCGCAGCGCCAAGTGAGCTAACGCCCGCAGCGTCGGAATGTCGAGGGGCGATCTGCGCTTGCCGCCGACAATCGGCGTAACCTATGATCGATTGGTGTAGCATCGATCTTCTTTTAGTGCAGGCCTAATTCCAGACGAGCTCGACTGTGGCGCAGAAACGTCCTCGTGTGATCGTGCTCGCCATGGGCGAGAAGCCAAGCATTGCCGAGGAGGCGATGCGTCTGCGCCCCATGGTCGAACAAGCCACCGACCTGGTGCTGTTCGATCTGGAGTTCAAAGCCGATCTGTCGAAGATCGAGGCCGACATCGCCATTGTCATGGGGGGCGATGGTTCAATCCTCCGGGCGGCGCATCAGATGGGCTATCACCAGTTGCCGATTCTGGGCGTGAACCTGGGAAAATTAGGTTTTCTGGCGGACCTTTCGCCGCACGAGTTTCTCGATGTGCTACCACGGCTAGGTGCACAGCCGTGTCGGGTGATCGAGCACCTGATGTTTGAATGCACCGTGCTGCGCGGCGGCAAATCGCACCAACGCATGCTGGGCCTCAATGAGGTGTGCATTTTGGCCGGGCGGCCCTTCTCGATTCTCGACGTCGATCTTTACGTTGACGCAGAATTAGTGACTACCTATAGTTGCGACGGCCTGATTGTGGCCACGCCGGTCGGTTCCACCGCCCATAGTTTGTCTGCGGGCGGGCCGATTCTGCGGAAGGATTTGCAAGCGTTCGTGTTCCTGCCCATCAGCCCGCACACGCTTACCAACCGTCCGGTGGTCGATTCCGCCGACCGCGTGTTCGAGCTCGTGGTCAGCAGGCCGCACGAGGGAACGGCCGTGGTGGTCGATGGATTGCCGTTGTGTTCCCTGCAGACCGACGATCGGGTGCGCGTGGAACGGGCCGAGCCGAAATTCAAATTGCTGGAAGTGCCCGGCCGCAGCTACTACCGCACGCTGCGCGAAAAACTTGGCTGGGGCGGGCGGCTGCACCAGGGATGATCGGCTGATAATTCCGCTAATTCCACCGTCACTTTGGGCATACGGCCGCGAAAGGAGTCGCTTTCTGATGTCTTCCGGTGATTTGGTTTCGCGTCGGTGGTTGATTTCGTTGGCGGCGGCCATTGCTTGCCTGGCCGCCTCAACCGCATTGGCCGACAACGATGCCCCTGCGCCGCCGTCTGGGCCCAAATACACACTGCGCTACAAATTCCGGCCCGGCGAAACGATCAAAACAAAGGTGTTGCAGCGCGTAGTGCTCGATACCACGATATCCGGCACCACACAAACGGCGGAAACCACCAGCGGCTCGGTGAAAGTGTGGCGCATCACCTCGGTTGAACCGGCCGGCCACATCACCTTCGAGCATTCGGTCGAAAGCGTCGACATGCGGCAAAAGCTGAGCGGCCGCGAAGCAATCACTTACAACAGCAAAACCGACGCCGAGCCGCCGCCGGCTTACGAAAGCGTGGCCAAATCGGTCGGCGTGCCGCTGACGGAAGTCACCATCGACCCCTCGGGAAAAATCGTCAAGCGAGTCGAGAAGCGCTCCGGAGCGTCCACCGATCCGCAAAACAGCCAGATGGTGGTTCCGCTGCCGGCCGTGCCCATCGCCGTGGGCGAAAGTTGGAACGTGCCGGTCGACATTACCATCGCCTTGGAAGACGGCGTCACGAAGTTGATCAAAACCCGGCAGCACTATACGCTGGAAAAAGTGGCCAACGACGTGGCAACCATTTCAGTGGCCACGCAGGTGCTCACGCCGGTGAACAATCCGAAGATTCAATCGCAACTAATTCAGCGATTGACCAAAGGCACGATTCGCTTCGACATGGACGCCGGGCGCGTGCTGTCGCAGGATATCGATCTCGACGAGCAAGTGCTTGGGTTCCAAGGACCCGACAGCAGCCTGCACTTCCTGGGGCGGTTCACGGAAGAAGACGTCACGCCCCCCACGAAATCGGCGATCAAAATCAAGACGATCAAGTAGTCGATGGCGAGCTTGTTTTATTCCGTCATGCGGTGCGCGAGGATGGCGGTGGATCGGCCGCCGATTCGCGTGAGCAATATTGTCGCTTCGCCATCGCCGCGAGCATGCAACTGCCGTCGCACTTCATCGGGATCCAGTACCACGCCGCGCTTTTTGACTTCCAGGCGGCCGATCTTGCGGTCCGCCAGCCATTGCCGCAGCGGCTTGATGCGATAGGGCATCACTTCCAACACTTCGAAGCAGTAAAGCAAGGGATGCTCAAGTGGCCGATCAGCGGTGAAGTAGGCTACGCCGGGCGCTACGCCGGATAGCTGTTGATCGGCTGCCAGCGCGCCTTCGAGTTTGGCAGCCAACACAGCCGGATCGGGTTCGAACACATAGCGACCCGCGCGGCGCGAACGGGCAGTCCGCGTTTGGTTTCCCAACAAAACTTTCTGCCTCGGCAGATTCGTTTGAACGATCGCGCCGGACGATCGTGGCGCGGCGCAGGCCGGGCGAGCGCGCCAATCGGCCGAACCAGGCCACCAATTGCCGGCACTCACGGCCGCGGCTGATCCATTCCAGCTCCGCGTCCGCCCACCACGGCTCGTCGAACGTTGCCGCGGGAGCTAATTTGATGGCCCCGTGGTCACATGCAGCCAACAGCCGGGCCAGAACTTCTGGGCCCGGTTCATGCAGGGCCACCTTCGTGGTGCGGCGCCCGTCGGGACGCCGGTCGGGGTCGATATGCCATGCGGCAACATCCGCGAGCGAAACCGCGGCCACGTCGGCCGTGTGCACCGTCGCGGGCGTTTCAGGCTGCAGTTGCGCGTTCGCCTGGGCCAGGATCGCCGCTGCCGGATCGCGCTCGACCGCCTGAACTGGCCCTCTGGCGGCCAGGGCCAGCAAGTCGCCGCCGATGCCACAACACAAATCGGCCGTCAATTCACCCCGCGGAAATCGACCGGCCTTATAAGCGGCAATCCAGGCGTCGGTCGCCTGCTGCAAGCCTTGCGGGGTGAAGAACATCCGCTCGGCCAAGGGAAACTTTTCCCGCGCCGTTTCGCGCAGCTTAACCTGCTCGAGAATCAGGTGCACGCGCGAGGCCGACAGAGCTTCACGCAACTGGCCGGCCAGCCGAACCAGGCCGTTTTGGCCTGAATTGTGGAGCGATTTGTGCGCCTCCGCCAGCCAGCCGGCGGCCTGGGAAGCGACAAGCCAGCGGTAGTCGGCAAGCTGATCTGGAGCTGATTGTGTCGTAGAATTCATAAGCGGCCAGAGGGAATCGACCTCAGGTTCCGCAGGCGCAAGCAAGGTGGTTGTTTGACTGTGATTTATGGGCAAATTAAGATCAATGAGTTCGCTGTAGGTTGTTCATTCAACACATCTTACAAACGGCCGATGGATCGCCCGACAGGCACGGTTCGTCGCAGCGAACATCTTATCACCCCAAATAGGTTACTGGCTTGTCCAGAGGAGAATAGGTAATGGCGGCTCGTGAAAATCAAGGCTTGCAAATTGCGCTCATCATCTTCGTGATGCTCACGATCATGCTCAGCGTGACCACGTTCATTTTCTTCCGCAACTTCCAGTTCGAGCAGCAAAGATACAAGGAGGAACAGACCGCCAGCACGAAGCTGAGAGGCGACGTGCAAACGCTGCAATCCGATCGGGCGAAATTCGTGCAGTATCTGGGCGGTTACTCGGCCAACGAAAAGGAACCCATGATCACCGAGAACCTCGACAAGGATATGAAAGCCGCCCAGGCCTTGGGCGTGGGGAAGCTGCCGGAGGAGCAAAGGAACTATCGTAAGCTGGTCGACAGCCAGCAAAGCGTGATCCGGGCAAAGAACACCGAGCTGTCCAAGCAAGCCGCCGAGTTGCGCGACGCCAAAGACACGCTGGCCAAGAAAACCGCCGATTTTGCCGCCGACAGGCAAAAATTGGAAACCGACAAAGAAAACGCGGTCAAGGATTACCTGGCGGCCCGCGATCAGATTCAGAAGCAATTGACCGACGTGCGGGCCACTGAAGGCGAATTGACGGCCCAAAACGCCGCCAAGGCCAAGGAACTGGAATCAGTCAAATCGCAGGCCCAGGCCAAGATCGGCGACCTGGAAAAGGTCCTGACGAAGGCGCAAACGCACGTCACCCAACTGCAAACGCACTTGAATGAAGTGGAAGAGGAATTCAACATCAACGCGGTGCCCCAAGGCAAAATCACCTGGGTCAACCAGCGGGATGGCATCGCCTATATCAATTTGGGCAGCGATGATCGGCTGCATAAACGCGTGACCTTCAGCGTTTACGATCCGATCACCACCGACGTCAGCGCACATAATCCCACCAATCCCGCCGTGACCAAGGCCGTTCCCAAGGGGAGCATTGAGGTCATCAACATCATCGATCAGCACACGGCGGAATGCCGCATTCTGAAGGATTCGCCCAGCCACCCGCTGTTGCCGGGCGACATCATTTACACCCCGGCTTGGCGGCCCGGTCAGCAGGATCATTTCGCGCTGGCCGGCGCGATGGACCTCAACGGCAACGGCGTGGACGACCGCCAGCGATTACACGATTTGATCGCCATGAACGGCGGCATCATCGACGCCGAGGTCGGCCCCGACGGCAAGCCGGTCGGCAAAGTCACCCTCAACACGCGCTATATGGTAGTGGGCGACCTGAGCGCCGGCGGCAAATCCACCGATGGCAGCTACAAGCTGCTGGACGAAGCCAAGAAGCTGAACATCGAAACCATCACGCTGACGAAGTTTTTGGACATGATCGGCTATTCGCCGAAGGTCGGTTCAGCGACGCTCACGCCGGAAGAAGTGATCAAAGCGCCGATTCCCGGCACGCCCGCACGCGGTTTCCGGCCCCGCATGCCCACCGCGCCTCCGCCCGGCGGCTGAGAGAGATTTGGCGACGGGCGATTGAGCGTCTTGCGCTGACAACCTATGGATAGCTTTATGGCGCACAACAGAGCATGTCAGTCGGACTAGCGATCGATTACGGCAAACGAGAGCTGCGATTTTCTTCGGAGGGTTTCATCGTTCAAGATGCCGCCAATCATCAATTCTGACGATTGGAATTTACGCCGGAATCCTGACGAGTTTTAACTCGCCAAGATTCCCGTTCGGTACACCTAATTCGCAGGATCTTTAGCCAGCCGCTTTTTCGAGGTTCTTCAGGAAGTTCTTGGCCAACATGTAGTCACCGGAGTGGACTTCGGTGATGCGGCTCTTCAGATTATTCGTCAACTCGCCGATCGCCGCATGGGCGGTTTCGTATTCCGGCGTGCCGATGCCAGTGCTGTAGCCAGGACCGCGGTGATTGAAGTAGATTTCCAGCGCTTGACGGGCGCTGCAGCAGGAGTCGGTCTTCAGGGCGACCGGCCAGTTGATCCGGCCATCATTGCTCACGACCGGAGTGACGGGCTTGGGGGTATCGCTCTTCGAAACCGTCTCATAGGGCAGGTAGAACTTATCCGGGTGCACCTTCGAGGCTTCGTACATGGCCTTCCGCTCGTAATATTGGGCCACCGCCAGTTGATGATTTTGCAGCTCTTGCTCGTGAGCTAGGGCCACATAGCATCTGGCTTCGCCAAAGTTCCGCGCTGCTTCGCCGTAGGAGCGCACCAGGTCGGCCCAGCCCCGCAGGGCCCCTTCCTTGGCCGTCGAGCAATGGTGCTGAACCAGGACGTTGTTGTCACCGTATTGGACCGCCGCGGGATAGCCACCGACGCCGACCACAGGAGTCATCACCATCTCAGCTTTCACACCGCCGGCGGCGAACAATACGCAAATCGCAGTCAGTTTCACAGAGTGGCGGAACATGGCTTAGCTCCTTAATTTCGTTTCGTTTCAACTGTCACCACTCTCTCTATGGCCAAATGGAGCGCCCGCCCGACGCGCCCGGCGGCAAGATTTGCACTTCGGAGCACCGCGAATTCATAAGGCACTTAAAACAAACAACTTAAGGCGTTTCGTTCGTCGCGAATGCAAGCCTTTAGGGTAGATAAGGAATTAAAAATGGCGGCAAGGAAAGGCTAATAGCCTGATTGCCACTCGGCGGCCCCTCAAGGGGCAGAAAGCTTTTAAGTTGCCAACGGCAGTCTATCTGAGCACTTCGGCGGTGATAGCTGAAGCATTTGCATGCGCATGCGCAAGTTGCCCCCACGCCAGTCTGCCACCACCCGATCGAGTTGGGGAGCAACTTGCAATTTCTTCGGTTTTTATTTTCCTTTCCGCTGGTCGGGACCGGATTCGGGGATCGAGGTACGCATTTCCAATTGCGCGATCTGGGCACTCTGCTTTGCCAGTCGGATCATCTGATTGATCCCGTTGCCCAATATTGCGGGATCCTCAGCGGCCAAACCACCTGCCCGCAAGCCCTGCAACACGTACTGAGCAACATGCGCCCCAGCCTCTGTAAGGTCGCAAGACATAGCGCCTAGCACCGCAGATTGCGTGTTAACACGGCGCAGGACTTCGATCCGATAATCGTGAATTCGTTGCAACTGATTCACGAATTCCGGATTTTCGGACTGGCTGGGAGCTTCGTGCTCCTGCTCCGCTGCGTTTTGCGAACCGTTGGTTGGTTCGCCGGCAGTGGTGTGTTCAACGTCCATGTTGAATGACTCCTTCGTCTAATGTGGAATGGGAACTAACCCGTCGGTGGCCGGGAGCGAAATTTTCGCCACGTGTCACCGTGAAAACGCAGTCCAAATTCGAGCAAAATGGGGGTCAGCTGTCTTTTCGTCTGCCGCAGGACAGCTTTCCCCCGCCGTACAGCGCGATTCAAGTCGCGACGACAGTGATGCGTGGTCTGAATCGCGGACAATTCCTGCCGCACGCGACGAAGCATGGCGGCATCATTTCCGAGGTACAGCGTCCGCAGTGAGCCACCCTGACGAAATCGCAACCGCCAGTAGCCCTTGTGCGTAGGCCAGCGCTTGTCGCGTTCCAAATATCCCTGATGGCGAAGCGAGCTCAATTCGTGGCCGTCCAGACCGAGTTGTTGAAGCGTGGGATATTGGTGATCGGCAGGCGCTTTGCCGCCGCTGACTTTTGGAATCTCGATTTGCATCGGCTGAGTTCCTTCCATATCTGAACAATTTGGCCGCTTATCGCCAGCAATTCTGTGATCGTCTTATCGCGATGGTCGGGTGGCTGGTAAACATCGACGAACTGGCGTTTCCGTAAGGCGAGCGCTTTATCGTGTAACACGTCGTACAGGATCGCCAACTGACTTTGAAGCGTGCGCTCCAGAGGATCGATCAGGGCAGAGATCTGCTCAAACAGCGGTTGCAGGACATGAGTCCAGTGCGCCTTCCGATAGTTGGCCAGCGCCTCCTTTCGACGTTGTCGACTGGCTTCTCCGGTGGATTCGTCTAGCAACGCCTGGTAAAGCGATGCAATTGCGGCTGTCAGAGAATCGTCCGGCTGCTGCTGCGCCTGCACGACTGCTTTCGCAAGTTGGATTTCACTCCTCTCATATTGCACGCTTTCGAGCATCGTGTTCCGGCACCAGTGGAAGTGTTTGCCGGCCAGTTCCCACTCCATCTCCTGCCAAGATTTGGATTGTGGGACCCAAATCACCAAAAAATTTAATTCAAGCAATCCAAATTCTTCGAGTTGTTGCAGGTACTTGATGGCATCACCAATCGCGCGAGCGCTTCCAACGACCATGCTGCCAACGACCAATTCATGAGGACCAAGCCGGCGAGAGCCTGTTGTTGGTCATCGCTGCAGGAGCTCGACGTCGGCGGCGCGGATTCGGAGGAGCCAGTTGGTCCGTCAGTCGGCGCGGTCGGTTCGCGGGCGGCACCGGGCTGTTCGTCCTTGCCGCCTGGACCATCGCGGTGCTCCATTTGGCCAGCTGGTGTGGTTGTGGCTGCAGTGGAGTTAGGTTGTAGGCCGCTCCAGTACGGTTCGACCTCGAATAGCTCCTGTAAGCGGGCCACGTCCTGCTCCCCCAATTTATCCATGCCGAAAATCGGCGCGGCCGGCAATCCTAAACCTCGCAGCAGGATCGTATCGATCAGATCGGCCGCAAGAATCAGTTGACCGCTGGTGTGACTGAGCGCTTGCGCGTATGTTTGTCAGCGAGCATGGCGAGCAGAGGACACTGCGCGGTCCTAAGGCAACCTTGCTCAGTCAGGAGGTCGTAGACATCGTTGGAAAGCGGATCGATGAGTGCCACCATTGTCACCCCCGGCACCGCCAGATGCGGATGCAACATGAGGTGTCCGTGGTCGTGGCGATGCACGAGTCCCGACTCCAAAAGATCCTGCTCGGAATGATGCGAAGTCAGTTGCGCAACACGTCGTCGATATTGGCTGGCCCCACGAGGACATATTGATCCGGGCCTAACTCATTCCACGGAGCGGGCAAGTCGAATGTTCGACAAAGCTTGACGTAAGTGCAGAGAGCGCCGGTCATTTTGGAATCCTTTCCAGGCTGCGTTCATGGCCGGAGTAACCTTCAAGCTGCTGACTGCGTGAGCGCCACTCCGGTCCTCGCAAGCTTCTGTGCCATTTGCCGCATCCATCCATTGATGAATTCATGGCTACGGCTGCCGGCCTGCTCACGTTGCGCCAGCGCGACTCAGGCAACCCCAACTTGGCAGCTAGACGCGTGGATCTGAGATCGACGAATCAAACAGCGGAGTCAGAAATCCTCTTGATTGTTCTCCGAGAAAAAACCCATCCATGGGCACAATTTCATGATAGGGCTTTGGCCAAAACTGTCAAGCAGCTGTAGCGGCCGTTCAATGCGCGGCCGCGAGCGTGTAGTTCAGCGTGCAGACGTTCGCACGTTTAATATTCTCGCTAGTAGGGCTGCTAATCGGCACAATCGACAAATCTTCGCGCGAAGGGCTTTAGAGAAGCGTCCCTTGGGTGCAGTACTCCTCCTCCCATGCCTGGTGGTCGCTGGCGGCAAACGGCTGGCGATAGTCCAGTGGCGCTGCAGTTGGCTTCCCTGGGTGTGCCGCGGTTGCAACTCGTGGATTTCGACACGGTCGAACCTGGCAATATCACGACTCAGGGATACTGCCAGGCGGATTTGGGGCAGGCCAAGGTGGCAGCCACTGCTGGGTCAATTGCCAGCCTGGATCCGGCGATCAAAGTCGAAGCGGTCTGCGATCGCTTTCGGCCCTGGCTGTCACTGTCAGAGATCATGTTTTGCTGCGTGGATTCCATGGACACGCGCGCTGCGATCTGGAGGGCCGCCGCTAAGAACTGTCGCTTTTGGGCCGACGGCCGGATGCTAGGAGAAGTGCTGCGGATCCTGGCGGCTGCCGATCCCGACACCCGCAGGCACTACAGCTCAACGCTCTTTGCCAGTGCCGAAGCGCAGCAGGGCAGCTGCACGTCGCGCAGTACGATCAATGCCGCCAGTATTGCTGCGGGACTCTTGGTCCATCAGTTCGCGCGCTGGTTGCGTGAATTGCGGGTGGACCGGGACACGTCCCGCAACTTGCTGGCCGGTGAATGGGCAGGCCTCTAACGGATGCGATGGCTGCCCAGCTCATTGGCGCAAGCCACCCAGGCAAGGATTGCCTGGGTGTTTTCTTAGCTATTGAGGAACGGTGACGGCTGAGGCGGGGCGCTGAGGGATTTCGTTTGATCAGCGCGCTTCCTTAGCCAGGCGAACAGGAAACGCTTTGAAAATCTGATTGGGTGCCTGATTGGCCGAACGCGGCCGTCGGTCACGTCGATTCTGTCGCCGTCAGGCACGCAGCTGCGCCGCCTCTAGCCCAGATACACACCGCCTCGCAGATCGATGCTGGATTCTAAGAAGTCGTCCACCTCCGATCCCGAAAGCGGATCGAAGGCGCGGATGTCGTGCGTCGCGCCGGCAATTCCCTGGCCGGTGTAGATCGTCACTTCATGGGCACCGGTGGAAAGTGGTTGTTCGCCATGAATCGAATCATGCACGGCCAAGCGGACCGGCGCGTTGATGTTACCGGTGGTGTAAGCCTGGAATTCTTTGAGCATAACACCCAAGTTGGCGTCGAACACCCGCACCCGGGAACGGCCGCCGGCACCGGCCCCGAGGATAATCTCCGCCTTTCCGTCGTCGTCGACGTCGCCGGCGGCAATCGAAACGCCGCGCTTGAACGTGCTTTCGAAGCCAAGGAACTGACTTAGCAACGTCGCAGTCTGACCATCGAAAACTTTGACAGTCGCCACGTTGCCAACGCCCGGCGCAGTGATGATTTCAGCACGCCCGTCGCCATCCACGTCGGCCGCGGCAACCACTGCGCCGCTAACCACCTTCTTATCATACGGCTGGAAGACCAAAATGCCCGGCGTGATGATAATCGAAGTATCAACAGCGGCCACTTGCACCTGCGATAGCCCCCGCTGCCGCGAAGTGATAATTTCCGGCTGGCCGTCACCATCGACGTCCCCCACCGCCAGGTACAAGCCCTGCTTATAGCCAGCGATGGGTTGGTAACTACCCAGGAAGCTGCCGTCGGTACCGTCGAAAATGCGAACCTCCGCCACCCGGCCCGCATTGGGCGCGGTGATGATGTCCGGAGTGCCATCGCCGTTCACGTCTGCCGTCGTTACTTGCACGCCGCCTTTGTACGACACTTCGTATGCATAGAACTGGTACATGAAAGCGTGGGTCGTGGCGTCGTACACGCGCACCAGCGGCTTGCTGGTGCCTCCCGCACTGGCAGCCACCGCCAAAATGCTGATCGGCGGCACCGTGGCAGTCCGGCGGCGGAACAAATTGCTCGATATTCGTGTAGCCGATCGGTTGATGAGCACTGGCGAACGTGATCGTGCCGTCTCCGGGGCCGCCTGGAGTGTTCACCGCGCCGCTGGTGCCGGTCAACCGCACGTCCAGCGTATCGCCATCCGGCGGCAAGGTGCCCGGCGGCGGATCCTGACCGTCGATCGAAAAGCTGGTGGTCAAGCTGGGCGTGACGCTAAACACGTTGTTGCCCTGCGTGCCGATCACCGAAACCGAATCGGCGCCGGTGTAGCTAATGCCGCTGAACCCTTGGAACATCGGCCCAACCACCGGAATGTATTGCACTAACGACGGCGTAATGGCGTAATTCAGCGGATCGTCGAAAGCCGAATCGTCGATATTCAGCGTGTCGTTCCCCGTGCCAAGTTCCACCGAAACGCTTTGCAATCCAGTCGGCAGCGCGCCGCCGGTGGCAAACGTGACCGTGTCGTTCGATGCGCCCAGCGTAGTGTTGATATCCAGATGCGCGACGTTAATCATCTGCAGCGCGCCGAAAAGTTGCGGCGTGAAGAACGGGCTATCCACCTGGCCGCTGATGCTCCACAGGCCCGCGCTAGGGCTGGTGACAAGCATTTCGTTGTCCAAAAAGCCCGGCGATTTGATCTGCAGCTGATTGAACGTATCGAGCCGCACGGCGCTGTCGTTGGCCGGATTGAAGTGGTCGAACGTCACCGCGGTGGTGAACGGAGTCGTGACGGTTTTCTTGTTCACCACGGCTGCTGGTGCTGCCGGTGATGACCAACTTGCCGGCCGAGGGCGCGAGCAGACCCTCGTAAATCAGGCCTAGCGCGACCAGATTAGGCGTGTTGAACGGTGGTGGGGCGGCAGGCGTAAATTGCAGCGTTGTAGGTACCATTGCCGGTGAACTGCACGAATTTTACGTCCGGTCCGCCGTGCACTTCGACGTTCACGCCTAGCGTGGGATCGATGAAAATCTGATCGTCACTGGTACAGCCTTGCACCACAATGCGGAACGGCTGGCCATCGTCCTTGCGCCCTGGAATGACGAGCTTCGTCAGGTTAATCATGTAGCTATTCGAAGCAATCACACCCAATTCATCGGTCGCCAGCGTCGTATAGGTGTCGTCGGTATAGGCGTTAACCGTGACCCGCGCCTGCGTCGCGTTGATCTTCGTAATAGAAATCTGGTCGAACGCACCTGTGCCGGTCACGTACGCCACATCCGGATTCGCGCCGATGTCGGGATCATTCGCCAACTGATCGTAGCTGTTCACCGTGACTGTCGGATCGGTGTTGACAGTTGAATCCGGAGGCACGAAAGCCATGGTTTCAGGCGCACCGACCTGTTGCAATATAACAGCAAAGTAGGGGTAGGGCGTCGTGGGAAAAGTCGGCAACGGGAAACCCGGCAGTGTGCCAGTCAGGAGCGCAGGGTCGTTGATCGTGCCAAACCGAAGGAACTGATTCATATCCGCGCCATTTTGCATCATCGTGAAGCGCTGGAAATATGCGGCATTGGTGTCGCTGATGGGATTGTTGAATGGCGCAGCTTACCAAACCTTCCGCAAAACCAGCTTCTTGCATCACATTCGATTGGTTGATCAATGCGATATTGGGGTCAAAGAAGCTGGTGTATGGCCCACCCAAGCCGTTGTCGACTTCTGATACGCCGTAGTCGAAACCAATTGCATACAGCGCCGCATTGGCCAGCGCCACATTGAGCGACCCACCCGTTCCGCCGGCGGCAAGCACGCGATTGATCCAATAATTCACGTCGATGACGGCCCCGGAATCGAGACGATCTGGTTTGTTGACTCCCACCGTCGGCCCCGCCATCACCGCAAACTCTGCCGAAATGGGAATCAAACTTGGTACGGCCGTGTTCGTAATCGTATCCGTTTGAAACAGACCACCAAAAAATACATACACATCATCGCTGCCGTACTGAGGTACAGCCGCGGTGCCGTTCACCGGGGATCCGCCGTCGCCCGGCAGATTATTCAGCGCGAGCAATGACGCCGCATTGGTAAGATCGCTCGTGTCTGGAGTGATAGGTCGCCGGGCCGGGAAATTGAAAAAATTGGTCTGGGCTGAAGATATTACTTGGATATCAAATGGCTCCAAGGCTTGTGTAATCTGCGAAGTTATCGCCAGCTCAAGTGTACGAAAATCCGTTGCCACTGGCGTCGGATTCAAGGTCGAATTGATGAGCGTGTTCAAAGCAAGGAGGTTGTACGCCGGCGTGACCGTCAAATTGTCCCTGATCACCCCAAAGCTTTCTTGAAGGACATTTCGATTAGCGAGCCCCGGGCCGACGAGATTGTCGTGGAAATCATTAGGGTTGATACCAGGCATCAAGGCCTGACCGAAATACGGAGACGACGCATTCGTTTCCACACCGAAGGTATCACCGAAATCCAAAAACACCCGGCTCACCAGCAACCGCCGTGCTTCCAATTCTTCGACGACAGAAACTCGTCCGAAGCGCTGGCTACGCGGCCGCTTGACCTTGCGGCGGGGTCGCTTGTCGCGCCTCGGACTGGAAAATAGCGAAGAAAGCAAATCTGTAGCTGGTTGAAACATGATCGTCCTATGCCGAAATCAAATGGTGTGCAAGCAAGGTGCCTTGGACGACTGGCCGAGGCTGTACTTAACTTACAACCCCGAACGCCCGGCCAAGTTCCGCGCATTTTGCGGCCGCCCCGCGTTATGAAAATCTGAGATCGCCCCCTCGCCTCGAGAAGAATCTCGTTCCCACGGCCGCAGGCCTCTAAGACTGCAGCTATTCTTCCAGTCTGTTTACGGTCCCGGAGCCTGTCAAGCTGCCAAAAAGCACCGTTTTCGGCCGCCCATCGACAGCTTTAGCTCTGTCAGGAATTACCCTAGATTCTCGCCGGGGTTGAACGCCGCCTCGGTATCAAAGAACGTGTCGACCATGGCGCCGGTCAACGGGTCGAAGCCCTGAATGGCGCGGCTGCGGCCGTCGTTGCTTTGGGCCGTAAACAAGACCATCCTTCCATTGACTTCGTGAGCCACGATCCGCAGCGGCGCATTCACGATCCCGTCGTATAGGCGTTAAACTGGCTCAATAGGTTGCCGAAAGTGTCGAACGTGCGAACGCGCGATTTGCCGCCGGCGCCCGCCCCCAGCATGATGTCCGCAATTCCGTCGCCGTTGACATCCCCCAACGTCAGCGACACGCTGTTCTTAAACGTCGACTCGAAACCCAGGAATGAATGCTCTAAGTCGCCGGTGAGTCCGTTGAACACCTTCACCGTTACCGCCGCTCCCGTGCCCGGCGCGGTCACGATGTCGGTAATGCCATCGCCGTCCACGTCCCCCACCGCTACGACGGCGCCGGTTGTAACCTTTTCCTTGGCTGTGTACGGAGCCAAGGTCGAATGCTTCGCTGAACGTGCCGACGCCACTATTGGCAAAGACACGCACCAGCGGCGTACCGCTGGAACGCGACGCTACGATATCAATCGCTCCATCGCCGTCGACATCCCCGGCTGCAACGTACAAGCCTCGGTGTAGGTGGTTCCCTCGGGCAAGAACGCCGCAGCGTAAATCGGGTTGGTGCCGGTGCCTTTCGCGGCAGCCGAAAGCGTCAAAATGACGCCGGAGGTGCCAAATTTCAACGCGCTGATAGTGGTATTTGCGGCAATCGGATCGAACACCGCCGTCATCGCACCAGAAGCGGTGGCGGCTGTCGAGAGCGTCAGGGTCGTACCCGAAATACCGCTGATGATTGTCCCGGCAATCAGATTCGGGCCAGTCACCGGTTCGCCGATCACAAGGCCCGCAGCGCTGGAGACGGTCGCCGTCTTGCTGCCGATGGACGTAGTCATGCTGACAGTGGTGGCGCCGAAGATCGACTGTCCGACTACCATCCCATTAATGCTGACTACCTTGACCACCGTTGCCACGGTGCTGTTCTTGACGGTTTTCAAACTCAACACCGCCGGACCGATCGTTGCGGTGACGGTGGCCGTTGTCGTGGCACTGGCCGACAAGGTGAGCTTCGTTGCGCTGGGGATTGTCGTCACGACAGTTCCCAAAGGAATATTGGGGGCGGAAACAAGTTGCCCGACCAGCCCGAATGTGGCCGTCGCGGTATTGTTAAGCACCACATTCAACGCGGTGCCGCTGCTGACCAAAGCGGCGTCTGGATTGCCCACCAGATGCTGACCCGTGCTCGACGCACCGGCAGCAAGCGCCGCCCCGTCGAACACTTTGATTTCTCCAATTCGTCCAAGCCCCGGAGCGGTGATAATGTCCGGCACTCCGTCGCCCGTAACGTCGGCCAGCGCGGTCCGCACCCCGCCGGTGAATGTCGTCTGATACGCATAGAAACTCAGCAGCACCGCATTGTTCTGTGCAACGTCGTAGATCTTCACCAGCGGCGCGCTGCCCTTGCCGGTGTCGCTCGATCCGACCAACAACGGATCGTTCGCCAGTTCACTCAATAAGTCGGCCGAAGCGGCAGCCTGCTGTTGCGACTGCTGTTGCGCCGTCAGTGCCACCACGTCCGGGGCCGTTTCGATATTCGCATACGTGATGGGTTTTCCACCGGTCGTAAACGAAATCGTGCCGCCGTTGGGGCCGCTGGGCGTCAGTTTCGCCCCCTTGGTGCTCGTGAAGTCAATCGACAACACGTCGCCCGTCGGCACCGTCGGATTTTGTCCATCGACCGAAATCGTTGCGGCTGCGTTCGGCGTAACATTGAACGTGTTGGCCCCCTGGCTGCCAATCACGCTGATAGCTTCCAGCGTGCCATCGAAAACCACCCCGCCGAACGTCGAATTATCGGTTACCGAGGTGGTGCCGATCGTGTAGGTGTCGCAGGTCGGCGGCACCGGAATCATCGACAATCAATGTGTCGGTCCCCCCCTCGCCGAACACCTTGTGTTGTTTGGTAATGACATCGATCACTCCCGAGCCGGGTGTCGTGCTCAGCGTGCCGAAATAAAATTTGTCGTTGCCGCCGCCGCCGTGCAAGTCGCCAGTGCCCGTCCAGTTCTTGATAAAGAACGTGTCGTTGCCCGTGCCCCCGGTGAGATTGCCGCTGCCGGATGAGTTGATGATGTTGAAGGTATTGTTGCCGTTGCCGCCGTCCATCTGAGGATTGCCAAAAACCGTATGGGTGGCGTCACCGATGTTGAAGGTGTCGTCGTCGTCGTCCCCCTTGAGCGTCAGGTTGGGTACGGCACTGCAGCGTGGTATTTGCCGCCAGCGCCACGCTGACAATGGCCTGTCCCGTGGTGAGCGTCGCAGGGCTGGCAACCGCCGCAATTTGACTGCCACTGGTCGTCGTCAAACTAATCTGAGTGATCGTCGTGCCAACGACGCCAATCAACGACAGCGCGGTGGCGTTGCTCGTGGCCGCGTTCGAAAGAATGATCGTCGTGCTGTTAGGAATGGCAACAATTGTCGTGCCGGCCGGGATATACGGACCGATCACCGTCTGCCCAATCGCCAAACCGGCGGTGCTCGCGAGCCGAGCCGTCGTGCTACCGTTGACCGTAATCAAGCTCACGCCAGTTCCCACGTAGGCGGTATTGGTGCCCGTGGCCGTCGCCGCGTTCGATAGCGTTACGGTGTTGGTCGTGACATTGAACGTGTCCTTGCCGGCGTCTCCGTCAATGGTGCCTGTGCCGGAGAAGTTGATGAAGTTGAAGATGTCGTCGCCTGCGCCGCCATGCGCGGTCATGTTTGAGGAAATCTGCCCGGCCGCTGTGCCGATGTTAAAGGTGTCGCTGCCTCCCAGGCCGTTCAGCGTCAGCGTGCCGACCACAGTGGTGCCGTTGAACCAGCTATCGATACTGATCGTGTTTGCGCTGGCCCCGCCGGTGATGCTGGCATTTTCTCCCGCCACGTTCAGCAGCACGATCGATCCACCGGCGCCGGAGGTCAACGAGGTGTTCGTCAGCGTCCAATTCGTGTCGCCCACGACGGCGATCGTGTCGATTCCCGTGCCGCCGTTGTAGGTGAATGCCCCGCCCGCAATCGGTAATACGAAGTAGGTTCCTACGACCGTCAACGTGTCGTTGCCGGGCCCCAAGTTGATGGTCAGGTTTTTCAAGTTGTCGGCGAAATCCGACCGTGGTGTCCACCGTCACATTGTCGTAGTAGGGTTGGCGACCGGGTTACCACTGAGGTCCTGCACGTGACAGAAAGAATGTTGGCGAATTCGACATTCGACACGCCAATCACTGCGGGAGTTTGCCGACCTGTTGGGGAAGAAGGTCGGGCCGGCGGTGCCGTCGATCGTCATGTCCACGATGCTGGCGGTGGGGGGAACGGCCAATGCGGAATTCAGATGGCCGGTAACGTGAAATTGTCTGGCAGGGATGGCGGCATCGCATACGTCAAGCTGCTGAAGCCCTCAAATGGATGATGCTCGAATCGTCCTGAAATTCTTGCAGCATGATGGTCGTCGTGTGGCGATGACGTGCCATCGGTGAACGTAACGATGTTGTCAAACCGTTCGACGCCGCTAAAAGAAAAGTGTTGATATTCGACGGCGCATCCGTGGCATCGAAGAAGCCGGTCCGTCGAGCATCGAAATGTTATCCTCGCCCCCGCCGCCGAACACTTGGAACGTCACGCCCGTGAGCGAAGGGTCGATGTCGATCTGGTCGTCGCTGCGCCCCAGCTCGATGAGCACAACTCGTGTCTGGGAGGGCGTGACGAGCAATATCTGATCTGGTAGCTGATGTTCTTGATAAACGAACTAGCCGAAAAGCTATTGTCCCGGTACGCATCCACTTGAGACATTGGCCAGCCCGTTGCCCAAGTTGGTAATGGTGATGTGGTCCCAGGCTCCCGTGCCAGTGACGATATTCGGTGCCGAACGCAAATGTTGGCGAGATTTTGAACCGCCGCGGTGCCACCCGTGTCGCTCGTGCTGAAACGAGGTGGAGCAATGCCGTAACCTGGGTCAGCAGCCGGCTTAGCGCCAAACACGGCATTAAGGTCCGCGCCGGTCGCGGTGGCAGCGATCGACAGAGTTAGCCTCGTGCCCAAAATTGCGTCGATGACCGTGCCCGCCGCCACGTTAGTCGCCAAAAACCGAGTCGCCAACCTTTAGTCCAATTGTGTTACTTACCGTAGCAAATTGGGCGAAGTTCGGATCGCTAATATCAGTAGTCAAAGTGTAGTTGTAGCCCGGGAAAATCAAAGCCGCTGGATCATTGCCGGTGGCGGTTGCGTTTTGCGACAGTGTAAGCGTGGTGCCGGAAATACCCGTAATGTACGTGCCAACTGCAACATTCGCGCTGATCACAAATTCTCCGACCGTCAGCCCAGTGGTGCTGGCCACCGTTGCACTCATGCTGCCGCTAGTCGTCGTCAGGTTGTACGTGAATTGCGAAAGCGGCATCTCGTTGAGCCCAACATTCAGGTTGCTGGCCCAACTGTTGAACGCGTTGGTTGTGCTTCCGATGTTCTGGTTGGTTCCTCCAACCATCAAGTTGAATCGCGTGTAGAAGGGCAAATCCTGACCGGTTGGAATGGGAACCAGCGCCTCACGCGGACCATGGCGCATGACGTCGGAACTGGTCAGCAAATCAACATCGGAATTGAAAAACGGATGATTGAGCGAGGCCTCACCACTGTTGGTAGGTCTCAAGCTATAGATTTTCCCAGCCAGCTGTGCCGCTACCGCTGCGATTGCCACGTTGGCTCGCACGTTGCCCGACAATGCGCTGTCGAATATAGTATCCGCGCAAACCGCTCCCCCGCCGTCGCTATAAGTAATATTGATGCCGGGGAAGTTGGGATCGGGATTGCCCGCGGCAGCAGCGCGACTGTCATTGAAGGTGGCGGAACCGCCTGTCTCCGAAGTGCCGAAAATACCCGTCTCCGCGCCGACCTGGATGGCGCCGCGGGTGTAGGAACCGATGAGAATGTAACCATCCTGCGTTCCTACGGGTGCTCCATTAGCGTCGACTCGAGTGGCAACAAAACCCGGCGGCACAAAACCAGCGGTGGCATCAGTCGTTAGATTGAAAAGGTTTGTCGGAGGAGTTGTTGCAATCTCCTGATTCGGATCAGTCAAGCGGTTGTTTCGAGCAAGTAAATCCCGGGCGCCTTGAAGATCTGTCACCGCAACTTGGACAACGTTGATGTCGTATGGTGCAAAAATTCGGCTCAATTCCTGCATGATCGAGCGCTCGAGATCGTCCATTATTGAATCAGGCGGCTTCGGCCCCACTTCGAATTGGAAGGGATCGTCGTTAGGCTCAGGACCTGCATCAAACGTGAAACCCTTAGCAACAGCCATCGTTCACCGAATTGTCGAAATGGTGTGTACGTAATCTGTGTTGCGGGGTCCGCGTAAGTCAAATTCGGGTCCAAATACCCACGCCCGTTGGCCGCTTTGGACCGATAGACCAAGCGTGTCCCATCCGGCGGTGGTGCTTGTCGCATTTTGCCGCAGTGGGAAGGACGCTCGACAACAAGTTCCCAAAGTCGACGTACAGATTCGCCGTCAACAGATGCCGCGGTTCCAAGTGTTCCACGCGGCTGCGGCGATGCCGCCCGCCGTGGTTCCGGGCCGATTTACTGAAAACCTGCCGGCGCTTCCCGCCGCGTTCAGAAGACAGCCACGAGGAAATCAAACCGCGCTGATCCGGTAGCATGGCAGTACCGCCCGAAAGAATGCGTCGTTGGTGTTACATCGAAGTTGCTAATGTCCGCGCAGCCGACAGCAGGGCCTCTTAAGAAAAAGGATGCCGCCCAGTGCCCGTGGTAGTTTGCGTTCCAGCCGTCGCCATCGATGGCAGCTACCAATCCATCGTTCGGAAAAAGCTCCGATGGGCTGTTCCGAGGTGCCTTTCCATACGCCCCTTCTGCTATGGATTTAGCCTTCCAGTTTGGTCAAGCCCACTGGCAGTGTCAAGCTAAAAAGGGTGCCCGGAAACCGAGCCATCGTCGCAGCTCAAACCATTCCAACACCACACACGAGTCGAAGTTCCGCTCCAGTTGCTCAAGATTGCAGAATTTTGGAATTACCGTCCGTCGGCAGGTAAAACAGGCAAGCTGCTCGCCGCGCGACCACCCACCTGATGCGTCACCCACCTCGTCTCGGCCAAATTCATGCGCACGACGCTCGCTGGTCGCCAATGTCCACCTTCGGGCCGGTGTTTTTCCGGGCAGAATTTGTTTGACGCGGCCTGCGCCTCAAAGTACAAAAGCACAATAGCGCTTGTAACAGCAGTGATTTGCAACTTCTGGAGTCAGCGTGCTCAATTCTGGCACGGTGCCGCAATGTTTCTCGTGGGGGGTAATATCATGCGCAGTGCTGGACGATTGTACCGTTTACGGCTATGCCGCTTCGAGCTGCTCGAGCCGCGGCAAGTTTTAAGTGCCACGGTCGGCCTTAGTCCCAAGGCTTCTCTGGCTCTATCGGATCCGGGAAGCTTCAGGCCAGCTTCCTCCCACCGGCTTCACTCCCGACCAGATTCGGCAGGCCTATAACTTCAACGGAATTACATTCTCCGGCAATCTTCCAGCGACCTCGGTCTTCTATGTCGGCGAGGCCATTGCCGGCCCCGGCATTCGTGCCAACACCACGATCTCCAAAATCGTCAATGCCAATACTGTTACTCTGTCGTTGAGTGCCCTGCTTTCGGGCACCAAATCGCTCGTCGCCGGATCGTCGTACAACGTAACCATCACCGCCGGCAGCACCACCGCCACCATGGCCGACACCTCAGCGCTCAGCGTCGGACAATCGATCGCTGGACCAAACATCCCCGCCAATACCACTATCGTGGATATTCCCGATGGTGATGACCATTACCCTCTCGGCGCCAGCTACTGGCAATGGCGCCAAAACGATGGTGATCGGCTCCCCGTACAATCTCATTCTTACCACCAACAGCCGTACCGCCAGAACCACGGTCAGCACCATTCGCGCCACGGGTATTTCCGGCGATGGCAGAGGAATGACCATCGCCATCGTCGATCCTAATCGACGACCCTAACATCATCAGCGATGCCAAGCCTTCAGCGCGCATTTGGGCTTGCAGCAATTCAATGTGGCCAGCGGGCCGACGTTCAAAGTTGTCAATCAGCGGGGTAGTCCACAATTCTTCCCCCCAGCGATGCCGATTTCGGCCGAGGAGATTTCGCTCGACGTGGAATGGGCCCACGCCATCGCCCCCAGGCCAACATTCTGCTTGTCGAGGCCAACAATATCTTCGGAGGCCTTCGTTTCCGTAATCTGCATGTTGCCGGTAAACGTCTATGCGCGTAGCGTGCCTGGGGTAGTCGTGATATCCAACAGCTGCGGTTCCGAGTGGTCGAAGCCATTTATGAATCTGTCCATGGATTCGACATACAGCACCCCCGCGGGTCATGTCGGCGTAACGTTCGTCTTCTCCGCCGGAGATGACGGCGCACCGGCAGCGTATCCTTCGGCATCCCCCAACGTATTAAGCGTCGGCGGCACGAGCTTTACTCTCACGTCGTCCAATGATTATTCGAGCGAAGTGGTCTGGAACGGCGGCGTGACAGGCGGAGCCAGCGGCGGCGGCGCCAGCCTCTACGAAAACGTGCCGAACTATCAGCAAGTCGTTGGGCCTCACTACGCGCGGAACGCCGGATGTGTCTTTCAATGGTGATCCGAACACCGGCTTTGCCATTTACGATAGTTTACGCTTTCGGCGCCACCACACCCTGGGAAGAAATCGGCGGCACCAGTGCCGGAGCCCCGCAATGGGCTGCCTTGATTGCAATTGCTGATCAAGGACGTGCCTTGTTGGGCAAAAACTCGCTAGTGAACGCCCAAGCCGTCATGTATCGATTGCCCAGTTCCGATTTCCACGATATTACTTCCGGCAGTAACACGAACATCTTTGGCTCCGGCGACACAAACGCGGCCGGCCCCGGCTACGACCTGGCGTCCGGCCTCGGCACCCCATCGCCAACCTCGTGATTCGCGATCTGGTCAATTTCAACGGATCAATCCTTCTCCCAGCCGCACGAACGGGAATCTTCAACAGCAATGGCTCCTGGTACTTCTTCGCAAATTCGGCCGGACCGGGCGCCAATGCAGTCTCCCGCAGTCTCGCGGCGGCGGTCAGATCGCCCAACGCAGTGTCGACCCAAATTGACGGCGCGGAGGTGGCGTCGACCGTCGAGTCAACCGTCTATCTGGCCGCCTCGCCAACCGAAGCCCCCACGTTAAAGCAAAATGCACCCTCGCTATTGGCGGCCGACCAGCTCGATGGCAACTCGCTTACATCGCATCGCGGCGGCTTGCTGCATTGCGCAGGCGTTGACGAAGCGACCGAAATTACGGACGCGCTTTTCGCCCAATTGTAAAGGCTGCGGGTCGGCGAATCCTCCGGAAGACAATCCGCTCAAATTAATCGTAGTTCGCACCCTGTGTCGGCAGAGCATCAATACTCAACGTTCGGCGTCAATTACGATTTGACGTCTGCACGGCACAGGGCGCGACTCTCACTCGTCGGGATATCACCCGGTCCCACCGCCTAAACGGCGGGATCCGACTGCGTTTTCCCCTGGAAGCGTTCCCAGCTCGCACGCAACGCGGAACGCAGTTGACTGATCCGTCCCGGGCTTAAGTTGAATTTCCTAGCCACGGCGGCAGTCGACTCGCCTTGCGATAGCGCTCTTGCAATCTGGCGATGCCGTACTGAGAGTGAGCCAAACCACGTCGCCACGTCAATTCGGGCGATTGCGGTCTCCGCCGGCCCGGCTCGGCGATCTTCCACCAATAACTGGCTCCAATTTCCCGAATGCTCGTCAGGCCACTCCAGGCGCTCAATCGTGATTCGATGCACCTGGCGGCACCGCTGAGAAAGGACATCATTGGTATTCTGCCGACTTCCGACGCGTCGTCCAGAGCGCAACTGACGCAAGGCGAACTCGGCTAACGTCGTGGGATAGGCGCACGCTTCTTTGCCGCGGCGCACAAGTCCGATAAATGCGCAGTACGTGTTAGCCACGATCTCCTCCGTGAGTTCCTCGCGTACCTCAGGGGCTAGTTTGCAGAGCGCCGTGGCCGATTGCCGCTGGATTGTGGGCAATATGGCCAAAAACCGCTGGTGCAGGTACTCTCTTTGCTGATCGAGAGAATTAGTTCTCATTGGCGCAATCATGGGGCACCTCCTCATCGCGAAAGAGGACCGCCGGGGGCGGTCCTGTTAAGTGAAACAAGACCGCCCCAGCACTGCGCCGAGGCGATTTAAACTCAGATCACACAATCGGGCGCACTACCAGACCGGCTCAACCATTCCAAAACTCGCCAAATGGCATGAGAGCTCGGTTCGTTGCACGTCATCGGCTGGCCGCTGAAGTCACAACCATCCAAGTGACTGATGCCTAAACGGCTGTTCATCCCATCACTTATGCCGCGGAAACGGGCCAGATTTAGCGGAATGAAGAAACGCTAATTGATCCTGAAATTCGGATCAGCGAATCACTCTTCTGGCGCAGATTTGATTGAACGAGACGGTCAGAAATGAGCGCAACCCAACACAAGCAGGGAAGAGGATGGGCCACAGAAGTTGCCCGTCGCCACTTGATATACGCTACAAGGCGGTGGTTTACCGGAATGAGGTGGTCGACCAACCGCAGATCCACAGGCAATGGCAAGAAGTTCGCCGGCGGAGCAATGCAGGTCAAAATCGTCATCGCTGATTGCTAGAATTGGACAAAATTTCGCCTCGAATACCGACATGTTTCTTGACAGCTCCTCAGTAATTAGGTACGTTACCCACCATTCTTTATCTTCTAATCCACTAAGGACCTGCTAATCACCCGACGCTTGGCGTTTCTTTCCTAGCCAACGTTTTCTTACTTTACGGGTGATCTATGCGGGCCGTTTGTCGTTTGTGGGTTTGGTGCGTCTCGATCACGCTTCTAGTTGTTGGGCTCTGGCCGTTCGTCGCCGCAGCGCAAACCCTGCGCATCGCAAACTACAATATTGCCGCCGACACCGACGGATACACTACGGCGAGACCGGGGCTTACCCAGGTCGATCGAAGGCATCGGTGAGGAAAACCGCAATGGCATCTTGCGCCCTCTGGATATCTTGGCGCTCGAGGAAACTGCTAGCAACGACATCACCGTCGCGCCCATCATCTCCGATCTCAACAATTTCTATGCTGGCCTTGGATTGGATGCTCCTCCGGTTTACGCGCAGAGCCCCGTGCAAGGAACTACGAACTTTTTTATCGTCAACCCTAGCAGCGATAATGGAAACGGGCCCAACGCCATCATCTACAACACCAACACGCTGCAACTTCTTCAATCGGTCGGCATTGGCCGGCCGCAAGGCGCCACCAATGGCGAATCCCGGCAGGTGATGCGGTACGAATTTGCTCCGGCGGGAGTGACGCCCACGGCCAGCAACGTGTTCTATGTGTACGTGTCGCACATGAAAGCAAATAGCTTCGGCCAGGATGCGGCATTGGCCTTCTCAAACGAAAACCGCCGCAATGGCGAAGCCGCCATCATCCGCAACAACGCCGCCACGCTGGTCACGGCCGCCAATCCAAACCCCAGCATTCTCTATATGGGCGACTTGAATCTGTTGGGAACCGCAAAGATTCAGGATCCCAACAGCACGACGGCTGTTTCCGCGTACCAAACCCTCACTGCGCCGGGCTACGGACAAGGGCTGGACCCACTCAATCCTTCGCTGGACTATACCATCACCGCTTGGAACGATCCCTCAATCATGACCGATAGCGTCAGCGACCTCGGAGTGCGTTTTGATATTCAATTGATGACGCCCAACGTGCTCCACAATACGACTCCCGGATCGCTGGCCTACATTCCCGGCTCGATGCACACGTTTGGCAACAACGGTTCGATCGGCATCGATGGCGCAGTGACTGACGCATCCAACACCGCATTGAGCGGGATCGACACTTCTGCTGGTTTCGGCAACATCACCGCCGCCGAATTGCAGGCCTATCTGGCCACTGCTAGCGATCACTACCCTCTCGTCGCCGATTACAATTTCAACTCCGGAATTAACGACAGCGACAATTCCGTGCTCGTTCCCGAACCGTCATCGCTGGTGTCTGTTGGCGCTGGGCGGCGTCGTGCTGGCGTTCCGCGCGAAGTGCCGAAAGAGCTGCGCCGCTTCCTAAGAATCTCAGGACCGGGCGGCCATGTGTCTGTTGAATGCAGCACACCAGAGGCACTTCCCCGGCGCCGCTCAGTCCCTGCCGCGTCGATTGGCCGGCAGTGATCGCTTCTTTCCCGTCCTCGCTTGATTCAACCGGCGGCGTGAACTGGAAGTTCCGGCTTTGGCGGAAGAATTTCAGAGGATTTTCGTACACCATCCGGCGAATCTCCGCTTCCGCGTGCCCGCGCTTGCGCATCGCCAAAATAAAATCGGGCACGGCCGTCGGTTTCGAGGGACCCCAATCGCCCGCCGAATTCACCAGCAACCGCTCGGGGCCGTAAATTTCCACCATGTCGACAGCTCGTTGCGGCGTGCATTTGCTCACGGGGTACAGCGTCATGCCGGCCCAATAACCTCCCTCGAGCACGTGGCGGATGGTGTGTTCCTCCACGTGGTCAATCAACACTCGCCCGCGATCCAGCTCGGAAAATCCGCCAGCATGTCGAGGATCATCCGTGTGCCCTGATACTTGTCTTCCAAATGCGGCGTGTGGATCAAGATCTGCTGGCCCAACTTCTCCGCCAGCTCCACGTGCTCCAAAAACACGATGGCTTCATTGCGCGTGTTTTTGTTCAGCCCGATTTCACCGATGCCCAGCACGCCCGCGCGATCGAGAAATTCGGGAATCATGGCGATGACTTCGCGGGCAAGTTGCACGTTCTCGGCTTCCTTGGCGTTGATGCACAGCCAGGTGAAGTGGGCGACGCCGTAGGCGGCGGCGCGCCGCGGCTCAAACTCCGTGAGCTGGCGGAAGTAATCGCGGAAGCTGGCGGCGCTGCTGCGGTCGAACCCCGCCCAGAACGCCGGCTCGCTGACGGCCACGCAGCCCATTTTCGCCAGCGACTCGTAGTCGTCGGTCGTGCGCGAAACCATGTGAATGTGCGGGTCGATGTAGTACATGAAGCGCTGTATCTGGTTACTGTTGTTTGGTTTCTCGCGCGCCGATTACAAAGCCATTTTCTGTTTCCATTCAGGTTCGTACTTACGCGAGAAAACTAGCTGCACGCGCTCGGTGCGCCCGGCTGCTTCGCCGACTAGCACCTCAAGCGCCCGTCGAACGCCCTGCATGCGCGGATCATTATCCACCGTGCCAGCCGCCCGATCGAGCCGATCCAATTGCGCGGCAATCTGCAAAAGGCCCGCGCGAAGTTCCAAAAACTCGCGGTCCAATTCGTCCGCTGCGCCGGGTTGCTTGATCATATCGCTGGTGTCCCTGGGGTTGTCGCGAAGCGCGCCAGGTCAGTCTCGCCGCGGGCCGCGTCAGGAATCAAGCCGCGCACAGCTCCGCGAATGCCAGCTTGAATGCCCCCGCCGTGCGACTACCCATCTTTCCCAAACCGCCAAACGCGGCCCTCTTCCACCCCAGAATTGGCAAACTTTGACGAACCCTGGAGATTTTCCAATTGAGTTGACTCGCCGTTTATTCCGATGAAAGCGGTGGTAAGGGATACCGCCCTTGCCTGCGCGGGAGCGCTGTGTAGGTGGGTCCGCCACAACATCCATGTGATTTATGACCGCCCGCAGTGGCGGTAATTGAGAAAGACCAACGCTCAATGAAATCACCGATGCCACGTCTGCATCTGATTTTGGCCTGCGTCTTGTGCGCCGCGATGGCCACTAGCGCTCAGGCTCAATCGTATCCCTACGGTTATGCACAATTGCCGCAGGGCATGCCGCAGGGCCCGGACGCGCAGATGTATCAGGGCACGTATCCGCCCGCCGCCCAATATCACTCCGCCGTGCCGGCGCCTCCGCCGGTGAAACTGCCGCCGGGAGTAAAAGCAGAAAACGGACTGCTGTACTACAACGGCAAAGCGTACGGCGACGTGAACCCTCAAAGCGCGGCTCAATTCAATCCGTACCAGAATAATCCGTATCAAGCGGGCGGCTATCCGAATCAGCCGGTCGCATATCAGGAAGGCGTCGCAAGCCCCATGCCGCAAGCTGGACCCCAGAGCGTCATGGAACCCGGCGGAATGACGATGCAGGGCCAGCCGGCAATGATGCCCGGCTACGGTGGCCAATGTTCGTCGGGCTGCGCGAATGGCGATTGCAACGGCAGCTGCGTAACTGCGGCAACTGCGACGCCGGCTGCTCCGATTGCAATGAAGGCTGCTGCTGGTGGGCGTGCTGCAATCCCCGTCAACTCTTTGGCTGCCTGTGGGGTATGCCCGGCAAGCTGGGCTACAACTGGACCTTCGGCGCCGACGCTCTGGCGATGACGCGCAGCACCGGCTCCGCCCGACCTCTTGTTTTGGCGGTCGACAGCGGCAACACGCTGTTCAACTCCAATCAGTGGAATTTCGACTACGAGGCCGGCGTGCGGGCGTTTATTGGCCTGACCGGTCCCAGCGGCATCCAGTACCAAGGCGTGTACATGGATATTCCGCGTCTGGGCGACAGCACCGTCATCAGCAGCTCCAACAATTTGCAAATCCCCTTCCCTTTGGCTTCCGACACGGTCGATTTCTTCGGCGCCGACCAAATGGTGGTCCGCTACGACAGCCGCTTCCAATCGGCGGAAGCCAACGTGTTGTTCCCCTGGGGCAACTTCCAAGTTTTGGCCGGCTACCGCTGGGTGCGCTTACACGAAACAAGCACCATCGAAGCCTTCGACTTCGACGACGGCGACGTCAGCGATTACACGGTCAACTGCAGCAACAATTTGAACGGTGGTCAGATCGGCATCGTCGGCGAATGGGAATTCTGGGGGCTGGTGAATTTCGACTTCTTCGCCAAGACGGGCATTTTCGGCAACTTCTCCACCGAGCATCAAACGCTTGGAGATTTCGGCAACTCCGTCCTTTTGCGCGATACCGGTGGCAGCCGCACCGACGTGGCCTACGTCAGCGAACTTGCCGCGCAGGTCTTGGTGCCATTGGGTTCGCATTTCAGCATCACGGGTGGTTACCGCGTGCTGTTTTTGAACCAGATGGCCACCGCGCCCAATCAATTCGATTTCACCGACAACCTCGAAAGCGGCACCCACGTGAACTCCACCAGCAACATCGTGTTGCATGGAGCGAACCTCGGCCTCACCGCCAAGTGGTAATCGCGGCGGAAGTGCCGGCCGGCCCGCGGTTTCAAGCATTCATTCCATCGCGCTATTGGTATAGGCGGCGCGAAGCTGTCCGCTCTTGGCCTGCGTAGGTCTTACTACCGGGGCGATACAGGATGACCACCAACTGCCATCGGGCGCGATCTCGGACACGTTCGGCGACGCCGATTCCGGCCGATTTTGCCGATCCTTCTGGCATTTCCGACCTTGCGTGTTGCCGCTATGCGACCGATACTAAAATTACACGGCTAAAGGCAATCCGTAGAAAGAGTTGAGGGCAGATTCGCTCCCCGCGCTGTTGCCCCCGCTGTTGGTTTGTAACCGAATACTCCGCGGCGCAGCTTGGGAAAGCCGTCGGGTAGACTCCGCCGTGCGCCACGAGTGTCCTGCATACCGCCTTTGGTGTTCCGACTCTGATTTCGTCGATGAGCAGCGAACAATCTATCCAACCCGAACTGATCGACCAGACGCGGCAGCAAATCCGCACTTTGGTTGGCGAGATTGAAGAGCTGGCTCGCTCGCAGGTTTCGCCTCGAAGAGTTCTACGAGGGGTTCTTGCACCGAGTGGTGGCGGCGCTGGCAGCCATCGGCGGCGCCGTGTGGACGCTGGACGCCGAAGGGCGGCTGACCCTCAGTTCGCAAATCAACCTGGGCGAAACGCGGCTCCACGAAAGCCCGGAAGAACAACAGCGGCACGGCAAGCTGCTGCGGAAGGTGCTTACCGCCGGCGAAGGCAGTGTGGTGCAGCCACGATTCACCAGCACCGAGGAAGACCTGGGCAATCCCACCGAATTTCTCCTGGTCCTGGGCATACTTCGCAGCGACCAGGAAGTGCGTGGTCTGGTCGAAATTTTCCAGCGCTCCGGTGCCCGCCCCGCGGTCGAGCGCGGCTATCTGCGGTTCGTGCTGCAGATGTGCTCGGTGGCCGAAGACTATCTCAAAACCCGTCAGCTCCGGCTGTACACCGATCGGCAGGCCATTTGGTCGCAGTTGGAACAGTTCACGCGTCTGGCACATGGCAGCCTGGAGCCGCGCGTCACGGCGTACACCATCGCCAACGAAGGACGCCGGCTGATCGAATGCGATCGCGTGTCAGTGGCCATTCGCAAGGGCAATCGCTGCCGCATCGAAGCTGTCAGCGGCCAGGAAGTTTTCGACAAGCGCTCCAACACTGTCACGCTGCTGGGAAAAGTGGCGTCGGTTGTCGTCAAAGCCGGCGAGCCGCTCTGGTACACCGGCGATACGCGCGATTTGGCCCCGCAAGTGGAAGAGGCGGTCGAAGCCTACGTGGACGATTCGCACTGCAAAACCGTGGTGGTGCTCCCGCTGGCCAGGCCCGACGACCAGGACGAGCACGAGCGCGACCCGCATTACCGGCCGGAATATTTCGGCGCGCTGGTGATCGAACAAATCAACACCGACGGCATTCCCGTCGCCATGCGTCGCCGGATCGACGTGGTGGCCGAACACGGCAGCGTGGCGCTGGCCAACTCGCTGGAGCATAACAGTCTGTTCCTGATGCCGCTGTGGCGCACGCTGGGCAAATCGAAATGGATCGTCAGCGCGCGCACGCTGCCCAAAACCATTGCCGTGGCAATCGTGCTGGTGGCCGCCTTGCTCTCGCTGTTCTTGGTGCCGGCGGAATTTGAACTGCACGGCAAGGGTACGCTGGAGCCGGTGGAAAAGCGCGACGTGTTCGCCTCGACCGACGGCATCGTCACCAAGGTGCTGGTCAAGCACGGCGACGACGTGAAGGCCGGCCAGCCGCTGGTCGAAACGCGCGACACCAATTTGGACGTGAGCGCGGAAAAGGCCGCCGGCGACCTGGCTGCCAATACGGCGCGCATCCAGTCGCTGCAACAGCAGATTTATCGCGATCGTCCCGACAGCGAAACCCGCTCCCGCCTGGAAGAAGAACTGCTCCAAGCCCAGGCCATGCAGGCATCGTTGCAGAAGCAGGTCGATCTGTATCAAGAAAAAAAGGACATGCTCACGGTGCGCAGCCCGATCGATGGCAAAGTGATTACCTGGCAATTGGAAGAACGCCTGATCAACCGTCCCGTGGAAAAAAGCCAGGTGCTGATGACCGTCGCCGATCCCACCAAACACTGGGAGCTGGAAGTGCACATGCCTGAAGATCGCATGGGGCACATCAAGCGGGCCCAACAAAAAATCGGCGACGACTTGAACGTCGATTACATTTTGGCTACCGATCCCAGCCGCACGCTGCACGGCAAAATCAGCGAAGTGCACGACGCGGCCGAGGTGCAAGGCGACGAGGGAAACATGGTGTTGGTCAAGGTGAAAATCGACGAGCACGATCTCGGCCCGGAGGTGCGGCCCGGGGCCACCGTGTCGGCCAAGATCGACTGCGGCCGCCGTTCGCTGGGCTACGTGTGGCTGCACGATGTATTCGAGTTTGTACAGTCAAAGATCCTGTTCCGCTGGTAAGGCGTCATTTTTTTTACCGCCGAAACGCAAAAATCGGCCTGCGACCTTATTTAAGGCTTTTCACATGAATCGAACGCTCCTGACAGCCGCGGCCATGTTGTCGCTCACCACCGTGGCCGCCGCGCAAACGCCGGTCGAAAATCCTACGGTCGCCACCGTCGATCACTGCATGGTTTCGCTGGAGCCGATTTCTGGCCAGTCGCAGGTGCCCGCGCAAGAAGCCGGCGTGCTCAAAAACATCAAAGTGCGTGAAGGCCAACAAGTGAAAACCGGTGATTTATTGGTGCAAATCGACGATGCTCAAGCACAAGAACAATTGAAGAATGCACGGGCAGAATATCGTGCCGCCGAAGTTAAGGCCAAAAACGACATCGAATTGCGGTATGCCCGCAAGGCCGCCGACGTCGCCGAGTTTACGTACCTGAAACAAAAACAGTCGGCCGACAAGGTGCCCGGAGCGGTAACCGAAGTCGACCTGCAGAAATACAAATTGGACTGGGAAAAATCGCTGCTGCAAATCGAGCAGGCCCAGAAAAACCAGATCGTCGACGGCTACACGGCCGAGTCGAAGAAAGCCGAAACCGGCCTGGCCGAGGAAAATATTCGCCGCCGGCAGATTCTCGCACCCATCGATGGCATCGTGCAACAAATCGATCGCAGCCTGGGTGAATGGGTCAAACCCGGCGATTCCGTGCTGCGGCTGTTGCGCATGGATCGGCTGACCGTCGAGGGTTCCTTGAAATACAGCGACTACGAGCCCGCTCAGGTGGCCAATCAGCCGGTTACGGCCGACGTGGACCTGGCC
>CAVZDC010000003.1:0-13960 GCA_963773925.1 Pirellulales bacterium
TCGCGTTGGCCTGATAGCCGACTCCGAATTCCCGGCACGTTTGTTCCACCAGCGGCGCCAGTGCCGCGTAGTGGACGTGACAAATTCGGGGGAACAGATGATGTTCGATTTGAAAGTTCAGCCCGCCGACATACCAGGAAAGCAGCCGATTGCTCGCGGCCATAATCCACCGTCGTTTGCACCTGATGCACTGCCCAGGGCGTTTCCATCCGGCCGGTGTCTGCTTGCGGCATCGGAAAGGCGGCTTTCTCCACGCAGTGCGGCAGTTGGAACACCATGCTCAATGCAATTCCCTCGAGGAACGAGACCGCAACATAAAACGCCAACACCGTTCAGACGGAATGCACCAGCAATGGAATTCCGATCGCCAGCGAGAAGAACAACGCCTTGCCGCCGATGAAGGTCGCTAAGTCCCAGCCTTTGGGGCGTGGATGCCGCAGCCCGCCGAACCGGCCGATGGCCACATCGCGGAAGTCGTCGTAGAAGTGCCATTTGATCGCCACAAAACCGTACAACAGCCACAGATAAATGTGCTGCCAGCGATGAAAGTTGAATCGCTTCTGGTGCGGCGATATCCGGCCCAGGATGCCGATGTCGATATCGTCGTCGTGGCCGGTGATGTTGGAGTAGGTGTGATGGACGACGTTGTGCTTGCAAGCCCAGCCATACGAACTGCCCCCGAGCATATCGAGCGAGAGCGCCATCAATTTGTTGATCCACGGGTGCTTCGAGTACGCTCCGTGGGAACCGTCGTGCTGAATGTTAAATCCGATCGCCGCCATCGCCAGCGCCAAGGAAATCGCCAGCGGCAGGGCCATCCACCAGGTCGTCGCCACGAACACCAACAGCGCGTAAGATGCCGCGAACCACGTCAGCACAATCGCGGTTTTCAAATACATCCGCGGGCAATCGCGCTGGCTCCGGCCGGTACGCTTAAAGTATTCATCGACGCGCTTTCGCAGCGTCGGATAAAACGCGTCTTCCGCGCCAAACTTCAATTGGCCGGCGCTGCCCGGGGCCCTACGTTTCGCTGTTCGTCAGCGTCTGCTACCAGGAGAACCTGCTCTGCCATAGTTGATTGAAACTTTGGAGTAGTTTATCGGGACCATTTTGTCCGCGACCAGCGGCTGCATCTCAGGTCGCTTTCTACCCAGGACGATTTACTCTCCGCTAGACGGCTCTGCGGCGTTGAAGCAAATTGACAACCAACACAATGGCGGCCACAACCAAGAGAATGTGCACGAAATTCCCAGCTACGCCGAATCCAAGTCCCAAGGCCCACATCAGCAAAAAAATAACCAACAGGGTCCACAACATAAATCACCTCAAAAACGAAAAAGAAACCAACAAAAAACCGACGTGGCTGAACACCCTGGGGTGATCGACCACGTCGGTTTACTCTTTAACAAGCCTCCCGGCACACGGCCGGTTGCTCTTTATTTAGTCATCCGACAACGGCACATGATTATATCCCTAAAATGCGAAAACTCAAGCAGCAAGGCGGCTTCGCACCCGTAATCGCCCCTACTGAATCTTCGTGACCCGACAACGTGAGGCTCAGTCGGCATTCCCGCTGAGCGCTCGTCGTCTTCACACCGATTGCCATGCCCCGCCCGCAGGTCTTGGCCCGAATGGATGCTTAACCTAAGGGCGAGATCTGCAATCACAGCGCAATGACTGGTATGCTCTGGAGCCTGGAAGATTTGTATAATCGGAGCACTGGATAAGGTACGGTTGAAATAGGTCTCACCAACCTTTCGACTTTCAGGAGTATTGCGGTGAATTACGAAATTCGCTTTCTGGATCCCAATGGTGAAGCGATTGGCGAGGATTCCCATTTGGAGTCCGAAATCCCCATCCCCATTCCCGACGTCGGGGAAATCGTCACCGCACCACGAAGTGGTTTTTTTGAGGTGACAGCTCGCGTCTTTTCGTATTCTCGTTCGTCGGGCGAGAGACCGTCATTCCGCATAACGCTGTACTGCAAAAAGACTGCCCGGGAAAAATAGACCGCGATTATTTCAAAGTGCATCGATTACTTCTTAGTCGCTCAGCGGTTCGACAACCAGCAATCCCGTTACGATGGATCTTGTATTTATGATCTTGACTGGGCCGAGGCCGAAATGAAGACCCAAGGAGAAATCGAAGCCGCGATTTGCCACGGGATCAATCGCTTCGAACAGGACTATATGGGCCGGGGACCCAAGGCAATTCATGCGCATCTGATCGGCGATCTGTTGATCGTCCGCCTGCAGGGCGTGTTGACAGCTGCTGAGCAACATCTTGTGAAGTCGCTACCGTCCGAAAAGGGAAGGGATCTGCTGAAGCAGGTGCGCACCCACCTGGTGGAAACCGCGCGGCCGGTGATGGAAGCGATGGTTGAGGAGGTAACCGGCGTTAAGGTGTTGAGCTTGCATCAAGATATCAGCACGGTCACCGGCGAAGAATTGGTTGCCTTCACACTGTCCGAGCCGCCTGTTTTTCGCAGCAGCGGACGCTGAAAGGCCTCCCGCGAAGCTCTTCGCTCCTGCTAACGACCGGTTCGTGGATGCACTTTCATCCGCGATGTAAAAATGACCGAGGAGAGTGCTGTCTCAGAAAGGTTCCTTTCCTGCGGCTCGCAGCAGGGTCAGATTTGCAGCAAGTCACCGCCGCGGAGCATTTCGAGAATGCGGATGGGTTTCCAGGGCGCTGAGACTGTCTTATCAAACCAATGAGTTTCTGACGCTGGCAGCGAGAAACGTCATCTATCGGTCGATTGTCCCGTCCACAAATTCATTGCACCGCCTCCAGGGGCTGCTATACTGACCGATGTTCGCCGCTGTGGATGCCTCCTGGCGACGAACGAAAGCCCCACGCTGCGGAAGTCTCCAAGCGAAATCATCTGCGGCGCGGGGTTTCTCTATGCGCTGCTGAAAGCGCCCTGCCGCCGCGTGGGGAGAAAATGAAATGAAGTAATGCCGATGCGGTATCTGCTTGCTCTCGCGCTGTTCGGCATCGCAGCATATTGTGTTTTTGGTCTGCTGGCCACTATTGAGCCAATGGACAGAAACGTACTTGTCTTTCGAATCAGCTTCGGCGCTGTCGGAGTCTCATCCTTGCTTGGTGCAGTGTGGTTGAGCTGGCCAAGGCGTGGCAATCGCTGAAATCAACTCCCGTGCCGTTCACCGTCGGCTACAATCACCCTACCGCCGCGTGGGGAAGTGTTTGATCGCGATAGGCCAATGTTGTAGTTGAAGAATACGTTTAGCTTTGTGAGTCAGCGGAGGTGGAGCCTCAGCGAAGTTGCAGATGCTTTCTATACGGAATCAACTGGCCAACTTGCTGAAATAGCGTGTGGTTTCGGTTAGAATGCGACCGTGCAAGGATTGTAACCATCGAGGTTGGCAATTTGAGCGAAAGTCACCCGCATCTTGTCCGGAATTGAGCACAGCGGACTCCAGCCTGCGGAGTAACGATTGCCGTGCTGTGACTCTTGCATGCCTTCAAGAAACCGCTGGATCCTGGGACGTTGCCGCTCCCAAGGAATTGTTCAACATGAATCCGACGATCCCTCAGTCAGGTGTGCAACGAGGTATTTCCGCTGCCGCTGACGCCGTTTGAATACTACTACTTCTCAGACGATCGGCCCGCTTATCCAACGACATATCCAGTCGATTTGCGGCTGAGGGGACGACTCGCACGAGACGCATTCTTGCTCGCATTGCGCCAAGCCTTGGATCGCCATCCGCTGCTCGACGCCCGCATCGACGATCGCAACTATCCGCCGCAATGGGTTCCCCAGCGAGGAGCAAGTGCCGCTGGTCGATTGGGCTGACGAGCTGGTCCCGATTACGCATCCTGACGGCGAGTACATCGACCTGCGAACCCATCCAGGCTTGCGCGTGTGGGTACGAACTGGCGAAGACACAGCGCGGGTATTGTTTCAGTTCCATCATGCGTGCTGCGATGGGCTGGCTTCGTTTCGATTTGTCGAGGATTTGTTCATCGCCTATCGACTTGCCATAGGAGGCGCCGACGATGCGCCGAGCTTGCCCAAGGTTGACATCGCACTGTTAAAGGATCGCGGCCGCTTCGCCGCAGTTGAAGCAAATGAGTCGTCGTTGCGAAATGCACTGCGCGATGCATGGGCAACGGCGCGAGTCTGGACACGCATTTTGCTGGATCGTTCCGCCTTGCTCGCCGTGCCCAATCATCAGCCTTGCAAGAACAATGAAGACCATGGGCACGGCGCGTTCCCAACGCCGGATAATGGCGCGCACAATCGCTCCAAACGCTTCTGCAATACGAAACAGCTTCACTAACTTCCGATGAGATCCGCCAGCTTCGCCGCGTGGCACGAGTGCACGACGCAACTCTCAACGACCTGCTGTTGCGCGACTTGTTTCTGACCATGCGCACCTGGAACCAACAACACAACGGATCGCAGGGCATTTTTCGCGTCAACGTACCTGTCAATCTGCGTGACCGAACCGACCGATGCATGCCGGCAGCGAATCGGCTTAGTTTCGCATTCGTGACGAAAGACCTGCGTAACTTCGACGATCGTCGTAAGTTGCTGACATCGATCTGCGACGATACCGTTCGAATAAAGCAGTGGAAGCTGGGTTTGTACTATTACGGTGGATTAGCGGTGGCATGTCACGTACCCAACGCCGTGCCCTGGGCCTTAAATCGCAGATATTCCTTTGCCACCGTTGTACTCAGCAATTTGGGTCGCGTCTACGCACGTAGCGCGCTCTCGGGAAGGGGACGCCGACTGGCATGTGGAAATCTCGTTCTGGAGCGAGTGACGGGCGCGCCGCCGCTCCGGCCACTCACGCGTGCCGCGATTGCCGTCGTGGAATATGGCGACGAGGCAAACATCAACCTGCGATGCGATCCTCATCTTGTTTGGCGCGAGCCGAGACACGCGCTCTGTTGGCCTCATATGTCCGACAATTGAAAGAGACACTCGGACGCGGGAATTGAGGAGTCCAGCGGCTCGGTCAATGCACATCGACTGCTGCTAAACGTGAACCGCCGCGCCACCATCGACTGTGAGCGTTTCTCCTTGCACCAGGTCGCTCAGAGGACTGGCAAGGAACAACACCGCATCGGCCACGTCGCTCGGCGTCAGCATCCGCTGACCCATCATCGTCTTTTCTTTGCGAGCATTGAACATCTTATCAGCCTGCGGAACGTGGCGCGTGGAATCTGTCTCCAACAGACCCGCCTTGACGATGTTGACATTCACGCCGCGATCGCCGATCTCCAAAGTCAAATGCCGCACCATGCTTTCCAGGGCCGCCTTCGAGCTCCCGATGAGCCCGTAAAACGGCAACGCCATATGTGATCCGTGGCTGGAGATCGCGATGATCTTGGATCGCGGCTGACCGTCGTCGCGCTGCATGAGCGGGAGCGCCGCTTGCACCAAATACAACAGCGCCAGTACGTTTGTGCCGTACGTGGCCTGAAAGTTGCGTTGCGTCGACGCCAGCAGAGGTCGAAACCCTCCGGTGGCCGCGTTGCTCACCAGAATGTCGAGCTTGCCGAATCGCGATTGAACAGCCTCCATCATGCTGCGCACGTCGTCCTCTTCACTCACATCCGCTTTGACCACCAACACTTCGCGACTGAGGTCCGAGATCATGTCGGCCAATTCCATGGCGGCCTCTCGATTGGTCACGTAATTGATCACCATATCGGCGCCCGCTTCGGCCAAACGCAATGCGCATGCGCGGCCGACGCCTCGGGAACTGCCCGTCACAACTGCCGTTCGCCCGGTCAGATCAATCATTTATCCCTCCCATATCAACTTTCCTCATCGCAGTTTACTCGTCTAAATGGACATGACTCATCCGGCACGGAGCTGCGCACATTTGCGCCGCGGCCGGCGCTGCCGCGGCTCGATCCGCGATCGCCAGTGCCGCAAACTGGCCGTCGATGCGCCACGTCTGGAGAAACCGCACGCCACGGGACGAACCCAGGACCCAATAACTGGAATTTGTCTGCGGTATCACCTCGATCTGCTGCGGCACGAAGGCTTCATCCGCATGACACGCCTTGTACAATGCTTCTTTCATCGCCCAAAGCCGCTCCGTCATGCGACTCTGAGATTGACTCGCCGCCAACCACCGCCGTTCGGCCGGTGTAAAGCACCACGATAACCGTTCCGGCCGGCAATCTGCGCCGCAAACCAGGTCTGCGCCCAACGTTACGCCAGGCTCCGTCGCCACTGCGACCAGTGCGCCGCGCAATGTATGTGCGATCGACAACGTACAGCGAACTTCGCGACCCGACTGGAAAACACACGGTCGTTGTCCACGCCCGTCAATGCTCGAATGCGACTCGATATGGATTTCACGCGGAACAACTGACGCGAACTGCCGTTCGTCGATCAGGCACTGCTTCAGTAACCGCTTGGCCACGATGCGCCCAGCCAACCACGTTGCACGCCGCTCGCCGGATCGAGTTCGCTCCCACGACTTCAACTCGCTCGACGATAGCCAATGGTCGGCCGTCGCACGGTCAAGTGCGGGCAAATCTGCAATCGATGCGTATCGGCAGTGAATTGACGGAGCCATGATCATACTCCTGCCGCACCAATGCGGACCGTTCGATAGCCCGTCGCTTGCAGCAGCGGCTCATCATCTTCGGTGAATAGCGTAAAGTCAAACAGGCTGTGGCGCTCATCGCGCTTTCGGAAGAATACTCGCACGATCAGCGTTTCACCGGCGCGTGGCAATCGCGACCATTGCAACCTCTCGAACGATAAGGCACTTCAACCACACCGGTGAACTGCATGTGCAGGAAGTGTGCGCAGTACACCACGCACGCATCGAGCACCGCGAGGGGAAGGAGCCAGCCATGATCCCCTCGTGGCCCGGCGAGTTCAGTGGGCTGGCGGTGCAACGATTTTGCCCCATCCACCATCGTATTGAAACACGACCTCTTTCAGGCATCGCAACAGCGGACCATGGTAGATTATCGCGCTATCCGAATAGGTGTTCGGAAACCAACCCACAGGCGAACGGCCGGGTGGATCGGCGACGATTGGGATGCTGCCGCCGACTACCGGCGCGAACGCTTCTACGTGAGCTCGCGCCGGATCGATGACGCGCCCCTGCCGATCGCGAAGTTCGCTGGTCAGTGCGCAAGACAGCGTTTTGTCGCCCGCTGTTACGGCCACGGCCGCTGTGACCGTAGCGTCCGTCGGAAAAGCCAGCCCATTGGTAATTCGAATGTTTTGTAGCTCGTGGATGGGTTCGCCACTCAAGGCCAAACTGGCCGCCTCGGCCAGTGCCTCGATCCCGACGACCCCCGGCAAGAATGGTCGGCCCTTCAACCGATGTTGGATCAGGAACGGATCGCGTACGCGGGTCGAACACGATCTGCGCGACGCCGCTTCGTGCGATGGAGCCAGGGCGCCAGTGTGAGATGAGCGGACCCGTCGTTCCCGACTCGCCGTCCTCGGCCGCCGCGTCGGCGCTGCCACGAGACTCCGGCAACGCTTTGGGCATTTCAAAATCGTACGGATAGAACCGTCGCTCGAAATAGCCGTCGCTAATGAGCACTTCGCTCTCCGGCGCCCCGGCCGCCAGTTCCGCCAACAGATGCGCCACACCTTCATTCGGTGGCATCAGCTTCATCTTGAACGTATTTTTGGTGATCCCCAAGGCTTCCGCCTCCAATGCCATGCCGACCTGGTCCCACGTCTGCCAATGGAAACACGTGGCCAAGCAGCCGGGTCGTCGACGGCGAAACCAGCCGCAAAGTTTTGCCAGCATGTCGTTCGCAGCCGCGTAATCGGTCAGCCCATTTCCGCCGAAGCGACCGCTGAGCGATCCGAACGCGATGAAGTGCCGCAGCGGATCATTCTGCGTCAGATGCATCAGCGCCAACGTTCCATCAACCTTCGGCAAGACAGTCCGCCGCAGCTTGTCCACGGCCGTGGTGCCGAATCGGAGTGGTTTGCCAAATCCAGCGCCGTGAATAATGCCCTCGATCGGACCGTCCTGCGCGCGAATCTCGTCGAGCACAGCGGCGAGCTGATCCCAGTCGGCAACATCGCACGAGTGATAACGTACCTTCAGCCCGGCCGCCTCGAATTCATCAAGTGTCTTCTGAATCTCGCGATCCTTACGCACTCGCTCCCAATCATGCGTCGGCGAACGGCCCTCTGCGATCGCCTGACGCAGGATTGCTGATTTCATGATCTTCAATTGTTCCTCAGATGACGTTGCGCCACGGCGCATTGGCGTCCGGTGCAGGGCTTTTACCCAACACGTGCAGTTTCAGGCCGTACCGGCGTGCCAGCTCCAGTGCCGCCACCGCAGTGATTCCCCGGCCGCCGCCGGTCACCACCCAGGTTCCCCCTCGTCGAATCCCATGCTCCGGCAGCGAATCCACATCCTGCCGGACCGTTGCCACCACGCGCCGTTGTGTGCGCGACCAGGCGACTTCCACTTCCGGTCGGCCGCTTTCCAATTCCCGACATACGGCTGCCACCAATTGCGCTGCCGGCTCGTCCGGCGGAAAATCCATCACCTTGACAATGAATCTTGAATGCTTATTTCGATCATCTTCGACGTAGATCGACTTCAGCAGACCTGCCAAGGCACCGCCTTCCGGAGCAGGCGCAGGCGTGGTGAATCCAAAATCTCCCCCCAGCGATGTGACGGCTACAAGCAGGGCCGGGTCCGCATCCGTTTCTGCACTTAACAACTGGAACCATCGTTGCGTCACCCAATAGGGAAGAAGCACACCGCGCTCGATGCGGCGCGACACGGCCGACCGGTCATCCAGCTGAGCCGCCTCAGGATCCCGGGCCGTGAATAACATCAAGCACCGGACAGGCGATTCGCGCCACATGTCGTCAAGTGCCTTGCAGGCAGCCTCGGCGTTGTCGGTCTGCAAACGATGCACTGAAATTCCCCGAGCGGACAATTCACTTGCCATCGCATTGGCATCAGCGTTATCACCCAGGAGCAGCACCGCGCTGGGCAAGGGTCTCGCGGCGTCGCTGGCCGCCAGCGGCGCGTCGATCATCCGCAGAACGACTCGATCGGCTACATGGCTTACCTCGGCGTGCGGTGCGGTCGCGGTCAGCATCTCCACCGGCCTGCCCGGAATCCCCAACAGGTCGTGACGGGCGGCGATCTCCTCGACGTTTTTCGGATAAAAGCGCTGGTGATACTCCCAATTGGTGATCAGCAGCTCTGTGTCCGCCGGTCGGGTAGTATAACTCGCGTAGCAGATGTCGGACGCCTACGCGCTTGGGCATGAGCGTCAATTTATGCGACTTCAGCATGGCCTCAGTCTCTGGACGGGAGGCCATACCGACTTCGTCCCACGGATGCCAATGAAATCCGACCGCATGACAATCCGGCCGTTCTAGTGCGATACCAGGAGATCAGCTTGCAGAGCATATCGCTGGCCGCCGCGTAATCGGCTTGGCCATTGCCGCCGAGCCGTCCACTGGTCGATCCGAATCCGATGAAATGGCGCAACGGATCCTGGCGCGTGAGTTCCATCAGGTTTAGCGCCCCCGTCACCTTGGCGCCAAGGCACAACAATAATCCTTGTAGCGTTTTCTTTTCGAAGCGGCAGGCCTGCTCGATCCCTGCGCCGTGCACAATGCCGTCGATCGGCCCATCGGCCCCGCGGACTTCGTCCAACACGCGTGCCAGTGCGTCGCGGTCGGCTACGTCGCAAGCATGGTAGGTGTACTTTACACCGGCCTCGGCAAATCTGCGTAGGTTGCGGTCAATCTCGATTGCTTTGACTGTGTTGGACCACGCGTCGCTAATGTTTCTGCCCGACTGGCGAGCCTCGACCATGATTTGGGTGCGCAGCTTTGCCAGTCCGTCCTCGTCCAGCTCTCGCCACGACGGGTCGATGCTGGCCAGCCGCGACCTGCCGATTAGGTGTAACTTCAATCCGAATCGACGACCTAGTTCAAAAGCACACTCGGCCGTAATCCCCCGGGCGCCGCCGGTCACTACCCAGGTACCTCCCGGCCGGACTGCACTGTGTGGCTCGAGTTTTGCCGGCGCAGGCAGGGCCACCTGCACATACCGCCGACCCTCGACGAATGCGACCTCATAATCATTGGTCCCACCCGCGAGCTCGCGACAAATATTGGCCGCCAGCGCGTCGGGCTCTTCCCCGCGGGGCGCATCGATCGCTTTGCAGCGGACGTGCTTGAAGCCGCGCACGATCGAGTGTTCCAGGTAAAGTTCCTTCATCAGCCCCGTCAGAAATCCCGACTCGGGGATGGCCACTTGCCCTGAAAAGCCAAAATCTCCGCCAAGGTCGACCAGCGCGACCACGCTGCAGTCGTCGAGCCGCCGGGCATCGGCTGCCAACTGAAAAAATCGTTGACAGAGGAAATACGGCACGTGAAGTTCACGCTCGAAGAGTCGATTCCGGTCCGCGGAATCGATACACACCGACCGTTGTTCGATCGCGAAGAGAGGTGAGGAACAAGTGCGCGATCGTGGAACCATGACAGGCGGCGCTCGAATTCGGCCACGGCTGCCTCCGGCGAGTCCGATTCGTGCAATCGAACCACGGTTGCACCGCCGGCAATCAAGCGGCGCTGCAGGGCATCGGCCATTGCACCATTGCCGTAGATTGCCGCCGCCCCTTTCCAATTTGGAAACTCGGCCGGCTTTGTCTCCCATGGGAACGGTCGCATGCGCATCGTAAAGCGCAGGTACTGGTCTTCCTCATCCACGTCGCAGTGAAGGTCTTGGCTTTCCCACGCCGTGGTCTTAATGTCGCCCGTCGTGGTTTTGCCCGCGAGGCTCGAGTTCGCCGTCTCCGGCCGGGTAGCAGGGCAAAAGCGCACCGACGTGAATCCGCTCTTGAGTTGAATCATGCTCCAACAAGAGATCGCCCCCCGCTGCGTCGACGACGACCACGATTCGCATTGCTGCCTGCGACGGCAACTCGCCTAACGCCCCGAGCAATTCGGCCGCGTTGGTGGGGACACGCGGTCCGCTCAGCCGCTGTTGCAACCAAGCCAATCGCTCCGTCGAACGTGCCGGCGGCAGGGATCCATTCGCGTGCAACAAGACAGTGGTTCGTGGCAATTAGTTTGTCGTCGCAGTTCCAGCTCCGCAACTATCTGATCCGTCGTGCTCAACGACGCACATACGTCGTCGCCCGAGCGGCTGAGAAGACCCACCCAGCCCTGCGGTAAGCGAGCTTGCCTGCAAACTCGCTTTGGCCTGAGCGATCGTTCCGTCACGATGCAGCACATCTTCGACTCGTAAGCTCGGACCGACATGAGCGGTGACCACTCATTTCGGTCTTGCCCATTCAAAACGAGCGCCAAGCGAGGCAGCTAGCCCGTTGCCGTTCACGCCCACGAGACTGCCTGCGATTCCCGGCAAACTCACTGTCGCACAGGCCCAGCCTTGAGCCGGTTCGCGCACGGCAATGAACGGAGATAGCATTTCCACGAGCGCCGGCGGCAATGAGAGTTCGCCAACGAAAGCCGTGCAAAACGCTTGCGCCGCGGCTGTTTGGAGTAATGCCCACCTGGGCACAGTTTCCTGACAGGTCGCCGCGAACCGCCAGATTCAGAGCCTCGTAAATTGGATCCTGTGGTACCTCAACGGCGTCTGCCAGCCCACGCAATTCCTCAAGCTCATCGGCGGAGAAGAACCGCTCCGGTTGCTCCAGTGCGGCAGGCGGAATCGGCAGTTCGCTCCAGTCTCCGTCCGTGAGGTCGGCAATTCGCCGCAGAATGCGCCGAATTTCCGCCTTTTTTTCGATACCCTGCTGGTAGCCCATCTCATAGGAAGATCCTCGCAGGTACAGCACGTCGACGTTTGTGAGGCCTCTGGGCTCTGTAACCGCGACGGCACCCACGGTGCTGTTCGCCCGAGCGGCGAGGCGATCCGCGGATGGCACAGCAGTTCCCGTCGCTAAATCCTTCTTTTCCGCAGGCAACGGCACCGGCGTGCCAGCCCTTTTGCGGTGCAGATTTTTGCGGGGCGGCGGCCAGGAAATTCACGATGTGCCGCAACGTCGGAAAGTCATCCAGCGTCAGGTTGTCCGTCGGCGTGACGTCGAAGTACTCACGCAGCTCGCCGAACATCTGCGCCTTCTTGATGCTGTCGATGCCCAAGTCCGCCTCCAGATCCGCATCCAACTCCACGACCTCCGGCGGATAACCGGTCTGCTCCACCACGAAGTTAATCAGAAACTGCTCCAACTCGGCTGTGTCGACGTTGGGCGCGGCCGCTGGCGTGGGCCGGCTCGCCGGGACAGACTCGCCAGTCCGGCGAGCAACCGGCGGCGGACACGGCATGAACTGCGGGTGGCGGAGCAGGCTGCGGAGCCTGCGGAGCAGGCGCCGGCGACCGCTGTTGCGGCCGTTTTGTGCGGTGCAGCTTTTTGCGGGGCGGCGGCCAGGAAATTCACGATGTGCCGCAACGTCGGAAAGTCATCCAGCGTCAGGTTGTCCGTCGGGCGTGACGTCGAAGTACTCACGCAGCTCGCCGAACATCTGCGCCTTCTTGATGCTGTCGATGCCCAAGTCCGCCTCCAGATCCGCATCCAACTCCACGACCTCCGGCGGATAACCGGTCTGCTCCACCACAAAGTTAATCAAAAACTGCTCCAACTCGGCCGTGTCGACGTCGGGCGCGGCCGCTGGCGTGGGCCGGCTCGCCGGGACAGACTCGCCAGGGCGGCGCGCAACCGGCGCGGACACGGCATGAACTGCGGGTGGCGGAGCAGGCTGCGGAGCCTTGCGAGCAGGCGCGGCGACCGGTGTTGCGGCCGTTTTGGCCGGTGCGAGATTTTTGCGGGGCGGCGGCCAGGAAATTCACGATGTGCCGCAACGTCGGGAAAGTCATCCAGCGTCAGGTTCTCCGTCGGCGTGACGTCGAAGTACTCACGCAGCTCGCCGAACATCTGCGCCTTCTTGATGCTGTCGATGCCCAAGTCCGCCTCCAGATCCGCATCCAACTCCACGACCTCGGGCGGATAACCGGTCTGCTCCACCACGAAGTTAATCAGAAACTGCTCCAACTCGGCCGTGTTCTGCTCTTTCGATTGGTGCGGCTCGCGAACGTCGGCGTCCGAGACGCCCGACCAATTCGCAGCCCGCGCTGGTACTCCAGTTGCCGCAAGCACGGCGGACGATTTGGGAGCCGGGGCCGACCTCGGCGGCGGCCCAGCCGCACTCGCGCATCTCGCGGCGCAGTTCGCGCAGCGTGGCGAGGGAACCGCTGCCGGCCGAGCCGGCGGACATTGAGGTCTCGGCTGCCGCTCGGGAATCCTGTCGTTCACGGGGCGACGTTGAGCCATGCGCTTGTGGCATAATCGCTGGCGACTGCGTACCGTTTTCGGAACCGGCGGTTGAGGAACTCTTTGTCGCCGCTTGTCGCATCTTTTGGCGGCGCCGCTCCGTCGCATCGACGTGGGTAATACTTCCCTTTTTCAATCTGGTCTCTCCTGGTGTTGCCACCGGACTTGGCGTTATGTGGACCGGCTGCGCCACCGCTGGCTCCGGCAGCCCACCCAGACACTCTAACAATGCTTTCACGTGCAGCAGTTGCTCCATTCCGGCTCGTTTTGGGTTGTCACAAGCGATAATTCCTCCCACTTCGCATCCTTCCAGAATCCGACGGTTGAGCCTTGTCAGCGCCTGCTGTGGTCCGACCTCTACGAACACCGTGTTTTGTTCTTCGGCAATGCGCTGAATCAGTTCGAGGTAACGCACTGGCGTTGTGAGTTGAGCGGCGAGGTTTGAGCGAATCTCGTCCGGTTCGACTACGTAGCGATTCGTCACCGTCGAAAGCGTCGGCACACGTGGCGAGTGGATCGACAGTGAATCCAGCGTTCGCTTGAACAGAACGCCGGCTCCCTCCAGCAGCGGTGTATGATAGGGGCAAGGGACAGAGAGCATCTGCGCGGCGTGACCTCGCGATTCCAGGAGTGCCGCCAGTTCCTTCAAACC
>CAVZDC010000004.1:0-75364 GCA_963773925.1 Pirellulales bacterium
TGACGCTTCGCGCTGCCTGCGTCAGAAACTCATTGGTTTGATGGGACAGTCCTAGCGCCCTGGAAACCCATCCGTATTCTCGGAATGATACGCGGCGGTGATTTGCTGCTGCATCTGGCCCTGCTGCGAGCCGCAACAAACGAACTCAAAGCGATACTGTTGATTGGGACTAAATCGCCTGAGGATTCAATTCCCGCCGCCTCCACTGCGGGCAGAAGACGAGATGAGCAAAAGAGGAGAGGCAGAGGTGAAGTGGTGAAGTGGCCACGCGGCGGGGGGGCTTGCTTGACGGACGTGGCTGAGACTGAAAGAAAGGAGAAATTCAGCATAGCTGCGGCGCGGAGCGATCCGTACAATACGCGGGCGAAAGAGGGAGTTGCATGGACGCTCGCGATTTATGGTATCGGACCACTGGCTGGCTGGCTGGCTTCCCGGTGGGTTGGCGTGATGCATCGCGGAATCGTCGCTGGGCCACGGCGCTATCGCGATTTCTCGTCGTTCGGCACGCCCGAAGAGGACCGAGCTTTTACGACGTGCTGTTGAATTGGCTCGAAACCAATCATCCCACGATCCGCTCCCGTTTCGAGCTGCGGCACCTCGGTGGATTGGTTCGCGATTGGAAGCCGTACGTGCTGCACATTCCCTGGCTTCAAGATCCGGTTCAGGCCTGGTCGCCGACGGCGTATGCGCAGGCCAACCGGTTGGCAGCCGCCTGCGACGCGCACGGGATACCCGTTATCAATCGCGTGGATCGTCTGGCCAATGCAGGCAAGGCATCCGGAACGAAATTGATTGCCACGGCGGGAATTCGCTCCGCGCGGACGGCTCGGATTACCGATGCCAAAGTATTTCACGAGCGGGGTTGCGGACTGGAATTCCCCTTCTTTGTGCGGGAAGACTGGCGGCACGGCGGAGCATTTTATCGAGTGGATAGTACGCGCGACCTAAGCCGCGTGCGGTTGCGGGAGTTCCGGCGGCCGGTGGCCATGGAAATCATCGACGTGAAAAATGCGCAAGACGGACTTTACCGCAAGTATCGTTATCTGGCGGCGGGCAGCATTGGCGTTCCAGTGAGCATGCATCCGTGTCGCTCGTGGATCGCCAAAGGAACGCACACGGAATACAACGATTCGCTGCGCGACGAGGAATTGGCGTTTCTCAATCAGCCCGATCCCAACCATGAACGTTTGCAACAGGCGCGTTGCGCGCTGGGCTTGGATTTTGTGGCGTTTGACTACAGCTACGACCGCCAGGGGCGGCTCGTCGTGTGGGAAGCCAATCCGTATCCCTTCATTCAATTCGGCTCCGTCCATCGCCAGTATCGCTGGCCTGCGGTGGAACGGGTTTTGGCGGCCATGACCCACCTCTACTTCTCCCGGGCCGGCCTATCGATACCGCCGGAAATCCAGCGGTTTTTGCGAGAAACGCCCCTGACAAGCCTGGCGACTGCCGTTGGTTGAAACCGCCCGAGCCCATACAATTCCGCCCGCAAAAACGGGGGGATTCCGCGCCGGCACGGAGCAAATTGATGAGCGACGGTTTGACCGACTGGATTGCCCAGTTGTTCCAGCGCCGCGAGCTGCTGCTCATGGGGCACGCCCAGCGCCAGCCCGATTTAAACCTGGGCTTGGGTTGGTTGTACTACGCCCTGGTGCGAATGATCCGGCCATCGACGGCGGTGGTCATCGGATCGTACCGCGGTTTTGTGCCGCTGGTGATCGCCCGCGCCCTGGCCGACAACAGCGAAGGCGGCGAGGTGCACTTCATCGATCCCTCGCTGGTGGACGAATTTTGGACGGTCGAATCGGACGTGCAGAACTACTTTGCCTCGCACGGCGTGACCAATATCCGTCATTGGCTGATGACGACGCAGGAATTTGTCGCGACCGACGCTTACCGCCAACTCGACCAAATCGGAATCGCGTTCATCGACGGATACCACACGGCCGAGCAAGCCCGCTTCGACTTCGAGGCCTTTGCCGGCAAGCTGATGCCCGCAGGCATGGCCTTGTTGCACGATAGCGTCTGGCGGTTCCAATCTCGAATTTACGGACCCGGCCGGGAATACGAACACGATGTTTGCGACTTCGTTTCAAAGCTAAAACGGCACCCGCGGTGGCAGGTGCTGGACATTCCGTTTGGCAGTGGATTGACGATCGTACGCCGCAACGCGATTCCCACCAATGCGGATCCATCGCTGGCGACTCCGGCGATGAAGCAGTCGTGCGTCGCATAGCTATGACCTATCAGTCCATACAACTAGTCGCCGAAAAGGTCGTGCGCGATCCGCAGCGAGCCGGCGCGGCCGGATTGTATAAAAATCCCCGTGTGTTGCTGGTCCAACGGCCGTGCCCTGTCCCTTCCGCCGGCCAGGTGCTGCTCAAAGTTTGCCGCACGTCGATTTGTGGAACCGACGTGCATGCCCTGCAAACCGATGCCGACGGCTACAGTTGTTCCTCCGTGCCGGCGCGAAATCGGGAAACCGGCATCCAGTTCGGCCATGAAATGGCCGGGCAAATTATCGCTCTGGGCAGCGACGTTCACGGCGTGCAGGTCGGCGATTATGTCACCGCCGATTCTTTGGTGCCGTGCCGCGGACCAAAGTGCCGACCGTGTCGCAGCGGTCAATGGAACGCCTGTCCCGAGGCTTACTTGTTGGGCCTGCAGACCGATGGCGTATTCGGTGAAGTTGCGGTAGCCCCGCGCGAAAGCGTTCATTCGATCGATCCCTTGGTGTGCCGTTTCGGTCTGCCTGGTGGCGCTGCAATCCGCTTCTCTCGCAGAACCTCTTGGCAATGCTTTGCACGGCTTCAGCCGGGCCCGCCGCTGGCTGCGTAAAGCCAATCCACCGGTGACGGTGCTTGTGCCGGCCCGGTTGGATTGTTCCTCGCCTGGGTTGCGCGGTGGCGGCGCTGTCGCCGAGTGATCGTGGTCGAACCCAATACCGACTGGCCGAAAAGCGCGGCAATTCGCCAACATGGTGATGCATCCTGGCGAATTCGAATCGAAGCTGCGCACCGCGGCATCGGCGTACGGCCCGATGCCGTGTTCGATGCCTGCGGACAGGCGAACATCGATCATGTTTTAAAAGTGCTCGCACCCGGTGGACTGGTGGTCACGATGGCCCGCTGGCCAAAAGGTTTGCGTCGCCGGCGACACGCTGGTCACCAATGGCCAGGCGGTTGTCGGAGTGCGCGGCGCACGTGGGCTATGTTCCCAAAGCGATCGAGATGCTGCCTGCGGCGGAATCGATCCGGAAATGTTCATCTCGCGCACGTTGGATGGAATTTCGCAGCTGCACGCCGTGCTGTGCGAACCGGCGGCGCTGTGCAACGAATTGAAAGTTTCCTGCCGTATTTGAACTCCGCCAGATATTCAATCAGATCGACCGACGATACCATGCTCGGAACCGTTAATTCCCTGCCGCTGGTCTCGGTGATCGTGCCGGTATTCAACGAGACGGAATCGCTGGCGCTGTTGCTCGAGGCGCTGGGGCGCAGGAATATCCACGGGAGCGATTCGAATGCGTGCGTGGTAGATAACGATTCGCACTCGTCAACGTGCGTTCCCGCGGCCTGCTCCTGCGATGTGCGCGTATTTCCGCGAGCGGCAAACAGGTTCGTATGCGGCGCGGAATCGCGGAATGCGCGACGCGCGGCGAGGTGCTGGCGTTCACCGACGCCGACTGCCTGCCCCAGGCCGATTGGTTGGCGACGGCCGTGGCGCGACTTCAATCCACACAGCGACCGGCAATGGTGGCCGGGCAAATCGACGTTGTTTGCGAACACGAGCAGCCCGCCGGGGCGCTGGCGTGGTACAGCGTGCTGAACGATTTGGATCAGGCCCGTTTTGTTTCGCACTTTCATTTTGCAGCCACGGCCAACATGATCACCAGCCGCGCGGCCGCGAGGCAGGTCGGCGACTTCGACGCGGAACTGTTTTCCGGCGGCGATTTCGAATGGGGGCGGCGCTTCGGCGCGGGGAATCGAGCAAATTTATTCGCAGGAAGTTGTTGTGCGGCATCCTGCGCGGCGACTTGGGGAGCACTGGCGGCCAGGGCGCGGCAGGATTACCGGCGGTCACTACCAATTGAATCGCAGGGCTGGTTGGCCGCTGTTGTTGACCGTGGTACTGATCTTGCGCATCGCGTACGCCTCGATGCTGCGGGCGTGTTGCGACCCGCGCCTGCCGACGTTGGGCTGCCGGCTGCGGGTGATGGCGATCGACGTTGTGCTGCGGCTGGTGCAATTTTCGGAAGCGGTGCGGTTGCGTTTTAGTGGCCGGCCGAGGCGATGCTGATTGCTTGCCGCCAGCCGGAGCATGGATCGAGCAGGAATTAAGACTGATGAACAAACTCATCGTTCAAGCTCGCGGAGGGTTGTGCAACCGCCTTCGAGTGCTCATTTCCGCAAGCTACCTGGCCGAGCGTTACGGCCGGGAGCTGGTTCTGTGTTGGCGCCCCAGCGATGCCTGCGGTGCTCGGTTTGCCGACCTGTTCACCAACGCCATGACTGAAACCGAGGCGCTGCCGGAGCATCCGCCCGCCCACACGGGAAGCTCGCCGGCGGTGTTGGAGCGGGCGATTGCGTCGCCGGAGCCGGTCGTCTGCGTGAGCGAATGCCATTGGCTGGTTGCGGACGTGGAGAAGCGGAAGTCGGTTCCGCACTTCCTGGCGCTTCGTCCGATCGAGGCCGTGACCCAGGCCGTGAATGCAGTGGCCGCACGATTTCGAGGCCGTGCTATCGGCGTGCATGTACGACGGGGGGATTTCGGGGAACATCTGTCGAGTTGCCACAACCTTCAATTGCCGCCATTGGAACGATACTTTGCGTATCTGGACAATTGGCGGCGTACGATTTTCCTAGCCACGGACGGCGGCGAGGAAGTGGTCCAGCGGTTCCGCGATCGCTACGGCGACCGGTTGGTAATCCACCCCCAGCGTGGCCAAGGACGAAGCAGCCCGCAGGCCATTCAAGAAGCGCTGGTCGACGTGTACCTGCTCCAGCGGTGTCAGGCCGTGGTTGGCACGCGTTTCAGTTCTTTCAGCCGACTGGCCTGGTGCATCCGGGGAACTCCCTTCGCGAAAGTTACGGAGCGGGAAGTAGGTCTAATGGCAAAACTCAAGTTTTCATCCCGAATCATGTTGAGCCGCATGCGTCCGATTTGATGTCGATGTACTTCCAGCAGCCAACCGTCGTATTCTTCTGTATGCCGGAGCCTGGACACTTTCAGGCGCGTGCGCGGTGGTTGCGCGCGTTGCCGCAGGAGGCATGGCGGCGTTCGTTTTTACGCATCGGAGTTTTCAGGAGCAGGTCGAGCAGGCTGGCGGCAGGTTTATTGACCTGTTCTCGCAACATCCGCTGGAGGAGGCCGACGACGAATCGACGCCGATCCCCTGCCGCTTCGTCTCGTTTGCAGCCCATTATGCCGAGGCCCTGATCAAGGAAGCGCGGCTGCTCGATCCGTCGGTGATAATCTATGACTCGTTCACCGTAATTGGCCTGGTGGTGGCCCGCGCTTTGGGCGTTCCTCATGTCAGCGTGTGCGCCAATCACAATGCAAATCCTGCGCGGTGCGTGGCGGAACTGCGCCAAGACAAGCGAGTTGCCGTTTCGCCGAAGTGCCGCCGCGCGGTGGAACAACTTCGCACGCGGTTCGGGCTAACGAATGCCTCGCCATTTTCCTACGTGACATCGCTCAGTCCGCTGTTGAACATCTATTGCGAACCGCCGCAATTCTTGGACGAAGCCGACCGTGCCGCCTTCGCACCGATCGCCTTTTTTGGCTGCTTGACGGACGACTGGCCCTCGGCGCCAGTGCAGTCGGGCAATGCCGCGTACTTTCGGCACAGTTCGTCCGCGGCGCTGCGCGTGTACATTTCCTTCGGCACGGTCATATGGAGATATTTTGCCAGCGAGGCCGTTGCGGCGCTGAACGTGCTTTGCAGCACATTCGGGAAAATGGAGCATGCCAGCGCGGTCGTTAGCCTGTGGGGAGCGCCGATCCGTCGGGCCTGGCGACGTCGCTGGAAAACAATAACGTGCGAGTGCTGCCGTATTTGAATCAAATGGAGATTCTTCGAGAGTCAGATCTGTTTGTGACGCACCATGGGCTGAATTCGACGCACGAAGCCATCCGTGCGCGGGTGCCCATGATCTCGTACCCGTTCTTCGGGGACCAACCGGCGCTGGCGCGCAAGTGCCAGGAGTTAGGCCTAGCCACTGCGTTGACCGATACGCTGCGCAAAACAGTGACCGCCGGCGACGTCGAGGCGGCGGTGGCTTGCTTTTTGAAAAATAAATCGACGTTCGCCGCGAAGCTCCGCGCGGCCAGCGCGTGGGAAGATGAGACGATCGACCGGCGCGATCACGTGATTGACAAAATCCGGGAAATTATCCAACCGAGCCGGGTTCGGGCGCTGCTTCAAGCAGCGTAAAGGTCAGTCCGACGTGAATCATTTGCAGCACGCGGAAGCCCGCCGCGGCTAGCAAGTACAACTCTTCCATCGCGGCCCGCGCATTCTGCCAACGGAAGACAAAGATATTTCGGCGGCCGTCGCCTCCGCGTTTCGCAGCGCGGGCATCGCCGTTCGTGAAAACTTCGGCGAGATCGAATCATTTGAGAAAACGACAAGTGGCGTGCGTATGAACTACTGCCAGGACGGCGATCGCAACAGCGTGGAAGCGTCGCTCGCGGTCGTGGCCGTCGGCTGGCAGGCGAACACAGCCGAACTGAATCTCGCGGCAACGGGCGTTAAGGTCGATGCCCGGGGCTTTATGCTCGTCGATCAATACCTGCAAACGACCGCGCCGCACATTTTTGCCGCGGGAGATGTCACCGGTCGATCGCTGCTCGTTCCTCCGGCGATTCAGGACGGCTTTGTGGCAGGTACCAACGCGGTACGCGGCCCGACAATGACTTTAGACGAAGCAGTGAACCCAATCGGCAGCTTCACAGACCCGGAATACGCTCAGGTGGGTCTCACCGAAGCGCAAGCCCGAGCGGTGCACAATGTCGTGACCTCGACGATCCACTTCGACACGACCACGCGCACAATTATCGACGGTCGCACGTTCGGCTTTTGCAAGCTGATCGTTGAGCGGGCGACACGGAAGATTCTCGGTTGCCACGTCGTCGGCGAACGGGCGGTCGAGATTACGCAGGTCGCGGCGATCGCCATCTCTGCCGGAATGCGAGTCGATGAGCTGGCTCACCTTCCCCTTTCGTTTCCAACGTACGCCGGCATTCTTGGCCGCGTGGCGGCCAGCGTGACACGGCAACTCAACCTGCAAGATTATTGGCAAACTAACTGAGAACAGACCCCAACATTCCAACATCGAAAGAAAACAAATGACCACGTCGCCAACGGCCCGCACCTACAACCAAGACCACATCGCCCGAAAATACATTCCCGGCAAACGCCGCGTGAGCATCTACTGGACCTGGAGCTATCCATGGGAGACAAACCGCGATCTCACCGAATTGGATAACCGGTTTTCCACGATAACCGAAGTTCGCCGGGTTGCATGGCCGGAATTTGAAGCGTCCGAATGGGACAAGATGAATTTTTTGCAAGGCATCGCCGGAACGTTGGAGCTGTTCCATCGCTCCTCACTTTCATTTCAGCAGATCGTCGGTGAGGCGACCGGGCATCCCGTCGCTGTGTTCCAGCGTATTGACCAGGCCGGCTACAGGCTGCCGATTGACGAACGTGTGCTGGCCGACACCGACACACTGATGGTATTTGGTCTGGACCACCTCGTCGCCGAACAGGAAGCCGAGTCGGCCGAAATCGAGGCGATTCGCGAGTGGCTCAAACGCGAAGGGACATGCCTGCTGCTGGCCCCACACCACGACGTCGGTTTTACAAGCGACTCGAAGCAGCGGCAGATGGAATATCGCCACCACGGCGACGAACTCGTGCCACGCCAGCAGCGATTCAGCCAGTACACACGCTCGCTGATGAAGGCGCTCAACGTCCCGGTCATCAATCAATGGGGGCTTCGTCCTGCAGTCGTGAAGGGGACGAAGGAGATTGCGCCGCTGACCCCGTTCCGCGACCTCGACAAGGTAGGACTGTTGAACAACGTCACTACATTCAATTTTCACTTGCACTTGCCGCACTACCAAGTTACGTCCCAGGACGCCAAGTCAGTGCATGTCTTAGCGCGGCAACTCATCGACCCCGATCGCCCGCATCCTTTCACAGCCGCTGGGAACAAGGAGTTCAACTGCCTGCTTTGGATGCCACCGAACGAACAACGGGCCGGCGACATCCTGCTCATCGACTCCACCCACTTCACCACGCTCTTCGGCGGCACGGACAGTCTCGCGAACCTTTGGCGAAATTTGGCTCTAATGAAATGAGGGTGGAGAAGAGGATTTCGCCGCACGAGCAACCTCACGGTTCGGATCACCATGGTTCGCACGGCGGGGCTGCTAAATACCCTTCATTTAATGAAGCGACCGCCGGAACTAATTCTGCGGCTCAGCCGGTCCAACCTGCGCGTGTCTTCGGCTCGCGAGTGCAACTGTTCCATCGCGGCCCACGCATCCTGCCGACAGAAGACGAAGACATTTCGGCGGCCGTCGCCTCCGCGTTCCGCGGCGCAGGGATCGCTGTGCAGGAGAACTTCGGCGAGATCGAATCGTTCGAGAAAACGCCCAGCGGCGTGCGCATGAACTATCGGAAGGACGACGATCGCAAGAGCGCGGAAGCGTCACTCGCGGTCGTGGCTGTTGGCTGGCAGGCGAACACGGTCGGGCTGAACCTCACGGCGGCGGGCGTCGAGACCGATGCACGGGGCTTTGTACGCGTCGATCCGTATCTGCGAACGTCCGCGCCGCACATCTTTGCCGCCGGCGATGTCACTGGTCGCCTGCTGCTGGTCCCGCCGGCGATTCAGGACGGCTTCGTGGCGGCGACCAACGCGGTTCGCGGCGCGACGATGACGGTGGCCGAAGCGGTGAACCCGATCGGCAGCTTCACGGACCCGGAATACGCCCAGGTGGGGCTGACCGAATCGCAGGCCCGAGCGGCACACGATGTCGTGGCCTCGACGATCCACTTCGACGCGACCACACGCACGATCATCGACGGTCGCACGTTCGGCTTTTGCAAACTGATCGTCGATCGCGCGACGCACAAGATCCTCGGTTGCCATGTCGTCGGCGAACGGGCGGTCGAGATCACGCAGGTCGCGGCGATCGCCATCACCGCCGGAATGCGAGTCGATGAGCTGGCTCACGTTCCACTTTCGTTTCCGACGTATGCCGGCATTCTCGGTCGCGTGGCGGCCAGCGTGACAAGGCAGCTCAATCGGCAAGATTATTGGCAAACGAGCTGAGAACGAACTCCAACATCCCTACATCGGAAGGAAACGAATGACCACACCTCAACCCGCCCGCACCTACAACCAAGACCACGTCGCCCGTAAGTACACGCCCGGCAAACGCCGCGTGAGCATCTACTGGACCTGGAGCTATCCGTGGGAAACGAACCGCGATCTCACCGAGTTGGACAATCGGTTTTCCTCGATGACCGAAGTTCGCCGGGTCGCGTGGCCGGCTTTCGAAGCCTCCGAGTGGGACAAGATGAATTTCCTGCAAGGAATCGGTGGAACCTTGGAGTTGTTCCATCGGTCCACGCTTTCATTCCAGAAGATCGTCGGTGAGGCGACCGGGCATCCCGTCGCCGTGTTTCAGCGCATCGATCAGGCCGGCTACAAGCTGCCGATTGATGAACGGGTGTTGGCCGACACGGATACGTTGATGGTGTTCGGCCTGGACCACCTCGTCGCCGAGCAGGAAGCGGAGTCGGGCGAAATCGAGGCGATCCGCGAGTGGCTCAAACGCGAAGGGACCTGTCTGCTGCTCGCCCCGCACCACGACGTCGGCTTCACCGGCGACGCGAAGCAGCGGCAGATGGAATATCGCCACCATGGCGACGAGCTCGTGCCTCGCCAGCAGCGATTCAGCCAATACACGCGCTCGCTGATGAAGGCGCTCAACGTCCCGGTCATCAATCAATGGGGGCTTCGTCCCGCGGTCGTGAAAGGGACGAAGGAGATCGCGCCGCTGACCGCTTTCCGCGACCTCGACAAGTTGGGGTTGTTGAACAACGTCACTACATTCAACTTCCATCTGCACTTGCCGCATTACGAAGTGACGACCCAGGACGCGAAGTCGGTGCAAGTCCTGGGCCGGCAACTCATCGACCCCGACCGCCCGCATCCGTTCACAGCCGCGGGCAACAAGGAGTTCAACTGCCTGCTCTGGCTGCCGCCGACCGAACAACGAGCCGGCGACATCCTGCTCATCGACTCCACCCACTTCACCACACTCTTCGGCGGCACGGACAGCCTGGCGAACCTTTGGCGAAATCTCGCGCTGATGAAATGAGGGTGGAGAAGAGAATTTCGCCGCACGAGCAACCTCACGGTTCGGATCACCATGGTTCGCACGGCGGGGCTGCTAAATACCCTTCATTTAATGAAGCGACCGCCGGAACTAATTCTGCGGCTCAGCCGGTCCAACCTGCCGCGTGTCATCAAACGATTGGGGCGTGTTGAAAAAGTCCGCTCGTTTCCCTGCGGCAGCTAGCAGTGCTGCGCCGTTTTCGGCTTGATCCGAAAGGCGGTTTCGAGGTCTCTGAAGGGGTTTGGCGTTCTGGCCCGATCTTCTGCCTCCCTTCAAGGACGAGTAGCCCCATGCAAGGAGTACATGTCTTCGAGCGGCATGCCAAGACGGTCATCGACTTGGAGTCGTTTGTCGAGCAGGACCATTTATTGCGTCAGATCGATCGTGTTCTGGACACGGCGTTCGTCCGCGACGCGACCGCCGCGTGTTATGCCGATGGACTCGGGCGGCCGTCGGTCGATCCGGAAGTTTACTTCCGGATGCAACTGGTGGCCTACCTCTACGGCATCTCTTCGGAACGGCAACTCTGCGACGACGTCTACTACAATCTTGCTTACCGCTGGTTCTGCCGCCTGTCGCTTACTGACGTGGTGCCGGACCATTCTTCGCTCACGCGGATTCGCGACCGGCTGGGGGAGGAGGTCTTGGCGACCGTATTCCGCCAGATCGTTGCGCTCTGCCGGAAAAAGGGCTTGGTCCACGAGGAATGCCGCGTGATGACCGACGCCACGTTGATTGCGGCTGACGCCGCAACCATGTCGATGGTGCTCAACGAACCGGCACCCGCCGAGCAGGACAAGCAATCGCCACCGGCAAGCGGCGGTCCCCCGGGGGCCTCGGGGCAACTGAAAGTTTCGAACCAAACGCACCATAGTCGCACGGACCCCGACGCCAGCTTGGCTCGCAAGGATCGGACACCGCTGCAACTCAAATACAAAGTGCATCAGACGATCGACGCTCAGACGCGTATCATTCTAGACACGCATGTTACGACGGGCGCGGTCCACGACAGTCAGCCGTATCTGGCACAGCTCCAGCGCGTCGGTGAGCGGCATGGGGTTCACATTCGCGAGGCGACGGCCGATCGGGGTTACGGCTCGGCGGCGATCATTCGGGATCTTCAACAACAGGGAATCGAGACCTACATTCCGCTCTGGAGCGGCCGGTCGGGAAGTAGCAAGTACCTGAAAGGTGAGTTGGTATACGAGAAAGAATACGACCGCTTCCGCTGTCCGCAGGGCAAGTTTCTGACGCCCAATCCGGCGATCAGCGAAAACCAAAAGCGCTATGTCAGCTCATCCGAAGACTGCCGCCACTGCCCGCAGACGTCGACCTGCCCGGCTCGAACTCGAGGTCCATCTCCTCAACGCTTCGTACTGCGCAATCTCGATCAGGATCTGTTTGAAGAGGTACAAGCGAAGATGCGCGACCCCACGTTCCGGCGAAAACGGTCCGAGCGAATGTGGAAGAGCGAAGGGCTGTTTGCCGAGGCGAAGCGGAATCACTGCCTGCGCGCACAAGTACCGAGGCCGGTGCAAAGTGCAAATTCAGGCCTACTTCAGTGCGATCGTCCAGAACCTGAAGCGCCTGGTTGCGCAAATTTACTATTGGTTCGCGGCCTGCGGCTTACGCCAGCAAACAAGATCAGCCTCATCGCCGAAGTTGACGATTGCCGTGACCGACTTTTTCAACACGCCCGATTGAGTTCCCGGGGCGCAAAGTCTGTCTCATAAAGTCGGTGGTTTTCTCGGAGTCTAAGAAAACCCATGCATTGATGGGACGATTGAACGGCGCAGAGAATAAATTGGGGTCACAAACTCAGGTTCTTGCCGCTCAGTAGATGCCTCAATTCCATTGTGAGGATAATAGTTGCCGTGTCGATTTTAGCAGTGTGGCCAGTTTATCTTTCAGTCCGTCGAATCAGCATGAGGGCTTGGGGTACCATAGATGCTCCAAAATGCAGGAAGCCGTTCGCAGCATATGCCGCCAACGGCGTTTTTTTAGCATTTGGCAATATCGTTGCTCATTGCCGGAAAATCGAGCCAGCCGCATGCCACAATGGATAAGCGCAGGCGCAATTGGGAGGTAGTGGGGTCGCCGCTAAACATCTGTCCGTGGTCGGCGATTCGCGAATATCTGCTGCACTGCAGCAACAATGAAGGCCGTTGACCAGCCCAACATGAGTACACCCACCGCGGCCTCAATCGGGCCAATCAACCGCCACGCAACCGGTGGTAAAACATCGCCGTAGCCCACAGTCGTATAACTTTTAAGCGAGTAATACAGTGCCGAATCAAAGTCGGGCAGAATGCCGAGCACGACGAAGGCCATGGCCCAGATGCTCATTTCAAGCAAGTTCAGAAGGAGCAGCCCGCTCACCATCCGGGAAAGCAGAAGGCCTGGCTTAGCAATTTTGTGCGTCTCGCGTTTTTTGCTCCAGATGCCGGCCATGGGCAATACAACATGCATGCTTCCCGCGGCATGAATCATGACGGTCACGATGGTCAAGAACAAGGCTAGTAATAGTTGTTTCAGCATCAGTTTGCGCTCCTGTTGTTTGGCCAGGCGAAACAATGCAACTTGGCCGGCTGTCATCCATAGAATGATCAGGCTGAGCCCGATCGGAATTACTAGCAACCAGTGTTGTGTTCTTGCTTTCAGTTGCTGTAGTTCGCTTTGTGCCGCGGACAGTCTGTCCACGAGATTCTCAAATCGAATGTCGAGAGAGCTCAGAGTGGCGGCGACACGCACTGCGAAGGACACCGCCTCGTCAATTTTCTCGACCTGGCAGTTTGTCCTCGCGGGCGTCGGAGAAGCGATCGTGGATACTTGCTGCAAGTTGGATTGGTTCGGCCAATCGACTTCGAACGGCCGCAATTTCCATTGCGAGTTCGTCAAGGAGCGTCGTATCGTCGCTGATGCTCGTGGGACTATAGATCGCTAACATCTCCTGAATATTTCCCACTGAGGTCTGAGCCATCTCCAGCCAATCGTCGGCCTGCTGTAAGGCAGAACTCAGTCGCTCAATTTTACCAGCGGCGTCAAACTGCAATTCAATCCGCTGGCTTGCTTGCTGCTTGGCCCATTCGCGGATGTTATTTTCCAGATCCTCGGAAGTGCTCTTCGCCGCCGCGAGGCGCTGCTGCGTTTGGACGGCGCGTTCTCGAACGACGCCCAACGAGTTATCCATCTTGCTGAACACACTCGCCGTTAACCGTTCAAGCCGCGCGCTCACGACCCAAACAACAATCATCGCGACGACGCACAAAGCAATCCCGAGTCCACTGAGAGCAATGCCCGCAATGCTTAAAAGAGAATTGGGACGAGTCATTTCGTTTCCAAGTTCGGAGCCAGTATTACCATGATGGCAGTCGGTTGAGTAGAAATGCCTGGATATACTTGAGCCTCTCTTAACATCGGCTCAGAGTGGCGTCGCCATCTGCGGTCTATCGGAACCAAGCGTTTGTCGCGCGGCGTCGGCGGCCACCATTTGCTTTCCAAATATTTCGGTCAAGATCGGTCCTAATAGTGATGTCACTACCATCAACACGATGACGGTATTGAGCACCGGTTCGTCGATCAATCGAATCCCATCGGCACTCTTTGCCTGGTAGGCCGTCAACGCGGCAGCCAAAGTGGCTGCAACCTGAGGCAACGACAGCGACCACATCATTCGTCCTTCGAGCCGCGAGTAGCCCAGCCGTTTCCGCGACACGACCGCTGCAAGCCACTTCGAAAAAACCAAACCCCCCACAATGCTCGTGACCAACGGCAGATGCGTTGCCAGCGTGGCCAGAAAAACTCGCACGTTAATCAGGAAACCCACCGTGATGAAAAACATCGGAATGAACAGCGAGTTGCCCAAAAACTCCAGCTCATTCTTGGCGGCGCTATGCTCGACGGCTCGGTTCACCGCAAGGCCGGCGAGAAACGCTCCCACAATCCCCTCCAGATGGATCGCTTCTGCCCCGATAGCAGCTACCGTCACAATCAGCAGCATGACCAGAAACTGTCCTTCCTTGGAGGCGTGTAACCGTTTCATCAAATAACGGGCCAGCGCGCTCAAGCCGAATAACACGAGGGGAACATAGACCGCCGTCTCGACAATTCTCAGCAAGAACGTAGCGATCGAGAACCCGGCCGTATGAATCGGAATGCAGATCGCCAACACTAACAGCGAGGCCACGTCCGTGAAAACCGTTGCACCAATCGTCACCGTGACCGCTTCATTTCGAATCAGCCCTAATTGCTGCACGATGGTGAACCCCAGCAGCGTGTGCGACGCCAGCAACGAACCGATCAGCAGCGCAGCGATCCAACCGTAGCCAAAGACAAGTCCCACCATCACGCCGCCCAACATCGGAAAGCCAAACGTCGCCAAACCAAACGTCAGCGAACGATTTCGCAACCGCTGAAACTGCACCAGATCGATTTCCATGCCGGCGAAAAACATCAGCAGCAGCTTGCCGACGTCGGCAAAAAAATGAGCGACCTCGCCGTTCTCAGGCGCGACGTGCAATCCGCTGGGACCCAGTACCACCCCGGCAAGCAAAAGCCCCACGGCCGGCGGCAATTGAATCCGGCGACACAGCGGCGGTATGGTCAGCATCAACATCAGCGCGATGGCAAAGCGCGCCAATAGCGGCAGATGCGTCATCGATTCGACAAAGTCGTCGAACATTGGATTCTCAGGCGTCTTCGCCCGGCCTCGTCCAAGACCGCGTCACCTGATTCGGCCTCGCAATGGAAGCAATTGCGTCCTTCGAGCGCCCAACCGTCGCCGCGCTGTAAGAATAACTCGCCTCAAGACATTGCAACCAGACGGATTCGTCAGAGGATCGGCCCGCTGTGCTTGCTGCCATGCCTCAACCGATACCACACATCGCGTTTTTCCGGTTCCGGCGGGGTCCCCATGACCCGATGGGTGTAGATAAAATCCTAACCTAGTCGATATCCAGTTGCTTGACCCGCCGCCGAAGCAGTCGTAAGTTAAGGGCGGTTCACTTGCTCACGGAACGGCGTTTGATGGATTGGTTTGGTCTCCCCGCAATTATTATCCTTGTCCTTGCGGGGCATTGTTTATAGGGCCGCGCTGGCCGTGATCAAGTGGGAGCTTTCTGCTTCGCTGTTCGCACGAGATGCGCGATCGGTGCAGCAAACATCTTTGACGTGAATGGAAACGTCGATCGCGCTCGTGGAGGCGTTTATGCCGAAACAGAAACTACGAGCTGCGCCATCGAAGCTGAATCGCAAGCAATACGAAAAGGAATTGCGCAAACTTCAGACGGAACTTTGTCGGCTGCAGGATTGGGTTGTTCGCGTTGGACTGCGCGTCATCGTCATCTTCGAAGGGCGTGATGCGGCCGGAAAGGGTGGCACGATCAAAGCGATTATGGAGCGGGTCAGCCCACGCGTGTTTCGCCTGGTGGCGTTGCCGGCACCCTCGGACCGAGAAAAAACTCAGCTCTATGTGCAGCGCTATATGCAGCACCTACCCGCCGCGGGCGAAGTCGTGATCTTCGACCGCAGCTGGTACAACCGCGCCGGCGTGGAATACGTGATGAAATTCTGCTCCAAAGAGCAATATGCATCGTTTTTGGAAAATTGCCCTAAGTTTGAAAGCCACATCGTCCGCTCGGGAATCACCCTCATCAAGTTCTGGCTGGAGGTTGGGCAAAAGGAGCAGCGCCGGCGCTTCGAGGCCCGCATCGACGACCCCGTGCGTCAATGGAAGCTCAGCCCGATGGACCTCGAGTCGTACGCGCGCTGGTACGACTATTCGCACGCGCACGACCTGATGCTGGACGCGACCGACAGCAAGGAGGCGCCGTGGCACATCGTTCGGTCGGACGACAAACGGCGGGCGCGGCTCAACGCCATTTCACACCTGCTCAGCTTAGTGCCGTATGAACGGGTGCAGCGCGAAAAGGTAAAGCTCCCCAAACGCGCGAAGAAAGCGGAGTATGACGATCAGTCAACGATGAAGAATCGGAGGTTCGTTCCGGAAATCTATTAACCGCGGCGCACAAAACACTCGGAATCTCCCCACAGCCGGAGGATAACCAGATGAAACGCATTTTGATTCCCTTGTTGGCGATCTGCATCCCAATTGCATTGATCGAGATCGCAGGATCGGCAGATGAACCGACCACCGACAAAGGTCAAAAAAGTGCCGCCCCGCCTGAAAAACACGCCCCCGATACGCGCGCTGCCGACGAGGAGGCCATTCGCGCTGCAGGCAAAGCATTTGCCGAGGCCTACAACGCCCGCGATGCCAAGAAACTTGCTTCGCTGTACACGCACGAGGCCGTCTATCTCGACCCGTTAACCGGCGAAGAGTCGGTCGGCCGCGACGCGATTGAAAAAGATTTCGCCGAAGCTTTCGCAGACAACCAGGATATTAAACTCAAGGTCGACCCAAAAACCATCGAGTTTGTCTCGCCAAATGTGGCGATTTCACGCGGCACCGCTCAAGTCATCCGGCCCGACGCCGAACCGGTTGAATCCGAATACACCGTGGTTCGCGTCAAGCGTGACGGCAAATGGTTGATCGATCGCGTCTCCGAAATCGAAAAAGAGAAACCGGCACCGTCGAACTACGAACATCTGAAAGACTTGCAATGGATGATTGGCTCCTGGCACGACGACGATCCGCGCCCCGCCGTCGAAATCCAAACCGACTGCGCTTGGACCAAAAACAAAAACTTTATGACCCGGTCATTCGCCGTCGCCGTAGGCGACCAGGTCAATAAGGCAGGTATGCAAATCCTCGGCTGGGACCCCGATTCCAAGCAAATACATTCCTGGGTGTTCGATTCCGACGGCGGCTTCGGCGAAGGCACCTGGACCAAGAAAGGAGATCGCTGGTTCATTCAAACCAACGCCACGCTGCCCGACGGAGGCAAGGCGACAAGCGTGAATATCATGACGCAACTCGATGACAACTCCTTCAAATGGGAATCGGTGAATCGTGAAATCGACGGCGAACTCCTGCCGAACGTCGATCCGGTTCTAGTGGTGCGGAAAACCGAGGAATCCAATCAATCCAACTCCGCCAACGCCGAGGTGCAGCCATGAAGAAGCTAATGCTTGTAGCATTCACGATTGTGGCGCTCGCATTGGCAGCTTCCGATGAAATTTGGGGCCGCGGCGGAATGGGTGGCGGCGGCCGTGGTGGCGGCGGTGGTGGAGGCAGCCGCGGGGGCGGCGGTGCTTCGAGAGGTGGCGGTGGCGGCGGAGCGCGCTCCGCCGGCGGCGCTCGTCCTAGCGGTGGCGCGCGTCCCAGCGGCGGACGTCCCTCAACGGGCAGCGCTCCGTCGATGTCGCAATCGTCACGTCCCGCCACTCGTCCCAGCGGCGGAAATGTTGCAGGCAATCGCCCCGGCGGCGGAGCTCGCCAATCGATGGGAAATCTACCGAGTCCGGGTACGCGCCCAGCAAGCGGAGCCAATCGCCCTGGTGGCGGCGCAGTCGCCGGAAATCGTCCGGCCGCACCGGCACCCGGGGGCGGAGCCAATCGTCCCAACTTTGCCCAGGGCGCAGGCCCCGGCGGACGACCAACCCAAGGTCAGCTGAATAATTGGCTGGATATGCCTACTGGAGCCGGCGCCGGTCGACCGAACACATTTCCCAGTGGAGCAGGAGCAATTGCAGGCGGCGCCTTGGCCGGCGGCGCTGCAGCCCAATTCTTGCGGGATCAACCCGCCGGAGGAGGCGCCGCAAGCGGCAATCGGCCAAGTACTCTGCCCGCGCAGCCGGGTGGTGGCTCCGGTATCGCAGGTAATCGCCCTGGTGGAGGCGGCGAGCGACCGAGCCAACTTCCCTCGCGTCCCGGCGAAGGTGGAGGTGGCATTGCCGGAAATCGCCCCGCTGGCGGTGCCGAACGACCGAGCCAGCTCCCCTCGCGCCCTGGCGGCGATGGTTGGGCGACCCACAACCCCGGTCGGGTTAACAATTGGAATCAATGGAACAACAATCGGCAAAACAATTGGAATCAGATCACTAACAATTGGGGCAATCACTGGCAAAACAACTGGCACGATTGCAATCACTGGTTTGACGGCAACTTTTGGAACAATCATCCTTGCAATGGTTGGGGATGGCACGGAGGTGTGAATTGGTGGGGCTGGGCCACGTGGGGTGCGCTCACCAGTTGGGTTCCGTGGGGCTGGAACTCCCAACCGGTGTATTACAACTACGGCGAGAACGTTTATTACGACGATGGAGCCGTTTACTACGGCGATCAACAGGTGGCCACGGCCGATCAATACGCCGAACAGGCCGAGGCGATCGCCAATAGTATTCCTGCGGACGTGAAGCCCGCGCCGGAAGACTGGCTGCCGCTTGGCGTGTTCGCGGTGACGCAAGACGGCGAATCGGCCAGTCCCGATCCAACCATGTTCCTGCAACTGGCCGTCAGTAAGCAGGGCATTATCGCCGGCACGTTCCAGAACACCGCCTCCGGCAAAACCAAAACGGTCGAAGGCATGGTGGATAAAGAAACGCAGCGCGTCGCTTGGACCCCCGAAGGCGAAGATCGCCCGCTCATGGAAACTGGCCTGGGCAACCTCACGCAGGATACTGCCGGTGTGCTCGTGCACTTCGCCAATGGCGACACGCAGCGCTGGATGCTCGCCCGGCTCAACAAACCGGAGGGCAGTAGCACGCCCAAATAGCATTGCAATTTATTGGAGTGGCATCTTATGAACACGCAATGGTTCGCAGAACGCATCGCGCGCGGCGCGATGTTCCCGATATTCGTGGCGCTTCCGGCATTTACCGGCTGCGGTCAATCATCGTCGGTAACCGCCGAACTACCGGTGCCGAAAGTCACAACTGCCGAAGTCGTTCAACAGGAAACGGCCGACTACGACGACTACACGGGCCGAACGGAAGCCTCCGAAGTGGTCGAGGTGCGGGCGCGCGTGTTCGGATATTTGAAGTCGATCGAATTCAAAGATGGCGACTACGTCAATGAAGGGCAAACGCTTTTCACGATTGAACCCGACGAATATCAGGCCATTCACAATCAATCGCTCTCGAAGATCGCCGTCTGGGAATCCAAAGTCGCGGTGGCCAAAGCAAACCTGGATCGACGCAAAAGTGTAATGCAACAATCGAAAGGCGCTGTCAGCCAGGAAGAATACGAACAGTACGCCGCGGCCTTTCAAGAAGCACAATCCAGCCTGGTTGCGGCGCAGGCGGACGCAGCTCGAACTGCGGTTGACCTCAAGTACACCGTCGTCAAAGCGCCCATCAGTGGCCGCATCGACCGCGCCATGGTTGCCAAAGGCACGCTGCTCACCGGCGGCGCCGGCTCCGGCACCCTGCTGACGAAAATCGTCGACGAGCGGCCGATGTACGTCTATTTTGACGTCGATGAGCGCTCATTACTGCGGTACATGCGGGGCCGCGACAATTCGCGCAGTTCCGATCCAGGCAGCCTCCGGGAATTGGGCATTGATTGTTACGTCCAACTCGCCGACGAAAAAGATTTTCCGCACAAGGGCAAATTGGATTTCGCCGAAAGCGAAGTGAAATCGAGCACCGGCACGCGCGCCTGCGCGGCACTTTCGAAAACAAAGATGACGCGATGGCCAGTGGCTTGTTTGTTCGTGTGCGGGTGCCAACGAGCAAGCCCTACCAGGCACTGTTCATTCCCGAGCGCGCGTTGGCCACTGATCAGAATATCAAATTCGTTTACGTGATTGGCAGCGACGGCACTGCGCAGCGGCGCGCCGTGGAACTGGGCGCCCAGCGCGGCGACAAACGCATCGTGACCAGCGGATTGCAAGCCGGCGAGCAAGTGATCGTGAAGGGCTTGCAGCGCGTCCGCCCCGGCCAGAAAGTCGAAGCGCAACTCGAGCAATCAAAATTGGCCAGCACAACCTCCGGCTCCCAACCAAAGAGCGAACACTCGGAGCAATAGCGCGATGAAATTCTTCATCGATCGCCCGATCTTCGCCGCCGTGATTTCGGTGGTGATCACGCTGGCCGGCGGCATCGCTGTGATGCTGCTGCCCGTGGCGCAATATCCCGAAATCACGCCGCCTACCGTGCAAGTCAGTTGCACCTATCCAGGCGCCAGCTCGAAGGTCGTGGCCGATACGGTGGCTGCTCCGATCGAGCAGCAAGTCATCGGCGTCGAAAACATGCTCTACATGAGTTCGCAATCCACCAACGACGGCGGCTACAACTTGACCGTCACCTTCGAGGTGGGAACCAACTTGGACATGGCCCAAGTGCTGGTGCAGAACCGAGTGAATCTGGCGCTGCCCACCTTGCCCAGCGAGGTGAAGCAGACCGGCGTCAGCGTCAAAAAGAAGTCGCCGAGCATCCTGCTGGTCGTCAACCTGGTTTCGCCCAAGGGCACGTACGACCAATTGTATCTCAGCAATTATGCCACTATCCGGCTCAAAGACGAGTTGGCCCAAGTTAAAGGCGTGGGCGATGTCACGTTCCTCGGCCAGCTCGATTACAGCATGCGGGCCTGGATCGATCCCGACAAAATGGCCGCCCGTGATTTATCGGCCAGCGACGTCGTCAATGCACTGCGCGAACAAAACGTTCAAGTTGCGGCGGGATCGCTGGGCCGCCCCCCGGTGCCACTAGGCCAGGCGTTCCAGTACACGCTGAGCACGCTGGGGCGGCTTATCGATCCAGCGCAGTTCGGCGAGATTGTCGTGAAAACTGGCGACGACGGGCGATTAACACGCTTGCGCGACTTGGTGAGCGACGTGCGGAAGGACGAGAACGGCACCGCCTTCGGCGGCATCCAACTTGGCGCGAAAACCGAAGACACCTCCTGCAATCTTGATGGCAAACCCTCCATCGGCCTGGCAGTTTTTCAGTTGCCCGGCTCCAACGCCCTGGCTACCGCCGAGGGCATACGCAAACGAATGGAAGAACTGAAGCTCACTTTTCCCCCCGATGTCGAATACAAGATCGTTTACGATACTACGCCATTTATTCACGAATCGATCCACGAAGTGTTCAAAGCGCTGCGCGACGCGATCATTCTGGTGGCCATCGTCGTACTGGCGTTCTTGCAATCGTGGCGGGCCACCATCATTCCGCTCATCGCCGTCCCCGTGGCCATCGTTGGCACGTTTGCCGTCATGCTCGGCTTGGGCTTCAGCCTGAACAATCTCTCGCTGTTCGGCCTTGTGTTGGCGATCGGCATCGTGGTGGACGATGCAATCGTGGTCGTCGAGGCCGTGGAACATCACTTGGAGCATGGCCTGGCTCCGAAGGAGGCCGCCCGACGGGCCATGAGCGAAGTGGCTGGGCCGATCATTGCAATCTCGCTGGTGTTGATGTGCGTGTTCGTGCCGTGCGCATTCATCACCGGCATCACCGGGCAGTTTTTCCGCCAGTTCGCCTTGACGATCGCAGTTTCGACCTTCTTTTCAGCCGTCAATTCACTCACCCTCAGCCCGGCCCTGTGCGCGCTGTTGCTCAAGGCAAAGCACGAGCAGCGCGATCCACTTACCTGGGTGCTCAACCGAGCGCTGGGCTGGTTCTTCAAACTCTTTAATCGTGGCTTCGAAACCAGTGCCAACCTGTATGCCCGCAGCGTTGGAATTTTGTTGCGGGTCAGCGTTATCGTGTTGTTTGTCTACGGCGGGCTGTTGTATCTCACCTACTTCGGCTTTACCCGCGTGCCCACGGGGTTCATCCCCTCCCAAGACAAGGGCTATCTGCTGGTCGACGTGCGGCTGCCCGATTCGGCCTCGCTGGAGCGAACTTCCGACGTGATGTCGCAAATCGAAAAAATCGCGCTGGGCGACCGCCCCAAAAATGAGCACAGCGGCGAGGACGGCAATCATCACGACCGCTCGCACAGCGGCATTCATGGCATCGCGCATACGATCGCCATTTCCGGACAATCGTTCGTACAAAACGCCATCGGCTCCAATTACGGATCGATCTACGTTATCCTCGACGAATTCGAACATCGCCATGGCGGCGACCTCGGCGCCGACGCCATTGCGGCGAAACTTCGCGCCGCCTGTTACCGTGAAGTGCAGGAAGCATCGGTCGCGGTGTTCGGTGCGCCGGCGGTCGATGGCCTGGGCAACGCCGGCGGCTTCAAGATCATGGTTCGCGATGTCGGCAACCTGGGCCTCGATTCCTTGCAGGAGGCCGCCGACGACTTCGCCGCCAACGGCAATGAGCAACCTGGTCTTGTGGGCCTCTACAGTGCTTTCCGCTCGCAGACCCCGCAGATGTACGTCGATGTCGACCGCGAGCGCTGCAAAGCGATGGACGTGCCGCTCAACGAAGTGTTCCTCACACTCCAGCTCTATTTGGGCGGCTACTACACCAACGATTTCAACCAGTTCGGCCGCACCTGGCAGGTTAATCTGCAGGGCGACCCGGGCTTCCGACTAACACCTGACCAAGTGCGTCAGCTCAAAGTCCGTAACGCGAAGGGCGAGATGGTTCCGCTCGGCAGCGTCGCGCACATTAGTCCCGTTGGCGGGCCGGCGCTGGTGGTCCGCTACAACGGCATCACCGCCGCGGCCGTCAATGGCGGATCGTTGCCCGGCGTAAGTTCCGGCATCGTTATTCAGACAGTTGATCGCGTCGCGCATAACGTGCTGCCTCAAGGTATGGATACGCAATGGACGGAGCTAACTTTGCTGCAAATCCTCGCAGGTAATACAGCCATCATCGTGTTTGCACTCGCCGTGGTGCTAGTGTTCCTCGTTCTGGCCGCGCAGTACGAAAGCTTGAGCTTGCCGCTGGCCGTGATTCTGGTGGTTCCTATGTGCTTGCTTTGTTCCACCATCGGCGTGGCGCTGGCCCACATGGACATCAACATCTTCGTGCAAATCGGCTTTATCGTGCTGGTGGGCTTGGCCAGCAAGAATGCGATTTTGATTGTCGAGTTCGCCAAGGAGAAATCCGCCGGCGGTGCGCAACCGCACGATGCCGCCGTCGAAGCCTGCCGGCTGCGTTTGCGCCGATCATCATGACCTCAATGGCGTTTATCCTGGGCGTCTTGCCACTTGCGTTGGCCGTCGGGGCAGGCGCCGAAATGCGGCGAACGCTGGGCATCGCCGTGTTCTCCGGCATGTTGGGCGTCACGCTGTTTGGCATCTTCCTCACGCCTGTGTTCTATTACGTGGTTGTTCGACTATTCGGTCGCCGCGCAGCAGCGCCTGTCGAGGGAACTACCCAGCCTGAGACAAGTGGTACGCACGCGCTTGGCAATGGTGCAGGCCAATCGGATTCAAATGCAATTCCAGTCGTCGCGAGTTCATAAACCAATCAGCACATCACTTTTACATGCATGTGGCACGTCTGGGCTCGTACTTGCAAAGCGACCACCAGCTCGTCGAACTCTATGTTGACGAAAACGCTTGGATGCGCAAGGAGATTTTCAGATGTTGCACACTCCGGAATGTTCTCAAATGATCGCACCATCGCCGAAATTACGGCCGAGATATGGAAGGCGAAGCGGTGCCCGGTGACATGAAGGTGTGACCTAAGAAACCCTTTTTTGACCATGCCAACTGTGGCCGTAACCTGGCGTTCACTTTTTCCACCAGTGCAATGGCTGCGGACGTATCGCGCCGGGTGGCTAAAGTTCGACATTGTCGCTGGCATCACGCTGGCCGCTTATGCAATTCCGGTTTCGATGGCCTACGCCTCTTTGGCCGGATTACCGCCGCAACATGGAATCTATTGTTATCTCCTCGGCGGAGCCTGTTACGCACTCTTCGGAACCTCACGCCAATTGGCAATCGGCCCCACGTCGGCAATTTCGCTGTTAGTCGGCACCACGGTCGCCGGTATGGCCGACGGCGACGCGGCACGCTGGGTTGCCATCGCGGCCCTCTGCGCCTGGTTGTGGCAGCCCTTTGTGTGCTGGCTTGGCTGTTTCGACTGAGCGGACTGGTTAGCTTCATTAGCGATACGATTCTGCTCGGTTTCAAAGCGGGCGCCGCCCTTACCATAGCCATGACTCAACTGCCGAAACTCTTCGGCGTGAAAGATGGCAGCGGCGACTTCTTTCAGCGTGCATGGATGCTCGCCGGCCAAATCGGCCAAACCAACTTCATTGTGCTCGGAATCGGAATGATGGCATTGGCCTTGCTTCTTATTGGCGAAAAACTCTACCCGGGAAGGCCGATAGCGCTTTTCGTTGTCGCGTTGACCACTGCAGTCGTTTCGATTACTTCGCTTAACAGCAGTGGCGTCGCAACCGTCGGCCCATTGCCGCCGGGACTACCGAACTTTACGACCCCTTCTTTGCAGATACGCGATATCGATGGCATTCTGCCCCTGGGCTGTGCCTGCTTCTTGCTTTCCTACATCGAAAGCATTTCAGCAGCGCGCACCCTAGCTGCAAAAAACGAATACGAGATCAATTCTCGACAAGAATTACTGTCACTGGGCGCGGCAAATTTGGCCGCGGCTTTCGGCCAAGGTTTTCCTTTGGCAGGTGGACTTTCTCAGTCGGTCGTGAACAATAAAGCCGGCGCACGCACGCCATTGGCTCTGCTATTTGCCTCGCTCGCCCTGGCCGGCTGCTTGTTGTTTTTGACCGGCTTGTTGGCCAATCTGCCGACCGTTGTGTTGGCCGCGATCGTCCTGATTGCTGTGGCCGGTCTGATTGACATCAAGGCGCGTAAGACACTTGTGGACGGTCAGTCGGCTGGAGTTCAACGTGTCGATGGTGGCGCTCTTCGGCGTGCTATTGCTCGGCATCCTGAAAGGCGTGTTGTTGGCGGCCATCGTTTCGCTCTTGATGCTCATCGCCGGCGCTGCCCGCCCCCATGTAGCATTTCTGGGCCGCATTCCCGGCACTGCCCGCTATTCCGATTTGGAACGCCATTCTGACAATGAAATTATTCCTGGCGTTGTGATCTTTCGCGTGGAATCATCGTTGCTGTACTTCAATGTCGAACACGTATCGCAAGTTGTACACGAGAAATTATGCAGCACCGCGCCGCTCGGCCTGGTTATATGCGACCTCTCCGATTCACCAGTTGTCGATGTGGCGGGCACCCGAATGCTCTCAGGATTGCACTTGGACTTGGCCAGACGTGAGATTCAACTTCGCGTCGTCGGTGCCCATGCAAATATTCGCAACTTGCTGCGCGCGGAAGGGTTGGAACAGCAAACTGGCTACCTCGGGCGGCATTTGTCAATTGACCAGGTAGTTGGCGAGTTTCGCGGTGGAAGCTTGGCATAGCGTCCCGGTAAATAAACTTCGCAAGAAACAGTTCGTTTTTCGAAGCGACCGCCGGGACGAATTCTGCGGGTCAGCCGGACCAACCTGCCCGTGTCATCAAACGCTTAAGTTCCCGGTGCGCGACCTCAGTCTCATAAACCGGGTGGTTTGATGGGACAACTGAGAATCGGATGCGTTGATGGTGTTACGGATGGTAAGAGCTGACCATCTCCCCTAATATTGTGCCAGCGGAAGTGAGTCACTATGAAAGCCGGGCTCCCGGTCAGCGATCGGTTGCGGGATCATATCCCAATAATCGATGGGCTGATCGCGAGGATTGCCCATGATGGACCTCTGAACAAGGAGACCCGGCATGAGGATTTTGGCACTCGACCTGGGGAAGAACAAGACCGTGGCCTGCAGTTATGAGATCGAAACGGGCGCACATTGCTTTCAACGTGTAGTGACCAGTCCATCTTCTCTGCACGATCTCATCGTTGATCTGGAACCGGCCCGCGTGGTTTTTGAGATCGGGCCGTCCGCCGGTTGGCTCTGCGACCTGCTGGAGGCGTTGGAGATCCGCTTTCAGGTAGCGAACACGGCGCATCCGATTTGGCGGTGGAGCAATACCAAGAAGAAGACCGATCGCAGCGATGCGCTACGTCTAGCGCAGTTGTCGGCCATGCATCAGTTACCCCAAGTCCATGTGCCAGGACATGCGGTCCGGCAATGGCGGGCATTGATCCGCTATCGCCACCACTTGGCGAGCCGGCGAACGCAGATTAAGAATCGCATCCGGGCTGTGTTGGAGCGCGAAGGTGAATCGCTTCCCTCCGGGAAAAAGGGTTGGACGAGCGCTGCGTTGCAAATGCTGGTGGCCAAGGCCCAGCCGCTCTCGGAGACCCACGAGGACGAGTTGTGGCGTGGTGAGCTGTGGCTGGAGTTGCAGGCCCTGGCCGCCGGATACGGTTGGCGGGGCCGCTTTGCTAAAGCGGTTCTCGCTGGTCGAGATGAGGGTTCAACTCCCTTGCCTTCCGCTGGAAAGTAAGTGCGCCTCGATGGTGAAACGGATGATCATTCCTTGCTTCTAACAAGGCGTTCCGGGTTCGAGTCCTGGTCGGGGCACTGACTATATATATGGTGTCTGTGGTGTAGCGGTTTCTGCACGGCTGGCTGTGAACCAGAGGGTGGCGGTTCAACTCCGCTCAGACACCCCTAATGGGGGTTCGACGAAATGCTAGCTGAGCACGCCGCGCATCGATGCGCAAACGTAATGGCGCGGCGACTCGTCCTGGGAGCATTCGCGAATTTTTAGATACCAGGTCTTCAACATTTGTGAGGGGTGATCAACATGGTCGCCAAGGTACTTGAACGTCCGACTTTGGTGCTCAACCGCAACTGGCAGCCGGTGAACGTGGCGACGGTGGCCCGCGCGCTGGTGCTGGTGTGGAACGAATCGGCCCGCGTGGTCGATCCGAACGACTACCAGACCTACACCTGGGCCGATTGGTCGCAGCTGCGCCGCGCAGTGGCGATCCGTTCATCCAGGCGGTGCGGTTGCGGCTGCGTGCGCCGGAGGTGATTGTGCTGGACAGCTACGATCGGCTGCCCAGCGCCGCCGTGAGCTTCAGCCGCCGCAATCTGTTCAAGCGGGACCATTGGACCTGCCAGTATTGCGGACTGCAGCCGGGAGGTGACGAACTGACAATCGACCACATGGTGCCGCGCTCGCAGGGGGGCACCTCGACCTGGGAGAACTGCGTGCTGGCGTGCGTGACTTGCAACAAGCGCAAGGCCGACCGCACGCCGCAACAGGCCGGGTTGAAGCTGCGCCGCGCCGGTTCGTCCGTGGTGGAAGCCGATGTATGCCCGCCACACGGTGCGGATCGAAAGCTGGTCGAAGTTCGTGAGCGAAGCGTACTGGAACGTGAAGTTGGAGAATTGATAGTTACGCGCAGCCGCGGGGTGGAAAGCCCCGATGGGCGCCTTGACTCGGTGCGGGCCGTCGTCGAGCGCGAGAGCTTCGCCAAATGACCCCTCCACGGTGCAGCGGGAATTAGCCGGCTTGGCGGCCGGTGGGGTTCTTCTGACAAGCGAGGGACGAGGTTCGCAGGTAAACCGTACGAACTCGGCCCAATCCAAAGCGCTTCAAATTTTAACTTGAACCTTGATATCAACCGTGAGTACTGGTCACCGTGAAATCCGGATAGCCCAATACGCCCATTTCCGGCGAGTCGAGACCCTCCCGTTCCATCTCCATGGAAACTCGGATTGGTGTGATGAGGTTACTCAGCTTGAACCAAGCATATGCCATGACGAATCCAAAGACCGCCACCACTGCGGCATCGAGCAGCTGCGCGGCCAACTGTGAGGCGTCGCCGTAGAATAGTCCTCGGACTCCATCCGAACCGAACTGTTTGGCGAAGTCGTTCCGGACCACCCCATTCCACCCCGCCCCATATTTGCCATTGGCGAAGAGGCCCAGCGCAATCAACCCCCACAGACCATTTACGCCGTGGACGGAGATCGCTCCGACGGGATCGTCGATCCCCTTCCGTTCCCAGAAAAGCACACTCAGCACGACGAGTCCGCCGGCGATGCCGCCGATAGCCACCGCTGCCCAACTGTCGACAAAGGCGCACGGGGCCGTGATGGCGACGAGTCCGGCCAGCATGCCATTGCACAGCATGGTTGGGTCCGGCTTGGTCTGCAGCGCGTACAGGGTCAACATCGCGGCCAGCGCCCCGGCGATGCTGGCGAGCATCGTGTTCACCACAATCATGCCAATCCGCAGGTCCGTGCCTGCCAGTGTGGAACCTGGGTTGAATCCAAACCAGCCGAAGGCCAGGATGAATGTGCCGACGACGACCATGGGGACGTGGTGACCTGGAATCGAAGTGGGCTTGCCGTCTCGGTACTTGCCGAGTCGTGGACCGATGACCAGCGCGCCCGCTAGGCCGATAATGCCGCCCATCGCATGGACCACACCCGAGCCGGCAAAATCGACGGCACCGTGACCAAGTTTCCAGTTCACGCCCGTCTGCGCCAGCCAGCCGCCGCCCCAGACCCAGTTCGCGAAGAGGCAGTAGGGCAACGCTACCCACAGACCGTAAAGGCAAAAGTTCTTCCAACTCCACCGCTCTGCCATCGCGCCGGTGGGAATGGTGGCCGTTGTGTCCATGAAGACCATCATGAAGAAAAACAAGGCCATCACGCTGACGTCATCCACCCCGTTGAGAAAGAACCCCTTCAGGCCGACCAGGCCGTAGGTGAACGCGCCGGTAGCGGCCCCGGCGGCATCCGTCGCCGCTCCAATCCCCCACCCCTTGTTAAGCACCGCCGTCCCTGGCCCCAGCGCCGAATACCATCCGGGAGCCACGGGGCCATTGAACCAGTTTCCCCAACCCAGCGCGAATCCGTAGGCCCAAAAAGCAATGCAGCCAAGCGGGTAAATCATGAAATTCATGGAGATGGTATGTGCGGCGTTCTTCGCGCGACACAAACCCGTCTCGACCATCGCAAAACCCGCCTGCATGAACATCACCAGGAATCCAGCAATCAACGTCCATACGATATTGATCGAAAAGAGGTTATGTGCGATTCGGTCGTACAGGTCGCCGCTGGTCAGTTTCGCCGGATGATCCCCCTTGTTGTCCCCAGCCGGTGCCGCCCACGAGCCGGCGTTTGCGCCGGTCGGGTCCGGTTGCGTCTTCGCCGCATCCTGGTTGAAGTAGGGTGGTAGAGCGAGGGGCTTTTCAGTTGCTGCGGCACTCGGCGTCGTCTCCGCCGCCGCCGCGAATTGGCCCGAAGCGAAAAATCCAGACATGCTTAATAGCATCGCGCCGCTGAGCGGAAGCAAAAGGGGCAGTATGCGCGATCGCAAGGAAATCAAATTCATCGGCAGACACCTTCTGTCAGGAGCACGTTAATTTGTTAATACCCGCTACAGCCGACGCACAGCGCCGGGAGCAGTCATCGCCAGCACGGGCGCCGAAGATACGAGCATCCAAGCGTTATCGCCACGATCGAGATGATACTCTGCAGTCTGAGCCATCGCGCGGGACGCCGGCAGCGCGAACTGCAGAACTCCGATTATACAAAACAGCCGGCTGAGCTTGATCACCGTGAAAACGCCATTGGTGTGGGCGTGCGAGCCAGCGAGAATATATCAAGATGCCCAATGTGCGCCAACGACGCATCGTAGTCGCCGATGAGCCTATTCTTCCTACGCAAGCCTTACGATCGCTTCCAGAAGTCGTTGGCGGATGTGTTCAAGCTGTGCTTCATCCATAATTTTGCGGCCGTTTTGATCGGTCACATAGAACACGTCCACGCCTTGATCGAGATATGTGCTGACTTTGGCCAGCGACACGGAGAGCCCCAGCTCGAACAATGTTCTGGTCGTCGTGTACATCAAGCCCATGCGATCGGAAGCGAATACATCGACGATGGTGAAGCGTTGCGAGGTGCTATTGTCGACACGAACTTGGGTCGGCAAACCTGGCAGCGCGGCGTCGGTCTTGCCGGTGGCGCCGCGCCACACGCGGCGGAATGGCGGCACCTGGCCGGAAATTAGCGCTTCTTGCAAACAACGCTCGATTTCCAGTTGTCGCTCTGGCGGCGGCTCACCCGCGTAATCGGGATCCTGCACGCGAAATCGATCGAGCACCAGTCCATCCGCCAACGTGTTGATGTCGGCCGACAGAATTTGCAAGCCCTGGCTCGAAAAGCGCACCGGTCAGCTTGTGAATAATGCCGGGCGTGATTCCTTCGTACGTGCCAATCGTGTATTCGACGGTCTTGGTTTCCGGCACCGTGCGATGCCACACTTTCACTTCGCCACGCCGCAGATTTTGCAGCCGACGCAATTCCGCGCCGACCTGCTCCGGCGACGTGCTCGTGAGATAGGAAGAGGGTAGGGCGTCGATTTGCTGATCAAACCATGGCGCGCGTGGATCACCGCTAAAAGCATTTTTCACCAACAACCGGCATTCATCCGCCAACCGCGACGGTGAGTCGCCCGACAAATGCCGCAGCGTGCGCAGATACAGCTCGTGCAGCACTTCTCCCTTCCAAGAACTGAGCACGCCTGGTCCCACCGCGGCCAGGTCGGCACAGGTCAACACAAACAGCATCCGCAACCATTCGGTGGACCCGACCTCCACGGCAAATCGCACGATCAATTGATCGTCGCTCGTGTCGCGGCGGAACGCCAAATGCGACATGATCAAATGTTTGTGCACCAGAAATATCAACGTTTCCGCGTCGCGCGGCGGCAACTGCAGCCGCGCGGCCGTTTCCTCCGCGATCCGCCGGCCCACTTCGCTGTGATCCTCCGCGAATCCTTTGCCCAGATCATGAATCAATAGTGCCAAATGCAGAATTCGCTTCTGCGGGATCGAGCGATACACTTCCGCCCACGGCCGCGGATCGCGATCCAGCGATGCCGCTTCTTCCACCGTCCGCAGGCAGTGTTCGTCAACCGTGAATTTATGGTACTCGTTGAATTGCAAGAGGCACCGAGCGTGCGCCATGGCCGGAATCAATTTTTCGAGCACCCCGACTTCGTGCAGATCGCGCAGCACGGCCCCTAAGCGGCGCGGATGTTCCAACAGCAATAAAAATCGAGCGGCGGCCACAGGCGTGACGGCGTCGGACAAGCTTGGCGCCACCCGGCGGACCGCTTCCCACGTGCTATGCGTAATCCGCCGATCGTATTTGCCGGCGAGCTCCGCCAGATGCAAAATCTCATCCAGGCTTTGCTGCAATTTTTGCAGGCCCGCGCGAGTGGCCGATATCGATCTTGGACCCATTCGATAGTTTCCGCCCACTCGGCGGCTCAAAACAGGTGCTAGCACCCTGTGGACATCACGGCGATGGCGCACTCCCTCGACGAATTGTGGCACAATGTGCAACACGGCGCTGGTGTTGCGAAAGTATTCGCGCATGAACTGCTCTACAGGCAACAGTCCGCTGGTGCCGGAGAAGCCGAGCACCTGGGCTTGGCGCACCTGTTCCGCGCGATCGAGCACGTCTTGCGCTTGGCCGGCATGGAATTGCAATTCGTTGCGCACGCGAAGCAGGAATTCGGTCGCTCGAGCCAGCGCCGCATGGTCGTCCGGGCTCAGCACCCCGGAACGTTGCAAGTCGTCGGCCGAGGCTTGTCCGTAACGAGCAAATCCCACCCAGCGAAGCAGTTGAATATCGCGCAGACCGCCGGGCGAGCGTTTGACGTTGGGTTCCAGCAAGTAAACCGTATCGCCGAATTGCAGCCGTTCCTCGGTTCTCGATTTGTCCGCCGCCGTGGCCAGGCGCCGCCAATGCCGCTGGGCTTTAGCGCGAAACTTCTGGCTGAAGCGGTTGAACAACGGCTCGCAGCCGGCCAGCAGTCTGGATTCGATTAAGGAGGTGAAGATGGTTGCGTCGCGCAGCGCCAACGTGCAAGCCTCGGAAACAGTTCGCACGCTCTGGCCTACAATCAAGCCGACATCCGATAAGTCGCACACCAACCGCCGCGCCAGGGGAGCCACGCGGCTGGCGGCACCGGACGAATGCAGAATCATTAGGTCGACGTCTGAATACGGCGCCACTTCGCGCCGGCCATAGCCGCCGTGGGACACCAGCGCCATCTCGCCATCTAGTGCTTGGCGATCCGCGGGCGACAAATCGGCCAGCGCTTCTTCGAAGATGCCCAGCACCACGTGGTCCCAAATATCCGCCAGGTGGCTGCAGACCTGAATGCTCGGGGAGCCACCGTCGTGCTGATGCTTGAGCTTGGCGCGCTGTTGGGCCAACCACTGCTTGGCGGCCAACACACCGGGGCGCAACGTCACGTTGGAAGACATCATCGGCGCCGCCCTTTTGCAATTCCCGCCGTATTACACGGCGCCGTCGCCGCTTTCGCCGGTGCGGATCCGAATGGCATCTGCTAGGTCGGAGACAAAGATTTTGCCGTCGCCGATTTGCCCGGTCTGCGCCGCTTTAAGGATTGTGTTAACGGCGTTTTGCAACTGGGCGTCGGACACCACCACTTCGATTTTCACTTTGGGAACGAAATCGACCGAATATTCGGCGCCGCGGTACGTTTCTACGTGCCCTTTTTGGCGTCCGAAGCCTCGCACTTCCGAAGCTGTCATGCCTAGTACGCCTTGCGCGTGGAGTGCATTTTTCACATCTTCCAGTTTAAAATGACGAATAATCGCTTCGATTTTCTTCATACTTCCTCCGGGCCGAATTGCTTTCGAGTGGCGAAATACGCCACGTGATCAACGTAATCCTCCGCATCACAATAGTAAACCGACGTTTCCGGTTTTAGGTTGAGTCTCAAACCAATTCAGACTCGGAGTGTTCGCTATCTCATCATCCCCCCTGAGCTACAGGGGCTTATGACATCGATGACCGATTCTAACTGGCGCATTATCAGATTTGAACTGCACTTTGGAAAGCGGCGATTCGATACTGCGGATCGCCGAGGCGGGAAGTTGCAATCCAAATTTATTTAAATTCGGTTGCGAGGCCGGACGGCTCTACGTCACCTGGCAGCGCTTCTGCGTGCTGGCGACTCCATCAGCGAAACGCAGCAAAATGGATGTCGCCCTGCTGTAAAGATCCGATTGGCTCGACACCGAAGAACGCTTCCGCCCCACTTGAAAAGATAGTGCCGCTTTCCAGCGAGGAGATAATGGTTTGATCGGCCGCTATTGCAGGAGTAAATAGGAACAGCGCGGCAAAGCAGACTATCAACCCGAAAACACCACGAATAGCAATCACGCAATCACCCCTGAGAATAAAACTACGCTGGCGAAAACTAAAAAACGATGCCGAGCGTTGGGTGATTAGCGGTCCCTTAGATGGCGAGAATCAATTCTTTAAAATTGGCCAAACAGAGGGGGTGAGTCAAGATTTTTGCATGCCTTTGGGCTTCTAAAAACTGTTCGATTTACGAACCGACCGCCGCACCGAATCCTGCGGCTCAGCCGGACCAACCCGCCGGTGTCATCAAAAGAATCCCATGTAAGCCGTGTGCCTGTTGACCGCTTTGACGGCGGTCAACAGGTTAGTGGGTGACTTCACAACCCCACATTCCCGAAAGGAGCACACGACCATGTCACGGATTTTGGCAATCGATCTGGGCAAATTCAAGTCAGTCACCTGTCTGTTGGACTAACCCGTTGCTCTGTGCAACCCGCCTCCGCAGCTGCCCCCTGTCGGGTGCCCTGGAAAAACGCCGGACAAACAAGCACTGGCGACAGATTCAGATCCTGGTTTTCAACGACGTCCCGCTTTACCCTTATCCGATCACATTTTGGAAGTCAGCGATTGTCACCGTGCCAGTGAAGTGGTTGTGGGATTTCACCAGCGTGTCGCCGGTGTTGCCACCACCGTTCAAATCGACATCAACCGCCGAGCAGTTGACCAAGGCCAGCGTGTCGTAGTTCCCATCGCCTAAGGCCACGGCAATATCTCCGGTCACCGCTACTGTGCTCAGGCTCACGGCATCGGTACCGTCGCTGGTGGAGATGTCTAAATCGCCTCCAATCTTGACGTTGGCCATGGTCACGACGTCTCGATTATCTCCGGTAGCGATGTCAAGGTCTCCCGTAACTGAAACCGAGACTACGCTGACCACGTTGATCCCGTTGTCGGCGGAGATGTCTAGATCGCCTCCCACTTTGGCATTGGCCACTGTCACTGCGTCTTGGTTTTCACCCGTGGCGATGTCGAGGTCCCCCGAGACAGTCACCGAGCTCACGCTAACCACGTTGGTCCCATTGTCGGCGGAGATGTCTAAATCGCCTCCCACTTTGGCATTGGCCACTGTCACTGCGTCTTGGTTTTCACCCGTGGCGATGTCGAGGTCCCCCGAGACAGTCACCGAGCTCACGCTAACCACGTTGGTCCCATTGTCAGTGGAGATGTCGAGATCGCCTCCCACTTTGGCATTGGCCACTATCACCGCGTCTCGGTTTTCACCCGTGGCGATTTCGATATTCGTTCCGGTGGTAACCTTATTGATACTCACCGTATTGTTCCCATCTCCAGCGGCAATCTCGATTGCTCCGCCCGTTGTTATGTTAATGACTTGGACCGTGTCGTTATCCTTTCCTGTGGCGATTTGCAAATCCGCGGGCACGGCCCCGTTAAACACTTTGATGAAGTTATTTCCGTCTCCAAGTGTTGCTTCGATGTTGGCCGTGACACCGGGGGCGGTGAATGTGCTATGGCTGCCGTTCACCGTGGTGCCTATCCCTTGCACCTTCCACGTGGTGGGACCAATTTGCCAAACTTGAACAGCGTTGCTGGCCGGATCGCCAGCAATTTCTAAGTTGCCAGCGACCACCGCGGCAATCAAGTTGCCAGCCAGCATGGCACGAGTTTCCAGACATTCAAAGCGGGAAGTGCGAACCTGGGCGTAGTTTGACTTTCGCATGGCGGAACCTCGTCGTTAGGAGCTAGTCCTGGGCGTTTGTGTGTAGAGGGGGCATTGGATATCGAACCTAGCGCTAGGTCAAACCCTGTTCCGAAGATATTTTGCTTATATCGTTCTAAACTTCCGCGGCGCAGGGCACGAATGTTCAAAAACGCTTCGTTTTGTGCGGCTCGCAGCAGGACCAGATCTGCAGCAAGTCACCGCCGCGCATCATTCCGAGAATACGGATGGGTTTCCGGGGCGTAAGACTGTCCCGTCAAACCAATGAGTTTCTGACGCAGGCAGCGAGAAGCGTCATCTATCGGTGGTTTTTTCGGACAATCGAGAAACGGTTAAGTTGATGAGACAGGCAACATTTAGGGCCCATGTGAATGCCCACGGCAAGCGTTTCGCCGCATGCCAAATATTTACAATGCCAGAAAACACGTGGCACTAACGGCTATGGCTGTGACGCGCATTGGCGGTTTTTACGTGGCCATGCTGCAATGCCGAGGAAGCCGAGGGCGGCGAGGACAAGACTGGCGGGTTCGGGGACTTCGGCGACGCGGAAGCCGAATTGCGAATCCTCGTGGGTAGGGTCAAAATCGAGGCGGAAGGAGGATGCCAGTGCGCCGCCGCCGCTGCCCCAGGAGTCGCCGCGCAGGTCGCGCATGTCGTCGGTCAAGGCTTCGTTCCATTCGAAAACGTTGCCGCCCTGATCGAATGTGCCGTAGAAGCTGCTGGCTAGGGTGTAGGCACCGCGGTCGGTGAGGTAGTTCTGAGAACTGCTGATCGTTGCGGAGCCCGTGACCGCGTATTTGGCGTCGTCGCCCAGGAAGTTAGCTGTGCTTGAAGGAGTTGGCGCGCTGGAGCCTGGTGGCGCGACGGAGGAAGGTTGAGTGTTGGAGCGAGTGGGATATAGCCAATAGTCGTCGGAGTCGCCGCCTTGCGCGGCAGGCTGGTGGTACGCGGCTTTGTACCATTCGTCTTCAGTTGGGATGACCCAGGTTGCGCCGGCTTTCCGCGTGACGAAGTTCAAGGCTGCGGCTGTGGTCGCGCCGCTGAGCGTGTAGGAGCCGTCTTCGGTGGAAGCAGCGTTCTGCGGCACGGCTGGACCGCCAAGTCCGGGCTGGCCGTTGTATAGCCAGTTGGAGAAGCGCGCCGGCATCGCCCCAGCTTACATAAGTGATCGGTTTAAGTGCCGAACCGATCACGCTGTAGCTGAAGCTGCCGGAAACGCCGCTTTGCGAGATGCCGGCGCTGTGGAGATCGGAAGTCATCGCAGGGTTGTATAGCCCGAAGGTGTCGGTGGCGGCGACGGCGTTGAGAAACGCGGCGTATTGTCCGACTGTGACTTCGTACGTGCCGATGTTGTAGGTGTAACTGACTGCGCCGAAGTTGGTGAAAGGATCCTCGGCGTTGCCGGGATTGCCTACGGTGACGGTATCAATTGTGATGGCGGCATGCGCCGGTTTGACGAGTGCGGTGAGCAGTGAGGCAAAACACAATAACGAACGGAAGAATCGACTGGTGCGCATAAATCACTCCTGAGAGAGAATCGCTGAGAATTTCTGAAATTGACGAGCAAGGGTTACCAACAGCCGTCGGTTGGTCATTTAGCGTGCTCCGTTTTCTCAGGTTTTGTGTCTGTCGTCTGTGAGGGTTTGTCGACCAGAGCATCCGCAGCGGCAATTTTGTCCATCACAAAGCGAAGCGTCTTATCGGCGTACACCTGCTCCGCATGTTCGATCTGGTCAGGATGGCGCTGGCAAATGTCGACGGCCTGCTGAGCGCGCTCGCGGGCTTCGGCAAATTTTCCTTGCTCCGCCAGAACGGCACCCAACTCGGCGAAAAATTCAGGCAGATCGAGATAGTCTTCGCCAACCTCTCGGGTCCCGATTGCGATGGCTTCTCGGTATTCAGCCTCGGCCTCGTTCAGTTTGCCCTGTTTCCGCAAAGTCTTGCCTAGCCAGAGATGCACGCCCGCTTGGGCCAACTTGCCCTTGCCGTCCAATTTTTCCATGATCGCCAGTGTTTTTCTTTCGCACTCCAACGCCTCGTCGAACTTACCCTGCCGATGCAAAGTTCGCTCCGAGAAAATAGAGATCGCTGGCGAAGTAGGGATGCTCCTCGCCGTGAATTCGCAAGCGAATGGCTTGCGCTTCGCGGATGGCAGCTTCGGACTCATCGACTCGTCCTTCGTCCACGAGCACGATCGCCAAAGCGTGAAGCGCCCAGGCAGTTTCGTCGCTCTCGTTGCCGATCACTTTCCTACGGATGGCCAAGCCCGCGCGACACGACGATTCGGCTTCGGCGAGCTTCTTTATTCGGTCGTCTCCGGAACGTATTCCATTCCGAAGGACGTCGGCCAAGTTGACCAGAGAATCGGCTTCCTGAGGGCTGCCCGGGCCGCGTACTCGCCGCTGCATGTCGATTGCCTGACGCGTGAGAGTTTCGGCTTCATCGATTTTGCGTAGGAACATGAGCGCGCGGCCGAGTTGGCCGAGGGCATCAGCGACGGCGGCATTTTCCTCGCCATACTGAGCGCGGGCCAACTGGAGCGTGTGGCGCGCGGTGTCTTCCATTTTCTTATAGAGCTGTAGATCGAAATAGACTTTGCCCAAGGTTAGCCCCAGTTCGATTTGGACCTCGGGCTGATCTTTCAGATCTTTGTCGATTCGGTCGGCTGTTTGATCGACGACTTCCCGCAGCATCGTGGTGTCGCGGCCCATAGCCGCACTGGGGGCGACCCCTTTGAGCATGTCTTTGAGGAATTGGGCGACTTGTTCGCTGCGGGCGACTTTGGAGTGCGGGCGATTTCGGCCTGATCGGCGCGACTGAATGAGGCCGATGGAAGCGAACGACCAGAACCGACGACTAGTGCGGCCGCGATGGCCGACGCTGGCCACCACGGCGGTGCGATTGCGGCGGATGAATTTTTTCAGGCGGTAAGTGCGCGTGGGCTGGCGGGCTTCGACCGGTTGGTCGGCGAGAAAGCGCTGGATGTCGTCGGCGAGGCCGGCGGCGGTTTCGTAGCGGCGGGTGCGATCTTTTTCCAGGCAGCGCAGCACGATCCAATCTAAATCGCCGCGCACCAATGTGGCGAGTTTCTTGGGATCGATTTGGCGATTGGCGGCGATGGTAGCGAGCGATTGACCTGGCGCTTAGTCGCGTGCTGGGTGGCGAGCGGTTCTTCTTCGCGGATGATGCGCAGCGTTTCGTCGAAGGCGGCGGTGCGCAGGCGTTGGCGATCGAACGGGGTTTCGCCGCTGATAAGTTCGTAGAGCAGCACGCCCAGGGAATAAATGTCGGTGCGGGTGTCGATGTCGAGCTGGTTGAGCTTGGCTTGCTCGGGGCTCATGTATTCGATCGTGCCGATCATCTGGCCGAATTCGGTGAACATGGTCTTTTCGGTCAGGCGCTGACCGACAGCTTTGGCGACGCCGAAGTCGATGATTTTGACTACGGGACGCTCGTCGTAATCGGCCACCAAAATGTTCGTGGGCTTAAGATCGCGATGGATAATTCCCTTTTGATGGGCGTGCTGCACCGCCTGGCAGACTTGGATGAACAGTTCCAGGCGCTGGCGCGGGGAAGCCGATGCTCGTCGCAGTATTGGATGATCGAAACGCCTTTGACCAATTCCATGACGAAGTAGGGGCGGCCAGTTTCGGTCGCGCCGGCGTCGAGCACCTTGGCGATGTTGGGATGATCCATCATGGCCAAGGCCTGGCGTTCGGCTTCGAAGCGGGCGATGACGCGGCGGCTATCCATACCCGGCTTGATGATCTTTAGCGCGACCATGCGTTGGACGGGAGCGGTTTGCTCGGCCATGAACACCGTTCCCATGCCGCCTTCGCCGATTTCTTGCAGCAGCTTGTAGGGGCCAACCCGGCTGCCGAGCGGGTGATCGATTTCCGGGGCCGCACTGAGCGCGACTTGTTCGGCAGCGAGGAATGATCCCATGCGGCCGTGCTGATCCAACAGCGCCACTACCTCGTGCCGCAAAGCATAGTCGTTGCCACACTGGGCTTCGACAAAGCTTTGGCGGTCCGCCTCGGAGGTGATTTCCAGCGCGTTGAGAAAGATGGTTTTGGCGTGTTTTTCGGTGATCATCATGGTGCGGCCTCGGGGCAGGCGGAGGCTGTCCGTAATACAGTGCGAGAAGAAACGCGAAACCCGCCAAGAAATTGCTCAGTTTTTAGCGGTGTGCCCGGTGTCGGCTGATTCGGCCTGTGAAATCTCGCGATGCAGCCAGGTGCGGGCGTAGGTCCAATTTCGTTCGGCGGTGCGTAAGGAGATATCCAGTGCCTGAGCCGCATCGGACATGCTCAAGCCTGCGAAATAACGGAGCTTGACCAGAGCTGCTGCCAAGGGATCAGTTTGCTCGAAGCGCGACAGGGCCTGATCGAGCGCGAGTAGCTGGCAATCGGAAGATTCGTCGATTGCCAGATCGTCGCGCAGCTCGACGCGCTGCCGATCACCGCCGTGTTTGAGAGTGCTCTTGCGGCGCGCTTGCTCGATTACGATTCGCCGCATCGCTTCGGCAGCCGCGGCAAAGAAATGCCCGCGACTGTTCCACGATTGGTCAGAGTCGGCCGGCCCAAGCAGACGCAGATAAGCTTCGTGCACCAGCGCCGTGGCTTGGAGCGTTTGGCCGGGTTTTTCTTGAGCCAGTTTCTGGGCGGCTAACTTGCGCAGCTCGTCGTAGACCAGCGGCAAAAGATCGGCGGAGGCTTGTGGATCGCCCTGGCCGATGGCGTTCAGTAGTTGAGTGACCTCGGGCATGAGATCAATGATAATGCCGTGCCAGTCGCTCTGCCACTAAAGGTAAGTATGCCTCATTATGCTGGATTACCCCCAAAGACTGGCGGCCAATCCCTGCTGCTGGCAATCGGCGACGATCTGGCGGAAGACCGACGCGAAGATCTCTTCGCCCAGCCGATCGCGGATACGGGTCAGCGAGGAATGATCCGGCACGTCATCTTCCAGCGACAGCCGGCAGAACCAGCGGTAGGCAAGGTTGTAGCGCACCTCCTCACACAGCCGTCGATCGGTCGTGATTCCGTAGAAGTACGCCACCAACTGCATGCGGAAGAAGACTTCCGGATCGATCGAAGGTCGACCCTGCCCGTCGGCATAACGGGCTGCTGTCAGTTCTCGGACGAACTTGAGATCCAGGACGCGATCGATCTGCCGCAGGAAGTGGTCCTCCGCCACGAACGACTCCAAGTCGATGGCGGTCTTCGCTTGCGACTCAAATACATGCACTCCTTGCATGGCCGTCTCCTGCGAAAGGCACGAACACGGAAGGCAAGATCGGCACTCACCTGAACCCAGACACTCCGCTAAATCAAGACGAACCGACGCTAGCAAAAGGACACTTTTTCAACAGGCCCCCATGAGTTTCTGACGCCGGCAGCGAGAAGCGTCATCTATCGGTCGATTATCTGGACAACTGCGTCGCATGCAAGTGTGGCGCGGGGTTCTTCATTGCAACGCAGTCGCCGTCGCCCTATCGTGGATGGCAGTTCTACTCATCTGCGGAGGGATTCTCCATGAAGGTAACTTGCCCACAATGCAAACGCACATTTCCGGTGCCGGACGATGCCGCTTACCACAAGCTTCGTTGCTCTGAATGTGGGACACTCTTCGAAATCCAAAAGGAGATACCATCTTCACCCGATGACGAATCGGTCGATAGCGATGATGGATCGGTCGACAGCTCGACTGATACAGCTCTCGAGTAGGTAAGGCGGCTCAGCCGGACCAGCCTGCCCGCGTCATCAAACGCTGGAGTTCCCGGGGCGCGAAGTCTGTCTCAAAAACACGGTGGTTTGTTGGCAGTCTCAAGCTTAAAAGGCTATTCACGAGTTCTTGAGACGAGCCCGTATGCGATGGCTACGGCGCTTGGGTGCCGAGTTCTTTAGCCAGTCGATCGGCAACCGCCTGGAAGGTCGCCGACTCGCGGCCACCCATCTCGGCGAGCCGCTCATGACAGCGCATCACATGGCGGCCCAACTCATCGGGTACCAGGTTTCCGACGTCCATTGCCGCGCACGGGGCGAGAACCTCTGGACACGTATCAATGAAGTCGAAATAGCGATCCAGCGAGGAGGTGCAAAACAGCTTGATGCGCGTGGCGGGCGAAGCGGCAATCAGAAAGCGGCGTTGGGGTGTATTCTCGCACGCTTTCTTCAGCCCAATCAGGCAGCCAAGGAACGTGCTATCCAGATACTCACAGCGCGTGGCATCGAAAACAACGGCTCCTGCCTTCAGGCCGAGCTCGGCTGCCGCGCGGAACGCGGGGCTTTCTCGCATCGTCCCGCGCCCGATGACGCGAACCACGATCCCGTTTGAAAAACGACCGATGAGAAGCTCAGACGTCATTCCGCTGCCGTTTTATTGCGAAGTCTGAATCCATGGAGCAAGTCGTTAGATTATAAAGGACCCGGCGAGCGCGGGCAAAGTTGCCAGCCGAAGCCACAGCGCGGGACAATTTACTTGCACCGATGATTCAGACTAGCGATCGCGCATTCTGCGTCGACAGGCGAATAATGCCAGCCCGCCCAAGGCCAGCAGCACCAAGGTGGCCGGCTCGGGGACGGCGACAAAGGTCACTGTGCCGTCGGGCGGGTCCAAATAGCTCGCGGATACGCCAATGTTCACGTTGTGCGCGCCGGGGTCGGTGCTGTACTTTCCAGTAACGTTCGCGCCATTTTCTGACCAGCTATCATAATTCACAATAGAAGACGCTTGAAGATTCGGAGTGTACCTGAGAAATTCGCCGGGATTTCCGTTAGCCGGAATTATAACTTGGAACGAGCCCAACAGCACCCACGGGGTACCATCGTCGACCAGAGTGGATCCGTTTCCAGCGGCCACCCACCACGGATGAGTCCCACTGGGACCACGATTGTTAGCCGACGTATTCGCTCCAGGGCCCAAATCGGCGTGGCCGTCAGCGTTAATGTCACTGTTGTCGCCATTCGTTCCACCGGCGGCAAGCAGGCTGCTGCTCATCGTCGAGCCGTCCTCAATGCCACCAGCCAGCGTCCCACTGCTAATCGCTCCCCAATAAACCTGCCGAATGCCTAAATCGATCACGTTCGGATCATCACTCGTTGCAACTACGTCGATGATTGTACACGGCGCCACCAAACTGGCACCTCGACCGCGGAAGAGCCATCCTGGAATACGAAACCGATCAGCAGCGATGCCTTTGTCGGCGTAGTCGCGAAGAACACCAACACGCTCGCAATCGCCAGGCGCCCGAGAACCCGCGTTGTGTTTCGGCTCATTAGCACACCCTCCGCTGCGAATAGCTAACGAGCAGTTCTGCAAGAGGCGCAGCTTCTGCGGCAGAACCTCGTCCTACCAAAGGGGGGCAGAACGAGCCCTGACTCTAACAGGTTTGTGGCGAGACTTCCACAAATTTTTGGTGCGAACTTGATCGCCTGATCTGTTGAGCCTGCACCAAGACATCAGCACCACCACCGGCGAAAAATTAGTGGCTTTCACCCTTGCCGACGAGGTGGCACCCGCATTCGAGCCGTCCAGCCCCGCTTAGAAACCTTCGTTTTCTGCGGCAGGCAGCAAGGCCAGATCTGCAGCAAATCACCGCCACATCATTCCGAATACGGATGGGTTTCGAGGACGCTAAAACTGTCCCATCAAACCCATGAGTTTCTGACGCAGGCAGCGAGAAGCGTCATCTATCGGTCGTTTTTTTGGACGATGTAGAAACGCTTAGTTGATAAGACTGGGCCTAGCTGCCAAGGCCTACGTGAATGTCCCAGGAAGCATACAGCCACCGGACCTACAGTGTTGTGCTGCCGAGCGCGTGGACTTCGAGATGAGGCGTTTCCTAGGCGCTCTTTTTTGCATTACGGGCCGCCAGCTCGTCAAATGGAAGACCGCAAAAAACCATCTGACGGCGAGTTTTTGCGGCTCGTTGGCATATGTCCACATTTTATGGCCTGGATGATTGTGGAGCTTAGTCAAAATGGGTAGATTCTGCCTAGCGAAACACGAGTACTTAGGGTGTTTTCGCCATCCCTCCTCTAAGTGCAGCTCTGATCTGACAACTATCCGGGAGAACAGCAATGTCCGCTCGCAAACCGTTCCGTCGTGCGCAAGGTGGGAACTGCCCTTTCCAACCGTTCGAAGGTCCGCTTTCGCCGCCGCCGGCCGATTGGCGTCGAATGGCTGGAACTGCGAACATTGCTGGCCAATTTCAACCCTTGGGCCTCCGCCCCCGACGACCCGAATAACAACCACAGCTTGCGCGCCGCCATCATTGGAGCGAACAATTCCAGCGGCAACGACGTGATCACGCTGCAAAAAGGAACCTACAATCTCTCGATCACTAACTCCGCCGGTCAAGAGAACGCCGCGCAAGAAGGGGATTTAGATCTCACTCAATCGGGCCGCAAGGTTACTATCCAAGGCGCCGGCGTGGGCAAGTCGATCATCGATGCGCAACAAATCGATCGCGTGTTCCAGATTTTCGGCGGCGTGACGGTGATCTTCAAAAATCTCACCATCCGCAACGGTCTGGCACAGGACGACGGCACCGCGGGAGCTCTGCCAGGCGACACCGATGCTTGGGGAGGCGGCATCCTCAGCAGTGGCGCAAACCTCACGCTCTTCAACGTCGCGCTGTGCAACAACGTCGCGCAGGGCGCCGCGGGCCCCACAATTCCATTGGTCACCGGCGGCGACGGCGGAAATGCGTACGGCGGCGGCCTGTATCTCGACGGCGGAACGCACAGCCTCTCGTGCATCACCGTGCAGGGCAACTCCGCGCTCGGCGGCGACGGCCTGAGCACCGCCGGCGGCGGATATGGCGGCTACGCGTACGGCGGCGGCATCTTTGCCACCAACGTTGCGTGCCTCAACCTCACCAGTAGCAAAGTCCTCGAGAACAATGCGACCGGCGGCGGCACCTCCATCGACTTCGGCATCAGCGATCACAGCGGCAATGCCTACGGCGGCGGCATCGCTTCGACCGCGCCTGTTTCGCTGACCAATTGCCTTGTCTCGCGGAATACCGCCCAGGGGGGCGACGGCGCAGACGCAGACAACAGCGACACCGGCGGTTCCGGCGGTTACGCGCAGGGGGGCGGCATCTGGGCCCTGGCTCCCGTCACCATCAGTTGCACTGAAGTGAGTTGCAACAGCGCCATCGGAGGCAAGGGGGGCAACGGCGGCACCGGTTTGGCAATAGGCGGCAACGGCGGCGAAGGAGGCGACGGACAGGGGGGCGGCATCTTCGTCGGCTTCCAATTCGCACCGGGTTTGAAGATCACTACGACGCCGGCCCAACTCGTCACCTATGCCGTCAGTGTCAAAAACGGCTCGAAGGTCAATCAAAATACCGCGCGCGGCGGCGACGGTGGCGACGGCGGCGTCGGTGCCGGCGACGTAACAACGAACGGTTTCGGCGCACGAGCAGGCGATGGCGACGGGGGCGGCATTTATGTCGCCAACAACGTTTTGCCCACAGTCAAAACTTCCACAACGTCCAAACCCAAAGCGCCGCTACCACCGGCAATTCCGCCGGCGATGGTGATCATCGATAGCTCGCAAGTCAACTTCAACCACGCCATCGGCGGTAACGACGGCGACGGCGGCCTCGCTGGCAATCCTAACGACTGCGCCGCCCACGGCGGCGGCATCTTCGTCGGCAGCGGCGAAATTCCCGATATGCTGGCGGCCATCACCTCGACGCCAACCACGCTCGGCGCGGTCTCGCTCAATAAATCCACGGTCGATTGCAACGACGCCAAGGCCGGCGATGGTGGCACACTTGGCGGCTTCGGCGGTGAAGCCGAAGGTGGCGGCATCTATGCCGAAGGCGCTGTGTGGGCCAACAAGACCAGCATCTCGAAGAACATCGCATGTGGCGGTGACGGCGCAACGGGCCTCGGGTTTCCCGTTGGCGGAGATACCCCCATCCCCGGCGGCGGCGGCGGCGATGCCCTGGGAGGCGGAATCTTCAACGTAAGCTCCGTCATGTTGGCTACCGCGGCACCCGTTGCTGCGGTGGCTGATGTCACGCTGATTAACTGCGTCGTCAACTTCAACAAGGCGACTGGCGGCGACGGTGGCGACGGAGCCGATGGCAGCGACGGCGGATCGGGCGGTGACGCCACCGGCGGCATCTACACCACCGGCGCCGTGTTGGCCAAAACCTCCGACATCTCGTGCAACAGCGGCATCGGCGGCCAAGGAGGCGCGGGAGGCGACGGCCAGACCTTCGGCGAAGATGGCGGTCGAGGCGGCGACGGCGGCGAGGTTGACGGCGGCGGCATTTTCGCCGAGGGAATCGTTACGATTGACAAGTCGACCGTGAACTCCAATTGCGCCGTTGGCGGCGCAGGCGGAACCGGCGGACCCGCCGGTGACGCTGAGACCGGCGGCCGAGGCGGCGAAGGCGGCTCTGTATTCGGCGGCGGCATTGCCTGCTTGTCGAGCGTCATCGTGTGTAACTGTTCCAGCGTCAGCAAGAACTCTGTTACGGGAGGCGCGGGGGGCGTCGGCGGGACTAGCTTCTTCCAAGCTGGAGCGGGCGGACAAGGTGGCAGTGCATACGGCGGCGGCATCATTGCACTCATCTCCGCGTCGGTCGACACTTCCAAGGTGTCGGGCAACTGCGCCAAAGGGGGCGCGGGTGGCACCGGCGGCGCGAGCCTCAACGATACGGGCGGCGGCGATGGTGGCGACGGTGGCGACGCTCAAGGGGGCGGGATTCGCACTGGCTTGATCCTCAGGACGGTGCCCGTGCTAACCAGTTTTACGTCGAACTCTGGGCAAGTTCTGACGGTCACTCGCTCTGACGTCAACGACAACAGCGCCAAGGCGGGGGATGGAGGCGCGGGGGGCGTCGGCGGCCAACCAGGCAACGGCGGCGATGGCGGGGACGCAGCCGGCGGTGGAACTTACAGCAATCTCAACGATCTCGTAACTGCCGCTATCACTACGAAAACCCAAACCTCGTCCGCATCTGTCTTCGTCAGCAAATCAAACGTCAACAACAACTCCGCCATCGGCGGCGCAGGCGGGGCAGGTACGAGCTCCTCCGCTGACGACGACTCGAGCGCCGGCGGCGACGGAGGCGACGCCCAGGGTGGCGGCATCTTCGCCGGCGGCACGAACCTCAACCCCGAGCTGGCAGTCGTGAAGACGCAGGTTTCCACCGTGAGCGGCTTTATGGACATCATCAGCTCGACGCGTATCGTGCAATATCGCCAAGGGAGGCGACGGAGGCGCAGGCGCAAACAGCACAGACGCGACCGGCGGGGCCGGCGGCTGGTGGCGGCCTCGCGCAGGGGGGCGGCATTTTCTCCAACTTCGTTCCAGTAGACGGGAATGAGCCAATTGCCCCAGATCAGGTAGCAGGTGATCTTCTAAACATCGTATGCTCTTCGGTGTGCTCCAACACTGCCAAGGGTGGCAACGGCGGCAACGGCGGCAACGGTGACGTAGATGGCGGCGCCGGCGGCCGCGGCGGCGATGCGGACGGCGGCGGTGTTTACGCCAAAAAATCTGCCACGATTACCTCATCCACTGTTTCGAACAACTGCATCATCGGCAGGCAATGGCGGCAACGGCGGCGACGGAGGCTCCAGTGATTCCCCCGGCGCTGCCGGCAATGGCGGCTATGCTCAGGGCGGCGGCGTTTCGGCCAACGACACTGTGACCGTCAGCAAATCGGTCCTCTCCTTTAACAGTGTCACCGCCGGCAACGGCGGCAATGGTGGAAATGCCACCAGCAGTTCCGACGGCTCGCAAGGTGGTGGTGGCGGCAATGCCTACGGAGGCGGGCTCTACGTGGGAGAGGGTTCCGCGACCGTTTCCTGTTCCACGCTCGATTGCAATACGATCACCGGCGGCAAGGGTGGCGACGGCGGCACGTCCGCCAGCGGTTCCAATACCGGTGGCGCTGGCGGCGATGGCGGCGCCGCGCTAGGTGGCGGAATCTATGATGACGGCAACATCACGCTCACCAGGTCCGAAGTGTCCGGCAACAAGGCCACGGCTGGCACAGGCGGCAACGGCGGCGCTGGCACCAATGGCAGCGACGGCGGCCGTGGCGGCGACGGCGGAGTGGCCGACGGCGGCGGATTGTCTTCCACCGGCACGATTGACGTCAACCAATCGACGGTCACATTCAACCATGCTACAGGCGGCGATGGCGGCACCGGTGGCGATAGCGACACCGGCACCGCCGGCGACGGCGGCACCGGCGGCGATGCCAACGGCGGCGGCGCATCCGGCACCGTGAACAACAATGGCTCGACCATTGCGAACAATTCCGCTACCGCCGGCAACGGCGGCGACGCCGGCGACCCCAACGGGAACCCCGGCGGCGACGGCACCGCAAATGGACAAGATGTGTACCCGTAAGAACACTGAGCGTTCGGTCAAATCGCAGTCTACAACAACTTACGATTAACAACTCCAGGGGAGCAGACTATGTCGCGCTCTATGCATTCTGCGGTTCAGCCGGACCAACGTCCCCGTGTCATCAAATGAATGAGTTAACGGCGCGCGTTCTCTGTCTCATATACACGGTGATTTGTTGGGACAAATAAGAAACACGGATCGGCGCTCTAGAGGTCACTTCCCGTGGTGTGAGTTAACGGCGCGCGTTCTCTGTCTCATATACACGGTGATTTGTTGGGACAAATAAGAAACACGGATCGGCGCTCTAGAGGTCACTTCCCGTGGTGTTGAACAGACCCCTTAGAGACGATGCGGACCCGCACGCTTATGGCAAACGACGTCGGCTTTTCCGCATGCCGAATGAGATGGCGGCGGCAGCCACGATTGTGGCGAGGCTTACCACGGTAGTGGGTTCGGGCACCGGCGTCAGCTCCACTACCTGGTCTTGGTACGCGGAAGGATCTGCGAGCGTAGGTGCACTCAAAGCTTCCAGCTGCGCCTTGGCCGCATGCGGATTGCTCCACACCCAATCCAACATCGTATTGGCCTGGCTGATTGCGGCAGCCAGCGTATTGGACACGAAGTTACCGTTGGTGAGATCCCATGGGTCGGTTCCAGCGTAAGAGCCACTCCAATCCTCGAATTCGATTTCCCAAATAGCCAACTGGAGGGCGGCGTTGTTAGTGCTGGCATTTAGTGGATCATCTACAAATTCATTTGCATCGGCATTCACGTACATTCGCCAGAGTCGAGCGATGGCGTTGGCTTTCGCCGTACCCATGGGAGCCGACCCGGACGCATAATTGGGCGCATCGGCGAGACTAATGATTTCATAGTGATTTGGCCCCGCCGGCGCTGGGATAAATATGTTCGTTTAGATCAATGCAAAACGAGGCGATAGTCCCTGGGGTGACCTCCACGTAGCTGCTCCCCACGGGCTCGACATAACTGAGTGTAAACAGACCCGCACCACCCCCTTCGTTGGTTCCATGATCGGTGACATTGAAGGACTGGCCGTACGCGAGGTAGCCGACGCTGATACTTTCACCGCAGGCGCATGACGCTAGGGCAACCCACAAGCAAGCCACGAAGACAATGATGAACCGTGGAGAGGACATTATTTCGATCAAATGTTGTTAAGGCTCATGCTAATTCGAACTGCAACCAACTATTGCTCCCGGTACGCCCACCTTATCTTCCTCGACTTTTCCCATTTGGTTGAGCCCGGAATCGCTATGATCGTCGGAATTCTCGCTATGTTATCAACGCGCACCCCGCCTATGTCAAACGTTTGGTTAGGATTTATCGGGAAACTTGCAGAAATTTGGGTCGAATAGTGGGTTCGCTGCCCAACCCCTGAGTAGTTATGCCCGCCGGGGACCACCTCCTACCGCTCAACCGCCGGAACGAATGCTATGGCTCAGCCCGACCAGCCTGCCCGTGTCATCAAACGGCTGAGTTCCCGGCACGCGATCTCTGTCTCAAAAACTCGGTGGTTTGCTGGGAGAATCGAATAACGGTTGAGTCAATTCGAAGGCGGTAACGTGACATTCCGCCTGCATCTGTCCAGCCCGGGGCGATTGGACACCATTAGAACCGATTGTCAGTGATTTATCGCAGTGGGATGACTCTCTAGGTGTAATTGCCCACAGAGTTCGAACTCCCAAAAACTCCGAAGCCGTAACTTTGGAGCATGATGCATCCCGCTCACGCCGCAGCGGAATCGGTGAGCTAGTCGCCGTCCTCCTTGCGGCTAACGAAATACTCGCCCATCCAGCGGCGCAGTTCCAGCTTGTCGCCGGCCCACTGCCAAACGCCGTCCGGGCTGGGCTGGAGGTCCGTGCGGGGGTCGAAGTCGAGGCGGACCAGTCCCTCGTGGCGGTCGCCATACCTGCGGTCTTCCGTGGTGCCATGCCACAAGTGCAGGACCGTCCCGGGCGTGGACCCGATCCGTCCGGCCACAGCGGCGTGGAACGGCCGCGCCCACTGGGCGAAATGTTCGCGCAGTTTCGGGCTCATTAGGAACCTATCGCACTCCATCGCCGGGTCGCCCCGCATGGCGTGGGCCATGACATGGTCGCCACTGCCGCTGATGCAGGCGTCATAGAGGCCGTGTGCTTCCAGCAGCTCGCGCCGGGCGGCCCAGCCAAACCCCGTGTGGCCGTGGTGGACATAGTGCCGAGGGAAGTAGTCTGGCACGACCTCGCTGACCCAGCCGAAACCGTTCCAGACCTCGCCGAGGCCGCGGTACGACGTCTCGCCGCGCGGCAGACGGATCGCCGTCTTGAAGGTCTGGACAATTGGGAATTCGTCGAGCAGGGCCGCCGTCTGGACCGCCCAATCCGGATTCGTGAACAGCACGTCGCAATCCAACCAGGCGATCTTGCGGACGCTGGGTGGGAGGGAGGCGACCGCCAAGTTGATCAGCCGTTCCTTCTGCCACATGACGTGCGGCGTGCGCACGCGCAGAATATTGGGCGAGGGCGGCAGCGTAAACTCGTTGTCGCCGAATACGCATTCAATGGTCAGGAGCTGGAGACCGGACTCATGGATCGGATGAGCGAACGCGTCATAGTTTGCACGCCGTGATTGGAAGTTGTTTGAATTGAAGTAACAGGTGACCAGCAGCAGATCGTCACAGTACGTATAGCGCTCGGCCGGATCGATCTCAGGGTGGCTGCAAGGTCGGGCGATAAATTCAAGCGAGATTGGCTCCGCCATGACCTTCTCCACGAGTTCAAAAGGCGCCAAAGGTGATTGGTATGTTTCTTCCGCCTTGCATTCGAAGTGGTGTAACGCCGGGTGGGAGGGTTCAACCTTCGCCCGCAGCCAGCGATCCGGCCTCCCGATCAGCGCCTCCACCATCCAGAATGACTTCGGGGTCAACCAGCTATTCGACCACCGAAGAACGAAAAAAACGTCGCAGCAGTTTTGCAGTTGAGTATGGGATTGTCAATTTCGAAATGGCACATCGCGAAGTGCGAGTGTGATGCTGCGAGAATCCTTCGTTTTTCCCCGGCACAGCGGCGCGCCATCCCCCGCGTCGGTTGATTGTCGCGAAAAATACCGCCATTCAAATCGGCAAGCTCTTTTGCCTGGAAGTGCCCGTAGGGAGGCAGATAACCGAGGTGTACAAAGGGCGCGAATAAAACGGGACAGGTCGAATTAAAAATCAAAGCAACCGGATTTGAACTCCGTTCCGACAACTCGTTCCTCAAACGGGACGGTGTCATGAATGACGACTTTCCGGTACCGCTGACCTCTCCCGGGTTAGCGGCCGCTGCTCGAAAATGGACAGGTCGTCCGTTTGCGGCATACCGAGCCGGTCACACCCCCGCGTGTGACGTCGTCTCATGATCCTGACGTTTTGCGAAACTCGGTGAGCTTCCTCGTTCGATCCCAACATAGCGATACAGTATGCTCTTTGAGATCTTCAGAGTGGCACAGATGTCATCTACCGGGATGGACTTGTCCTGGAACAGCTTGTTGGCCAGTACGATCCGCCGGTCATCTGCGCTTATCGGTGGGCGGCCACCTTTCCGCCCTCTGGCGCGAGCGGCAGCCAAGCCAGCCTTGGTCCGTTCCTGAATCAGTTTCCGCTCGAACTGTGCCAGCGCCGAAAAGATATGGAAGATTAACTCGCCTGATGGTGTTGTTGTGTCAATGGCCCCATCGCAGACGGACCGGAAGCCGACATTTCTTTCACGCAACTGATCGATCAGTGTTACCAAGTGTCGCACCGATCGACCGAGACGGTCCAGTCGCCAGACAAGCAGGACATCTCCATCTCGAAGCTCATCGAGGCAAGCATCTAGTCCTGGTCGTTGATGGGTTGCGCCCGATGCCTTGTCGGTAAAGATCAGGTCCTTCGCGACGCCGCACTGTAATAGAGCATCGATTTGGGGGGTGAGATCTTGGTCCTGCGTGCTAACGCGGGCATATCCGACAAGACGAGCGCGGTCGGAAAGCTGGATCACGATAGGATCTACTGCTGGCGAGCAAGATGTGTGTCAATATAAATAAAACACATTTGGCTACAGGCAGGTTCCGCAGTTACTCGTGTGACAATTGTTTTATTTAGGCAATCGGTGGTTTGATGAGTTTCTCAAATAACGTGGGGCGAAACCCTCTCCTCCTCAGGCCAAGTGTTTAGGAGTTACCAATGGCAGGACGCCCCAAATGCAAGCTGGAGCCGAGAGAGGCGACGATCGCGGGGCCATCGGAAGAGAAAGAGAACTCTCCGCAAGCCAGACATGGGAGGGGCGCGGATTGGTAAAATGGCGGGCATTCCGGGTCTAGATCGGCTCCAGGCTCAGCCCCACATTGTCCACCCTTCGCCGGCGCAATAAGAATCATTGCCCCACGCCCATGCCGACGAAACAAGTTCAGCCGATGCCCTCGGTCACACATATCGACCGATCCACAAGTACTCCACGTTCGCTTGCGCTGGCAGGAACCTTATTGATCGCCAGCTTAGCGCTGTTGGTCTATCTGCCTGCGATGGACGGCGATTTTATCCTGGATGACGACGCTTATCTAACCAATAGTCTCTTGATCGCCTCGCCCGACGGCTGGTATCGACTTTGGATCACTACCCAGCCGACGATGGACTATTACCCGGTGTCCAACACCACCCTCTGGATCGAGTGGCGGCTGTGGAAGTCAAATCCCACCGGCTATCACATTACCAATTTGCTGCTGCACATTGCCTCGGCGATATTGCTTTGGTTGGTCTTGCAACAACTGGCGATCCCCGGCGCATTTTTGGCGGCACTGCTGTTCACCATTCATCCCGTGAATGTGGAGTCAGTGGCGTGGATTGCCCAGCGGAAAGGATTGCTGGCTATCGTGTTTGCTTTGTTGTCGGTGTGGTGGTATCTGAAGGCCGACGAGGTCGTCCCCGCCGCCGCCAACGATGCTCCGGCCGGCTCCACGCCGCCGGCGCAGCAAAGCATCGGGGGAAAATGGTATTGGCTGAGCCTGTTGGCGTTTGTTTTGGCAATGCTAAGTAAGGGCTCGGTCGTTCTCTTGCCGCTGCTGTTGTTGGGGCTGGCATGGTGGCGGCGGCGCCGAATTACATTGACCGATTTCGCATCGACCGTGCCGTTCTTCCTGGCGGCGATTGCGACTTTTAGGCCTGATCCTGTACTGTCAAACCCTCGGGTTCACCACAGTCTTCCGTAATGCCGGCTACGTGGAACGTCTGATCGGGGCCGGCTCCGCGGTATGGTTTTATCTATCCAAAGCGCTGGTGCCAATTAATCTAGTGTTTGTATATCCGCAGTGGCAGATACAAACCCAAAGCCTGCTCTGGTGGCTGCCGCTAATTGCCGCCGCCATGGTAACGATTGCACTTTGGCTCAGGTGCCATTCGCCGTCAGCGGGTTGGACCCGTCCGGTACTGTTCGCCTGGCTGTATTTTTGCGTGTCGCTCGTGCCGATTCTGGGTTTCACCGACGTCGGCTTTATGCAGTATTCGCTGGTGGCCGATCACTATCAGCATCTCGCCGTGATCGGTGTAGTGGCACTTGTGGCGGCCGCTTGGACCACGTGGCGCGGGCAAGCGCACGAAGCAGTTCGCGCGGCAGCCACGATGTTCGCTCTCGTGACAGTCTGCGCCCTCGTGTTTCTCACGTGGCGACAGAGTCGGCTTTTTGGCGATCCGATCAAACTCTATCAGGCGACGCTTGAGAGAAATCCAAACTGTGCGTTGATCCGCAATAACTTGGGTGTCAGACTTTTCTCCGCAGGCCGCCGGCAGGAGGGCGTCCAGCAGTACGAGGAAGTCGTGCGAATGAATCCAGACTACGACCTGGCATACATCAATCTGGGAAATGCTCTGAGCGCCGGCGGTCGAATGCCGGAAGCAATAAAGTGCTATCAACAGGCCTTGCGTCTGAGGCCCGATTCTCCCGAGGCTCACAACAATCTGGGCAATGTGATGGCAATTCTTGGACAACCTATCCAAGCGATCGAGCATTATCAGCAAGCACTCCAACTCAAATCCAGTTACACTGAAGTGTATGTCAATCTGGCGAAAGTCTACGCCCAATTGCACGAGCGCAACAAAGCCATTGCCACAGCCGAAAAGGGATCGCAGTTGGCTCGATCCCAAGGGCGGGGTCCGCTGGCCGAAAAGATCGACGCTTGGCTAGCGGCATATCGTTCGCAATCCAGTGGAACTCAACCATCAAAACCCCCATCGGACGCTGTTCATCCATCGCCATAATTAGAACTTGTCGGGCGGCGGTTCCATCGACGGGTGAAAATGGCCCGAATAGTTTCGTCCTGCGGGACCCATCCTTTGCCTGTCACTCTGGGCCATTTTCTGGCGGCTTTTGTGGAACGCCGTGAGCGTCGACGGCCTTGCTGCGTACTGCGGCGGGCCGCTACCGATTGATCAGCCACAGGCTGAGATAGATGATCAGCCCCCCAACCACTAGCCCGGCGACAATCCAATAGGCGCCGGCGTACAACCCCGTACGCGACGCTAGGGACGCGCAGTTGGCGCACGGCTCTGCCCGGTTGGTATTGGGATCGATCAACACGGGCGAACCACATTTGGGGCACTGGCCCCAATTCTCATTGCCGCCGGTGGTCATAGCTCTTGCTCGCGGGGGACTTTCTGGTCATGGAACAGACGTCGCCGCAATGTAAGTCGTCCAGAAATCATCTTCGTCCTCATCGTTCATGCCAGAAGTGCGGCCCGGTGCTCGTCAGTCGCCGGCACGATATAGCCGCCGTATTCAATCCCACGCCGCCGCTGATCGAAAACAGCCGGCTATCCGCTAATTGAATTTAGCTTGGACCGACGTCACATTTTCCGTGGTTTACTTTCGAAATCAAGCACAATGGGCTTTGCGCAAACTTTCTTTCGACACTCCTTCCACTCGTCTAGCTTTCTGGCAAAGGCAATTGTGCCCAAGGTATGAGCGGGCTAGACATTGAGAGATGGCTCAAGAAGAATTTACTAAAGTGCAGCTTAGGCGCGCGTAGTTTCTTGCATCACACTGCGCAACTATGAATACTGAATGATGCCGTAGCGATTATGAAGAGATCTGTGCCAAAGGCAACTGCGGCGCAGGAGTGTTCTGGAAGGCTTGGCAATGAAATGCAGTGCCTGCGGCGGAGACTTCGGCGGCGCTATGCTCTGCCCGTATTGTGGTGCAATTTTTTCTAGCAGTCGATTACAAAATCGCCGAGGAATTGTTAGGAATTTGCGCGCGCTTGGCATCGCGATTTGCGTTCATATTGATAGCGTCTCGCGGCCTGTATAAATACTATTTCCCTCCACTGCGAGTGAATTACAACCGGCTAAGCAGCCTCGGCCACCTCACTCCCGGCCTTTAGCAAAGGGATGAACCCGAAGCACGAATCTCCAGGGAGCAGTTGACAAACAAGTTGTACCTTCGGGCCAGAGCAAGTTACGCGGCCGGGTAAACCCCAGGAGCCGATGGATTCCAGAAGCTCCATTATGTTCCGAAAAAAACAATCGCAGCGTATCTCGTCGCGCCATCGCGGCCGTCGCCAAACAATTCGAGTCGGCCGGCAACTCCGAGTGGAAGTTCTCGAGCCGCGACAGCTTCTCACGGCCAGCAGTTTCCAGCCGGATTATTACTTGATTCCGGACGCCAGCTCGGCGATCAGTGGTTACACCCCCGCGCAGATTCGCGCGGCGTACGGGTTTAACAACACTTTGTTCGGTACAACGGCGGCAGATGGCCGCGGCCAGACGATCGCAATCATCGACGCCTACAATGACCCAAACATTGCTTCCGATCTGGCCACTTTCGATTCGAAATTCGGGATTGCAGCCCCGGCGAGTTTCAGAATCGTCAACCAAAACGGAGGCACGAGTTTGCCGGGGACCGATCCGAGTCAGGGCTGGGAAGGAGAGACCGCCTTGGATGTCGAATGGGCGCATGCCATTGCCCCCGGCGCGAATATCCTGCTCGTTGAGGCCAGCAGCGCTTCGGATTCGAATCTATTTGCCGCTGTTAACTATGCTCGCCACCAAGCTGGAGTTTCGGCCATTTCGATGAGCTGGGGGCGCGACGACAACATCAGTAGTTCCTCCTTCGACCAAAATCTGAGCAACACGTATCTCATCACACCCAGCGGACATCAAGGAATCACATTCGTCGCTTCCTCGGGTGACGATGGGCGTTCCAGTTTCCCGGCTGAATCACCCAATGTACTGGCGGTCGGTGGCACCGATTTGTATCTGACCTCCAGTGGTGCAATCACCAACGAAACGGCGTGGACGCCAACCAGGAGTGGCGGACAAACTTGGAGTGGAGGTGGCGGCGTAAGTCAGGAGTTCCCAGGCCGCAAAGTGCCTGACGTCGCTTACAATGCTGGAATCGGAACGGCGGTCTACGACACGTTCGGCCCTGACCACGGCTGGATTTCAGTTGGGGGAACCAGCGCTGGCGCATCCGCAGTGGGCGGCGCTCGTGGCAATCGCCAACGAGGGACGGGCCCTCGCTGGTCTCGGAACACTCATCGGCGCCACTCAAACGTTGGCCGCCATTTACGCGGCCTCCGCTTCCGACTTCCACGACATTACCGTGGGTAGCACACAGTTTCAATCCGCCGGACCCGGCTACGATATGGCCACCGGCCGCGGAAGCCCTGTTGCGAACTTGCTGATTCCGTATCTTGCCAGTTACGGCAGCACCGGCTCAAGCAATGGTGGAACGACAACCACAGTATCGGCGCCCGTCGCGCCAGCCAATTTTACAGCCCGAGCTATTTCCACCACTCAGATCAGCCTCAGTTGGTCGGTCTCCAGTGGCGCCACCGGTTACGACGTTTATGAACTGGAGAACGGTCAGGCGGTGCTCGTTGGCTCGCTTGGCTCCGGTGGATCTTCGTTCACGTTGGGTAGTCTGTCGGCTGGCACGACGTATTCGTTTGAAGTGGCAGCATTCAACTCGACCGGCTCGACCGCGACAAGTTGGTTGCAAGCGACTACGCTCCCCGCGATCGCAACAGTTACGGCGCCGGCCGGCGTGAATGCGACAGCTACATCGAGCACTGTTGCACACGTCTCATGGAACCCGACGCCCGGTGCGACCGGCTATGTCGTCTACGAGTGGAACGGCTTCCAAGCAGTGCAAGTGGCCAGCGTCGGCGCCATTACTACCTCAGTCGATATCAGCGGCCAGTCCCCGGGCTCGACAGAGTATTTTTACGTGACTGCCTATAACGCAACATCAAATGCTTCGAGCGGATGGGTAAGCGTTGTCATGCCAACCGCCTCAGCGATAGCACCTCCCGCGAATCTGACGGCCTCGTCCACATCGGCCACCACGGGCAAGCTCTCTTGGGGTGCCTCGGCCGGTGCGACTGGCTACGCCATTTATTACTGGAACGGCTTCATGGCGGTCCTGCTTGGCACCGTCAGCAGCGGTACCACGTCGGTTGCGATCCAAGGTCTGACCGCAGGTTCGACCACTTATTTCGCGGTGGTGGCTTATAACAGCACCAATTCTGCAGCATCGAATTGGGTAGCCTTAGCAACACCGGTCTGAAACGAGTATGACCCACACGAAATGCTCCGAGAGTGCTCGACGGTTGTTAATGTCGTGTTGGGCGATGTTGCGCGACTAGATCACCTGGCTGACGTCCCTTTGTGCAGCATTTCGATCCTCCATCGGCGCACTCGAATAGCCTCAGGATTTTGAAAATATCCCATTGTTGCCAGTCGTCCCTAATGGCTCAGTAGCGGGAAAGTGAATTTCGTCTCAGTAAGCGCCGCGTCACCAATAAGCACATTATCAAACGGTCGTTAAATTGGACGTCTCGCCATTTACGAGTTGCTGAGACGAATTCGAGATTCAATTAGAATCAACGGCAGCGGCGGGCGGTGGCAAGCAGGCCGGCGATGCCCAGCGCGGCCAGAGCGAACGACGTTGGCTCCGGCACGGCGACCAGTGCGATTTCCTGCTGGCCTTGATAAGAGTAGTCAATCGTGTAGCCGCTGGGTACATCCAACACGCTAGCGAAGCTTGAGCCGATCAAAGAGCCGTAGTTGGCGAACACATAAGCCGACTGGCTTAGCGATCCGAACACGTGAAAATCGATGGTTGAGGTAGCGCTACTGATATCAAGCACATCAGCGTCGTTGAGCTCGCTGACGACCCCCGCTGTGGATTCATCGATACTAATGTCCAGCGTTCCGTTCAATGTCGCGCTGCCGACGCCAAGAATTCCACCAAGCGCCGGATCCAGAAATGCTCCGGCGTCGACGGTCACCGGCGCAATCGTTGATCCGCCTCCGCCAAGTCTGGCGCCTGGCGATACAGTGTACCGATCGCCGCCGCTGTGAATGCCATCAAGCCGAAGCGTTCCCGCAGCGACGGTTGTTGCGCCGCTGTAAGAGTTGTTGCCTAAGACGATGAGGATCCCGGCGCCTGTCTTTATTAGTGGGCCCGCGCCGGAAATTGCGCCGGCCAGCGTGGTGTTGGCCGAGCCGGTAGCCGTCAGGGCATAGCCGTTGTTGTTGACGGCTCCGCCAATCGAAAGATCTCCGCTAGCGGCATTGAACTGCTGAGCGGCGGCCAACGACTGGTCAAAATTGACCGTTTGGATATTGGACGAGTTGTTGGTGATGCCGCCGTAATTGGTAATTTCATTTCCAGTTATATTGAACGCCCCGGCGCCGCTTGCAAATGTAATTGCGCCGACAGTGAGCAAGCCTGTATTGTTGTGCGACGTATTTCGGTGGTTTCTTTGGACTGTTGAGAAACGGTTGATTTAACTCGAACGCGATAACGTGACATTACGCTCGATCAGTCCAAGCCGGGACGCCAGGGCAGTCGCATCCACGGCTAAGTTTGCGGGCCGCCTGGTTGATCGAATGAGAAATTCTTCTCGCCTATTACTATGGCACCTGCGGCTATTCCGCTGAGATTGCGGGAATTCTGGGATTATTCAAAAAACCCGCGGTTCCATTGCTTGACCGGTTCCACCCCCTCCGTTAGATTCTGGAACCCCCACAAACTCTGTATTCTGATGAAATCTGTTGAGTCGCTGGGGCCCTCGTAGATCAGCCCTCCCCGCCACGCCAGAAACCTCTTCTCAAGAAATGGGGACGAATCATGTTCGGATTCCGCCACCAAACTCCTCGTAAAAGAATTCCCAAGACCACCTCCAGGGGCTTGAATCGCATTGGTCCGCGTTTTGAGCCGCTGGAAGATCGGCGGTTGCTCACGACTTTCAATGTGACGACGACCATCGATCGGTTGGACACCGCGAACGTAACGCTGGCTCACCCTAAAAGCGCCGACGGCACGCTTTCGCTGCGCGAAGCGATCTATTTGTCGAATTTGCATACGGGAGTGACCGACACCGTGGTGCTCAAGAAAGGGACGTACAAAATCACGATCTCCGGGGATGGGGAAGACAACGACGCCACCGGCGACTTCGATATTCTCGAAAGCATCATCATCAAGAACGCGTCCGGCGCCAAACCCATCATCGACGGAAATGGATTTGATCGGGTGTTCGACGTTTTGAACCCCAGCGGTCCTGGTGTCGTCGCTGCGGAGTTCGACGGCCTGACGATTCGCGGTGGAAATGTCGACGGCGACGGCGGCGGCGTCCACGGCTTGGCGACTCCTGCCAACCTGACATTTACGGACACGACGATCACCAATAACCAGGCCAGCGGCAACGGCGGCGGAGTCTACAACGGCGGAGGGAGCCTTAATCTGCTGCGCACCCATGTCGACAACAACTCCGCTCAAAGCCGAAGGAGGCGGAATTTACCAGGGTGACGGCTACACGAGCCTGGTCACGATTAACAAGAGCTCGATCAACAGCAATTCAGCGGCCGAAGGGGGCGGCGGCATCCGCGATACTTCCGGCGACGGCGTCACCTTTACTGGCAGCCAGATCAAGAATAATCAAGCCTTCGGCGGTAAGGGCGGCGGCGCGTTTTTGGAGACGGCTGTGTTGATCGTCGATAACACGATCGTCAGCGGCAACACGGCCACCGACGACGGCGGCGGAGTGAATGCTTCCGACGCATCCACCACCACGATTCGCAACAGCAGCATGTTCTCGGATAACTATTCCGACGATATTGGCGGCGGATTCAACGGCAGCGGCGACATCAACGTCACGCGAAGCTCGTTCATTCACAATAACGCCCGAGCGGGCGGCGGCGGAATCAATCAGGACAACGACGGAAACATCACGATCAGTTGGAGCACGTTCAGCAAGAACGTTTCGGTGTTCGAGGTGGGCGGCGCGATTTGGACCGCCGCCAGCGGCACGTTCAATATCAACGACAGCAAATTCACCTACAACACTTCCGGCACTGGCAGCGAGAACAACGGCGCAGGAGGCGGCGGCGCGATCAACACCGCCATCCCAATCACCGTGCGGCGCAGCACGTTCGATCATAATTCCAGCAGCACCGAAGCCGGCGCCATCGGCACCAGCGCCGACATCGAGGTGATCGACTGCAAATTCACCTACAACAAGTCGAACGGCGGTGCAGGCGGCGCGATTTAGCGCCGACGGACTGCAATGTGACCCTCACCCGTTCGCTATTCGACAATAATCTTGTCATCGGCAGCGAGGGGAAGGGCGGCGGAGTGTACGCCGACTAAGCCGAAACGGTGAAAATTACCGACAGCACTTTCAGCCGCAACTCCTCGGGGGGCTACGGGGGGCGGCCTCTTCGTGGATGGCAGACGTTTACAATGACGGGTTCCACGGTCAACGATAATAATGCCCACGATGAAGGCGGGGGAATCTGGCTCTTACTTTCCGGCACAATGACTATCCGTATCCCGGCGATCTGGGACCGGGCTCGCTGATCATCAATTGCACCATCGGCGCCAACGGAACGGCTGGCGATGGGGGCGGCATTTATTTCAACGCCGACGGTCCGGCCGACTTGACGATCATCAACGTCACGATCGCCTTCAATGCAGCCGATACCGGAGGCGGAGTGTTTCATGACAGCGATGGCACGTGCACGTGGGAAACACGATCATCGCGAAAAACACGGCGACCAATGGATCCTGATGTCTCCGGCGGCTACGATGACCTCGGCCACAACCTGGTCACCGATGTGTCGGGGAGCACGGGTTTCGGCACCGTTATCTCGCAAGATCCGAAGCTGGGGCCGTTGGCGAACAACGGTGGGCCAACCAAGACGTATGCATTGCTAAAGAGCAGCCCGGCGATTGACGCCGCCGATAACGCCCTGGCGCCGAAGTTTGATCAGCGCGGCGTCCTTCGAGGATCGCGCCCCGACATCGGAGCGTACGAGAAGAAATAGAAGTCGGTGAAGAGCCTGGTTGTGGCAGGCAATGGCCAGCGGTCGCGTAGCCTCAGTTGATCGATGCTCTGGCCGCCGCAGCGACTCTCGGCTTGTCGTTCCGTCCACAAAACTCCCGCTTCCCGGCCCCGGATGCCAGCGACCAAAAAGTTCAATATTTGTCCTCTCGCACCGAGGCAATTTGACTCCAACCCTGTTCCGAAAACAAGTTCCTCAAACGGGACGGTGTCCTGAATGACGACTTTCCGGTACCGCTGACCTCTCCCGGGTTAGCGACCGCTGCTCGAAAATGGACAGGTCGTCCGTTTGCGGCACACCGAGCCGGTCATACCCCCGCGCGTGACGTCGTCTCATTATCCTGTTGTTTTCTGGAAGCAATACGAGACGATCGACAAGGACACCGCCCAGCCGGAGAAGATTCCCGTTCTCCGTTACACACATGCTCCCATCCCAACTCTCTCCCGGTGGGATGAGGGCGCAAGAGTTCACTTCCGCATCGAAGGCGTATGGGTTACGCCCACCAGCAAACCTTCCGGTCCCAGCAGCCGCGTGACAACTTGGCCCCAGGGTTCCTTTCGCGTCGCAACCAGCAGTTCGTAGCCCTGCGACTTCAGTTCCGCAGTGGCCTTTTCAATATTCCCTACGTCAAATTCGATCCATGCTTGTGGCACGGGAAGATTACTCGGCCATTCATCCGTGCTAAAGCAGGACTCAGCCGCCTGCGACAACGGCCACAGGGCAAAATGCTTCACGCCATCCAGCCCGCCCGTATGCAGATAGCCGTTGGTATCTTCTTTGAACTGCAATCCCAATGCCCCGGAATAGAACTTGCGACTTGCGGCCGGATCGCGAACGATCGGGCCAAAACCGGCGACGAATAGCACGTCGATGTTTTTCGGCGTTTTCATAGGTAGATCTCCTTTTCTTATCTTATGCGTCGCGCGCGGATATGGACATTGGGCGTCTCATGCGACCTTTATCGCTACCTGCTCTTTGGTTTCGGGATGTTCGTTGAGGACCACGCCGCCCGTTGGGTGCATTCTTCGACGGAATCATGAGGGACCTGCGGCGCGGGAGTGCATCAGCTGAGACGATTTCGGGGATTCAACTCGCTGTGAAGACGACGTGCCCGGTCGGTCACGAAACGGTGATTTGATGCGACGTTGCAACCCGCGAAGCGATCGTCGGTGTGCCGGTCCCACGCAGATTCAGTCGATCCCACGGACACGCGCAAGAAACTCACGCCGCTTGCATATGGAACGCCGGCATCAATTGCGGATCCGCGAGATCTGGAAGACGTGCTATCACAAGTCTTGGTGCCGTGCTCATTCTGACCACCACGAACGAGTTGGCCAAGTGCGTCGAGTAACAGAGTATCGCTTCTCTACCTCTCGGAGTAATATGTCATGGAACAGCGCACATTCAGTCCCTTCGAGACGGCTTCCGGAGTAACTCCATGACCGCACGCCGCAAATTGCGCGTAGGACTCGCGCTGGGCAGCGGCTCAGCCCGTGGCTGGGCGCACATCGGCGTCATCCGCGCTGGAAGCGGCTGGCATTCAGCCGGAGGTGGTGTGCGGCACATCGATTGGCGCGCTTGTCGGCGGAGCCTACGTGGCCGGCGAATTGGATCGCCTGGAAGAGTGGGTGCGGACACTGACCATGAAGGATGTGATCGCCTTCATGGACTTCACGCTGAGCGGCGGACTGGTTCGCGGCGGCCGGCTGATGGACTACTTTCGCCAGCACTTCACGGATCGGCGGATCGAGCAGTTAGCCACTCCCTTCGCCGCCGTTGCCACGGCGCTGGAGACGGGCGCGGAGATCTGGTTGCGGAGCGGTTCGATGTTTGAGGCCGTAAGGGCGTCGGTCGCGGTGCCGGGATTCTTTGCCCCGGTGTTACGTGAAGGCATGGTGCTGGTCGACGGCGGGCTGGTGAATCCCGTGCCCGTGTCCTTGGCCCGCGCGATGGGTGCCGACATTCTGATTGCCGTCGATCTTGGTTCAGACATCCTCGGTCGTCGCCTGCACCCTGATCCGTCTTCCGAAGCGCCGGACAGCTCGATCCGCGATTGGATGCGCAGGTTGCAGGACAACCTGGGCGTGCATGTGCAGCCGCAGCTGTGTGATGGGCTCACGATGCCGTCGATCCTCGATGTGTTGACCACCAGCATCGACATCATGCAGGTGCGCATTTCGCGCAGCCGCATGGCGGGGGAGCCACCCGACCTCATCGTGGCCCCGCGTCTGGCGCATCTTCGTCTGCTCGACTTTCAGCGGGCAAAGGAAGCCATTGAGGAAGGCCGCCGCGCGGTGCAGCGCGTCGCTCACAACCTAGCCGAGCTCAATCATAAAGCACCCTGAACCCTATGGCGTCGTTATGGCCCTTGAAGTTGGGATCTCGCGTGTCGGTAGCATCGAAGTATCATCGACCGACGCGCCAAAGCTGCACACCGGCGGATGTCAATAAACGTTCGGGCCTGTTGAAAAAGTTTCGTTTGTTGCGGCTCGAAGCAGGGCCAGATGAGCAGCAAGTCACCGCCGCGCATCATTCCGAGAATACGGATGGGTTTCCAGGGCGCGAAGACTGTCCCATCAAACCCATGAGTTTCTGACGCAGGCAGCGCGAGGCGTCATCTATCGGTCCATTCTTCGGATTCTCAGGCTCTCCGACACCTTCACGAGTTGATGAGACAGCCAGATCCCAAGAACCGTGCATAAGATTGTGTCACTGGACATGCTAGTGATCGAGAAGGCAACTTGTTCCCGACCCAGTTCAGGCGGGTCTTAGAAAACCCTTGTTGCGCGGTTGCGATTATGCCGGCGATTCGGGAAGTGATTGCTGCGGCGTGCCATTATCATGGGGGGGTCGTTAACCCGTCCGGTGCTATGCGGTTAGCACGTTCTATCTTTTCGAAGAGTGTCCCTCACCATCGTCGCGAATATAAAGGGCTCTGGCCATGGAGATAGTTGCTGAGAGAACAACGATTTACGCAGATATCGTGGAAACGCCGCCGCCGGAGCGGGTGATGAATTTCGTTCACAAGGTGATTCACGCAGGCAAATCTGTCGGCAAACCGTCCAGCCGGGTGTATCTGCGTTATCCGATTGCATTGCCGGTTCGGGCCACGCCGTTAAACAAGCATCGGAAACCGAGCGGCGAGGCTTGTCTGGGTCTCACGCGCGACATTTCGAGCGCCGGACTGAGCATGTATCTCGAGCAGCCTGTCAAGGAGAAGTTGCTCCGGTTGGAAATAACCAGCCCGAAGGGCGAACAGCTGAAAGTGCTGTTGGTAGTCGCCCGCTGCCAAGCGGCCGGCCCGTTCTACGAAATTGCCGGCCAGTTTCGGGTGCGGAACTATGACGGAGATGGTGCGAAGCCGGCGACCAGGCTTTCGCGATAGTCTTGGGCGCTGCACGGGCGAAGGTCCGCGCGGCTAAAGCAGTCTCTCGAAGCGGCCGGAATCGGACCGGCAACCGCGTCTTAGGTCTGGCAGGATCAGCATTGTTTGTCGGGAAATACGCTACGGAATATTTGCGGGTACTCTTCCTTAAGTTGCTCGCACACATATTTATAGAAGAGTTCCCACACCTGTTCTGCCATTTTATCCGCCGCCTTCCCCACCTTCGCAGAAACAGCGAAACCAGTCCGATGATTGACGGGAATATCCATCTCCTTCTCTGCTTTCATCCGTCGCACGATTGATGAAAGAGAGCTTTCATTAGTATGCGGCACCAAGGGATACTCATTGTCGAGCTTCGCAAGCCGTTCTTCTAATGACAGTATGTTGTTATCCATCTTATTTGGCCTCCTGTGGTGCATGCGCGTTGGAGCCATGGATGTGACTTGCTACTCCTTTCCTGATCCACTTAACTAAGATGTTAGGGAAACAATCACGAATTCCTCCGGCGAGCGACGACGGCCGCCGCACGGCGGCCGTGCTGTTCAGGATGACCAGCAGCGGCAAGTGGTACGGAACGACCCGTTCCGCTTCCTGGCAGATATGCTTCGCCGGCTGGTCGTGTCCAAGTCCTCTACACTTGCGAACCGCGACGCGCTCGCCGCCTACCGACTGCCACGCTTAGACTGGCCACCGCGAACAGTCCTAACACAATGGAACTCGGTTCGGGAACGGCCTCCGCCAGCATGAATCCTTCCATACCGTACGACTTATTGGGCTCCCCTGGGCCGCCAGCGCCGACATTCTCTGACCGGACCGTGAAACTGCCATCAGCGGCAGTGATGCCGGTCCACCGGGCCACGTATCCGTTCACCGTGTTGTAGCCCGTATTGAACTCAACCACATCGGGACTGATTTCCACCACGCCCGACGTGCTGGCATCCGTATACGTGTCGGCTCCAATAATCGAGAACTTCGTCCAACGCGAGGCGCTTCCACTACCGTCGTAGGAAATACTGTTACGGTTGGCTGTCGTCACGAACTCGTACTCCTTTGTCGGGTCGAGCCCCGTGAAAGTTACCTCGTAGTACCAACCGGAACCGCTGCTGTTATACGACGTACTCCAGTCGCCGAGGTTCACCTTGCCGTTGAAGACGCCGTATGCGTCTGTGCCCGAGTTGGGAGCGCCAGAGATGCTGCCTGTGATATTTGACCCGGATAGCGTGGCCGTGACCGATGTATAGAGCCCACTTGCGTAGTCTCTAAGCAGGCCACTGGGAGTCTCGAAGCCACCCCCGTCTGCCATGTATCCACTGTAGATGGTGGCGTTAGCGGGGCTGCCGCCATGTACGGTGTCATCGTACGCCACGAAACCTGCCGTCGCCGCACTCGTCATAGCCAGCACGGCCCCGATGGCCAAGGCCATCGTAAAGAAAAGAGCGAATTTGTTGTCTCTCATTAGCGTGCTCCTCGTCAAAAATGGTTTCAGTTCGTAGTGTAGAAACGGTGTAGTGCGCAAGCTGGCGAGTACCAAAGGGGAACGGCTAATTGCCGAGTGGGCCAGCGTGACCCAAACAGAAAGCCCGGATCGGTGCTCTTGCACCGCGGGGCTGTCAGCGACGGCCCGAACTGCCCCTCACGAGCAGCTCATCTGGCCGGGATTATACCGCACCTAGGGGGGATGTCAAGTAAATTCTGTGCCGTTCCCCGCAGCCAGGTTCCTGCCCCACTTGGTCAGCGGTGAGCAAAATAGATCCCTGCGCCGCCGCCATAACGTGGTAGACAGCCACACGCGGTGGCCAGGATGATTACGGCAGGTGAGTTGGGGCGGCATACTCACTCAACCCCGCCTTGGCCGAGCTCTCAATCTGCCATGCCGCGCCTTCAGTTTATTGGTCAGTAGCACGATCTCTGCATCACTCCAGCTTCGAGCATGGTGACCGGCGGCGGCCGAAATCTTATCCCGATTTTAATATCCGCTCGATTAGCGGAAAAACTTGTACCTATAGTGGGGGTACCGTATACTGTCCGCCGTAGCCGCTAGTCTCCGCTTGGCGACGTGCATGAGCACCCCGCGCCGTGGCTGCACGCCTGTCGACTGCGGCGCGGGGTTTCATTACGCGAACTGAAAGGGTTGGTGCATGAAATGCAGTGTCTGTGGACGTCGGCTTGGCGGCGAAATGATCTGCCCCTATTGCGGCAGCGTCTTTTCGAGCAAGCGCTGGTTTATCGGCGCACTGCTGGCCGGGCCTGTTCTAGTATTCGCGCTGCTGCGGTTGTTTGGAAAATAAGTTTTTTACTAGTGCCAGGGTATTCCTGCGGCGACTCAGAAACAGCACACCGTTTTCGAAGCAGTTCGCGGGAGCATCGAATAAGGGAGAAATCTTCAATTTGAAGATTTAGCCAAATCCTCGTCCGAGGGACTTCGGGCGGACGATCCTCGGATTCGCTAGGAGCACAGCCGTGGAAATCACCGACGTTCGCATCAAGCTGACGGAAGAGCCGGGCAACCGGTTGCAGGCGTTTTGCTCGATCACGGTCGACGAGTGCTTCGTGATCCGCGATCTAAAAATTATCGACGGGTCCAATGGGCCATTCGTGGCCATGCCTACCCGGAAGCTCACTTCGCATTGCCCACAATGCGGCGCTAAGAATCATCTGCACGCCAGTTATTGCAACGAGTGTGGTCTAAAGTTGAACTCCAACCGCGTCCCGCTAGACGAGGAAGGTCGGGCCAAACTGTATGCCGACATTGCTCACCCCATCAATAACGCCAGCCGCGAGGCCATTCAGGAGCGCATCTTGCGCGAATTCCGCAAGGAAAAGGAACGCGCCAAGCTGCCGGGCTACGTTTCGCGCTACGATGATTTCGATATCGACGACTACGTTCCCGCGCGGCCTTCCCAGGGCCCGGCCCGCAGCCAGCCTATGACGACTACAATCGCTCCCGCTCCGAGTCGAGTGCCGGGGTCCAAATCGCCCTCTCGGCCCTCCGCTATACCTCGCGCGGCCAAGCTTCTGCGCCCCAAACTTTGAATTTCAAGGCACAGAGAATTGGAGGGGAACATTCTCCACATTGCAAATTCGGTCTGTAGTGTCGGCAGTCCAGTGACGATCCCAAGAACCTTCGTTTTCTGCGGCAGGCAGCAGGGCCAGATCTGCAGCAAATCACCGCCGCGTATCATTCCGAGAATACGGATGGGTTTCCAGGACGCTAAGACCGTCCCGATAAACCAATGAGTTTCTGACGCAGGCAGCGAAAAGCGTCATCTATCGGTCGTTTTTTTGGACAATTCAGAAACGGCTAGGTTGATGAGATTCGAAATTCAGCTTCGCCTAGGGGCGGTTTCTATCTCAATAAGGGCCGTCGGTCCGTTGGCGGTTGTCGTAAAAAGCTATTTGGCAGCTTGTCTTTGTCCTTCCTGTTTCTCGGGCTTTTTGGATCCTAGGTCTGGATGATTGCACAGACTGGAAAAAATGGGTAGCATTGTCCGCACCGGAACACATGGGGTGGCACCTCGCCTACGCTCCTTCCTCGATCAGCTCTGACCTGACAACTTTCCGGAGTCCTGTAATGTCCTTTGGTAGATCATTCCATCGCGCGCGTGCAGCTCGTGCTAACTTCAGCAAACGATCGAAAGTCCGCCTGCGCCGCGCTCGGCCGATCGGCATCGAATGGTTGGAACTGCGCACGCTGCTGGCGAATTACAATCCGCTGGCTAGTGCCCCCGACGATCCGCTCGATACCCATTCGCTGCGTTACGCCGTCATCAAAGCAAACGGTGGCGGTGATGACGTCATCACGCTGCAAAAGGGCGTCTACAAACTTTCCATCACGAATTCCAACGGTCAAGAGAACTCCGCGTACGAAGGGGATCTTGATCTCACGCAATCGGGGCACAAGGTCACCATCCAAGGCGCCGGCGCCGGCAAATCGATCATCGACGCCGCCTGCATCGATCGCGTGTTCCAAATTTTCGAAGGCGTCACCGTCATCTTCAAAAATCTCACGATCCGAAATGGTCTGGCGCAGGACGACGGCACCAGCGGATTTACCCCCGGCCAGAGCCTTGCCTTCGGCGGAGGCATCCTCTCCGGCGGGACAGTAACGTTGCAAAACGTTGTCATCGAATGTTGCACTGCCAAAGGCCCCGACGGCGATGTGCCCGGCAGCGATGGAGTTGGCGCTCGCGGCGGCGGAATCTACACCGACGGACCGTGCTTGAAAATCCTTTCCAGCACACTGCAAAACAACAAGGCGCTGGCTGGCAACGGCGTCACCGGCGACGATGGCGATTCCGACAGCCCGGATGGTCAAGACGGCGGCGCGGGAGGCAGTGCTTTCGGCGGCGGCGTCTATAGCCAGGGAACCACGCTCACTTTCAGTAAGTCGAACATCGTCTGCAATCTCGCGCATGCCGGTTCCGCGGGCGACGGCGGCGATGCCGACAGCGATTCCGGCGATGGCGGCGGGGCAAAGCTCGGCGGCGAGGCCTTCGGCGGCGGAATTTTCGTACGTGGGCCTTTAATAGGTCTGACTGCCAAGCAGATTAGTTCTTCGACGACATTCTCCATCGACAATTCCAACGTCTCTCAAAACTTCGCCATCGCCGGCGACGGCGGCAAAGGCGGCGATTCCCCTAATGGAAACGGCGGACCAGGGAGTGATGGCGGCGACGCTGAGGGCGGCGGGCTCTACAGCTCGTTGCAAGTATGTGCAACCAACTGCTGCTTCCTCAACAACATCGCGCATGCCGGCGATGGCGGCGCCGGCGGCAACGGAACCGAAAACTCCGACACCGGCGGCGCCGGCGGCGCCGGCGGTTTCGCTGGAGGAGGCGGAATGGTCGCCTCTGCAGGTCTCATCGCCACCTCGTCCACTATCTGCAGTAACTTCGTTCAGGCGGGCGACGGCGGCCAAGGCGGGTCGGCCAAAGATACAGGCGGTGCAGGAGGCGACGGCGGCGCGGCTGGCGGCGGCGGCATCCAATGCTTCGAAAGCGATGCCAAACTCACCCAAACCAAAGTTTTGAATAATGTCGTCGTTGCCGGCGATGCAGGCGATGGCGGCGAGGGGGATTTCGACACCGGCGGGGCCGGCGGAATCGGCGGTTCCGCAGTGGGCGGCGGGCTGGTTGCGCACAGCCTGACGGCGACCAACTCGGCATTCTCCGGAAACTGCATTACCGCTGGCGATGGCGGCGACGGTGGCTCGTCCGGCAGTATCATCGGCCCCGGGGCCTCCGGCGGATACGGCGGAAGCGCCTACGGCGGCGGCATCTACACGCCCGCCAGCAGTACGTCGTTGAAAAAGTCAGATGTTTCCTCCAATCGCGCTAAGGCCGGCAACGGCGGAAACGGCTCCGATAGCGGCAGCGATAGTTCGCCCGGCGGCACGGGCGGAAACGGCGGCAACGCTCAAGGCGGCGGTCTAAACGCTCTCAGCGCCACCATCGACAGCTCCACGCTGCAGTTCAACTGCCTCATCGGCGGCAACGGCGGCAATGGTGGCGCAGGAGATAACACCGATAGCAACTCGGATCCCAACGGCGCCGGCGGCACCGGCGGAAACGCCCAAGGCGGCGGGGCCTACGTCGATGATCACAATCTGACAGCCACGAAATCGTGCTTCAGTTGCAACACGCTCACCGCCGGCAATGGCGGCAACGGCGGCAACGCGAGCGATATCCTCGAAGTAAACAGCGCCGACGGCGGCGACGGCGGCGATGCCGAAGGCGGCGGCATATTCATCAATGGCTTCGACACTCCGACCTTGACCGTCACCGATTGCACATTCTCCAACAATCGGCTCACCGGCGGCGACGGCGGAAGTAATGGTACTGCCGATGAAAACGACAGCGCCAGCGCTGGAGGCAAAGGCGGCGACGCGCTGGGCGGCGGCATCGCCACCGAAGGCGGTGCAATCAACGCGCTGCGAATCAAAGTCACCGGCAACTGCATCACCGCCGGCGACGGCGGCGATGGGAGTACCGGCAATTTCGGCGGCCCCGGCGGCCCCGGTGGCAATGCCGAAGGCGGCGGACTGCACGCTGGCGCTGGCTTGTCGCTGTGCAAGAGCGACGTCTCGCACAATACGGCAACCGCCGGCGATAGCGGCGATGGCGGCGACGGTAACCAGCATGGCGGCGACAGCAACCAGGCCGGTGTCGCCGAAGGCGGCGGTTGTTTCGCCTTGAATACTACGGTCACTGATTCGACCATTTGCTTCAACACCGCCCAGGGCGGCAACGGCGGTGACGGCAACGACGGCAGCGGAGGCGGCAACGGCGGTAACGGCGGCGATGCATTGGGCGGCGGCCTGTTTGCCGTGCTTGAAACGACGATTACCAATTCCTCCATCGACGGCAACAAGGCCATCGGCGGCAACGGCGGCAACGGCGGCGGCCCAGATGCAAGTAGCGCCGGTCCAGGCGGCGCGGGGGGCAACGCCTCCGGTGGCGGCATTTGCATGGGCAAGGCGCTGCCATTGACCATCACCTGCTCCGACGTCTCGAAAAACTGCGCGCTGGGCGGAAACGGCGGCAACGGCGGCGACGCTACCCAGCAAGCCGGTCCCGCCGGCGCCGGCGGCGATGTCGATGGCGGCGGCATCGCAGAGTTCGGCCCATTGACGATTACCAATTCAACCATTAACGGCAACACCGCCAAGGCCGGCAATGGCGGCGACGGCGGCGAAGCCAGCAGCCAAGGCGGTAGGGGAGGCGATGGCGGCCAAGCCAACGGCGGAGCAATCTCCGCCCACACTTCCGACACCGTGCAACTGACCAACTGCGATGTTTCCAAGAATACGCTCATCGCCGGAAATGGCGGCACTGGCGGAAATTCCAGCGACGATTCCGGCGACGGCGGCAATGGCGGCGACGCCCAAGGCGGCGCGATCTATGCCACCTCCACCAACGTTCAGGCATCGTGCACCACCTTCATTTCCAATTCCGCCACCGGCGGAAACGGCGGCAACGGTGGACACGGCATTGTGGATGACGATGCCGGCGACGGCGGCAACGGCGGTCAGGCACTGGGCGGCGCCATCTATTCCGGCAGCGACGTCACGCTGACGAAAAAGTCGGTCGTCTGCAAGAACAAAGCCATCGGCGGCAAAGGCGGCGATGGCGGCGATGGAACCGATAGCGGCAACGGCGGCAAAGGCGGCGATGGCGGCGCGGCACGCGGCGGCGGCATCTATGCCACAGATACGGTCAATCTCACGCAATCGCAAGTCACTTTCAACGCGGCCAACGGTGGCGATGGCGGCGACGGCGGCGATAGCGCGTCCGGCACCGCCGGCGATGGCGGCAACGGCGGCGATGCCGAAGGCGGCGGCACTTGGGACACGCTGAACAACACCGGTTCGACCATCGCCAACAACACCATCGATGCCGGCAACGCCGGCGACGGCGGTACTCCCGGTGGCAGTCCCGGCACCGACGGAACGCCCACCGGCGCGAACACATTCCCCTGAGATCACGACCCACGCCAGTCAAAGCGCAAATCACCTGACTTTGAGCCACATACCTCCAGAGGAGCAGACCATGTCTCGCTCGAAACCGTCGTCCTGTGTCAGCCCTATCATCAATCAGTTCTTTTGCGCATTTGATTTTCTCTAGTGCGCTGGCCAATTCCGCCCGGCCATCCATAAGCGTTTTTTGCGCATGCTTTGAGTTGGGCCAGTGCGTCTGTTCGTTTTCCAGACGGATTAGGGTGCTTGCCCATCATTCAAGGTGATTTGGAGTTTGGTAGGTATCTCCCCACGCGGCAGCAGGGTGATTGTGGCCGACGTATAGTGGCACGGGAATTTAGCGGCTCCGGGGACGCATACAGTGTCGCGAAAACCTTGGTTTAACGAAGCGACCGCCGGAACGCATTCTGCCGCTCAGCCGGACCGACCAGCCAGTGTCATCAAACACTTGAGTTCCCGGCACGCGAACCGCGCCTCAGAAACTCGGTCGTTTGTTCGGACAATTGAAAAACGGTTTGGTTGATGAGACGGGGAACGGTTAAGGCCCAAATGAGTGCCCAGGGTCAGCGTTTCGCCACACGCCAAAGATTTACATTGCCTGGCACGGAGTGGATAATCACAGAGTTCAAGTTCGCCTCGGCGTTTGCGTCCTGTGAGAGTGACGCATGCAAATCCGCTGTCCGCATTGCCACGTGCCGTTCGATTCGGTCGAGCAAGCCTCCTGGGCCGATATGCTCTGCCCGGCGTGCGGCAGCAGCTTCAGCCTGTCTGGAAACGACGCCACTTATACGTATCGTCCCGGCGTGCGAGTTTTGGGGCACTTCGAACTGGTGCAACAAGTCGGCGCTGGCCGCTACGGCAGCGTGTGGAAGGCGCGCGATACGCAGTTGCAGCGCACGTCGCAATCAAGATTCCGCGGCAGAAGGATCTGGACCCCAAGGAAACCGAAATCTTTTTGCGTGACGCTCGTGCGGCGGCCCAGTTGAATCATCCCCGGATTGCCGGCGTGCATGAGGTGGGGCGGGAATCGGACACTGTTTACATCGTTACCGACTACATCGACGGGGCCAACCTGAGCGAATGGCTGACCGGGCAGCGATCTAACGTCCCGGGAAGCGGCCGAACTGGTGGTGAAGATCGCCGAAGCGCTTACACCATGCGCACGAAGCTGGCGTCGATGCATCGTGATCTGAAACCCAGCAACATCATGCTCGATCACGATGGCGAGCCGCATGTGATCGATTTCGGCTTGGCGCGGCGCGAGACCGGCGAAATTGCTATGACGGTCGAAGGGCAGGTCTTGGGCACGCCGGCTTATATGTCCCCCGAGCAAGCGCGTGGCGAAGGGCACCAGGCCGATCGCCGCAGCGACGTATACGCCTTGGGCGTGATTTTGTTTGAACTGCTGACCGGCGAGCTTCCCTTCCGCGGCGATGCAAGGATGCTGATCGTGCAGATTCTCAATGAAGAGCCCCCCAGTCCGCGGAAGCTGAAAGCAAGCGTTCCGCGCGATCTGGAAACGATCACGCTGAAGTGTCTGCAAAAAGACCCAGCGAAGCGCTATCAAACCGCGCAGGAGCTGGCCGACGATCTGAAACGCTATCTAAAAAAGGAGCCGATTCAGGCCCGGCCCATCGGCCGCGCCCAACGTGCTTGGCGCTGGTGCCGAAGAAACCCCATGGTGGCAACATTGACTGCCGCATTGTTGGCGGTATTGCTGGCAATTTCCATCGGCGCACCGATTGTGGCCGTGCGACAGGCTTCGCTGCGCAAACAGGCCGAGCAGTCGGAGCAATCCGCGAAAGCGTCGCTGGCCAAAGCGGAACTGGAGCAAAAACGCGCCGAAGGGGTCAACGCCTTCTTCACTGACGAAGTGTTCGGCCAGGCCGATCCGCACCGTGGCGGGCACGCCGGCATCGGCTTGCTGGAAGCCTTGGACGCCGCTGAAGCAAAAATCGACGAGCGCTTCCCCGACGATCCGGAGCAGCGGGCCGTGGTGCGCGATCGCTTCGGCGATGTGTATCTGGCTCTCGACCAGCCGAAAAAGGCAGTTTCGCAATTGGAAAAGGCCATCGCCGCTCGCCAACCGCTGGTGGGCAACCTCGACCCGGCCGTTATGAAAACTCGCACTCAGTTGGGCCATGCACTGTACACCGCCAGCGACTTCGAGGCGTCGAAGGATACGCTGAAGGCAACGCTCGCCGATCAAACCAAAATCTTGGGCGAAGGCCATCCCGATTCGATTCAAACCGCCATCTACCTGGCCCTGACGCTAATGGAAGTGCACGATCCGCAGGACATGTCCTTCGGAGAAAAAACGTACAACACCGCCCTTGCTTCCCTCGGACCGCGCCACCCGCTCACTTTGGAAGCCGAGTACAACTATTCTTGGATCCTGCGCTGGCACCTCGAGCTCGAGAAAGCGCTTCAGTTCGCGGAGCCCGCCGCACGCGGCATGCAGGAAATCAAGGGCGAAGCGGATCCGAAATCGATGTACGCCGCCTACAACTATGCCTCGTGCCTGGCCGAGCTGCATCGATCCAAAGAAGCCGCCGACGTGTTTGGTCCGCTCTGGCAAGTCCGCAATCGTGTGCTGGGGCCAACGCATGTCGATTCGCTCTACGCCGCCTGGCGATATGCAGACAGTCTCTGCGGAATGGGCGATGACGCGGCCGCACTGGAGGTGCTCGATTCCGTGCGTGCCAAATTGCAGGAAATTGAAGCGGCAGGAAACGTACGTCGCGCCGCCCCGCTGGGGAACATGGAGGATTTGTACGTGCGATTGAAACACGCCGATCGGGCCGCGGAACTTCAGACGGTGATGTATCGCATGTTTTCAAAATCGCTCCGCGAAGGCGACGTGCACAACATTGACTTCGCTTTTTTGCGTGTCTTTGTGGAGGAACTGGCCCTGTCGCCGGTGCCGGAGCTGCACGATCCGAAGCGGGCACTCGAGCTTGCCACCAAAGCTTGCGAACTCACTGAGAATAAGAACTCCGACGCGCTGGCCGCCGAAGGCTTTTGCGTACGCCGGCAACGGCGATTACCAATCGGCGGCGAAAACCTTCGACAAGGTGGACCGCATGATATCGGCAACGCGAGAGCGCAATATCAAATCGCCCTGATTCGATTAAAGGGGGGCGATCTGGCCGGCTATCGCGCCACTTGCCAGGCAATGCTGCGGCGCTTCGGCATGTCCAACAACGACGACGAACTCCGTTGGCTCACCTGGGCATGTGCACTCGATCAATCATCGGTCGACGATTTCAATCAGCTGCTGGAGCTTGCCAAACGACTAGTTGCAAAATCGCCGCACGGCCAGTCGTATCTGAATGGTTTGGGAATTCTGATGTATCGCGCCGGGAATTATCAGGAGGCCGAACGAACACTGAAAGAGTGCATCGCCGAAATCGAAAAGAATGCCACCGAACAGCACGTCGGCGGAATATCCCAAAGTTTTTCCTGGCGATGACCAAATGGAAGCTTGGCGATCGCGATGAAGCAAAACGCATGCTGGCCGAACTTCAGGCCGCGACCGATAAGGAAATCGCCTCGGCTCCGTTATGGAACCGGCAGGCCACGCTCGAGCTGTTCCGCCACGAGGCGGAATCGCTGATTAATGCCGATGAGCCTTCCAACACGCTCCCGGGGCATGCGTCTGCTTCAAAGAGCGATTGATTTACAGGCCATCTCCCGGGGCAGATAATCGCAGTGGGAAAAGCCAC
>CAVZDC010000005.1:0-85736 GCA_963773925.1 Pirellulales bacterium
GCTGGCAGCGGCCAAATTGCAGCATCCGACGAAGAGCAAGTAACCCCTCACGAACGCTGCCGCAGAGCTTCATAAAACAGCACCGCAGCGGTCGCCGAAACATTCAGACTGTCGGTGGCGCCGTGCATCGGCAAACGAATTGACGTGATATCTGTGCCGCGCCAAGCGTCGGAAAGTCCGGCAGCCTCGCTTCCCAACACCATCGCGCAGGGCCGATTAAAATCGCACGCCGTGTACTCGACAGAAGCATCCACGCGCGCGGCGAAGATGGCCAGATTGTTTCGCCGCAGCCAGGCAATTGTTTCGGCGGCGGACGCTGCGCAGAAGGGAACCGTGAAGATCGTGCCGATGCTGGCGCGAATCGCGTTGGGGTTGTACAGATCGGCGCCGCCATCGGCGACGATGACCGCCCCAACACCGGCGGCGTCGGCACTGCGTATGACCGCCCCAATGTTGCCCGGCTTCTCGATGCCCTCCAGCACGGCCACCAAGGGGCACGCAGGCATCGTCAACTGATCTAGCGCGATGTGCGGCATGTCGGCCACGGCCACGATGCCGTCGGTTCGCTGCCCATACGCCAATTTCGAAAAGACGGCGGAGGTCACGTCGAATCGCAATACCTCCTCGCCCAGCCGCCCGAGCAATCCATCGCAATCGAATTCCTGACACGGCTTGGCGCAGACAAACACTTCGCGAATTTTCACGCCGGCATTCAGGGCCCGGCCGATTTCGCGCACGCCGTCGATAATGATCCGGCCCTCGCGAACGCGGCTACGCGGCTCACGAAGTGCGGCGGCGGCTTTGACTCGCGGATTGGCGGCGCTAGTGATTTTCATGGGCGCAAGGAAAAAGGGATGCCACTGGGACATCCCTTGATTATGCAATCTACTAAACCGCAAGCGAAACGGATCGCCTAATTCGCCGTCGTCAGCACGTTGACACGCCGCCCGCCCCGATCGAACTGCACAATGCCGTCGATCAGCGCAAACAGGGTAAAGTCTTTTCCTTGACCCACGCCACGTCCGGGGTGGAAGGAATTACCAACTTGCCGTATCAAAATATTGCCTGCCACAACGCTCTCGCCGGCAAACCGCTTCACGCCGCGGCGCTGTCCGGCGGAATCACGTCCGTTACGGCTGGAACCTTGACCTTTTTTATGTGCCATGGAATTGTGACCGCGAGTAAAAGACTGGGGCTAGCGACTGCGGCAGAAATGTCGCCGATTATGGACACCGTCGCCCACGTGTCGCTGTTATCGAAACATCCTGTTTAGCGGAAAACCCACTGGTAGTCAACCTGGCCGGGAATGCCGTAGTAAAGCTCCCCTTCGTTGATGTCGTGCTCGTCGCCAGGCCGCCAGAAATTAAGCTTCAGCGTCTTCTGGGCGTAGAGACGGCCGGCGCCCGGCGGCTCACCCGGTTTATACGCTCCGGGCGGGTCGGCAAAACGGTAGGCATTCGACAAGCCGCCCACATAGATCTGGAAGTAATCGATACGCGGATCGATGTCGGTCCACGTGGCCACGCCCCACACGCTGTGATCTTCGCCCGGCTTGCTGACCGGAATATCCCGATTGCTCATCTCCACGCTATCCAGCAATTTGCGATTCGGGTCCTCACGCTTCTGAATCGCCTCCACGGCCAACGGCAGCACACGGTCGAGATACGCTTTTTTGTATTTGTCGGTTTCCAGCACGAACTCCGGGAAGAATCGCACGGGATAATCGACAAGGTGGTTTGCAAAGTCCTTGCTGTTGGCCGTCGGTTCCGGTTGCAGGTGACCTCCGAGGTTCTTCACCTTGTACACCAAATACCAGACCAGCGTGCGCTGCATGTTGCCGCCGGGTTGGGGCAAATCGACGTAGATCATCCGCAGCGGCTTGAACGAAAACTCCAGGTTCCAAACATCGCGGCGGAACGGGATATCTTTGGTCAGCACTTTCAGCGTAGTGCTGCTCGATTGCGTTTGCGGCTTCCAATCCAACTGCTTCCCCAACGATTGGATTTCCACCATGTCGTGGTCGGTCACGGTATCTTGCGGATCGACCTTCGGCGGAATGGTGGTTAATACGCCGGGCGCCAGCTTGCGAAACCCCTTGGGGGGAGTCGGGCGGTTGGCCTGCTGCGCCGCCGCAGGGCCGGCAACCATCAGCCCAATGGCCACGAAGGCCAATGCGCATACCACCAGCCGGCCACAACGAACGAAAAGCCGAATCGACATGAAGTCCAAGCCCACTGCCGAGAGACGAGAAAAAGCGGGTTTTTACCTTATTTCAGTATAATTGCCGCTTCCCCACAGGGTCAAACCGCGGCGGGGGGTTTTCCCGAGAATCTCCGGCCATTATTTGCCTGCCGCGTACGCTACCGGCGCCGCTGCTGCTGATAACGGCGGCTGGCGTCGGCCAGGAACTGCCGCTCTTCGGCAGTCAGGCTGGCTTCCCCCTCGCGGCTGATTTTTTCCAGCAACTGATCGACCCGCTTCTGGATCTTTCCCGTCGTCAGATAGTCGTCGGGGGGCTCACCTTTTTCTGCATCTGCATCATGCACGCGCAGCTTCGTTTTCCATCGCGGCATGCGCATCGACCAACCGCGGGGCCAAAGTCGAAACAGGTTCCACCCGGTCCGATAATACAGGAAACCAAACGCCGCTCCGCCCAGGTGTGCCCAGTGGGCCACATGGCTCGAACGATCGTCTGTGGTTTGCAAGAAATTCGAACACCACGTAGATCACCACCAGCACGAACGCGGGCACCGGAATCAGGATCCGGAACACAATGCATCATCAGCCGATTCGGGAAATGACAGGCAAACATCACTGCGATGCCCACCACGCCCCCCGAGGCGCCCATCAAAGGTATTTCTCGGTCCGCCGGCCAAATCAAAACGCGTTAAACAGCCCGGAGAGAATGATCAGGCTGAAGTAGAGCTTATAAAATTCGCGGCGGCCATAGATATTTCCACGTCATGCCCGAACATCCATAGCCCAACATGTTGAACACAATGTGCATGATGTCGCGCGGATCGTGCACAAAACCATACGTCAGCAATTGCCAGGCGTTCCAATTGGATTATGGAATATCAGGCTCGCAGCGCATCCAACGAAGAAGTTCGGACGATCCAGTGATTCTGCGTGGTAAACAGCTCCGCCAAAAACACCAGTACGTTGATCACAATCAGCGTGGTGACGGCCGACCAATCGCTGCCGAGCATCATGCCACGGGGTTCGTTTCGATAATATTCGCGGTCGTATAGTCCCATGCTAAGTCGTATGCGAAAGGCTGAAAGCAGAAACGTGTAGGCGGAACATGGCTCGCCGGCAATTGCCATGATTGCCGCTACCCATAGTATCGCTCCGCGATTGTGCGGGGCAATGCCGCCTTTCGTGCCGATGTGCCCTACGTTGCCGCAAGGTCCGCTGCGTGCTACAAGTTAGCGGCATGATACGCCTCAGCTTCCACGGCGCGGCGCAGACCGTCACGGGGTCGAAATATCTCCTGGAAGCCGGCGCGGCGCGGGTGATGGTCGATTGCGGTCTGTTTCAGGGCCTTAAGACTCTGCGCTTGTTGAATTGGCGGCCGCTGCCATTTCCCGCCTCGTCGGTGCAGGCAATCGTGCTGACGCACGCCCACATCGATCATGTGGGTTATTTGCCGCGCTTTGTGCGCGATGGATTCACCGGCCCCGTGTATTGCACGGCGGCAACAGCAGCGCTAGCAGAAATTGTGTTATTCGATGCCGCCAAAAACCAACAGGAAGATGCCGATTATGCCAACCGCAAGGCATTCTCCAAGCACAAGCCGGCCCTGCCGCTGTTCGACACGCATGACGTCACCCGCGCTCTGCGCCTGCTGAAGCCGGTGGACCGCGAAGAGTGGTTCACGCCCGCCGAACCGGTATCGATGCAATATCACAATGTCGGCCACCTGCTGGGGGCATCGATGATCGAAGTCGAAATCCGCAGCGGCGCCACGCCCATTAAAATTGTATTCTCCGGCGACGTGGGCGCTGCCAGGCGCCGCTGTATCACGATCCCGTGCCGCCGCCGCCGTGCGACTATTTGATCTGCGAAAGCACGTACGGAAATCGCGAACATCCCGACACGCCGGTGCTCGACGAATTGTGCAATCTGGTGCAAGCGGCAATCCAGCGCGGCGGCGTGATGGTGTTTGCCGCGTTTGCGGTCGGCCGCTCGCAGCAATTGATCTACTTGCTGCACGTATTGATGGAGCATGGACGAATCCCGCAAATTCCGATCTACCTGGATAGCCCCATGGCGATCCACGCAGAGAACATCTATGCGCAGTTTCTCGACGAGCACGATTTGAGTAAAGCACAACTGCTTGGCGTCCAGCAAATTCTCAATGGGCCGGGCGTGCACCTGACGCGCAGCGCGGACGAATCGAAACAGATCAACAATGTCGCCGGACCGGCCGTCATCATCGCCTCCAGCGGCATGATGACCGGCGGCCGCATCCTGCATCATCTTGAGCAGCGGTTGCCGCACGAGCAAAACACCGTCGTTCTGGCCGGATTCATGGCCCAGGGAACTCGCGGCCGAGCGCTGGCCCAAGGCGGCAAAGTTCCTGCGCATCTACGGCCACGATGTGCCGGTGCGCGCTGCTGTCACCTCGATGTCGGCGTTAAGCGGCCATGCCGGGCACCGCGAATTGATCCGCTGGCTGGAGCCGCTCCCGCCGCCGCGACAAGTATTCATTACCCATGGCGAACTCGATTCGGCGACCGCCCTGGCGAACGAATTGCGCGCCGCTCGCGGCTGGAATACGATGGTGCCTAAGCTGGGAGAATCGGTTACGCTGGATGCGTGAGGCCGTCTCATAGTCGCCGGTTGTATCCGGCGCTGGCAGCACGCTGCCGCACAACCTAACAAACGTCATGAACGACGAAGCCCAGCGCAATCTGCAGGCCATCCTCAATTCTCCCAGCTATCGGCCGGCCGACCGCGATCCCGATTTGCTGCAACGCCCCGAAATGCGCCCGGTTCGGCTGCAACTCGAGCTGTACAAGCCCGAAATGGCGCTGGAAGCGCAAAACGTGCGATCGACCATCGTGCTGTTCGGCAGCACGCAAATCGCCGAGCGCCCGGAATTGGAATCACGCCTTGCTCGGGCCCGCGCAGCGTCGGCGGCCGCGCCCTCCGATGCACAACTGAAGCGCGCCGTCGATCGCGGCGAACGGTTGCTCGCCAAAGCGCACTATTACGATGCCGCCCGGCGATTTGCTGAGCTGGTTTCGTCGTACAACCAAAGCCATCATTGCCGGCATTATGTGATCATCACCGGAGGCGGCCCGGGCATCATGGAAGCCGGCAATCGTGGGCGCACGAGGCCGGCTGCAAATCGATCGGGCTGAACATCCAGTTGCCCGCCGAGCAGCTTCCCAACCCCTACATCACGCCGGAATTGTGTTTTCAATTTCGCTATTTCGCCTTGCGAAAAATGCACTTCCTCCTGCGGGCCAAAGCGCTGGTGGTGTTTCCGGGCGGCTTTGGCACCTTGGACGAATTGTTCGAGGTGCTCACGCTACGGCAGACGCACCGAATTCAGCCCATCCCGATCATTCTTTTTGGCCGTGAGTATTGGAACCGTGTCGTTGATTTTCAGTTTCTGGCAGACGAGGGGGCGATTGCCGACGAACACTTGGAACTGCTGAGCTACGCCGAAACACCCGAAGCGGCGTGGGACATTATCGCCCACTTTCACGGCGAGCCGCCGAAAGGCCCGATGCAGCCCGGTTGATTCGCGGGTGAGACTGAATGATGACAACGCAATCGGATACACCTGTGGCCCTGGTTACTGGCGGCGGAAAGCGCGTGGGCGCGGTGATTGCGCACACGCTGGCCGCGGCCGGCTATCGCCTTGCGATCCACGCCAACCATTCGCTGGCCGATGCCAAAGCGCTGGCTGACGAATTGAGCGCCGCGGGCAATCCGGCCGCCGCGTTTGCGGCCGACCTCGCCAATGAAGAGGCCGTGAAAAAAACTGTCGCCGACGTGCATCGCCACTTCGGCCGCATCGATGCGCTGGTCAACTGCGCCGCCATCTGGAAAGCAAAGCCGCTGGAATCGGTCACTGCCGGCGATGTTCGAGAGCATTTCGAAATCAACACGCTGGGCACATTTTTATTCTGCCAGCATGTAGGGCAAATCATGGTCGGCCAGCCGCAGGGCGGGGCGATCGTGAACATCGGCGACTGGGCCATCGCGCGCCCATACACCGGCTACGCCGCTTATTTTCCGTCAAAAGGCGCCATCCCGGCGCTCACGCGCATGTTCGCCGTCGAATTGGCGTCGCGCAATCCGCGGGTGCGCGTGAACGCTATATTGCCGGGACCGGTGCTCTTGCCCGATGATCTGCCGGCCCCGGAGCAGGCCGCCGCGATCGCCGCCACGCTGGTCAAGCGCAAAGGCACGCCGCAGCACGTGGCCGATGCCGTGTTGTTCCTGCTAGCGAACGATTTCATCACCGGCGTGTGCCTGCCGGTGGATGGCGGCCGCAGCGTTCATCCTTGAAGCACAGCGAGGACATTCGCTCTAACACCTTTTTGACCGCCCCCATACAATAATGGGCCGGGCAAACGTTTAACGGAATGCGAGAAACGCCATGTTCAGTAAAGCATCTGCCGTGTCGCTTCTGTGTATCTGTTTCGCCGCTTGGAAACTGGCAACAGCAAATGCGGCGGACGATCAGGGCAAAAAACCCGCACCCGACAAATCCGGCATGGCGGCTGCAAGTGACGTGGTGCCGGCCCAGCACGTCGCGGGAGCACCCGGCGAAGCCGACGCCTCCGACGATGCCACGCGCGCCATCTACACTCAGCTCGAGGAATTGCTGAAAGCTCGCGACGCCGGCAACTCGGTCGATTTCCGGCCCGTGGCCGATCAGATTGCCAAGGGGCTGGCCTCCAAATTCGACGTCGAAGCGTTCCAGCTTGCTGAGGATGCGGCCCGCGTGTTCGAAATGGCCGGCGCGATCGACGCCGCCAAGCTGATCTACAACGCCATGAAAAAGTCGGCCGACTCCGCCGAACCGCCGCAACTGGTGGCGGTCGCCAAAGAAACCGCCGCAGCCGGACTGAAGCGAGTCGGTTTGATGGGTTCCACTCCGAAAATTCAAGGCACCGTGTTCGGCGGCGAGAAATTCGATTGGGCCAAATACAAGGGCAAGGTGGTGCTCATCGATTTTTGGGCCACCTGGTGCGGCCCCTGCATGCGCGAACTACCCAACGTGAAAAAAGCGTACGAGAAATATCACGATAAAGGCTTCGACGTGGTGGGCATCAGCCTGGACGAAGATAAAGACGCCCTCACAGAATTTCTCGACAAAGAAAAGCTCCCCTGGAAAACGCTCTACGAAGACGATCCGGCAAAGCACGGTTTCGAAGGCGTGAAGCTGGCGCAGGAGTTTGGCATCGACGCCATTCCCGCCACGTTCCTGGTCGACCAGCACGGCAAAATCGTGTCGATCGCTGCCCGCGGCGAACAACTGCAATCGCAGTTGGAACAATTGCTCGGCAAGAAATAGCGATCGCTCATTGTCTGCCTGCCGCCCGCCGTCCGCTGCCTGCTACTTCTTGTCCGCCTCGGCCGGTTTGCTGCCGATGCTCATCGCCTGCGGCGGCTGGTTCAAGTACGCAAATAGATTGGCGATGTCTTCCAGCGAAAGGGTATTCAGCAATCCCTCGGGCATGGCCGAAACTTTACTCGGCACGATCTGATCGATCTGATCCTTGGCGATCGTGATTTTCTGCCCGTTGGTTTGCATCACCACCACCGATCCGTCGCTTTGCGGCGCCGCCAGGCCCGTCACGCTGCGCCCGTCGGTAGTCGTAATCGTTTTGCTGATGTACTGATCTGAAATCACCAGCGAGGGAAATAAGATCGATTCCAAAATCTCTTTCTTCTGGAAGCGATTTCTGACAGTGGTCAAATCGGGCCCGACGCTGTCGCCGCGGTCGCCAAAGCGGTGGCAATTCACGCACTGCGCCTTTTTGAAAACGGCCGCTCCCGATTCCACGCTGCCGTGCGTGCCGTCGGCGCTATTCAAGTAGGCGATCAATTCCTCGTACGTCCATTTGTTCTCGGCCGATTCCACCGGCAACTTCGGCTCCGGCTGATCGGGATACGTATCGCTGAACCATTTTTGCCACGCGGCCAGCCTGTCGGCCACCTTGTCAGTCGGCTCACCCAACTGCTTGCCGGTCCATTTTTCCAACAGCTTCACGGCATTCTTGCCACCCGACTCGCCCATTTTCAATCCGCGTAGAATGACTTGCCGATACGGCTCCGGTTTGTCGGGCTTTTGATCGACTCCGGCCAGCGCCACCAGCACCTGCTGCGCGAACACGCCGTCGACAATCGACAGCGACTGTACAAGCACCGGCCAGTTGTCGCCGTCGGGATTCTGCGTGAGCGCCATGGCGATCTGCCCGCGCCGCTCCGGAAACTTTTCGTAGATCTCGCGCAGATAGGCGCCGGCTTTGGAGTCCTTGCTGCGCCCCAACACCGCGATCACGCCGATAGCCAGTCGTTTTGCCGCTTCCGAATCGTTTTCGGCGATATCCTTATCCAGCGCGATGATCTGTTCGATCGTCTCGGTCGGCAATTCGGCCGGCAGCCCGGCCAACACGGCCAAGGCCGAACTGGGCCATTTGTTGCCGTCGGCCAATACCAATTTGCGTTCCTCAGGGGTCAGCCCGGCGAACAAATCGCGCGACACGCTGTCGATGTAGCCTGCAAAACTATGCCCGCCTGTCAGCGTGCGCGCCGATTCGTAATATTTCAGTAGCGCCAGCTTTTGATCCGTCTTCCAGCCGTCCAAGAATCGCGCGTACAGCGCCGCCTGCAACTTGTCGGCCGAGGGAATGTCGGCGTTCAACTGCTTCATCAGCCGTGGGCCGGCCGAGATGCCCTGCAAGTAGGCCACCAATCGCACCAGTTCGCGGTTCATCTGCGGATTGCGCGTCGGATATTCCAACACGATCTTTTCCGCCAACTCCGGGATATCTTTCTGCGTGACGCCGCCGCGCCAAGTGCCAACTGCATCACGCGCAACAAGTCGATGAAATCCGGATCGGAAACAAATCCCTTCATAATCGCGCCGGAGCGCTCCATAATCGCCTGGCACGTATCATGATCGGGATCCATTTGCATCAAGGCCAGTGCGCCTTGCAGGAACAATCGTGTATTCTTCGTCTCCAGAATGGCCTTCCGATAGTCGTCGCGCGGCAGCGTTTCCAACAGCCGCGTAGCGGCGTAAGAAACGGAGCGGCTGTCGCCGGCCAATAGCGGCGAAACTTCCTGGAACGTCGGCTTGGCGCCGGCGCGCGCCAGCGATTCGCAAACCACCCGCTGCACGCGCAGATCGGAATCCTGCAGCATTTTCACCAGCGCTCGCCGCGTGACGTCGTCGGAATGCAGGCCCATCAAGTAGGCGGCCTTGGCCCGCACCTGCGCATCAGGGTCGCCCCCTAGCCGCACCAGTTGTGCGCCGGTGGGAAATGGGCCGAACAATTGCATCAGCTCCAGTGCCCGGCAGCGCTCGATCGCGTCGGCACTGGGATTGTCGGCCAGCTTGACAATTTCCAAATCCCATGCGGCGCCAAGCTTCTGCTTGATGGCGGCAATTTTTTGTCGGGCAAAGGCACTGTTCAGCTGCGGCTGACGAATTGCCTGCTGGATGCCTTCGCCGAAATTCAACACGTCCGGCGGCACCGTGCCCTGCCACACGATGCGATAGATCCCGCCTTCCGAATCGCGCCCGCCCGTGCAGAAATAGAGTGCGCCATCGGGGCCGACGGTCAAATTCGTCACGTTCAACGGCTTGCCGGTTGCGAAGGTTTCCGTCTCGGCCTTGTACGTGCCGCCTTGCGGCTTCAAACGGATGGCCAAAATTCGTCCACGCGACCAATCGCCCATGAACAACGCGTCGTGATAGCGCCGCGGGAACATCACGTGGTTGTAGACCACCATGCCGGTGGGCGAGCCGCGCCCGGTATCCAACAACGTGGGCATGCCGTCGAAATAATAGTCGGGCCACACGCTCCAACCGCTCCGCGAGCCAAACTCGGCGCCCGGCGTGGCGTGCAACAGCCGCGTGGGTCGATACCAGGGCAGCCCCACGTCCCACTCCATGTCGGAATCCCAGGTGAACAGTTCGCCGGCCCGATTGAACGCAATGTCGTAGCAGTTCCGCAAACCGCCCGCGAAGATTTCCGCAAAGGTGCCGTTCACGTCGGTGCGCACAATCGTCCCACACGGCGCCTTGATGCCGACCGCCTCGCCGTGCGGATCTTCATACTTCGGCACCAGATCACCTTCGTAGGGGTGATGGTAGGGGCTGGTCGGCGCCGGCTCCTTGGCCAATTGCGTGTGATTGCCCAACACCACATACAGCAGACCATCCGGACCCAGCGTCACCGCGTGGCAGCCGTGCTCGGCCGCTTCGCCGGTGAACTTCAAAAGCGTGGTGACTTTGTCGGCGTGCGTTTCGTTTTCTGTCGCTTCAAGCCGATACAGACCCAGCCCGTCGGGACCTTTGCCGGTGGCGAACACGTTGCCGTTCAAGCTCAAGATGCCTTGCACATTGGTAATCTGGTCGGCGAACACTTCGGCCTTGTCGAGCTTGCCGTCGTGGTGCGAATCGTAGATGCGCAGGATGCCGCTCCCCTCGCGCAGGCCAGAATTTCGCCGAATTCGTTGAAAGTCATCGCCAACAGCGAGCCGGTTTCCTTGGGCGGAACGACCGTCTCCACGCGGAATTCCGGCAGCGTTTCAAAGCGCCCCGCCGGCGCACCGCCTGCCGCATGCACGTCGTCCAACCAGGGGGGCGTGTTCGGAAATGGACCGATCACCCGCGCCGGCAGCCACTGCGCATCGTTGTAATAATGCTTGGTCCACTGGGGAAACTCCTGCAGGCTGGTGCGCCAAGTGTTATCGCTGTTGTAGGCCACGTACGTGCCGCCCACTTCCTTCACCACCACGCGCGCCACCAGTCCGGCTTTGCCCTCCTGCTTGACGATGGCTTTGATGGCCACCGTGTTGCGGCCCGGCGTGAGGAATTTGGTGATATCGTGCGAGTCGAGCGTGTGCCAATCGCTTCCTTCGCCGGCCTTGCGGCCGTTCACGTACAATTCGTACGCATTGTCGCAACTAATTTGCACCTCGCCGCTTTCCACCTGGTTCATCGGGAACGATTTGCGGAAGTAGACCACGCCGGCAGGCACTTTCTTTTCCTGCGGCTGGGCGGGAGACCAGATCCATTGCATGTCTTGCGCAGGCCCACCGCGCAGAGCCAAAAGCCCAGATAGCTAGCGGCACGAGCAGTCTCAGCAAGACATGCCGCCGCCCGACACTACGCATCCCTGCGCCGCGCGATTGCATAGCAGTTCCTTGTCCGCATCCAAGCGGTCGCCTTCGATTCGTGCAAACCGAGCAAGGGTACCGGCTTTCGCCAATGCGGGCAACACGGATTGGCTTGCTAGCTAGCCTCGCTTGACCACTCGCAAAGGCAATGTTTAGCATGGGCTTGGTGAACGGAGTGCGGTGCCGCGGTCGGGCACCTGCCCCTTGCTCGCAGGGAGGAATAAAGCGCGATGATGGATCGATGTAGGCTCTTGGTTTTTTTAATCGCGCTGTCTTTGCTTGCAGAGTCCGGCTGTTGGTCGCACAAGCCCCCAGAAACCGCGCCGCCGGCCGCCGCCAATCCAGCAGCAGTTTCGCCATCCGCCGCTGCTAGCTCTGCCGCGCAGCCGGCAGCATCCGCTCCGGCAAGTCAGCCGTCGCAAGCCTCCGCCGAGCAGCCGGCCCCCGAGAAGTTCACTCCGCCCACCTTGGAGGAGCTGGATAAATCCGCCCAGTGGGAAGATCGCCCGGTGCTCGATTCAATGAAGCTATTGCGCGAAGACCAGGCGAAAACCAAACCGCTGGTCAGCATTGCCGAAGCACTGGCGCTAAAGAACACCGGCCCGGAAGACAACACCAAAATTCTCAGCGCTCTGGGCCGACTTCCCGAGAATGACAAGCAGCCCGACTGGAACGGCCGTATCACGCGGTTCCTGCTGGGCGACATTAAAAGCTCTAACCCGATCATGTCCGACACGATCGAGGAGGCTCGCGTTGGTTCGCTGTACAACTTCGCGCTGTTTAATTTCGATTGGAAAATGGAGCCGTTCGCCGACAGCGACGTGACGCTGCACTGGCAAACTAGCAAAGATCGCTTGTGCGACAAAGTAACCATGCGCCGCGATTGCACCTGGTCCGACGGCAAGCCTATTACCGCCCACGACGTGGAGTTTTCGTTTCACGCCATCATGAATCCGAAAATTCCGGTGCCTGCCGTGCGCTCGGGGCCGGACAAGCTGCGCACGTCGTGGCCTACGACGATTACACGGTGGTGTTCTTTCACAAGGAGGCGCTGGCCACGAACGAATGGAACATCAACTTCCCCATCATTCCCGAGCACGTCTACAAGCCGCTGTACGACAAGCTCGACAAGATGTCGTTTGAGGAACTGCTCCAAACCCCCGAATATCAGAAAACCGAGCTGAACCCAGTTTCCGGCAACGCCTACGCCATGACCAACCGTATCCGGAACCAGGAAATCGATTTCAAACGCCGCGAAGATTGGTACATGGTCGGGGGCAAGCAAGTGCGCACAAAGCCCTACTTCGATGAAGTGCAGTTCCGCATCATCGACGATCCCAACACCGCACTGTTGGCGCTGAAATCGGGCCGGCTGGATGAATACGAAATCCACCAGGAGCAATGGGCCAGCCAAACCGATGGCGCCGACTTCTACGATAAAAACACCAAGGTGTTCGGCGTCGAGTGGACTTACTTTTACTTCGGCTGGAACAACAATTCGCCCGCCGCGCCGTTCTTCAAAGATCGCCGCGTGCGCGAGGCCATGTCGTACGCCTTCGATTACCGCGAATTCTTAGACAAGCTATTGTTCGGCCTGTGCGAGCAGTGCACCGGCGTCGCGTATCCCGACGCTTGGTACGCGCCCAAAACGCCCCTTTCGGCCTATCACCAGAACCTCGACAAAGCATCGCAATTGCTCGACGAAGCCGGCTGGACCGATCTCGACGGCGACGGCGTGCGCGACAAAATGATCGACGGCCGCAAAGTCCGATTCGAATTCGACATCCTGGTGCGCAACGACCCGGAGCGCATCCGCTGGTGCGAGCTGCTGAAGTTCAACCTCGAACAAATCGGCGTGGCTTGCAACATCAAGCCGATGGAATCCACGCGACTTGCTGGAACGCCTGCTCAAGAAAGAATTTCAGGCCGAGTGCGGCGGTTGGGGCACCGGCACCGACCCCGACTTGGACGAAAACGTGTGGGCCACCCATGCCATTCAGGACGGCCGCAACTTCCTGCAATATTCCAATCCCGAAGTCGATAAGCTGTTCGAGGAAGGCCGCAAGGAATTCGATCACGACAAGCGCGCCGCGATCTATGCCAAAATCGACGAGCTCATTTACCACGATCAGCCTTGCACGTTTTTGTTCTGGCGCGATAGCTTCTACGGCTTCAACAAGCAACTGCGCAGGTTACAAGTTCAGCCCCCGCGGACCGTTCGATTACGGCCCCGGCTTTGGCAGCTTTTGGAAAGTTGCGGAGTAACTTGATGCCGCCGATCGCTTAGCCGCCCATGTGGAACTATCTTGTCCGCCGTTTGCTGCTGGGCGTGCTCACGCTGTGGCTGGTCACGTTCCTGGTGTATGGGCTGGTGCGCAGCATGCCCGGCGATCCGCTATTGGCGCGCATGGAGCGGATGGACCCCACGAAAAAATTCCGACCGCAAGATCTCGAGCAGATGCGGAAAATCTACGGCCTCGATAAATCGTGGCCCGTGGCGTACCTCGGCTGGCTCGCGAATGTCATGCAGCTTCGATCTGGGCAACAGCTTTTCGCGCTACGAGCCCGTCACGCAGGTGATCGGCGAGCGTATCGGACCGACGCTGCTATTGTCCGGCACGTCGCTGCTGTTGGGCTACCTGTTGGCCGTGCCGTTTGGATTGTACGCGACCGCGCGCGGCGGCACGCTCGACGAACGCACGCTGAGCGTGACCTTGTACATGCTCTATTCGCTGCCAGCCTTCGTGGCGGCGCTGTTTTTGCAAATGATTTTCGCCGTCAAACTGCAGGGCACCTGGCTGGAGCTTCCGCTGGACGGCATGACCGGCCGTAACTTCGACGACCTTACCACCCTGGGCAAAGCCTGGGACCTGTTCCGCCACGCCCTGTTGCCCACTATCTGCATGACCTACGGCACGCTGGCCTACGACACCCGTTTCATCCAGGCCAACATGCAGGAAGTGCTCCGGCAAGATTACATCCGCACCGCCAGGGCCAAAGGCGTCTCGCGCGAAGGTGATTGTGCACCATGCCTTTCGCAATACGCTAATTCCGTTTGTCACCATGCTCGGCCTGTCGCTGCCGCTGGTGCTCAGCGGCGCGATCATCCTCGAGCAAATTTTCACCTGGCCCGGCATGGGCCGATTATTTTTCGAAGCCATCGGCGAAAAAGATTACCCCACGATCATGGGCCTGGTGCTGCTGTTTTCCGTGCTCACGCTATTGGGCCAACTGCTGGCCGATATTTTGTACGCCGTGGTCGATCCGCGCGTAACTTACTCCTAATGCAAGACACAAATGACCTGAAATGAGCTGAATGACATAACAGGAATCGCCTCCGCTTTCGACATTCAGTCATTTCGTCATTCAGTCATTCCCCTCCATGTCCACCGTCCCCGTCATTCCCGAAGACGTCCTGCAACCCGTCGAGCCGTTCGAGTATTCGCGCGGCTTCTGGATGGAGGCGTGGCGGCGTTTTCGCCGCCGCAAGTTGGCGATGACGGCCCTGATTTTCGTGGCCGTGCTGTGCGTGGTGGCCATTTTCGCCCCGGCCATCGTCGGCACCAAACCGCTGGTGTGCAAATTCAAAGGCGAAATTTATTTTCCCGCGCTGGGCTATTTCAACAGCGATTGGGAAAATCCCGGCCTGCGCCGCGCCATGCGACTGATCTATCCGAAGAATCTCAAAGAAAAAGATCCCGAAAGCTGGGCCATCTGGCCGCTCATCTATCAAGACCCATTCCGCCGCGTGCGCGATGATGAATGGGATAACCGCCCCGGCAATCCCTTCGGCGACGCCGGAACTCCCAGCCGCCGAAACCTGTTCGGCACCACGGCCACCGGCTACGACGTATTCGCCATCATGGTGCACGGCACGAAAACCGCGCTGTTGGTCGGCTTCGTGTCGATGGGCATCGCCGGAAGCATCGGCATTGTACTGGGCTCGCTGGCCGGCTACTTTCGCGGCCCGATCGACAGTGCCATCAGCCGGCTGATCGACGTCGTGTTGTGCATTCCCACGCTGGTGCTGATTCTGGCGCTCGTCAGCCTTGTGGAGAAACCAAAAATCTGGCACACGATGGCCATCATCGGCTGCACGCAATGGACCGGCATCGCGCGGCTGGCGCGCGCCGAATTCCTCAAACTCCGCGAGTCGGAATTCGTGATGTCCGCCCGCGCGCTGGGCATCTCACCGCTGCGCATTATCTTCCGGCATATACTGCCCAACGCACTGGCGCCGGTGTTGGTGCCGATCACCTTCGGCATTGCCGGGGCAATCCTGATTGAAAGCGGTTTGAGTTACCTGGGCTTCGGCCCGCCGCCGCCGAATCCCAGTTGGGGCGATTTGCTTTCCCAAGGCCGCGCCAACATGCAAATGTGGTGGCTGATTCTGTTCCCCGGCATGGCCATCTTCCTCACCGTGCTGGCTTACAATCTAATCGGCGAAGGTTTACAAGAAGCCACCGACCCCCGCCTCCGCGAAGCAGGGAAATAAATGATTTCTGAACCCCGAACCCTGAACCCTTCTGCATGCCCGACGCACTACTCGAAATCCAAAACCTGAGCACCCATTTCCACACCGACGAGGGCGTGGTCCGCGCCGTCAACGATGTGTCGCTGATCATCCCGCGCGGCAAAACGCTGGGCATCGTGGGTGAAAGCGGCTGCGGCAAAAGCGTCACGGCGCTGTCGATCATGCGGCTGGTTTCGCCGCCGGGCGCATCGCCGGCGGGCGGATCATCATGCACGACAACGGCAAGCCCGTCGATTTGGCGCAGTTGCCCGACGCCGAAATGCGTCGCATCCGCGGCGCCCGCATTTCGATGATCTTTCAGGAGCCGATGACCTCGCTCAACCCCGTGTTCACCATCGGCGCACAAATCATCGAAGCCATCCGCTTGCACCAGAAGGTCGACAAAGCCGAAGCCCGCCGCCGCGCCATCGAAATGCTCCACAAGGTGCGCATCCCGGTGCCGGAAAAACGGATCGACGAATACCCGCACCAATTCTCCGGCGGAATGCGGCAGCGCGCGATGATCGCCATGGCCCTTTCATGCAATCCACAACTACTGATCGCCGACGAGCCGACCACGGCGCTCGATGTCACCATCCAAGCCCAAATCCTCGACCTGCTGCGCGGATTGAAAGACGAATTCGGCATGTCGCTACTGATCATCACCCATGACCTGGGCATCGTGGCCGAAACCGCCGACGAAGTAGCCGTGATGTACGCCAGCCAAGTCGTCGAATACGCCCCCGTAAAAGAACTCTTCGCCAACCCGCTGCACCCGTACACCGTCGGCCTGTTCCACGCGCGGCCCGATCCGGAAAAGGCGAAAACCGAAAAACTCAACACCATCCCCGGCATGGTCCCCAGCCCGTTGCACTTCCCTAGCGGCTGCAAATTCCACCCGCGCTGCCCGTTCAACGACGGCACGCGCTGCGTAAATGAAGAACCGGCCTTGCGCGAAATCACCCCCGGCCATTTGGCCCGCTGCCACTACGCCGGGAAGTTGAGTTTCTCTGCCCCCAAACGCCCCTTGTAGTGCCCGCGATCGTATCGCCGGACCCGAAATTATGAACACTGATATCATCCTCGAAGTCGCCCGAGCCACACTGGGCGGCACGATGTCGTTCCCCGAAGGCGTTGCCAAGCTGCTGCCCGCCGGCGTGGAATACTACCACGTCGACTACGTCACCCTGCGCAAAACATATTACGACGGCACAGGCGGCGCCGTGCCAACGACGATTACCTTCGAAGACCTTCCTCCGGTCGCGGCCGAATTCAACCTGGCGGCATTGAAAGCCGCAATTGTCGATAGTCAACAGCACGGCCAGAAATACCGCGACTTCAGCCGCCGCGCCATGGAAGCCGGCGTGCAATGCTATTTCGCCTTCCTCCGCGGCAAACGGGTCACCTACCTCGGCCGCACCGGCGATCAACACATCGAATGGTTCCCCGGGGCAGAACCAACCAAAGGGCGAAAGGATTAACAGAGCTCATCGCATCGAGTTCATGATTCATCGTGTGACGCATGGTTTCACCCACCGCCAATCTTCTGGAAGTTCAAAATCTGCAGCAGCACTTTCCGGTGCGGCGGGGCGTGTTTCGCCGTACGGCCGCTTACGTGCGGGCGGTCGATGGCATTTCGTTCAACATTGCCGAAGGCGAAACACTCGGACTGGTAGGCGAAAGCGGCTGCGGCAAAACCACCGCCGGCCGCACGCTCTTAAAGCTGCTGGAGCCGACCGATGGGCGCATTGTTTTCGCCGGCCACGATATTACCCACATGCGCGGATCAGCACTGCGGCCGATGCGCCGCAATATGCAAATCGTCTTCCAGGATCCCTACGGCTCGCTCAATCCGCGCATGACCGTCCGCAGCATCGTGGAAGAAGGGCTGATCGTGCACCGCATGGGCAACCGCCGCGAGCGGCTGGACCGCGTGATCGAAGTGCTCCAGCAAACCGGGCTCGATCCGCGCTACGTGAACCGTTATCCGCACGAGTTTTCCGGCGGCCAGCGCCAGCGCATCAGCATCGCCCGGGCATTGGCCCTCAAGCCGCGGTTCGTGGTGTTGGACGAGCCGATTTCGGCGCTCGATGTTTCCATCCAATCGCAAATCATCAATTTGCTGGTGCAGTTGCGCGAGGAATTGAAGCTTACCTACCTGTTCATCTCGCACGATCTGTCGGTCGTGGAATACATCAGCGACCGCGTGGCGGTGATGTACCTGGGCGAAATCGTCGAGCTGGCCGAGAGCCGCGAGCTGTACCACCACCCGCTGCATCCCTACACGCACGCCTTGCTTTCCAGCGTGCCTTCAATGGATCCGGCGAAGCGCCGCAAGCGAATCATCTTGGAAGGGGACGTGCCCAGCCCCATCAACCCGCCCTCCGGCTGCCGATTTCACCCGCGTTGCCCGTTGGCGATGGACATCTGCCGCACCACGCCGCCCTAAAGAATTGAAACTAGGCGAGCACAGCGTCCGTTGCCACGCGGTGGAACAAGCGATGCAGGAGGGCAAACAAGACGTCGTCCAGATCAGCCAGATCATCCGCGACCAGATCGCAGAGAAGACGGAGAAAAAAGTGGGTGCCTGTAGCCGGCCTCTGTGAGGCCATTGGCTACAGTTCGCCGGGGTCGCAGACCCCCGGCTACTGCTTCAGCGAAACCGCCGCGGCAGCTCATCGGCCAATAGTTCCGCCACCATTACTTGCGTGTCGCTGGTCATGGCCGAAAGCCGCGATTGCCAGAGCGAATGATACACGCCGACCGAATCGAACATTTCGGCAGGAAAACAAGCCAAAATCGCCCCGGCAATGCGGCTGTTCAAATCGGCATTGTCTGTCTCGGCCTGCAGCCGCTTGGCGAAAGTGGTTCGCATCGATGCCGTCAGCAGCGCCCAAGCCTCTTTGCTTGTTTTGCCTTTTTGCGAGGCTAGCGAAAAATCGTCGGCAAATTCGTGGGCTCGCACGGCATCGTAGGCCAATGTGGCGAAACGGAATGGTGCGCCTAATCGTCCCAGAACCAAATCGTTCCAGCGTTCCACCAGTCGCCGCAGGCGATCCAGTTCGGCAGCCGAGCGCGCAGGTACCAGGCCTGGCACGGCCAGCAGATTCAGCACGCGATTGGTGATGTCTTGATGCCCTCGAAGCACGCTATTGACGAGCGGGCGGGCTTCGTCGCCCCTAAGTTTTTCCTCCAGCGCAAGCACCACACACGACCACACGCGCACCAGCATTTCGCCGGCGAGAACCTCTTCGCAGGTGCCGCGGATGCCACTCCACGCCGTTTCCGCGTGGCCGGCGCCGATGGTTCCCTGCTTGCGAAACTCGCGCAGGGCCCGACCCCAGCGATCCAACCGGCATTTGGACGCCATCCAATACTGGCCCATCGCCTCCGGGCGAAATTCGCCGCACGCTGGCGAGCAACGTCGTTCCTTCGGCGGCGACAAAGGCGGCTAAATCGATGTGGTCGCGGGCATGCATATCCGAAATCGCCGCCAGTTAGTGGCCGGCGCTCTGTGCTTGCCTTCACCCCGACGGCGGAAGAGCCCGAGGGGACTAAGGCTCTTCCAACCGCCGACGGTGAAGCGGATCGTGAGATCCAAGAGGAGTGGCTAGAAGACTATTGCAGGAGCGATGCCAAGCCGGTGCGACCGCGCTGACTCAGCGTGCCGCAAGCAGCCAGAACTAGCGGCACATGCACAACTTCCGGCATTCCGGAGAGAACTCGCGGCTCCGCTGGGCCACGGCCCTGCGTGTTGCCAGATCACCACGCCGTTGTCAAAGGCCAACGCGGAGAAGGCGCAGATCGGCCCAAATGTAAAACCGCGATGAGCAAGCCGGCCAAGAACGCGAAGACGGCCGCTTATTTCGACGGCGATCCAGCCGGTTCTTCTTGCGCGGAACGATGACCGAATCGTTTCGATCGACGCCCGGCGCTACTTCTCCCTTGGCGTTGCGGAAAATATCGTCGCCGGTGGATTCCACTTTGGGAGATTTGAGATACTCCACGTGGCCATCTTCGAACAGCACGTTCTGGCCGTCGCCGCCATGATTGGGGCTATTGGCGGGGCCCTTGCCCGGCAAATCGGACGACAGGGGGAATTCTTTGCGGTGCTCGTTCCGCTGCAGCATCAGCTTGTTCCCGTCGGTGAATCCCAGCGTGTATCCGTAGCTGTTCAAGCGGGAAATAAACTGCTCGAATTGGTCCTTCCGCAGCTTCTGCAGTTGTTCGGGAAGCAGTTCCTCCATCGCGTGCTCGTCGGGCTGGTGCGTCGAGGGGCATACCACGGCCGTACCCGGCAGGTAGCCTTGTCGGACCAGCGTGGGCACGCTGAGGGGTTGCTTGGGAGAGATGGCAGGATAGTACCCGCCGTTGCGATCGCTGTAGTTGGCCAATGCCGCCCCAACGTGCTGCAGATTGTCCTGGCACTGAATCCGCTGCGAATACAGATGGCTTTGATAAACGGCCGGCACCAACAAGAACGCCACGGCCGCGGCAATGGCGCCGCCCACCGACAGATCGAGCCACGACCACCGTCGCCGTCCGCCATATTCGACTGTAGCGGCCGGCGATAGCGCCGCGGGCATCAATTCCGCCCGAGAAAATACGTAGTGGCAGCAGCGCTGCGCCAAGCCAGAAGGCGGCACATGATGGCCGGCATCGCATGCCAGTGGATGCAGGCTGGTGCGCATCAATTCCAATTCGCGACGCGAAGCGTCGTCGTGCTTCAATTGCTCGTCGACTATCGCCCGTTCCTCGGGCTCAATGGCGCCCAGCACATACCCGATCAGATGTTCGCGAATGGGATTACTCATGGCCTGCGGGATGCGTTTGGGTCCAAGCTTCGTTCAGTTTCAATATTGCGGCGTGCATTCGGCTTTTGACGGTGCCGACGGGAATGCCCAGCACGTCGGCGGCTTCGCGGTATTTCAATCCCTGATAATAAACCAAGAGCACGGCTTCTCGCAGTGCTTCCGGCAGTTGTTCAATTGCTTTGCGTACCCACGCTCGGCGTTCCTCGCCTTCGAGGTTTGCCGCGGCGCCTGGTTCCCTGCTGGTGAGCAGCTCGACCAGTGATCCCACATCGTCTCGGCCAGCTTCATGATGTCCGCGACGATCCAAGCTAACCATTTTGTGTCGGCGGTTGCGCCGTTGGGCATCAATCGCCTGATTGGTAGCTATCGTGTAGAGCCACGGACGCACTTTACGTCCTTCCTCAAATTGGTCCGCTTTCAAATGTAGTTGGAGGAACGTCGCCTGGAACACGTCTTCCGCCATTGTGGCATCGTTTAAATAACGCCGCAAATAGCTGTAAAGCTCCTGTTCGTAGCGGTGAACCAACTCCTCAAACGCCCGGCGACTGCGGTGCAGCCGATGCTCCAGCAGCAGCTGCTCGTCGGTGGCCTCCGCGACGTTGGATTCGGACCGTGCGTCGATGGCACTACTCATGTGTTAATACGGGCCGCAGGGGAAGAAGTTCGGCCGAAATGGCGGCTTCCAAGGCTCCCCACATCCCTATGGAACTGAAGGGAGATTATACATGGCCTTTTCGTTGCATCCGATCGCTATCAGGGCCTTCACTAGGGGGGCCCAATATCCAGGAGCAACCGTTTGCAATCGATGTGCCCTGTCAAATCTGGCCGACCGAGGAATGCCAATTATAGGTCGATTAAGTGATTGATGTCGCAAAAGTTGTGGCGAAAGGACATCTCCGATTTTTACGAACGACGGCTGAAGTAGGACATCGCACCGTTTGACGAGTTGCATATGCAGTCGTGATTCAACTGCCACTTTGGCGGTATCGAATTGAGACACTTTGATCCGTTGGATTGTCGCGGTACCTACCGTCGAAGAACGCTGAATTAGCCCCACGCATAACAACAGATTCGTACCAAATCGTAAAGAATTGTCTGATTTCCATTTTCCCCCTTAATATCGCGGTCTGATGGTTGCATGTGATTGCCAACGAGTGCTTTGCAGAATGATAAACTGCTAAGCCATTCTGCGGGACACCGTTAGAGGGTAAAATTGTAGAGATTGAATGCATGACGGCGAAAGAGTCGATTGTTCGCCGCCAGCTAGCGGTCAATTCTTTCGGCTTTGTTTACCTCGATTTGAGCCTGGCTGATGCCAAGATCACCCGCCACCCTGCCGGCACTGGAAAAAGTTCGGCAAAGCTTGCGCACCGCAGGCTTGCGTTGCACTGCCGCCAGACTGTGGGTGATGCAGGAATTAATCGATGCCGCCAGCCCGCAAACCCATGCCCAGGTGGCCGACTCGCTGGAGCCGCGAGGGTTCGATCGGGCCACAATTTATCGCAATCTGATCGAACTGACCGATGCCGGCTTGGTTTCGCGCATTGAGCTGGGCGACCACGTCTGGCGCTTTGAATTGCGACGGCCCGGCAGCGAGCACCAGCAAGACCATCCGCATTTTGTGTGCGTCGATTGCGGCGAGGTGGCATGCTTGCCCAGCGTCAGCGTGAACATCAAGCCGGCGCCCGGCACCAAGCAGTCGCAAATCGGCCAGATCACCGAGGTGCTGCTGAAGGGGCGCTGCGGGCAGTGCTCGTAGGGAATCAAGTTCGACGGATGGCCGGTGTCGAGGCCGCCGAGCCCCGGAATCTAACTTGCTTGGGGCTCATCCGCCGCAGGTGGTACTTAGACCCCAGCCACCTGTCAACGAAAATACTGTTTGCAACGCCTTGGGGCGAACTGGTAGATTAAAAGGACCCGCCGTGGCCACACTATTGGTCCAAAGGAAACGGATGGGGAAGGGCCTCTGGAATATGCCGGAGCTTATCGGGGCTTTTTATTCTGTCATGCGCCCCTACGCGCTGGGGGATGAGTGTATGTCATCATCACAGATTGATCGTCGCGGGTTCACGTTGGTGGAATTATTGGTCGTCATCGCAATCATTGGTGTTTTGGTTTCGCTATTGTTGCCCGCCGTGCAAAACGCCCGTGAAGCCGGCCGCCGCACACAGTGCATGAACAACCTAAAGCAGCTCGGTTTGGCCGCGCAGCAGAATTTGGAGAAATTACGCCGCTTTCCGTCTGGCGGCTGGGGACCGCAATGGATTGGCGACCCGGATCGCGGCAACAGCATCAAGCAACCAGGCGGTTGGGTGTATCAATTGCTTCCCTACATGGAGCAACAAGCGCTCTACGATTACGGGCAAGGTGCAACGGCAGGCAACGACTCCGAAAAAAGTTGATGCCGTTGCCAAAGTGATTGCCGACTCCGGTTAACTTTATGCTTTGCCCAAGCCGTGGCGCAAACGGATTGACGCAAATCGACACTGGCGGCTATTTCCGATCGATCCGATTGATCCAACCCCCGGCGGAACGACGGTTAGCGCAGATATGACTAACCCACCGCTGGCGTTGATCGCCAAAGGCGATTATGCGGCCAACGCTGGCGTGCGCTACGACAACAAGAGCGGCAATCCTAATGCTTTTCCCGTTCGGCAATCCCAATGGTCCGTCTGCATTGCCAACCAACGCGAATATCCCGCCATCGTACAGCGCTGGCGATGCAACGGGCTTCGTTTAAGTGGCCACAGACAGTTCAACAACTCAGACCAGTTGGTCTGGCGTAGTGTTCCAGCGCAGCTCGATCAGCGATGCCAACATCAAGGACGGAACCAGCCACACTTACTTGTTCGGCGAAAAATTCGTCGATCGGATGCACTACGACGACGGCCATGCTCCTGGCAATGGCGGCTCGGTTTACAGTGGTTTCGGTCCGGACACAATCCGCTGCACTTTCGTGACAACCAAGCCTGCCCAGCCTGAGCGGCCAGCTTGCCGGATCCCGGCAGCCCGACCGATCCAGACTATCCCTCGATGATGAACGACGCTGTCGACGTTATCACCGGCACCGGCGCGATAATGATCCGAATGGGGTATTTCCATTGCTCTTCGGCGGCCCGCACAGTGGCATCGTGAATTTCGCTATGTGCGACGGTTCAACCAGAAACATTTCGGTATCGATCGATCCGCTAACGCACCGGTATCTTGGCGAGCGGAACGATCACGAACTGTTGGACGACAGCGTGATCGGTCAATAGAGAGTCCGGCATTCTTGTAGCGGCTATCCCCGCACGGCTTCCAGCACGCGCATCGTGGCGGGGGATTTGTTGAGCACGTAGAAGTGGATGCCCGGCACGCCGGCGGCCAGCAGTGCGCGCACTTGTTCGATGGCGTAGGCCACTCCAATTTCGAACTGCGCGGCCTCGTCTTCGGCGGCCGCTTGCAACTTCGCTAGAAAACGTCTCCGGCAAGCGCGCTTTGCACATCGAAGCGATCCGCTGCACCTGCGCGAAATTGGTCACCGGCAAAATGCCCGGCACAATCGGCACGCGGATGCCGATCTCCCAGCAGCGCTTGCGAAAGCTGAAGAAATCGGCGTTGTCGTAAAACAACTGCGTGATGACCACGTCGGCGCCGGCATCGACTTTGCGCTTCAAGTTCTGCCAGGTCGATCTCCGGGCTGGGCGCCTCCTGGTGCGTTTCCGGATAGCCGGCCACTGCGACGCCGAACTGCGGAAACTCGCCGCGTACCAGCGCCACCAACTCGTTGCCGTAGCGCAATCCGCCGGCCACCTGCTTGAATTGCGTTTCGCCCTTGGGTGGATCGCCGCGCAGGGCGACGATGTTCTCGATGCCGCGCTCGTGGGCCGCCTTAAGATATTGCGCGCAGCTGCGGCACGGTCGCTCCGACGCAAGTCAGGTGCGAAGCCACGGGGCTGCCGAAGCGGCGGCGCACCTCGGTGACGATTTCCAGCGTTTTGTCGCGCGTGCTGCCGCCCGCTCCGTAGGTGCAAGTGACGAAGCTCGGGCTAAACGCCATCAACTCTTGCAGGTTCCGCCACAGCGCGGCTTCCCCCGCTGGCGTTTTCGGCGGAAACAGCTCGAACGACAGTCCGAATTTCCCTGGCCCGTATGCTTCGGCAACTTTCATATCTTAATTAACCGCCGAGACCCAGAGACACGGAGAAGTACTTTAAAAGAATGCAGAATTAGAAAATTGAATTGACCGACGACTCGATAGTCGCTGCAGGGTGCGCTTCTCGATATTGATCCCTCTGTCGTTCTCTGCGCCACGTTGCGGTGCATTACAACGAGAGCGGTTCGTCGGGCAGCTTTTGCTCGCGGCGGGCCATTTCGTACAGGTCGCGCAACAACTGGATGTCGCATTCGCGCTGATCCACCTGGCGGCGGGCGAACACGCGCTGTTGAAAGGCGATCATCTGGCCCGCCGGCAGATCGGTCACTTGACCAAACGACTGGGCATAGTTGCAGAAGGCCGGCACGTTGGCGGTCACGAAGCCGTATACCATGCTGCACACGCCAATCGTCTTGCCGGTGAAAATACTGGTGTTGATGGCGGTTTTCACGTAGTCGCCCACAAAGCAGCCGACGAATTGCATGCCGGTGCCAACCTTCCGGCCGCGGTACTCCATGTTCACCGGGCCGTAAGTGTTCTTCAAATCACTGTTGGTGGTGCCGGCCCCAAAGTTCACCCAACTGCCCAAATAACTGTGGCCCAGATAGCCATGATGTACTTTGTTCGTGTAAGGTTCGAGCACCGACGCTTCCACTTCGCCGCCGACTTTCGTGGTGTGCCCCAGCGACACGGCGTCCTTGATCGAGGCATGCTCGATGATCCGCGCCTTGGGGCCGATATAGACCGGACCGCGCAAGTAACTAAGCGGTCCGACGACAGCATCGTGATCGATGACGATTGGACCTTGCTTTGTGTCCGTCACCAATTGTTCGCCAAGAGTCACATTTTCGGCGACGAACAGGCCGTCGCGCACTTCGCGGTAACCGTTCTTCAGCCGATGCTCCAGGTTCTCGCGGCAGCACTGCAAATGGTGCCTGCAGCACGTCGTGCGGATATTCGAATAGGGGCAAATCCCCGGCGAGCGATGGCAAATTCAGCGACTTGATCCGCGGCGCCACGGCGGAATTGGCATCATCGCCGCGCGGCAACTCCACGGTCCGCGTCACAAGTGCCGCGGCAATGCCGTCGCCGGCAGCGACCTGGCCTTCGCGGCCTGCCTCGACGATGGCCTTCAACCGGCCTAAAACGCTGACCGACGGCACCAGCCGCGCATTCACAAACAGCACCGGACCGGCCGGCAATTTCTCGGGCGGCACACGCTCCGGATAGCTGGCCGCCTCGACGGGCGCAGATGTTTCCGCACCAGCGTACAAATCGGTCCCAAGGCGCGCAGCAAATAAACCAGGCGGTAGCTGCCGCAGCAGATGGCAAACGCAGGCTCCGCCGCTGCCAAGGGCTCCAATTGCGAAGCCCGGTCGTCTTCAAACAGAACGATTTGCACGGGAAAAGTCGGAAACGGAAGAAACCATTCGGATCGGTTGATCGCGCCTTTGTCTCCTTAACTTTAGCACCCTCAGCGCGGCGGGAACATGCCCGTTTCTTGACGCTTTCTTAACGTCGGATCGGCGTCATCTTAACGCCAATTTAATGCGGTTCCGGATAGGATTCTGGCGCTGGTGCTCCTTACATGGCCACAAGAGAAGGTGACTTATGTCGGACTTTGTCATTGGCTTGATCGTCGTTGGCTTTGCCGCGTTGACCTGGGGAATGCTCGCGCTGTCCGACTGGCTTTTGGGAGATCAGAAATGAACGGAGCCGAACTCATCGCACTGGCAGTTAGTTGCGGGGCTGTTGGCCTACCTGGTCGTTGCCTTGTTGAAACCGGAGTGGTTCGCATGACCGCCAATGATTGGATTCAATTGGCGATTTATTTCGGCGTCCTGCTGGCGCTTACCAAGCCGCTGGGCGCGTACATGGCCCGAGTGTACCAGGGCCAACCGTGCGGACTCGATCGGCCGCTGGGGTGGCTGGAGCGATTGATCTATCGGCTTGGCGGCGTCGATCCGACAGCAGGAAATGTCGTGGAAGCGTTACGCCGCAGTGATGCTGCTGTTTAATTTCGTCGGATTCTTAGCCGTCTATTTATTGCTGCGCCTGCAAGCCGTTTTGCCGCTCAACCCGCAAGGTTTTTCCGCGAACAGCCCGGATTTGGCCTTCGACACGGCGGCCAGCTTCGCCACCAACACGAATTGGCAGAGCTACGGCGGCGAAACGACGATGAGCTACCTGTCGCAAATGCTGGGGCTGGGAGTGCAGAACTTTCTCTCGGCGGCCTGCGGCATTGCGGTGCTGGTGGCATTGATTCGCGGATTGGCGCGGCGCACCAGCGCCACGATCGGCAACTTCTGGTACGACCTGGTACGCACCACGGTCTATATCTTGTTGCCGCTGGCGCTGGTCTGTCGCTTTGATCCTGGTGTCGCAAGGCGTCATCCAGAACTTCAAATCGTACGACACGGCCACGCTCGTGCAGCCGGTCACCGGCGCCGACGGCAAGCCGGTCACCGAAGTAACGCTGCCGATGGGACCGGCGGCTTCGCAAATCGCCATCAAGCAATTGGGCACCAACGGCGGCGGGTTCTTCAACGTCAACTCGGCGCATCCATTTGAAAACCCCACGCCGCTGTCGAATTTTTTTGAGTTGCTGGCGATTCTCATTATCTCCAGTGGCCTGTGTTACACATTTGGCGTGATGGTCGGCGATACTCGGCAAGGCTGGGCGGTGCTGGCGGCCATGTTCGTGATCATCATTCCGCTTACGGTCTTTCGCCGTATGGCAGGAACAACGTGGCGTGCCGGCCTACGACGCAATGGGCATCGATCAACACGCATCCGCCGCTCAGTCGGGCGGCAACATGGAGGGCAAGGAAACTCGCTTCGGCATCGCCAATTCCGCACTGTGGGCTTCCGCGACCACCGCCGCCTCCAACGGCAGCGTGAATTCGATGCACGATTCGTTCACGCCGCTAGGCGGCTTGGTGCCGATGTGGTTGATCCAGCTCGGCGAAATTGTTTTCGGCGGCGTGGGCAGCGGTTTGTACGGCATGCTGATGTTTGTGATCGTCGCCGTATTCGTGGCCGGCTTGATGGTCGGCCGCACGCCGGAATATCTGGGCAAGAAAATCGAAGCCTACGAAATGAAAATGGCGTCGCTCGTGATTCTGATTCCGCCGCTTGTTGGTGCTGGTCGGAACTGCGATCGCCGTGGCTGGGCCGGGATTGCATTTCACTGATGCCGCAACTAGCGAAGTGAAAAGCCCGCTGAATAATCCCGGCGCACATGGATTTTCCGAAGTGCTGTATGCATTCTCATCGGCCGGCAACAACAACGGCAGCGCGTTTGCCGGGCTGAACGCCAACATTCCGTTTTACAACATGTGCTTGGGGATGGTGATGTTTGCCGCCCGTTATTGGTTGATGATTCCCACGCTGGCGATCGCCGGCTCGTTGGCGCGAAGAAATACACGCCGCCGGGGGCGGGAACGTTGCCCACGCATCGACCGCTGTTTGTGGTGATGCTCGTAAGCACGATCTTGTTGGTCGGCGCGCTGACGTTTGTGCCCGCGCTGGCGCTGGGGCCGATCGTCGAACATTTGCAGATGCTCGGACCGTAAGATGACCCTTAATACTAAAACCACGCCCGCTGTTCGATCCGCCAATTGTCCGGCGGGCCATTGTCGATGCGTTTTTGAAGCTGAATCCGCGCTGTCAGGTGCGCAATCCGGTGATGTTCACGGTGTTCGTGGGCAGCATTCTCACCACGGGATTGGCGATCCACGCGTTGCCGGCTACGGCACGGAATCGGCGGGGTTCATCTTCGGCGTTTCGGCCTGGCTGTGGTTCACGGTGCTATTCGCCAACTTCGCCGAGGCCATGGCCGAAGGGCGCGGAAAAGCCCAGGCCGACGCCCTGCGCTCCACCCGCCGCGACGTGCAGGCAAAGCTGCTCGATGAGCCGCGCTACGGCGCCAAACACCAGCCGACGCCGGCTTCGCGACTGCGGAAGGACGATGTCGTTCTCGTCGAGGCCGGTGATTTGGTCCCCGGCGACGGCGAAGTAATCGAAGGCGTCGCCTCGGTCGATGAAAGCGCCATCACCGGCGAAAGCGCGCCGGTGATTCGCGAAAGCGGCGGCGACCGCAGCAGCGTGACCGGCGGCACGCGCGTCCTTTCCGACTGGCTGGTGGTGCGCATCACCGCCAACCCCGGCGAGACGTTTCTGGATCGCATGATCGCGCTGGTCGAAGGCGCCAAGCGTCAAAAAACACCCAACGAAATCGCGCTCGACATCCTGTTGGCCGCCATGACGATCATCTTTCTGTTCGTCTGCGCCACGCTGTTGCCGTTTTCCAAGTACAGCGTGGCGGCGGCGGGGCAGGGCAAGCCCGATCACGGTCACCGTGCTGGTGGCGCTGTTGGTCTGCTTGATTCCGACGACGATCGGCGGGCTGCTGTCGGCCATCGGCATCGCCGGAATGGACCGCATGATTCAGGCCAACGTGATCGCCATGTCGGGCCGCGCGGTTGAAGCGGCCGGCGACGTCGACGTGCTGCTGCTCGACAAAACCGGCACCATCACGCTGGGCAATCGCCAGGCGGTGGAACTGATTCCTGCTCCCGGCGTGGCGCAGAACGCATCTGGCCGACGCCGCCCAACTGGCTTCGCTGGCCGACGAAACGCCGGAAGGACGCAGCATCGTCGTCTTGGCGAAAGAAAAATACGGCCTGCGCGGACGAAACGTGCACGAACTGGGCGCCACCTTCGTCCCCTTTTCCGCGCAAACACGGCTGAGCGGCGTGAACTTCGACGGCCGGCAGATTCGCAAAGGCGCGGCGGACGCAATCACTGCCTTTGTACGCAGCCACGGCGGCACGGTGGCGGCTGAAGTGCGGCAATCGGTGGAAGAGATTTCCAAACGCGGCGGCACGCCGCTGGTGGTGGCCGATGGCCAGCACATCCTGGGCGTGATTTATCTCAAAGACATCGTTAAAGGCGGCATCAAGGAGCGCTTCAGCCAAGCTGCGCCGCATGGGCATCAAGACCGTGATGATCACCGGCGACAATCCGCTCACGGCCGCAGCCATCGCGGCTGAAGCGGGCGTTGACGATTTTCTTGCCCAGGCAACGCCTGAGGCCAAGCTCCGAATGATTCGCGAGCATCAGGCCGGCGGACGGTTGGTGGCGATGACCGGCGACGGCACGAACGACTCGCCCGCGCTGGCGCAGGCCGACGTGGCCGTGGCCATGAACTCCGGCACTCAGGCGGCCAAGGAAGCCGGCAACATGGTGGATCTCGATTCCAATCCCACCAAGCTGATCGAGATCGTCGAAATCGGCAAGCAACTGTTGATCACGCGCGGCGCGCTGACCACGTTCAGCCTGGCCAACGACGTGGCGAAGTATTTCGCCATCATTCCGGCCGCCTTCGCCAGCACCTATCCCGTGCTCGACAAGCTGAACATCATGCGGCTGGCCACGCCCAATAGCGCCATTCTTGTCGGCGGTGATTTTCAATGCGCTGATCATCATCGCGCTGGTTCCGTTGGCGCTGCGCGGCGTGCGATATCGCGCCGTCGGAGCGGCAAAGCTATTACGCGATAACTTATTGATTTACGGCTTGGGCGGGCTGATCGTGCCTTTTGTGGGCATCAAGCTGATCGACTTGTTGCTTGTCGGTCTTCGGATCACATAGCGAGGACAATATGTTGCGAGAACTGCGCACAGTAGCGGCCATCTTCCTCCTGCTCACGCTGGTTACCGGCATTGCTTATCCGCTGCTGGTAACCGCCGTGGCGCAGATTGTCTTCCCGCATCAAGCCAACGGTAGCTTGATAGTGCGCGGCGATAAACTAATTGGCTCCGAACTTTTGGGACAGGGCTTCAGCGATCCGAAATACTTCTGGGGCCGTCCGTCGGCGTCCGCGGCGTTTCCTTACGACGCCTCATCATCCAGCGGCTCGAACTACGGGCCCACCAATCCGGCCCAACTTGAAGCCGTAAGAACTCGACTGGATGCGATCCGCAAATCGCAGCCCGAGCAAAGCGGCCCGGTGCCGATCGAACTGGTCACGGCCTCTGCCAGCGGGCTGGATCCGCACATCAGTCCGGCGGCTGCGGAATATCAAGTTGGCCGCGTCGCGGCCGCGCGCAGCATTGGTCCGGAACAAGTCCGCAATTTGGTGAATGAATTCACCGAAGGCCGCACGTTGGGCGTCTTGGGCGAACCGCGCGTCAACGTGCTGCAATTGAATTTGGCGTTGGACGCTCGGTTTCCGGCTCAGAAATGAAGGCTTAAGAAAATAAGTATAATTAACCGGAATCATGTCCGACTCTCGCCCGAATCCCGATCAGTTGCTGGCCCGCGTGCAGGCGGAGGAGGATCGTGCGCGCCGCGGCAAGCTGCGCATCTTCTTTGGCTACGCGGCGGGCGTCGGCAAAACTTACGCCATGCTGTCCGCCGCCCGGCGCGAACGGGAAGAAGGCAATGAAGTGGTCGTTGGCTACGTCGAGCCGCACGGCCGCGTCGAAACGGAAGCTCTGCTCGAAGGATTCGAAACGATTCCGCCGCTCGGCCTGCCGTATCGAGGCGTTACGCGTGCGCGAGTTCGATCTCGACGCGGCCTTGAAGCGGCATCCGCAATTGATACTGGTCGACGAGCTAGCCCACACCAACGTCGAAGGCGCGCGCCACGCCAAGCGCTGGCAAGATGTCGAAGAACTGCTGGCCGCGGGCATCGACGTGTGGACCACGCTCAACGTGCAGCACGTCGAAAGCTTGAACGACGTCATCGCGCAGATCACCGGCGTGGTGGTGCGCGAAACGCTGCCCGATGCCATGTTGGAACGGGCCGACGAGATCGAATTAATCGACATCACGCCGGAAGAACTGATGGAACGGCTCAGGCGGGCAAAGTTTACATCCCGCCGCAAGCCGAGCGGGCACTGCAAAGCTTTTTTCAAAAGAGCAATCTGGTGGCGTTGCGCGAACTGTCGCTGCGGCAGACCGCCACCCGTCTGCAGCAAGATGTCGAGGCCGCGCGTCGAGAGCGTGCCGCCCCCGGTCCCTGGGCCACCAGCGAACGGTTGTTGGTGTGCGTGGGCCCCAGCCCGACCAGCGCCAAGATCATCCGCACCGCGAAGCGCATGGCAGCCGCTTTCGGAGCAGAATGGTTGGCCGTGGCCGTTGAATCGCGGGAACCACCGCAACCACGCTGCACGAGTTGACCGCCCGAAATCTGCGGCTGGCGGAAGCATTGGGCGCCGAAGCGCACACGCTCATCGGAACCAACGTCGCGGAAACCGTGCTGGAGTACGCCCGCTCGCGCAACGTGACGAAGATCATCGTCGGTAAAACGGCGCAGCCACGCTGGAAACAATGGTTCCGCCAGACCGTGGTGGGCGAATTGCTGGAACACTGCGGCAACATCGATGTGTACGTGATCACCGGTGAAGGCGCCGAAACCGCGCTTCAAAAGCCGCACCGGCCTCGACGGCCCGTCCAATACAATCATTACCTCGTCACTGCGGCAATCGTTGCGACGCTGCGCCTTGCTGGGTTGGGCCAGCCACACGCTGCATTTGGCGGAAGCTAACATCGTGATGATCTTTCTGGCCGGCGTGGCGCTGGTGGCGGCCTGGCTGGGCCGCGGTCCGGCGATCGCCGCCTCGATCGTCAGCGTGTTGGTGTTCGATTTCTTCTTCATTCGGCCCTACGGCACGTTCGCCGTTAGCGACACGGAATACTTCATCACCTTCGGCGTGATGCTGGGAATCGGGCTGTTGATCAGCGCGCTAACCTCGCGGCTGCAGGCGCAGTTGCGGGCGTCGCAGCAGCAAGAGCACCGCACCGCCCAACTGTTCCGCATGACGCGGCAGTTGAGCGAACTATCGGGCACGCGATTTTCTGGTGCAAACCGCCGGCCGGCAATTGGCGGAAATGTTCAGCGGCGAAATTGTGATCTATCTGCGGGAAGCCGACGGATCGCTGCAATTGCGCTTCGGCGAGAACACGCTCGGTGGGCAAGAACCCGACCAATGCGGTCGTCGCCCAATGGGTGGCCGCCAACGAACATATTGCGGGCTTGAAAACCGACACCTTGCCCAACGCCACGGCGCTGTTCGTTCCGCTGATTGGATCGCAACAAACCGTCGGGGCGCTGGGGGTGCGTCCGCACAACTTGACTCGCTTTCTCGATCCGGAACAGCGCCGTCTGCTGGAAACTTGCGCCAGCCTGATTGCTCTGGCCATCGAGCGTGACCGTTCGGTGCTCGAGGCCCAACAGGCGCAAATCCAGGTGCAGACGGAACAGATGCGCAATTCGCTGTTGAGCTCCGTTTCGCACGATTTGCGCACGCCGCTGGCCAGCATTTCCGGAATGGCTGAGAGTCTGTTGGATCGCTCCGCCCGAGACGAGAACAACTCGACGCGAAATGCTGCAAACCATCGTCGATGAAACACACGAACTGGTGCGCTTGATCGATAACCTGCTGGATATGGCGCGGCTCGACGCGGGCTCGCTTGAGCCCAACCGCCAATGGCACGTGCTGGAAGAGTTAATCGGCTCGGCCTTGGCGCGGCTGCGGCGCGATCTGGCCGGGCGCCACGTGCAGGTTCACATTCCCGCCGACTTGCCGCTGCTGCACGTGGACGGCTTCCTGCTGGAGCAGGTTTTCGTAAACTTGTTGGAAAACGCCGCGCGTTACACGCCCGTCGGCACCGAACTCGAAATCTCCGCGCATTGCGTGGGCAACCGCACTGAAATCCGCTTCGCCGACAACGGCCCCGGCCTGCCGCCGGGAAGCGAAACCAAAGTGTTCGAAAAATTCTTCCGCGGCGCGGCCGCGTCGCCCGATGCTCGCCGCGGCGTGGGCCTTGGCCTGGCCATCTGCCAAGGCATGATTCAATCGCTCGGCGGCCGCATTACCGCCGCCAATCGTCCACAAGGGGGCGCGGAATTCATCATCTCGCTTCCGTGCAATCAACGTAGCGCCCCTGCGGCTGTGAGCAATTTTCCAGCTTCGGCGGTTTCCTAACGATGCCTGCCAACGCTCCGCTTTTGCTGCTGATTGAAGACGAGGCGCCGATCCGCAAATTTCTTCGCGCGTCGCTGGAAACCGCCGGGTACCGATTGCTTGAAACCACGACCGGCCAGCAGGCACTGACCGAAGCCGCCCAACATCCGCCCGATCTGGTCATTCTCGATCTTGGATTACCGGACCTCGATGGTCAGGAAGTATTGAAGCGCTTGCGCCAGTGGCTGAAAGCGCCGATCATCATTCTTTCGGCGCGCGATCAGGAGCAACAAAAAATCGCGGCGTTGGATAGCGGCGCCGACGATTACCTCACGAAGCCGTTTAGCACCGGCGAGCTTTTGGCCCGCATTCGCGCGGCGTTGCGGCATGCTGCACAAATAGCCGGCCAGAGCGAACCATCTTCATTTGAGCATGACAATCTGAAAGTCGATCTGGCAGCTCGCAAGGTGTTCGTCAATAGTGCGGAAGTGCATCTGACCCCCATCGAATATAAAATGTTGACAACACTGGTGCGTCACTGCGGCAAAGTGTTGACGCACCGCCAGCTTCTCAAAGAAGTGTGGGGGCCGGACCAGGTACAGGAAACTCACTACCTGCGCGTGTTCATGGCGGGCTTGCGCCGCAAGATCGAAGACGACCCCGCCCAGCCGCGCTACCTGCTCACCGAACAGGGCGTGGGCTACCGGCTGGCCAGCGATTGACGAGTGGCGTTACGAGGTCTTCCAGACCGCACTAGTCTCGCCGGGTACGAACCATTCTTCTTCGGCGATCGTCGGCGCAGCGCCGGAGCCGCCATACCGCTGAGCATCGCTGCTGCAAAGCAATTCCCATTTTGTTTCGCTCGGGGGTGGGAGCAGGGGATGGAGCAGGGGCTCCAATCGCAGTTCGCCGCCGAGGTTCATCAGCAGCAGTCGATCGTGCCCGTCGTCACCAAAAAATCGCACCGCCAGGCAATTGTCGGTCAGCACGGCGGTATCCAGGCGATCGATTCGCTGTTGCTTGAATACCGGGTCTTCGCGCCGCAACTTCAACAGGTCGATGTGCAGCTCGTAAAGCGGCTGATGTTTTTGACGCTCACTCAGATCGAGTTTGCAGCGACGGAAGGTTTCCGGATCCGAAGGACGAGCCAATCGCTTTTTACCCCCGGGCGTTGCCGCGGCGGGAAATTGCGACAGGAATTCCGCCCGGCCGCGGGCCACCGCCTCGGCCATGTTGCCGCTGTAATCGGCAAAGAACAAAAACGGACTGGAGGCGGCGAATTCCTGCCCCTGGAAAAACATCGGCGTATGCGGCATCAAGAGCCACAACGCGGTCATGGCGCGATACTTTCCTGGGCTCGTGAGCTGGTGGATTCGCTCGCCGGTCGGCGAGTTCGATACTTGATCGTGGTTCTGCAGAAAACTGATAAACGCGGTGGCTGGAACTCCTTGGGTCGGCGCACCGCGCGTCTTTTTGGCCCATTTCGATTCCTGGCCCTGGAATTTCAGCCCCTCTTTGATCGTCTTTGCCAGCTCCGCCAGCGAGCCGTCGAAATCGGAGAAGTAGCCAGGATTTATTCCGGTCAGCCGCACCTGCGCGGTGTGATGAAAATCGTCATCCCACAGGGCGTCGAATCCCAGTCCGCCTTGGTCGCCGGAGCGCACATCGCGCACGTGTTCCTGCTCATCCTCGGCTACCAGAAGAATCGTGCGGGGCGCCGCCGCTTTGCGAGCCGCCTGATTCGTCGCCGCCAGAATATGCATCTTGGAAGCGTCGTGGATCGTGTGGATGGCGTCGTAGCGGAAACCGTCGAGATGAAACTCTTCGATCCAATAGCGGGCGTTTGTTTCGAAGAATTCTCGCACGGGAACTGAATTCTCGCCGTCGTAATTGATCGCGTCGGCCCATTCATTTTTATATTTCTGCGAGCGGAAATCGTCGGAGTACTCGCCCAAATAATTGTCGACGTTGCCGAAATGGTTGTACACGACGTCGAGAATCACGCCTAAGCCAATGGCATGCGCTTGATCGACAAAGCGGCGGAAATCGTCCGGCTGCCCGTACAAGCGCGTGGGGGCGAACATGCTCACACCGTCGTAGCCCCAGCCAAACTGGCCGTGGAAATCGGCCACGGGCATCACTTCAACAGTAGTGATGCCAATACTTTTGAGCTCCGGTAGTTCGCGCACCGCGGCGGCAAATGTGCCTTGCGGCGTGAACGTGCCGATGTGCATCTCGTAAATGACCTGGCCCAGCGGCGCGATGCCGCGCCACGATTCGTCGGTCCAATGGAAGCTCGCCGGATCGACAATTTGCGAAAGGCCCGCCGGCCCTTCGGGCTGAAATCGGGAAGCCGGGTCGGGGCGGACTTGTTCGTGTCCATCCAAGCGAAAGCCATACGCGCATGCCCGCCTTGGCTTGGTCGGTTTGCAGCAAGTGGTAGCCACTGCCTTCGGGCTTTAGTGGTATGCGCACAAGCTGATTGGAGTGCGCCGGGTGTGGCGCAAGGAACAACTCAACGCGCCGGGGTTTGGGGGCCCATAAGCGAAAATGGACAGCGCCATCCGATAAAACCTCCGCACCAATTGGCAAACGCCGGGCAACCTGTTTTTCAAGAATCTGGTCCATGGGGGAGCAGTCGGCTTTTCGTAAGAGCTACTGCGAATCGGATACCATAATGTTAGCCCATGGTCCCGAATTCGGCATTAAATGTGCAACTTCAAACTAAGCAGGCTCGGCAACTTACGGTGGATCTATGTCTAAAAAAGCGACCAAGAAAAAATCGACTGAACCCAACAATCGCGGCAACAATAGCTCGGACGCGAAATCGATTCGTGATGTATTCCATTCGTTCGCCATTGGCTGCGCTCGAGCGTTGGGTTCCGCCTGGGCGTTCGTCATTGCCGTCGTCGTGATCATCGTTTGGGCAATCACCGGCCCCGTCTTCGAATTCTCCAATACCTGGCAGTTGGTCATCAATACCGGCACCACCATCGTCACCTTCTTGATGGTGTTTTTAATCCAGAACACGCAAAACCGCGATGCCCGGGCGCAGCACTTGAAACTCGATGAATTACTGCGAGCATTCACCAAAGCCCGAACCGGCCTGGTGGACTTGGAAGATTTGTCTGAGGAGGAGCTGGATCGCCTGGAGGCGGAATTCGAGAGCGTGCGGAAACGGGCAGGCGACGTGAAGAAGCCCCCGACGTAAAGAGGCGGTATTGGAGGCGAAACGACATGAATCGGCCAGTTGAAAAGTGTCCCGCGAAGACGACCAAGAAATGCCGAGGCCGCCCAGCTGCAAAATGAATAAAGAGCGGCAAAAAGGGGGGCTTTGGGCAGCGAGACCTCGGCCCGAAAAGCCGCACGAACGCGATAATCGCGCCGTTCCGCCGAAAGCAAATCCGCCCCTTAGACTTATTCTTTAGTAGCCGAAACCGGAAGCTGCGGTTGGCCTGCCGCTGATCGCGCTGGACAGCGGGTGACCATGTTTCGTGGCTTAAAGTCTGGGCGTTGACCGACAGCACTTTGCGGCACGAGCGGCACGCTCCTCGCTGTGAAGCTGCGCGAGCCCTATAATAACTCGCCCAAGATGTTTTGGGTCCAATGGATATGGCTATCGACATTATTCCCACGTCAACCCCGGAAGCTGCTGAAGCGTCGCGACTTGTCGCGGCCGAAAGTAATCCGACCTGGTACAAGGACGTCGTCATTTATCAGCTTCATGTGCGCGCTTTCTGCGATAGCACGGGGGACGGCGTGGGAGATTTTCTCGGGCTTACAAGCAAGCTCGATTATCTGCAAGATTTGGGCGTGACCGCCCTTTGGCTGTTGCCCTTCTACCCCTCGCCGCTCAAGGACGACGGCTATGATATCGCCAATTACACCAACGTGCATCCGGCCTACGGCACGCTGCGCGATTTCAAAACATTCCTGCGCGAAGCCCATACCCGCGGTCTGCGGGTGATCACCGAACTGGTGCTGAACCACACGTCGGATCAGCATCCCTGGTTCCAGCGCGCCCGCCGTGCCAAGCCGGGCTCGCCCTATCGCGATTTTTACGTGTGGAGCGATACGCCGGAAAAATACAAAGACACGCGAATTATCTTCAAAGATTTCGAGCCGTCGAATTGGTCGTGGGACCCGGTCGGCAAAGCGTATTACTGGCACCGGTTTTATTCGCATCAACCCGATTTGAATTTCGACAATCCGCACGTGCGGCGCGAATTGCTGGAAACCGTTTCGTTCTGGCTGCGCATGGGGGTGGACGGGATGCGGCTGGACGCCGTGCCGTACCTGTTTGAGCGTGAGGGCACCACTTGCGAGAACTTGCCGGAAACGCACCAGTTTCTTAAGGAATTGCGGCGATATGTGGACGAGCGGTTTCCCGACCGCATGCTGCTGGCCGAGGCCAACCAGTGGCCGGAGGATGCCATCGCCTACTTTGGCGACGGCGACGAGTGCCACACGGCGTTCAATTTTCCCGTCATGCCGCGGCTGTTCATGGCCAAGCATTTGGAAGATCGCTTTCCGATTGTCGACATTCTGCAGCAAACTCCGGCCATCCCGCCGAATTGCCAGTGGGTGGTGTTCCTGCGCAACCACGACGAGCTGACACTGGAAATGGTCACCGACGAAGAGCGCGATTACATGTACCGCGTGTACGCGCACGACCCGCAAGCGCGGATCAACCTGGGCATCCGCCGGCGATTGGCCCCGCTGTTGAACAACAATCGCCGCACGATCGAACTGTTGCACGGGCTCTTGTTCTCGCTGCCGGGCACGCCGGTGATTTATTACGGCGACGAAATCGGCATGGGTGACAACATCTATCTGGGCGATCGCAACGGCGTGCGTACTCCCATGCAATGGAGCGCCGATCGCAACGCAGGCTTCTCCAATTGCAACCCGCAGCGGCTGTACCTGCCGGTGGTGATCGATCCCGAATTCCTCTACGAAACCGTGAATGTGGAAAACCAGCGCAACAATCCGCAGTCGCAATGGTGGTGGATCAAGCGTTTGATCGCCATCCGGCATCAGCACCCGGCGTTTGGTCGCGGGTCATTGGAAGTGCTGTTGCCGGAGAATCCCAAGGTCGTGGCCTTCATTCGCCAGTTTGAAGAAGACCGCGTGCTGGTGGTCGCCAATCTGTCGCGGTTTTCGCAATATGTCGAGCTGGATCTTTCGGCCTACGAAGGCTGGGTGCCCGTCGAACTGTTCGGACGCACGCATTTCCCGCGCATCGGCAAGTTGACCTATCTGCTCACGCTGGGGCCTCACACCTTCTACTGGTTTGCGCTGCAACCTCCGATGGAGAAAGTTTCCACCGACGGCAAAGCAGATGAAAAATTCGCACGCATCAGCGCCCACGCCGAATGGGAAGAAGTGTTCGAAGGGCGGCCCAAAAACCAGCTTGAGATGGCCCTGCGCACCTGGCTGCCGAGCCGCCGTTGGTTCGGCGGCAAGGCCCGATCGATCCAAAACGTAACCGTTATCGATGCGGTTTCACTGGCCAACTCGCACGAGCCGGTGAAATATCTGGTGCTGGCCGAAGTCGAATATGTGGAGGGCGAACCGGAAACGTACCTGCTGCCGCTGAGCTACGCGACAGGGGAAGAAGGCGAACGGCTGGCGGCCGAAAATCCCTCGCCAGTGGTGGCCCGCATCAGCCTGCGCGATGCCAAGCAGGCCGGCGTCGTTTTCGACGCCACCGGCGATGCCGCTTTCACCAGCATCTTGTTGGATGCACTGGTGCGTCGCCGCCGAGCCAAGAGCGCGAAAGGCGAATTGGTCGTAACGCAAACACCCGCCTTGCGTCAGATATTGGCCGACAAGAACAACTCGCTGTCGGCCTCCTCGGTGAAAGGGGAACAAAGCAATACTTCGATCATCTACGGCGACAAGGCGATCGTGAAACTCTTCCGGCGCGTGGAGCAGGGGGTGAATCCGGAGTTGGAAATCGGCCGCTTCCTTACCGAGCAGGCCAACTTTACCGCCACTCCGCCGCTGTTGGGAGCCATTGAGTATCGATCTAACCGCGGCGAGCCGCTCACTTTCGCCGTGGCCACCGCGCTGATTCCTCAAGCGGAAACCGCCTGGCATTTCGCGCTGGACAATATTGGCCGTTACTTCGAACAAGTTTTGACGCGGCCGATGGCAAACTGGCCGGCCGTCGATCTCGGGGCCGGCAAGTCGCTGTGGGAATTTGCCGAGACGCCACCCGCGCCGCAGGTCAAGGACTTTGCCAGCGGCTTTCTCACGGCCGCGGCGCTTTTGGGCCGCCGTACCGCGGAAATGCACATTGCGCTGGCGTCCGATCGCAAGACCGAAGCGTTCGCTCCCGAGCCGTTCTCGCAGCATTATCAGCGGTCGCTGTATCAATCGGCGCGCAAGTTGGCGGTGCAAAATCTCCAGCGGCTGCGCAAACGGCTCGATCATCTAACCCCACGGGGTCAACAGCTCGGCCGCGCGGTGCTCGACAACGAAAAGCAACTGCTCGAACGTTTGCGAACGATCGTCTCGCGGAAAATCAGCGCTTCGCGAATTCGCTGCCACGGCGACTATCACTTGGGGCAGGTGCTGTATACCGGCAAGGACTTCCGGATCATCGATTTCGAAGGGGAGCCGGCCCGCTCGCTGACAGAACGACGGATCAAAGGCTCGCCGCTTTCGGACGTGGCCGGCATGATTCGCTCGTTCCACTACGCCGCCGCGCAGGGGTTCAATCAATTGGCGGCCACAGGTTTGCAGACTCCGGACAATACCGAGCCCCTGAAAAGCGCCGGCACCTGTTGGGCCACCTCGGCAATGGGCGCGTTTTTGCGCGATTATCAGGCGGCGGTTGGTACGGTCGACTTTTTCCCGTCCTCATATGAAGACCGCAACCTGCTGTTGAACTTCTATCTGCTGCAAAAGGCAGTGTACGAAGTCGGCTATGAATTGAACAATCGGCCCGACTGGGTGGAAATTCCGCTGTCGGCGGTGGTGTATCTGCTGGCGATTAAAACATGAGCCCGGTTTCGGGAAAAGGAAATCTCGCCCGCGCAATGAACGATTCTTCAACCCATCTGCCGCGCTGCACGTATCGCCTGCAGTTGAAGCCCGGCTTCGGTTTTCTGGAAGCAGCCGAACTCGCCGGATATCTCGAGGCACTGGGCATTAGCCACGTCTATTGTTCGCCCTACCTGCAGGCGGCGCCGGGCAGCACGCATGGCTACGACGTGCTGGATCATCAAAGCGTGAATGCGGAACTGGGCGGCACGCTGGGGCACGAACAATTCTGCAACACGCTGGGAAAATTCCATCTGGGCCAGGTGCTCGACGTGGTGCCCAACCACATGAGCATCGCCCACAGCGGCAACCGCTGGTGGTGGGATGTGCTGGAAAACGGCCCCTCCAGCCGGTACGCCGCTTACTTCGACGTCGATTGGGAGCCGCAAGAACGAAAATTGCACAACCGCGTGCTGATGCCAATTTTAGGAGATCACTACGGCCGGGCGATCGACGAAAAGAAAATTCGCTTGGAGCGCGAGGGGGGCTCGTTCCAAGTGCACTATCTCGATCACGTGCTGCCGTTGGCGCCGCGCACGCTGGACGACATTTTGTCGAAGGCGGCCGACGCGACTGGGTCCGACCAATTGGCCTTTGCCGCCGATCTGGCGGCGAATTTGCCCCCCGCCGACCGAATCGATCAACGCAGCGTCAATCGCCGCCACCGCGACAAGGAAATTCTGCGCCGCATGCTGGATCAGGAGTTCCGCGAACATGAAGATTGGGCGGCGGCCGTCGATAAAACTTTGGACGAAATCAACAACGATCCGGACCAGATGGACACGTTGTTGGAGCGGCAGAATTATCGCCTCGCATTTTGGCGCACCGCCAGCCAAGACCTCGACTATCGCCGCTTTTTCGATATCAACACGCTGGCCGCGCTGCGCACCGAGGATGAGCGCGTGTTCGCCGACACGCATGCGCTGGTGCTGCACTGGCTCAAGGCGGGAGTGTTGGACGGCTTGCGCATCGATCATCCCGACGGCCTGCGCGATCCGCAGGGGTATTTCGATCGCCTGGCCGCCGCCGCGCCGCAAGCCTGGATTGTGGCGGAAAAAATCCTAGCCACAAACGAATCGCTGCGCGAAAGCTGGCCGATCGCCGGCACCACCGGCTACGACTTCATGAACCAGGTGCTGCGATTATTCATCGATCCGCGGGGTGAGGCGCCGCTGACCGAGTTCTACGCCGAATTCTCCGGCGAATCGATCGATTACCTGGCTCTGGCGCGCGACAAAAAACATCTGGTGATGCGCGATTTGTTCGCCAGCGACATCAATCGCCTGGCCGCGCAGCTTACCGACGTCTGCGAAAGCCGGCGGCGGTTCCGCGATTACACCCGCCGCGAGTTGAATTCGATGATCCGCGAAGTGATCGCCTGCCTGGGCGTGTACCGCACCTACGTGCAGGCGGAGGAAGGCCGCATCAGCGACGTCGACCGGCGCTACATTCACGAGGCCATCGAAGCGGCCAAGGCCAATCGTCCGGATCTTGACGCGGAACTGTTCGATTTTTTCCACAGCATTCTGCTGTTGGAAACACGCGGACCGCTGGAAGCGGAACTGGTCATGCGCTTCCAGCAAAGCTCCGGGTCGGTGATGGCCAAGGGAATCGAAGACACCCTCTTCTACAGCTACAACCGCTTCGTCGCTTTGAATGAAGTGGGCGGTGAACCGAATCGGTTTGCCATTTGTGTCGACGAATTTCATCGCCGCAATCGGGACACCCTCGCCCACCATCCCCACACGATGCTGGGCACCACCACGCACGACACCAAGCGCGCCGAAGACGTGCGCGAGGTTGGCGCTGCTTTCCGAAATTCCGCAGCGCTGGGCCGCCAAAGTGCGCGCTTGGTCGGCGAAAAACGAAACCCATCGCACGCAATTCCAGCCCGACCGAAACCTGGAGTATCTTTACTATCAAACGCTGGTGGGCGCCTGGCCCATCGAAACCGAGCGTTTGCAAACGTATCTGCTCAAGGCCGTGCGTGAAGCAAAACAGCACACCTCCTGGACCGCTCCCAACGAAGCTTACGAGCAAGCAGTGACGGCTTTTGTCCAAGGGACGATGAACGACGCGGAGTTTCGCCGCTCTGTGGACGAGTTCGTCGTCGACCTGGCCGCAATGGGAAAAATCAATTCGCTCGCGCAAACGCTGTTGAAACTCACCTCCCCCGGCGTGCCCGACATTTATCAAGGCTCCGAATTGTGGGATTTTCGGCTCGTCGATCCGGATAATCGCGGCCCGGTCGATTTCGCGAAGCGCCGAAAGGTTGCTCGACGAGCTGCGGCAATTGACGCCGGAGGCAATTCTTGCCCGCACCGACGATGGGCTGCCGAAACTGTGGCTCATCCAGCGCACTTTGGCGTTTCGCCGCGCGAATCCCCAGGTGTTTGATTCGGGCGTTACGAGCCCCTGCCGCCGCAGGCGCAAAGGCCGATCACGCTGTGGCCTTCGTCCGCGGCGACGAGGCCGTGATCGTGGCGCCGCGACTCGTGATCGGATTGGCCGGCAACTGGGAAGATACGTCGCTCGATTTGCCCGCTGGCAAATGGTGCAACCTGTTGTCGTGCGAAGGTGCAATCGAAGGTCGCCAAAAGCTGGCCGATATTCTGCGGCGCTTCCCGGTAGCATTGCTAGCGCGCAGCCGTGGCTGAGCCTGGCAGCGGCGCGAATCAGCGCGCACCGTCATGCAATCGCAGGCCCGAGCAGCTTGATTCGGTAAGCCAGGAAAGGTTTGACGACAATGCCGACCGTTCTGAAGGCATCGCTGGAATGTGTCGATACGGATGTTCAGAGGTATAGGGATATTCTGCAAATACTTGGGCTGCCGCTTGCAAGGAGGCAACAATGGGGTCCTGGGGACGTGCTCTGATCGGATTGGCGGCCTTTGCGTCCTGGGCGCTGCCGTCATTCGGCGAAGATTCGGTAGCGCCACCGCCGTTGGCGCGCCAGGAAAGCTACGACCCGTTTGCCCAAGCCGCCAAAGCGGATCAAACGGCCACCACGAATTCTTATTCGGCCCCGGCAAGCACCACGACTGGCCTATTTGCGCCGGTCGCCTTCTTGCAGCCGCCGAACAACAGCCCGCATCCCGCGGTGGCGCCACCAACCGTCAACGCGCAAAATCCGCAGCAACCGTGCAATGGCGGCTGCCCGGCGGGCACTTGCCCGCAGTGTGTGCCGTGTCCGTGTGCCTGCGTCAATCCGTTTGAACACAAAACCGACGTGTGGGGCGAGTATCTGTACCTGCGCGCCTTCGACGTCGATATGGCGCACGGCATCCAGCAAAACGGCGTGGGTGGTTTAGGCACCGCGCCGGCCGGCGACGTGGGTGTGGCCGCTCCGCAATTCGAATCGGCCTTCCGCGTGGGCGGTGAGCTGGCCTGCGACACCTGTTCGGGCGTTCGGGTGGCTTACACGCAGTACAACAGCAGCACCAGCAACTTCTTGCCGGCGGCCGGGGGCATCGGCGGCACGGCGGCTTCGCTCGTGCTGTTCCCGAATACGATTACTGCCGCCTCGACGTTCGATTCGCTCTCGGCAAACTACGTCATCAACTTCCAAACCGCCGATGTGGAATACAGCGTGCTGCTGGCCGGTTCGGACGTTGCCGCCCTGAACTACAACATTGGCGCCCGATATGCCCATCTCGAACAGGGCTTCGAGCAATTGGGCGAGTTCTCCGGCGCCACCGGCGAAGAACAAACCAACACCACCATCGGATTCGACGGCGGCGGTTTGCGCACCGGTTTCGACGGCGCTTGGCAATTGCACCACTGCCGCTTTGCCCTGTACGGCAAAGGCTACCTCAACGTGCTATTCGGCGGATTTGACAGCCAGTATCGCCAATATGATGTGACGACCGATACGGTCGAAGCTTTCTCACATTGGACCGATCACCGCGTGATGCCGATTTTGGAATACGAAGCCGGCGTTCAATGGGTCAACTGCAGCGGCTGCTGCCGTCTGAGCGCGGGCTACTACACTGCGTTCTGGTTCAACGCCGTGGACACGGCCGAGTGGATTCAAGCGGTGCAGAATCAGTCGTTCACCAATGTGGGCAACACGATTGCCTTCAGCGGCTTGGTGGCGCACGCCGAAGTGCGGTTCTAAAACCGCTGCGTTTTCGCCCCGATAATCACAGCCGGGCCGATGTTCAAGCATCGGCCCGGCTTTTCTTTTGCGCCCGCCGTCGGCGCCTAGAGAGACACTTGGACGCCCCCATTCTGACAGGGGGAGCTCTGCGGATCGTCCGCCCTCCGGCCGGTCGTTTCTTGGCCAAAATCCTGTTTTTGCCACGCATTTCGTTGACCACCCCCTCGCCCGTAACTATTCTGGTCACTACTTGCAACTGAATCGACGCTGCCCGGGGTCTGCCCTCAACGCGCCGATAAACTCGTCTTCATCTGGACTGACATCTGAGAGGCTGCACCGATGCGACGCAACCACAAACACAAGAAATCTGCCGCACCGTACTAGTTCTTCCCGCTTCGAACAGTGGCTGTTGAAGTTTCGCTCCGCCGACCGCGCGCTGTCGCTACGCTTCGAAATGTTGGAAGAACGGCGCCTGTTGACGATCGCCCCGCCCACGGCACTCACGCCGGCGCAAGTCATTCAAGCCTTCGGGCTCGATCAGGTGATGTACGGCAACATCCGCGGCGACGGCACAGGCCAAGTTATTGCGATTCTCGATCCGGGCGACGATGCGGGAATGATCGACAGCACCGATCCGAGTTTTACCAGTGCCAATAGCGATCTGCATCAATTCGATTTTCTGTACAACCTGCCCGATCCCCCAAGCTTCAAGGTCATCGGTCAGGATGGCGGCGCACGCCCCTCTCCCGTCGGCATCTCGTCGGTCGTGAAGTCGTCGGGGACGGTCTTTTTCACTCTCTCCGCGGCAATGAATTTGAGCAACAATATTTCCGTCAATATCACCGGAGTCGCGGATAATTTTTATAACGGCGTCTACAACGCGATTCAGGTCAGCGATTCGACGCACTTCTCAGTCAACTTTGGCGACGGCGGTAACCGCGGGTCTAGCTCCGGCGGCACCGTCAGCCTGAACACCATCAACACCGCCGAAACCGTCGGCGACGTCGAATGGGCGCACGTCGTGGCACCGGGCGCCGCTATCTTGCTGATCGAAATGAATAGCTACAACGACGCCGACATTGCGGCCGCGGTCCAAACCGCGGTGAACGTTGTGGGAGCCTCGGTCGTTTCCATGAGCTTCTCGTCTTTGGAATTCCCCGGGCAAACCGGCGCCGGCTCGGAAAACGATTCTATTTTCGCGCACCCGGGCGTGGCTTTCGTCGCCAGCGCCGGCGATAACGGTGCGCCGGCCAATTTCCCGTCCAGCTCGCCCAACGTGCTATCCGTGGGCGGCACGAATTTGTATCTCAACGGCGACAATACCTACAACTACGAAGATGGCTGGTCCAACCGCGTTGCCATCGGCGAGATCACGCATAGCGGCAGCACGGTGACCGTCACGATCGCCGATCAAGGCGGCTTTGTCTTTAACAACGGCGACACCGTGCGGATCGCCGGCGCCAGCGTGCCGGGTTACGACGGCGTGTTCACCAACATTTTCAACGTCGTCAACGACGTCAACTCGTCGGCCAACAACTGCACCGTTTCCTTCCAGTACACCGACCCCGATGCCGCCACTAACAATTTGGCCGATGCCACCGGCGGCGCGGTCGTGTGGATCTCTCGGCAAATTGACGACGGGGATACGGGTTATGCGACTACCGGAACATGGACCACCAATAACACGGGCGGCTACGGCGGCGACTACCAGGTGTCGGCCGCCGGTTCCGGAAACACGGCGACTTACACCTTCGGCGTGCCCAGCGGCTCTAACGCGCAGAAAATCGCAGTGGCGATGACTTGGGTGGCCAGCGCTTCGAATGCGTCGAATGTGGTCGTGCAGGTGTACGACGGCAGCGCGTCGACGGGCACGCTGCTGTACACGTCGTACAACGGTGAAATCAATCAGCAAAACGCCCCAATTCCCAACACCGGCACGGCGTTCGATAACACGCAGGATCTGTTGACCAACAACACCGCGTTTCAATTGCTCAAAACCACTCCCAAGCCCACCTCCGGCACGGTCACCGTAGTCATCAACTCGAGCAGCGCGGGAGCGGTGGTGGCCGACGACGTCGATCTGATGTTCTTCAGCAACTACGGCGGCACCGGCGGCGGCATCAGCTTCTTTGAAAACCAACCCGCTTATCAAGACGATAGCATCGTTGCCAATGACAATTCGAACGATGGATCAAATCGCAACACCACTCAGCGCTTGACTCCGGACGTGGCATGGATCGCCAGCCAACTCACGCCGGTGGTGATCGTCGATTCCGTCAATCCGACGAACGCCACTTTCTACGGCACCAGCCTGGCGGCGCCGATGTGGGCCGGCTTGGTCGCCATCATCGATCAGGGGATGGCTCTAAACGGCAAGGGAACTTTAAGCACCAGCGACGCCACGAATGGCCTGCAGGCCAAGTTGTACAACGCTCCCAGCAGCGATTTCCACGACGTCATTTCCGGCTTCAACGGCTTTCAGTGCCGGCCCCGGCTACGACCTGCTCACCGGGTTGGGCACGCCCAAGGTGCCGCAGTTGGTCAACGACATGGTCGGCCCAGTCTTTACCGGCATCGGCGATCATATCGCCTTGAACGAATTCAGCGATAAATTCCCGGGCATTGCCACCACTTCCGATGGCACCGTGTACATCGCCTGGCGTGGCCGCGATAACCACGACGTGAACGTCATGCGGCTGAATGTTGATCTCTCGGCCGACCACGGCTCGAAGGTTGTTTCCGGCACCACCACCGAAGACGGCGTCGCACTGGCCGCATTTAACGGCACCGAATTGTGGGTTGCTTTCCAAGGCGACGACGACAATCTGTACATCGCCCCGGTTACCGATAACGGCGCTAACACTCCGCTGGACTTCGGTCCCGTGGTTGCTTTGGGAGTGGAATCCGACGGCGGTCCCGCACTCGCCTCGTACCTCGGCGGCTTGTACCTCGCGTATGCCGACACCGACCATGTCATCCACATCATGCGCCTCGGTGCAAGATAGCAACCCCACAATCGACGTTGCCACCGGTGTCACCTGTGAAGGCAGCCCCGCTCTGGGCGTCGTGAACGGCCAATTGCTGCTCGGTTTCACCGGCAGAAGCGGCGACGGCGAAGACCATTTGTTCGCCGGTCAGATCATTGTCAACGGCAACAGCATCAGCGTGCCGGCCGTCGACGAGCTCAACGGCGAGGAAAGCGAAGTCGGACCTGCCTTGGCAGCTTACATCGGCGCCGGCTGGCAAGGTGAAGACGACCACCTGAATGCGATGGTCTTGCAGCCATTGTACAACTCCAACGGGACGCCCAATGGCAAAGTCACCGGCGTTGAACCGCACCCGATCGCCGGCGGCGAAACCGCCGATACCGCCGTGGCACTCACGTCGAACCTCGGCAAGCCCATCATGGCCTGGACCGGCACCGATGGCGACGGCAATTTGTACGTCACCCGCGTCGGCAACGTGAACGGCCAGGTCCGTCAAGGCGATACGCTGTTTGTGAACGCCGTCGATGGCGACAACACCATCACCATCAAGAACCTCGGCAACGGCTTGATGGAAGTCACCCTCGACGGCCAAACCGTCGATTATCCTCCGGGTACCATTCATAAAATCACCGTCGTCACCGGCGATGGTAACAACATCGTCGATGTATTCAGCAATGCTCCCGACGTAAAGGTCGAAGTCGATGCCGGCACCGGCACTACCCAGGTTAACGTCGCGCACGATACGCAAAATGTGACACAGTTGACCGGCGAATTGACGGTACACGGCAACGTCGACGGCAACACGCAATTGGCAATCTTCGATAACCTCGACAACAGCGCCGAGAACTACAACCTCACTAAAGACACCTTCCAAAGCACGCATTCCGCCAAAATCACCTTCGATAATCTCAAAGGCTTGGGCATCAACGGCGGCCTCGGCAATAACGTGCTCACTGTCGATAGCTCGAGCGGCTTGGTTGCCATTCCCGAAGGCATTCAATTCGACGGCGGCAGCGGATTCAACTCGGTTACGCTCACGCAAACCGAAGGCGACACGCAAACCAGCGATACCTATCGTGTGGGACCCAATGTCGGCCAAGGTTCCGACGTGATCGTGGGCCCCAGCGGCACGCAGACCATTTACTTCCAGCACTTGGCGCCGTTTTTCGACAATGTTCCCGCCACCACGCAAAACGTGTACGCCACCCCGGCGGCAAATGCCATCAATTACACGGCGGGCTCTTCGACCAGCAACGGCTTGATCACCATCGACGAACAGGAATCGTACGAATTCAGTAACAAGGTGCACCTGATCATCAATGCCCTGGCCGGCAGCGACGAAATCAATCTCAACAATCCCAACACGCCGACCGCTTTGATGGATATCACCGTCAACGGCGACGATCCCACCGCCAGCGATACGCTGATCGTCAACGGCACGCCGGGCAACGACATCGTCAACTATGCCCCAACCGGTTTCGATTCAGCGACGATCACCGGCGCCGGCCCGGTGCCCATCATGGTCGCCACCATGGAGCACGTCACCTATAGCGGCCAAGGCGGCACCGATGCGCTCACTTATACCACGCCGGTCATCGGTGGAAGCGATCAATACCATCTGCTCTATACGCCGGGGGCCACCGGCGATGCCGGCACGATTACCGGCAACAATCTCGTCAGCGGCCAAACGCTCCTTCCGTTCGACTTCCAAAACATTGGCAACGGAACGTTAACCGTTAAGGCTGCCGACAATAGCCGCAGCGATTTTCTGGAATTGTATGGCACCGCGGTCAGCGACCAGTTTACTGTCGTAGCCACCGGCGACGGCACCGTCCAAATTTCCGACATCTCGACAATCGCCACTCGCACCCCAACGATTGTCGGCACAGGCCTCTCGTTACTGGAAATGCACGGCCTGGTCGGGCAGAGACAACTTCCTCATCAGCGCGGCGGCCGGAATGCCGTTCGCTCTGATCGTCGACGGCGGCGATGGCACGGAAAATGACACCGTCACCGTTTCCACGCCGAACACCGCCATAACCACGAATTTCCAGGACTCCGGTTTCACGCAAACCTTGGCCGCCGGCCTTAACCTAACGACGCAGCGCGTGGGCTCTGTCCAATTGAACGCCCCCACCACGGCGCCTGCGGCTACTTGGGAGGTTAAGAATGCCGGAACCAATCTCGACCGATGAATTCGACTTTACCCCCTTCGCCGTCGGGGCTGGCGGTCTGCAAGTCGTCTCCACCGGATTCACCGCGCCAACTTACCCGATCTTCGGCTATAGCAACTTCACCGGAAACATCACGGTCACCGGCAGCGCCACCGCGGCAGAAAGACATCATCGGCCTGAACGCCACCGCAGCGGCCGACCTTATCGACGTCAATCAGACCGATGCAACCCACTTCACCTATCGGCAAAACTTGTTCATCCAGGGCTTTGCGTTCTCGAACGTGTTCGATGCCAAGATCAACAGCCTTGCTGGCGACGATCTGATCCGCATCAGCGTGACCGACACGCTGGAAACCACCACTCCCGGCGCCGCGCTGCGCTTCGACGTCGACGGCGGATCGCCCAACGCCAGCGACCGTCTGATCGTCAACGACGACGGACTGGGCGATTTGATCTTGTGGCGGCAAGCCGACGACAACCACAGCGGTTCGATCACCGTCGGCGCATTCGCCCCCGTGGTTTACAACAACATCGAGCGCGTCGACATTACGCCGATCGACGCCATCACCGGCGGCACCGGCACCGACATGGCCGGCCGCATCAAGGTATTCCACACCGATCCGTACGAATACAACGACACGCTGCCCAATTCCGCCCAACTGCAGCGCATCGGCGCAATCCCCACCAGCCCCAACATCGATCCAGCCGGCATTCCAGGTTTCAATCTCCCGGGCGACAACGATTTCTACGTGTTCCGTCCGCAGGCCACCGGCACATATCCAGGTCGGCATTCTCTTCAAGACCCTGGCCACTTTGTCCAATGGGCGACCCGGCTTGCCCGGCAACGGCGACCTGTTGCTCGATATTTACGATGCCAACGGCGTGCTGATCACCAGCGGCATCGCCAACCCAGATGGCAGCGGTAAAACTGCGACTTTCGCCGCCACCAACGATCCGAGCTTCCCGCAATTCAATACGATTTACGTCCGTGTGCGCGGCGCTTCGCCCCCCTCGATCAATGATTACGACTTCAACAACATCGCCGCCCTGATCACCGGCCTGCCGGGCGTCAGCGCCGCCGATCTCGAAGGCCCGCAAGTCACCGACGTGCGGATCAGCGATCCCAACACCCCGCTGGGCGGCACCGCCGGCGAAAACCTGAACTACAACTTGTTCGGCCTCAAGCCGGGCAACGCTCCGCAGGGCCCCACGCCGTTGGTCAACGCCATCACGATCAACTTCAAAGATCTCCCGGCCCGCTTTCCTGGCTTCCTGTACCCGGCGATCGACTACATGCTCACCGCCGACCAGGCCCGCGGTCTGTTCTCGGTGGTCGGCGATGCCAACGGCATCGTGGCCATCAAGGAAGTCCGCATTCATAACGATCCGGTTTCGCTGAACGCGGTTCCCACCGGTGAAATCCAAATTATCTTCGAGCAAGCGCTGCCCGATGATCGCTTCACGCTCACCATCAACGACAGCCTGCGCGACCCGGCGCAAAACCGCCTGGACGGCGAAAGCAATGCGTCCGAGCCCAACAACGGACCATTCTTCCCCAGCGGCGACGGCCACTCCGGCGGCGATTTTGTGGCCCGCTTCACCGTCGATACGCGGCCCGAGCTCGGCAACTTCGCCGCGGCCAGCGTGTACATCGATATCAACGGCAACAGCATCTACGATCCGCAGAACCTCGACTTCACCAACCGCGACCTGATCTTCACCATGCAGTTGGATCCCACGCTGGTAGGCCGCGCCCAACTGGGCGTGCACGACAGCGTGTTCGCTGGCAACTTCGCGGACGCACGTGGCGTCGCCGACGGTTTCTCGAAGCTCGGCTTGTACGGCACCGATCCGGTGGCCGCGGTCGGTTTCCGCTGGCTGTTGGATACCGACGACAACGGCACCGCCGATCTGCTCTCGCTGCAGCCCACCGGCTTCACCATGTTCGATCAGAACGGCGCCCCCGTGGTGTTCAAAGGCAGCGGCATCGCGTTTGCCGGCAACTTCGACGGCAACGCCGCCAACGGCGACGAAATCGGGCTGTGGGACCAAACCCACTTCTTCCTCGACACCAACCACAACTTCGTCATCGATGCCGGCGACACCGTAATCACCTCCGCGCTGCGCGGCTTCCCGATCGTCGGCGACTTCAACGGCGACGGCACCATCGATCTGGCTACCTGGCAAACCGACGTCTTCCAATTCAACTTCGGCATCCCGGGCACAGGCGGCAACTCGGGTATTCCGGCCCAATTCACCGGAGCTGTCGATGCCACGATCAACTTCGGCTTCCCCGGCGTCGGCGAAGTTCCGCTCGCCGCCGATATGGATCACGATGGCATCACCGACATCGGTTTGTGGGTTCCCGGCCGCGCCGGCAGCACCACCGCCGATATCGCCGAAACATTCTTCCTGATCTCGCACGACTTCGATCCCGCCACGGGTTTGCCGCGCAACACCGGGCTGACCGATCCTGCCGCGGCATTCAACCTGCTGAACCACGCGTTTACCCCCACGCCGCTGGGCAACGACTTGTACTCGAACTTCCTCGACGAGTTTGCCACGCCGATCGTCGGCAACTTCGATCCGCCGCTGGTGCCATCCACTCGCCGCAGTTGCAACCGACGACTATCGCTCCAACCAGCTCCGTCAATGCTTTGGCCGCCACGCAAACCTCGCGCTCCTTCACCGTCAGTTGGAGCGGCAGCGATGGCAACGGCATCGCCGGCTACGACATTTACGTCTCCGACAACGGCGGAAACTATCACGCTTTGGCAATCGGCCACGACCGCAACCTCGGCCGTTTTCACCGGCGCCAACGGCCACAACTACAGCTTCTTCAGCGTGGCGACGGATAACTCCGGCAACGTGCAAGTTGACTCCCAGCGGCGCGCAAGCGACCACAACCATTTCGATTTCGTCCGCTACCACCACCGCGCTGACGAGTTCCGCCGGCACCGTCGTGCCGGGACAAGCGGTCACGTTCACAGCCACCGTCGGCGCGACCGACTTCAGCAACCCGATACCCATCGGCACCGTTACCTTCAAAGACGGCACGAAAGTTCTGTCGACCGTCACGCTGGTCGGCGGCGTGGCTTCACTCAGCACCACTAGCCTCGCAGTCGGCAGCCACAACATCACGGCGACGTACAATGCCGTCGCACCGAGCATCGGCAGCGTGTCGTCGACGCTGGTGGAAAAAATCGCCAGCGCCGCGCTCGAAGCCGATCCGAGCAACCCCGCTTTGACCGCGCTGTTCGTCAGCGGCACCACCGGCAACGACATCATTACCCTCGGCGCTCCTGCCGCCGGCGGCGTCAGCGTGTCGATTAAGACCGGCAGCAAAACAACCTCGTTGGGCACGTTCAACCCGACGGGCCACATCTATGTGTACGGCCTGGCCGGCAGCGACACACTGGTCGCCGGCAACGTGGCGAACAATTGGAATGTCACCGGCGCGAACTCCGGCACGCTCAACGGCAATCCGTTCGATAGCATCGAGAACATCACCGGCGGCAGCCAGGCCGACGTGTTCCACATGAGCGCCGGCGGCAGCCTGTCCGGAAAAATCGCCGGAGGCGCCGGCGCCAACTCCTTGGATTATTCAGCCTACGGCGCGGCCAGCACCGTCAACCTACAAACCGCCGCGGCCACCGGCACCGGCGGCTTCTCGGGTATTCAAAGTATCCTGGGTGGATCGACCACCCTGGTCGGCCCCAACAAGGCGATCACCTGGAACATTACCGGCACCAACGCCGGCAACGTTAACGGAATGTCGTTTACCGGCGTGAGCAATCTCACCGGCGGCACAAAGAACGACACCTTTAACTTCGCCGACGGCGCGGGGGTCAACGGCACAATCAGCGGCGCCGGCGGAACCGATAGCTTGAAATACTCGGCGTACTCGTCGGCCGTCACCGTGAACCTGTTCTCGATGTCCGCCACTGGCGCGGCTGGCATCGCCGGCATCGAAGGCATGGTCGGTGGCTCCAGCGGCTCGGATACGCTGGTCGGCCCCAATCAGAACAACACCTGGAATGTCAGCAACACCAACACCGGCAAAGTGAATGGCTTCACCTTCTCGGCAGTGGAAAATCTGACCGGCGGCGCGGCTAACGACAACTTCGTGTTGGCCAAGGCGAAGGGTATGAGTGGCCACATCGATGGCGGCGCAGGCATCAACATGCTCGACTACGCGGCCTACACCACCGCGGTCACCGTGAACCTGGCGACTGGCTCTGCCACCAACATCGGCGGCGGCGTGAGCAACATTCGCGTGGTGCGCGGCGGCTCGGCGGCCGACAACATCACCGGCGATGATGGCGACAATGCCCTGATCGGCGGCGGCGGCAACGACAACATCACCGCCGGCAATGGCCACAACTTGCTCTTCGGCGGCTTGGGCGGCGACACCATCACCGGCGGCGCCGGCGAAAGCATCTTCTTCAGCGGCACCACCACCTTCGACAACAACCTCACACAAATCGACAACCTGCTCTCGTACTGGTCGCGCACCGATCTGGATTACAGCACTCGCGTTGCCGCGCTCAAGGCTGGTAGCGTCTCCGGCGCGCCGAAGCTCAGTTCCACCACAGTGAAGAACGACACGGCGGTCAACACGCTGAACGGCGGCAGCGGCCTGGAATGGTTCTTCGCCAAGCTCGGGTTCACCGAAAGATACCATCAACAACCAGATCACCGGTGAGCAGGTGAATTAAGTCCGGTTTAGGTGGCTAGCGGCGGCCGTTAAGCGCTTGCGCTTACGCCATCTCCGCGCACTTCGGCCGGACGTGATTTTGGCCCGGATTCTTCCGGGCTTTTCAATCCGCGATGCTGGCCGGTCGGCCGCGTCGCTAAGCGCTTCGAGGGGCTCATCTCCCCCGACTATCAATTTAGGCAAACTGTGGCGATTTCGTTGACTTTCAGTTTGCCGCTGCTTATTCTCAACGGCTAATTGCAATGGGAATGCACCGGGCTGCGCGCTTACCGGGCGGCGCAAGGAACAAAGAGGAGAGGCAACGTGGATCGCAGTCCGCACTTTGACGTTGGCAACAAGAGGCTACACCGATGCGACGCAACTGGTTCCGCAATCGTTTGGGGCGCAAAAACAATCAGGCCACGCGCGGGCAAAAATTCTGGAAGCCGCGATCTCGCCCCAGCTCTTTCTCCGGATCGCTAGAGCGCCTTGAAGAGCGCCGCCTGTTGTCTGCCATCTCATTTTCGGCGGGCATCCTCACGCTCAATGGCGATCAAGATTTCGTCGGCGAAAACGATAGCTTCATTCTCCAACGCGATTCCGGCGATCCAACGAAATTGAACGTGTCGGTTAACGCCAACAACGGCCAGTTCACGCTCAGCTCCATCACACAAATTAACGTCTTCGGATTTTCCGGTAACGATACTCTACGAGTCGACAGTTCGAACGGGTTGATCGATGTAATCGATGCAATTAACTTTGACGGCGGCACCGGCTTCGACCAACTCCTATTACGGCAAACCGGCGGCCCGACGATCTCTTCCGACGAATTGTCGCCCGGAGCATCGCCCGGTTCCGGAGCTAGCTCTGTATTCGATGCCAGCAACAATCAATTCATCTATTTCCAAAACATTGAACCGGTAGACGATGCCCTGCCGGCTTCAATTTTCGTCATCGCGCCCGGGCTCGCTGGAGCAAGTGTGTTGGATGGAAACAACGCAATTAACTACACCTCCCAGTCGGGCAGTGGATTAGTCACGATCGACAACTTCGAACCGATCTCCTTCACCAAAAAAGACCACTTGGATCTCTTCGCTGGCGCCGGCGACGACACCATTAATATCCAATCTGGAGCCGCTCCCACAGGCGATACTTCCGACTTCCTTCAAGATATCACCGTCCGCGGAAACGACCCCACTGCCAGCGACACGCTCATCGTCAACGGCACCAGCGGCCAAGATGATATCGACTATCGCCCCGACACCCTGGGCTCCGGTTCGGTGAACGTAAATTCCAATCCCACTATCAACTTCACCACCATCGAATCGCTGGTTATCGACGGCCAAGGCGGCAACGATCAACTAGCCTACATCGCCCCGGGCAACGACGGCGACGGGAACAACTTAACCTTAACGTCCAGCGTCGTTTCAGATACTTCCACCATTACCGGCCACGAGGTCGGCGGAGACCAATTAACTCCGTTGACGTTTCAGCACGTCGGCGACGGCGCTTCGATCGAATTCAGCAACGCCAACGAAGGCCGATCCGATTCTCTCGATGTCTACGGCAGCGCCGCGGCGGATCAATTCAATTTAGATCCCGACGACGGCGGATCGCTCGACGTTTATCGCCTCGACGAGCCGGGCAACGTGCGGGTGATGATCGAAGTGCTCACCCCGTCGATTTCGACGCTGGCCCTGCACGCCGCAGACGGCGACGACCAGTTCAACGTCGTGTGCATGGAGAATAACAATGTAGCGCTCCCCTACGACAATTTGATTATCGACGGCGGTAATCCATCGGCCAGCGACATCGTCAACCTTATCAATCCTTCCGGTCCTGTGACCGTGAACTTGGGCAACACCGCACTTTCCACCGACACCACCATCACCGGCTTCGGCGGCACGATCACCCTGCAAGGCGACGAAGTCGTCAACCTCAGCCTCAATGGTCAAACACTAACCGTTAACGGCACCTCGCAACCCGAAAATGTCTCTTACACGCCCACCGGCACGCTGGCCGGAACTTTCAGCGTGGCCGGCCTGAACACGGTCTTCAACTTCAGCGGCGTCTCCGACGGCACCGGCGCCTTCCTCATCGATCCCATGGGCGGCGACCGTCACCGTCTACGGCACCAGCAGCAACGACGACATCGCAGCCGCCCCGAACGGCGCCAATACTTCGGTGCAAGTTGGCACCCTGCAAACCGTCTTCATCGTCACCGCCAACACCGAAAGCCTGGTGATCGAAGGCAGTACCGGCGACGACAACCTCGGCGTCGACAGCACCAACGGACCAGTCACTATTCCTATTACCTACGACGGCGGCCCCGGCACCAATTCGCTCACGTTGTTTGGCGGCACGGCCACTAGCGACATCTATACGCCCGGTTCACAGCTCGGCTCGGGCACGGATGACCTCACATTTGCCTCGGGTGAGGAACTGATCCACTTCATGAATCTGGCGCCGATCATCGACACCGTCGCCGGCCCGCTGACGGTCAACGGCACCAACGCCTCCAATGCCATCAACTACATGGGCGCTACCGCCTTCTCGCCCTTCATCTCCAACAATCCGTTCGTTTACGCCATCGTCAGCATCGATAGCTACGAGCCGATCAAGTTCAGCAACAAAACAACGCTCACCATCAATGGCCTGGCGGGCGACGATACGATCAACCTGAACAATCCCGGCACACCCACGAACCTGACCGACATCTTTGTCAACGGCGACGACCCACTGCCAGCGACACGCTCATCGTCAACGGCACCAGCGGGAACGACACGATCAACTACAGCCCCTCGGCCACCATCGGCTCAGGCACCGTACAAGTAAATGCATTGCCGCTGATTACCTTTACCACCACGGAATCGCTGGTGATCGACGGCCAAGGCGGCAACGACGCGCTGACGGTTACCACGCCGATCGGCGGCAGCGGCATCACCTACACGCCCGGCACGGTCGTCGACTCCGGCACCATTGCGATCGTCACCGGCAATCCATCGACAACCCTCGTGCCGCTTTCGTTCCAACACATTGGTTCGGGCGGAAGCATTACCTTTAACACGAACAACGACGGCGCCGACGATATCCTCTCCGTGTACGGCACCGCTGCCAGCGACAATTTCGAAGCGCTGCCCACGACCGGCGAGCTCCTTAATTCATTTTCGGTTCCCATTTTCACTCCCGGCATCTTCCGGCTCAAATTACTGGGCCTCGACGGCGACGACGTATTCCTCATCTACGGTCCGCAGCCCTACGAATTCATCGGCATCGACGGCGGCAATCCCTCCGGCAGCGACATCGTCAGCCTGCAAACCGCCAGCAGTAATGTGACCGCCGATTTCTGCGATACCACCGGCTCGACCCCGGCGCGGAAGTCGATGGCTACGGCAGCACGATCGACCTTACCGGCGTTGAAGTCGTAAATCTGGACGTCAACAGCCACGCCCTCACGATTTTGGGCACGGGCCAACCCGATGCAATCACCTACACGCCCACCGGCGCTGAAGCCGGCACCGTGACCGATGCAGGCTTTGGCCCCGTTTACAATTTCACCGAATGTCTCGCCGGTTGCTGGCTTCTTTGTCATCGATCCGCAGGCGGGCAGCAACACCGTGACCATCAATGGCACTGCGGGCGACGACAACATCACCGTCATTCGATCTGGCGCGAACACGCTGGTTACCGTCAACAGCATGTTGACCGCCACCATCGTGACCGCCGACACCGCTTCGTTGGTGATCAACGGCCTGGCCGGCAACGATAATCTCAAAGTCGATGGCAGTGGCGGCCCCGTCTTTATCCCGATCACCTTCGACGGCGGCACCGGAACCGATACCGCGTTGCTCACCGGCACTTGCGATATCGACACCTACACGCCCGGCCCGCTACCCGGCGCAGGTAGCGACACGCTGTTCACCAACGCTGTCGGCACTCAGTTCCTGAACTTCGTCAATACAGAAACGCTGCTCGACGATGTCACCGCTCAACTTCTCGACGTGATTGCCACCGGCGCAAACGATGCAATCAACTACTCCCTCGGCGGCGCGTTCAATAACCACGCGTCCGGCGGCCTGGTTTCGGTCAATAACCTGACGCCGATCGAGTTCGTCAACAAAGTCACATTGCAAATCGACGCCGGCGCCGGCGATGACACCGTCAACCTCAACAATCCATCCACGCCCGCCGGCCTCACCGGCATCACGGTCAACGGCGGCGATCCGACCGCCAGCGACACGCTGATCGTCAACGGCACCAGCGCCGCCAACACGATCGGCTATACGCCTTCGACCACTATCGGCGCAGGCACAGTTACCATCACCAGCTTGCCCACCGTCAACTTCACAACGGTCGAACAACTCAAAATCGACGGCCAAGGGGGCGGCGATGCCCTGACGGTCACTACCCCGAGCGGTTTCGACACCGACACCTACACCCCGGGCGCCACGCAAGATTCCGGCACGATCACCATCAACGGAGCGGCCGGTAATACTCGTGTGCCGCTTGCGTTCAGCCACTTGGGCGATAGCGGCAGCGTGACGTTCGCCAATGCCGGCGGCACCATGGATACATTGATCGTCAATGGCACCGCCAACAGCGATCGCATTAACGTCGTCGGAAGCACCGGCACGGTGCAAATTACCGATCTGTTCACATTCAGTCCGGTCACCAACGCGATCAAAACCCCCGGCGTGGGAATTCTGGAACTGAACGGGCTGGCCGGCGACGATAATTACATCGTCTCCGGTCCGTTGTCATTCGCCCTGTTGCTGGATGGCGGCGATCCGTCGGCCAGCGATGCCCTGAATCTCAGCGGCGCCTCCGGCGCTGTGGCAGTAACTTTGGGCGATATCACCAGTAGCTCGGCGAATCTGACGACGATCACCGGCTTCGGCAATTCCATCCTGCTCTCGGGCATCGAAATCGCCAACATCAATGCTGGAAATAACACGGTCACGACCACCGGCACAATGCACAACGACAGCATCACCGTCACGCCCACCGCCAGCAACGCCGCCACGCTGACCGACGCGGAATTGAATACCGTGTTCAATTTCAGCAACGTCTCCACGGCCGCCGGCGGCTTCGCCATCAACGGCAACGGCGGCAACGATCAATTGTTCGTCGTCGGCACTCAAATCGCCGACTCCATCGACGTCAACACCATCACTGCCAATGCCGTCCGCGTGAACGCATTTTTGGTGGTGAACTACAACGCCAGCTTGGCGCATTTGGAAATCGACGCCTTGGCCGGCAACGACACCATCGACGTCACTCCCTCCACCGCCACAACTATTTTCGTCGACGGCGGCGATCCAATCGGTTCCACCCCCGGCGATTCGATCCACCTGCACCCCACCGCCATCTTCAGCATCGAGCAGGGCCCGCAAGACGACGAAGGCGGCATGAATACCAACGGCCGTCAACGCATCAGTTGGGATCACATCGAAGGAGTGGTCGTCATCGGCGGCGGTAGTCCAGGCTTGATCCTCGGCACCAATGGCGACGACATCATCACCATCATCGCCCGCGACGCCACTTACAACCTGGGCGCGAACGGCGTCCAGGATTTCACCGTCAGCGTGAACCAAGGTCCGGACATTCTGTTCATCGACACGCCGAATCTACTGGTCGACGCCTTGGCCGGCAACGATCAGATTCACGTGCAGGAACCGGCTCCCAATAACGCCGTCTGGAATACGCAAATCTTCGTCGCCGGCGGCACGCCTTCAGCCGGAACCGGCAACGTGGGCGATACCATCGTGCTGGAAACCCCCGGCACCCAAAACGTCACTTACGCCCCCGACCCGGCAGCCGCCGCCATTCCCGTCGTGGCTGGCGTTACTTTCAGCACGCCTTCGCCGGTCGATACCGCGCAATTCGTCGACACGACATCGGGCAATCCGTTGACCTATTCAACGATTACCGCAATTCCATTCTTGATCCCGGGTTTCTATCTGTCCTCCCCCGGCGGCGTCGAACAGTTCGTGTACCAGGGCGACAGCGCAAACGATAACCTCACGTATCTGTCGCCCGCCAATGGTGGTAATGGCAACACCATAACGTACATTCCGGGAGTCACCGGCGATAAAGGCGCGATCGCCGGAATGTTGGGTACCAACAGTTCGCTTGTGCCCCTTGTTTTCCAGGGTGTCGGAGGAGTTAACGGCGGCATTACGTTTAATAGTACGGATGCCGGCCGCCACGATGTTCTCAATCTGTACGGCACAAGTGCCGGAGATGCCTTCGCCGTCGGCACGCTCGGATCAGACAAGGTGATCGAGTTCACCAATACTCCGACTGAAACCGAAACGACGCCGTTGTTAACTACCACTTCGATCAACGAACTCCAATTGTTCGGATTGGGCGGGCCTGATTCATTCAACATTCAAGGCGGTCTGCCCTACCTATTGACCGAAATTCAGGACAGCGACCCCGTCGTCAACCTGTCCGTTGCCACCGGCGCGGTGACAGTCAACATCGGCAACAATACACTGCCATTCAGCAACACTACTGTCACCGGCTATGGCGGCACGGTCGTGCTGATCGGAGTCGACATCGCTAATCTGAATGCCAACGGCAATACCGTCACCGTCAATGGCACCGCTCAGCCCGACGCCTTCGTCTATTCTCCTACTAACACGAACGCCGGCACGGTCACCGATTCAGTTACCAACACCGTTTTCAATTTCTCCAATATTTCAGCCGCAGCCGGCGCATTCACCATCGACCCAGCCAGCGGCAGCGACACAGTGACGGTCAATGGCACCAGCAGCGCCGATAACATCACCGCCACCCGCAGTGGAACAAACACCACAGTTCAGGTAAACGGGCTGCAAACTGTCACTCTGCCGAATTCCAACACCGAAAGCCTGGTGATCCTCAGCGGAAATGGCAACGACAACCTCACCGTCGACAGCACCACTGGCCCCGTCACTATTCCCATCGTCTACGACGGCGGCGCCGGCACCAACGCCCTCACGTTAACCGGCGGCACCGCCACCGCCGACAGCTACACGCCGGGCTCTCAACTTGGCTCCGGCACGAATGCTCTCACGTTCGCCGGCGGCAATGAGCTCGTCAACTTCCTGAACCTCGCGCCGATCTTCGATCTCGTCGCCGGCCCGCTCACCGTTTACGGCACCAACGCCGCCAATGCCATCAACTACATCGAAGGCTTCAGCAACCTGGCGAATTATCTGTCCAACACTCCGGCCGCCACGTGGGGCCAGGTAAGTATCGATAGTTATGAACCCATCGAGTTCATGAACAAAACGTCGCTCACCATTAACGCCTTGGCCGGCAGCGACCAAATCAGTCTCAACAATCCCAATACGCCGACCGGACTTACCAGCATCAACGTCAACGGCGGCGATCCCACGACCAACGGCGATACGCTCATCGTCAGCGGCACCACCGGTACCGATGCCATCAACTACAGCCCATCGCTCACCATCGGTTCCGGCGCCGTGCAGGTGAACGCGCTGCCAACAGTGAACTTCACGACGATCGAACAACTGAACATCGACGGCCAAGGCGGCAACGACGCCTTGACCGTCACCACGCCCACCGGCACCGACACCGTCACCTACAACTCCGGCCCTCCGGGAAGCGGCCCCGACACCGGCTCGATCGGCGTCAACGGCTCCAACGGCAACACGCTTGTGCCGCTGTCTTTCAGCCACTTGGGCAACACCGGCAGCGTAACGCTCGCCAACGCGGGCGGCGCGCTCGACATCGACATCATCAACGGCACACCCAACAGCGACGCCTTCACCGTGCTCGGCCCGGCCGGAACGGTGCAACTCTCCGATCTCTCCTTCAACAACATCATCACGGTCCCGATCAAGCCGACCGGCGCCAAAATTTTGGAACTCAACGGCCAAAACGGCGACGATGCGTTCAATCTGACCGGCGGCCTGCCGTGGAGCATCCTGATCGACGGCGGCGACCCGTCGGCCAGCGACAGCTTGAATATCACCGGCGCCACCGGCCCGGTATCGGTCACCATGGCCAACCCCGCCGCTGGCACGCCTCCCACTTCGATCCAAGGGTACAACTCCGGCCCGGGCACTGTGGTAATCACCGGCGTCGAAATCGTCAACATGAACACGGGCGGAAATTCGCTCACTGTAAACGGCAACCAGTCACCCAATTCGTTTACCTATACGCCGACCGGGCCGTCCGCAGGCACGTTCTACGAAGCCAACATCAACACGGTGTTCAACTTCACCAACACCACCGCCGCGTTCACGATCAACGGCACCGCCGGCAGCACTTCCGATTCCGTCACGTTCATCGGCACCGCCAGTCGCGATCTGATCTCGATCGATCAAGGCCTGCGCACCGCAACGCTCACCAACGTCGCCAACGTGATCTTCAAAACCGTCACGCTCGGCCCCGACATCCAAGTGCTCAACGCACAGGGCCTCGCCGGTCAGGATACGTTCCTCGTCACGCCGGCCCCGGGCACGCAATTCCCGCAAAGCCTCGTTAACCCGGTCGGCAACACCAACAACCTGCTAATCAACGTCGATGGCGGCGGCAACAGCAGCGGTGAAAACAATGCACTCGTGCTCGCCACCCCAACCGGCGGCCAGTTGCCCAATTCCGATTTCGTCGTCGTCAACCGCGGCGCCGAAGTCAACAGCGGCACAGTCCGCACTTATGGCGGACCGCTGACTCCGGGCCCCAACGTGCAATACCCCGACGTCAACTACGTCAACATCCAAACGGTCTCGCCGTTCGTCGGCACCGACCAAATTGCCGGTCCGTTCCTCGGCCAGCCGAACTTGCTGATCCTCGGCCCGGATCTCTACGAGCCCAATCAAAATCCGGTGAACGGCAGTCCGTTCAACGCCGCGTTCCTCGGCTCAGGTCCGACGATCAACGTGCAGAACGTCGCGATCTTCCCCAACAACGCCGAATTCCCGTTCGTTCCGGCCGATCAGGATTACTACCGCGTGGTCGCCCAAAACACCGGCACGCTGGATTTCCAGGTTTACTTCAACCTCTACGATTCCGCCCTGTTCCCGGCCGGCGGCAACCTGAACATCCAAGTGCTCGACGTCAACGGCAACATCATCGCCACCGGCGCGCCGGCCAACTTCGGCTCGGTCGGCACGACCATGAACGCCCGCATCCGCATCCCGGTGGTCCAGGGTCAGACGTACTATTTGCGCGTCTTCGGCGCCAACACCGACGGCTCGCAAAATGCCTCGGTCGTGAACGGCTACAACTTCACGGTCGTCAACACCGCACTGGCCGCTCCGGGCGTCATCGATCTGTCCAGCGCCGTTCCCAACGGTGAACCCAACGCACCGCTTACCACCCAAGGCACTCCCGACACGGGAGACCTGCCTCCCAACGCTCCGCCCAGCGACAGCGGCCGCGATCAGTTCGACAACGTCACTAATGGCGGCTTCGATACCACCGCCAGCGCAGCCGCAGCGGCCGCCGCCGGCACCGCCGGAATGCTCCCCGCTCCCGCAGGTTCAACGCTCGCCAAGCCCACCATTTATATCTGGGTCGACGATTCCTTCCTGCTGAACGATATCCCCGGCAACCCAACCAATGGCGGCGTGCCCGGCACCTCGGCCATTCCGATCAATTTCAATTCGTCCACGACCATTGTGCCTACCGGCAGCGGCAACTTCCGCGTGGCCGTGTACGACGGCGGCGGCGGCGCGATGACGCAGGCCCCCGGCACTTCCAACAATCCCTCCACGAATCACACGCTCGATCCCAACGACGGCACCTTCATCGGCTTCGCCCAGCCAGTGCCCGGCGTCCCGCACTTGTACGTGTTGACGGTCGGCAGCCAGGGAGGCGCAACTCCCAACAACGCCAGCGATACGCTGGACGACGGCACGCACAACATCACCGCGCGAATCCAAATCATCGATCCGTCCGGAACCGGCACGATTCCCACGATCAAAACCGCCTTCGGCCCGCGCAGCGCGCCGCTGCAAATCATCATCGACACCGTGCCTCCGCCAATTCAGTTCGGCTTCGCCCCCGGTGGCGGCGGCGGATTGACGCCGGGCAGCGACAGCGGCGTCGATACCGAACCCGAAACGTTCAGCGACAACGTCACCAACGTCACCGCGCCGACGTTCCAGGGTTATGCCGAAGCCAATTCGATCGTTCGCCTCTATGCCCAGATCACCAACCCGGCAAACCCGAACTTCGGCCAGCCGTTCCCCGCCGGTTACGTGTTCATCGGCGAAACCGTCGCCATTCCGCTGGATGGCACCAACGCCTTCCCGAACGGGCAATGGCAGTTAACTTCGACGGTCGACCTGAACGATCCAACGTTCTTCCTCCGCGACGGCATCCGCAATATCGTCGCCACCGCCGAAGATCTGGCCGGCAACCGCTCGCCGGTCACCGCGCCGTTCCAAATCGAAATCGACACCAACGGACCGCAAATTACTGATGTGCGAATTTCCGATCCGACCATTACCACGGTCGACGGCGAAAATCTGAATTACAACCTGTTCGGCCTGAAGCCCGACAACGCCGAGCAAGGCCCCACGCCGCTGACGTACGCCATTACGATCAACGTGCAGGATCTGCCGCCGCGCTTCGCGCCGTTCTTGAACGAAATCGCATTCAAACCGGAACTGGTCGAAGGCAACGACCACGCCGACGGTGGCATCACGCTCATCGGCGACGCCAACGGCCGCATCGCCTTCAAGGTCTATGCCAACGTCGTCACCCCCACTACGCCCGGTCAGCCCGCCACAGGCACTATTCAATTGCGCTTCACCGATGCCAACGGTAATCCGATCGCGCTGCCCGACGACCGTTACACGCTGTACATCGACGACGAAGTCATCCGCGATCCGGCAGGCAACAAGCTCGACGGTGAAAGCAATGCCCAGGAACCGGTCAATCAGCCTACGTTCCCCACCGGCAACGGCCTGCCCGGCGGCAACTTCACTGCTCGCTTCACCATCGACAGCCGGCCGGAATTGGGCGATTTTGCCGCCAGCCGCGTGTACATCGACGCCAACGGCAACTTCATCTACGATCCGCAGAATCTCGACTTCGTCAACCGCGATCTCACCTTTACGCTGCAAATCGCTCCCACGCTGATCGGCGTGGTATCGCAAATGGGCGTGCACGACAGCGTGTTTGCCGGCAACTTCCAGAACCAATTGCCCGTGCGGAACATGCTGCTGCCGGCCGACGGCTTCGACAAATTGGCCGCCTACGGCAACGATCCCACCGCCGGCGGCTTCCGCTGGCTGATCGACACCAACAGCGACGGCGTGATCGACCCCAGCGCCGGCGATATTTATCGCTTCCAGCCCACAGGCTTCTCGATCAACGGCGTCACGTTCAACCCCAGCGGCATCGCCTTCGCTGGAAACTTCGACGGCAATGTGGCCAACGGCGATGAGGTGGGCGAGTTCGACGGCACGCACTTCTGGCTGGACAGCAATCACAACTACATGATCGACGCCGGCGACACCGAAGTGACCACCGCCCTGCGCGGCTTCCCGCTGACGGGCGATTTCAACGGCGACGGCATCGAAGACCTGGCCACTTGGAAAACCGACGTCTTCTACTTCAACTTCGGCACGCAGCCCGGCGGCCCCGGCACGCCGGTGGTCTACAGCGGCAACATCGACGCCACCATCAACTTCGGCTTCCCCGGCGTCGGCGAAATTCCGCTGGCCGCCGATATGGATGGCGACGGCATTACCGACGTCGGCCTGTGGGTGCCTGGCCGCGCCGGCACGGTGCCCGAAGATACCGCCGAAGAATTCTTCCTGATCTCCAACGATTTCGACGTGCCCGGCGTGGGCCGCCGCATCCCGCTGCCTCCGGCCCTCACCGGACCGAATCCCAACATTCAGGCATCGGTCAATTTCCTGGTCAATCCAACCAACGGCGTGCTGAATCATCCGTTTGCTCCCACGCCGCTGGGGGTCGATCTGTACTCCAATTTGCTCGACGAATTCGCCACGCCAATTGTCGGCAACTTCGACCCGCCGCTCTCGTACTCCGCGGATTCCACTTCGGTCGATCCATTGGTGCTCGCCAACGATACCACCGCGCCAACCAGCTCGGTGAATGCGTTGGCGGCCGCCCAAACTTCTTCCTCGTTCACCGTCAGTTGGACCGGACAGGACAACAGCGGCGGTTCGGGCATCGCGAGCTACGACGTTTACGTCTCCGACAACGGCGGCCAGTTCACACGCTGGCAGCATGACACGACCAGCACTTCGGCCACATTCAACGGCGCGAATGGTCACACCTATAGCTTCTTGAGCGTGGCAACCGACAATGCCGGCAACATTCAGGACACGCCGACGACCGCTCAAGCGACCACCGGCGTGCAAGTGCAAGTAAGCATTGCGACCACTACCGGTCTGACATCGTCCAACACGTCGATCACCACCGGCCAAAGCGTTACCTTCACCGCCAGGGTGAGCGGCAGCTCCGGCACGCCGACAGGCACCGTCACGTTCAAGGATGGCACTAGCACCCTGGCAACTATCACGCTGGCGGGCGGCGTCGCCACCTACACGAATACCACTTTTGCCGCAGGCACCCACAGCATCACGGCCACGTACAATCCCATCACCCCGAATTTGGGCAGTGCGTCGACGGCATTGATCGAATCGGTGACCGCGCCCGCGGCGCCGCCCCCGCCACCGCCGGTGGACCAGTCGTTGTACATCAATGGCACGGCGGGCAACGACATCATTACGCTGTTGCCGGTCAACGCCGCCGGCGCGATCAAGGTAATGATCAGCAATGCTACCACAAAGAATAAGGCAGTCGTGCTGGGCACCTATATTCCCACCGGCACCGTATATGTGTACGGCCTGGCGGGCAACGACACGCTGCAATTGAGCACCGCCACGATCAACGGCCAGGTGATCTCGGTCACGGCGCCAATCTCGTTCTCCGGCGGTGACGGCACCGACACGCTGATCGCACCCAATCTGGCCAACGTCTGGAATATCACCGGCTTCAATTCCGGCACGCTGAACGGAAACTCGTTCGACACCATCGAGAATCTCACCGGCGGCACTTCGACCGATGCCTTCCGCTTTAGCGCCGGTGGCAGCGTCAGCGGAAAGATCAACGGTGCCACGGGCGTCAATACCTTGGATTATTCGGCGTATCCCACGCCGATCGTGGTCAGTCTGCAAACCAACACTGCCACTGGCGCCGGCAGTTTCGCCGGCATCCAAAGCATTGTCGCCTCGTCGGGAAGCAGCTTGACCGGCTCGAACAAGGCTTCCGCATGGAATATAACTGGCGCGAATGCCGGCAACGTGGGCGGCGTCAGCTTCACCGGCATGAGCAATCTGACCGGTGGCACGGCAGCCGACACGTTCACCTTCGCCAACGGCGCAGGCGTATCCGGCAAGATCGACGGCGGCGCCGGCGTCGATACTCTTAAGTACTCCGCATACACTTCGCCGGTCGCCGTCAACTTGAACTCTTTGACCGCCACCGGCGCTGCGAGCATTGCCAATATCGAAGGAATGGTCGGCGGCGTCAGCGGCTCCGATGCGTTGATCGGGCCGAACCAGGCAAACTCCTGGAGCATTTCCAACACCAACACCGGCAAAGTGAACACGTTCACGTTCTCGTCGGTGGAGAACCTGACCGGCGGCGCGCTGAACGACAACTTCGTTGTCGGCAAAGCCAAGGCGATGAGCGGCCACATCGACGGCGGCGCGGGAATCAACATGCTCGATTACGCCGCCTTCACCACCTCGGTCAATGTGAATTTGGCAGCTGGCACCGCCACGAACATTGCCGGCGGCGTGAGCAACATCAGCGTGGTGCGCGGCGGGTCGGCGGCTGACACTATTACCGGCGATAATGGAAACGATGCCTTGATCGGCGGCGGCGGCAACGACACACTGACCGCCGGCAGCGGCCACAACTTGCTCTTCGGCGGTTTGGGCGCCGACACGCTCAATAGCACCAGCGGTGAAGATATCATGTTTGCCGGCACAACCACTTTCGATGCCAACATCGCACAGATCGACAATCTGCTGGCCTACTGGTCCCGCACCGATCTCGATTACACCACCCGTGTGGCCGCCTTGAAGGCCGGCAGCGTGGTCGGTGCGCCGAGGCTTAGTTCCACGACCGTGAAGAACGACGCCGCCGCCAACAAGCTGAACGGCGGCAGCGGCCTGGATTGGTTCTTCGCCAAGGTCGCCGGCAATCCGAAAGACACCATCACCAATCAGATCAGCGGCGAACAAATCAACTAGGGGCGGTACTGATCCCCCGCGGCGGACCGCGCTTGTCAGTGGGTTTTCCCCAATTCCGCCAGGAATGGCCGCCCGCTATTGCCCAGGCGCTCTTCGAGCCGCTTTGTGCAGTCGCAATTCTCGCAGGCCCAGGGTTCCGTGCCATTCTCATCGCGGCACTTGTGCCGACCGTGGGCATCCTGCACTTTCACCAGGTCGAAATACTGTTCCCAGTAGGGCCGCTCCTCCTGCAATGGCGTCGGGCAATAGCAAACTTCCACCCAGCGGGCCGTCCCGTCCGCAAACAGCCGGGCCTCCTGCATGTTGCGTAGATACTCCCCCTCGGCCACCGACCCCTGGCCCAGCGTATCGGTTTGAATTGCCTGAAGCAGATCGGTTTCACGGCCCGGCTTCACGCGCGCTCGCACTAGATATCGCATAGATGCATTATACGCGCGTCCATTACTTGCAGTCCGCCGAGCGCTTTGCGATAGTAGTTTATCGACTCACACCCGCCTTTTCTGCGAGGATTCCTGCCGTGCGTGTTCTGATTGCTGACGCGTTTGAAACCTTCGGCCGCGACGCCCTGGCCGCCAAGGGTTACGAGGTATTGTACGAGCCCAAGCTCAAAGATCAGGCATTGGTCGATGCCGTCCGCGACAAGCAGCCCGACGTACTGGTGGTGCGCTCCACGCAAGTCACCGAACCAATGCTCGAAGCCGGCCAGCTGAAACTCGTTGTCCGCGCCGGCGCCGGTTTCAACACTATCGACGTGGCCGCCGCCAGCAAACGCGGCGTCTACGTCTCGAACTGCCCCGGTAAGAATTCCGTCGCCGTCGCCGAATTGGCATTCGGTCTGATCCTGGCGCTGGACCGCCGCATTGCCGACAACGTCATCGCCCTGCGCCGGCCAGTGGAATAAAACCGAATACTCAAAAGCCAAAGGGCTCTTGGGCCGCACGCTGGGGTTAATCGGCGTCGGGCAAATCGGGCAGGAAATGATTCCGCGGGCGCACGCGTTCGGCATGCCAGTGGTCGCCTGGAGCCGCAGCCTGACGGAAGAAAAAGCAAAGCAGCTTGGCATCACACGCAAAAACACACCGCTGGAAGTGGCCGCCGCGGCCGACATTATCAGCGTGCATCTGGCATTAACCAAGGACACGCGCGGCCTGATCGGCGCGCAGTTCTTCAACGCTATGCGCAAGGCGCCTGTTTCATCAACACTTCCCGCGGCGAAGTGGTCGATCAAGCGGCTTTGCTTGCCGCCATGAAAGAGCGCGGCATCCGCGCCGGCCTCGACGTGTATGCTTCCGAGCCCGCCAGCGGCGTGGCCGATTTCACCGATGCCATCGGCCGTGAAGCCAATCTCTACGGCACGCATCACATCGGCGCCAGCACCGAGCAAGCGCAGGAAGCCATCGCCGCCGAAACCGTGCGCATCATCCAAAGCTTCGAGCAAACCGGCCGCGTGCCCAATGCCGTGAATATCGCCCACCGCACCCCCGCCACCTGCATGCTGGTCGTGCGTCACCGCGACAAGCCGGGCGTGCTGGCGCGAGTGCTCGACGCCATCAGCTCCGCGCGCATCAACGTTCAGGAAATGGAGAACGTGATCTTCGAAGGCGCCCAGGCCGCGGTGGCCCGCATCAATCTCGAAACCGCGCCGCCGGAAGAAGTGCTTGAATCGCTGCGCCGCTCCGAGCCCGACGTGTTCGAGCTGCGGCTGACCGAATTGGTCGGCAAGCCGGCCTGAGCGCAATTAACGCGGCCAAAAAAAGTGCCGCCCTTGAGTTCATCCAACAAGAGCGGCACCCGATTCCCTTCGTTTTGGTTTCCATCCTTGTTCCGATTGCGTATCGCGCGAAGTGCGCGTCGCTGCGCACCCCGTCGCGCTGCGACTCACTGCACGCGGCGATTCTGCGAATCGTAAACCGCCTTAACTGGCCGAATCTGCTCTTTCACCGGCTCAACGATTGAGCCACCACACCGGCCAACTTCTCGCAACTCATGTACCTTTGCATCTTGCGAATCCGATCCTAAGGCCGGCAGTTCCCCAAATGCATGTGGCCCAAGGCAATAAGAAGAATTTGCACGGCGACGGGTTAGCGGCAGTCCGTTTTACGCTTATGAGTTGGGACTCGTCGGCGTACTCGATGGTCGACGGTTGACCAAAGCGGTCGCATCCTTGGCAAATCAGGCACAAGAGTTGCTTTCATGTTTGATGCCTGTCGGAGCCCCGAGGTGTTTTGACCCCCAATGGTTGTGCGGACCATCTATGAACACCCTGGTGATCGATATCGGCGGCACCCACATCAAGCTCTGGCTGACGGGCGAAGCCGATAAAATCAAGTTGGCATCAGGACCAAACATCGGGCCACCGCATTTACAAACAGCAATCGAAAACGACGCTCACGCCTGGTCATTCGACCGTGTGTCGATCGGCTATCCCGGCGAAGTGCGAAACGGACGCCCCGTGGCCGAACCGTATAATCTTGGGTCGGGTTGGGTTGATTTCGATTACCCCAAAGCATTGGGAAAACCGGTGAAGATCATGAACGATGCCTGCATGCAATCCCTGGGCAGCTACGAAGGCGGCCGGATGCTGTATCTCGGCTTGGGCACGAGCATGGGTACCGTGTTTATCAGCGATGGGAAGATCATTCCGCTGGCGCTGGGCCATTTACGCTTTTCCAAGCATGAATCGTTCGAGCATCACCTGAATCGCAAGGGTCTCAAACTTTACGGCCTGAAGAAATGGAGACAAGCTGTGTGCGAAGCGGCTGAAACTCTCAAGGCCGCTTTCCTGGCCGATTATGTGATGCTCGGCGGAGGCAACGCCAAAAAACTCGGCTCGCTGCCGCCGGGAATCCGCCGCGGCGCCAACGAAATGGCATACGTCGGCGGCGTGCGCATGTGGGAAGGAGAATTCGCCGACACACAACCGGTCTGGCCCTACATCGTCGCCACTGCATAATTCACTTGGTACACAATTCGCGTTTGAAAAAGCGGTTCACTCAAAATAGGGGAGGAAACCCGTGGCTAAAAAAACCTCTGACGCCCAAAACGTCGATTCGGTATCGCGGCAAGAACTAATCCAACTGCTCAACGAGGATCTGGCCCGCGAGTATCAGGCCATCATCGCCTACGTGGTATACTCGCAGGTATTGAAAGGGGCCGAGTACATGAACATCGCCGCGGAACTGCAAGTTCATGCCGGTGAAGAGCTGCAGCACGCTTTGATCGTCGCCAAGCAGATCGATTACTTGGGCGGAATGCCCGAAGCCGTCCCCAAACCCGTAAAAACTTCCGAGCACCCGCAAGACATGCTGCGCTTCGACCTGGACAACGAAAACGAAACGATCCGCAACTACCGCCAACGCATCAGGCAGTGCGAAGCGTTGGGCGAATTTGCCATCGCCGAACACATTCGGGATATTCTGATCCAGGAGCAAGATCACCAAATTGCCCTGGCCACGGCCCTCGGTGAGGAAGTGCCCGACGTGTCCAAGCGATGAATTGAATCATGAAATCGGCTAGGCCGCATGTCGATTCTCGCCGAAAGGCTGGCCACCGCTCCGCTGCCGATTTTCTTCCCGAACGATTCACGCTTCCCGCCCTGAAATCCGCCGCTAAAACCTGCCGCGGCTGCGATCTCTACAAGCGGGCCACGCAAACCGCTTTCGGCGAAGGTCCTACGACGGCCCGCCTAATGCTGATCGGCGAAGTGCCGGGCGATCAGGAAGATCTGCAAGGCAAACCGTTCGTCGGCCCCGCCGGCCGGTTGCTCGACGAAGCGCTATCGGCGGCCGGCATCCCCAAGCGCATCGGTTTACGTGACCAACGCGTGTGAAGCACTTCAAGTGGGAACCGCGCGGCAAACGCCGCCTGCATGCAAAGCCCAGCGCTCGCGAAATCAACGCCTGTCGCCCATGGCTGGAGGCCGAGATTGAAGTGGTTCATCCCCACACGATCGTCTGCCTGGGCGCCACCGCCGCCCAATCGCTGCTGGGTCGAACTTTCCGATTAACAAAACACTTGGGGCACGCCGTGCCCTCTGCCTTCGGGCCGCGGGTGTTTGCCACGTACCATCCGTCTGCCATATTGCGGGCCCCCGATCATGCCGATCGTGCTCGGATGACTAAGCAATTAATTCATCACCTCCGGCTGGCGGCGAAATAGTACACTTCAGTTGAAATCGCATCGAAACGAGACAATTATGCCCTTGCGTGTATATCGAGCCAAACGAAACTTTTCCCGCACGCCGGAGCCCAAAGGCGGTGGCCGAGGCAGCGCCAAGCTTGCCTTCGTCATTCAAAAACACGCCGCCAGTCGGCTGCATTACGATTTCCGCCTGGAAATCAAAGGCGTGATGGCTAGTTGGGCGGTTCCCAAAGGCCCCAGCCTCGACCCGCGCGAGCGTCGCCTGGCGGTCCAAGTGGAAGATCATCCGCTGGAGTATCGCAAATTCGAAGGCACCATTCCTGAAGGAGAGTACGGCGCGGGAACCGTAATGATCTGGGATTACGGCACCTGGCAGCCGCAGGAACCAGGCTCGGTGGAGCGCGCCTGGCGCGAAGGCCGGCTAAAAATCACGTTGCATGGCAAAAAGCTCAACGGCGGCTGGATGCTGGTGCGGATGCAAAACTCGCGGCTGCGCGACAACAAATCGAATTGGCTGTTGATCAAAGAGCGCGACCAGCTGGGCCCGCTCTGCTGAAGAGGAAGACGTGTTGGAGGAACTGCCCAACAGCGCCAAAAGCGGCCGCACGATGGACGAGATCGCCGCCGGGTCGCCCATCGCGCCGTCGTCGCTCGTCGGCCGCCAAGAAACGCACCAAAACGTCATCCCGCCGCAAACCATCTCCTCGCCGATCGACGACAAAGAAGCATGCCAAAAGCTCCCGGTAAGCCACGCAAGTCTCGCTCTGGATCGCTCTCCACAATCGGCGGCGCGCACCGTGCGCCCGTTGCCTCGAAATCCAAAATGCCAACTGGCTACGTTGATCGCCACGCCCCCGTCGGGTGACGAATGGTTGCACGAAATGAAATTCGACGGCTACCGCATGCTCGGCAGCCTCAACGCCGGCCAGGTAAAATTCACAAGCCGCAACGGACTGGACTGGACCGCCCGAATGCAACCGCTCGTGAAGCCTGTCACCGCGCTGAAAGCCGAGCAAGCCGTCTTCGACGGCGAAGTGGTGGTGCTCGATTCTCACGGCATTAGCCATTTTCAATCGCTGCAAAATGCGTTTCGCGGCAGTGGAGGGCCGCTGGTCTACTGCGTGTTCGATCTGCTGTATCTCGACGGCTACGATCTGACTCGGGTTCCGCTGGAGCAACGAAAGTCGCTGCTGCAGAAACTACTGCCCAAAAAGCCGCGCAAAACCGACAGAATTCGCTTCAGCGATCACGTCACCGGCTCGGGCGAAAAGTTCTTCCGCAAAATGTGCAAAGCGGGCCTCGAGGGAATGATCTCCAAGCAGCGCGATGCCCCCTACGTGCCCGGCCGAAGCTTGTCGTGGCTCAAATGCAAGTGCCGGCAGGAGCAAGAATTGGTCATCGGCGGATTTACCCAGCCCAGCGGCTCGCGCGTCGGTTTCGGCGCACTGCTCTTGGGATATTACGACCGCGCCGGAAAGCTGCGGTACGCAGGCCGCGTCGGCACGGGATTCGATACCCGCTTGCTGCGCGAGCTGCACGCCAAATTGAAACGGTTGCAGCAGTCGAAATCTCCCTTTGCCACTTTCCCGCCGGGGCATACGCGCGGCGTTTTTTGGGTCCGCCCCGAGTTGGTCGCCGAGGTGCAATTCAACAACTGGACCGACGAAGGTCTCTTGCGGCAGGCCGCGTTTCTCGGGCTGCGTGAAGACAAACCGGCCCGACAGGTGAAGCGCGAATTGCCAAGCCACGTCTAAGCCATATGCCCGCAAAATCAACATCCCGCCGCCGCACCAAACAGCCGTTCGATCTGGCCGGCGTGCGCCTCACGCATCCCGATCGGGTGCTCTACGCGGAGCAGGGCATTACAAAGCGCGACGTGGCGAACTATTACATCCAAATCGCCGACTGGATTCTGCCGCATGTTGTCGATCGCCCTCTGTCCCTGGTGCGCTGCCCGGCCGGCATGGGCGGCCCGTGCTTCTTTCAACGTCATCCCCCTGAGGGTCTGTCGGCCGACGTGGAGCGAATCGAAATCCCCGAAAAGGACAAGCCGGGCACGTATCTCGCCGTGCACGATTTGCGCGGCTTGCTTTCGCTGGTGCAATTTGGCGCACTGGAACTGCACGTATGGGGATGCCGTACCGACGACGTCGAACGCCCCGATCGGCTGGTGTTCGACTTGGATCCCGACCCCGCGGTGCCTTGGAAACGAGTCATCGATGCCGCATTTGTCGTGCGCGACAAGCTCGATGACCTAGGCCTGAAAAGTTTTGTCAAAACGAGCGGCGGCAAAGGATTGCACGTCGTTGTGCCGATCGCGCGAAAGCACACCTGGGACGCGGCCACGAAGTTCGCCCGCGCCATCGCCGATGCGGTCACCGCGGAGCAACCCGACCAATTCATCGCCACCATGTCGAAAGCCGCGCGGCGCGGAAAAATCTTCATCGATTATCTGCGAAATCAACGCGGCGCCAGCACCGTCGTCGCCTATTCTACGCGCGCGAAATCCGGTGCGCCGGTTTCTTTTCCGCTGTCGTGGGAGGAATTGCCAAAACTCTCCGGCCCGCAATACTACACTCTCGAAAACGCCCCGCGCCTTCTGGCCAAGCGTAAGCGCGATCCATGGCAGCGGATGCTGCGCGCCAAACAATCGATCTCTGCCGCAGCCCGCCGAAAGCTTAACCTGAAATAGTTACTGGCGAATGGGCCGAATCCGCTGCCCGCGCTTGGTTCCTCGTTGACCAAAGCGACATCGTTCCGGCCAGTTGCTGGGTTTGTATCATTTTCGGCACCCCGAAAACAGCGGCCTTGAAGCCTCCTGGGCTTGGCGCGGGTTTTGCAGACTTCTTGCGCAAATCTACCCGCAGTCGTGTCTCTTGTTTTTTTACCTTTCAAAGGAGTGTTCGCCATGACTGCCCCAAAAAATCTGATGTGGGTAGCGCCTCTCGACGTGCGTCGTGCTGGCTTCCGTCGCAGTCGCTCAAGCGCAGTATCAGCAACCCGCCGCCAACCCAGGCATGCAATCGCCAACCGCACAAACCACGAATTCCAAAGGCAACGACGCCGAAATCGCTTCCTGGCTAATCGTCGACAATCACGGAGAAGTGGCGCTGGCGAAGCTTGCCGAAGAACGCAGTAGTAACGATTCGGTCAAGAAATTCGCCAAGGAAATGGTCGACGACCACTCGAAATTCATCGACCAACTGAAAAAATTCGCAGGTGCCACAGGGGCGATGTCCCACATTCCGATGCAAGGTCAGCCTCAGACCGGCACGTTGAACTTTGTCGATTTCAAGCAACGGCTCGGTCAGAAATGCCTGGAATCGGCCCGCAGCGAACTGGAAAAGAAGCAAGGCGACCAATTTGACCGTTGCTATGTCGACCAGCAGGTCGTGGCGCACATGACCATGCTCGATACGCTGGAGGTTTTCAAAGATTATGCATCGCCGGACCTGCGGAGTGTCATCGACAACGGCATCAGCACGACGCAGGAACACCTGAAGAAGGCGAAAGATTTGGCTCAGCAACTGCAGCCTCGCTCTTCGCAACAGCAAACCAGTCAGAACAACAATCCCTCGACGACGAATAGCGCCGGCGCTTAAGGTAGGCCCCGGTTGAAATCACGATCCCCAAACGCGGTTGGTTATGACAGTTGCTGAAGCCTAAACACTTCCGCAACACATAACTGCTGCGTCAGGGGATTTTTCTTTTCGCCACGCAGCCCTGAAAACCGGTTGTCTTTGTTGGGCACGTCTGCGCGGCATGTCATTTGCCCAATCCAAGATAACCAATCTTTTTCCAACATCTTGATAAGGATCCAGCTCATGGTCACACTTGCACAAACCACCGCTCAGCAGCTTCAAATTCCCGATCCGCCTGTAAGAACCATTCGACATCTCACCGCACGCATTCGCCGCCAGTGGAGTCCCGAAGAACGCCTGCTGCGCGTGCTGCAAGCCCAACTCCTGCAGCAGTGGCTGTTGCAACAGTAAGGCTCGGTTCAGGATTCTAACTTCAACACCGCGACAATCGCGGCGCATGCTCGGCCCTTGAGTTTCTCTTTTGAGCCGCTTTTTTCTCTGGGCGGCGATCATCGCGAATAAATCAGGCGACCCAGATTCCGCACCATGAAGATGCGGACGAAAAGTGGATCGCCGAGTTTCAGTTCCGCTTTTCTAGCAACTGCTCACCAAGGAAGCCGGCCGACGAGGGCCAGAACCAGCACAATCAGCAGCACCAAGCCTAAGCCACCGCTGGGATAGTAACCCCAGCCGCGGCTATAGGGCCACGCCGGAAAGCGCCCAACAATATCAACAGAACGATAAGTAGGATCGTCCCCATGGCTAAACTCCAAATGGAACTGCATGTGCCTCCGCCCAGACGCATTTTTTGTGCCAGCAATTTTGGCTCTGCACCGCAATTCTCCAGTCAAACGAGCGTTGGCGGACCACATTGGCCGATCCAGTGCCACGCATCAGCGCCACGATGGCACATAGTTTGCGACCACTAAAATGTCGGAACATCTTCAGCATCAGAAGAGGAAGACCGCCGGCGCATAGGCGCCGCATGGGTCTTTTAAAAATAATGATTGCCTACGATGGAAACGCAACGATTAAAGTGCTCAAGGGACCCAATGCCGGGCAGTGTTTCGTCCTTTCCGGCAATGAAGCGATTATCGGTCGCGAGCCCCGCCTGTCCCACCTGGTCGCGCAGATTCTTGCGCGCGTGCTCTCCAAATTCTGGCAGCACGACGTCCAATTGCGACCTTGAGCAGTTGTTTGCTCACCCCAAGTTGCGTCGCGGTTAAATCAGCTTGATACCGACAAACTGCGCTGTTACTTCGGATTCTTGTTGGAATTCCGCACCATTTGGCACGCGGCATGCTCCATATGCGCTCGTGGGCCGATCGGTTTGAAGAGGTGCTCGGCCCCGCTCAAATTCACATTCACGAGGAGTCAAGCCATGTTGTACTGGGCATTAGTTTTCTTAATCGTGGCCTTGGTGGCCGGCGTGTTTGGGTTCTTTGGAATTGCAGCCGGTGCCGCCGAGATCGCGAAAATCTTGTTCTTTGTCTTTATCGTGCTGTTTATCGTGAGCCTGATCACGGGCATGGGTACCCGTCGGACGGTTTAACAGCCGAGCGACTTGGAGCATTACTTGCAGATGCGGTTCACCCAGGAGGTATCAATCATGCTTCGCTTGGCGTTGCTATTCTTCTTGATTAGCCTGGTAGCGGGGCTGTTTGGGTTCACGGGACTCGCCGGTGCGGCAGCCACGGTCGCGCAAATCTTGTTCTTCACGTTCTTAGGTTTGTGCGTGCTGGCGCTGATTGTGGGGCTGTTGATCGGCAGAGCGGTGACGTAGCAGCTTGCAGTTCATTGGCTTTCAAATTGCCGCGCGAATGCCTGCGATTCGCGCGGTTTTTTCGTGCGCATCCAAATTCCCGATTTCCGAAATGCCCCAGGGTTGCAACCCTGGGCTTGCTTGCGGCGCCGCCAGCCGGCCGACAAGCTCGCAAAAAAACCGCCCTTGCGACCCGCGGCGCAAAGGCGGTGAGAATGAAGGAATTGTTGGTCGCGCAGTTTACCGGCGTGCTACCCGCGGCGCCGCCAATCTCGGCGCCAGAGTTTGCTCCGCTGCTTTGACCGGTTCCTCCTTCATTTGTTTCGTTGTAGTTGTTAGGCAAATTCTCATTCATCCGGCTTGAAGCACCGCCGCTGCCGCTCGACGGTTGCATGCCGCTTTGCGTAGCACTGGATTGTGATTGCACTCCGGTTTGCATTTCAGAATTCTGGGGCTGCGCAGGCGAATAATCGCGCCGATACCGCAAGCCGTTTTCGTCGTAGTAATACGTCGGCGAATTGCCATTGGCCGCCCCACGGTATCCGGTGGTATAAGCGTTGGGCAGGTAAGTCCCGGCGTTGTACGGCATCCATTGATTGTTGCGCCAATACATCCAGGAATTGTCCGGCTGCCAGTACCACCATTCGCCGTTCTGATACGAATAGCGCCAACGATTGGGATCGTTTTGTCGCTCCAACCGGTTCTCCTGACGTTGATCCTGCCGCTGTGCCCGCAGGTCCTGGCGGGAATTCTGCCGGTCCTCGCGCAGGTCTTGTCGCATCTCGGCGTTGGCGGTGCCGGCGGCGTTGCGATTGACGTCTACATTCAGACCGCCGTTCGCGTTGGCGCCGACATCCACTTGTCCGCGGGGAGTATTGATCGTGGCCCCGGTTCCTGGACTGTTAAACGCTCTTGTCTTAGTCGCAGGTGCGTTGCTGCCGGGCGGATTAGTGATTGCATTCTGCGTGCTGGTCGCCGGATTGCCGCCCGCGGGGTTGGTTTGTTCCATGGAGTTCTGGCCAGCGGGATTGTTCACGTTAAGGTCGGTCGAGCCGGCGTTTTCAGAGGCTGCCTGGCCTTGCGCCGCGCCGCTGGCTGTTCCACCTGCCGCCGATGCACCGCTGCTACCGGAAGTTCCGCCGGAGGCTGCCGCCCCCCCGAACCAGAAGCCGCGCCGGCCCCTTGTGCCATCCGATCGCCTACCCAAATCGAAATAGCAGCAGCGACAATTAAAATCGCTAAGCTTCTCATGTCTCGTTCCTCCTAGGTTCTTGCCCAAAGCAACTAAGTACTCTGGTTAGATTTCGTTGAGTAAAAAGAGGGTTACACAAGCAGTGGTCGGCCGAAAGCCACCCTGGATCGCCAGCACTCAAGAAACTGCCATGACCATTGGTCGATGGCGGATGGTTTCCTCCTGCCGCCGACCGACCTCGATCTGATCATCCAATCGCACTACGCCTGCCACCCGTTGGCAACAATGGATGCAAAGTTGCCGTTCATAAAACGAACTTACGCGGCCGCGAATTGTAACAACGCCTTGCCGGGCTCTAACTTCGACCGCGTGCAACTGCGGAAAGTGCTGCTGAGCGAGGTAGTTGATCACGCGACGCTCTAATTCGTGATCTAACTGCATGGATCCCATTTCGCTTCGCACCATGATGCACCGCCTTGTGTAAATTAACAGGCTCCCCTGCCGCGAATTCATTCCAATATGCAATTCATGTGCCGCCCTCAATGAACGAATATTTACCCCGCTGCCCGCCCGGCGATATCCGCCCTTGTGTGGAGCGCTCCTGGCGTCCTGGCACGCTTAGTGCGAAAAATCACCTTGTAAAACCGCGTCTCCGCAACTAAGGTTTTCCTGATGCGATTCATGGTCTTGGCTTGCGACTACGACGGTACCCTCGCCAAGCACGGTCTGGTCGATGAACCCACCCTCCAATCGCTGGAACGATGCCTCGACTCCGGCCGTAAACTCGTGCTGGTCACCGGCCGGCAGTTGCCGGAACTGATGGAAATATTCCCAGGGCTGTATCTGTTCGAATGGGTAGTCGCTGAGAACGGCGGTTTGCTGTACCGCCCCGCCACGCGGCAAGAAAAACCGTTGGCCGACCCGCCCTCCGAAGAGTTTGTCGCCTTACTGCGCGAGCGCGGCGTCAGCCCTTGTTCCACCGGACGCGTGGTCGTCGCCGCCTGGGAGCCACACCAAACCACGATCTTGCAAACAATTCACGATCTGGGTTTGGAATTGCAAGTCATCTTCAACAAAGGCGCCGTGATGGTCCTGCCTTCGGGAATCAATAAAGCCACCGGACTATCTTGCGCTGCACGAACTGGGTTTGTCGGTTCACAACACGGTGGCCATTGGCGACGCGGAAAACGATCATGCGCTGCTGGCCGGTTGCGAGGCCGGCGTCGCGGTGGCCAATGCGCTACCCACGCTCAAGGAACATGCCGACTGGGTGACGCCCGGCGATCACGGCGCCGGCGTGCAGCAACTTATCGATCGGCTGGTGGGGGACGATCTGGCGGCGCTCGATGCGAAACTGTCGCGACACGATATTTTGCTGGGGCACGACTCTCGCCAAAATCCCTACCGACTGCATCCGTTTCGCGGCAATCTGTTGATCGCCGGCAGTTCCAGCGGCGGAAAATCCACAGTGGCCACCGCCATCATCGAGCAATTGGTAGATCACACATATCAGGTATGTGTCGTCGATCCGGAAGGGGACTACGACGGGCTGGACAACGTGCTGGCCGTCGGCACCGCGCAACAAGCTCCCACCTTGGACGCAATTCTAAAACTGCTGGAATCCCCCGGCCAAAGCGTCAGCGTCAATCTGCTGGGTTTGGCGTTTCAAGATCGTCCCAGCTTTTTTCATTCGCTGGCCACCCGGCTGCACGACTTGCGCACCCGCACTGGCCGTCCACATTGGATCGTGGTTGATGAAGCGCACCACGTGTGGCCGCCCAATTGGCAGCTCGGCGCGCTTGCCGCGCCGCACCGATTGGATCGAACCATTTTCATTACATTGGATCCCCAGCTTTTGCCGGCCGAAGCGCTAAAAACCGTCGAAACTGTATTGGCCGTCGGGCAGGACCCGTATCACACATTGCGTTCCTTTGCCTCTGAAATCGGCGCCACAAGTCCCGCACACAACGGTCCGCAGACCGAAGCGGCGCAGGGCATGGCCGTCGCCTGGAAGGTAAATTCGCCGTCGCCGCCGCAACCCATCAAAGTCACGCCCGCACGGTTGCAGCTTCGCCGCCATGTTCGAAAGTATGCCGAGGGTGAATTGGAGCCCGATCGCAGCTTTTATTTTCGCGGCCCGGAGGGAAAGCTTAACTTGCGCGCCCAAAACCTGAACGTTTTTTTGCAAATGGCCGAAGGCGTCGGCGACGATACCTGGCTGCACCATTTCGCGCAGGCGACGTTTCCCGCTGGTTTCGCCAAGGGATTAAAGATCCGCAATTGGCCGACGAGGCCGCCATCGTGGAAGCTCAGCATTCGCTCCGCCCGGAAGAAAGTCGCAGCCGAATTCGCAGCCTGGTCGAAGCGCGCTATACGCTGCCAACAACGCCGGCCACTCCGGCCTCGACGCGCATGGCCTCGTCGGCCAAGCGAAGCCAGCACCCCTCGTAGTCGACCCGATTGGTCGATAATCCGCCAGCGCCACACCGTCCGGTTCCAGCCGTCAAAACTCACAAGCCATTGCCGGGCGTCAAACGTCACAGATGGTATAGCATTTGCACCCGTGAGAGCTGCCAATCTGAGGCCGCGCGTGTGGTGTGAACTCCCATTCAATTTGGCGATCGCATTTCAATGCCAAGCTAGTGGCGGTCGGTGGTCTGTGCAATCATTCGACCATTGAATGAGGCAACCCCTGGATGGAATCGATCGCCAACGCTATGTTCGCATCGATTGGAAATTTGAATTGTCTCTAGCGACAATCGAGTTGGTTTCATAATCCTTTAATTGCTCAGTGCGCGATATTATTGGATGAGGAAAATCGATCATGCCAGGCAACCGAAAGATTGCAACTGACGGCTCCGCTCCATTGACGGTTTTCGATTGCGACGGTACTCTTCGGCGTTTGGGCGGAGATACCATGCTCTTGGCCGATCTTGTGAAACTGTACGAAGAAGATTCCCCGGCTCTGTTGTCCCGCATCGCCTCCGGCGTGCAAACGCGGCGCGGAGACGAAATCCGACACGCCGCGCACAGCCTGCGCGGCCTGGCCGCGAACTTCGGCGCGGCGGCGCTGAGCGAACCGCTGCTCCACTTGGAGGAAGCTGCCGACCAGGGCCACATGGACCAGGCTGCGACGTTGCTGAACCAGGTGCGTCGAGAATCGGCCAGATTGCAGGACGCTTTGGCTCCCCATCACCGGTAGCAAGGGGCTCTCCATCCCCCCGTAAATGTGTTGTGGCCCGGATCAGCGTGGTGAATTTCCGACCACAGAATGCCGGCGATTGGTCGCTTGCCATTGCCAAAACGTTGCGGCCGCTCAAATAAATTCTGCGCTGTAGCACGCAGATAATTGGCTGCTCGCCGAGCCTCACGCAGCTAGCACCGCTTTGGCTGCCCGCACGTGAACTGCCGCGCTTCTGCCCGGCATCTCATTTGCTCGCTACAGTGCCGACTCAAAATCAAACAGGGTGGGCGTAAGCTCGAAGGCGAGAAATCAGGAGGATCTGCAATCATGCTTGTGTTAACGCGCAGGGACGGAGAACAAATCGTAGTGGGCGACGACGTCGTCATCAAAGTATTGGCGGTTGCCCGGGGACGAGTCCGCGTAGGAATCGAAGCGCCACGAAATATCCAGGTTCGGCGCAGCGAAATTCCTTCACGGCCGCGCAACGCGCCCGCTGAACTGCCGCGCGCACCACGCCCGACACGCATCGCCCATTTGGCTGGGACCGTTCATTGATCGGCCACGCTGATTGTTGACGAGCGCGCGTAAGTTTTCGCGGCTAATCGATGCTCATGCTGCGCAATATCCGCGCCACATCGCCGCTGACTACCCAGCGCGATGCGGCGCCAAATTCAACGCCGAGAAAAGAAACAGCCGACAAGGAATCCCAACCCCAGCGCCGCGACCACCGCCGTCAGCGGCCGCTCCTGCACGCCGCCCTCAAACGTTTCCCCTAACGACCGGGCCGTATCGCGGCCTTGCTCCACGTAACCAGTAGCCACCTCGCGCAGGTCGTCGATCCCTTCTTTCAATGCGTCGGTCACCTCGGCCCGAACCTTGTTCACGGCGCGCAGCACCGTGTGGGCTTGATTGTTGGCCGAGCTTCTTACCGATCGCGCCGCATGGCGTACTTCTCTAGCGCTGCGTCGCGCGTGCCGTTTGATGTTCGATGAATTCGGCATGGCGGGTCTCCTTAAAAGCGATTGCGAAACAACATCGATCCCGGGCAATACATACTAGAGCAACCGGCGTGCCGAAATCCATGGGCATTTCGGTTCGCCGCCGGCAACCACGATGATTCCGTCAACAAAAAGCTTCCTCGACCGATGCGGCAACTGTCCGCCGCATCACGATTCGCTCGCCACGGCGTCGGCCGGCACCGAACCGTTCTCTTGCACCTTGATCTTGTGGTCGATGCAAATGCCCAACTGGCGGATCTTATTCCGCAAGCTGCCGCGGGTGATTCCCAAAATCTCCGCCGCCTTCGACTGATTCCCGTGCGTGTGTTCCAACACGGCGGCCAGCAGGGTGCGCTCCATCGATTCCAGCGCCTCGGCATACAAATTATGCGAGCCCGCTTCCAATTGCCGCTCGATCAGGGCGGGCAAATCGCCCGTTTCGACGTGGCGTGCCGCCTGGCGCTTCGGCGCCTCCTGCGGCGAACGCAACTCGGCCGGCAAAAAGTCTGATATCAGCACCGGACCGGTGGCTTGCACGATCGCTTGCTTCAACACGCTTTGCAACTGCCGAATATTCCCCGGCCACGTGATAGTTCAGCAGCGTCTCCAGCACGTCGGGCGAAAAGCCGTGAATATCCTTCCCCAATTCCTTGCGGAACTGCGCCAGGAACCATTCCAACAGCAGCAAAATATCTTGCCGGCGCTCGCGCAAAGGCGGAATTTTGATCGTGAATCCGTTCAGCCGGTAATACAAATCTTCGCGGAACCGGCCCTTGGATACCATTTCTTCCAGATCGCGATTGGTGGCCGTGATGATCCGCACGTCGGTGCGAATGGTTTGCGTGCCGCCGACGCGCTCGAACTGCTGGTCCTGCAACACGCGCAGCACTTTGCTCTGCATGACGGGCGACATATCGCCCACTTCGTCCATGAACAACGTGCCGCCGGAACATTGCTCGAACTTGCCAATTCGTTGATTGGTGGCGCCGGTGAACGAGCCTTTTTCGTGGCCGAACAGTTCGCTTTCCAGCAAAGTTTCCGTCAGCGCGGCGCAGTTGACGGCCAGAAACGGCCCCTTGGCTCGCGCGCTGTGATGATAAATCGCCCGCGCCACGAGCTCTTTGCCGGTGCCGCTTTCGCCGCGAATCAGCACCGCCACATTCTGCGGCGCCACGCGCCCAATCGCTTTGTACACTTCCTGCATTTCCGGAGTGCGGCCCACCAGCGAATCGCCGTTGACCGGCACGTCCCCCTGGTCGTGCAATTCCACCGGCACGTGCATGAATCGCCGCACTTCCAGCGCCTGGCCCACCAACTCGCGCACCCGCGCCAAATCCAGCGGCTTGAGCAGATAATCGTAGGCCCCCAGCTTCATGGCCTCGATCGCCGTGTCGCTCGTGCCCCCCACGGTAATGAACACTACCGGCAACTTGGCGTCGGCTTCGTGAATCTGCTTGTACAGCTCGATGCCCGACACGTCGGGCAGCATGACGTCTAACAGCACCACGTCGACGTTATCGTCTTTCAAGCGCTCCAACCCCTGCTTGGCGGTGGGCGCCGCAATCACTTCGACTTCCGACTGGTCGCGAAATGCGTTTTCGATCAGATGCACGACCGAACGATCATCGTCGATCACCAGTACGGTAGCCATATGCGAATCCTCGTTTGGGAAACCGTTACCGGCGGGTAAGCAGCCGCTGTCCCGGCGGTAAAGCAACAGCCGTACCATTTTCATCTGCCGCGGGGCGAATATCAATTTTCCGCCAACCGATTTCTGACGAAATCGCTCTCCCCACGGTGCG
>CAVZDC010000006.1:0-103662 GCA_963773925.1 Pirellulales bacterium
CACGGGCCAAGGCAGTTCTCCGGCAAAATCGTATTTGTCGATCCGGAAGTTCTGGCGGGGAATTACAAAGTGCGCGCCGAAGTTGCCAATCGCAAGGAAAACGGCGAGTGGCTCTTGCCGCCCGGCGCCCACGCTACCATGACCATCCAACTTACCGGCCAAGGTCAACTTTCCGCCCAGTAGCAATCGGCCACTAGCCTCGCGCACGCAGCCGACGATTTGTAACCATTGACTCCAAATCTCTGACCCCTGACCGCTGTCTCCTGACTGCCTGCCGCCCGCCGCCTGCTGCCCGCTAACCCCTCATGCTCACCCTTGCCGACAGTCTTGTCTCCAGTTCCGCCAGGCCGTTGGCTATCCGCATGCGGCCCGATCTGGTGGTCACCAAGCAGCGCTACCAGGGCCGCCCGTTTTGGATCATCAAGGATCCGGTCGGCCTGAATTACTTCCGCTTTCAGGAGGAAGAGTTTTCGCTGTTGAATTGGCTCGACGGCGAAACAAGCCTCGACGAGCTGCGCGAGCGCTTCGAACGCGAATTCGCGCCGCAAAAAATCACGCTGGAAGAATTGGGCCGCTTGATCGGCATGCTGCATCAAAGCGGCCTGGTCATTGCCGGCGTCGCGGGCCAAGGCAAGCAACTCTTGAAGCGCCGCTGGGAGCGAAAGAAAAAGGAATTGATGGCCACGTTTTCCAATGTGCTGGCCATCCGCTTCAAAGGCATCGATCCGGAGCGGTTGCTCAACTGGCTGTATCCCAAGGTGGGTTGGTTTTTCTCGACCACCGCGGCGGTCATTTGCCTGACGATGCTGTTTTCGGCCCTCACCTTGGTGCTGGTGCAGTTCGACACTTTCAAAGCCAAGCTCCCTTCATTCCATGAATTCTTCGGGGCCAGCAATTGGATTTGGCTGGCCGTAGCCATGGCCGTCACCAAGGTGATGCACGAATTCGGCCACGGCCTCTCCTGCAAACATTTCGGCGGCGAATGCCACGAGCTGGGCGTGATGATGCTGGTGCTTACGCCCTGCTTATACTGCAACGTGTCCGATTCCTGGATGCTGCCCAGCAAATGGCACCGGGCGTTCATCGGCGCGGCGGGCATGTACGTCGAAATCTGCATCGCCTCGATCGCCACCTTCATCTGGTGGTTTAGCGCCCGGGCTTGTTGAACAACGTCTGCCTGAGCACGATGTTCGTTTGCTCCGTCAGCACCGTGGTCTTCAACGGCAATCCGCTGTTGCGCTACGACGGCTATTACATCCTGTCCGACCTGCTGGAAATTCCCAACTTGCGGCAGAAAGCCACCACCATTCTCGGCCGCAAGCTCGGCGCCTGGTGCCTGGGCCTGGAAGAGCCCGACGATCCCTTCTTGCCCCAACGCAACCAGGCAATGTTCATGCTCTACACGGTGGCGTCCACCCTGTACAGTTGGATCGTGGTATTTTCGATCCTGTTTTTTCTGAATAAGGTTTTCAAACCGTACCGCCTAGAAATTTTTGGCCAGATGATTGCGTTTGCGGCGATCGTCAGCCTGGTGGGTCGCCCGTTGTGGACCGTTTGGAAATACTTTCAGATTCCCGGGAGGAGCGACCAAGTGAAAAAGCCACGCCTGTACGCCACGATCGCCATCGTGAGCGCTGTCGTCGGGGCATTTCTGTTCCTGCCCCTGCCGTATCGCGTGTATTGCACGCTGGAAGTGCAGCCGCACAAGCCCGACCCGGTCTACGTCGATGTGGGCGGTGAACTGAAAACCTTGAACGTCAAACCCGGCCAGTCGGTGGAAGCAGGCACCATGCTGGCGGAACTGAAAAGCATCGATCTGGAGCTGGCCGTGGCTGAACTGACCGGCAAGCGGGATCAACTAAGCGCGCAACTCGACGGGCTGCGCCGGCAGCGATTCCAAAGCTCGGATGCCCAAATGCAGATTCCGCAGATCCAAAAATCGCTGGATTCCGTCGAGGAGGAACTGCGCGAAAAGAAAACCGACCTGGACCGCCTGCACCTGGTGGCCCGCCGCGGGGGCGTTGTGTTCCCGCCGCCCAGCATGCCCAAACGGCCCAAGCAGGATGGCAAATTGGCCACTTGGAACGGCACGCCGCTGGAAATGCGCAACCTCGGCGCCACGTTTCAGCCCGGCACGTTGTTTTGCCAGATCGGCGACCCGGACAAGTTCGACGCGATCATGGTGGTCGATCAGGTCGACATCGAATCGATCCATCTCGGCCAAAAGGTGAAGGTGATGCTCGACGAATCGCCGGGCAAAGTCTACGAGGGAGACATTACCGAAATCTCGCCCGAAGAAATGAAAGTGGTTTCCAAGCAGCTTTCCAACAAATCCGGCGGCAGCGTGGAAACCAAGACCGACGAATCGGGCGTTCCCAAACCGGCCAGCACCTCCTACGAAGCCCGTGTGCCGCTGGACGATTCCGACGGCATCCTGCTGCCCGGCCTAAAAGGCGAAGCCAAAATCTCCGCCGACTACCACTCGCTAGGCTGGCGCGACCTGGCGCTTCCTGCAGCGCACGTTCCACTTCAAGCTGTAGCGGCTAGTCGACCTGCTTCTCTTCGAGTTTCTCAATCGCCCGGCGCAGTTCGTCGGGCACGCGGATCGGCTGTTGCGTTTGGTAATCGAACGTCACGATTACCAACAGTGCGTGACGCACGGTTATCTGCGGCGCTTTTTCTTCGCTTTCACAGACGAGCTGTGTGTGACTTCCGCGCGGGAAACCGTCTTTTGACGACGCCGAGACTGGATGAACTTCCAGAATTTGTCGCTAGAGCCGAGTTCGATTTGCTTCTTGTCCAGGCCCTCCAAACCGACGACCAGCGCCACAGGTGCGCCTTTGCGTGTGACAACAACGCGCTGCGATTGCGCTTTGCTCACACAGCCTTCAAGCGTGCCTTTCTTGATGTCGATGGTCGTCATTGTATCTCCTCCGTCGATTTGTGCGGCGGCTTTTTTATCCGTAATTCCCAAATCGGTTCCTCGTATTCCCAAGGCAATGTCAATCCTGAAATAAAAACCAAACGCCAAATCAGACGTCGCAGCAAGTGTTTCAGTCAGATTTTTTACCTTCCAGTTTCTCAATCGCGCGGCGCAATTCGTCGGGCACGCGGATCGGCTGCTGCGTTTGGTAATCGAAGGTCACGATCACGCTCGTGCCGTCGGCCGCCAGCGCCATTCCTTGCCCGTGGCTCCATAGCGCGTGCTCCAGCGTAAAGCTGGTGTTCCCGACTCGCACCACGCGGCTGCCGATTTTGATGGTGTCCGGATAGTCCAGTTGACGCCGGAAATTGCAGCCGGCATGCACCAAAATCGGCCCATGCCTTTCTTTCGGGTCATGCAGTTTCCCCAGGCCCAAAAGTTCCAGAAACTTGATCCGCGCCGATTCGAACCAACGGAAGTACACCGTGTTGTTCACATGACCGAACAGATCCTGGTCCCCCCATTGCACGGGCCAATCGAGGTGGGCATAGAACTGATCGGGCGTGAATTCTTTGACGAGCATGGGCAATCGACGGTAGGTGGTAGGCAGTATGCGGTAAGCGGTGGCAGGGCGATCTTGTCGGCTTGTTACTGATTGCCAATCGCCAATTGCTCTCAATGCGTTAGATTATTAGCTGCGGCCGGCTGGATTATACCGCAAGGGGGAATCGCGCACATGCCAAACATGCCCGAGGTCAGCATTGAAGATATTGTCGCAGCGCGAGCGCGCATCGCGGAGGGCATTTTTGTTTCTCCCTGCCCCGAATCGATTCCGCTGACCGACTTGTGCGGCATGCATATTTTCTGCAAGCTCGACTACCTGCAGCGCACCGGCAGCTTCAAGGAGCGCAGCGCCGCAACGCCTTGCTGCTGTTGGACGGCGCCCAGCGACAGCGGGGCGTCATCGCCGCCTCGGCAGGCAATCATGCGCTGGGGCTGGCGTATCACGGCCAAATGCTGGGCATCGCCGTCACGGTGGTCATGCCGCGCTTCGCGCCGCTGGTGAAAATTGTCACCTGCCGCAAGTTCGGCGCAAGTCATTCTCGAAGGCACCACTTACGCCGAGGCCAAGCGCCACGCCGAAACATTGGCTGAGCGCTCGGGTCAAACCTTCATTCACGGTTTTGATGATCCCGCGATCATCGCCGGCCAAGGCACGGCCGGTCTGGAAATCATGGAGCAGGTGCCCAAGGCCGACGCCATCGTCGTGCCCGTTGGCGGCGCGGGGTTGATTGCCGGCGTGGCGCTGGCCGCCAAAGCCGTCAAGCGGACGGTAAAAATCATCGGCGTCGAAGCCGCCAATGCCCCCAGCCTTGGCGCCGCGATGAAGGCGGGCCACCCGGTCGATAGCGCGGTCAAGCCGACGCTGGCCGACGGTCTGGCTGTAAGCTGTGTCGGCGATCTTTCGTTCCGAATCGCGCAAAAACGCGTCGACCAGGTGGTGTCTGTCTCTGAGGAAGCGCTCTCCGTCGCCGTGCTGCGCCTGATGGAACTGGAAAAAAGCGTGGTCGAAGGCGCGGGCGCCGCCCCGTTGGCCGCCTGTCTGGCGGGCTTGCTGCCCGCGCTGCGCGGCAAGCGTGTGGTGCTACTTTTGGCTGGCGGCAACATCGATCTGAACGTGCTCAATCGAGTGATCGAGCGGGGCCTGGTCGCCGACGGCCGGTTGTGCCGCTTTACCGCCGTGGTCAGCGATCGCCCAGGCGGACTGGCGCGACTGGTGCAATGCATTGCCGATTGCGGCGCCAGCATTCTCGATATCGAGCATGATCGCGAGTTCTCCGGGCCCGACATCAACGCCGTGAATGTGCTGTGCACGGTCGAAACGGCCGACCGTCAGCAAATTGCCAAACTGTACCAGCAGCTCAAAGACGACGGCCTGCCGGTAATTCCGACCGCGCAAACTGCGGACCTGGCTCCGGCATAGCGCGGGTCCACCTGCGTAATCTGTGCAAGCTTTGCTGCTAGCGGCGAGCTAGCCGAATCGTCTGTCGGCGCAGTGCAAAAATTTCTTCTTGTAAAGTGCGGTGGACGTTGTCCGACATTCTTCAATGGTCGGACATGTGTTGAAACGTCGCACGTTTCTTCCCTTAGCCGGCCCCCGCCTGAAACCTCCCCCCTATTTCGATCGCTGAGTGAATGATTCACCGGCGCCCTCCCACAGGAAGTTTCCATGCTCCAACCTTTCCGACGCCCTACTGGTCCTAAAGTCCGCGCCACGCTGTACATCTCCGCCAACGTGCTCGAAGAAGCTCGCAACGCCGCTGTGCATTTGGCAGGCAACCCCGCCCGGCTCACGCTGGCCAAGCTTGCCGACACCGCCCTGCGAGCTGAATTGCGACGGCTGAAAGAGACGTACAACGAAGGCCAAGACTTCCCACCCCGCGACGCCGACTTACAAGGCGGTCGCCCCATTGCCGCATGATTTATCCCATGATCGACCCATTGAAACAGCGCACACCCACCGCCATTGAAACTATCGAAGATCAGCCGCACGACCAGCAGCAACTTCGCCAACGCCTGCTGCAGTTGATCGTCAAAAGCGAAGCCAAGCGCCGCAGCGCCGCCCAACCGAAGATTCTCCCTGTGAATCGTCAGGCGGCGCCGCGTCCCCGCTCGATCCGCGCCAAGTTTCCCGCCAACCGCACCGCGAAGAAACGGGCATGAACCGATATGGACCGTGGGCAGTTATTGTCGCGCTGATTGCTGCGGCGCCGCTGCGCGCCCAACTGCCGCCCGACAGTAACCGCACTGCGTCCGATGGCCAACGTCCCTTTACCGATCACTATCGTCTCGCGGCGCTCTGGGGTCAGCCGCCGGCCCACCAGACGCCGCATCCGGCTGTCGCCCGCGTGATCGCCGTCGATCGAAACAGCATGTCGCTCGGTTCCGGTACCCTGGTTGATGCCAACGATCAGTACGGGTTGGTCATCACCAACTGGCACGTTGTGCGCGATGCCGTGGGACCGATCGAAGTGCTGTTTCCCGACGGCTTTCACTCGCTGGCCCAGGTGGTGCGCACCGATCGCGAGTGGGACCTGGCCGCGCTGTTGATATGGAAGCCGCCCGTGCAGCCGGTGCCGATTTCCTCGACCGCGCCGCGCCCCGGCGATCCGCTGGCGATCGCCGGCTACGGCAGCGGCAACTATTTGATGCAATCCGGCTTGTGCACCGAGTATCTGGCCCCTGCCCCGGGCCGTCCGCTGGAAATTGTTGAACTATCGGCCGCAGCCCGCCACGGCGATTCCGGCGGCCCCATCCTCAACAGCCGCGGCGAATTGGCCGGCGTGCTATTCGGCGAAGGGGGCGGCCGCACCGACGGCAGCTACTGCGGCCGAGTGCACAAATTCCTGGAGCTATGCGCCGTCGATTTGCAGCGCCTGCCGACCGCCAACATTGCATCGAACAATCAGCCGCCCAAAGCAAATCAAGTGGCACAAAACAATGTGCTAGTCGCCGCATCGCCGGCTTATGCCGTGGCCCGATTCGACGGCGGGATTGGCGCCACAGAGTCCGCGCCTGCGGGTGTGGCTTCGGCATCAGATTCTACCGCCGGCTGGACCGAAGCGCTTACGCCCCGCGTGGCCTCGCGCACCTCTGTCGGCGGCGAGCCCTATCCCCAGGAACCGCAATCTCAACCGTTGGCGATGGCGACGCCGAACCAATCATTCGCCGCTCGATCATCCACCGTTTTCGCCGCTTTGGCCATGCGCGGCATCAGTGCTTTATCCGGATACAAAGGCGAACTCAAATCACTCCTGGCCGCCTTCGGCGTGGCGGCAATCGTCGTCCACTTGCTGCCGGCAAGAGCGCCAAAGCGAAATAGAAAACGAAAATGACCAAATCGCTGAATGCCTTCGTCATTCAGTCATTCAGTCATTCTTTTCTCCGCGGCTCCGCGTCTCGGCGGTTCAATTGCATCACGGCTTTTCCGCATCGGCGCAGGTGCACACGAAGTTCCCGCAACCCGGGCAGCCCGAGCCATACTTCCGCGCCACGGCTTCCGCCAGATCCACCTTGGCCACGTTGGCAATGGTGGCCAGCCACGCCAGCACGTCGGCGAATTCTTCCAGGCGCTGTTCATGAGTCCCGTTGCGACGCGCCGAAGCCAACTCCCCCACCTCCTCCATCAGCCACATGAACGTGCCGTCGATCCCGCGCGCGACGTCCTTCTCCAAATACATCTCGCGGATCAACTGTTGAAACTCCGACAGAGTAATTGTGGCCGGCAAATTCTGCTTCGACATTTGAAGGTCACTCGGCATTCGCCATCGCGGTTAGTTGCAGCACGCTGCGGTCGTGTTCCTTTTCCAGATACGTGCGGCCTTTTTTCACGTTGATGTGGTCCCACGGCAGGCGGTCGCCGATTTCCGCGGGGCAGTGGATGATTTGCTCGGCATCCAAGCCGCAATCGGCCACGGCCTGCCACCACAGCTCGGGCTTCAAGTGCTCGGTCCAACTATCCAATCGCGCACCGCGCCTCCAGGCCATTTCGACAACCTCCGCCACGCGGCGATCGCCCCGGCTGAGCAATCCTTCCAGCAGGCTGGTTTCCACGTGATGGCATTTCACCTGCACCGCGCGGATTTTCACGCGGCGCTTCAGATACTGGTGGGCCCAGTGGAAATAGTCACGGCGCTGCATGCCGTTCCATTGATACGGCGTGTGCGGCTTGGGCACAAAGTTCGACACGCTGGCCGTCACCTTCGCATACCTGCCGCGGACATCCTTGCCGATCTGAGCGATGTTCTCGGCCATGTCCACAATGCCGTTGAGATCGACCTCGCGCTCCCCGGGCAGCCCGCACATGAAATACAGCTTCACCTTGTCGATGCCGTTTTTGAACGCCTCGCGGCAGCCGTCGAACAGATCCTGGTTGCTGATCTTCTTGCGAATTTGCTCGCGCATGTCGTCGCGGGCCACTTCCGGCGCCAGCGTCATGCCGGAATGTCGCTCCGTGCCGATCAGCGAAGCCACGACCTTGAGCGCCTCGTTCACGCGCAGGCTGGGAAAGGCGATGCTCACGCCCAGCGGGCCGAAAACTTCTTTCATCCGTCGCACGAGCGGTTCGAAGTACGGATAATCGCTGGTCGAAAGCGACAACAGCGAAATTTCGTTGTGTCCCGTATGGCGGTAGGAATCCATTGCCGCCTGCATGATCGTTTCCACCTCGCGCACGCGCAGCGGCCGCTTGATCACGGTGCTCTGGCAAAAGCGGCACTGCCACGGGCAGCCGCGCATGATCTCGATGGCGATCCGATCGTGCACGCATTCCACAAATGGCAGGATCGGCTTGATCGGCAGCGGCATGCCGTCGAGGTCGCTAATGACCGACGGCTCGATCGTTTCCGGCACATCGGGCCGCGTGCGGTTGATCGCCGCGATGCGCCCATCGGCAAAGTATTCCGGCTCGTAAAATCGCGGCGCATAGACAAACGGAAATTTTGCCGCCAATTGAGCAATCAATTCTTCGCGTTGCCTGCGGCTGTCTTCACCTGAACCCTGAACCCTGAACCCCGAACCCTTCAACCGCAGCCATTCGTCGCAGATCAGCGGCAAACTCGGCTCGCCGTCGCCGGTCACAAACAAGTCGATGAACGGAGCGATCGGCTCAGGATTCTGTGCGCACGGGCCGCCGGCGATCACCAGCGGATGTTCCATCGTTCGCTCTACGCTGTGCAGCGGAATGCCGCCCAGGTCGAGCATCGTCAGCAAGTTGCTCGTGCAGATTTCGTACTGCAGCGTGAACCCCAGCACGTCGAACTGCGAAAGCGGCGTGAACGTTTCCAGACTGTATAGCGGCTTGCCATGTCGCCGCAACTCGGCTTCCATGTCGATCCACGGCGTGAACGCCCGCTCGCAAACCCAGTCGTCGCGCTCGTTCATCTGCGAGTACAGCACCTGCAGCCCGTGATGGCTCATGCCGATGGTGTACGTGTCGGGAAACGCCATGCACAGCTTGCCGCGAACTAAAGCGTGATCCTTGCGGACCATGTTCAATTCGCCGCCGACATATTGCGCCGGCTGTTGCACACGGGGTAGAATGAACCGCGTAACGAAATCTTTGAGCTGCGTGTTGAACATGCGCATTCAACTCATGGATATTTAGCCGCCGGGCTTGCCCGGCGTATTATTGTCCTGTAACAAAGAATTTTCCGCAACCAGATTCGCCCCGCATTATGCCCGATTTCGTCACCGTCGCCAAAGTCGGTTCCATTCCCGAAGGGCAAGGCATTACCGTGGCTGTGGGCGAGCGGCTGATAGCTGTGTTCCATTCCGGCGGCGAGTATTTTGCGTTGGACGACACTTGCCCGCACATGGGGGCATCCTTGGGCGCAGGCGAAGTATATGAAGGCGTGGTCACCTGCCCGTGGCACGCCTGGCGATTCAAAGTGTGCGACGGCACCTGGTGCGACAGCCCGCGCATCAAGACAGATAGCTATGAGGTGCGCGTGGTCGGCGACGAAATTCAAGTTGCCGCCGAGCCGCGTCCGCGCACCCCAGCAAAATAGAATTCGCGCGTGGCACTGACAAGCTGCCGCAGCGTGTTAGTGGCACCCAGCCGACAGATCAAAGCTTGATCTTCCCGCCGGGCTCCAGCACTTCCGGCACGGCGCTGGTTTGCGAGCGCACCATTTCAGCCCAGGCGCCTGCGTCCTGCTTGATCGGCGGAAACGTGTTGTAGTGGCATGGCGCCACGCGCTTGGGTTTCAGCATCTTGATCGCTTCGATCGAGTCCGCCGGCCCCATCGTGTAAAAATCGCCAATGGGAAGTATGGCCAAATCTAAGCCGCCGATTCCGTAGAGCTGCATGTCCAAAAACAGCGACGTGTCGCCGGCGAAATAAATCTTTTTGCCTTCGATATTCAGCAGAAACCCGCCCGGCTCGCCGCCGTTGGAGCCATCCGGCAGCGCGGAACTGTGGTGCGCGATGGTCATCTTCAGCTGGCCGAACGGCAGCGCGACCGCCCCTCCCAAATTCATGCCTGTCGCATTTTTCACTCCCTGCTTCGCCAGCCACTGCGAGATTTCAAAATTGCTGACCGTGGTGGCCCCTGTGCGCTTGGCGATCTTCACGGCGTCGGCGATGTGATCGAAATGGCCATGCGTGATCAAAATGAAATCGGCCTTTACGTCGCCGGACTTGATCGGCGCGGTGGGCGAGTCGTCCAAAAATGGATCGACGATGATCGTATGCTTGCCGGTCGCCAGCAGCCAGCAACCGTGTCCAAGCCAGGTGAGTTCGATGGACATAAGAATCAGGAGTCAGGATTCAGTAGAATTCGCACTAGGTCGGCGAGAGAACACATTTGAATTAATTGCCCGATTGACGATTCATCGATCATCGGCAAGTAAACGACGGCGGTCGGTTGGCCGGCGGCCCAGCGCGCGTCCCGCACCGATTGCCACCCGGCGTCTGCAAGTTCCGACAACGATGGCGTAATGCGTTTCTTGTCGTCCGGCAAGGCGCCTTCAGCGCGCATTGTAACGCGCAGGCGATCTCTGCGAAGGGCCTGCGCTGCTAGTTGGATCAGCAAATGCTGGGCCGACGGATCGAACCGATCGCTCCATTGCGCAAGGGGCTGCAATGCAGCGTCGCTCGAGGCGATCGCAGCGTGTCGAATGCCGCGCCGCTTGGAAAGCAGACAACCGAGGCCAGCCAAATCCAGCGCCGGATTATCCCCCGCCGGCGCGGATTCAAACCGTTCAGCCATCATCGCACCGCCTTGCAGCAATTTGACGACGTCGATGCCCATCACAGACGCTGCCAACAGTACGCCGGGATGAAAAATCACTGCAGTGTTTGATCCGGACTCAACCACGATTCGCTGACAGCACGCTTGCTCGGCAAATTGCATCAATGCCGAATCGCCGCCGCCGACAGCGATCGCAGATTGCGATTCATCCTGCGCTGCGACGGTCGATTGCAGCAAATCCCAAAGCAGCCCAAACAACCCCGCAACTAGTTTGCAATGCTTGTCCTCCACCGCGACGATGCCCCACCGCTCGTCGATCGTGTGCAGCAACCGGCCATGCGGCAAGATGTCCAATAGGCCTTGCAGCGCGTCGTTATCGGGCACGGCGGGCGCGAAGAAAATCCGCGGCCGGCCGCCGCGCTGGCCGCGCGACAGATCGTTGTGATGCGGATGGCAGCAGGCGGCCAGTAGCATCTGGGCCGCAGACACTAATTTGGGCGGCGCAAGAATTACAGCCCGATCGACAAGATCTCGCAGTTTTTTCGCGGCGGATAGAATCTGTGCCAAGGTGCTGCGATGCCGATCGTGTTTGTATTCATTCAACAACTGTTGCGGCCGGCTGAAGCCGCATTCGGCGCCGGCCACGAGCGTTCGCCGGACCTGATCGAGTTGCGGACCCAGTTGCAGCAATTCCGCTCGCCCCACGCCGTGCTCCAGCGAAAATGCGGCGGTCAGGTCCAGCGTGATTGGCTCGGCGGCCTGCTCAATGCGGGTGGGCGACATGGGATTTCAACAATCCCTTTGAATGAGAAGCCGTTTATGATACGACATTAGCTGCCAGCTTACGTGCCCCGGCGCGCTTTGCCAACGGACGAAGATACGATGAGCGATCACGATTTCGACATGCATGAACTGACCCGCTCGCTAAAGCAAAAAAGCGATTCGAAAATCGTATTGCTGGTGGCCGACGGACTGGGCGGGTTGCCGATGGAGCCGGGCGGCCCGACCGAATTGGAAGCCGCCAATACGCCGAATCTCGACGCGCTAGTGAAGCGCGGCATCTGCGGCGGCAGCATCCCGGTGAAGCCGGGCATCGCACCGGGCAGCGGACCGGGGCACCTGGCACTGTTCGGCTACGACCCGCTGCGCTACATCATCGGCCGCGGGGCGCTCGAGGCCACGGGCATCGGCTTCAATTTGGAACCCCACGACGTGGCCGTGCGCGGCAATTACTGCACGCTGGATGCCGCCGGGAAAATCACCGATCGCCGCGCCGGCCGCATCGCCAGCGAAGAAAGTGCCCCGCTGGCCGTAAAGCTGCGTGCCGTGAAAATTCCCGGCGTCGAAGTGTTCGTCGAGCCCGTGAAAGAACATCGCTTCGTGGTTGTGTTACGCGGTAAAGGGCTTGGGGGCGACGTGGCCGATACCGATCCGCAAGCCACCGGCGTGCCGCCGTTGGATCCGGTGGCCAAATCCGGCAGTGAAAAGACGGCGCAGGTGGCCAAGGAATTTATCGCCCAAGCACGGAAGATTCTGGCCGATCAGCCGAAAGCCAACGGCGTCACGCTGCGCGGCTTCGCCGAAAAGCCGAAGCTGCCCACGTATGAAGGAGTTTACGGACTGAAAGCGGCGGCCATCGCCGTCTACCCGATGTACAAAGGCATCGCGCGGCTGGTGGGCATGGAAATCGTCGGCAAGGCCCAAACGCTCGCCGAGCAAATCGAAGTGCTAAAACAAAATTGGGCCAAGTACGATTTCTTTTTCATCCATTTCAAATACACCGACAGCACCGGCGAAGACGGCAACTTCGCCGCCAAAGTGAAGCGGATTGAAGAACTGGATGCCGCGATTCCGCACATCACCGCGCTACAGCCGACGGTGCTGATCGTAACCGGCGATCACAGCACGCCCGCCAAATTGAAAAGCCACAGTTGGCATCCGGTGCCGACGCTGCTGGTATCCGAAGCCTGCCGCAGCGACGCCTGCGAAAAGTTCGGCGAGAAAGAATGCCTCCGCGGCGGACTGGGCCAGTTCGAAGCGAAATACCTGATGCCCCTGGCCCTGGCCAACGCCGGCCGCCTGGGCAAATACGGCGCATAGGTAGACTGCGATCACACCTTCGCGCCGGCTCGGGCAAGTTTGCGTCGGTTGTTCTCGGACAACACAATCTTGCGCAAGCGAATCTTATCGGGCGTCACTTCGACCAGTTCATCTTCCTCGATGTACTCCAGCGCCACTTCCAGAGTCAGATCGCGCGGCGGCCTTAGCAATATATTTTCGTCGCGCCGCGGCGCGGATGTTCGTCAGCTTCTTTTCCTTCGTCGGGTTGACGATCATGTCTTCGTTGCGGGCATTCTCGCCAACGATCATGCCTTCGTACACCTCGTCGCCGGGAGCGATAAACAATTCCGAACGCTCCTGCAGTGTGTTCAGTCCATAGGCAAACACCTTGCCGGCCGCCATCGAAACCAGCACGCCGTTGGGCCGGCTGGGAATTTCGCCTTCCATCGGGCGATAGGCCTCGAAGCGATGGTGCATGATCGCCGTCCCCTGCGTGGCGTTCAACAGTCGGGTGCGCAGGCCGATCAGACCTCGCGCCGGAATCGAAAATGTTAGATACGCATACTCGCCGTGGTGCTGCATCTCGACCATCTGCGCACGCCGTGCGCCAACCAGTTCCATCACCGGTCCCAATTTATCCTGCGGCACCTCGATCACCAGCGATTCGAACGGCTCCTCAGTCACTCCGTCGTTTTCGCGCAGAATCACATGCGGCTTGCCGATCGACAGCTCATAACCCTCGCGGCGCATCGTTTCGATCAGCACCGACAGATGCAACAGCCCACGGCCGGATACGACAAATTGCTCGGTGCCTTCCAGCGGCTCCACACGCAAGGCCACGTTCTTTTCCAGCTCTCGGTCGAGTCGTTCCCGCAAGTGCCGCGTGGTGAGATATTTTCCCGAGCGCCCGACGAACGGCGACGTATTCACGCCGAACACCATTTGCAGCGTCGGCGGATCGACCGAGAGGCGCGGCAAGGCCACAGGCTGCTCCGGATCGGCAATCGTGTCGCCGATTTCGACGTTATCCAAGCCAACCACTGCGGCGATGTCCCCGGCAGTGGCTTCATCGACCTCCACGCGCCCCAGCTTGTCGAAGGTATGAAGCTGGACAATCTTGCCGCTGGCAATTCGGTCGTCGCTTTGCATCAGCGCCACGGTTTGCCCTTTAGTGATTTTGCCGGCATGAAGTCGCCCGATGCCAATGCGCCCCACGAAATCGGACCAATCCAACGTGGTCACCAGCATTTGCAGCGGAGCGTTGATGTCGACGGCCGGCGCCGGCACGCGTTCGAGAATCAAATCCAACAGCGGATGCAGATCGCCTTCGCGCGCTTCCGGATCGTGCGACAGATAACCGCCGCGGCCACTGCCGAACAGGTACGGAAAATCGGCCAGCTTGTCGTCGGCCCCCAGGTCGAGAAACAGATTGAACACTTCGTCCAGCACTTCCAGCGGCCGGGCATCGGCGCGGTCGACCTTGTTAATAATCACAATCGGCTGCAGCCGGCACTCCAGCGCCTTGGAAAGCACAAACCGCGTTTGTGGCATCGGCCCCTCCGCCGCATCCACCAGCACCAGCGCCCCGTCGGCCATGCGCACCACGCGCTCCACCTCGCCGCCGAAATCAGCGTGCCCCGGCGTATCGATCAGGTTGATCTTCACGTCTTTGTACAGAAGCGCAATGTTCTTGGCCAAAATCGTAATGCCCCGTTCGCGCTCCAAGTCGTTGCTGTCCAGAATGCAATCCCCTTGCAATTGGCTGGAACGATACTGGCCGCTTTGGCGCAGCATGGCATCCACGAGCGTGGTTTTGCCGTGATCGACGTGCGCGATAATGGCGATGTTTCGGATATCGTTGCGACGCATAGGTTTAATTCGCGAGGACGCTTCAGCGACTGAGGACATGAATCACGGGGGTGGGTGGTGTATCGGCCCAAAGGCCGACAAGGGGAGCAACACGATTGGCCCGGTTGGACGCTTCGCATCGCCAAAAAGAAACGCCGACAAAGCGACGCATCAGCCAGCGCTCGGCGGGTGAGCTTTCAGCGCAGCGGCCCGAAGGTGCGGGCATCGGGGGGAATTCTTGATCATGGCTGCGCGGGGAGTGAGAACGGGACTGAATTTGACTCCCTAGATTCTACCTTCGCGGTGGCCGGCAGACAACCGCAACTAAATTGCCATGCCGAGTGTTATTCGCTCTTTGCGCCTTCGCGAATGGCGTACAGCGCCTCGAACGTGCGCAAATAGAGCGTGCCATCGGCGATGACCGGCGAGGCGGATATATCTTCGCCCAACTCGTTGTCGGCGAGCACTCCGAACTCTTTGCCCGCTTTCACGACCGTTACTGTTCCGTCGCGCGAAGCAATGTACAGTTTGCCGTCGCCGTACACGGGGCTGGCGCGATGACGGTCGGCGTGCGTGCGCTGCTTCGAATAATAATCGGCGCCAGTAGCAGCGTCGCAGCAGGAGAGCATGCCCCCTTCGTCGCACAAATAAACCAGGCCGTCGTGCACCAGCGGCGATGGCACATCGGGCGTCGCCGCGGCTTTGGTCCACAGGTGGTCGCTATCGACGTTGGTGATGTCGCCATGACCGTCGGGCGAAAGTCCAAGCACCGGCCCCCTCTTCGCCGACGGCACCACGATCAATCCCGGCGCAACCGTGGGTGAGGCCACAAACCGCAGCGAAGGATTGTAGCTGCCCAGGTTCAGCCCGCCGCACCGCCAAACTTCTGTCCCATCTGCCAGGTTATGGGCCACAATGCAATCGGCCCCATGCGTCAGCAAAAATTCATGCTCGGCGTCGCGGTAAATCACCGGCGAGGTATAGCTTTGCTTACATTCTTTCTGAGCATCGCTGGGACGCGGCTGCTGCCAAATCTCTTTGCCATCGGCTTTATCCAGCGCCACCACTTTCGATCCGCCGCTGTGGATCAGTGAAAGATACAGCCGATCACCGTCCAACAGCGGTGTGGTGGCCATGCCCCACATAATCTGGAACTTGCCGTACCGGTCCTGCACGTTGAATTTCCAACCCTCGTTCCCCTCGAAGTCGTAACATGCCAGATCGCCGCTGCCAAAGTAGGCCCACACGTGCTTGCCATCGGTGCTCGGAGACGGCGAGGCCGAATTGCTTTCGTCGCGATGGATTTTCTTTTCGCCGACGCCCACCACTCGCTTCCAAAGTTCCTTGCCGTCGGTCGAGCAGCACAAGAGCACCAGATCGCTGCCGTCGACGGAGGTGAGAAAGATTTTCTTTTCCCACACAATCGGCGTCGATGCCGCGGGCCCGGGCAGCGGCAATCGCCAGGCCACGTTTTCCGTCGCGCTCCATTTCGTCGGCAGCCCCGTTTCGCTGCTGGCCCCGTTGTTGGTTGGCCCGCGCCACTGCGGCCAGTTCTCGGCGCGAATCTGCGCAGCGCTCAACGCATGCAATACACAGATGATTAGTAGTGCGCGCGCCAGCATGGGTGGGCTACTCGGAGGGAGTTCCGAGTTTCGCACGTCGCACGCGCCGGGTCAAGTTACTTGCCGGCCGTGGTGGGTTCGATGTGCACGTGCAATTGACCCGCGGCAATCGCTTGTTCGACACGCGAATTCAACTCGTCCAACTGCCGCAGCAGATCGTCCTGCCGGGCTTCCAGATCAACCAACAGATTCGCCGATTGCGGCGCGGCAAATGAGACGGGAGAGTCCATAAGAAATGCAGGCGGGAGGCGGCGGGAAGCCGGCAGCAGGCAGAAAGGTTCGGCAGGCTACCGGCTAGCATCGGCAGAAAAGGGCCGGCCGCATTCAACTTGAGAAAAAATTGCCGCTAGTCCGCGGCGGCAGGGCAAAGTGTGCGGGCACTGGGCCCGCATTTAGGCCAGAGTTTTGGCCAATTGATCGCGCAGTGCGCTTTCGATTTTGCCCTTAAACATCATCGCGGCAAAAGGAATTTGCCCGTCGAGCTGTACGTCGTTGGGCCCCACGACCACGTTGCCGCTGATATCGAAGCCGTACGTCTTGAAGCCAAAGTTCAGCGTGTTGTCGGCCCACGAATCGTGAAGATTCGTGACCTGATCCTGATACTTATCCTTCACCTTCACCAGCAGCGTCTTCAAGCGGTTGACCGCTTCTTCCTGCCCCAACTGGTGCGGAAAATTCAGTTTCAAACTCGGCATGAGAGCTTCGTCCTTGTGCGCGGGCAATCGTCCGTGGAAGCAACGTTTGGCGAGCTTAGCAAATTCGCTTCGCGGCGCACAGGGAGACATCGCGCCGGCGGCGGAAGCGAAAGCCACGGATTCAAGCGCTCCGACCGGCGCTCAATCTTCGTCGCCCGTCAGATCGGCGTAGTTGCGGGAATCGCTGGGATGCCACAAGGGCAGCCCCATTCTTAATCGTTGCGCCAGAACGGCAAGTTTTTCGCCCGAGCCAGGCAGCGCTCGCGTCGGTTCGTAGCCGGCCTCTTCCACTTTGGGAGGTTCGTAATCCCAAAGCCCCATCTTCACTGCATCAAGAACTGAAATTGGCACGCCGTGACTCCTGTATCCCTCAAGAGGTTTCGTCGCTACGATGATGTGCCTCTTGCACGCGGCGACTAATGGTGCGCTCTTCCGCTCCACGGTGCGGGCATGGCAAGCGTGCAGTATTCGGTTCGATTTCAACGCTGTCAAGCATTTTTATTGGCCCGATAGGGCAGATCGCACGTGGCAAAAAAATCGCCGGCGATTGGCCCGTTAATTGCTTGTTGCGATGTGTCTCGTTTTGCAACGGCGGCAATTTCAGTCTGCTTTTTCTGCGCGCTTCGATGTTGCAGTTGCGATCGTTGAGCGTCTGCCAAGCGCGCGTTTAGCCGCTTTACTAGAGCCAGATTCAGCGGTTCGCACCAGGCTCCGTGAAAAACGACATAGCCGTCGTCCCAACGCCCCAGCGCCGCTTTGACGTCGCGATGTTGAAAATCTGTCGCTTTTTCTGCCACTCGCAATACAAGGTTTCGCAGCGGAATTTCCTGCCCCGCAGCGCCCGGCAACTGCCCCACGCCGCGCCCACGAAAAAACATTCCACAATTTCCACCGGTAGACGAATCGGCCGGCCGCGCGCAAATAAACCAATATCTCTCCCTCGGCGTACGCCAACCGCGGCCGAAATATCTGCGGCAGCAAGATTACAAATAGCGCCAATCCAAACGCCGCCGCCGCCAAACCGACGTAATAAAACCACGCCCTGACGCCCGATTGCGCGACGGCCACTACAATCAGGCCTCCCAAAATCAACACGGCCGGCAGTATCATGCCCAACAGCAGAATGCGGCGATTGGTACGCAGCCAGGTTTCCTGCATCGTCGCTCAACCGAGGTAAATCACGTATTGCACCCTTGCGTGAGGCTACTGTAGCACAGGCCGCATGCATCGTCACGACTTATGACCACGCAACCGCAAGCTCCGCCTGCTAGTCCGAACGCGGCGTCCCCCGTGGCGCGCTCCTGGCAAGGGGCTGCAGTGATCGTTGCTGCGCTGGTCGTGGCGTATCTGATCGCGCTGGGCGCCGGCTGGCCGCAAACAGTGACCGAAAAGATCGTAGCCGGCGAGCAGTCGCAGCCCGGCGCAACCAATCACGATGAACCGCCGCCACCACCGCTGTACACAATCCTTCCGTTCGTCTTGCTGTTGGCGGCGATCGCGCTGCTGCCGCTTCTGCCCGCCACCGCGCATCGCTGGGAAAGCAATTTGTACCGGTTTTATGTGGCGGCGGGCTTGGCGGCGATCTCGCTGGCATATTATTTGTTCCTGCACCCCACGCCAATCATCGGCCACTTTCCCACGCACCATTTATCCTGGACGAGCGATGGCGAAACGCTTCACTGGGGCACCGTCGGCGATTTGCTGGCCAACTCCCTCCTGCAGGAATATCTCCCCTTCATCGTGCTGCTGTTTGCCCTGTTCACCATCTGCGGTGGCATCCGCATCGAAGGCGATTTGCGCGCCCGCGCCCTCACCAACACCGCATTTCTCGGCGTAGGCGCTGCCCTGGCCAGCTTCATCGGCACCACCGGCGCGGCGATGGTGCTGATCCGCCCACTGTTGCATACCAACCGCGAGCGGAAGCATGTGGTGCATACGGTCGTGTTTTTCATCTTCACCGTGTGCAATTGCGGCGGATGCCTGTTGCCGCTGGGCGATCCGCCGCTCTTTCTCGGATACTTGCAAGGCGTGCCGTTCCTCTGGACGCTGACGCTGTGGAAGGAGTGGCTGCTGGTCAATTGCCTGTTGTTGGCGATTTACTTCCTTTGGGATCACTTCTATTTCCACCCGCGCGAAGCGGCGCAGGATATCGCCCGCGATGAACTTCGCGTGCACCGGTTGCAATTCGCCGGCTTGTGGCTGAACGGTCCGTTGCTCGTCGGCGTGGTGCTGGCCGTGGGACTATTGGATCCCAGCAAAGCGATTCCGGGCACCGACTGGCATCCGTGGCTTTATTTGCGCGAAGCGGTGATGTTGGCCTTGGTGGCGCTCTCGCTTGGGTTTGGCTCGCCGCATACCCGGACGCACAACAAATTCAACTTCGCGCCGATTGTGGAAGTGGCGGTGCTGTTTTTCGGCATTTTCATCTGTATGCAGCCGGCGCTGCAAATTCTCGACGCCGAAGGGGCCAGGCTGGGCATCGACTCGCCACATAAGTTCTTCTGGGCCACGGGCGGCTTGTCGTCGTTCCTGGACAATGCTCCCACGTACCTGGTGTTCTACGAAACGGCTCGATCGCTGGTCGGCATGCCCGGCCCGTTTGTCGCCAGCACCGGCGTGCCCGAAAACTTGCTCATCCCTATCAGTTTGGGCGCGGTGTTTATGGGCGCGATGACCTACATCGGCAACGGGCCGAACTTCATGGTCAAATCCATTGCCGACCGCTCCGGCGTCAAGATGCCAAGCTTCTTCGGATACATGCTCTATAGCTGCGGCATTCTGCTGCCGCTAATGGTGCTGCTGAGCGTGTTGTGGTTGTAGAATAAAGTGGCACAAATCACGAATCTTCAAAACGATCGCTTCCACCCTGACTCCTGAGCCCTGACCGCTTTCCTGCATGTCGTACACCCACATCACCACGCCCGGACAACTCGCAGCTTTTTGCGAAAAGCTGGCCGCCGCCGATGTGATTGCCTTCGACACCGAATTCGTTTCGGAACACACCTACCGCTCGCAACTATGCCTGATTCAGGTGTGCACGCCCGAATTGCTGGCAGTGATCGATCCACTGTCCGCCGGCGACATGAAGCAATTTTGGGAAGTGCTCGCCGAGCCCGGTCATCAAACCGTGGTTCATGCCGGCCGCGAGGAGTTGATCTTTTCGCTGCACGCCATCGGCCGCCGGCCTGCGAAGCTGTTCGACGTGCAAATCGCCGCGGGACTGGTGGGGGACGAATTTCCTGCCGGCTATGCCTCGCTGGTCACACGCCTGCTGCGCAAGTCGATGCACAAGGGCGAAACCCGCACCGACTGGCGGCGCCGGCCGCTCAATCGCCAGCAGTTGGAATACGCTTTGGACGACGTGCACTACCTGATTCCCATGCGCGACAAGCTAACACAGCGCATCGCCGAACTGGGCCGCACCGCCTGGCTGGAAACAGAAATGGCGGCGTTTCAAGAGGAAGTGGAAGCCGCGCGCACCCGGGAGCGCTGGTGGCGAATTTCCGGAATTTCGAACTGGCGCCCCGGTCGCTGGCGGTGGCACGCGAGTTGTGGCGGTGGCGCGAAGCGGAAGCCCAGCGCCGCGATTTGCCGCCGCGGCAGGTGCTGCGCGACGATCTGCTGGTAGAGCTAGCCAAGCGCCGCAGCGCCGACGTGCAGCACATCCGGCTAGTGCGGGGGATGGAACGGCGCGAATTGCAGCCGTTTCTCGCCAAAATCGCCGAGCACATCCAGCGCGCCCTCGATCTGCCGCAGGATGAATTGCCTAAATCCGATCGCCGCGACGTGCCCAGCCAAATCAACGTGCTGGGACAATTTCTGTCCACCGCACTGACGAGTTTGTGCCGCGCGAAGGAATTAGCGCCGGCCTTAGTCGGCACCGTGAGCGATGTCCGCGACCTGGTGGCCTTTCGACTGGGCTTCGTCAACGGCCAGCCGCCGGCACTGGCCCAGGGTTGGCGGGCCGACGTCGTCGGCACGCTCATCGACGACTTGCTCTCCGGCCGCATGAGCATTCGCATTACCGACCCGCTTTCGGATCATCCCTTGACGTTTGAAAGCCAAGGGGAGAAAACGTAGCTCTGATCTCGCCCCGCAAAGGAGTGCTTGCATGGCCACCAGCGAGCCCACGTATCCGCACGACCAACCGCTAGCAACCGAACTGGCGTCCATTCGCCGCCGGCTCACCTGGCTCACCGCCGCCGTGTTCTTTGTTGCTCTGGCTCTGCTCCTGTTTGTGGCCGGAGTGCTATCGGGCGAGATCGATTATCACTACGGCGAATACAAGCTCATTGCCGGCGCGTGCACAGGCGGCGTGGTGATGGGTTTTCTCTTCGGTTGGTTAGCGGCGCCGCGCCTGCTAGCAATTCCAGCGCGAAGCTGGGCAATTTCGGCATCTCTGATCACCTCCCGCGACTTTGCGGATTCTTCCGAAATTTCCGCAAGTATCGGTTATTCCGGGTCCGATGTATGCCAAGCCGGACGGACTACGTCCGCAGTTCCGGCGGTGATCGCGATGTCAGTGCGCTCACTCGGATTGAAATGACAAGCAGAGAGGAATTCGTATGACGAGCCTAAAACTTCGCGCCGTTTTGGCGCTGACGTTCGGACTGGGAATCGGCGCAATTCTGGCCAGCACCGCGCCTGCTGCGAACGCCGACGGTGGAAAGAATTCCGCCGTGCGTCAGGCCTCCGCCGAGGAAGCCAGCGATTCCGGCGACGAGCTGATCCTCCCGGAACTCGACAAACCGGTGTCAAAGAAATCCTCTGCCCAGCGGCCGACCGCTCCAGCCAGAAGCGGCTCTCTCGAGCACCAATCCGCGAGCAAGAAAACCAGTACCTCGTCGAAAACCGGCCAGCAATTGACCGATCGCGATCAATCGGAACAAGCCGATGCGGCGTCCAAGCGCATGCCGCACCCGGCCCAGCGAAATGGCTATTCGCAGGCGCCCGAAGTGACTTCCATGGCCCGAGGCCAGAACCGGTACGGCACCACGCAAAGCGGCGCCTACATGCCGGCTTCGCCCTATGGCACGCCACGCTATGCCGGCGGCTATCCGCCGAACTATCCGCCAGCGCACGGCTCGCGGCCGATGTCGGCCATGTATTTCGATCGCAACGTGCCGTCCGACGCAATGCCGATGCGCGGCGCTCAAAGTGCGCCCGCCCAGGCTTATCCTCAATACCGCGCCGATGCGCGTGGCTAATCGACTGAACGAACCTACGCCCGCTCCGCCTGCCGTGCCGGCTCCGGAAGGCACCGAATCAGTGATGCCGGAAAGCATCCCGCCGGGCAGCGCTGCATCGCCCGACCACAGTAGCGGCGAAGTGTACGGACCGTACGACGACGCATTTGGCGATTGTGGCCAGTGTGGCCAGTGCGGCCCCTGCGGCGGCGACGGTTGCAATCCATGCTGTGCGCCGCGCGGCAATTGGGTGGCCGGCGTGGAGCTGATGGTGCTGCGGCCCACTTCCAGCGAAAACATCGCGTTTCAGCAACAGGTTACCAACTCCGACTCGCTCACTCAAACCGACACGGTGGTCCAGCGCGATTGGGGCTACAACGGCTCGTTCCGCACTTACATTGGTTATCAGTGGTCCGATTGTTGCGAGGAAATTCGCTTCACCTATTGGAATTTCAACGATAGCGTCCGGCAGTTGAGCCCCGCCGCTTCCGACGACGGAACCACGCTGGTCCAGTACACAGGTCAGCTGGAAATCAACGCGTTGGATCCCGGCGATCGGCTGCTGACTAACAACAGCCTGATCATGAACACCTACGACATCGATTATTCAAAATGCATTTGCTACGGCGATTGCGATCCGTGCAATCCGTGCTGCTGCTGCCCGCCCTGGGGCCTGAAGTACTACGTCGGCGTGCGCATTGCCGACGTGCAGCGCGGCGACAATTCCCAAGTCAGCAATCCGGAAAGCGGCGTGCTCGCCCAGTCGTTCATTCACACCAAGTTCGTGGGCGCCGGTCCGCGGGTGGGCTTGGAAGGCCGGCGCTGGTTCGGTTGCGATAAATGCTGGTCGCTGTATGCCCGCAGCAATTTCGCCTTGATCCTCGGACAGTTCGACATTGACGAAAGCACGCTGAACTCGTCCTCGCAGACTGGTTCATTCACGAACCAATCGTATACCGATAGCCACGACCGCGTGATTCCTGTGGCCGAAATCGAGCTGGGCGGAACGTGGCAAATCAATTGCCGCTGGAATTTCTCGGCCGGGTACGATTGGCAGGGCTGGTGGGATCTGGGCATGTTCGAGCAAGGCGCCAACACGTTCCAGGAACCGATCGATACCTCCAACATCCTGTCGCTCGACGGCTTCTTCGCCCGCTTGGAATACAGTTTCTAATCCGGGCGCCGAAGCCTCCAAACTGCGCTACTTTTCCAAGCCCACGGGTTGTAGCTCGTGGGCTTTTTTCGTGCCGGCCGGCGCCGAATCTCGCCCCCTGTGTCACCCCATGCTCGCCATGCCGAGCAGCTTGCGCAGCGCGGTGATTCCCACCTCGCCGAACTGCCGCGGCGGGATCTGCCAAATCGCCGGGTTCATCAGCTCTACCGAAACGCAGCCGGCGTAGTTGATCTCGCGCAGGCGATCGACGATCGGCCCCAGCGGAAAATCGCCATCGCCGGGCAGAATGCGATCGCCGTCGGTGGCAAACTCTCGTGGATAGCCGGCCAGGTCGCACAACTGCACGTGGAACAGATTCTCATTGGTCAGATACTGCAGATCGGCCTCTTTGCTCGAGCCCGTGAAGAAATGGAACACGTCCAGGCATAGTCCCAGATGCGGACTGCCGACGTCTTCCACCAGCGCCGCGGCTGATTGCAAATTGTTCGGATAAGTCGCCTTGGCTTGAAATTCCAGCGACAACTGCACTCCATGCTGGCCGGCTTGTTGGCCAGCCTGCTCAAGCGACACGCGCAGCCGATCGAAATCTTGCTGCCCCAGCGGACCCTGCACGTCGCCGGCAATCACCAGTGTTTTCACTTCCAGCGCCTGGCACAACTCCAGCCGCTTGGCGAAATGATTCCAATGCTCGCACCGCGCGTCGCCTTGCGAAACCAGCAATCCGCCTTGAAAGCTAGCCGCCGGCACGGCCATGCGATGCTTCTTCAGGAGCTGCCCTACGTCATCGACGCTGTGCGATTGCAGATACGTCTCGAGCTTTCCCAACCAAATTTCAATCGCCTCGCAGTGCCCCGCCGCATAATCTTCCACATCCTGCTCAAACGACGCATGCAGCGTGCAAACCTGGCTGAGCGCAGGGATCATGCATCACCCGATTCGCCGACTAATATCACCGACCACATCGTCCACCTTCACGCGCGTTTGTTCGAGCGAGTCACGATCGCGAACCGTCACAGTCTTGTCCTGCAGCGATTGGCCATCGACGGTAATGCAATACGGCGTACCAGCCTCGTCCTGCCGTCGGTAGCGGCGGCCGATGGCGCTTTTTTCGTCGTAGTAAACATTCATCTGCTTCTTCAGCGCGGTAGATGTCCTGCGCCATTTCCGGCATCCCGTCTTTTTTCACCAGCGGAAACACTGCCGCCTTGATCGGCGCCAGCTTGGGATGAAATTTCATCACCACGCGGGTTTGCATCTGCCCTTTTTCATCCGGCGCTTGATCTTCGCAATACGCTTCGCACAAAAATGCCAAGGTGGCGCGGTCGGCCCCTGCGGCCGGCTCGATCACGTGCGGCGTGTACCGCTCCTTCCTCACGTCGTCGAAATATTGCAGATCCTTTCCACTCCCCTTGTACTTCGGCTTGCCGTCGGGGCCCAACTCGAGTTGCAGCGGCCGGGTGCTGGGATCGAGCTTGCCTTCCATGTGGCTCCGCAAGTCGAAATCGCCGCGGTGGGCCACGCCTTCCAGCTCGCCATACTCGCCGGCCGCCAGGAACGGAAAACCGTATTCGATATCCGACGTGCCGCAGGAATAATGGCTCAACTCATCCTTGCCGTGCTCGCGCAGTTGGAGCCGCTCACTCGACAGCCCCAAATCGGCGTACCACTTCATCCGTCGGTCGCGCCAATAGCGATACCACTCCTGCGATTGGCTGGGATGGCAGAAGAATTCCATCTCCATCTGCTCGAACTCGCGGCTGCGGAACGTGAAATTGCGCGGCGTAATCTCGTTGCGAAAACTCTTGCCCATCTGCGCGATCCCGAAAGGAATTTTCACGCGCGAACTGTCCAACACATTCTTGAAATTCACGAACATCCCCTGCGCCGTTTCCGGCCGCAAATACGCAGCATCTTCCTCGCCCCCCAGTGCCCCGATGATCGTCTTGAACATCAAATTGAAATCGCGCGGCGCCGTGAGTTGGCATTTTTCGAACTCGCCGGGATGCTTGCTCGGCTTCAGCGGACATTCGCTGGAGGGGATTTGATCGACGCGAAAGCGCCCTTTGCACCCCTCGGTGCGGCAATCGACCATTTTGTCCACGAACAGATCGAAGTGCCCGGAGCATTTCCACACCTGCGGGTGCATGATGATCGAGCATTCAAGCCCAACCATCTCGAACGCTTCCGGCGCGCCCGGCGGCACGTCCAGGTCGTCGTGCCCGGTGACCATGTCGCGCCACCACGTTTCCTTGATGTTCCGTTTCAACTCCACGCCCAGCGGCCCGTAGTCCCAAAAGCCGTTGAGCCCGCCGTAAATTTCGCTCGACTGAAAGATGAAGCCCCGCCGCTTGCACAGCGAGACAAGTTTTTCCATGTCCATGGTCAGTTGTCAGTGGTCAGTAAGTATTTGGCCGCCGAGCTTGCTCGGCGCGGTTTAGCCGCGACGCGGCAGCGGAGCGATTTGTCTAAGTCGATTTCGTAATTCTCCACGCCTTCACATCCAGCACCGGCACAAAATCATACCGATCTATTCGCGCCGCGTCAGCAATGTCTTGCTCCATACCCAGCGCGATCAGGTTATGGCCCCCCTGCGTGTGGCGAAGATTCTTGGCCAGTTGCTCGACGGCCGCCGGATCGTGCGAATCGGCCGATCCGATCATGTGCCGCCACGTGCCTCGAGCAATGCGCGCCTGATCGTTGATTTCGATTTTTGCCTCCGTCGAATTGCATACGTTATCGACCACCACCCCGGCAAACAGCACATCCTCGCGAGTGATTTCTCCCTCGGTGCCGGCGCATAGCAAATGGATTGCAGCTTCGCCGGCCAACCGCCGTGCGACGGCCGAAAGATTCACAAATGCTCCGACAAACACGGCACGGGCCGCCTTGCAAAGCTGCATGGCCTTGGTGCCATTAGTGCTGGTGAACACAATCGTCCGGTCACCAACCGTTTGCGAAGCGTATTCGCGCGGCGAACTGCCCAGGTCAAAACCCGGAATTCGCTCCCCGTGACGTTCGCCGCCTAACAGCGCCGAATGCCTTCCCAACTCCGCCGCCTTCCGTTTCGCTTCGTCGACTTCCAAGCACGGAATGATTTCCCGCGCCGGCCGCCAGCGCGGTGGTAATCGTCGTCGAGGCCCGCAGCACGTCGATCACCACAACCACGCCGCCGCCCAGCTTCTCGGCCGTGGTGAGCGCGGGCAAAAAGTGAACGGATAACGATGGCATGGCGTCGATCATACGATTTTCGCGGACGGCCTGAAATGGCAGCGCCCGATCATTCCCCGAGCCCCACTACCGCTGCTATGCTGGGTACGTCACCCGCACGCGTGCGATTCCCCACTCCCCATTCCGCATTCCCCACTCCGCACTCCCCGCACTCCCCATTTTCCTCCATGCCTGTCGACAAATCGCAGTCTCGCGTGCGGCGGATGTTCGGCGAGATCGCCCCGCGCTACGAGCTGGTGAACCATCTGCTGTCGATGGGCATCGATCGATATTGGCGCTGGCAAACCGTTCGCCTGGTTCCGCCGCAGGGCGACGCGCCGCTTTTGGATGTGTGTTCCGGCACCGGCGCGCTGGTTCGCGCCTATTCGCGCCGCTTGCCGCCCGGGGTGCGGATCGTGGGCGCCGATTTCTGCCATGAAATGCTCACCATCGGACGAGCTAAGTCGGCCGCCAATTCGCAGTCCAATGGCCGCGTGGCATTCATCGAGTCCGACGCCCTCCGGCTACCCTTCCCCGACAATCAATTCCAGATTGTCAGCGTGGCCTTCGGCCTGCGCAATATGGTTGACGCCGACCAGGGCTTACGGGAAATGGTGCGCGTCTGTCGCCCCGGCGGTCGCGTGGTGATTCTCGATTTTTCCTTGCCGCAGCGGCAGCCGATGCGCGGCATTTATCTGTTGTTCTTTCGTCATGTGGTTCCCAAAGTGGGCCAGGCCGTTACGCACAGCCCCTCGGGCGCGTACAATTATCTTCCAGCCAGCGTGATGGAATTTCCCGAAGGCGATGCACTGTGCCAACGAATGCGCACCGCCGGCTTGCAGGATCTGCGCTACCGGCCGATGACCTTTGGCACCGTCACGTTATACGTCGGACACAAGCCCGCTTGATGAACCAGCTATGATTCGTCCACTTATCCTTGCGATCACCGGCGCCAGCGGCGCGGCCTATGCCGTGCGGCTGTTGGACATTTTGCTGGGCGCCGATCGCACGGTATTCCTCACAATCAGTCCCTCAGGGCAGGCGGTTTTGAAAGAAGAGCTGGGAGTCAGCGTCAGCCTCGATGAATTTTCGGCTGCCACATTACTGCGCAGCGAAAAACAGCGCGGCAAGATCTGCTATTGCCATTACCAAGATCTATTGTCGCCCATCGCCAGCGGCTCGTTCCTGACCGACGGCATGATAGTGTGCCCCTGCTCCGGCAGCACGATGGGGGCCATCGCCCACTCGATCGGCAGCAATCTGATCCACCGCGCGGCCGAAGTGCATCTGAAGGAGCGCCGGAAGTTGATTCTCGTGCCGCGCGAAACCCCGCTTTCGCTGCCGCAGATCGACAACATGCGCAAGGCCACCGAAGCCGGCGCCGTGGTGCTGCCGGCCAGCCCGGGCTTCTATCACCAGCCAAAATCCATTGACGATCTGGTCGATTTCGTTGTGGGACGCATCTGCGATCAACTGGGCATCGAACAACAATTGATCGAGCGTTGGGGCAGTCGCCCGTAGCCCCCGGCTCCGTCGGCGGTGCCGTCACTGGTGAGCCATCCCGATCCGTCCAGCACCACCATGCTCACCCGCATCCGCCACCTGCTGGAACTCATCCGCTTCAGTCACACGATCTTCGCCCTGCCGTTTGCGATTCTCGCGGCGCTAATGGCCTGGCGACGAAACGCGATCGATTGGCCGTCCCAACCCGCGTGGCGCTGGCAGGAAGTGGCGGGCATTTTGCTCTGCATGGTTGCGGCGCGCAGTGCCGCGATGGCGTTCAATCGCTTGGCCGATCGGAAAATCGATGCACTCAATCCACGCACCGCCGCACGACACCTTCCCGCCGGAATTCTTAGCGTGGGCAGTGTGTGGCTCTTTGCGGCTGCCTGCAGCCTGGTCCTCATCGCCAGCACGCTGTTGTTTCTGCCGAATCGCCTGCCACTGTATCTCTCGGTTCCCACGCTGCTGTTCCTGCTCGGATACAGTTACACTAAGCGATTCACGCTAGTCGCCCATTTCTGGCTTGGGGCGTGCTTGGGCCTTGCCCCGATCATGGCCTGGATTGCCATTCGCGGGCAGTGGGTCACGCAGCGACCGGCCGATTTACTGCCAGTGGTGTTCTTGGGCGGCGCGGTGATGATGTGGGTCGCCGGCTTCGACATCCTCTATGCCTGCCAGGATGTCGAATTCGACCGCGCTCAAAACCTGCATAGCATTCCCGCCCGCTTCGGCGTGAAAGCCTCGCTGGACGTCGCCGCCAGTTGCCACTTCCTGATGGTAGTTCTTCTCGCCGCCGTGCCATTTGTGTATCCTGTCTTCGATAGCCTGTGGTGGGTCGGCGTGGTGGCCATCGCCGCCTTGCTGATCTACGAGCACCGGCTCGTGAAGCCCGACGATCTGGCCCGGGTGAATGCGGCGTTTTTCAATGTGAACGCGGTGGTCAGCGTGGGATTATTGATAATCGGCGCGTTGGATCTTTGGTTGTAGGAGGCATCTGTGGCGAAACCGACACTCCAAGTAATCCTGCGCCAAAATCGAAGCCGGCGATCGGCTGTCGATGGACGAAGGCCTGCTGCTCTCTTCCCCCGAAGTCCACCTCAACGAGCTAGGCGAGTTGGCCAACCTGGTGCGCGAGCGCAAAAACGGCAACCGCGCCTACTACAACATCAACACGCATCTGAATCCCACCAACGTGTGTGTGTATCGCTGCGTGTTCTGTGCCTTCCGGGCCGACCTGCGCGATCAACAGCACGGCTACATGATGAGCGACGAGCAGATTCTGGCCCGCGGCCAGGAAGCCGTCGACGCCGGCTGCACCGAAATGCACATCGTCGGCGGGCTGCACCATCAGATGAAGTTCGATTGGTATCTGAACCTCATCCGCATGTTGCACGACCACTATCCGTCGCTGCATTTGAAGGCCTGGACGGCCGTCGAAATCAACTGGTTCACGCATCTCACCAAGCGCAGCGTGCGCGAAGTGCTCCAAGAGCTACTCGACGCTGGCCTCGGCAGCCTGCCCGGCGGTGGAGCGGAAATCTTCCATCCCGAGGTCCGCGACCAAATCTGCGAACACAAGGCCGATGCCCACAACTGGCTGGAAATCCACCGCACTGCCCACGAGTTGGGCCTGCGCACCAACGCCACCATGCTCTACGGCCACCTGGAAAACGCCTATCACCGCATCGACCATCTGTTGCGGCTGCGCGAACTCCAGGACGAAACCGGCGGCTTCCAAACCTTCATCCCGCTGGCGTTCCACCCGGAGAACACGAAGCTCAGCCACATCAAAAAGCCGTCGGCCCTGATGGACCTGCGCACGATGGCCGTCAGCCGGCTGATGCTCGACAACTTCGATCACATCAAAGCCTACTGGATCATGCTCGGCATCGGCACGGCGCAAACCGCGCTCGCCTATGGGGCCGACGATCTCGATGGCACAGTGCGCCACGAGCTGATCTATCACGACGCCGGCGCCGTCACGCCCGAAGTGCTCACCGTCGAGCAAATTCGCCGGCTAATCATCGAAGCCGGCCGCGAGCCCGTCGAGCGCGACACGCTCTATCATCGTGTCGAGCGCAACGGCGCGCACTGGAGCGCCGGCGAACAACTGCTGGCCGCGCGTTGATTGCGGCCAGTCCGCATGTTTGCTGAAACCTGCGCGGCGCCCTTAAACGAAGCGCACCATCACGTAGGCCAAAACGCCGACGGCCGCCAGCACCGCCACGCCCAAAATGCGGCTAAACGGCAGGATGAAGCGATCCACGTCGATGCGCCGATCCAGCGCCGTCGTCACCTTGCTGGTGTCGACCCACAACGCGCCGCGGGTGGCCAACATGTTGAACCGTGTCGGGCTCATCACGGCCAGAAGTCCAACGCAACCAATCACTGCCAACGCTACCCACAACAGGCCTTGCGTGAATGTACTGGCTAAAAGTGCTCCGCCGATCATGATTTATCTCCAGGAAAATTGTTGACGCGAAGAAGGTGTCGCGAAGAATCTGCGAAAACGTACTTTGTGCCATTCCAGCGGTCAAACGCGGCGTCGGCAGGGTCGGCAGAACCGGCACCAGCGGCATTCACCTAGGCGAAGACGGATATCTCGTCTGTTGCTCGAATTAACCAACGTCGCCTAAATCCAACGCCTGCCCGTAGCGGGAAATGACCTGCTTTCGCAGACTTTGATGTTCCGGCTGCGACAGGCCCGGATCGGCCGCCACAAGTTGCCGGGCATCGTCGCGGGCCTCCTTCACAATCGCCGCGTCTCGCACCAAATCGGCCATGTGAAACGGCGGCAGACCATGCTGCTTGGTGCCCAACAGTTCGCCGGGACCGCGTAGTTGAAAATCGAGTTCGGCCAATTGGAAACCATCCGTCGTGCCCACGAAGGCCTGCAGGCGCTCTTGCGCCTCGTCGGTCGGCTCATCGGCGAACACGCAGCAGCAGCCCGGAAACTTGCCCCGCGCTATGCGGCCACGCATCTGATGCAATTGAGCCAGTCCAAATCGGTCGGCACCCAGAATCGTCATCAACGTAGCGTTGGGCACGTCGATCCCCACTTCCACCACGGAGGTGGCCACCAATACCTGCGTGCGGCCCGCGTCGAACTCCGCTAGCGCCGCGTCTTTCTCTTCCCCGCTCATGCGGCCGTGGACCAGTCCCAGCCGAAACGCATCCAACTCGCCGTGGGCTAGTTCCTCGAAGGTGGTTTGCAAGTTGGCGGTTTCCACTTGATCCGATTCCTCCACCAGCGGCACAATCACGTATCCTTGCCGCCCGCTACGCAAATGACTTCGATAAAAATCCCACCATTTCGCGCGGTTTTCTCCCTCGGCCAAATACGTGTGGATCGGCTGCCGTCCCGGCGGACTGGCTGCGATGGTTGAAATATCCAAATCGCCATACAGCGTCAGGGCGATCGTGCGCGGAATCGGCGTCGCGGTCATTACCAAATAGTGCGGATCGGCCCCGGCTTGCTTCAGCGTGGCGCGTTGGCGGACGCCAAAGCGATGCTGTTCGTCGATCACCACCAGGCCAAGCTGCTTGAACTGCGCCTCGCCGTAAAGAATCGCTTGCGTGCCGATGATTAAATCGATTTCTCCGGCCGCTAGTTTTTTCAAGGTTTCCTGGCGCTCGCGCGCCGTGAGCCCACCGCTGAGCAGCGCCATTCGCACGCGGCTTTTTGCCAGCAGTTTTTCCAGCATGTGAAAATGCTGCCGGGCGAGCACTTCGGTCGGCGCCATCAGCGCCGCTTGCGCCGTGGGCCACCGCCAACAACATCGCGTACACCGCCACCACTGTCTTGCCGCACGCGACGTCCCCCTGCAGCAGGCGGTTCATCGGCGTGGCGCGCGCCATGTCGGCCGCAATTTCGTCGATCGCCTTTCGCTGTGCCGCGGTCAATTCAAACGGCAGCAGCCGGGTGATGCGCGAATCGATCTGCGCTGTAACCTGCAGCGGCGGCGCTTGTCCGCGTGTTTCCTGCAAATTCCGCTTCAGGGCCATCCCCAATTGCAGAATCAACATTTCCTGATAGATGAACCGCCGCCGGGCCAACTGCAAATTCTCGCGACTCGTGGGGAAATGAATCTCGCGCAGCGCTGCCGCAATCGGCATCAACCGGTGCTCCGCCAAATACGCGTCGGCAAACCGTTCCTCGACCAAATCCGCATACGCATCAATCGCATGCCGCGCAATGTGCCGCAATTGCCCCTGTTTCACTCCCTCGGTTAGCGCATAAACCGGCAACAGTTCCCCCCGGGCGCATCTCCTTCCTCGGCATCGATCCACTGCACGCGCGGATGCGCCATCTCCCACCGTTGCCCCTTGCGCCGTGGCTTGCCCGACAGCAACACGTCCTGCCCCTGCCGAAACTTCTCGGCCATGAACGGCATATTGAACCACACCGCCCGCAAGAATAGCCGCCCGCACTGCACGAGTACTCCTAACATCGACCGCCCCATCCCAGTGGCGCGGAGCTCGATTTCCGTCACCGTCCCGCGCACGCTCTGCAGCTTGTCTTCCTCAAGCTGCTCGATGGGTCGCAAATCGCTCAGGTCCTGATAATCGCGCGGAAAATTAAACAACACATCCGCCGCCGTCCGCAGTCCCAGCCGCTCCATCAACTTCGCCCGATCCGGCCCCACCCCTTTCAAAAACTGGACCGGCGTGGCCAGTTGCTCGGCCGCCGACTTCGCGAAATTTCCAGCACGGTTGGTGGCCGATGATGTGCTCACGACCGAATTGTAGCAGAACGCCGCTTGCGGTTTAGCCGCGACGCGCCAGCGGAGCGCATCGCCCGGGAGGGCGAAGCTCTCGCCGAGCCAAGCGCGGCCCAGGCGCAAGACACGCCCATGTAATAAAACTGTCCCCGGTGCGACTTGTACCATACCGGTATGGTAAACTGGCAGTCATCAAGCGAGTCGATTTTATGGCGAAGATCACCCAAGCCGTCCCAGTTCTGCGCGTTGCCGATGTCGCTCGATCCATCGAGTGGTATAAAAGCACCCTCGATTTCGACGGCGATCCGTTTCCTCCATCGCCGCCGTATCAGTTTGCGATTCTGCGCAACGGCGAAACCGAACTAATGCTGCGCCGCGGCGCTCCACAGGTGCGCGAGCGGCCCAAACAGTACGATTGGGATGTTTACCTGCGCCTCGACGGCGGCGATTTCCGTGGGCTGTTTGCCAGGTGCACCGCGGCGGGCATCGTCAACCGCCGCCTGGAGCAAATGTTCTACGGCCTGGCCGAGTTCGAAATCCTCGACCCCGACGGCTACGTGATCTGCCTGAGCCAACTGCTGGCCGACCCCAGCGACCTGCCGACGCCATCCGTCTAGCCTCCCTCCATCTTCTTCGCGCCTTCGCGGTTCATCTGCGTCCTCATTCAAGCGTATGCGTGCCGTGCGTCATCGCCGCCCCGGCGCGTAGGGCCGCCGCCACCAGCGTCGTCTCCGCCAGCTCCTGCTCGGTTGCCCCCGCCTTCGCCGAGCCGGTAGACCTATCTCGCGCATCGCAAGCCCTGGATCCTGTAAAATATTGAACTCGCTATTCTCTTATCAATTCCATGAAGGCAGATTTCAATGGCAATAAAAAATCTCATCTTGGCACGTTGCTGTGGCCGCGGAGGCGTTTGCGGCTGGGATGTTCGCGCGATGCGGTCTAGACGTTTCGGTACAATACGGGGCTGACCAACCTGAGTACTATTTGATAGTCGTCAAAGGAGCGCACTTACTCAAAGTTTCTGTTAAGGGAAGTCAGGATGGCAGCTGGGGGTTTGACCCAGTCTTACTTGGCGAAAGCAAACTATCACGACGCAGCTGAGAAATGGCTCATACTCCACAAACCCGGAACGGTGCTTTGCTTTGTGCAATTCAAAGATGTTCAATTTATTGAAATACCTCGAATGTATTTGGCGACTCCTGCCGAAGTCACTGCCCGACTTAAGGCGACAGCGGCTGGCCGCGGCGATAGGATTTTGTACGAAAAGAAAATGTGGGGCCACGCGCTATGGCAGCTGGGACCGCAGAGCAGATACCAGATGCGTGGGGATCCACTCCTGAACGCCTTGAAGATTTACTCGAACGCGTAGCGGCTTCGGTGGTGTGAATAACTGACGCCATTCGACCTTTAGTCCAATGAAACTTCTCATCACCGGCTCCAGTGGTCACCTCGGCGAAGGATTGATGCGCACGCTGCAGGGCTCAGCGCATGAAGTCGTCGGCATCGATCTGAAAGAGTCGCAGTTTACGACACACGTTGGCACGATTGCCGATCGTGACTTTGTGCGGCGGTGCATGCATGGGGTGGATGCGGTGATTCACACCGCCACGCTGCATAAGCCGCACATTGGCACCCACTCGAAGCAGGATTTCATTGATACGAACATCACCGGCACGCTGAATTTGTTGGAGGAGGCGGTGGCGGCCGGCGTGTCGGCGTTTATCTTTACTAGCACCACCAGTGCGTTCGGACGGGCGCTGCAGCCGCCGCCGGGGGTGCCGGCGGCTTGGATTACCGAGGACGTGCGGCCGATTTCAAAAAACATCTATGGGGCGACCAAACTTGCCGCCGAGGATTTGTGCGAGCTGGTGCATCGGGAGCACAAGCTGCCCTGCTTGATTCTGCGAACCTCGCGGTTCTTTCCGGAGGCGGACGATAACCCGGAAGTCCGCGGGGCGTATGAAGATGCCAATGTGAAGGCCAACGAGTTTCTGCACCGCCGGGTGGATGTGCAGGACGTGGTCGATGCGCATCTGTCTGGCGCTGGAAAAGGCCGCGTCGATCGGTTTCGGCAAGTACATCATCAGTGCGACTTCGCCGCTAGGGCAAAGCGACCTGGCCGAACTGCGCAGCGACTGCCCGAAAGTGGTCGAGCGATATGTTCCGGAGTATACCAAGGTCTATTCTCGTCTCGGATGGAAAATGTTCCCCAGCATCGGCCGGGTGTATGTGAACGAGCGCGCCCGCAAAGAACTTGACTGGCAGCCAAAATTCGATTTTCGCCGGATCGTCGAATGTTTGAAAAAAGGCGAACCGCCGCGCAGCCTGCTAGCGCAAGCGATTGGCGCGAAGGGCTATCACGGCCAGAAGTTTGAGGGGATGTATCCAGTTGTGACGGCCCGAGAGTAAGCGGCTCGGCGGGAGCCTCGCCCTCCCGCACATCACCCCCGGGCCGAGCCCGGGGCTAACTGTCCACGGACAGCGGGACCACGCCCGCTATCCCTGGCCGCCGATGTCGCGCTGCATCGCTTCTTGCGTCAGGTCGGCTTCGCGGCGGTGGTGGTCGTCGAGCTTCATCAGCAAGTCTTCCAGGTCGAGGCAGGCTTTCTCGATGCCGGTTTTGTCGGTTGGCGCCAGATGTTCCAACCGTAGCACCAAGCGGTGCATCGACTCTTCGAACTTGTCGTGTTCCAAAAGCAGGGCCTGCACTTTTTCGGCGATGGCCGGCATCGCTTCCACGGCGTCGGTCATGAAGCCATCTTGCTCCTTCAGCGCCATGATCCGTTCCAAATGCCGCTGAAACGACTGGGCGATGAAACGCAAACTGGAAAGCTTGCGAGAAAAATCGGTGCCGCCGGGCTTCCAATCCATCACGGTGCGCAAAGCCCCGATGATGTGCTTCAAAGCTTCGTGTTCGATAAATGCCTGTTGAGCGCCTTCTTGCTGCATCATGGCGATAATTCCCCGTCAAAAAACCGCGCCCCAGGTCGGGTTTTGGTCGATCTAAATATTGGCAAACCAGATGGACAAAGCCACCCGTTAAAGTGTACACTTTGTGGTTCGGAAATAAACGGCCCCGGCGGCCAGCGGCGGCGTGCGTCAGGGGGTTCGATCAACACACTTGTAAAGGAGGGAAAGTGGTTAAGCTTACGGTTCGGGATCGCGAGTCGATTCAGGAAGCGGTGCGTCGCTTCCGCAAATTGGTGGAACGCAGCGGCATCAAAAAAGAAATGCGTCGACGCGAATATTACGAAAAACCGAGCGAAGTTCGCCGCCGCGCCCGGCTACGCGCAGAACGCCGCACCCGTCGCACGAAACCGATCGGCGCCTAGGAAGGTGATTCCGGTTGGGCGCAAATCAATTCAGGGCAGTTTTTCTCCCGTCAGTGCCAGCGATTTCAGGCTGCGCTAGCCCTGTGCGCCGTCGGGTAATCGGTTGTGCTCGCCGTCGACAACGCGACGAGCTCGACACGGGAAAGCCCGGCCCTTAGCGCTGGGCCATTTTTACGGTCAGCAAATCGAGCTGGCCTTTGAGATCGGCCAACAGCAGTTGCGGATTGGCGCCGGCGGCCATGTGGGCATAGAACGATTGCGCCGGGCCGCTGTGGGTGCTGCGCAACAGCGTAGTGGCGTGGTCGATCTCCTGCAGCCGATGATCGACGTCGTCCAGCGTATCGGCGGTGTGGCGATTGGCTTGCCATAGGGAATCTAACTGCAAGACCAATCCCAATAACAGGCCGAATTGTCCGGCCAGCGCCATCGGCATGCCTAAGTTCCAAAGCTCGTTACGGCCGGCCAACAGTGCCCAGCCCAAGAGCATTCCGCCGCACACGAAGGCCATCAGGCCCAGCGATAAAATCAGCCAGGCGACCGTCGAATGGCGGCGGCGCTTCACAGTTGGCGTCGCCGCACGAGCCGATTGCAACTGTACTTGGAGTGTCGATGCGGCATTCCACATGGCAGCCGGCTGGTCGATTTCTTCGGCCGGCAATGCGTTGGTTTTTTTTCCGTAGCGGCTTTGCAGCCGGCGAAATTCTTCGTCCAACAGCCAATCCTCGCCGCTGACATCCGGTGGATCCGCGACCGCGGTGGGCGCTCCGCCGGCGCACCGTCGAGTTCCAAACCCCACTCCGACATTTCCGAAATTGCTTCGGGACTGGTGGTTTGCATGTCGGCCACTTCGGCCGCGCAGGCCGCAGCGCGCGCAGCAGGCCAGATCGTCGCCCGAGGCGATCACAGGAACATCTTGTTGACAGTTGGAGCACCACATAGGAAAGCCGATTCGAGTTTTCGCTGGCGGCGCGTGCGCAAGACTTTGCCGCGCTCTTAAGAATCGGCTTTTGGCGCGGCAAACTGTAGCGGTTTCGCAAAATCTATGGGTTGCTGAGAGATTGCCGGCGCTGAGGCAGGTTGGGCAACACATTCACAAATGCCAGCGTGAAGAATGCCTGTCGGAGTCACGCTATCAAGCTAGCGCATGGCCGCGCGCACGGCGTTGAGCACTTTCGTCTGGGCCTCGGCCAACGGGCCTTTGACGAAGGTGCCGGCGGCCGCTTTGTGTCCGCCGCCGCCGAATTGCTCGGCGATCTGGCTGCAGTCCACTTGGCTGCGGCTGCGGAAACTCACTTTTGCGTCGCCGTTGGGCTGCTCGACCAGGATCACGGCCACTTGCGTGCCGCGCACGTTGAGCGTCAGGTTGATGACGTCTTCGGTGTCAGGCGGAATGGCGCCTGTGGCTTTAAAATCGTCTTCCGATACCGCGGTGATAATCAACCGGCCGTCCAATTCGGTCTTCGCGCGGGCCAACACGCGGCCGATGAGGTTCAGCCGCGCCAGAGTATCTTGCTCGTACAGCGAATTGTAGATTTCATTTGGCCGGGCGCCGCGATCGACCAGGGCGCCGGCGGCGCGATACGTATCGCCCGTGGTCGAGGCGAAGCGAAACCAGCCGGTATCGGTGGCGATGGCGGCAAACAGCGGCGTGGCAATTTCCTGCGTGAGCTTGACGCCCAACTGCTGCGCCGCTTGCAGCACCAGGCGGCCGGTGGCTTCGGCCTGAACATCTTTGAACTGCTCGGCCCCCAGGTCGTCGCTGCTGACGTGATGATCCAGCACGATCTTCTGGGCGCGGCTGGCGCGCACAACATCGGCCATCGGGCCCAACTGCGCCCGGGCGCTGGTGTCCAACACGACGAGCAATTGAACGTCGTTTAGATCGGCCGGTTGCACGTCGACATGGATGGCTTTAATTCGCTTTTGTGGATCGATGAATTGATAGTTCGGCGGCGTCGGCTGGCCATTGACGATGCGCACCTGCTTGCCCAGGGCGTCCAGAATTCCGGCCATGCCCAGTTCGCTGCCCAGCGCATCGCAATCCGGCCGCATGTGGCTCACCAGCATGAATCGCTGGTGGGAGCGGACGATTTCGACAAAGCGGGGCCAATTGATGCTCATAGAAGAGGGAGCAGGGGTCAGGAGTCAAGGGGCGGGATGTTTGGCCGATAGCGAGCAAGTTTCAGCGCTGGTCGTTTTCGAACACCACATTGGTTTGTGCCACGTCGCGACTCAATTGCGCTTTGAGTTTTTCCACGTCGTCGAACCGCTCAATGTCGCGCAGCCGCTTGAGGAAGTCAACCTCTAATGGCTGGCCATAGAGCGAACCGTGAAAACCAAGCAAGTGTACCTCGACCTTGCGTGCTTGTTCGCCGAAGGTTGGATTGGGGCCGATGCTGATCGCCGCGGGCCAGGTTGCGCCCACCGCCTGGCTTCGTCCGGCATACACTCCCTCGCCGGGCAACAGCGTGTCGATGGCATCGATGTTCGCCGTGGGAAAACCGATTTTCACGCCCCGCGCCGCTCCGTGACGCACCATCCCGCGAATGCCGTACGGGCGAGTGAGCATGCGGTTGGCGTCGCCGATTTTTCCGGCGGCAATCAACTGCCGCACGCGGGAACTGGAAACGGGTTGGCCATCGACGATGACCGGCTCGACCACTTCCAGTGAAATAGCAGCGGCGTCGCACAGGCGCCTGAGCCCATCGACATTGCCCGCCCGATCGTGGCCGAAGAAAAAATTGCGCCCTTCGACCATGGCCTGGGCCTGCAGCGTGTCGCGCACAATGCGCTGGAAGAATTCGTCCGGCGAAAGCCGCAACAGCGCCTCGTCGGTCGGATAAGCGATGGTGGTGTCGACACCCAGCTCCGCCAATAGTTCCGCCTTGCGATCAGTCCAGGTCAGCGGGGGCGGCGCCTCTTTGGGCGCAACAGTCGCACGGGGTGTGGATCGAACGTGAACACCACCGCCGGGCCACCCACGATGCGCGCCTTGGCCAATAGCTGCTCGACAATCCGCGCATGCCCCACGTGCACCCCGTCGAAATTACCGATGGCCACCGCGCCGTGGCGGATGGTTTCGGGCAAGGCGTCCAAATCGCGCAGCAGTTTCACGGAAATGCTCGGGCAAAGTGTTCGTGATTAGAACTAGGCTCGACCGACGAGATCGCAAATTATTGGCTGTTCGGCCTGCGCATTCAACTCACGTCGTCGTGGAACAAACAATTGTGCTATTGTAGAATAAGCAGCAATTGCCGGTTATTACCGCTTTTCGCTCGAATCGGTCGGCTGGCCCATGGACGACAAACAAATTTTTCTGTCGACCGATCTGGCGCATCGCCTGGCGGCCATCGACATTGGCTCCAACAGCGTGCGGCTGATCGTGGCCGAGCCGCTGCGCGGCGGCAACTATCGCATTCTGGACGAAGAGCGCGAAGCCACGCGGTTGGGCCGCAGTCTTAGCTCCACTGGCATGCTCGATCCGCAGGCCGTCGAGTTGACGCTGGGGGCCTTGCGGCGATTCAGCCAAATTGCCTCCGGCTACCAGGTGGACGAGCTTCGCACCATTGCCACTTGTGCCGTGCGCGAAGCGATCAACGGGCCGGAGTTCTGCCGCCGGGCGAAAGAGGAAGTCGGCATCGACGTGGAGGTGATCAGCAGCGACCAGGAGGCGCGGCTGGCCTTTTACAGCGTGCAGCGCGCGTTCGATCTAGGCGGAAAAAACGTGGTGGTGGCCGACATCGGAGGCGGCAGCACCGAAATTGTGATGGCCAGCGGCAACGTGATCGAATACATCGCCAGCACTCCGCTGGGCGCGGTGCGGCTGACGGAACTATACGGCAACGCCAGCGGCAACCCGATCACCGGCGACGACTACGAGCGGATGATCGCCGCCATCGATCGCACGTTGAAGAAACAGGCCAAGAAGGCGTTCTTTTCGCCCCATTTGCTGATCGGTTCCGGCGGCACGTTCACCAGCATGGCGGAAATGATGATGCATGTGCGCGGACAGGTTGGTTTGCCGGCGCGCGGTTATCTGCTGTCGCGGGCGGAAGTGAGCCACCTACTGGACCGGCTGCGCAAAATGCCGCTGAAGGCGCGGCGGCAAGTGCCGGGTTTGGCGCCCGATCGGGCCGACATCATTGTGGCCGGCATGGCGGTCGTCGACCGTTTGATGCGCCGCTTCGGGGTAAACCTGTTGCAGGTGCACAACCGCGGCGTGCGCGACGGGCTGCTGCTGACGATGATCGACAACACGTTGGGCGTCCCCAGCGTCGATCCGCTGGACCGCGAGGCGGCGATCGATCGCTTTGCATCGGCGTGCACCGGCGAGCAGGAACTGGCGCATGGCAAACAAGTGGCGCGGTTGGCGGGCCGCGTGTTCGAACAGATTGCCGAGCAGTTCCATCTGGACCCGACCGACCGGCCGTTTCTGGAAGCCGCGGCCCGACTGCAGGATGTGGGCTATTTGATCAATTACGACCAGCACCACAAACACAGTTATCAATTGATTCTGAACAGCCGACTGGCGGGGTTCCGGCCGCGGGAGTTGGAACTGATTGCCAACGTGGCGCGGTATCACCGCGGGGCGCGGCCGAAGAAGAAGCATGCGAATTTCCGACAACTTCCGCCGGAAGATCAGCAGCGCGTGCAGCAATTGTCGGCTATTTTGCGCATCGCCGGCGGCCTGGACCGCAGCCATAGCCAGCAAGTGAAAGATGTGGAGGTGCGGCCCAATCCGGACCAGAACGAACGACTAGAACTGCTGGTGCACGCGGACGGCAATCCGGAGGTGGATCTTTGGGGCGCCCGCCGCCGCGTGAAGCTGTTCAAAAGAGTGTTCGGCACGAAATTGGAAGTGGAATGGGCAGAGGCGGCCGATGCTTCGCAAGCGCAGGGGCTGCAACCCCTGCGCAAGCCCGATGCCAGCGTCGCCACGGCCGACGCCGACGGGCAGGCCAATGGCGCAGAGGCGCAGAACGGAGCTTCGCGCAAATCGCTGGGCAAACCGCGCCATTAAGCCCCGAGCACACCGTTGGAACCGCTCGCATGATCATCTTGCCTGAAATAATCCAATCATTTGTACCGCCGCTTGCTTGACGGACACTTTGCACAATCTAAGAATGTTTTGGCGGGAATTTTGTGAGAGAACCAAACGCACGTTTGGATCGATTCCTGCCCTTTTAATACCCGGCATGCTCTGAATTACCTCGCACTGTGCACGGGCTTACCTGTATGAGCACTTCGTCTCGTCTCGCGCTGGGAACGATCCAGGCCGAGGCTGATTCCCGGGCAATCATCTGGGGGGTGTTGGACGCGCTGGAGCAGGCCGGCGTGCGAACTCAAACATTTCTTTCGCGGTGCTGCTTGTCGCCGCACGACGGCCCTTCGGTGATCAACGGCAGCACGTCACGGCACCTGGATAGTTGGCTGATGACACCGGAAATGTGCCGCCAGATATTTCTGCAAGCGACTGCGACGGCGGGATTGGCGATTATCGAGGGCAAGTACGACGCGGCACTGGCGAATCGAGCAGGCGGCAGTCTCGACACGCTGTGCGATTGGCTCGATCTGCCGCGGCTGGCGATTGTAGATTGCTCGCGGCTAAGCGACTGCCAATTACCGGCGCGGCCCACCGCCGATGCTCTGCTGATCGAAAATTTCAGCGGCGCGTGCGACGTGCATCATTGGCAAACGGTGCTGGAATCGCTGTGGGGAATTCCAGTGATCGGCGCGATGCAGCAACCGCCGGTGTTGCGCGACGCGGTAACGGCTTTGCCTGCGGGTCAAAAGCCGCCGCGCGAGCTATGCAGTGCGCTGGGGCAAGAATTCTTGCGCCATTCGCGGCTGGAGCGGTTGCTGCGATTGGCCACGCGGCGCGGAATTCCCGGCGATTGGGCAACGCCGGCGCCGGAAGACACCACGCCTGCGCTGCCGCGCGGGAAAGTGCAAGTGGCGGTGGCCTACGACGATGCTTTCCATTGCTATTTTCCCGACACGCTCGACATGCTGGAGATGCGCGGCGCCACGGTGCGCGTGTTTTCGCCATTGCGCGACGAATTCCTGCCGGCGGAAACCGACATCGTGTATCTGGGCTGCGGCCGGCCACAAGATCATGCCGCGGCGCTGGCGGAAAATCATTGCCTGATGATGTCGCTGAAAGATCACATTTGCGCCGGGAGGCGCGTTTATGCCGAAGGGGGCGGGCTGGCGTATTTGTGTCAGCACGTGGACCTGGGGGACGGGACGCTGGTGCCGATGATCGGCGTACTGCGTGCCGTGGCGCACCGCAACCCGCAGCCAAGCGCGCCGGAGGCGGTGGAGCTGACGTTGGCGGTGGATAGCTGGTTGGGGGCCGCCGGCACGCAGGTGCGCGGCTACCGCAACTCGAATTGGCAGCTTGAGCCAACGGGGTGCTTGACGCATTTCACCGCGGAAGCCGACGGGCAGCTCGATTTGATCGGGCGGCACCAGGTGATCGGCAGCCGGGTGCATCTGAACTTTGCCGCTCAGCCGGCGCTGTTGGGCCGATTCTTCCAGCCCTGCCCTGCCGCTTTGGCCTGGGGTACGAAGCAATAGGGTGACCGAACGTTGGCAAGCTAGTAGGGGCGAATCCTTGCGCGGGACACGCTCAGCGGCTACACTGGGCTCATTGGCTGATCGGCTAGGCCGCCAGCGAACCTGAGCCCCCGCTTCTGACTCCTGACTCCCGCCATGCCTGAACTGGGCGTTAACATCGATCACGTGGCAACACTGCGGCAAGCCCGCCGCACGTACGAGCCCGATCCGATTTGGGCCGCCGCTTTGGCCGAGCTGGGCGGGGCCGATGGCATTACGATTCACCTGCGGGAAGATCGCCGCCATATTCAGGACCGCGATCTGGAACTGCTGCGCAAGACGGTGAGCATCAAGTTGAATTTGGAATTGGCGTGCGCCAGCGACGTGGTGGCAATTGCCTGCCGCGTGAAGCCCGATCAAGCCACACTGGTTCCCGAGCGCCGCGAAGAAGTGACCACCGAGGGCGGGCTGGATGTGGCCGGCCAGCGCAAAATAGTGGCAGATGCTGTGAAACAACTGCACGACGCGGGCATTTACGTCAGTTTGTTTTTGGATCCCGATCCGCTGCAGCTGGAATTGGCCCGACCCGTGGGGGCGGATGCCGTGGAGCTGCATACCGGCCGCTATTGTTTGGCCAAGCCTGGCAAAGAGCGCGATAAGGAATTCGACGCGCTGGTGTCCGCCGGCATTGCCATTCGCGAGTGGGGACTGGGGCTGCACGCCGGTCACGGGCTGAACTATCACAACGTGCAGCCGATCGCGCGGATTGCCGGAATGCACGAGCTAAACATCGGGCATGCGATCATCGCACGGGCGGTGTTCGTGGGATTAGAACGGGCGGTGCGCGAGATGAAAGAGTTGATTGGTTGATTTGCTAAGCCGCAAGCGGATGGATATAACGAAGCGCGCGACAGCGAATCGAAAGGCGAGAAACGAAGCCCATGCCCACTAAAGGCGAAGCGTTTGCCGGATTGACGGTGGCGATCATCACGCCCTTGCGGAACGACGAGGTCGATTATCCGGCGCTCAAGGCACAGATTGAATTTCAGGTGGCCGCCGGGGCAACGTGCATTTGCCCGGTGGGGACCACGGGGGAGTCCCCTACCCTTTCGCACGAGGAGCACGAGCGGGTGGTGGCGGCCTCGATCGAGTACGCCGCCAAGCGGATCAAGGTGATGCCAGGCACCGGGAGCAACAGCACGCGCGAGGCGTTGCGGCTAACCAAGTTCGCCGCCAAGCACGGGGCCGATGCCGCGCTCGTAGTGGCCCCCTACTACAACAAGCCGACGCAGGAGGGCTTCTATCTGCACTTCAAGGCGCTGGCTGAGGCTGTCGATATTCCGCTGTGCGTGTACAACATTCCGGGCGCACCGGCAAGAATGTCGAGCCAGAAACCATCGCCAAGCTGGGCGAATTGAAAAACATCACGATGGTGAAGGAGGCGACCGGGTCGTTGGATCAGGCGTCGCAAATTGTCGCCTCATCGAATCTGACGGTGCTTAGCGGCGACGACAGCTTGACTTTGCCGATTTTGGCCGTCGGCGGGCGGGGCGTGATTTCGGTGGTCGGCAACATCGTGCCGCGCGACGTGATCGCGCTGTGCAAAGCGTTCGATTCCGGCAATCTCGCCGAGGCACAGAAATGGCACCACAAGCTGTTCCCCTTGTGCCGCGACATGTTGGGGCTTTCGACGAATCCGATTCCCATCAAAGCGGCGATGAAGCTGTTGGGCGCGATACCGGCGAATTGCGGCTGCCGATGACGCCGCTGGAGGTGGCTAGCGAAGGGAAGTTGCGGAAAACATTGACGCAGTACGGGTTGTTGTAGGTGCATACCACGCCCTTCGCGGACTCAGGGCGTGCCAGCCGTCCTGGCTGTGGTGAGGCTGCGACTCGACGGAAGCCTTGCCGTCCCGTTTGCACCTCACGTTCGCGGCTCGGCGGGAGCCTCGCCCTCCCGTTTTTAACGCAGTGCGCGGAGGAGGCCTTCGGCTTTTTGCCAGGTTTCGTCGTATTCCTTTGCTGGATCGCTGTCGGCAACGATCCCGCCGCCGACGGGCAATTGCCACCAGCCGCGGCCGGCCGTGATCGTGCGGATGAGAATGCTTGAGTCCATCGAGCCGTCGAAGCCCAGGTAGGCCAGCGATCCGCAATAGGCGCCGCGGGCGGCAGCCTCCAACTCGGTGATGATTTGCATGGCCCGGATTTTGGGCGCGCCGGTGACGGATCCGCCTGGAAACGCGCCGCGCAGCAAATCCAAGGGGCCGCATTCTTCTCGCAACCGCCCATTCACGACCGAAACCAGATGCTGCACGAAGGCATATTGCTCGAGGCGGCACAGCTCGCTGACCGTAACGCTGCCAGGGCGGCAAGAGCGCGACAGATCGTTGCGCATTAAATCGACGATCATCACGTTTTCGGCGCGGTCTTTTTCACAGTTGAGCAGCTCTTCGGCGATGCGACGATCGTCTGCGATGCACCCGGTGCGGCGGCGGGTGCCCTTGATCGGCCGCGCCTCCACTTCGTCGCCGCAGACTTTCAGGAACCGCTCGGGCGAGGCACTGACGATTTGAAAATCGCCTAAATCGAAATAGGCGGCAAAGGGGGCCGGGTTGCGCTGGCGCATGCGCAAGTACAGCGACGCCGAATCGCCGCCGGCTGGATATAATAGCCTTTGCGCCAAATTGACCTGAAACACATCGCCGGCATAGATGTATTCAATCGCGCGGCGCACCGCCGCCAAATAATCGGCGGGGGAAAAATTGCTGGTTAGTCCGCCGAAGTTGCGCAGCGAATATTGCGGCCCCAGCTCGATTGCCGTGCTGTGTTGAACAGTGGACGTCGCCGGGGGTTTGCCGCGCTCGAGCAATCGGCGAAACTGCTCAGCCCGCTGTTTTGCCCGCCGGCGGCGCTTCAGCGGCTGCAATTCCGGAAAACCTTGCGAGACGATCCACGCCCGATGCGACGCGTGATCGAACGCCACCAGGACGTCATAGAGGCCAACGGCCAAGCCGGGAATTTGAAACTCATCGAATTTGGGCCGCGGCAGCCGCTCCAGGCTGCGGGACAGGTCGTATGAAAACAGTCCGGCCAGACCGCCTTGAAACGGGGGCAGTTCGGGGAGCGTGGGCGCAGCCCAGCAGCCAAAGCGTTGGGAAAGTTGCTCCCAGACGGCGGCATCGTCGGGGGAGGCGGTCAGCCAGTCGAAAGGATCGGCGGCGATGAACGAATAGCGCCCTACGTGCGAATCGGTTTGCGCGCTGTCGAAAAACACGCAGTGCGGCAGGTGGCACAGACGCTGAAACGCATCGCACGGCTCCGGAGCGGGAAGCAATTCCTCCGCAACCCCGGGCCAATCGACCAGCATTGCCGACGACGATGGCGGCAAAACTGAATAAATCGTGTTGGCATTCGCGGGAGTCATGCAACCAGCAGGCTGACGGAATAGTTCGCCTGTTCGTTGTAGTCGCACCGGAAGCCCTTCGCAAGCAGCCTCCGGCCGGAGCGCTCCCATCGCCCGACGCAGAACCAGCGGGTATGATTCCGCAGTCTTCGTTCTGGTGTTCTCGATGATCAATCTGCAAGAGCAACTGGCCAATTCCGCGATCGTGTTTCGCGGCTACAACGTGACCAACTTGGGCCGCAGCACGGAACTGTTGGCGCACCCAGCGTACGGGCCGATCGTGGAGCACTATCTGCAGGAGGCCTCGCGAGTGGCCAGCGATCTGCTGGGGCGGAAGATCGACCTGGTGGCCCGAGTGGAACGCCATGAGGAAACAAGTTTGGAAACGTATGCCGACGCGATCGCGCTGATCGTGGCGATGGAAATGGCGCACCTGAAGCTGCTGACGGAGTTTTTTGGAATCGAATACACCAAGGCGAAGATCGCATACGGCTACAGCCTGGGCGAAGTCGGGGCGCTTGTGGCCGGCGGCGTGATGGATATGGCCACGGCGCTGCACATTCCGCTGACGATGGCCGACGATTGCGTGGACCTGGCGCACGACGTCACGCTGGGCGTGCTGTTTTCGCGCGGCCCGGCGCTGGATGCCGATGCCGTGCAGCGGCTGTGCCTGCGCATTAACCTGGCCGGGCAGGGAACCGTCGGCATCTCGTCGTATCTTTCGCCCAACTCGCTGTTGTTGATGGGGCAGGGAAATACGATCGATCGATTCGCCGACCTGATGCGCGAATGGATTCCCCAAAAACTTTACCTGCGAAAGAACGACAGCAAATGGCCGCCGATGCACACGCCCATCGTGCGGCAGCGAAATATTCCCAATCGATCAGCCGTGATTATGCAAACGCTGCCGGGCGGCTTCACCGCGCCGGCGCCGCCAGTGCTGTCGCTAGTGACCGGCAAGCAAAGCTACAACGATTTCAATGCGCGCGAACTGCTGGCGCAATGGGTCGATCATCCGCAGCGTTTGTGGGACGCGGTTAGCGAAACGCTGGCCATGGGCATTGAAACGATCGTGCACGTCGGGCCGGAGCCCAATTTGGTGCCCGCCACGTTCAAGCGACTGGCGGATAACGTCGCCACGCAGATGGCCTCACGCTCGTGGGAAGGAATGGGCCTGCGGGCGGTGGGTCAGGTGGTGCGGCGGCCATGGCTGGCCAAAATTTTGCCGGTGCGCAGCTCGTTGTTGCGGGCCCCGTTCGTGCAACAAGTGAACGTGGAAGATTGGCTGTTGGAGCAGGAGTTGCCGTAAGGGAGGCGAAGGCAGAAAGCAGAAGCCTCTCGATTATTTCTGCTGAGCTACGGGAAGTTCGTAGCAGGCGGCTTCGCGGTCGTTGCGCACCAGGAGCAAGTTGCCGGCCAGCGCGGGATTGTTCCACGTTTTGCCTTCGATGGCCTGGAACCGCGTCAGTTCCTTGAATGCCGCGGGATCCAGCGCCACCAGTGCCACCGCGCCCCATTCCTGGGTGACTAGCAGCATATCGCCCACGCGCAGAACCTGGCCGTGGCCATAGTCTTCGCCTTCCCATTGCGATTTGCCGGATTGCAAGTCGACGCACTGCAACATGCCATCGTTCAGGCCGTACACATATCCGTCCTTGACCACGACATTGTCGAGCTTGGTTTTCAGGACGCGGTGATTGCGCCACACTTGCTTGGCGTTCCATGTGCCGTCGGGCTGGTGCTGCACTTGAAACACCGCGGCCCCGCCGGAGTATCCCTTGGAAACGAAGAAGCAGTCGTCGCCGATTGGCACGGTTTGCGAGGCGCTGGCGGTGGCGTTGCTGCTGCCGTCCCAGCGCGCTTCCCACAGCACCTGGCCGGTATTCGGATCGTGACCGGTGATGTTGTCTTCGTTGACGATGACAATCTGCTGCACGCCGTCATACTTGGCCAAACTCGGCGAGCTGTAACTGATTTGTCGGGTGCCGCCGGTCCAAACTTTTTCGCCCGTTTGGCGGTTGTAGGCGATTAGCGAAACCATCGGCCCGCCGGGGGGTCCGCCGCCAGGCACGACCACAAGATCGTCGACCACCAGCGGCGAGGCGGCGCGTCCCCACGGCACGCCGCGGTGATCGGTACCGGCATCGGTGCCCACGTCGGCCAGCACGCCGCGCTGCCAGATGAGTTTGCCGGTTTGCGCATCGAGGCAGCGCAACACGCCGGTGCCGCCCAATGCATAAACGCGGCCATCGTGGATGGTAGGTGTGGAACAGGGCCCGTCGCCGCCGATCATATCGTGATGCCGGGCATGAATGGCGTGGTCCCAGCACAACTGGCCGTTGTGCAAGTCGTAGCACGTGACGAGTTCGTCTTCGCCGCGCTGTTCCAAGGTGAAGGCCGCATCCCCCTGCACTGCGAACGCCGAATAGCCGCCGCCGATGGGCTGCTTCCACACGAGCTTGGGCGGATGGGAGGCCCAATCGCTAAGCAATCCAACGTCGGGGACGAAAGCATCGCGCCGGGCGCCCAGGAAACCGGGATAGTCGTGCTCCGTCGGAGTCAGATCGAGTTTCTTATGCGTGGCCGCCAGACGTTGTTGGGCCAGCACTTCGTCGGGCTTTGCGCTCCAGCGCCAGGTGAAATACAAGAGCAGGTTGCCGTCGGCTTGCTGAATTTTGAGCACCGAAGCCAGAATGGCGATCGCCGCGGTGGGAATGGCAATGCCCCACCAGCGGGTTCGCCGGCTGAACGGCGACAGAAACACTAGCCAGAGGGCTAACAGCAGAAGGCCGCCGACACAAACCAGGTCGGTAAAGCCGTTGGCGGTTCCCCGATCGATGTCGCCCGTGGCCAGCAGATAGCGAAGCATGGCGATGCCGGCTACCCAGGCGACAAGAATCACTGCGGTGGGCCAGTATCGTCCGCGGAAGCGCGAAGGTTTCGCCCGGGCTGCGGCATTCAACAAAGAAGAATCCGACGACATAGTAGCGGATTCATTATAGCCCCGGGGGCGGTGGCTGACGATGGTTCGATGCGGGCCGAATCATGCCGCTTTCTGGCTCGCGGCGGCCGCGGTTTGCGATACCGGCGGGTGGATTTCGGCACTGGCCACCGATGGGGCTGCAGTCTGTGGTACAGCAAGCCCCACGCCTACGGAGCGGAACGCGCGGTCGATCGCCACGTTCAACTGATGCCGCGTGGAGAGCAGTGCATCGATGCTGCCGACGAACACGCGCAGCTCGAAATCCATCCACTTCTCGCTGAAGCCCATGAACACCGCCTTGGGCGGCGGGTTTTTTAGCACGGTGGATGTTTCCGTCGCCACGCGCAGCAGGATTTGTTGGACCTGCTGGGTATCGCAGCCGTAGGCGATGCCCAATCGCACGACCAGCCGCGTGACCGAGTCGGACAATGTCCAATTCACCAGTTTGGAAGTGATGAATTCTTTGTTAGGCACGATCAGTTCTTTGCGATCGGCGTCCAAAATGGTGGTGGCCCGCATGCGGATGCGCGACACCACGCCGGTGACGTCGCCGACGGTCACGGTATCGCCGACGCGGATGGGCCGTTCGAACAGCACGATCAAGCCCGAGACAAAGTTGGCAAATATCTCCTGCAGGCCGAAGCCTAAACCGAACGTGACGGCCGCGGCCAGCCATTGCACTTTGGGCCACCCGATGCCGATGGCGCTGCCGCCTAGTGCCAAACCGACAATGGCGATCGAATATCGCACGACGGCGCCGAGCGCATACGCGCACGCCCGTGTCCAGCGGCAATCGTTGCAACACCGCGAACTCCAGCAAGCCCGGCAAATTGGCCACGGCCACCCACGTCATCACGCCGACCAGGCAGGCCTCCAGCAAATTGGCCAGCGACACGCTGCTGGTGGCGTCGGACCAGAGCGTGATCTGGTCGAACACGCGCAGCGCCGGCAACACATCGATCCACACCAGGCACAGTCCGACGGCCAGTCCCATGACCACGACGCTGTGCAGCAGGCGCTGCGTTTGCGAATCGACTTTGTCGAGATCGACGTCCGGTTGCTCGGCGGCGGGCGAATGCGAGGCGCGCGTGGCGGCCTGAATTGCCAGCCGCCGATACAGCGCCGTCAACCACCGCGAAACCGACGCCTGCAAAAGCACCAGCAGGAACACCAGCCACACGGTCGATTGCAGTCGGCAAGCCAAACGCAAGGCGGTGTAATAGTAGCCCATCGCCGCCAACACACTGATGACGATAGGCAGCAGCACCAATACCAGGAACATCGGATACGCCAGGCGGTGCATCCAGCTTCCGCGGCGCAAAATCATCAGCCGGTGCAACGAACCCGTCGGCGGCCGCAAGGCGACAAACAAGAACCCGGCCAACAGCAGTTGGCTGGCGACAAACTGCGTGCGGCCCAGCGAATCGTTCCAGGCGTCGTTGATTTGCGTGTCGAGCATGGTTACGACCGCCACCAGCGGCAGACCGAGTGCGATCAGCCAGCGCAGTTGGCGGCGCAAGTCGGCAAGCGCTGCGGCCGGCCAGCCGAAATGAGCCTCGGCCAATCCGCCCTTTGCGCACATGTTCCGGACCAATAAGAGCGGCAATAGCACCCCTGCCGAACGGCGCAGCGCCGTGCCCAGCGCCAGGCAGAAGCCATCGACATCTGGTCCGCGCGACGGCAGACACAGCCAGCCCGCCAGCCACAACAGCGCGGGCCAGGGGGCGGCGTTCATCACCGCGGCCAGGCCCGTCAGCCAGGCCCGGCTGGGGCCGACAGCGTCGGCGCCATTTGCGGCGAGGTGTGTCGCGGGAAGATTACCGGCCAGCACCGCTTTGAATTGTCGCTGCACCCACACGCACAATGCAAACAGTAGCGCCGCCAACGCCACGACCACTGGTGTGGTGCGCACCTGATCGGCAATGGTTCGGACTGCGGCCAACCAATGGCCAGGTTTTGCCAGCCAGCCGGCGGCTTCGGCCGCTTTGCGCGCGTCGCTCCAGGCCAGCGGATGCGTGCTGCGAATCCAGAGCACGCGTTCGTCGACGTACGATCGGAAAGTTTCGGATTTCGAGAGCAGTTCCTGTTGTTTTGAATCCAGATCGACGAGCCCCTTGAAGTAGGAGTTTTCGTCTTTCAGGTAACTGTCGAGCAGTTTCTGGCGTGCTTTGAGCAATGAGCGCAGATCGTCGATTTTCGCCTGACTTTCTTCGGGCAGCGTCGCGACGATTTGGCGGGCCCGCGCATCGACATCGTGCAGATTGGTCAACTGCTCTTCCAGATCGAACAACTGAAGCTGTGCGCGAGAGATTTCATCCTGACGGCGGCGGATGGACAGGCGGTCGGCGTCGATGGTGGCCAGTTCGGAGCGCTCTTTGCGAAGCATTTGCCCCACGGCGTCGGTCAATCCGGCAACGCTGACTTTGTCTTGCACGTCCTTGAATTCATCGATCAGCTTATCCAGGCGTTGCTGGATGGTTTGGGTGTCGTCGGCCAGGTGCTGCATCGCGGCGGCCAGTTGCTGCCGGCCTTCGGCCAGCGCGCTATTCTCGTCGGCCAGTTGGCGCACGGCCGGTTCGGCGGTGATGGCCGCCCAATGCGCTTCGACCGCCTGATGGTCGGCTTCGTCGTGGCGGCGCCTGTTGATTGCCTCCTGCCAGGCTGCGACGCGCTGCTGTAATTCGACCACTTTGCGGTCCGCGGCGTCGTGCTGGAGCTTCAGCAACTCGGCTGAGACGGCATCGTACGACTGCAGTTCTTTTTCCAGGCAGGCGATTTGCCCCTCTAAGGCGCGGCGGCGCAGCTTCGAGGGCCACCTGGCGGGCCTCGATCAGGGGAGCGGATTCTTCGACGGAAGGCGACGTGCCGCCTGCTTGCTGCATGCTCTCCAGTTTCAACCGTGCGGCGGCGATGGCCTTGGGAATCTCCACGCGTCGGACGGCGCGCCGCTGGGGTTCGTCGTTTTCGGCTTTCAGGTCTTTTTGCGCGGCGTCGAGTTCCTGCTGGGCAGGGGCCAGGATCTGCTCCCAATCGGCCAGCGATGATTGCTGCGGCAGGGGCGCCGGCGCGGCGGGCTTTACGGCGGCTTCCCGTTTGCGCGATTCCAGTTGATACGGGGCGGCGATGCGGGCCTTGTCGAACTCTTCGCCGCGCGCTTTTTGCTCGTCGGCTTGCTTCAGATCGGTAAGCGCCTGTTGATACAGCTCGACCAGCTTGGCTCGATCGGGGACGTCGGCATCTTTGGCATTTTCTAACTGCTTTAGGCGCGCGGAAATCGAGTCGCTGGAGATTCCGGCGGGACCAATCACGGTTGCCGCGACCGATTTTGCGGCAACCGATTTGGCCGGCGTCTGCGGGGGTGCATCAGCCGCGTTCGGATTGCTCCGTGACGGACGGCCGGCAAAGCACGAGCCGGCGCATGCCAACCATATTGAGGCGGCCAAAATCGCCACCAGCGGCGCGGTCCCGCGGTCGGTGCTGCGTGGCGGCGCTGCCTGCGATGTGCACTCGAGATTCATGATCGGGGTGGGATCGAGGGGCGGGGACATGTTGGCGCGGCCGGGGAAGCCTCGGGACCGACTGGGGCGGCGTAGATTAGCGGCTGGTGCATCGAGAGTCGATGCCGATCGACCACCGATCAGAGAACAAGATGCTCTATGCACTTAGGTCAACGGAATTGACAGCGGAACATTGTCGGCGATGTCATCTTGACTGCCCAGCTAGCTTATTTTAACGTGGCGGCTCACAAACCGATTTCAACCGCTGCCTAACACTGGTAGGACCTTACGCGATGAAGCGAAAACCGTTGCCGATATGGGTACTTGGGCTGTTGCTGTTTGGCTTGTTGTGCACTTCCACCTGGCTGATGCTTTCGCATCACGCTCAAGCCCAGCCGTCGGGCACGCCGGCGATGCAGCCATCGGAAGAAGTTCCCGGCGCCGGTGAAAATATCGCCCCGTTCAAATTGTGGGAACCTCTGACCAGCGATCGATATGCGCTCTACGAGAAGGTCCTGCTGTGCACGAACGTGCTAGTGGCATTGGCCGGGTTAGGTTACGCCTTGATGCTGGTGGGCCAGGTGAAGAACGCCGACCAGGGCACGCCGCGGATGCAAGAAATTGCGCGGGCCGTGCGCGAAGGGGCTAATGCCTACTTGTACCGCCAGTTTCGCGTGGTAGGCGTGCTAATTGTGATCATTACCGTTGCTCTGTTCTTCGCGGCGAAAGCCTCCGGCGTGCTGCCGGAAATTGCCTGGGGCCGGGCGATCGCGTTTCTAGTGGGTTCAACATTTTCCGCCACGGTCGGTTTCGTCGGAATGCGGTTGGCCACGGTCGGCAATTTGCGCGTGGCGGCGGCGGCGCAGCACAGCTTCGGCCAGGCACTGCAACTGGGCTACCGCACAGGAACCATCACTGGCATGTTGACCGACGGCTTGGGCTTGCTGGGCGGTTCGATCATCTTCCTGATCTACGGCGAGCACGCTTACGAAGCCCTGTTGGGTTTCGGATTCGGCGGCACGCTGTTGGCGTTGTTCATGCGTGTCGGCGGCGGCATTTACACCAAGGCGGCCGACGTAGGGGCTGACCTGGTCGGCAAACTCGAAGCCGGCATTCCCGAAGACGATCCGCGCAACGCCGCGACGATTGCCGACAACGTGGGCGATAACGTCGGCGACTGTGCCGGTATGGCGGCCGACATTTTCGAAAGCTACGAAGTGACGATCGTGGCGGCCATGATTTTGGGCATCGCCAGCTTCGGCCACAAGGGCGTGATCTTTCCGTTGTTGGTGCGAGCGATCGGCGTGATCGCCAGCATCATCAGCACCTACAGCGTGAAGGCGGGCGACAAGGGGACGGCGGGCGAAGCCATGAAGAGCGTCAATCGCGGCTTCATCATCGGCTCGCTGATCAGCATCGCCGGCTTCATCGTGCTGGGATACTTCTACCTCAATTTCACGCCCGCCTACTTGCAGGAATATCCGCAAGCCGTATCGGGCTTCCCTGGCGCCACTCCGGAAAACGTAACTGCCGGCTTGCCCACTTGGCAAACGTTTGGTGTGGCGGGACTGGATATGCGCCCGGCGTGGACTTGCTTGATCGGTATTGTGCTGGCCGTCTGCCTGAATAAATGCACTGAATACTACACCGGCACTGAATATTCTCCGGTGAGAAGTCTCGCGAAGAGTTGTCAAACCGGGCATGCCACAAACATCATTCAGGGCTTTGCGGTGGGATACGAAAGCACCGTGGCGGCCGTGTTGATCATTGCCGCTGCGATTATGGCCAGCGTGCTGGTGTACGCCGGCACCACGCCGACGTTTATTGCGTTCGGCGTGGCGATGGCCGGCATCGGCATGCTGACGCTGACGGGCAACACGATTTCGATGGACGTGTTCGGGCCCGTGGCCGATAACGCCAACGGCATCGGCGAGATGGGCTACGACAAGCAGGCGATGGGCGAGCAGGCGTACAATACTTCGCGGCAAATCCTGGCCGACCTGGATGCCGTGGGCAACACCACCAAGGCCATCACCAAGGGCATTGCCATCGGCTCGGCAGTGATCGCGGCCGTGTCGCTGTTCTCTAGTTTCATCGTCACGGTTGGCTCCGGCGGCAAGGGAGAGAACGTAGCCATTACGCCGGAGGCCTACACCGGCGTGGCAAACATGCTCACCGTTTCCAACCCCACGCTGTTCATCGGGTTGTTGATCGGCGGCGCCGTGCCGTTCTTGTTCAGCTCGATGACCATTCGGGCTGTGGGACGGGCGGCGTTCTTGATTGTCAAAGAATGCCGCATTCAGTTCCGCGACAAAGAAATCTGGGAAGGTCGCAAGAAACCCAATTACGGCCGCGTGGTGGATATTTGCACGACCGAGGCACAAAAGGAATTGGTCGGACCCGCTGCGTTGGCGTTGTTTGTGCCGATCATTGTCGGTTTCTCGCTAGGTACAGTTGGGTTGGCCGGCTTCCTGGCGGGCATTATCGTTACCGGTCAATTGTTAGCCGTGTTCATGGCCAACGCGGGCGGCGCGTGGGATAACGCTAAAAAGACCATCGAAGACGAACCCCGCACCGAGACCACCGGTAAAGGAAGCGAGAAGCATAAGGCTGCCATCACCGGCGACACCGTGGGCGATCCGCTGAAAGATACCGCTGGCCCGGCGATCAATCCGCTCATCAAAGTGATGAACATGGTGAGCCTGCTGATCATCGGGCTGATTCTGCCTTACGACAAAACTGCGATTAAGAAGCTTGCCGAATTCGGCGTCACCGTAACGCAGAAGACCGCCGATACGTTCTTCTGGGTGACTCTCGGCGTTTCCGTGTTGGCGCTGATATGGGCCGTGTGGCAATCGAAGCGCGACACGCCGGAGATGGCCGGCAGCTAAGCGGCGAAGAATTCATTTGAAAGCGATTAACCGCCGGTCAAGTTGGCCGGCGGTTTTTTTGCGCCGCTCGCGATTTAGCGGCCCCGATTTCTCTATGCTCGATGACATGCAGGCGGTATGATCTCCCTTCCCGTAATCGGTCCCCATTTTGATATCTCGCATGAAATGGCTCAGGCGATTGGTCGCGCGAACGGCGGTTGATCTGTGCGTGCGGCGCGGAATCGTGCCCCGGAGCGAAATCGGCCTGGCGATCTTCCGCTGGGCGCAGAAGCGAAATGATCTTCGATTTGCGGCGGGCCATCCGCTCAAGAGCATCGTCGATCGTCCGCCCTTGAATACGTCGTATGCGCTGAACAAGCGCGCTTTGGCCTGGTTGTGGCACTATCTGCAGACGGTCCGGCCCAATTGCATTTTGGAGATGGGCAGCGGCCGCAGCACGGGAATGTTTGCCCTGTATGTCCGCCAGATGCAAGAACAGGGACGCAAATCGCCCATCGTGATTTCCCTGGAGCACGATGAATCCTGGCACCGAGCGGCCTCGCAGTATCTGCAAGAACTCAACGGAGATCGGTTCGTGCGACTTGTCTTGGCGCCGATCGTGGGCCGCACTCGCTCGGAACTGCGCTACGGGATCGAGCTCCCGCAACTAAGCGCTCTGCTCGAAGGACGCCGGATCGATCTGCTATTGATCGACGGGCCGCCGGGGGATGTAGTGGGACGGCAAAATACGCTGCCATTCATGCTGCCTTTGCTGGCCGATGGAGCAGACGTGTTTCTCGACGATGCGTACCGCGAGGCGGAACAGAATTTGTGCCGAGAGTGGCACTCTCGGTATCAAGATCGTCTACAGCTACAGGGCACGCTGCCATTGGGCCCCGGCTTGGGATGGATCAAGATGAAGACTCAGCGAGCGAGGCAAGCCGCGGCTGCCTGACAATCCGGGCCCGAGCACCCCTAGCGTCGCCGTCCGCTGGGATTAATCTAAGCATTTTGCAAGACCGGCGCATCCAAGCTTCGATTCGGCAGCGGCAGATTTTGCGGGCCGTCGTGCATAAATACTCGCCCTTGGAAACCTACGATCCGATCGACTCCGATTTTCCGGGCCGCCAATTGATGGTAGCTGCGAAACCGATACGGCGCGTAGTGCGGAGGACGCGAATTCCAGTGCCGAATCAAGACATCCGAGCAATAGCCAACGCGCAATCCATGGCGTTTGGCGCGAACGAAGAATTCCGTGTGTTCGTTTTGCCGCAGTTGGGCATCCCATCCGCCCATCGCGCGAATTGCTTCGGTGCGAGCCACGTAAAAATTATGCGCAATGTCGCACATTAAGGCGCCATTTCGCTCGCCGTGACTGCCCGGCACCAGGTGCAAGTCGCCGTCGCGAAAATCAAACAATCCGTGAAATGGCCGTCGTTTCCACCGCCAGAAGAACTTGGCCTTGCGCTTCAGCAACGGGCACTCGCCGGCCGCCAGATCGAGTTCGTTTAGTTCAACCAGTCGAATCAGCTTTTCGATCTTCGTGCGGCGGTAGAATTCGTAATCATCGTCCAACAGCATGAGATAGGGGGTGCGAACTCGCTGCAACAGTGCATTGCGGCCGGCACTGACGCCAATATCGACCGGCAGTCGCACGTATTCCACATCGCTCTGATTGGCTGGTTGAAAACCGTCGTCCCCCACCAGGATATTCAACTCCGGATAAAGCCGGCGAATGCTGCGAACCAATCGCCGCAGATCGCTGGGGCGCTGAAACGTTTTGACGATCGCCGTGGTATTCGAGACGAGATTCAAGCGATTGTGCCGCCGTTTGGTTCGATTTGTCGGCTCAGGCGTACGCCAGTCGTTGGAGTAAACGTAACTTTGGAAAACCGACGACGCGCTGTACGCCGATTTTTCTCGCGGCCAATTGATGGTAGCGGCGAAAGCGGAAGTCGCCGTAACCGGCCGGACGCGAGTTCCAATGTCGGACGATGACGCCTGCGCAATATCCTACGCGCAGCGCATGACGGCGGGCACGCACAAAGAATTCTTCGTGCTCATCCATCACTAATTCTGCATCCCAACCGCCCATGGCTTGGATCGCGGCGGTGCGGGCCGCATAAAAATTGTAGGTGATGTCGCACAGTAGATAGCCGTGGCCGCGTCCGTGATGGCCGTGGATCAGGCGCAACTCGTCGCCGCGAAATTGAAACAACCCATGAAAGGGGCGTTGCCGTTTCCGGAAAAAGAACCATCGCTGCTGAACTTTGGAGCAATTACCGGCAGCAATCTCCAGTTCGCCGCGATCGACCTGGTGGACAAGTTTTTCGATCTTCGTGTGGCGGCAGAATTCGAAATCATCTTCCAGCAGCACGAAGTACGGCGTGCGAACGTGCTCGAGCATCGCATTGCGCCCGGCGCTGACGCCGATGTCCGGCGGCAGGCGGAGATATTCCACGTCGTCGCGCGGCGAAGGCTTCAGTCCATCGTCTCCGACCAGCACCCGCAGCGCGGGATAATAGTAGCGAATGCTGCGAATCAGCCGATCCAAATCATCGGGGCGTTGAAACGCTTTGATCATCGCAGTGGTTTGTGGGAGGAGATCCATAGCGATATCCTTCGGCCGAGAATCGACAGGCGGGCGGGCACAGGTGCGGACAGGCGGGACGGTAGAGATGGCCCTACTGTCAACACTCGGTTAAGCGCCAGCAGCTACTTAATCGCTGCTTCGCAAACCAGCGGTGCCGTTTCCGCAATGAGAAAACATTTGAGAAGCTTTGCCGCTGTGGCAGCAATGCTAGCTGGGATGCGAATCAATCGGCGGCCAGGTGTGTTCCCTTCTCGGCCACCGACTGTTTCATGAATAGCACCAACACGATCAACCCCGCCGAGAGCACTGCTGCGAACCAAAACACGTCGAAATAAGCCAACGACGATGCCTGCTGCTCACGCAGGTTTTCGAGTGTCTGTAGCGCCATTTTTTTGGCCAACACCGGATCGCCCGTCATTCGCACGAACGGCGCCTGCAGTTGACGCAAGAAGGCGTTTGTGGCCGGGCTAAATGGATCGAGATGCTCGCCGAGCCGCAGCAGGTGGAATTGCTCGCGGCGCTCTTGAATGGTTTGGGCCATCGACGTGCCGACGCTGCCGCCTTCGTTGCGAAGTAGGGCAAGCAGGCCCACCGCAGCACCGCGTAGATGCACGGGAATGTACTTGAAGGCCGCGACGTTGATCGGCGCGAAAATGAATCCCAGGCCAAGTGTCAGCAGCATCCGTGGCCACACCAGTTGAATCGGGCTGACCTGGAGATTCAGCAGCGACATCCAGTAGTTCGAGGCGGACACAAACACCAAACCCACGGCGACCAACCAGCGGGCATCGAAGGCGCGGCCCAACAGCACGCTGGCGATCAGAAGAGCGGCGATCGAGGTGATCCCGCCGGGCGACAGTTCCAGCCCGGCGCGGTAGGCGTCGTAGCCAAACAGCGATTGAAGCATGGCGGGGAGCGAAATGCTGGCGGCGTACAGCACGGCAAAAGCGGAGAAGAGGATGATGCAGGACATCGAGAGGTTGCGATCTTTGAGCACCCGGAAGTTAACGATCGGGTTACTGATGCGCAGCTCGCGGAAAATCAAACAGCCGAGCCCCAACACGAACAGAATCATCAGCGTTTGCACCCGCCAGAACGGGTCGCCGACCCAGTCCCACTGCTGTCCCTTGCTAAGGGTGATTTCCCAGCACGACATGATCAGGACCAACAGGCCCAGGCCGAGGTAGTCGAAGTTCAAAGGCTGCCGGCGCAGTTCAGCCCTTTGCCGCTTGAGGTACTCCGGGTCCTCGACGAAGTAGTACGCGGCGACCAGGGCCAGCAGACCGACGGGAATGTTGATCAGAAAAATCCAGCGCCAGTTGTAGTTAACGACCAGCCAGCCGCCCAACGTGGGACCGACGATCGGCGCGAGCAACGCGGCCAGGCCGAAAAGCGTTTGAGCCTGGCCCTGTTTCTCGGGTGGGAACGTGTCGAGCAATACTCCTTGGCTGCTGGGCTGGAGCCCGCCACCGGCCAGCCCCTGGACGACGCGGAAGAGGATGATCTGCCCCAGGCTCGTCGCAAAGCCGCACAACGCCGAGGCGAGGGTGAAGACGGCGATCGACATCATGAAGTAACGGCGGCGGCCAAGATGCGCCGAAAGCCAACCGCTAATCGGCAGAATGACGGCATTGGCGGCCAGATAGCTGGTGATGACCCATTCGCTATCGACCACGGCTGCCGACAGTCCGCCGGCAATGTAGCGCAGCGCCACGTTGGCAATCGTGGTGTCGAGCACTTCCATGAACGTGGGGACGACCACCACGGCGGCCACCAGCCAGGGATTGATCGCGGGCCGCGCGACCGACGCCGGAATAATGGCGGCACTGCTCATAGAAGCACTATTGTGCCTGGTCCGAGTCCATCGATGCGGCGCCGCTTTCCGGCGCCAGCGCCGCTTTTTCGACCGACAACTTGTCCGGCGGCTGCAACACGTCGCCGGCATGCGGCCCGGTCGGCTTCTCCCAGTAGTACACGTGCGGCACTACGGATAGGCCGATGAACAGCGGCTTCTTGTCGGGATCGTAATTCACCAATTCGATACGCACCGGCAAGCGCTGCACGATCTTCACAAAGTTGCCGGTGGCGTTTTCCGGCGGCAACAATGCCAACGTGGAACCAGTTCCCATGGTGAAGCCCGAGATGCGCCCTTCGAACGGTTCGCGGCGGCCATACATGTCGACATCCAGGAGCACGCGCTGGCCGATGCGCAAATCGGCCAATTGGGTTTCCTTGAAGTTGGCGTCGACCCAAATTTCGGTGAGTGAGCGGACGGCCATCAATTCCTGCCCGGCCTGCACATTGTTCCCGGGGTTCACGTTGCGGCGCGTGACCACGCCATCGATTTCCGCCACGACGTCACACCACTTCAGATTCAGCTCAGCCTGATCCAATTGGCTTTGGGCCTGCATCAGTTTTGCTTGAGCCAATTTGATGGGCGGCGCCTCGGCAATAATTTTGGCGTAAATGCGATCGAGATTTCCTTCCGGGTCGCGCTTGTAGAACTCTTCGATCACTTGCTTCGGCGTGGCGACATAGGAAGAGGGAACAATGCCCAACGGGGCCGCACTTTGCAATAGCTGCGCCAGTGCTTCGCGCACGGTGGAAAAATTCTGATCCAAGTCGGGGGGCACTTCGCTTAAGTCGTGCCCTTCGCCCGGGTCGCGCGGCAAACCTAAGCCCGCGCGAACCTGATAAACCACGCTCCAGCGCCTGTTTCACCCCGGCTTCGGCCACGCGGAAGGCTTCTTTTCGCAAATCGACATCTTGCTGGCTGATGGCGCCGGGGGTGCGGGAGACTTCGATCGCGCGATCGTAATCGGCCTTGGCCCGCGCCTGCCGGGCCTCGGCGGTTTGCAGCGCCGCCACGTTGGCCCGCAGCGCGGCCACCTGATCGTTGACCTGTTCGATGGCGTGCTCGAGCTTGAATCGATTGGCGCGGGCCTGGGCCACCAAAGCCCGAACCTCGTCTTTAGCCACTTCCAGATCAGAAGTGGCGGTGGCCACCACGGCCTTTTGCAGATCGACTTGAATCTGGTAGGGCTGCTTATCGAGTTCGACAAGCATATCCCCTTTGCGAACCCGGTTGTTATCGTCGACCAAAACTTTGGTCACCTGGCCCGGCACGCGGGCCGCGACGAAGGTGACGTGGCCGTTCACGTAAGCGTCGTCGGTCGAGATCGTGAACAGCGCGCGGACAAACAGCGGCGCCACGAAAAACAAGAACAGCACCGCGGCGATGCCTAAGCCTCCGGCGATCAACTGCCGCTTTCGATTTCCGCGCAAGCTCGCTAACAAGGCGGCCACCTTGGGGCGCGGAGTTGGGACGGCGGGTTCGGGCTGCTGCTGGCCGATGGACATACGGGGGATTCCCAGTGCGAAGACTCAACCCTAAAAGATACGTTCTGCAACAGGCCAAACAATGGCCGAAAGACCCCCGCCGTGGCTTAATTCCGGCCGAAAAATGCCTGCTTTTGGACAAGCGGTCAGGCCCGCCGGGAACTAATGATGCTTGAAGTACTGCACGGCCCGTTCGTGCTTTTCGGCGGCGGCGCGGCTGGAGAATGTTCCCAGGTTCCGGCGCTTTCCGCTCTTGGGGTTCTTCTTGCGCGAATAGAGCCGGTACTTGCCGGAACTGAGTTTGCGAATCATGGCCGATGCTCTTGGATCTATTGGACTCCAGCGCCGAATATTGCAAGGCGTGCGCCGTTTGAGCATGAATTTCAATAAAAAACCCCGGCCGTCCGTAGCCGAGGTTCGTCGCTGCGGTTAGAAGCTAACTCAGCGAGGTCGTTCAATTTCGCAGCGATTCCACCGCCTGATAAATCTCCTCCGGGTGCCGCTTCGGATCGTACTGGGCGATCACGCCGGCTTTTTCGAACTCTGGGCGCATCGAGACCGCGCGGCCGTAGCCGTTGTCGCTGATCGAATCGGGCGAAAACGGATGGAATGAAAAAATTCCATCGCTGCCGCGGATGTGGCCGTACCAGTCGCGCCCCGGTTCGAAATCCGAAACCGGCTTGCTCACCGATTCGTGGCAGCGCATGCAACTGGTGCGATCGACTTGCACGAATCCGGCATCGTACTTGGCCGGCACGATTTGAAAACTGGCTTCCGTGGTGGGAGCATAAGTTTTCGGTCCACCGGCCGTTTCACGCCACACTTCGCCGGAGGAGGAGCGGAACGCGGTGGTGGTGAGCAACTGGCCGACCAGCTTGTCGTCGCCCAAGGGGGGCAACGAATCGACGCCCATCGTTTGCGAGAACGTGCGTTTGGCCGGGTGATGGTCGGCCAAGGTGAGCACTTTCATGTCGACGGGCCGTTCCAGATGCTCGACCGCTTGGACTAGATTAGGCTGTTCGCGCCAATCGGGCCGCAGCTCCTTGATCCGCTTGGCTAGATCGCCGGCCGTGGGGAATGGACGCAGCACGTCCATATCCCAATAGCCGTACGCGCGGGTGCGCGCTGCGCATTTCGAACGTGTAGGCGTAGCCGTCCGGGCCAGTCATGGCCAGCACTTCGCCCACGAGCGCGCCGACTGGGAAGGTCCAGCCGTACCCATCGCCGCTATCGCCGCGCAGGTGCTTGCGGTACCACACGACGGGGCGCGGATTGCCCTGGGCATCGTGCGGCAGCCACAAAAACCGAAACACTTCGACGCCGCTGGTGCGCTGTGTTCCGGCTGGGTGTCCCCAGGGGAACTCGCGGTTGCCGTTTCCATACGGCTCCGATCCATTGGCCGAAATGTTGTAGTACGCCGAATGAACGCCCTGCAGGCCGCCAGCGAAGAACTGGTAGGCACGGGGAATCTCGCGTTCCGTGTACAAAATCAGACGCGGATCGTCGAGGATCTTCTGCAAATCCGGATCGGCCACGCGGGGCAGCATCTTCCGTAAACGCTGCTCCTTTTCGGCCGACATCAATTGAACCGTCGGAGCCGGCGCCGCGCCGACCTTTGCCACGGCGGGCTTGGCGCTCTCCGACGCGTCGGTCATGCCCAGGGCCAACAAAGCCACTAGTAAACTGTGCATGGTCGCCTCCTTGACTACGAACAAGAACGGTCGATCGTGGCCGCCTCGCAAAAGCGGCTACGTAGCACGATCGAGAAACCAAACTTCTGTGAGTCGCCGCGCGCTGCCTTGCTAGCTGCGGCAATACAAACGGGTGGGACGAACTGGCGGGACGAAACTGGGTGGGAGGAATCGTGGCGGGTTGCTAAGGCGGGCTCCGGGCCGCAAGCTTTTTGCAGTTTGCCCGGCGGTTTAAACTTGCCAGAAGCTAGCAATCGAGAAAGTGACCTTCAATCCCCCAAAATAAGCCAGTGCTTTTCTATAGTTAACACGCTACCCAGCTTCGCTGGAAGATTGCGCAGTATTGTGAAGACAGGGACAAGGGGTGGCCCGTTTCTGCGGAGCGAGCCAAGTGGAGTTGGCTGGCGAAGGCACCGGAGAGCATTGCGAACTGGAAAATTATTTCCCGAATAATCGCCATGCGGAGTGCTAAGAAGCGAACGCCGTCTGGCGCTCTTTCCTAACTTAACTTTCCCAGTCGAGCGATCGATGGACGGCTTTCTTCCACAGCGCCAGGCGAGACGCGCGTTCCTCCGGTGGCATCGCCGGCTCGAACTGTTGATCCAGTGCCCAATTGCGTGTCACATCGGCCGTGTCGCTCCAGAACCCGACCGCCAAACCCGCCAGATAGGCGGCCCCCAGGGCCGTGGTTTCGGCGACGACCGGTCGAACGACCGGCACGCCGAGCAGATCGGCCTGAAATTGCATCAGGGCGATTGTTGACGCTGGCACCCCCATCGACCTTCAACTGTGCCAGCTTGATGCCGGCATCTTGCTCCATGGCGTGCAGCACGTCGGCCGTTTGGAAGGCCATCGATTCCAATGCCGCCCGGGCGATGTGCCCCACGGTGGTGCCGCGCGTGAGTCCGAAGAATCGCCCCGCGGGCGTACTGGTCCCAGTGCGGGGCGCCCAAGCCGACGAACGCCGGCACGAACACGACGCCGCCCGCATCGGGCACCGTGGCGGCGAGTTTTTCCACGTCGCTGCTGGCTTTGATGGCTCTTAAGCCGTCGCGCAGCCATTGCACCACCGCCCCGGCGATGAATACCGAGCCTTCCAGGCAATAGGTGGTTTTGCCGTCGATCTGCCAGCCGACCGTAGCCAGCAATTTGTTCTTCGAATGCACCGGTTTGTTGCCAACGTTCAGCAGCATGAAGCAGCCGGTGCCATAAGTGTTTTTGGCGCTGCCGACGTCGAAACAGGCCTGGCCGAACGTGGCCGCCTGTTGATCGCCGGCGCAGCCGCTGATGGGAATGGCGGCGCCGAATAATTCGGGCTCCGTTTCGCCATAGATTTCGCTGGAGGAACGCACTTCCGGCAGCATGGCGCGCGGAACGCCCAACAGTTTCAGCAACTCGTCGTCCCATTTCAGCGTATGCAAATTGAACAGCATGGTGCGACTGGCGTTGGTTACGTCGGTCACGTGGTGCTTGCCGCCGGTCAACCGCCAGATGAGAAACGAATCGACCGTGCCGAACAGCACTTCGCCCTTGGCGGCGCGCTCGCGCAGACCAGGCATCGTGTCGAGCAGATGCATGATTTTGCTAGCGGAGAAATAGGCATCGATCACCAGCCCGGTTTTCTTTTGCACCAGGGCTTCCAAACCATCGGCTTTGAGCCGATCGCAAATGGGCGCGCTGATACGGCTTTGCCAGACAATGGCGTTGGCCAGAGGCTTACCGGTGGCGCGCTCCCACAGAATGGTCGTTTCGCGTTGGTTTGTCACGCCGATGGCGGCGATGTCTGCGGCCCCGGCGCCGGCTTTTTTGATCGCCGCACGAGCCACGGCCAACTGCGAATCCCAAATCGATTCCGGGTCGTGCTCCACGATGCCAGGCGCAGGCAAGATCTGCGGAAATTCGCGCTGCGCGGTGGCCGCCGGCCGCCCGTCGTGACCGAAGAGAATTGCGCGGCTTGAAGTGGTGCCTTGATCGAGGGCGAGGACGAATTTTTTTGCGGCGGAATTCGTCATGGCGACACGTTCTTGCCGAAATGCTCGGCCAGCCGTTGGATGGTGCTGTCGACCGCGGCGGGTTTGTCGGCCGCCTTGAGTTTTCCCGCTTCGATCAGCCGATCGGCGAGTTGCTCCAAATACGCGCGCTTCAGCGCCGGATGATACAGCAGCATCAATCGCCGCTCCACAAGATCATCGAGCGTCGTAACCCACTGGTTTTGGATGACACGTTGGATCACGTCCGGCGGCAGTTCTGCCACGGAAAAACCCGAAGCGGAAGTGGCGATTAGATCGGGTTGGGTTTCGGTGATCGGGCGATCTTGAGTGTTGGCGACTTGCGGCAGGCCGATGCGCTCCAAGATTTCCCCCGCGGCCTCTTCGGCCAGCGAGCGGCAGGTAGTCAGCTTGCCGCCAATGATCGAATACAGCGGCACGGCGCAGTTGGGATTCGGCTCCATCCAATGTCGCCGCGTGACTGCCGCCGGCACGGTGGCGTCGCTGTATGGCAACGGGCGCACGCCGGCGTAGTGCATTTGAATGTCGGCCTTCGTCAGCCCCAAATCGGGAAATACGTCGTTCACCGCGGCCACCAGATATTCCAACTCGCGCGGCGTGGCAACCGCATCGGCAGGATCGCCCTCGTACGGCTCGTCGGTCGTGCCAATCAGCGTGCCGTTGACGAAGGGCAAAATGAAAATCGGCCGGCCATCGCCCGCTTCGGTGTACACCGCGCGACCGCCGAGCAATTGCTGCAACTCCGAATGACTGGTGACAAAGTGGCTGCCCTTGGTGCCCCCCATCAACCGCTTCGATTCGACGCCCAGCGATTTGAGCGTGCGATCGACCCACGCGCCGGTGGCGTTGACGATGAGCGAGGGTTGAAGATCGTAGGTCTCATCCGGCCGCGCGGTGCTGCGAATGCTGGCGGTGGGGCCGTGCAACAGAACCTCGTGATACGTGAATACGCGGAATTCGGTTCCCCGATCTGCCGCGAGCTTGCGGGCGTCGTTGAACAGCGCCAGCGTGAATCGTTCGGGGAAAACGACTTGGGCGTCGGAAAATGCGCACGCCCAGCGGTACTTCGAGAAATCAACAGGCACGACTTCGACGTCGCCGGCACGATACGATCGATGTTTAGGAAGCGTGGGATCGCGGGCATAGTTGTCGTACAGCCACAGGCCAAAGCGCACCGTCCACAAGCCGCGGTGCATCACTTTGCCGGGATGCGGGCGATCTTTCATTCCCAGAAATCGCCGGGCAGCTGATGCCAATCCTCCGAATCGATTGCGCACTGGGATGAACAGCCGCAGCGGCCGCACGAATTGCGGGGCCAAGCGGAGCAATCGTGTGCGTTCGCCCAGCGCTTCGCGCACCAGCGAAAAATCGCCATATTCCAGATCGCGCAGCCCGCCGTGAATGAGCCGCGAGGAATACGCCGTGGCGCCGTAGGCGATATCGTGCGTATCGACCACCACCACGCCGACGCCGTTGAGCGCCAGTTCGCGCGCCAGGGCCGCGCCGTTGATGCCGGCGCCAAGAATCAATACAGAAGCGGGCATGGCGGTTGATTATCCGCGCAATTGCTCTCGAAGCCAGCCCGGTCTGTTGGTCGTGATGCCTTCCACGCTCATATCGAGCAGCCGCCGTGCCAGCACTGGGTCGTCCACCGTCCAAGTGCAGAGTCGCAAACCGGCCGATTTGGCGCGATTTACAAGCTCTGCATCGATTGGCCCGGCGGCGTCGAGGTCGAGGCCGTCGAGCTTCGCGTCGACTGCCGCGGGTACGAGGTGATCCGCGGGGAGAACCCAATCGGATGAATTCTTTTTGCGGGCAACGACCCAGTAGGCCGCGCACTGCGGAATGGCGTGCTTGATGGCGACAACCACGCCAAGATCGAGGCCGATGAGGATGATTTGTTCGGCAGCGGCGGCGCCGTATCCCGAAATTGCGTGTGAAAGCGGATCGATGATTTCCGTTCCGCACTTTATTTCAACATACAAACGCTTGCCGGAGGGCACTGTGGCAAAAAGTTGGTCGAGGGTGGGAACTCGCTGCTGGGCAAATGGCGGCCCTTTCCAGATACCGATGTCATACGCCTGCAGGTCGCGGAGCGTCATATCCGCAACGGCCCGTTCGACGTTGTTGGTGCGCTTTAGCGAATCGTCATGGATACAAACGACGTGCCCATCGCTGGTCAAACGAAAATCGCCTTCGAGCGCGTCGGCTGCTTCGCGCCAGGCTAATTGCGCAGCGAGAAGCGTATTCTCCGGCGCGATCCACGAGGAGCCACGATGGGCGATAATTTCCACGGCATCCCTGCGTTGTGTACAGAAGCCAGAAAGAAATCGCGCTGTTGGTGAAAAAAGTCTTGCGCAAGTTACTTCTTTTTGAGCACTTTTTGCAAGTACACGACGTTGGCCCGGACGCCTTCCAATCCCGGATTGATTTTCAGTGCGTGGCGGAAATTATCCAGCGCGGCTTGCTGTTCGCCCACTTGCAGCAGGCATTGGCCCAGACCGGCTGCCGCGCCGAAATGGAACGGGTTGAGCTCCAAGGTGCGGCGGCAGTCGGAAATCGATTCGGCGAACCGGCCCACCGCAAACAGCGCGATGGCGCGCTGATTCCAGGCCTCGGCCAGCCGCTGGTTTTCTTCAATCAGCTTGGCGGCCGCGACGCGGGCCGCATCGTGTTTTTCGGCGGCATTCAGCGCGATGATGCGGTTGAGCTGCTGTTGCTGGGCCCAACTACCATCGCGGCACCAGACGGCGCGGATGGAGGTTTCCGCGATGCCGCGGACGGCGCGATCGGAATCAACCAGCGCGTGTCCGAGCACCGCATTGGAAGCGTAATCGGCAATTGCCCCCAGCGCCAGCACCGCGGCGCGGCGAGCCCAGCGCGAACGGTGCAAGGTCAATCGTTCCAGCGTGGCCGTGTTGTACCGCTGCGCCACGCGGTGGACGAAGGCGGCGTGATCGCGGTCGGCGAGGAACTGATCGTAGAGTTCCGTCAACACAGGCCGACGAATCGCGGATTCACCCATGACCCATGCTCCAGCGAAGTCGCTCTAGCGAGGTGAGGTGCCTGGAAGTCCCACAACAGACGCGACACGTTGGGCTCGGCCCGACCTAGCCGGAGCGGCCGGCCCCTGCCCGACCGCTACCCACATGCCCCACACTTGTTCACCGCGAGAATTCACGGCTACAGTTTCTAGTGTAATTACCGCCGCCGCGAGGTTAAACTAAATGTGAGGCGCATCAGCGAAAATTTTTTGGGTACTTTGATGGCCGCGGCGCAACACGGCCGAATGCGGGCGCTGCCGGGCCTTCGTTGCTGGGCGATTGTGGCCGGTCTGATCGTGGGGCAGCCCGGCTGGGCCAGGGCCGATAGCGCGTGGCTGACCGGCCAGCCTCTTGAAGACGCTCTGTCGCAAAAAACGACCGTCATCTGGTCGAACATTCCCCTTCGCAAAGCGATCGAAGGGCTGAGCCAATCGCAGAAAGTGGCGATTCTGCTCGATCGCCGGATCGACCCCGACCAGAAAATTGAACTATCGCTGGAAAACGTTACATTGGCCGACGGCCTGAAGCAGATTGCATCGCGGCTGGGGGCCGGCGCCACGATGCTTGGGCCGGCGGCGTATTTTGGCCCGGCGGCAACCGCGGCTAGACTCCGGACGGTCGCAGCCCTGCGGCAACAAGAGGCCGAAAAACTGCCGGATGCCATCCGCGCACGTTGGACAGCGCCGCGCGATTGGAAATGGGACGACCTGGCGGCTCCACGCGACCTGTTGATCGCACTGGCGCAGGAAGCAGGCGCGACGATACTGAATTCGCAATCGGTGCCAGCCGATTTGTGGGCGCACGCCGATTTGCCGCCGCTCACGCTGCCCCAGCGGTTCACACTGCTTTTGGCGCAATTCGATCTGACGTACGAATTTTCGGCCGACGGAAGGTCGATTCGCATTGTGCCCATTCCGGAAAATCTGCAAATCGAGACTGCCGCCGAATCGCCGAGGGATAAACCGGCGGCGGTGAAGCCCGGCCATCGCATCGTCATGGGAGAGGCGCGGAAGGTTTACTCGCTGCAAGTGGAATTGCCGGTGGGTCAGCTATTGCAGGCGCTGGGGCCGCGGATGGGCCTGGAAATTCACGTCGATAAGGAAGCGATTGCCGCCGCCGGTAAATCGCTGGATACGAAAGTGAAGATCGACATGAAAGACGTGGGCGACGAGGAACTGCTACACGCCGTGCTGGAGCCGGCCGGACTAACGTTCACTCGCAAAGACAACGTAGTGGACGTGAAGCCGAAGTGACGCAAAAGGCGTCATGAGTCGAAGCGGCGATGGAACGCGCCGGTCGATGCACCTAATCGTTTTCGTCAGCCGGCGCTGGTGAGCTGCCGATCCAGGTCGGGCTTCAGATTTGCCGCAGCGGCGCGATCGCTTTGTGCCCGCGACTCGTCCCCAAGTCGACCGTAAGCCAGGCTGCGGTTGTAGTAGGCTTCGGCAAACTTGGGATCCAAACGGATCGCTTCGGAATACGAATCGACGGCTTCGCGCCACCGGCCGGCGCGCCCAGGGCGATGCCGCGCTTGAAATAGTTGCCGGCGTTGTGCGGATCGTGGCGGATGGCCTGATCGAAATCGGCGATTGCTTTCTTCGGTTCATTGATCATCAGATACGCCAAACCGCGGTTGACGTAAGCCGGCACAAATCGCGCGTCGTTACGGATCGACACGCCGTATGTATTCACCGCTTCGAGCCATTTGCCTTGGTGCGCCAAGCAAAGGCCTTTCCAAAGTTCCGGGCGCGGGTCGTCGTAGATGATCGCCGACGCTTCGTCGAAATCGTTCCACGCAATGCCGTACTCGCCTTTATAGAACCAGACGATGCCCCGGCGCAAAAACGTTTCGGGGTCGTCGGGATTCAGCCGCAGCGAAGTCGTATACGCATCGATGGCGGCGTCGTAGTGCTCAAGCATCCGATTGGCCCCGCCGAGATAAAAATAGGCGACCGCCAAATCCTTATCTTCGGGCTTCAGCTTGATGGCCGCGTCAGCGTGTTGGATCGCTTCCTCGTATTTGCCTTGTGCGATGAGATCGCGGGCGGCGTTGATTTCCTGTTGTGCCGGCGTGTAGCTGGGTTGTTCCGGCGGCGCCTGCTGAGCGGTTTCGCCCGGCTGTTGTTCGCTGGGCTGGCTGGGCTGCTCCGGCTCTTCGAACGGATTTCTTTGCGCCGGGGGGAGCTCGGCCTGGCCCGGGGCGCCCGGCACTGCAGAAGGCGCTTGAGACGGTTCGGTGGAGGGCGTTTTCGAGGGTTCGTTCGATGGCGTTTGCGGCGGCGTTTGCGAGGGGGGCGTGGAAGGGGTTTCGGAAGGCTTTTGTTCCGTTGTGTTTTCAAACGGATTTTCCCCCTTCGCCGGATTCTCCCCCTTCGCTGGACCCTGTGTCGAAGGCTCGGCGGGAGTGGCCGGGGTTTGCTCTGCAGCCGGGGCCTGGGGCTTCGTCTCCGATGGCTTTTCGGACTGACTGGGTTGAGTGGCAGACGATTCCCCTGGAGCAGGCTCCAAGGGCTGCGCGTTCGCCGCCGACAAAGCAACAAAGCAAAAGATTGCCGCGCCGCAAACGATTGCCGCAAGCTTGGCCACCCAACCATTCCGATTGTATTTCATGGATCGCACCCGAATTGAATCCGATGTGAAGGCGGCGACCGCGATCCTTCGCCATTTCGCACGCGCTGAGACGTGGCCCTTTCCACCGACAGGCCAAAGTGTTTGCCCACCCCAGATAACTGGCAACTTTCAGTATAATCACCCAGACCGAGGGCTGGATAAGGCCGCAGAGCGCGGCAAAAGATTTCCGCCCGGATAGACGCTACAACCGGAACGGCCCCTGGGGGAGCGAAGACGGGGCGGTGGTTCGGCTAAACCGCAAGCGATATCGATATGTTGCCTGTGGCTGTGGCAGACGCCGAATGGTTACCGTAACGGCAGGCGGTTGGGGTTTTCTGCCTGCAGGGCCTCAGTGGCGTACCGCTTCGGGTTTTGGCTGAATGCGCGACGCGAGGCATCGCTGGCAAACAAGTACGTGCGGCCTTCGTACTGCACGCCAAATTGCCGCTGACCGTCGACGGTCTGCCCCTGATCCAGCGCCATTACCACGTCTTGCCCGGAAATCGCCGGACTGTAGTGGTCGGGATTTTGCAGGAACTTCTGCTGCTCCACCGGGCCGGCGAACAGATAGGTACGGCCCCGGTGGATCACGCCGTAGCGGCGGTCACCCACTTGCCAGCGCTTCTGATCGGCCAACGTCACGGGGCAATAACCGTCCAAGCCAAGGGTCGGAGCAGCAGGCGAGGCGGTCGGCACCGCAGCGGGTGTGATAGCCGGCGCGGTGGCGGCCACTCCCGTCAGTGTTCCTGCAGGGGCAGCGGCGGACGGCGCAGCGGTGTACGGCTGCGTGGCTGTGGCGGCGGTCATTGCCGGGGCAGGCGTGGCGGGCCAGGCAATTGCCATCGTCGGCGACACGGAGAGATTCTGCCGCGGGGCAGCGCCGGCGACCGCATTTTGGGCAACGGCGGGCGAGGCGTATTGCACAGGGTTGGCAGGCGGCGAAGAGTACTGTGGCATTCCCGACGCCACCGGCGGGGCAGAACTGCTATCGGGCGCCGCCGCGGCGACCGGATTCGCCATTGGCGCCTGTGCAACGGGGGCGGTCGTCGCAGCCGCCGGCGTTGTCGCTACAGCGCCGCCGGGTGAGAATCGCCGGAAATAATCGGCATACCGATCGTCGCTATAAGCAGACATGGCCGGAGCTTTGGTGGGCTGCGCGGCGGCAATGCGCCGGCTGCACGGGTTGTGCGGCCGTCTGGGCCGGCGGTTGCACTGCCCAAGCCGGATTGCTCATCACGGGCGGATTGACGGCAGTTTGTTGCGAGTTCGTGCGCCTAAGGGCGGCCTGATCGGAGGCTGCGCCGGTGCTGCAATCAGCGGCGGCGCAACCGCGGGCGGGGCCGCAGCCACATTGGCAACCGGGGCCGATGCAGGCGTCGCAGCGGCTGGCGCGGCAGCAAATTGCGAAGCCGGTCCTGCGCCACTGGCGGCGATGTTCAATTGCTGCAGGTAAGCATCGGGGGTCAACGGGCATTTCATGCGACCGACGATTTGGCCGGCCGGAGTAATGATCAAATCCGTGGGCAAGCGATCGACGCCATATTGCCTGGTCGTCGTGGGAAAATCGTCGGAGTTCAGCTTCAGCGGCACAAAGCGGGCATTGATGGCCTGCTGCACGTGTGGCTGCGAATAAACGCTCTTTTCCAGTTCCACGCATTCGCGGCAGGAAGGGGCCCAAAAGTGGACTAGAATCAACCGGTTGGTTTGCGCTGCCACGCGCTTGGCGTCTTCCAGCGTGGGTTGCCATTTCAAGCTGGTCGCATTGGTGGCCTGTCCTTTGGCCAGCGTGATGCGCCATCCCATGGCCACGCAGACAAGCGCGACCAATAGAACCGAAATCCAACGGTGACGGACCATGTCACTTCCCCCCGTATCGCAATCCGTTTGGCGATAGCACGACCCTCAAGCTCCCGTAGCGGGAGCACGGGGTGGGCGCGGCAAGGCACCCTGATCCGCTTATCGGCCGGCAAAGACCCCGGGATCGTGTAAAAAATGCCGGCGGCGACGAGATTGACGATTTTCCCGCAAAAACCGTAGGCGAAGGAGCGTCCGAAGCGGTGGTGCCAGGCCAGCGGAAAATTTCCCTAAATTTCCTGCTCCCTCTCGATCCACCGCTTGACATGCGCCGAACAATGAATATGATTTGGTGCAGTTAGAGCGTTTCTGCCTCGCAGATATGCGCAACTGGCCGCAACGGGTAATCTCGCGGCCGCTTCCCGTGTACAAGATATTCGCGGGGAAATTGCACGCTTCTTGATCTGACCGCTCGTTTGCTTCCGCCGTTAGCTAGGTCTTTCACCCGTAGTAAAGGGTTTTTAGACGGATGGCGGCCGCTGTGGGCTAAGTCGCAGGCAAGCAAGGGTTGTCGGCAGGGTAGAAGGTTTCGTGGAACGACCGCCGGACTTTTCCGGAGGTTGCAGTTCGCCAAGGGTGGTTCGCGAGTTTGCCAAGCGCGCCGTGCCCGAGGCGTCTCGCCGCTATACGTATATCTGGTTTTCGTACCGCGACGGAAGTTTTCGTCCCGACGGAAATTGAATCTGATTAAATCTGTCTGTGCCAGCGCCGTGCTCTGAAGGCCGACGATGACTCCAACTGCGTGGAACTGGGTCCAAACCCCGGCGCCGGGATCGGCGCGAAAAGGTTCGTTCTAGGTGAGCTATGGGAAAGAAGCGTAAGGGTGGCTTTGGCGGCCGTGGACGCGGCCGGGGCGGTTATGGCGGCGGTCGCGGCGGCTACATGAATGGCCGCTACGGTGGTGGGGGGGGCGGACGTCGATATCCGCCACAGAACGATTTGGGCCCCCGCCCTTCGATGCAAGAGGCCGACATTCCTGAAGGTCAGGAAATGGGGCCGCCCGAGCCCGGCGCGGGCGTTTTGGAGCTGCATCCCAACGGTTATGGCTTTCTGCGCGGACTGGCCAACAATCTTTCTCGCGAGCGCACCGATCCATTCGTGCCCGGTACGATGATCGAAAAATTCCGCCTCCGCGAAGGCGTGCTGATCAACGGCATGGTGCAACACAGCCGCCGTCAGCAAGGCCCGCGACTGAAGGAAATTCTGGATATCGACGGCATCAAGCCGGAAGAATATCCCAACGTCAAAGATTTCGACCAGTTGACGCCCATCAATCCGGAAAGCTGGCTGCAGTTGGAAACCGGCCAGCAGCCGCTGACCACCCGGATCATGGACATGCTTACGCCGATCGGCAAAGGGCAGCGGGCTTTGATCGTCGCCCCGCCGCGGACCGGCAAAACGATTTTGCTGCAGCAGATCAGCCAGGCTATATCGCAGAATTATCCCGATATGCATCTGGTGATGCTGTTGATCGACGAGCGGCCGGAAGAAGTGACGGACATGCGCCGCAGCGTCAAAGGCGACGTAATCGCCAGCAGCTTGGATCGCGACGTGGAAAGCCATGTGCGTCTGGCTCAGTTGGTGCTGGAGCGCGCAAGCGCCTGGCCGAAATGGGCAAGGACGTGTTCCTGCTATTGGATTCGATCACGCGCATGGCCCGGGCATTCAACAAAGTGACCCGCGGCGACCGCACGGCGACCGGGGGTTTGGATATCCGCGCGTTGGATATTCCGAAGAAGCTGTTCGCCACGGCGCGGTTGTTCGAAGAAGGCGGCTCGCTGACGATCGTGGCCACGGCCCTGATTGATACCGGCAGCCGGATGGACGAAGCGATCTTCCAGGAATTCAAAGGCACCGGCAACATGGAGCTGGTGCTGGATCGCAAGCTAGCCGACCGCCGCGTGTGGCCGTCGATGGACATCACGCAATCGGGCACGCGCCGCGAAGAAAAGCTGCTTGAGCCCGAAACATTGCACGCCATCACCATGTTGCGGCGTACGCTGTCGACCATGCATCACGTGGATGCGATGGAGCAATTGGTCACGAAGCTGGGCAAGTTCAAGACGAACCGCGAGTTCATCAGCCTGATTGCCGGCGCGAAGGCAGGGGTTGAGTGATTTTGCGCCTGATTCAGCCCCGGTGAAGAAACGGGGTGCTATTCTCTTAGGCTGCCCTGTTCCAAGGGATTAGCTTGCGCACGAAGTCGTACCGATGCCGGTGGCGAGCTCGGCGATTGCGGCGATGGTGATCGATCAGTTGGCCGTAGGGTGAATTTTGATACGGCGCGGCCGATTTCTTTATCGGGATGCCCGGCGAACGAAATTGCGGCAGTGCCCAAGCGTTGCCCCACTGCGAAGGGCAGCGGTAGATCGGTAATTGCCAGCGCTCCGCTAACAGCGAGATGATCGATTGGTCGTGCCGATGGTCGACGAACTCCGGATAGTTCGCCATGCTTGGCGGGTTGGGTGCGTCGGTCAGCAACTGTGGTTGTCGGCAGTAATCAAACCACTCGCGGAGAAATTCAAAGGTTTCCGGGCAATGCCGGTAGAGCTGAAATCCGCCCATTACCTGTTGGGCCCAAAGGTAGCGCGGCTCGTCGCAGTTCATTCCGATAAGGCAACTGCGCTTGGTCCAGATGATGTTGTAACCTTCGTGCACCTGGAACAGAGTAACGCCGCGGCCAGCCGCGGCAGATTTCCACGACGGGTTTCAAATCGGCGATGATTTCGATGCCTGAGTCGATGTAGGCCACCACGTCGCCGGGCGCGGCCCGCGCAGCACTTGCTGGATGTAATACGGCTTCCAAAGCCAATAGCCGGCGCCGCGCGGCAGCGACAGGATGTGGCGATGTTGCCGGAAGAATTCCGCGCGTTGTAAGTCGCGCTCTCGAAAGGCGCGAATTTCGTCGAAGCCGAATCGTTTGGCCGAGTGCACCAACCAGCTTTGCGGCGCGGCGAATTTCCGATTGGCGTAGCTGACGAGCCACAACTTCATGGCGTGTTCCCAGGTCCGGCCGACGATCGCAGTCGGCTTAAGCGGCGCGCGCGATTTTCAATTGACCCGTTTCTCGTCGGGGCAAAGTCTGACTGACGATGTAGAGCGGCCGGCCCTTGATCTCGCGGTAAATGCGTCCTACGTATTCGCCAACGATGCCCAGGCAGGTCAATTGCACCGCGGCGAATAGCGAAATCGCCAAAGCGAGCCATGCCGCAGGCGCGGGCGAAGTGGCAAACAGCATGCTGGCTATCATTCCGCCGCCTGCCAAAATTGTCAGCAGCAGCGTGATCAATCCCAAGCAAGTCGCCAAGCGCAAGGGCGCCATCGAGAACGAGAGAATGGCGTCGGACGCCAGACACACCAATTTGCGCAGCGGATATTTGCTTTCGCCGGCAAACCGCTCGGCGCGGCGATAGGGAAGAGCCACCTGCCGAAAGCCCGCCCAGCTAATCATGCCGCGCAAATATCGATCGTGCTCCGGCATTTTGCGCAGCACATCGACCACTTGCCGATCCAACAGGCGGAAATCGCCCGAATCCATCGGCATCGGCGTGTCGGAAGACCAGCGCAGAAACCGATAGAACAACCGGATGGCCGCCAGCCGCAAGCGCGGCTCGCCGGGGCGCTCGATGCGCTGTCCGTAAACCACTTGATAACCCTCTTTCCACAGTTGCACCATTTGCGGGATGGCGTGCGGAGGATCCTGCAGATCGGCGTCGATCACCACCACCGCGTCGCCGCCGGCCTGCTCGATGCCCGCCGTGACGGCCATCTGGTGCCCGAAGTTGCGGGCAAACTCCACCACGCAGACGCGCGGATCTTCCGTGTGCAACTGTTCCAATAGCGCGGCGGTGCGATCGCTGCTGCCGTCGTTGACGTAGACGATTTCCGCATCGCAATCGATACCGTCGAGGGCCGTCGCCAGGCGGCGATGCGTCGCCTGGAGCACCTGCTCTTCGTTGAAGCAGGGCACGACCACGGAGATCAATGGACGCAATGACTTGTTCGCCATCCGCGAATTCTCCCGCGTTACTGCCGGGCGGTCCGCATGGATTCGCCCTTGGCGGCGGCGGACTTGGACCGCAGCACGCGCCCAAAATCACGCCGCTAACCGGATGATCGGTCTTGTCCGGATCGCACGGCAGGAAAGCCACCTTTTCCCAGGCAAACGGCAACGCACCCGGCGCCGGCGGCTCCGGCAAGCCCGGCCCGAACAGCGCCACTGGGGCGTATCTCCCAACGACCATTCCATGAAGAAGTAAGTCACGTCGCCGGGCAGGTCGTCAGGTTTTCGGGGCCAGGGCACACACTTGATCGGCTGGCCGTAATACCACACGAAGCGATGATGAATCGGCCCCAAACTGACAATATGTTCCGGATCGGGAATGAGTGCCTTGAATTTTGCCACCGGCGCGTGCAAGTCGTTGGCTTTTTGCTGGAACACATTCAACACAGGGCCGCTGTAGGCCAGCCCCAACGTGCCGGCGACAGCCAGCACGCCGATTTCGACCGCCATCGCCCCCGGGGTGCGCCGCGCCCAAAGGAGTACGGCTGCCAGCGCAATGGCGCCTGCCAGCGTTAGGACGGCGGCCATCGGCGTTTGCCGTACGACCGCCACCCAGCCCGTCGGATTTGGAATGAGGCTAACGACGAGCAATCCGCCGACGCCAAGCACACCTGCGATCGCCATCCCCAGCAGAAAGATGTTCCAACGGCGGCGCGGCAGGGAACCGGTTTCGGCGGACGAGCAACGCTCGACAAACCAACCGACCGCAACTGCGACCAACGGATACAGCGGCATAAAGTAGCGACCTCGCGCGTTGGTGGCCGCCAGCAAGCTGAGATACGGAAGCACTGCCGCCGACGCGACAAACACAATTTGCTGCGGCGGCCTGCCCAACGTGCGCCGTACCGCCGGCCAAACCACTCCCAACAGCAAGATCGACCAGGGCAACGTGCAGGCAAACGATTCCAGCGGGAACTTTACAATGTGCCCCAGTAAGCCGTCGGATCCGAATCGCCGCGTCACGGTACTGGTCCAGATTTCAATCGCCGTGTTCCAGTTGGTGGCATGGTAGAAGGGCACCCACCAAGCGCCGATCACCAGCAACAGGCAACCCAGGCCCAGCAAATGTCCCCAACTGAACAGGCATCGCCAATCGCGGCGGACCAGCAGAAAAGTGCCGGTCGCTGCCGCGAAGTACATGGGCGCTTGGATCCCTTTTCTAGCGCGGCCAGGCCCGCAAGGCTATAGCCAATTGACCACGCTCAGCGCACGTGAAGCGCCGCGCAGGTAGATGGCGTGCCAGGCCAGCATGGCCCCGGAAAGCAGCAGCGCGTAGCTGGCTTCGTTTTCGCCGAGGCGACCGATTTCCAATACCTGCAACAGCGAGGCGTACGCGGCGCCGGCGGCCAACGCGCCGGTCGGTGTGAGAAACGTTCGGGCGTACAAATAGGTAATGATCGAAGTGAGCAGAATTGCCAGCACGCTGGGCAGACGAATGGCCACGACATCGATCGTCCCGCGCACCAAACCCACGGCCGCCATCGACCAACTGCCCAGCGGCGGCCGATCGACATAAACCCTCTCCTGCTGGCGCGGCACGACCCAATCGCCCGAGGCGATCATGTGATCTGCCCCTTCGGCCCAGCGAGTTTCCTCGCCGCGCACCGGCAGCAGCGACAGCCGCGGAAAATAGATGACCGCGACCAGCAGCACCAGCGCCAACAATTGCCACTTTCGCCGGACTGCATCCATGCAGATTTCTGTGAAACGGCACATCGACAGATTCCGGGGATGAACGGTGAACGCTGAACAATGAATGGTGAAATGTGCGCCGTTAGGGGGGCGGGTTATCGGGGGCGAAACTATGGCAAAAAGGTGGCTATTTCGCAAGGCGAGCCTACATGGTGCGGCCAGTGCCAGCACGCTGTTGGGGGAGCCCCTATCTGCCGGCGGGCGCGGCAGAAATCGCGCGGTTTTGCCGGGAAAATCGCACCATCGGCGGTGAACATCCAGAGCCTTGTCAGGCTTCCTAGTTTCGGCGAAGATCACTGCGAAAGCGCCGTTCGCCTGGTCCAATGGCCGGCAATTCCCGGGAGAATGCATGTTTTCCATCCAAAAGCTTTTCAGTCACGACGCCAAGTTTTTCGATCTGCTGGAAGCCAGCGCCGACGAAACACGCGAACTGACCCGGCTGCTGATCGAATTGCTCAAGGACCGCAGCCATCCGCATCCGCTGCACGATTTTGCCCTGGCGCGCGACAAGGATAAATACATCACGGAGCAGATCAGCAAGGAACTGGTCAACACGTTCATTACCGGGCTGGAACGCGAAGACATCGAGACGCTTTCCTATGCGATGTACCGGATCTGCAAGTCGATTGAGAAGTTCGCGGAACGTTTCAGCCTGGCTCCCCAGCGGCTGGCGGTCGTCGATTTCACTCGGCAGATCGAACTGATGCAACGGGCCACCGACACGCTGGCGGAAATGGTCAAGCTATTGCGAAAGATGCCGGCGATGGAAACGGTGAAGGCGGCCAATGACCGCCTGCAGAGCATCGAAGGCGAGGCCGACGACGTGCGGTTGGAACTATTGCGCGAGGTTTACGGCGGCAAGTTCGAGCCGCTGCAGGCCATGATGGTCCGCGACCTGTACGATCTGCTGGAAAAGGTGATCGATCGCTGCCGCGATTGTGGCAACCTCATCGCGCACATCGTGCTGAAGAACTCCTGATTCACAATCCCACCTTATGGCGCTGATCTTCCTGGTGATCCTGATCGCGCTGGTCTTCGAGTACATCAACGGCTTCCACGATTCGGCCAATTCGATTGCCACGGTTGTGGCCACCAAAGTGCTTTCGCCGCGGCAAGCGGTGGTGATGGCGGCGTGTATGGATTTGATCGGCGCCATGTGCGGCACCGCCGTGGCCACCACCATCGCTTCCGGATTGATCGACTCGCGGGTGGCCACGCAAAAGGCCCTGATTTGCGCGCTATTGGCCGCCATCGTCTGGAATTTGGTTACCTGGCGCGCCGGGCTGCCCAGCAGTTCCAGCCATGCGCTGATCGGCGGCCTGGTCGGCGCCGCGGTGGCTGCCGCCGGCGATTTTAGTGCCGTCATCTGGTCGCAGCCCGATCCTACGCATTGGTACGCCAGCAAAGGATTGCTGTGGAAGGTGGTCGTTCCGATGATCGCTTCGCCGCTGTTCGGCTTCGTGCTCGGTTTCTTCATGATGAGCGTTCTGTACGCGCTGTTGCGCAACTGGAAGCCCCGCCGGTCAACGCGCTGTTCGGCAAGGCTCAGATGTTCAGCGCGGCCGGCGTTGGCCTGATGCACGGCACGAACGACGCGCAAAAGACGATGGGCATTATCGCCCTGGCGCTGGCCGCGGGCACCGCCAACGGACGGCTCGACAGTTTGCCTTGGTGGTTGTCGTTCTTGCGCAGTCGCCACTCCCGAGCCCGGGCAAACTTTGTCGATCGCCTTGTGGATCAAAGTCACCTCGCGCTGGTGATGGCGGCGGGCACGGCCGGCGGGGGTTGGCGAATTATCCGCACGCTTGGTCACAAGATGGTGCACCTGCATCCGGTCAACGGTTTTGCCGCCGAAAGCAGCTCAGCCGCCATCATCGGCATCTGCTCACATTTCGGGCTGCCCGTTTCGACCACGCACAACATTTCGGCATCGATCATGGGCGTGGGCGCCGCCAAGCGATTCAGCGCACTGAAGTGGACCATCGTCGAACGGATGGTTTGGGCCTGGCTGTTGACCATTCCCATCTGTGGCACGATCGCCTGGATTTTTATGCGGCTATTGCAGCTCACCGGCCACGGTTGAATTCCTGTGCCGCAGCGCGCCGCCTTCTTCGCACCGGCGGGCCGGAGCAATTTTCCCAAGCGGCTTGCGTCGAACTGCTGCCGCATTTTTAGCCGGGATGTTACCCCGTCCGAACGCTGTAAAGCATAATGCGGCAAGTTTTTCCGGCGGCAAACGTCTAGCGGCCACACCAAATACTCTATCCCTACTCTGTGAATTGCGGCAGTTTCGGGCGCTGACATTTGGACATTTCGAAGTCAGCAGTTCGCCAGAGGTCGATATGAAAGATAGGTGGACAAGACTCGGCGATCATGGTAATTACAAACCGCCAGAAGCATCCTGACGAGCAGGAACAACAGCGAAAGCTGATGCCGGTGCGGGCCCAGTTCGATCGAGCATGTAATCCCTCATGAAAGCGGCAAATATCAACCCCGTTCACGGGTTTGCTCATCAAAGGGGTGAGCGTACAGTTTCAAGCCCCAATTCGCTGGAGGCGTACTATGCAAGGATGCATCCACCAGACCGACCTGGCCCTCGGTAGCCACACCCGTTTCGATGCGTGTCCGGCGGCTGTGGCCATCACGAGACTGATTCGAGAAACGCGGGGGCCGAAACCCGATCGAGTGCTTCCAACCCCGATGGGCATTTTTGCCCATTACCAGGATAAGCTCGTTCGCTTTCGCGTGCCGCCGGAAGTGATCCAACACATGAATCAGTGGGATTGCCATAAGGAATGCGCGCCTCGGACTTTTGAGTTCGATCCCGTTCCGTGGCAAGTGGCGTACAACTCGTAATTCTGTTTGCACAGACGTTCGCACAGACGTATGGAATCTGACTCACCGGCCGCGACAAAGCCCGGCGGCATCTCTTTCTGCGAAGCCCGCAGGCGCACGGACTTTAGCCTGACAAAACGCCGGCAGCCATTTTCACCGGCAAGAGTTTAAGCCGCTGCAGAAACGGGCAGGCCTGCCGGAAATCCGCTTCCACGATTTGCGCCACACGTCGGGCAGGCTGCGTTTGTCGGCGGGCATTCACAACGGCGAGCGCGTGAGATTGGCCGTACGCTGATTGTATTTTGGCGATTGGCTTACGCGATCGATCCCACAAACGCTGGTTTCAGACAAACGTCGTTGTCGATGGACGCTGCGTCATACAACTGCAACAACACCGTACCGTTGCCACACTTGGCGATTCGCTCTCTGATTGTCGTTTGCACTTTGGCGATTGCTTCGCCTGATTCATTGTCCTGATTGCCAATCTCTGATCCTGCCAAATTGTTTTCTTTCTCGTCGCCATCCATCTTGTAGAAACCTTTGCTCGTCCAATAACTTTTGATTTCCCCGCGACTGTCTAGCACCCAATCGGGAAAGCCTTTCTCCGGCTGCTTGAGCAGATACTTGCAGGCATAGTGCGCCGCATGCTCACGGGTGGCAAATTCCACGGTCGTGACAAATGCCCACCCAAACCCGGTCGACCAGGCTCAATGGGTCCTGCACTCGCCGGCCGGAACAAATCCCACCGCGCTTGACCGTCGTCATCGTTTCATGCGGGGCATGACTCGAACGCCGTGGCGATTGTGCGGACTCCTAAATCGGCGACGCCATGCGTGGCCAATCCAGCGCAAGAGCGCTACTCGCCCGCGGCGAAGCGTTGAGCGTTGCGGCGAGCCATGGCCATTACCGTTCCTTGCGGATTCACACCGGGCGAATCGGGAAGAATGCTGGCATCATTCAAATAGAGATTCGCAAAGCCGTTAACTCTGCCGAACGAGTTGACTGCGCACCGGTCGCGGCGTTCACCGGCAGGGCAAGTGGAAAAGACGTGGACCGTGACCAGACTGAGGGCCGACTTAGGCAACGGCTGGTCGAGCCAGCGGATAGCCTCCGCCTCGGTTCTGATGGATGGGATACCGTAAACGCTGGGAAAGACTGCCTTGGCTCCGGCCGCCAACAGGCAGGTGGCCATTCGCGCCAAACCGACGCTAAGATTGTAGTTGTCGATCTCGGAGAGTTCGTAGCGTAGCAGCGTGCTGTCTTGTCCAAATAAGGTTGGGCGCACCGAACCTTGCCCGCTCCCTCGCACCCCGACGTAAAAGTGTGCCATGTGGCGGACGTGCTTCATCTCCTCTTTGTTCTGCGGCCAGTTTTCGCTCAGGGTCATGGCAACATGACCAGTGGTGAAGAAGGATCCTCCCAGGGATAGATCGGATGTAAACTTGGCTTGGAGGAGCGGCAGGACGCTACGTTCGGCGTCGACGGGCTGGTCGAACTTGGCGGCGACCTTCAAATAGGGGTGGATGCACAACGTGTTGCCGACGTGATAACGGATGGCGCTACGTTGCAGCAAGGCAGGCGTTTCGGTGGGACCGCAACAAACGAAGATCTGATCGGCATCGATGCGCACCAGTTGCTGCGAGCCGTCGTCGCGGCGTATGCGGACCAGAACGCCCGTGACTCGCCCGTGCCGCCGCAGCAGCACTACCGCGCGGCAGTTTGGCAAGAAGCGGGCGCCAGCGGCCTCGGCCAGGGGAATGATGCGGCGGCTCATGCCCTGCTTCGCGCCGGTTGGGCATCCGCTGGCGCAGGTGTTGGTGTTTTTGCAACCCGGAGCAGCGCGGAACTTCCTGGTAGGGCCAGCCCATGGCCTCCAGTCCGCGCAAAGAGCTGGGTACTGGTCGGCCACGGTCGTTTGGACAAGCCCACGCCCAGCAAATCCTCCGCCCACTTAAAGTGGGGCTCGAGATCCTCTTGAGCCGTGTCGCACAGGTTGTATTGAGCTTTCCAGCGTAAGAGCGTTTCGCGCAGTGCGCGGTGCCAGAAACCACTGTTGATTTCCGTGCTGCCACCCACGCAACAACCTTCAACGTATCCGATAGGCACCTTGCCGATGATGGGCGTCATTCCGCGGCGGCGGTATAGCAATTTCATGGCCTCGGTGGGTGGCTTGCCGTAGTCGGCCAACTCATGCCGCCGCCCTCTTCGAGCACCAGCACGTCGAAGCCCGCCTGGGCGAGTTCCAAGGCGGTGACCGCGCCGCCGGCGCCGGAGCCGATGATCAGGACGGACGTATTCATGATGCCTGATTTTGAGAAGCGGCCATAGGGTCAACGACAGGCGGGTGCTCGAGGACCGCCTGGACAGCAGGCAGTTCATAGAGCGCCAGGATTGCGGTAGCGCGCACCACGCGGAGCAGTTGCCGGGCAAGACCGATTCGCCCGTACGCCCACGATTCAACCCAATGCTTTTGCTGATCAGGCGACAGGGCCACAAACCTGCGCAAATACCGCAACCAGGTAATAGTGCAGAAACCTGCCATGCCGACTCGAAATATCAGCGTAAGGCGCAACGGGTAGCGCACGGATTTGACCATCAACGAAGGAAGCAATTCGGCGAACGGCCTCTTGACGTTCGGCGCCGGCAAGGGCGTATTCGTCCAACGGCAAGATCGCGGTGACGAGAGCCATCATGAAGGCGGTGGGATTGTCCGGAGTTTCCGCGCGTCGATTGTAGCCCAGCGATCGACTCCGCGCGATGCGTGAAGTGACGATCCCCGCCGATTCTTCCTGGCTGCAAAAGATGGCCGCGCTGCGGCTAAGAACGAAATTTTGACCGCGGGTCAATCCATACATGAACAGCACACTGATGCCCCATAGCGTGACTGGGACGAAAAATGCCAGGTGGACCAGAATTCCGTAGTTCAACGCGAGTTCCCGATCGACCCCTGTGGCCACCAGCGCCTGCATCGCGAAGAACTGAAAAGGACCGATGAATCCAGGGCTTTTCGTGAATAAGATCCGCATATTCATCGTCGCCATCACCAAGACTGCGGTCCGCAAGCTGGGAGAGATGCCGAACGCGGGAAACATACTTAAAAACATGCCCGCCTCCATAAGCCAGATCAGCAAAGTCAGACCGAAGACACTCAGAGTGCCCGGGGAACTCCTCATATAAGCCAGCCCATTTAGAATGAGATTGACGAAACTGACAATTTGGTCATGCCGGGACGGCAAAACACGGTTGGCGGCGCGGCTGACCAGTGCGAACACGTAGGCGGGCGAGATAACTGCAATTGCCGTTGCCACCGCGGGAATGACGAAAATCCAGCCGCCCAGCTCTAGGGCCTGTAGCGCCCAGTGTTGAATCGGTGTGATAAAGATGGCTATCGCAAAGAGACCAAGAATGGCCATGCCGTCGAGCAAACGTTCCAGAAATGTGACGGTGAGCGTCTGGATAAATGGTAGTCCGGTGTATTCTTCCAGCATCCAGGCACGAGCCAGTTCACCGAGCCGAAACGGCAGAATGTTGTTGACGGCGTATCCAAACACTACCACGTTGGTCGCCGCGGGCAGTGTCAAAAAGGCTTCCACACTGACGAGCTTGCGACAGCGCATACCGCGAATGACGTAGCCGCATAGACAGCACAGCGATGCCAAGGGCAGCCAGGGCAGGAGCGTTGCCGCCGCCGCCGCGCAGCGCGCCTGCTGGAAATCGAGGTAGGACATGGCGACAGCAAACAAGCCGATGCTGGCGCCAACCAGCAAGAGTTGAATCAACAAACTACGGTAAGCCGCTGGGAACGGCAGCATGGGCGCACCAACTACTTGCACGTTTCAGGACAGTTTTTTGACGAGCCGCAATATGCCCTCTCTGACCGGCCGGCGGTGGGGAGAGCCGGCTTTCTCTGCTGCCAGCCGATCGTAGTTCTCCAGGAACCAGTCGTAGCTTTCGCGGAACAACTCATCATTGGAATACTTCGGCACCCAACCCAAGCGATGCAACGGCTCGACGTCGAAGACAAAGGGCTTGTGATACGTCAGGTAGTGCCAAGGCGCCAGGGGAGATAAATGCAGCCAGTCGAGCGGCGCAAGGTTCCAATGGTGAGGCTAGCGGGAAGGCTCTTGACCTTTGATGAACTGCCAGCATAGACGATCAGATGTTCCAGCGCCTCGCGCATGGTTCCGAACCGATCGGTGCCAACATTGTAAACCCCAGTTTTGCCGGCATTGAGCACCAAAGTGTAGGCCGAGATCAGGTCCGTGGCCTGCACGAACTGGTACAGGTGATTTCCCGACCCGATCACATATGCGTTTCGACCGTCCTTGATCCACTCGAAGAGGATCTGAAAGATGCCCAGCCTGCCGTTGCCAAGGATGGTCCTGGGTCGAATGACGATCAATGGAAGCTTGTGTCGATCACAGATTTCGCGCACGGCCTGCTCTCCGGCGAGTTTGGTGCGCCCGTAAATTTCCACCGGAGCAGTGGGGGTGTCGTTGGTAATCGGGCACTGCATGGGGACGCCGAAGATGGCACTGGAACTCATATGCACGAAGCACTTGACGCCGGCCTTGACGGCTTCTTCAGCCGCGATGCGACTCCCCTCAACGTTCACGTCCCAGAATTTCCGTCCGGATTTGGTCAGCGGCACCAGGGCCACATTGTGGTGTACGACATCTACTCCTTTCATCGTTTCCGCCACGCCGGCGCGATTGCGAATATCGCACTGGGCGTATTCCATGCGCGGCGGCCGTGCCGCGTCGTCCCAGACGTCGAGTATCCGCACGCGCTCCCCCTGCTGATCGACCTGCTTGGCGATCAGTGAACCCAGGAATCCGGATCCGCCGGTGATAAGGTGGAGCATTACAGAGCAACCATGTGAATCATTGTAGTGCAGAATCTGTCTTGTCTTTCCGGACAAAGTACCGCCAATCTTTCCTGGCGGGAATTTCGCGGTAGTGCGGTTCGATGACGGCGCTGACGAAGCCTATATAACGTAGGTATTCGTACATATTAAACTCCGGCGGCAGAGCCTGCGATGCCTTCGTCTGTACCACGATCAACCGCGGTTGGATTTTGCGAGCGTCAGCGATCAGCTCCGCCACGAACTGCGACTCCTCCGGAGACAGTGCCGCCGGCGATCGGTAGTGTTCCGGTTCAGATGCACTCGGACGATGATGTTCGGCGGCATAGAAGAAGGCAATGGGGAATAGCCATGGGTATCGGCAGCCAGGGCGACGATCCAAATGGACCAACAAAGCTTCGCGGGAATCCCCAGAGCCTGCGCGACGAAAACATGCGGGACGTTAAGGTACGTGATCAGTGGAGGATTGGTACCCCAGATGTCGACATACGGCACTTTGCCCTCCAGTAGGAGTTGGGCGCACTGGATATAAAGCGCGCTGTCGTGGTTGATATTTTGATGCCGCTACAAGACACTGCCAAGGAAGACCACCAGCGCGGTTGCTTCTCCAACACTCCATAGGGTCTGATTTCGTCGGAGTCGATTACAGGCGCGGAAGCAGAATGTCTTTTGGAGATCGGAACCCGTTGTGATCATGCCCTGGCCTAAATTCGCGAGCAATCAAGTATTAGATTCAACGATAGGTAGTTCAAAGTTACAAAAGCCCGCTTTCCAAGCACCAGCGGATGCTCCGTCGCATGCCCTCTCGCAAGGCGACGACAGGCCTGTAGTTTAACTCCGTGCGCGCCCGTTCAATTGAGCAGGCGATATTCTTGTTCATCTCCGAGAGCACATGGATCTTCTGATGATAGAATCCCAGCGACTGGATGAGCGCGTCAACTCCCATGGCCACTTGTCCCACTATCCACGGTAGACGCATTCGCTTGTGCGCACAGGGGATATTGAACTCCTTTTCGAGCAGTTCCTCGACTGTATCGACAATTTCGTTCATCGAATACGCACGTTCGTCCGCGATCCAATAGTTTAGTCCGTTCGCAGCGGGATTCAATGCAGCCAAAATCAATCCCTGACACAGGTTGTCGATGTATGCCAGCGAGCGAACGTTGGTTCCGTCGCCGACAATCGGCATCTTGCCGTCGCGGATCATCTGGAAGAATAAGGTTTGGCGCGGCGGCTGAAATGGTCCATAAAACCACGGCGCTCGGATGATGACCGTTTCGATGGCCCCGCTTGCTTGGAAGGATTGGATAATTCGCTCCATCTCCATTTTCGAGCGACCATAATTCATGTAGGGGTTATAAGGCGATTGTTCGTCGAAGCGGTGGTCGGTGGAAGGATTGCAGCCGCACGGAGAGTTGCTGGAGACGATCACCGCGCGCTTCATTCCAGCCACGGCGGCGGCTTCCAACATGTTTCTCGTTCCGTCCCGATTCACTTCATAGAATTCGCGCACCCGACGGGGATGGATAATCCCCGCAGTATGGACCAGTGTTGCGCCTTTGGCGCCGTGGCACAGTCGGGCACAGTCCGCGGGATTATGGATGTCGCCGGCCGTTACCCGCACACGATCGGATAGCTGAGCAACGGCTGACGGATCTTCGCCCGTGTGAATCAGTGCTCGAATTTCAAGTTCCGGTTGCGGCTGCCATTGGGGAAAGGGATCTTCAAAGCCATTTGCTAAAACGCTGACTAAGCGGCGCCCCAACCATCCGGCGGCGCCGGTGACGATTAGCTGTTGAGGTTTGGAATTCATTACGGCAATGCGAGGCCTTGCGCACAATAATTGAATTGTCGAGGCCCACCACCCCTGAGAGGTTCCCATCCGCACGACACCTGAACATTTCGGCTAAACTTAGTGTCAGGTAAGTGGAGGCGGCGGGAATCGAACCCGCGTCCCGCGATATTTCAGTGATAGCTTCTACGTGCGTAGCCCATTCATTTACGCTGTCGCTCGCTCGTCCCCAGTGGGCAGGGTCCTTCGCGAGCCAGCCAAGAACTGTGTTTAATCGAGGGGCTACTCGGCGGTGACCCTCGACGATTCGGAATTGGCAACCAACTTTTGGGTCTCTCCGACAAAAACCCGCAGTCGGGGACGCCTATTACTAGGCGGCCAAAGCAAAGTTGCTGTTGGCAACTAAAATGTGGTCAACTTTTTACGTGGCCTGATGACCATTCCACGGCACGCCGCCATTCACCTCAACCTATCCGGTCGAACCCAGTTCGCCCCCAGATACTCTTGAAGTGTGGCAACAACCACATAGCCCGACTGTGTCAGTCGGGCCACGCTCCGTCAATTATAGGTCCAAGTGGTCAATGGGAAATGGGGAGTGTGGAATGGGGGATTGGGGAGTGCACAACACCGAATGCGTGAGAAGTCGCTGGCCATCACTAGAATCCACATTGCTTGTGACCCCAATACTTCGCAGATATACTTTTGCAGAGCGATCATAAACCATCGAATTCAGAGTAGAATGGTCACGGCGACGGTGGTGGTGGTGTTCGATCGCGCGTTTGTCAGCGGCACGTTTCGCCGGGCGCTGCGGCAGGGGTGGCCCCTCTACGCCGCCTTGGCGACGAGTTGGGCGCTTTTGCTGGGGCTGAACTATCACGGCCCGCGCTCCACCACGGCGGGTTTTGGTCTGGGAATACCGGCCAAGATTTGGTGGCTCACGCAGGCGAAAGCACTGCGGATGTACGCCAAATTGGTCGTTTGGCCTTGGCCGCTTTCCATTCATTACGAGATGCCGTACTTGACCACGCTGGGCGCAGCCTTGCCGTGGCTGGCGTCGGCGGTGCTTGTTGTCATCGCCACGTTGGTGCTGCTGTTTCGGCGCGCGGCGATCGGCTTTGAGGGCGCTTGGGTGCTGTTGATCCTGTCGCCGACGATTTTCGTGCCGATCGTCACCGAGGTGGCTGCGGAGCGACGCATATATCTGCCCCTGGCGGCGCTCGTCGCCTTGGCCGTAGTCGGCGGATACTGGCTGGTACGATGGAGCATGCGGCCAGTGGCCGCCGCCGGCAAAAGCATATTCGTTGCTCGTCGCCCGGAATTCGTCATGGGCGCGGTAGCCGTCGCGCTGGCCGTGGTTTTTGCCGTTGCCAGCGCCAGCCGCGCGGAGGTGTACAACAATCCGATCCAACTGTGGCAAAGTGCATTGGCAACAGAACCAGCAGACTGCGTTGCACAAAACAACCTCGGCAGCGCGTTGGCCCAATCGGGTCGAACGCAGGACGCGATCGAGCACTTTCGCGAAGCACTGCGCCTGAAACCCGATTATGCCGATGCCCATTATAACTACGGACTGGCCCTTGCCAGTTCTGGTCAGCGACAGCCCGCCATTGAAGAATATCAAAGGGCCCTTTTGGTTCGTCCATCGTACGCTGAGGCGCGCGGCAACCTGGCGGTGGCGTTGGCGGTGGCGGGGTGCTCCGAAGAGGCCATCCGGCAATTCCGCATAGCACTGCAACAGATTCCACGACAGGCGAAGACACACTACAATCTTGGTGTGGCCTTGCGCGTGCAGGCCGGTTGTCGGAAGCGAACGCTGAATACAAGCAAGCGTTGAGCCTGAAGCTCGATTTCGCGAGTATTTCCGCATTGGCACTGGCATACGCCGACGCCGGTCACGACGACGAAGCTCGCAGCATGGTGCAGCAGACGATCGAGCTGGCCCGCGCCCAGGGACAAACCGACATAGCGCGGCAACTGGAAACGTGGCTGACCACGGCACGAATTCCGCAGGCCAAACCGCGCGCAGCATCCCCTTCGCGGACGAACACTGCATCGCCGTAAGGACGCAAACAAACGCCGATGTCCATTCCCGTTAATGAAATGCGACCGATGGATTCCGACGCCAGCGAGGCGAAGGCCGGCCTGCTGCGCCTGACGCCGATGAATGGTGCGATATTGATTGCGGTGCTGGCTTGTTTGGCCTATCTGCCTTGCCTGAATGGACGATTCATCTTCGATGACAACTTGTACTTGACTGCCAATCGTTATATCGATGCGCCCGACGGGTTGTTCTGGTTTTGGTTCACCAACCGGCCGCTGGAGTTTTACCCGATCTCCAATACAAGTCTGTGGCTTGAGTGGCGGCTGTGGGGCACAAACCCCGCCGGTTATCACGTCACCAATTTGCTGTTGCACATCGGTTCGGCGCTATTGGTTTGGGCGGTGCTTCAAAGGCTTGGCATCCCTGGCGCGTTTTTCGCGGGGCTGTTGTTTGCCGTGCATCCGGTGAACGTGGAATCCGTGGCGTGGATTTCACAACGGAAGGATCTTCTCGCGTTGGTTTTCTTCTTGCTGTCGATTTTCTGGTATTTGAAGGCCGACGAATTTCTCGCTCCCGGTCGCCGATCGGCAGAATCGCAGCCCGATGCCGCGCGACAGACGGCCGCAGGCGAGAAATGGTATCGTCTCAGCCTGCTGGCTTTCGTGCTGGCGATGCTTAGCAAAGGGACGCCAGCGATCTTGCCGATCGTGCTATTGGGCCTGGCATGGTGGCGGCGGGGGCGGATTTGCCGCGCGGACCTCAGCCGCAGCGTGCCATTTTTTCTGGTGGCGATTGCGCTGTCCCTGATGAATGTCTGGACGCAAAACCATTTGAGCGACCCCACGCTCCACTGGACTTTTGCCGCGCGATTATGCAGTGCGGGAACTGCCGTGTGGTTCTACTTGTGCAAGGCGCTATTGCCAATCCATTTAATTTTTGTGTACCCCATGTGGCACGTTCAAATGGGCAACTTGCTGTGGTGGTTGCCGCTGCTGGCGGCAGCTTCCTTGACGGCAATTTTGCTTTGGCGTTCGTATATGCCGGCGGCACGCGTCAGCCGCTCGCTGTTGTTTGCCTGGGGCACGTTTTGCGTTGCGCTGCTGCCGACGCTGGGATTTGCTGACATACCATACCTGAGGTTTTCGCGCGTGGCAGATCACTACCAGCACATTGCCATCATAAGCGTGGTCGGGCTCATTGCAGCGATTTGGAGCATTTGGAATAAACGGGTGCCTGCGATACGCCCCGCGGCGATGGCAACTGCCGTGGCCGCGGTCCTGATGTTGACTTTTCTGACTTGGCAACAGACCCATATCTACGCGGATCCCATCACGCTATATGAAGCCATTCTGGCGAAAAATCCCGACGCCGCGCTGATTCGCTGCGACCTGGCGGCGGAGTTGAATCGAGCCGGCCGGCTCCAGGAAGCCATCGAACTATGCCAACAGGTGATCCGCAGCAAACATCAGTATGCTGAGGCGTACCACACCCTCGCCATAATCTATGACCAATTGGGCAAGTTTGACGAGGCAGAGAAAAACTATCAGCAGGCACTTCATCTGCAACCCGATTCCCCCAACGTCTGCACCGACTACGCTACGCTGTTGGGAAAGCGCGACAAAGTGCGGGAGGCCAGCGCACAGTTTGAGCACGCAATTGCCCTTGATCCCAGCTTCGCCGATGCCCATAGCGGCCTTGCGCTGGCGTATTTCAAAAGCGGCGAGCCACAAAAGGCGATCGACGAATTCGAAGAGGCCATTCGCTATCAGCCCAAACATGGCGGTGCCCATGCGGGACTGGCCGCGGTATTTGCGCAGCAAGGCCGCCTGGAGGAGGCGGCCGAACATTACCGGCAAGCCTTGAAGATCAGGCCACAATTCACCGACGCTTGTTTTCACCTGGCGGAAACGTACGCGCGAATGCAGCAGCCTGCTAACGCCGTCGCGGCGGCGCAACACGCGATCGACCTGGCCGCCTCGCAGGGACAAACCGTGTTGGAAAATCGAATCCGATCCTGGCTCGACAATAACCGTGCCCAACTGAACCAGCCGGGCGACGCACCTGGCCCGTCAGGTCATTAGCTCGCCGGATCGGCAACAATCCACCGCCGTCTATGGCCAATCCACGTGCATTAACCGTCCTGCAAATCGCGCTCTTGGCCGGGGCGGTGTCGCGGTGTACAGCCGGGCGTTCCAATCGCCATTTGTTTTCGACGACGGCGTGAGCGTCATGAAAAACCCGTCGATCACGCAGCTTTGGCCGTTGTTGGGGGATTCGCAGCATCCCGGTCCGTTGAACCCGCCCAAAGAACTGCCAAATTCCGGACGGCCGCTGGTGAATCTTTCGCTGGCCATCAATTGCCACTTCGGCCAACTCGGTCCGGTGGGCAGCGCTTTAAAGCTGTCATTTCCTTTTTGCCAGGGTGCGAGCGGTGGAGATGTGAGGTGTGTACTTCGATGACTTGCGTTTGGGTGGCGGGTTGCGGGTGGTCCGGGTGACTTTCTTGTATTGAGTGAGGTCCACATGCTTGGCCAGCCGCTTCAGTTCGCTCGCCACGGCCGCGTCGTCCATGCCGTTGCACCGCGACTCCCAGAATACGGTGGTCAGCAGCAGGGTCATGCCGGGCCACATCGCGCGAATCTCTTCGGCCATGTGGTGTGTCGAAAACGACTGCTCGATCTTCGATTTCCCGTGCACGGCCCGCATGGCCGCTCGCAACAGACTCAGCACGTTGAAGGCGAACAGCGCAACGGCGTACGAGAACAAGGCCGCACGCGGATAGCCCAGTCCGCTGATCTCGCCTTCCAAACACTTTTGGATGACCGCGAAGGCCGTCTCCACCGTCCATCTCTCGCGATAGCCCGCGGCGATCTGCACCGCCGTGGTCGAAGCGGGAAGGTTCGAGAGGATCGTCATCACGCGATCGCCGTCAAGCGTCGGCTTGTCGAGCAGGACGCGAATCCGGCGCAGGGAAGCAGTTGCCGAAGACGTCGTGAATGTCAATGGGCTGCTCGAAGGCTTGGCCCGTTTCGGTCCGGCCGCCGGTCCCTTCGGTTCCCGTCGACGTCCACCGGACGTTTTGAGCATGTTCACGAATGACAAAGAACGATTGGTTGCCGTGAATCTCCCCCAACAGCGCGGCCGTGCAGAAGTTGCGGTCGGCGGTCCACACCTGCCCGGACTGCAGGTCGTCGATGATCGCTTCCAGCAGGCTCCACTCTTGGGCGTGGCCGTCTTCGCACGGCACGAAATCGACGATCATCTGCCGCACCGGGTCGAGCACGCACAATCCCAGCCCCGGCAGCGGACCGGCAGCGATCTTCCGCAACTCTCCGATGCGATGTTCCGTGGCCGCCAGATGGGCACCGTCGAGAACGCGATTCTCGTATCCCGGAAACGGAGCCTCCAGATCGGCATTCAAGTGCGCCGCCACGCCCGCCAGCCGCGCCTCGGTTTCGCGAACCAGCGCCCGCGTGACCTGCGGCTCGAACTTGCGGAGTTTCTCATACACCGCTTGGATCGACACGCCAATGTCTTGCCCCTGTTTCTGGTACGCGGCATTCCCACGGGGACGGACTCGACAGGCCACCAACGTCATCAGCTTCACGACGGCCGAGAACAGCAGTTCAACTTCGACCTGTCGTTCGGCGTTCTCGGCGAAGATGTGGTTGAGAAACTTATCACTCGTGGCATGCTCGATCGCGATGCGAGCCATGACCGGCAGCGGCGAAGCTTTGCTGAATTCCTTCAAAATCTCTGCCATGCTCATGGGAAACCCTCCGTGTGGGAAGAATCTCCCAGTAGACTGCCCCAAATCGCCCACGCTAGCGAACAACCGTGACAGCTTTAAGGCGCTGGGCACCGGTCTTGAAAGTTGCCATGGTCGCCGCTGCCCAAACCGGTTCCCTGCTGCAGCATCTATGCGGGCTGGGCAGGAAGTGTAGGCCGTCCTACGTCTTGTGCTTCATATCGTGCCACAGCTTCTCAAGCTGCGCCTCGTGGTCTTCTAAGACCTTAATGATTTCGTCGATTACATCTAAGCTCACCGGACCTGCCGCAGTGACCGCTACTGGTTCGCCGACTAGCTGCGACAGCCTAGTGCGTTCTTCGTTGAGCGTCTTCTTCAGTGTTTGGATCGCACTCATAATTTGGCTCCTTGGAAGGTTCTGCTTATTCCGTTCTGCCGCTCGTAGCTTCTCGCAAGTTCCAGCCTCGCGCAACTGGCGACGTGGTTGACGCTGCGGTGATTTGGTTGATTTCCTGTTCCGGCTGCCGCGATTCGTTGTGCAGGTGTTACGGGAGCCGACTTGGGATTTCCTGTAGATCGGCCACGAGTGCAGTAACAATGACTCCATTCACCACGACCTTGACCCAGCGATACATAACGCGATTCCTTTCAATGTGTGATCGAACCAACATGCATTTTATCCGAACAGTGCCGATTTCCGAAATTCATCGTCGCCAAACTGTTTCGGCCTGGTTGGACAGGGGATGACCACGTACGGTGGCGAATTGGAAGAGAAAAGGTGTCAGGAACCGATTCGAATCCCTCGGGGCCTTTTTATTTGCAGCACCCGTACGGTCGGATCACTGGACGCATGACGGTATCCATCTCCCAACAATTCCCTACTCTCCCGGACAAATATGCAGGAAGCAACAACCTTCTGCATCGGGCTGGTACGTGTCGGCATGGAACCGGAACCCGGCCGCCTCGAACATGCCGCTATCGACCTGAGCGGCTATTTGGCAGAGCGTCGCCACCTGCTCCTGGGCGAGGCCGGCGTCCAACCAGGCTTGTTTGAGCGGGCAGCGGTGGAACTTGATGTCCAGCGCCTCGGCATCGCAGCGCACGACCTCGGGCGCGAACATCGCCCCGTCGTCGGGCAGGTTGGCGACGAAGGCGCGCCGCAGTGCCGCTAGATCGCGCGGGGCAAACGAGGCGTACTTAGCGGCCTTCTGGACACCGCGTTGGTAAATCGCCCGCCCCATCAGCTCGGCCGCCTTCTTCGCGCCGAGTTCGGATTGCAGGTGGGTGAACAGCAGATGGTAAATGTGCGCGCGGTTCGCAAAGGCATCGTAGAGCTGGCGCCGCAGCATTTCCTCCGACATGACGTCCCTCCAGGTTGATTGAGCTCAACTGGACGCTGCGACCGTGATTATATGCCTCGTTGGCCAGCGGTCCAAGAACCGCGGGAAGCGAGCGACCGGGATCGCAATGAATCTTCTGAACTGGGGGGGAAGAAACGGTGTCAGGAACCCATTCCGGTCCTGCCGAGATCGGTTAGTAGCCGGCGTGGGCGGCGGCGTGGAGTTTGGCCAGCTCATCTTCGGTGAGGCCGGCGATTTTCCGCGGATGGAAATAATGATCGCGCGTCAGATGGGTCCAGTAGGTCATCCCTTCGACGCCGGATTCCGGAACGTCAATCGTCTTGAGCCAGATCCGCAGTTCCTCGACATTCAGACTGCGCAACCACTTGCTGGGCGGGCGGCCGTGGCGAGCTAAGCGCGTGGCGTCGGGAACGTGCGGCGGTGGTTCCACCTTCCCATCCGAATCGTCGTCGACGGGGCTTTGCTCATCGGTGCGCATTTCGGCCGGCACCAGGTTTTCGTCGAGATAGCCGGTGCGACCGGTGACGTACTCACCCGTGTTTTTGTTCATGGGCGTGGTGATGCCCGTGACCTTCCAGCGTCCGCGGTTGAAGGTTTCGCGTTCGTACCACCGCCAGGTGTTGTTTTCCGCCATCGTCCAATGCTCGGGGGCATCGGTTGGCAAAGGCGTGGCATCCGTGTCGCCCAGCCGCATCGCCGCGGCGGCAAGACTGTCGAACAGCGGGAACTGCAGCTTCTCGCCCAGGCCGAACAGGCCAAAGCTCACCCAAAATAAGAATCGTCGGCGCTTCATGCCAATCTCGTGGTTGCCGTTGGCTCAGACGTTGCAGGATTCGATCGCGAGCGGGTGCGGCAAGGACTTTCGCAGCCCTCGCGCCCTGTATAACTATAGTTCGCAAGGGAAGCGCGCCGGTGGCCGACCGGCATGGCAAACCGTCAAGCTTTGGCACCGCGAGGTAGCGGCGAGCAACCAGCCGACCCGCGCTGAAAATTTCCCTTTGGCGGCGGCCAAATCAGAGTGGCAAATAGGCTTTCAAATTGACGATTGGCTTCATTTTCAAATCGTCGTAAGCTACAATCTGCCAGTGGTTTCGGAGGGTAAGCGAATGGTTAGCGGCCACACTGGAAATGTGGTGCCCCGCAAGGGGTTGCGGGTTCGAATCCCGTGCCCTCCGCTGGATTTACGTCAACGCGGTTTTCTGCGCTGAGCCGAAATTGTTGCCACAATGTTGCCAATGCTCGGACTTATCTCGCCGATCGCTTCTATAGCGACGAATAAGATAGCCGAATGAGCAAATCGCCGAATTCCAATTCGAATTCTCAAATTCCGCGCAGCATAGGTTGGCGCGATCACGCGGTAATCATCGCCGTGGCTGTTCTCGCGCTCAGCGTGGTGATCTATTTCGGGTGGATGAGCGACGATGCTTTCATCGGGTTTCGTTACGTGGCAAATACTCTGATGGGTTACGGCCCCGTGTTCAACGTGGGAGAACGAACACAGGGGTACACTAATCCTTTGTGGCTTGTGCTGCTCCTGGTCGCAAGCCCTTTTTTGCATGGTCCCATGTGGGCGGCATATGCTTATGGGTTTTTGTTCACGATTCTGACGATCGTCCTGGCAGGTCGGGCGATTCTTCGACAGGCACCAAGCACTTTGGCTGGTGGGTTGTTACTGGGTATCGCTGCTTTAATTTGGAGCCTCAGCGACCCCTGGGTATCGTTTCAAACTAGCGGACTGGAAAACTCTCTTGCCAACTTTCTGATCGTATGCATCGTTATTGAGAGCTGGATCCATGCTGCTTCGCGGCCGGGACGCATGTCTCTGTTATTGGGACTTCTCACACTTACGCGCCCGACTTTACAGTTTTGGCAGCGCCCTTAGCCTTGCTGTTATTGGCGCGTGTTCGCTCGTTGAAAGAGATCATTCTTATTGCGCTGGGCTTTGCCCCTGTCGCCGCATGGCTCATCTTCGCCGCGCTGTTTTACCATGACATTTTTCCGAACACGTTTTACGCCAAGGTCGGAATCTTTCCGAGCCAAAGCTACGCGATTGGCCTCGGCTTGGCATACCTCGGAGATTGGCTTCACTATGATGTGCTGGCAGCGGGCGCGTGCGCTGCTGTTTTTTGGATTGGCTGCATCGAGGGCTAGGAACGCGCCGCGCATCGCACTTCTGTTGGGGATATTCCTGTACGTTTGCTGGGTGATTCAGGTCGGCGGCGATTTTATGCGCGGGCGATTTCTCGTCTCGGTGTTAACCGGCTCATTGCTCGCCGGTGCGCTCTCACTCGCAGAGCAAATCCAAACGCCCAGTTTAAGACGGGATTTAGAACTCCTCGGCGTAGGCGGTGTAATCGCCATGCTCTTTATCGCGTGGCTTAAAATCGCTGAACCACCAATTCCTGCTGATCTATCGCAGTTGGGCGTGATTAACGAGCGAAAGTTTTGGGAGATACCATGCTCGCTTAGTACTTGCTTGAAAAACGGCGAAATTCTCGTCGATCCAGCTGCTGTGCAGGCGCGACAATTTGCCGACAGCTGCGGCGGCGTGACGGTCCATCGGTTCTCGACTGGAATATTCGGCTACTTTGCCGGCCCGAAGGTAAAAGTGATCGACCTTCTGGGGATGACGGATTCTTACATCGCTCGTCTTCCGAAGGAATCACTCGTATCGCCGACTCCCAGGCCCGGTCATCCTCTTAAGCGAATCCCCCTGGCGTATCTTATTTCGCAAAAGGATGTAATGCTGTTGCCAAATTGGGAGCAGCGAATCGTAAATCAAGACTGCAGTTTGAACCACGATTTTGAAAACTTGCCCCCACCCGGTGATGAGACTATCGTGCCGCAATAGAAAGATTGCGTTTCATCCCGCCGCCACGGATGCCGCCCTGCCCTGTCTGGCACATGCAGCTGTCAGCAATGCATCGAGCTTGCCCGCCGCTCCTTCATCCATCCCCTTCATCACGTGGCTGTACGTGTCCATCGTTACGCTGATCTGCGAATGCCCAAGCCGCTCTTGTACAACCTTGGGGTGCTCGCCGGCCAACAGTAGCAGCGTGGCCGAGGTGTGCCGCAGAGCGTGAAAGTGAATATCGGGAAGTTCGGCCCGCTTCAACAGCGGCTTGAACTCTTGCCGATGGAAATGACTGCGGCGCAGCGGCCCGCCGTGCTGATTGCAAAATACCCACGGGCAGGCCGCGTGACCTTCCGCAACCATGCGACGCCGATGCGCCAGCAGCGCGCCACGGCGGTATCTGGCAACTTAATGCGCCGGCGGCTCTTGGCGGTTTTGGGTTCCTTCAACGTCAGCTTGCCCTTCAATTCCTGAAGAGTGTGCCGAATTGTCATTGCGCCTGCCTTCAGGTCAACGTCAGGCCATTGCAAGTCGAACAATTCGCCAAGCAGCGCACCGCTAGCGATGGCCAGGACGTACAGCGCTTGCAGCCGATCCGCTTTCGCCGCAGCCAACAATTTGCCGACTTGCTCCGCCGTCAGCGGATTAATTTCGGCGTTCGACGCTGCCGGACGTTCTACTTAGAGTCCTTGAAGACACCCCTGACCGGACTCGTAGATACATCGTCCCTTACTTCACCAGTTTCCTCCTTGAACCTCGAGAACCTGAAGACGCCTTTGTCCGACCACGGACATGATGTCCACCACCTGTCGGACGGTCTCCGCTTCGTTATAGACGGGTATTACAATTGACAGCATTCAGTCCGCCGCAATTCATTTCATGGGCTAAAAACGATGATCTTTATATTACAATCGTTCCTCGTCCGCAGGGCCGCGTGAACATCCCATTCTTAGCGCCATTTTGCTGGATGGCATTTCATCGATAGCAAAATCTTTCCTTCAGGCTTGCCGGTCGCCTTCGATTCCATCCGATGATTCCGTCCATGCCACAACCTGAATATCGCACCGACTCCTCGGCCATTTCGCTTCGGTATGATTTCCCCCGGCGCATGCCGTCACTTTACTTGGCCTTTTGCGGCGGGGCATTGATCTTCCTCGCTATTTGCGTGGCTTACTATCCGGCGGTGCACGGCGGCTTCATCTTGGACGATGACAAGTTATTGACCGATAACAGACTGGTCAAAGCACCGACGGACTCCTGCGGCTTTGGTTCACCTCCGATGCCCTCGACTACTGGCCTCTCACGAATTCCACTTTCTGGCTAGAATGGCGGCTCTGGGGAATGGATCCCACCGGCTACCACGTCACCAACCTGATTTTGCATTTCGCTTCCGCACTTCTCTTATGGAAAATTTTGCGACATCTTTCCATCCCGGGTGCCTTTCTGGCCGCGCTGCTGTTTGCGGTGCATCCGGTCAACGTGGAATCGGTGGCTTGGATCGCACAACGTAAGAACTCCTTGGCGATGTTCTTCTTTCTGCTGTCGATCTCCTGGTATATCCATGCCGACGGCTCGTTGTCGCAAATCGACAAAGCTCGTCCCACCGACAAGTTGTCAACCCCTGCTTCGTTTCTTCGAAGTGGCCGTTACTGGTTGAGTCTGTTTGCATTTGCCCTGGCTGGGCTTAGCAAAGGCTCGGTGGCGGTCTTGCCATTGATACTCCTTGGAATCATCTGGTGGCAACGCAGTCGGATCGCGCACAGCGATTTAATCCGCATTCTTCCATTCTTTCTCGCAGCGATTGTGTTGATACGAGTGAATGTTTGGTTTCAGACTCACGGCGCCGACTTCGCGTTTCGTGATGTCAATTTCGCGCAACGATTGGCCGGGGCAGGCGCCGTGGTTTGGTTCTATTTATCCAAGGCGCTGATGCCAATCCATCTGCTCGCCGTGTATCCGCAGTGGGAAATTCATGCCGGTCAACTACTTTGGTGGCTACCTTTAGTTGCCGCCGCAACGGCCACCATCGCCCTCCTCTGGCACCGCTTCAGTCGATGGGGCCGGCCACTACTTTTTGTCTGGGGCTTCTTTTGTGTCGCACTCCTTCCCGTCTTGGGTTTCATCGACGTGGCCTTTATGCAGTATTCGCTCGTGGCTAATCACTATCAGCACATTGCTCTTATTGGAATTGTCGCGCTCGTGGCGGCATCCTGGATCGCGTGGGATGCCCGAGCACCAAAAGCATCCCGCCCCGTCTCAACCGCTGCCGTTGTCTTCATGGTCGTTAGCCTGATGGCGCATCACCTGGAAGCAATGTCGACTGTATGCCGATACTGAGACGTGGTACTCAGCCGCATTGAGTGAAAACCCCAACTGTTGGCTACTCCAAAACAATTTCGGTAGCATGCTACTGGAACAGCATCGTTTGCCGGAGGCGACGGAGCATTTTGAGCTGGCCTTGCAATTAAGGCCCAACGATGCGCTGACCCAAACGAATGTAGGTCTCGCCCTCGCCAGACAAGGACAACTCGACGACGCCGTGACGTGTTTCCGGGGTGCGCTGCAAGTCAAGCCCAAGCTGTTCCGAGCGCACTTTTATTTAGCTAACACCCTGGCGCAGTTGGGCCGCCTCTCGGAAGCCATCCAGCAATTCCAACTTGCGCTCGAATCCAACGCCGATTCGGCTGATGTCCACTACAATCTGGCCAACACGCTCCGCAAAATCGGTCGGCTCGACGAGGCGATGCTCCACTACCAAGAGGCTCTCCAGCGAAAACCCAGTTTTGCCGAGGCCCACAACAATCTCGGCTACCTGCTCGTCAAAGCCGGCAGGCCCTCGGAGGGCATCGAACACTTCCGCGAGGCCCTGCGCTTAAAGCCCAACCACACCAACGCCTGGGTCAATTTGGCAGACGCCTACGCACAGCTGCGGCGTTTTCCCGAAGCCATCGAAGCGGCCCAAAAAGCTCTGGACTTGGCTCGCTCTCAGAAACAGAACACGCTGGCCCAGGAAATTGAGGTCCAACTGACCTCCTATCGGGCCAGCTTATCGAAACCTTCCCGAGAAGCACCCTGATTGAATCGACGTAGACCAGCCTCCGTGCCACAATAGTTCATATGGCGAGTGTTCTGCAGCGCTTCCTCGAACTGCAAAAGCGGTGCGGCATGCGCGTCACAACTCCAATGCTGCGAACGTCATCGTAAATGGCGGACATTGGGCGGGCATCTCTGGAAATGTGGTGCCCCGCAAGGGGTTGCGGGTTCGAATCCCGTGCCCTCCGCTGCGTAAGTCATTGTCTGCACGTTGTTTCCAATTGCAAGCGATTCTCATTGTCAGCTATTTCTCACAGCTCTCCCACAAGAATTCCCATAAGTTGAGCAACTTCTGATCGCTCCACAACATTTATCGGTGGCGGATTCCTGGCCACTTGTGTTTCCGTCACAACGACACGGCGATCGCCGCCATCGCAGCAATCGAGCCCAACACGAGTGTCGAGGGTTCCAGCACCGGCGTGAGCAATACTGCGTAAACAGGGCGTAAGTCGTCCACGCCGCAAGATAAGAGCAGCGGTCGTTCTATTGGCTCGCTTGGGTTGTGTTAGTGCGTTGAGGAAGTGGGCGTCCGGACAGCCAGCGGTAGCGAGACAATCTCGTCACCGTGATCATCCAGCAGTGCCACCATAACCTTGGAATAGTCGTAATCGTTCGGCGGCGGCCACGCCCGAGAGGGAATCAGCCGCAGAGATTCGAGCCGGGGATCTTGGTTCCAGCCGGGCGCGAGTGGCAGCTTGACCGGCCGCAAGTCAGCATCTAGCACTTGCAGTCCGCGATTCGACTCTTCGTCGCCAGTATCGGCCAGCACTTTTTGATTGGCGGCATTGGCAATGATCACGCGCGCAGCGCCGGCCGACGATCCGCGTTCAATGTAAACCGCGGTTGAATCATCACATTCGGTGATGCATTGCTCGGCAGTCCGAATTGGCTCGGCTGGTCCAAAATTGCGGCGGGCACGCTGCCCATGTTCGCCGCTTCCTCCAGCAGCGGACGAGTTGCTCCGACGGGCACGCACAGAACATATTCGCCCACTCGCACCATGGACTCGAAGTGCGTCTGGCAATAGTGCAACAGCGGATCGTCGGCGTGCGGTCCAAAGTTGCCATGCAACCATAATTTATAAAGCGACGGATCGTAAACGAGCCAGGCCCGTGGGCGCCTCTCCAATTCATCGATAATGGCATGCTTTTGCTTGTCATTGAGCAACATCATCCACAAGCCCGTATTGAAATCTGTGGGCGGCTTGAGCCCCGACCAGAAATAGAAGCTGTTGATGCCCGGAGCGCTGAAAAAAGTGTCGCAGTTGTCGCGCAAATTGATGGCTACGCAGCGCAGCACTGCGACCTCATCTTCGGGGACCCTGATCCATCGAGCGCCAGGCAGATTCAGCGGCGTGAGATCACGGTAGTTGGCTTCAAATCTGCGGCACGACGACCACCATTGCACCGCAATCAGAATGTATCCAAACGTTGCGCCAGCGACGGCGACTTTTGCCGGCAACCGAAAGCGTGAGCTTTGCCAGCGCAGCCAAACATCGTGAGCACAGATGCCCGTGGCCGGAACGACGAGGAAGGTGGCAGTAGCCCATTGAGCGCCAGCCACAGGGTAGGCGATCAACACTAGAAACGCGGCGGCCAGCACGACCATGGTTCGGCCAAATGCATTGCTCAGCGTCGGCTGCCGGCGTGACGGATCCGCGAGCGTGAGCCAAATCCAGGGTGTCACAAACGTGGGAATATATTCAATCACTCCGAAAATCTCCAGAACCGACACGACTTCAATTGCCATCACGGATCGAATCATGAAACCCATCGCGAGAAGCGCGGCGGTGGCACGGTCGGAAAGCCGAATCAGGCCTCGAAAATAAAGACAATAAGCAAGCGCCGCCACGGCCGCGACGATCGCCAAGACCGCGTGCGAAAACCGTAACACTCCCGGCAGCATCAAGAATTGTCCGGGAAAGTGCAGCGGGCCGCTGACAATGCCCTCCCAGAGGCCCGCCGGCGAACTGCCAAGAGCCAACATGATGCCCAATACCAATAGCGCGGTGACCACGAAACCAGCAAATGCGGCGGCAAAGTGGACCAACCTAACCTCGCGTCCATTTCGCACCATGGCAACCGCCGACCCCGATAGACACGACCCAGCGGCGATGGCGGCATAAATCTGCGCTTTCCCCATGTTCAAATGGGACCACATCAAGCAGACCGGAAGAAAAATCGCCAGGGCCCCGAGGAGGCTGCCCGCCACGCGCCGGAGCCAGCGTGATTCCGCAAACGACACCATCGCTCCGGCCAGGGCCATGCCAAAGTACAACCCGCAATTGATCTTCGTCAGTACCAGCGCCGCGGCTACGGCGCCCAAGCCTGGCAGTACCCAGCGGAGTCGGCTGGCGGAATCAGCAAACGACGACAGATACACGCCGCCGGCCAGTAATAGCACGCACAACTCCTGAGGATGACCCGGATCGCTCATCAGCATCCAAAGCGATCTGAAGGTGAACAGAAACACTGCCGCCGCCACCAGCAGCGAGCGGGTAATCCGGTAGCTGAACAGCGAACAAAACAGCGTTGCTATGAGCCACGCCGCGATGGTCATCAGGCGGTTCGCATCGTGAGTCACCGCCATGCCGGTAAGCCGGTGCAGCGCGGCCTTGTAAAGGTAGTAGAAGGGGCCATATTGCGCGTACACTTGGTCGTACAATGCGTGCCCGTCCAGAAAGCTCCGGACCGAGATCATCACGGTTCCTTCGTCGTCGGGTGCATAGTGGCCGTAGATATTAAAGAAAGCGAATGCCGCCCCTGCAGCAAGCATCACGGCATAGAGCAGAACAACAAATACACGATGCGCAGAAACGTGTCGCTGCAAATATCGCATCAGAC
>CAVZDC010000007.1:0-59391 GCA_963773925.1 Pirellulales bacterium
TCCACCGCCGCGGCCCTGGCCTACGGTCTGGATCGAAAAGAGCACGAAAAAATCGTCGTGTTCGATCTCGGCGGCGGCACTTTCGACGTCTCCGTGCTCCAAGTCGCCGACGGCGTATTTCAAGTCATCAGCACCAACGGCGACACGCACCTCGGCGGCGACGACTTCGATCAGGTCCTCATCAACTACGTCGCCGACGAATTCAAAAAAGAAAACGGCATCGACCTCCGCAAAGATCCCATGGCCCTGCAGCGCCTTCAGGAAGCCTGCGAAAAGGCCAAGAAAGAACTCAGCTCCGCCAGCTCCACCGATATCAACCTGCCCTTCATCACCGCCGACGCCAGCGGCCCCAAGCATCTGCAATTCAACATCACCCGCAGCAAGTTCGAACAGTTGGAAGATGCGTTTTTCGAACGTTGCCGCGGCCCGGTCCAGCAAGCTCTCAAAGACGCCAAGCTCGAGCCCAAAGATATCGACGAAGTCGTCCTCGTCGGCGGTTCCACCCGCATCCCCAAGGTGCAGGAACTCGTCCAAAAAATGTTCAACGGCAAGGAGCCGCACAAGGGCGTGAACCCCGACGAAGTCGTCGCCGTCGGCGCTGCCATCCAAGGCGGCGTGCTGGCCGGCGAAGTGCAAGACGTGCTGCTGCTCGACGTCACCCCGCTTTCGCCTGGGCATCGAAACCGAAGGCGGCATCTTCACCAAGCTGGTCGAACGCAACACCACCATCCCCACCGAACGCAAGCAAGTCTTCAGCACCGCGGCCGACAACCAAACCGCCGTCACGGTGGTGGTCTACCAGGGCGAACGCCCCATGGCCCGCGATAACCGCGAGCTCGGCCGCTTCAACCTCGAAGGCATCCCGCCGGCCCCGCGCGGCATGCCGCAAATCGAAGTCAAGTTCGACATCGACGCCAACGGCATCGTCAGCGTCTCGGCCAAAGACCTCGGCACCGGCAAAGAAGCCAAGGTCCGCATCGAAAACGCCAGCGGCCATCCCCAAGGAAGAAATCGAAAAGATGCGCAAGGACGCCGAAGCCCACGCCGAGGAAGACAAGCAGAAGCGGCAACTCGCCGAGCTGCGCAACCAGGGCGAATCGATGGTCTTCCAATTGGAAAAGATGATCAAGGAGCAAGCCGACAAACTGAAGGAATCCGACAAGGCCGCCCTGGAAAGCGCGATGGGCAAAGTCCGCGAAGCAATCAAGGGCGACAACATCGACACCATCAAGTCGTCGATCGAACAACTTGAACAAGCCTCGCACGCCTTCAGCAAGCAGCTCTACGAAGCCGCCCAAGCCGCAGCCGGCGCCGCCGGCGCCGCAGGTGCAGCTCCCGAAGCCGCCGCTCCCGCCGGCGACGGCAAAAAACCCGGCGAAGACGAAGCCATCGACGCCGAGTTCGAAGTCAAGAAAGAGTAACTTCCGAAGCACTCGCCGAGATAACCTTTCAGCCCCCGGCGACCCGCCGGGGGCTTTTTATTTTGCTGACTCAACCCTGAACCCTGAACCCTGAACCCTGAACCCTCCCCATGGCCTTCCGCCTAGACAAATTCACCATCAAAGCTCAAGAAGCCGTCCAGCGCGCCAGGAACTCGCCGCCGACCACGGCCAGCAACAAGTCGACGCCCTCCACCTGCTGGCCGCGCTGCTCGGCGAAAACGAAGGCATCGTCCAGCCGCTCCTGGAAAAAATCGGCGTCAACCGCGCCCAGCTCGATCGCATCGTCGAATCCGAACTCAGCCATCTCCCCAAAGTCAGCGGCGCCGAAGGCCATCCCGGCATCAGCCAGGCCCTCGGCCAGGTCCTCGAAGCCGCCCAGCGCGAAGCCGGCACCATGAAAGACGACTTCGTCTCCACCGAACACCTCCTGCTCGCCCTGACCAAAGTCGATTCCAAAGCCCGTAACGTCCTCAAGCTCAACGCCATCACCGAAAAGCAACTCCTCGAGGCCATGAAAACCGTCCGCGGCTCGTCCCGCGTCACCGACCAGGCCCCCGAAGGAAAATTCCAGGCCCTGCAAAAATACGGCATCGACCTGGTCGAGCGCGCCCGCCAAGGCAAGCTCGATCCCGTCATCGGCCGCGATCAGGAAATCCGCCGCGTCATCCAGGTCCTCTCCCGCCGCACTAAAAACAACCCGGTCCTCATCGGCGAACCCGGCGTCGGCAAAACCGCCATCGCCGAAGGCCTCGCCCTGCGAATCGTCCAAGGCGACGTGCCCGACAGCCTCAAAAACAAGCGCGATCATCGCCCTCGATCTGGGCGCACTCATCGCCGGCGCAAAATATCGTGGCGAATTCGAAGACCGCCTCAAAGCCGTCCTCCGCGAAGTCGAAGACGCCGCCGGCAACGTCGATCCTGTTCATCGACGAACTGCACACCATGATCGGCGCCGGCGCTGCCGAAGGGGCCACCGACGCCGCCAACCTGCTCAAGCCGGCCCTAGCCCGCGGCGAACTCCGCTGCATCGGCGCGACAACTCTGGACGAATACCGCAAGCACATCGAAAAAGATGCCGCCCTGGAGCGCCGCTTCCAGCCCGTCTACGTCGGCGAGCCCACTGTCGACGACACCATCGCCATCCTCCGCGGCCTCAAGCCACGCTACGAAGCCCACCACAATGTAAAGATCAAAGATTCCGCCCTCGTCGCCGCCGCCAAGCTCTCGCAGCGCTACATCACCGACCGCTACCTGCCCGACAAAGCCATCGACCTGGTCGACGAAGCCGCCAGCCGCCTGGCCATGGAGCTCGAAAGCGTCCCCGGCGAAATCGACGTCATCCAGCGCCGCATCACGCAGCTCGAACTGGCCGATCGCCAACTGGCCGAAGAAACCGAAGAGCACGCCGTCGAGCGCCGCGCCGAGCTGCAGGAAGAAATCCAAAACCTCCGCAAACAACTCGCCAGCCTCCGCGAGCAATGGGAAGCCGAAAAGCTCGGCCTCGGCGACGTCCAAAACGTCCGCAAGCGCCTCGAAGCCGTCGAGCTCGAAATCACCCAGCTCACCACCCAAATCAAAGAAAACCAGGCCTCCGGCATGCCCGTCAGCGAAGAGTTGTACCAGCGCCTGTTTAATTTGGACAAAGAAAAGAAATCGCTGGAACAAAAAATCGAATCCTCGGGCACGGATCATAAAGCCGCGACCGGTGGTCGCGGTGAATCGCCAAAAACCGCGGCCTCCGCAACTGCCCCCAAGCGCCGCCTCCTCCGCCAGGAAGTCGGACCCGACGAAATCGCCGAAGTCGTCTCCGCCTGGACCGGCATCCCCGTCTCCCGCATGCTCGAAGGCGAACGGGCCAAGCTGCTGGTCCTCGAAGAACGCCTCCATCAGCGCGTCGTCGGGCAAGACGAAGCCGTCACCGCCGTCGCCGACGCCGTGCGCCGCAGCCGCAGCGGCCTCGGCGATCCCCACCGCCCCATCGGCTCGTTCATCTTCCTCGGCCCCACCGGCGTGGGCAAAACCGAGCTCTGCAAGGCTCTGGCCGAAGTCCTGTTTGACGACGAGCACGCCATGGTCCGCCTCGACATGTCCGAGTTCATGGAAAAGCACACCGTCAGCCGCCTGATCGGCGCGCCGCCCGGCTACGTCGGCTACGAAGAAGGCGGCATGCTCACCGAAGCCGTCCGCCGCCGCCCCTACTGCGTGGTGCTGCTGGATGAAATCGAAAAAGCCCACCGCGACGTGTTCAACATCCTTCTGCAAGTCCTCGACGACGGCCGCTTGAGCGACAGCCACGGCCACACCGTCGATTTCACCAACACCATCATCGTCATGACCTCCAACATCGGCAGCCAGCTGATCCAGGAAATCGCCAAAGAAGGGGGCAGCGAAGAAGAAATGCGCCAAGCCGTCAAAGAAACCCTCGCCACCTGCTTCCTGCCGGAGTTTTTGAACCGCGTCGACGAAACGATCATCTTCCATCCGCTGGAACGCAAGCAGATCCGCCGCATCGTCGACATCCAAATCGAGCGCCTCCGCAAACAGTTAGAACAAACCGGCCTCAACCTCGACATCTCCGACCGCGCCTTAAACGAAATCGCCACCGAAGGCTACGACCCCACCTTCGGCGCAAGACCGCTAAAGCGAGTCATCCAACAGCGCGTCGTGAACCCCCTCTCCCGCGAACTCCTCAAAGGCGAATTCCCCGAAGGCACCAATATCCGCATCGACTTCACAGATGGCGAATTTACCTTCTCGCGCAGCGATAAAGCGAAACGCGAACCCGTCTCGACATAAATTGAGTCGATTGGCCGACAGCCAAGGACGGTACGATGCTGTACGCGAATGTAAATGGACAACGGCGACTTCCTGGAAAAGGAATCCGCGGCAACTGCCCATCCTGCGGCGCGATTGTCATCGCCAAATGCGGCTCCCTAGTTACGCATCATTGGGCTCACAAGTCTAGGGCCGAATGCGACCCTTGGTCAGAACCCATCGGGCCGTGGCATCTCGAATGGCAAAGTCTGGTCGAAGACGAATTTGTTGAATATTTGATGAAACCACACAGGGCCGATATTCTTGGCAACAAGGATGTAATTGTCGAACTTCAAAAATCGCCAATTCCACTTGACCATATTGCCGCTCGAGAGAGCTTCTATGGCAACATGGTCTGGCTATTCGACGCCACGGAACGCTTTGAGATGATTCGAACCGGTCCGCGGACTTTTTTCTCTCTTAAGCACACCAAGCACATTACGAAGTGCACGAAGCCAGTTTTCTTAGATTTCGGCAATACAGTTGTCGAAGTTGAAGCGTTCACGACAGCCCTGGCTAAACTTGACGGATATGGGCGCACTAGATCACGGCAATGGTTCGCCGATACATATCTCTCGACACGACTTCGTCCCGTGCACATCCCCGACACTCGCATAACCTGAAGTACAGGTGGACTGCGTACTCGAGGTTCGATTATGTCGGGCACGCGAGTTATTGGCACAATCCTGAAACATGCGAAAGCGTGCTCATTCCAAAAGAAGCGGTTTGCATCCCATTGAACTGGTATTTCAAAAAAAGAGCAGCAATTCGCGCGTCTTTGAATGGCAGAGATTGATCGAAATGCATCCGAACATTGCCAATGGCTGGACCGAGGAAAGTCTACGAACGGCAACGGATTTTCTAAACGGCAGAGTCATGATTTTGGACGGATTGGTCCGAGTGATGCCTTCCCCTGCAGACGAAATCGAAGTGAAAATGACAGTCGCCGCGACGACAACTCAACTCACTCAAATTGAAATTCACATTGCGGCCGGAAGAGTACCAGAACTTAAGGAGTCAACAAAAGCTCGCTTCTTAGAAAAGGCACGAGAGTTCGAATTGAAAGAGTACGGAATGCTTTTGCAATCCAATCGACCTGTACCACAGAGAACCCTTTTTGACTAACGCTGGGTGCCATGCCCACGGCTCGGCGTGGGCATGTGACATCCTCCTGCTTTCCTGGCTTCCTTAATTGAATCCGCCGCTTATCCGCGTTCTCTGCGCCGCTGCGCGAGGCTTTTATCGGTGCTTCAAATGTGAAGTGTGACCTACACTTCAGCATGAGCCTGCACACGCTTGTACTGACCTTCCACATCACCTGCGGCGTGATTGCCCTGACGCTCGGCTTGGTGGCCATGTGCCGCCGAAAATTGCGCGGGCTGCACACGCTCGTCGGCAACATTTACCACTGGGTCTACGTGGCACTGGCCGCCAGCGCCTGCTGCCTGGCAACATTCAACTGGGCGCACTTGTGGTTTTACGTGCCGATCGCGATCGGCTCGTATTTGCTGGCGCTAACAGGCTACCTTGCGGCAAAAATCCGCTGGAACAACTGGCTGGAATATCATCTCTCCGGCCAACTGGGCTCTTACATTGCGATGACCACCGCAGTGCTGGTGGTCAATTTCGGTAGCGTCTGGTGGGCCTGGCTGGCACCCACGATCGTCGGCTCGCCGATCATCGCCTGGCTCAAGCGCGAAGTGCGGGCCGGCCGACGGCCGAAGTACCGCTCGTCGGATCCGAGCATCGACGAAGCGCAACCGCTAGAACTGCAAACCGTCGAATAGCCCACCAGATCGCTCGGACTCAGCATTCATAGTTCATCGTTACAAAAATAGCCCCCGGCGATTGCTCGCCGAGGGCTACCCAACCTCCATGTAATTTCGCCTGCCCTGCCTTGGTCCTGAGCTTATCGAACACTGCGGACAGGTCCTGATACGTTGCAGGCTAGCGAATTCCGCCGGCCTGCGCCCCCGGCATGATTGCCGGGGGCAAAATACCAGCCATCAACCGCGGCCACGTCGCAGGCCGGCCAGTCGGCTCAATCCCAAGCGCCTTTGGTGTCCAACGTGCCGCTGAGCGTGTCGCCCACCGTGATCGTGCTGCCTGCGGCGGGCGCGGCCGAAATGTCAGTCAGCACCGCGTGGCCATTGCCATTGGCGTCGGTCTGGACTTGTCCGACCACCGTGCCATCGATCGCCACGTCGAGCATGCTACCCGCTGCGGCGCCGTGAACATTCACGATCAACTTGCTGTCAGTCGTGCTGTCGCTCAGCGTGCGGCTGACGAACACCGCAATGCCTCTGGCATCGCTGGTGGTATCGGAGAGCCGCGAACGCAGATGAAGTACGGAAGTCACCTCGGGAGCGACCGCAAACGTGCCGGTGGCATCGCCCACGGCGATCGTGTCACCTTCCATGATGGCGACCGACGGATCTTTCACGGTCAACGATCCGTTGCCGTCGGCGTCGGTCGTGAGCGTGCCGACCGAAGTGCCGTTAACCAGCACGTCGAAATCCATGTTGGCGGCGGCGCCGTTGATGGTGACCGCCAATTTCGATTCAGTGTTGCCATCCTCCGTTTCGCTCTTGAAGCTGGCCGTGCCGGTCACGGCGCCGGTCGTATCGGCCAACTTGGCGGTCAGATGAACTTCGGTTTCATCGCCTTCATCGCCCCCTTCGTGGCCACGAACGGCCAACGTGCCCGTGGCCGTGCCGACGCTCACGGTATCGCCGGCGGCGGGCGTGACCGCCAGGCTGCCTTTGAGCGCGATCGCGCCCGAGCCGCTATCGTCGGTCATGATGGTGCCGACGGAGGTGCCGTTGATATCCACTTCGTACGGCGTATTTGCCGCGGCGCCGCTGATGTTGGCGGTAAACACCGAGGTGGTGGTGCCGTTGTGCATGATGCTGGTGAATGACACGTGGCCGGTCACGTTGGCATCGTTCGGATCGCTGAGCGTGGCGCTCAAGAACGTTCCTTGGACGCTGGCCGAGCCGGCAAGCCGCGACGACGCCAGCACCGCAATATTCGAAGTGTCATGGTGCGAAGCCGCAATGCTCAAACCGGCGGCCACTCCGGCGGCGACCGAGCAACCCGACAATACTGTGCGCGTTTCCAGTTGTTCAAAAGTGCGCAGGGGCGAAGAACGTAACATGGGGATCCTCCTCTGTTCACAAAGTTCCGTTGACCGCTGGCCACTTTCTGTGGGCTCCGAGTGCTCTGCTCACTCGGCGAGTGGCGCTGGATCGGCCTTGCCTCTGGCACATTCCCTATAGCAAACCGCACGTCAGTTGGGGAAGTTGCCGCGGAATTTTTTCCGAGAAAAGATTCCGTGCATGTGCAATGACCAGCGGCGTGGTGAAGATAGATAAGCCGCGAGATTTGCAGATAAAGAATTGCGCAGAAAAGCTAGTTCTTCCGAGGCATGCCAACGGCATGTGGAAACGCGCCGCGAGATATTCGATCGCCCGCGCCCTGATCCGCAGCCTTCCAGGCTGAGCGCCAAATTAACGCTTGCGCTCGTCCAAGCCAAGAGTGGAGATGATCGTTTCCGCGCCAGGCGTCATGCGGCGAAGCTTATCGGCGATGTTCGCCTTTTCCGAAACGGTGGCTTTCTTCAGCTTCCGCTGAAAGACGACAAGCTTTTTGCGCCGCCGGCGGCGCCGCTTGATTTCCTGCTTCCGATCGCTGATGCCACCCACGTGAAAGCTCCTGGGGTCAAAGTGATCTGCTTTTGTAACACGATTACCATGAAACGTCAACGCGGCCGAAACGAGGAATGACCAATGACCAAGCACCAATGACCGACAAGAGGCTTGGAACATACCACCCGCAGACGTGTGGCACGCCGACGCAGACGACGTTGCCAGCCAGTGGTAGTAGAAACTGCCGGGGGCACTTCCGGAAGGATTCGAGCTTACTATGTGAATACGTGCCCATACCGCGCCTGCCTCATCCGATCTCGGTTCGACCTTTCGCCTTAGCGCGCCCTCCGCGCCAGATCATGTCCACCTGTAGGAGATTTTGCCGCATCGAGGCGAGGATAACAAAGTGGCGGCCAATCATCGTGCGCGCCATGCTCAATCACCAAATGCAGCATCGTCGGCAGCAGACCTTCCAGAACCTGGTTGCAATACTTCAATGCTGTTCGATTGAGGCTGCTTCCGCGGGTGGCGGCACCATGGACGACTTGCCCGCGCAGCACATAGACCCGATCGAGCGAAAGCGTGAGAAGATCCCGCCACCGTTTCTCGAAGAAAAGGGACGGCGCTTTGTGGTAATGGCCGCGGTGGCTCGCGCTGCCTGCGGACGCACCAGTAGGCGCAAGAGAGTGTCCGCTGGCCTGCGGGAAGGCCGACGATTCTTCGACCTTAAGCGCGACAGTGTGGAAGGACAGTTGGAGATTCTCCGGCCAGTCGGCCGGCAATGCGTTTTCTTCGCTGATCTTCATCAGGGCATGTGTAGGGCGCTGACGGAGAACTGGTCACGCGACTGGAAACAAGCAGCGACCCCCTGGGGAACGCTTGAGGGTGTGCAACTCTGGAGATGCGGCGGGGCGGTGTACTGTGTGGGCGACGAGTCATTGGAAGGCAAGCAGATCGTTTAGAGCGAGAAGAGGTGCGCACCGACAGCGTGCATGGGAAACGACAAGGACGCCGCGATGGTGACCAAATTGTCACGTTGATGTAGGAAATTAGGAAAGCACCACAATGGCGCGTCGAGGGCAGGAGATAAAGACGCAATCAAACTCGGCGTCGGCAGCAATTTGGGACGCGCCGGTGTGGGTGGTGGGGTCGCCTACCGTTATTGAGTTCTGATCGACGAGAGCGCAAAACAAAATCGCAATTCGTTCGATTTTATCGAGCGTGATTTCATCGCTCGTCTGGTCGTAGAGCTTGGTCGTCCGTGGTGACTCGTGCGCCGCGGTCCCCTAAGTGTTTTCGATTGTGCCGCCATTTTCCAGGTAGGCGGTGATACCGGTCGCCCACCATAGCAATCACAAAATAATCCGCCGTTCTGCGTCACAAGAATTGTAGGGGCCAATCTAGCTCTTCGAATCAGCCACGGAACGAGGACGAACCTCGGCGCTGCTGTATCCCCTAGCTGATTTCCGCTGGCCTCGTGTTGCGTGTCTGAACTGAATTAACGCCCCGGCGCGGTGCTGGGGCGGTCTTGTTTTTACACAGGACCGCCCTTTGGGGCGGTCCTCCATTGTTGTGGAGGTGCCCCATGATCGCGCCGTTAAGAACCAGTTCCCATGACTGCTCAGCGAAGTATGTGCACGAGAAGTTTCTGGAACTGTTGCCCCAGATCCGGAAACAAGCATTGTTTGCATTTCGTGGCCTACGGGCCGAAGCCCGCGAAGAGATGATCGAGGAAGTCGTGGCCAATGCATACTGCGCATTTTCCCAGCTCGTACGCCAAGGCAAAGTGACTTTGGCTTATGCGACTCCGCTGGCACAGTATGCAGTCCGCCAGGTCCGTGCTGGACGGCGGGTCGGTAATCGGCTCCAGGCGCACGATCTCCTGTCGCCGTCGGCTACGCAGATCCAGCGTCTGACAGTTAAGCGCCTCGACCGGCGTGATGACAGGACAGGAGCTTGGACTCAGCTACTGGTCGAAGACCGCCATGCAGGCCCAGCGGAAACGGCCGCTGCGCGAATTGATGTGGCGGCCTGGTTTCGCGGCTTATCGCAGCGAAATCAACAGATCGCAAAGGCGCTGGCTCTTGGAGAGCCGACCGGTGGCGTGGCCCGACAATTCGGTCTGAGCCCCGGGCGGATCAGCCAACTGCGGATCGGCTTCCGCAGGAGCTGGGAGCGTTTCCAAACCAACAGTGGTGGTCGATCAGTGGCGATTTGAGCAGAAGCAGGGAGCGACAGTCCTTCCTGTCTCGTTTGATCTGTCAGCAACTCGTTAGGCCGATGGCTCAATTACAGCGACACCCAGGGCATTGTAACTCTGGGTGTTTTTAGCCCGCCACCAATCCAACTACTCGTGGCCCACACTTGGCTTGGTTTCTCCGGTCACATTATAATGCTCCTCAACTCTGCTGAGCGTGAGTTGGAAAACGGTTCGGCATCATGGGGGGATGCATGGAACTCATCGACACGATCCCCGTTCGCTATCAAGGTAACTAGCGGTTTGTCATGCTCTTTGTCGGGGACCTTGCCCTTCTGCCAGAACATGAAGGTGTCGACGTCCTAGTTGTTTCTGCTTTTCCAGATGATTACATTCCCACACCTATCAGCTTGATTGGGGCGCTTGGGCCGCGCCGGCATCTCCGTAGGCGAACTTGCTAACGACAAACAAGTCTTACGGCGAGATCGCAACGGATCATGCCGACAAACACAGTGGCCAATCTGGACCGAGATGTTGCAAGACCTTTTCCATCACCCACACCTGCCCATTAGCCTTTTCTGTCTGCTGGTAGACCCACTTAGCAATCTGAATCGACGCAGACAAATCGCATGGCAACGCCGCATCTTACAGTCGGGATTGCAACTCTACCTGATGCAGCCGATTTCTAGCGGCCCAGGCGGCCAAATGCTGCTCTGCTGCCAAGTAGTCAGTTTTGGCCTTGTTGCACTGGTTGTGCGCCAAGACGAAGTTGTGGCCGAGATCGGCGGGATACCATGACCAGGGAATGAAGTGATCAATTTGCGCCTGCTTCGACTTTCACGCATTGCGCCATACATTCGTCACCAACTCGGTGCTGACTGGTGCCGGCGAACACTTGCTGCTCCAGGTGTGTCGCTTGAGCAGTGGCAGCTTGCTGACCCGATACACGCACCTGCGGGCCGATGATCGCCGCGCGGTCGTTGAGAAGTTGCCGGTGCCCCGGCTCCGGCTGGCCTAGATGCTCCATGGGTATCGCGGAAGGTATCGGCGCTATGCTAAACTTGCAAAACTGCGTTTTTCGCGGGCCGGATGGGTGGCCGAGTGGTTTAAGGCACCGGTCTTGAAAACCGGAGTGGGCGAAAGTCCACCGTGGGTTCGAATCCCTCCCCATCCGCTGCCGTATCTTTTCGCCGCCCTCGTCGAATCAGCAATGCCCCGGCATCGCCCATCCCCGCGTGCCAAATGCGCCAGCGATTGCGGAATTAAATCATCCGGCCACGCTAACTGCTAAAAATCTCGCCGGCGCCGCCCTGCTTATGCTGGTGACGGGCCTGGCATATCTGCCTGCGATTGGTGGCAGTTTCATTTGGGATGACGACGAGTTGGTGACCGACAATTCGCTGGTGCACGCGCCCGATGGGCTGTATCGGCTGTGGTTCACCGATCAGCCGATCGATTACTGGCCGATGACGTACACCACGTTTTGGTTCGAGTGGCGATTGTGGGGAATGAATGCGACGGGTTACCACGTCACGAATTTGGCGCTGCACATTGCTGCGGCGCTGTTGATTTGTGGGATATTGCGACAGCTTTCGATTCCCGGAGCGTTTCTGGCGGCGCTACTGTTTGCCGTGCATCCGGTCAACGTGGAATCGGTCGCCTGGATTGCGCAGCGGAAGAACACGCTGGCGATGGTGTTTTTTCTGCTGTCGATTCTGTGGTATTTGCGGCAAGAAGACGGACGAGGGAGAAAAGAGGAGGAAAAGAGGAGAAGAGGAGAAGAGGAAATTCGCTGCGCGACGGGTTTTGGAATTTGGTATTGGCTCAGTTTACTGGCCTTTCTGCTGGCCATGCTCAGCAAGGGTTCGGTGGCAATTTTGCCGGTGGTGCTGTTGGGAATCGTTTGGTGGAGGCGCGGACGAATTACCTCCCGCGACCTGCTTCGCACCGCGCCGTTCTTTGTGGTCGCGGCCGTTCTGGCGGCTGTGAATGTCTGGTTCCAAAAGCACGGCGCCGACGTGGCAATCCGGGAAGCCGACTTTGCTCAGCGGCTGGCCGGCGGCGGTGCGGTCATCTGGTTCTATTTGAGCAAAGCGTTGGCGCCGATCGAATTGATCTTCGTCTACCCGCAGTGGCGCATCGACACGCACGATTTGCTGTGGTGGTTGCCGCTGGCCGCAGCGGCATCGGTCACGGCGATCCTCTGGCGAAGTCGCCGCAATCGTTGGGGCCGGGCGATCTTGTTCGCCTGGGGTTATTTCTGCGTGGCGCTGGTGCCGGTGATGGGACTGACCGACGTGTACTTCATGAAGTATTCGCTGGTGGCCGACCATTATCAGTACATTGCACTGATCGGCGTGGCGGCACTTGCCGCTGCCGGGTGGAGCGTTTGGCACGATCAACTGAATCGATCGAACCGCTGGGCGCCGACCGCTGTTGCCGCGATCGCCGTAGGAACGCTTGGGCTTTTGACTCACCAGCAAGCTCGAATGTACCTCAGCAGCTTTACGCTCTTTCAAACCACCATCGCTAGGAATCCCGAATGCTGGATGGCCCACAACGAGCTGGGCAGCCTGCTGGCCGGCATCGGCCGAAGCGATGCAGCCATCCACGAATATCGAGAAGCGCTGCGGTTCAAGCCCGACCACGCCAATGCGCTACAACAATCTGGCGCTGCAATTGGCTCAACTTCGGCGCTACGACGAAGCCCTGGAAAACTATCAGCAAGCGCTGCGGCTGAATCCGAATTTCGCCGAGGCCCGCGTCAATCTGGGCAGCCTGCTCTTGGACCGCGGGCGGCTAAGCGAAGCCATCGAACAATACCAGCAGGCCGTGCAAGCTAAGCCCAGTCTTGCCGAGGCGCACTACGGCCTGGCGGTCGCTTTGGCTCGCGTCGGTCGAACGAGCGAGGCAATTGCGGCCGCCGAAAGGCTTTGCGGCTGGCTCGATTTCAGGAGCGTGCCGGCTTGGCTCAGCAGATCGAAACGTGGCTTCGGCGAATCGTCCGCGGCAGCAGTCCGGCCCTTCGAAGCCGTAAGTGGGGTGCGTGGTGCCGTACGCCTTCCCGCGTCTTGTAATAACGGCGATGTTTTGGCCTCGCGGGGTATCAACGATCGTCCAAAATGTTTGCATGATGTCGATTGCACCACTGGGTTCGGCTCGCGCAGTTTTCGCCCTCGAGATTCGGATTGCGGTGTTGGTTTTTTGCAACATTTCCGGCGAATTGTCCCGATTCCCGGAAGAATCGTTTGACAAGCGGGCATCTGGCCGACAAGTTTGAATAAGTTCGTCGAAAGGACCGAGAATGAAATCTTTTCTGATACAAAGCACGTCGTTTTTTCGTCGATGAGGCCGGTCCCGCGGCGGTGGAGTACGCCGTGTTGCTGGCGCTGATCGCCGTTGATTTGCATGGCGTCGGTTGGTAGGATCGGCAAGCGCTCCAACACGACATTCAAATCCGTATCGAAGTCGCTGGTGGTGAAATCGGGCAGCTAAGCCACAGCTCGTCGCGTCTTCCAGTCGCTTCCACCGTCCTTTTCCGCCAAACAGCCACGGTGCTGTTTCGAGCGGGCCAATGTTTCCCGGCATGCGCGGTAGCGGGAACGTTGGTATAATCGTCGAAGCGGACGGTTTCGTCTTCGTGGGCGGCAAAGAATCGCCGTCGGACCGCTTTCTCCGCTTGCTCGTCTGCGACGATCGACCCATGGCCGATAGCGTTTCATCCGCAACCATCAAACCGCTTGCGCACGCGACGACGACGGTGCAATGGGCCGCAACCGGCCCGCGCAACTGGGTTGGGCGGCATTGCTAATCGTGCTCACGACGGCGGCATATCTGCCAGCTTTGCGCGGCGGCTTCATCATGGACGACGACAGCCTGCTCTGGGAAAGCCGCCTGATCAAAGCGCCCGACGGACTGGCGCGATTTTGGTTCAGTGCCGATGCCGACGATTACTGGCCGATGACCAACAGCTCGCTTTGGTTGGAATGGAGGCTGTGGAGGGGCAATCCGGCCGGCTATCACATCACGAACCTGGTGTTGCACATTGGCGCGTCGCTGCTGATTTGGGCGATCCTCCGCAGGCTGAGCATTCCAGGCGCGTATCTGGCGGGATTGCTCTTCGCGCTGCATCCAGTGAATGTTGAATCGATCGCGTGGATTTCGCAGCGCAAAAATGCGCTGGCGATGGTGTTTTTTTTGTTGTCGATCTTGTGGTATTTGCGGGCGGAAAAGGAATGGGAGACGAGAGACGCGGGACGAGAGAAGATAAGCGGTGGCGGGTTGTCCTATGGGCTTAGCCTATTGGCCTTGCTGTTGGCCATGCTCAGCAAGGGGTCGGTGGTCGTTTTACCGCTGTTGCTGCTGCTGATCGTTTGGTGGCGCAAGGGCCGAATTAGCTCGCGCGATTTGTTTCGCGTGGCGCCGCTGTTTGTGATCGCCGTCGGCCTGGGCGCCGTGAATGTGTGGTTCCAAACGCACGGCTCCGGCGTCGTGATTCGCGAAGCCAGTTTTGCCCAGCGGCTGGCCGGCGCGGGCGCGGCGACGTGGTTCTATCTGGGCAGGGCGTTTTTGCCCATCGAACTGCTGTTTATTTATCCGCCGTGGCAGATCGATTCCGGAGAATTGCTTTGGTGGTTGCCGCTGGCGGCGGCGGTCGTCGTGACCGCGGTGCTGTGGTGGCAGCGCAATTCGGTCAGCGGATTCGTCGTGCGGCCGATGCTCTTCGCGTGGCTGTTCTTCGGCATATCGCTGGCGCCGGTGCTGGGTTTTACCGACGTGGGATTCATGAAGTATTCGCTGGTCGCCGACCATTATCAGCACATCGCAATGATCGGCGCCATGGCGCTGGTGGCGGCAGCCTGGAGCGCGTGGTACCAGTCGCGCAAGCGTCGCGTCCAGTGGATCACATCTGCTGCCGCGGCCGTCGTGGTGGCGGCCCTGCTGCTGTTGACGTTTCAACAGAATCGGCTGTACGGAGATCCGATTGCGTTGTACGAGGCCACGCTGGAGAAGAATCCGACGTGCTGGGTGGCCCACAACAACGTGGGCCTGGCGTTGGCGAAAGCACAGCGAGCGCCGGAAGCGATCAAGCATTACCGAGAAGCCCTGCGACTGAGGCCGCACTATCCTGAGGCGTTGAACAATTGGGGGGCGGCGCTGAACCGGATCGGCAAGCCGCAGGAGGCCATCGAGCCCTTGCACGAAGCGCTGCGATTGGACCCCAATTCCGCGATCGCACATAGCAACTTGGGAATGGCGCTGGAGCTACAAGGCCAACTGCCCGAGGCTGTCAAAGAGTTTGAACTTGCGACCAAAGCGGACCCCGGCTTTAGCATCGCCTATTACAATTTGGCCAACGCACTAGATCATCTTGGCCGAACGTCGGAAGCGATCGACGACTATCGGCAGGCATTGCAATTGAACCCCGACTTGCCTGAGGCGGAATATCGTCTTGGTCTGGCCTTTGAGCAACAGGGCAAACGTCCGGAAGCGATCGGACATTTTCAAAACGCAATTCGGCTGAAATCCGACTACGCCGAGGCGCAACAATTTGGGAATTGCGCTTACACAGACCGATCGCACTTCCGAAGGAATCGAACAATTTCGAGAAGCGCTGCGCCTGAAGCCGGAGTTCGCTGAAGCGCATGTGAATTTGGGCGTGGCGGTGTGCAAAGCGGGAGAGTTGCAGGAAGGAATCAAACAATTCGACGAAGCTCGGCGGCTTGATCCCGACAATATCAACGCCTACACCAACATGACGAAGGCTTACGTGCTGCTGAAGCGGCCCGAGGAGGCCATCGCCTCGGCCGAAAAGGCGTTGGAGCTGGCCAAAGCGCAAGGGAAAACAACCGAAGCCGGGGAGATCACGGCGTGGCTGAAGTCGTACCGGTCGCAGCAGGGCGGCTGCATCGTCTGCGGGGCCAAAGTCCCAATCCGATCGCCCTGCAAAGCGCCCTTAGGAATGGCCGTTCATGCGCGAAGCTAACGAATTTCCTCCGAGCCTTCGTGCTTCCATGGAACGGCCTGCCGCCAAAGTGCTTCCCGTGCTAATCGGAATCTTGACGATCGCCGGCCTGGTGGTTGCGGCGTACTGGCCTTCGCTGGAGGGCGGATTTATTTGGGACGATCGCCTGTACCTAACTCATTGCGACTTGATCAAAGCCCCGGACGGTCTGTACCGATTCTGGTTCACGACCGATCCGATCGACTACTGGCCGGTCAGCAATTCCAGCTTGTGGCTGGAGTGGCGGTTGTGGGGCATGGATCCGGCCGGATATCGGATCACGAATTTAGTTTTGCACATTTGCGTTGGTCTTTTGATTTGGGCAGTGCTGAAGAGGCTCGCGGTGCCGGCGGCCTTTCTCGCGGCGTTGCTTTTTGTTGTGCATCCGGTGAACGTGGAATCCGTCGCTTGGATTGCGCAGCGCAAGGGATTGTTGGCGATGCTGTTTGGCTTGCTGTCGATGTTGTGGTACTTGAAGCCAGAAGAGGAGAAGAGCAGAAGAGGAGAGGAGGAGAAAGGCGGATGGAATCGATGGTATTGGCTCAGTTTGTCGGCCTTCTTACTGGCGATGCTCAGCAAGGGGTCGGTGGCGTTTTTGCCCGTGGTGTTGCTGGCAATTCTTTGGTGGCGCCGCCGTCGAATAACCTTGGCCGACGCAGCGACCACGATTCCATTCTTCCTGGTGGCGCTGGCCCTGACGGCCGTAAATATTTGGTTCCAAGCGCAACACGCGGGCGCCGGAATCCGCCAGGCTCGTTTCGGCGAGCGACTGGCCGGCGCCGGCGACGATTTATGGTTTTACTTGGCAAAGGATTTTTTGCCGATTGATTTGTCCTTTATCTACCCGATCAAGCCGGTGCAAATCCAACGCTTGGCTCTGGTGGTTGCCGCTGGGTGCGGCGATGGCGTTCACCGTGATACTGCTGTGGCGCCGCAACCGCGGATGGATGCCGGCCGATATGGTTCGGGTGGATGTGCTTTTGCCTGGCGCTGGTGCCGGTGCTGGGATTCACCGACGTCTATTTCATGAAGTTCTCGCTGGTGGCGGATCATTATCAGTACCATGCGCTGGTGGCCGTGGCGGCGCTGGTCGGCCGCTGGCTGGGAGCATTTGGCTGACGAGCAGCGCGAGGCTTCGCCCGATTCGTTGCCATGCTGATTGGCGGTCGCCGTCGGTCGGCGCGCTGACGGCTGCGACCTGGCAACAATCCAACATCTACCGCGATGCTCGCCTGGTTTGGGAAGCGACGCTACGACGTAATCCCGACTGCTCGGTGGCGCACATCAACTTGGGCGTCATGCTGGCGGACGCGAACGACGTGCCGGATGCCATCGGCCATTTTCTCCAGGCGCTGCGGATCGATCCCACCGATGCCGAGGCGCATCACAATCTCGGCACTCTTTACTTCAAGCTGGGGCGCACTCAGGATGCCATCGATCACTACCAGCAGGCATTGAAGTTTGGCGGCGAAAGCGCCGAAACCGAAAGCAACCTGGGAGTGGCTTTGGCGCGAACCGGCCATCTGCAGGAGGCGATCGCTCATCTCGAGCAAGCAGTGAAGCTGAACCCGACGTTGGTCGATTCGCAATTCGCGCTGGGGCTGGCGCTGAAGCAGTGCGGGCCGCCTTCAAGACGCCGCCGACCAGTTCACCGACGGTTTTGCAATCACGCCCGGACAGCGTGAACGCACATTTCAATCTGGCATTGGTATATGCGAAGCTCAATCGGCCAGCCGACGCTATAGCTGCCGCCCAACAGGCGTTGGATTGCGCTATTCAACAAGGACAAACGGAGCCGGCGCGGCAGATTGAAGCGTGGCTGCGGTCGTATCGCGAAAGCGGTCCGGCCGCTGCACCCCAGCCGAACAGCGATAATTCTCCGGCGGCTACCCCTTCCTCAAAGCCGAAGTCCAGTCAAGAATGAAATTTGATGGCTGCGCCATCGCCAAGTGGGCCGGCAACAAGCACAAGGAATTTTCATGCGTCAATTGTTATTCGCAGCCGTGACGATTGCGGTCACGGCGTCGCAGGCGTTCGGTTGGAGCGCGTCGGGGCACAAAATCGTCGGATCCATTGCCTTTCGACAATTGACGCCTGCCCAACAGGAAAAAATTGTCGAAATGCTGAAAAATCATCCGCGCTTCAAGGAAGATTTTGAATCGCAAATGCCCGACGATTTGAAAACGCCGGAGGAACAAAACGAATGGCTGTTTCAGCAAGCCTCTGTCTGGCCCGATCTGGCGCGTGGGTTTCGACGGCGAGGATGCCAAGCGGTTCCATCGCCCCTGGTGGCACTTCATCAACATTCCCTACTTTCTGACGAACGAAGATCGCATCGCGCTGCAAGATAAGTTGACGTTCAATACGTCGCTCGATCCGCCGGATACCGAGTCGGACAACATGAACGTGGTGCAGACAATACGTTTTGCGCAGCGGCGCTGGCAAGCAAGGACGTGTCGGACGAGAAAAAGGCGGTCTGGCTTTGCTGGCTAATGCACGACGTAGGCGACCTTCACCAGCCGCTGCATTCCACGGCGCTGGTTTCGCAGCATCTGTTTCCCAAGGGGGACAAGGCGAGGCAATTCGATCCAAACCGATCAGCGGCAGAATTTGCACGCACTGTGGGATAATTTGTTGGGCGACGATTACTCGTTCCGCACCTGCCGTAACCGCGCCATTGCTTTGCTGAACGATCCCGACCGCAGCGAAAATCGGTCATCAGGCCGCCAAGAATCTGGACGAAAAGCGCTGGCTGGAAGAAAGCTGCCAATTGGCGGCCGACGTGGCGTACGGCCCTGAGGTGTGCGGTAACTTGCGCAGCGTCATCGACCAAACGCACGCCCCGCCAATTCGCTTGAGCGAAACATATCTGAAAACCGCCGGAGCGGTAGCCGAGGCACGAGTGACGCAAGCCGGCTATCGGCTGGGCGCGATTCTGAAGCAGCTTGCCGGTAAGTAACCGTTGACTTGCGGCGGCGATCATTTCTGCGGGCGATGTTCCGCCGGCCGGTCGGTATGCCACAGGTTGAATGCGGAATTCACCAGCGCCACGTGTGTAAACGCTTGCGGGAAGTTTCCCAGAAAACGCTTCGCGCGCGGATCGTATTCTTCCGACAATAGTCCCACGTCGTTGGCCAGCGCCGCCAGGCGCTGGAAAATTGCCTCCGCTTCTTTCCGACGCCCCAGCGCCGCCAGATTGTCGACCAGCCAAAAGCTGCAGGGTAGAAACACTCCTTGCCCTGGCGGCAGATTGCCAAGGGTCGAATCGAGTCGATAGCGGGCGACGAACCCCTCGACGGTCAGCTCGCGCTGGATGGCGGCGACCGTGCCCTGCACGCGCGGATCGCTGGCCGGCAAAAAACCGACCAGCGGCATCATCAGCAGGGCCGCGTCGAGCTCTTTGGATTCGTAGCTTTGCACAAAGGTGTTTTGTTGGGCGTCGAAGCCGCGCTGGCACACTTCGCGGTGAATTTCGTCGCGGATGCTGCGCCAACGGTCGATGGGCCCATCGGCTTTGAAATTTTCGATCGTCTTCACCATGCGATCGAACGCCACCCAGGCCATGATTTTCGAGTGCACGAAGTGCTGCCGCGGGCCGCGCGATTCCCAAATGCCTTCGTCGGGATCGCGCCAGTGTTCCTCGAGATATTCTGCCAGCTTGCAGAGCACGCGCCAAACGTGCTGTTCCAGCGGCACCTTCATCCGCCGGCAAACGTACATGGCGTCGCAGATTTCGCCGAACACGTCGAGTTGAAACTGCTGCCAGGCGGCATTGCCGATGCGCACCGGCGCCGATTTCTCGTATCCTTCCAGCCAGCTGCAATTCGATTTCCGTAAGCCGCCGCTCGCCTGCCAGGCCGTACATGATGTTCAATTGCGAAGGGCTTCCCGCCACGGCGCGCAAGAGCCATTGTTGCCACGCGACGGCCTCTTCGGTGAAGCCGCCGAGCATCAAGCGCGTACAGAGTGAACGTGGCGTCGCGAATCCAGCAGAAGCGGTAGTCCCAATTGCGCACGCCGCCGATGAATTCCGGCAGCGACGTGGTCGGCGCCGCCACCATGCCGCCGGTCGGAGCAAAGCACAGTGCTTTCAGCGTGATCAACGACCGCAAAATCAAGTCGCGGTGCGGCCCCTGATAGCTGCAACTGGCGGAGTGCTCTTCCCACCACTTTTGTGTATCGTCGCAAGCGGCGATCGCATCCGGCGCAGGCGCACGCTCATCGTTCGAAGGGTGCCACAGGAGCACGAAGCTTTTTTTCTCGCCGGCCGAACGGTAAAATCGCCGACCGTGTGCAGATTTTCGCCGTGCAGGTCGACGTCGGTATCGATGTACAGCGCATCGGGCCCAGCCACGGCTTGCAAGCCGGTGTCGGTGCGCCGCACCCACGGGACGATCGAACCGTAATCGAAGCGGATGGTCAGGTCGGTGCGCATGGGCACTTGGCCGCGCAAGCCTTCCACGATTCGCACCAAATCAGGTTCCCTGGTGCGCGGGGGCATGAAATCGATCAGCCGCACGGCACCCTCGTCCGTTTCGAAATCGGTTTCCAGAATCAGCGTGCCTTCGCGGTAGCGGCGGTTGGAGCCTGCGATTTTGCCGCGCGGCGCAATCTTCCAGCGGCCGTTTTCCCGCTTGCCCAGCAAGGCGGCGAAACAGGCCGGAGCATCGAACCGCGGCAAACAGAGCCAATCGATCGAGCCATCGCGGCCCACCAGCGCCGCGGTCTGCAAATCCCCGATCATGGCGTAGTCTTCGATGCGCAGCGGCATGGCACGAGGTAAACAGTAAGCGGTAGGCGGTATGCGGTAGGTAAGAGACGGTATAAGATGTTACCTCGCCGGCAACGACCGACCACTTCATACCGCATACCGCTGCCGTCGCACTTCCATGCCGCAGCTCACCGGAGTTTTGGAAACGTCGCTGTACGTCAGCGATTTGGCGCGCGCGACGAAATTTTACGAGCAGATTTTCGGTCTGCGGCCGATGGCCGGCGACGAGCGGTTTTGCGCGTTTCCGGTGGCTGGCAAGCAAGTGTTGCTATTGTTCGTGCGCGGCGGCACGTCGAAAGGCGTTCCGCTGGCCGGCGGCGAGATTCCGCCGCATGATGCCAGCGGACAGTATCACATGGCGTTTTCCTGTTCGGCCGAAGAGCTGCCGAAATGGGAGGCGCATTTGGCGGCCAACCACGTGCCGATCGAAAGCACAGTGCATTGGGAGCGCGGCGGAACGAGCATCTATTTCCGCGATCCGGACGAGAATTTGCTGGAAATTGTCACGCCGGGCATCTGGCCAATTTATTGACGGCGTCGACGGAGGCCCATAGAATAGCGGCGTTCAGGGGAAAATGGTTTTGCAGTACCGCAGTCGACTAACTGCATTGCCGACGGCTAATGCTTCAACCGGCGAAAATCTAGTTCGCTGAACCGATTCTTACAGCGGCCCATCTCTTGTAGGGCCGTGGCCGTCGGAACGATTGCCGCAGAGCTTCGTTTCAGCACTCGCCGGCACCAGCAGGAGGAGAAGATGAAACGAGCATGCATCCCTTGGTTGATTGCGCCGCTGGCGATGGCTGCGCTTCTGGCTTTCGACAGCCGGGCCGGCGTATGGAGTAACCACGAGCATTACGCCGGGTTCTATTTCCATCACGCTTAAAACATTTGCAACAATTCCCGCGGCCGACGGTGCGCCGCAAGATTTGGCGAGCGCCAACGATGGCACCGGACGGTTGTTTGTGACCACGCGCAACGGCAAGATCGACATTCTCGACTCCAGCGGCGCGCTGACGGGCACATTTCTGAATTTGACCGACTCCGCACCGGAATTTCATTTTACAACGGCGGCGAAGGCGGGCTTTCCGGCCTGGCATTCAGCCCAACTTACGCGACCGACGGCACTTTTTACACGTTCGACACCGAAACGTTCAGCAGTACGGGGCCGGCCGCCGATTTCAGCTCGCCCGAATTGTTTCCGACCATGCCGGTATCGCCGAACAATCAGATTCTGATTCGAAAATGGACCGTTTCCGCGAATCCGAATGTTGCCAATACAACTTCGACGGCGATCTTGCGGATCAATCATCCGCAAAATAACCATCAGGGCGGCTCGTTGAAATTCGGCCCGGACGGCGATCTCTACATTGGATTAGGCGACGGCGGCGGCGGCAACGATTTCAACGGCGGCGCCGGCTCCAATACCGATGGGCACAACAACACGATCGGAAACGGTCAGGATACCACGGTTCCGTTTGGCAAAATCTTACGTATCGATCCCAACGGCACCAACAGCGCCAACGGGTTGTATGGCATTCCTGCCACCAACCCTTTCGCCTCTGGAAGCGGCGGCGACTTGAAAGAGATTTATGCTTACGGCTTTCGAAATCCGTACCGGTTCAGCTTCGATTCGGCGACGGGAGATTTTTGGGTGGGGGACGTCGGCCAGGATAATCGCGAAGAAATCGACAAGGTTACCCTAGTTGCCAACGGCGGCAACTATGGCTGGCCGTTCGTGGAAGGAACGCGCGACAACACGGCCGACTCGGGTCGTTCGACCACTAAGCCTGCCGACTTTTCGTCGATCGACCCCATTGGCGAATATACGCACGACGATGGGATCGCCACGATTGGCGGATTTGTCTATCGCGGCTCGCTCGTTCCGGCGCTGGAAGGCAAGTACGTATTCGGCGATTTGGAACCAAGCACCGGCCGCCTCTTTTATATGGACACAACCACCGGCGCGATTAACGAATTTACCTACGACTGGCGCAGTCACACCTACGTCGAATCTGTATGGCTTTGGCGAAGATCAGAACGGCGAACTTTACGCCTTGTTCTCCAATGGGAATATACTGGAGTTGGTGCCGGAGCCGAATTCGCGATTGCTGGCACTTATCGCGCTGCCACTTTTGTGGATGTGGAGAAAGACAGGCCGCGGTCAAGCGCCGACCAGGAGTTGAATGAAAGCGTTCGCTACTCCATGCGCACGACCAGTTCGCCGGCTTCCACCGGCGTGCCGGGTTTGACCAGCACGTCGGCCACGCGGCCATTGGCATCGGCGTAGAGCGTGGTTTCCATCTTCATCGCTTCCAGCGACAGCAGCTTGGCCCCCTTCTTCACCTGGTCGCCCGCTTTCACCGCCACGGTGACCACCAGCCCCGGCATCGGCGCGGCAATTTGCTTGGCGTCGGTCGGATCGGCTTTCGGCCGGCGTACCACTTCCGGCTTCAGCGATTTGTCGATGCACCGACACGCTGCGCGGCTGCCCGTTCAGTTCGAAAAACACCGTGCGTGTGCCGTCGGGGTGCGGCTCGCCGACGGTGAGCAATTTGATGATCAGCGTTTTGCCGGGCTCGATGTCGATCGTCAACTTCTTCGCCCGGGTGCGGGCCGTACAGGAAATACGGCGTGGGCAGCATGCTGGTATCGGAAAACTGCGCCACGTGAGTGACATATTCCTGGAACACCCGCGGATACAACAAATGCGAAACCACAAGCTCGCTGCTGGGTTTTCCGCCGAGCAGTTTTTCGACCGCAGCGGTGGCGGCGGCAAAATCGGCCGGCGGCAGCGATTCGCCCGGCCGCCCCTTCACCGGTTTCACGCCCCGCAGAATCTTCTTTTGCACCTCGGGCGGGAATCCACCCGGCGGCTGACCCATGCGGCCGGCCAACAGATCGATCACGCTTTCCGGATAGGCAATTTCGCGCGACGGATCGAATACCGCCTCGGCCGGCAGATTATTCGTCACCAGGAACAGGGCCAAATCGCCGACCGACTTGGAGGTGGGAGTGACTTTGACAATGTCGCCCAGCAGGCGATTCACGTCGGCGTACATGCGGCAGACATCTTCCCACCGCGCCGCCAAACCCAATGCGCGGGCTTGCTCCTGCAAGTTCGTGAACTGTCCGCCGGGCATTTCGTGCAAGTACAGGTCCGGATCGGGAGCCTTCAAATCGCTTTCAAAGGGCGTGTAGAAGTCGCGCACCGCCTGCCAATAATGGGCCAGATGGCGAAGCTGCTCGGCATCGATGCCCGTGTCTCGCGCGCCGAATCGCAGCGCTTCGACCAGGGCGTTCAAATTCGGCTGGGAGGTTAACCCCGACATCGGCGCCATGGCGCCGTCGGCGATGTCCAAGCCCACTTCGGCCGCTTCCAGCACGGCTGCCGCGGCGACGCCGCTGGTGTCGTGCGTGTGAAAATGCACGGGAATGCCGAGTTCGTCCTTGAGTGCCTTGACCAACTTTTGCGCCGCGTACGGTTTGCACAAGCCGGCCATGTCTTTGATGGCCAGGATGTGCGCGCCCATCTTTTCCAGTTCTTTCGCCAGGTCGACGTAATACTTCAGGTTGTACTTCGGGCGCTGCGGATTCAGGATGTCGCCGGTGTAGCAGATGGCGGCTTCGCAGATGGCGCCCTGCTTGCGCACCTCGTCCATCGCCACGCGCATGTTTTCGGTCCAATTGAGCGGATCGAAAATGCGGAACAGATCGATCCCGGCTTGCACGCTTTCCTTGACGAACGCTTGCACCACGTTGTCGGGATAATTCATGTATCCCACGGCGTTGGAGGCCCGCAGCAGCATTTGAAACAGGATGTTGGGGATACGCTCGCGCAGATCGGTCAATCGCTGCCAGGGGTCTTCCTTGAGAAACCGCATGGCGGAATCGAACGTTGCACCGCCCCACATCTCCAGCGAAAACAACTGCGGCGCCAGGCTGCGCATAGGCCGACGCCACCTGGAGCATGTCGTGCGTGCGCAGCCGGGTGGCCAACAGCGATTGATGCGCATCGCGCAGCGTGGTGTCGGTCATCAAGCAGCGGCTTCTGCTCGATGATCCAGCGGCTGAATTTTTCCGGACCCAACTCCTTGAATTTTTGACGAGAGCCGGCCGGCGGCTGCTTGTGTCGATCGAACTCCGGCACCGGCGCCGGCGCGCGCCGCACCGCGACAGGCCGATCCTTCACCAGCGGATTGCCGTTGACGACCACGTCGGCCAGAAAATGCAGCATTTTCGTGGCGCGGTCGCGCCGCAGAGGAATATCCATCAACTCCGGCGTGTCGTCGATGAAGGTGGTCGTCGTCTTCCCGGCCAGAAACGTCGGGTGCGTGACCAGATTGATCAAAAACGGCACGTTCGTCTTTACGCCGCGCACGCGGAACTCCTGCAGGCAACGTTCCATCCGCAAGGTCGCGTCTTTGAACCGCCGCCCGCGCGCGGTGACCTTCACCAGCAGCGAATCGTAATACGGTGTAACCACCGCACCGGAAAACGCCGTGCCGGCATCCAGGCGAATGCCCATCCCGCTGGCGGAACGATAGGCGGAGATCCGGCCGTAATCGGGCACGAAGCGGTTCTCCGGATCTTCCGTCGTCACGCGGCACTGCAGGGCGTAGCCGGTGGTGCGCACGTCGTCCTGGCTGGCCAGGCCAATTTCCGGGTCGTCCAATTTGTGACCCTGGGCAATTAGGATTTGACTTTTGACGATATCCACGCCGGTCACCTCTTCGGTGACGGTGTGCTCCACCTGGATGCGCGGGTTGACTTCGATGAAAAAATGTTCGCCGGTGTCGGCATCGACCAGGAATTCCACCGTGCCGGCGCTTTCGTAGCGCACCGCGCGGCCGATGGCCAGCGCCGCATCGCACAATTTTTTGCGCAAGTTTGGATCGAGATTCACCGCCGGCGCCACTTCCACCACTTTCTGGTGCCGGCGCTGCACGCTGCAATCGCGCTCGAACAGATGCACTAAATTGCCGTGCAGATCGCCCAACAGTTGCACTTCGATGTGCCGAGCGCGGCGGACGTATTTTTCCAGGAAGATATCGCCGCTGCCGAAAGCAGCAGTCGCCTCGCGTTGGGCCACGTCCAGCATGGGGGCCAGCTCGTCGGCCGAATTGACCACGCGCATGCCGCGCCCCCCGCCGCCGTGCGCCGCCTTGAGCATGATCGGATAGCCGAGTTTCCCGGCCGCCGCTTCCGCCTCTTTCAAACTGCTGACCGCCTTGGCGCTGCCTCCCAGAATCGGCACGTTTGCTTTGGCGGCAATTTCGCGGGCCGCCGTTTTGTCGCCGAGCTGTTCCAATAGCTCGGAGCGCGGTCCGACGAAAGCGATTCCCGCCTTGTCGCAGGCGCGGCGTAATTCCGGGTTCTCCGACAGAAAGCCGTACCCGGGATGAATGGCATCGACATCGTGCGCCGCGGCCACGGCCACAATCGCATCGATATCCAAATACGAGCGGATGGGCTCGCCAATGTGGCCGACCAGATACCCTTCGTCGGCCTTGAAGCGGTGCAGCGCGTAGCGATCTTCGTGAGAATAAATGGCGACCGTGCGGATGCCCAACTCGTGCGACGACCGAAAAACGCGGATGGCAATTTCGCTGCGGTTGGCGACCAACAGCTTACGGATCGGTTTCATGAAGGCCGCTCGGGACTGCGGAACGGTACGTCGGTCGCTGTGCGAGCGAGCACAACTATCGACCGATCCAAGGGCATCTTTATCTAATGGTATCCTACCCCAGAAATCCTGTCAGGGCTTTCTTGGCAATGTTGGCCGGTCATGGTAGCTTCGCAGCGCTGGCAGGAAATAGGGACGAGAGCAGGCGCGGCTTGCCGCAAGACACGATCCGCTCGGAGCGGGTTCGTGGCCAGCGCACGCTTCGCCCGCTTCACGGAGGCCATACGCGCCATGATCTTCGATCGGCTGGAGCAGTCGGGACAGTATCGGCGGCTACATCCGGGTTTCGATGCTGCCTTCGACCTGTTGCAAAGCACGCCGTTTGCCGAACTGAAGCCCGGCCGTCACGAGGTGATGGGCGAGACGCTGTTTTTGATCCTGGAAGAAGCCGAGGGGCGGGGCCGCGAAGCCGCCCAACTGGAAGCCCATCGCAAGTACATTGACGTACAATTTATTGTGCTCCGCGCCGGGGCCGCGACCGAGGAGTTCGGTTGGCGGGCGGCGGCCGATTGCAACCAGGCGATCCAGCCGTACGACAAGGAAAAGGACGTGGTGGTGTTCGGTGAGCGGCCCGAATTGTGGTTCGCGCTGCCGCCGGGCCACTTTGCGGTGTTTTTTCCGACGGACGCCCACGCCCCGTTGGCCGGCAAAGGAAAGTTATTGAAAGCGGTGGTTAAAATCGCCGTCGATTGGTGAAGCTTGTTACGAGTTTCGAGTTTCGGGTTTCGAGTTGTGAACCTGGATAACCCGCAACCCTAGACTCGGAACGCGAAACTTAGTTAGCTATGCGTCTTCTGACTTACAATATTCACAAAGGCATCGGCGGGCGCGATCGGCTGTACCGGCTGCAGCGGATCATCGACGTGGTTGAAGCGGAAAATCCTGACCTGATTTGCCTGCAGGAAGTTGCCCGGCATGTGCGCCGCTCGCATTTCGACGATCAGCCGGGCTTGTTGTGCCGCTATTTCAAATTCCGCAATTATTGCTACCAATCGAACGTGCACTTGCGCACCGGCGGCTACGGCAATCTGGTTCTTTCGCGGTGGCCGATTTTGCGAAGGCATCAGATTTCGCTGCGCCTGAAAACCAAAAAGCCGCGCGGCGCACAGTCGGTGGTCGTCGAAACTCCCGAAGGCCGGCTACACCTGGTCAACTATCATCTCGGTCTGGCGGAAAAAGAGCGCCACTGGCAAGTGGAGCATTTGCTGAATCATCATTTGTTTCGCGAATCGGTCGATTTGCCCACGCTAATCGCCGGCGACGCTAACGACTGGCGCAACACTTTGCACCGTGCCGATTTCAGCGTGCACGGCTTTCAGCAAGTGACCACGCCCATTTCGCGCTTTCGCTCGTTCCCGGCATACTTGGCGTTGGGATCGCTCGACAAGGTGTTTTGTCGCGGCAAGGTGTACGTGCGGCATGCCCGAGTAGTGCACAGCCAGTTGGCCCGCCGCGCCAGCGATCATTTGCCATTGGTGATCGATTTTCATCTCGACGCGGCGCGATTAAACGGCGAGCCGGCAATGGCAGAGTGAGCCAGCTAGCGGGTTTGCGCAAATGCGTTGTCTGCCGACGATTTAAGCCGCGATACTACCTCTGTACCGCCTGATGGCCTTAGAATAGCGCTAGACAGAGGGCGTTTAACTGAAACATCTCGGCACCAGGGTTGCTCAATGATGCGCTTTGCCAATCGCCGGTCGCGAGTGCGGATGCCACGATTAGCGATGCTAACCATTGTTGGCGTGGCGGTGTTTGCTACGTCGGCGCATGCGCAGTTTTTCCGCGGCCGGTTGCTTCGTCCGGCGGCCGAGCCCGGGGTCGAAGCCATCGCCGGCGATCCGTACGGCGTGGGCCGCTGGACGGTCCAACTGCCACCCGGCGTCAACCCCGCGCTGTTGGGCAACAACAGTTTTGTTCTATCGGAGAAGAACGGCCGGGCAATGTTCCAGGCGTTCCAGACCGAGCCGCTGCGCGCCGCCGCGCGAGAGTTTTTAGGCCGCCCGCAAACAGCCACGGTTTATTTCCTGTTTACCGGCGACGCTCCATTGCAATTGGAACTGTTCACCCCGACGGGCACCACGACAGTGGTCACGCCGCAGCGCGAACCGGTGGGTCATGCCCGGCTATTGACCGAATGGTGGGTGTCGTACGCGCGGCAAGCAAACCGGATCGATCGCTCGGCCGATTATCCGGACCTGGTGGACAATTATTTGCTGGCCACGCTTTCGCGGCGGTTGAACTTGCCGCCGGCGGGGCAAATGCCGCCGCCTTTGGTGCAATCGCTGGCCAACAGTTTGTTCAGCTCAATCACTGGAATTCGCCAGAGCCCCTCCGAGATTGAATCGGGCGATGAGGAACTCGATCGCCAACTGGGCCTGCTGTTGGGCGCCGACAATATGCGCAGCCAGTTGCAAACTCAGGTTCTGGCGCGCCGCAGCGAGCCGCTGGAGACGGCCGATCAACCATTGCCGCCTGGCATTCCGTTTGCCGCCAACGTGCCTGAGCCGCTCGGGGGCGCCGCCATCGAACCGATCGCGCTCGCACGTGCCGGCCGAATGCTACTACGTGCGGTTTGGCACGTTCAGCAATTATCTGTGGTGGCGGCACACGATGACCCGCTGGCACGACGATCTGCAGAATCTGTTGAATCGCCGCGGATTGGATTATGGCCTCACCGGCCGCGTTGAGCGGCAAATTTCGCTGAAAGAAACGGCCCTGGCCGAATTGCTCGGCCCCACCGTGATTGCCGACGTGGCGATGGTGGGGGGCGATTTGTTTTTCCGCGAAGGGGCGGCCTTCGGCATGCTCTTTCAGGCGCGCAACAATTTCGCGCTCTCCAGCGACTTTACCCGCCAGCGGGCGGAAACGCTAAAGCGCGAGCCCGGCTGCACGCAAAAGCAGGTTGAAATTGCCGGCCACCAGGTATCGTTCCTTTCGACGCCCGACAATCGAGTGCGCTCGTTTTACGCCGTCGATGGCGATTTTCATTTCGTCACCAATTCCAAACGACTGGTGGAGCGATTCTTCGCCGTCGGTGCGAATAAGGAATCGCTCGGCCAAACCGCCGAGTTCCGCTACGCCCGCTCGCTGATGCCCATCAGCAACGACTACACAGTATTCGCCTACCTGTCGGGCGAGTTCTTCCGCAACCTGGTGGGGCCGCACTACCAGGTGGAAATGGCGCGACGCCTGCGCTCCGCCGCGGAGATCGACATGGCAATGGTCGCCGAGCTTGCCGCCCGCGGGGATGGTCACGAATCGGAATCGCTCGAGGAACTGATCAAAGACCAGTATTTGCCCGAGGGCTTTGGCCAGCGCGTCGATGGCAGCCGGCTGGTGGAAAACGCGGCCGGGCAGTTCGACGATTCGCTGCGCGGCGCCCGCGGCTCGTTCCTGCCGGTGCCCGACGTCGGGTTCGAACGCATTACTCCGGCCGAATCGCGCCAGCTACCAGCAGTTCGCCACGTGGTTGCAATCGAAATGGTCGCAGTTCGATCCGGTGGTGGCCGGAGTGAAGCGCGAGCGCGGCAGCGAGGCTGACGTCGATCACATTGTGCTCGACGTGCAACTCACGCCGCTGGCCGCCAAGAATTACAACACGGTTGCGTCCGCGCTAGGACCTCTTACCAAACAAAAGCTCGCGCCGATTCCGGGCGACCTGGTGAGCGCTGAATTGATCCTTAGCGGCAACCTGCTGGCCTCGAAAGGATTGGGCCAGCCGCAAGGTGTGTATCGGATGTTCGGCGCCATCCGCGACGCGATGCCCGAAGTGCTTGGCGGCGCCGGTGCGGGATCTGGCGCTGCGCCAGGAACTGCCCCTTCAGGGTCGGCGGTCGTGGCACAACCCGGCGCAGCGGGCATCACCATCAACGGAGTGCCGCTGGGGCGCGGCCCGCTTGGCAACGGTCAGTTGCTGGGAGGTCTGCTGGGGAATGCCGGCGGCGTGGCCGGAGCGTTGCTCTCGCCGATGGGACTGCTGCCGCCGTTTTATTTTGGCGCCTATCCGACGCCGGCCATTTTCACCTGGCTTGGCGTGGGCCCCGTGCCGCTGGACGCGGCCGGCTACGGGCGATCGCTCGGGCGGAATGTGGCAGCGACGCGATGGGAATTTCACGGTCGCTTCGCCGCAGCGCGAGGTGTTGGAGGTGGTCACGCCACAATTTCGATTTATCGATGCCCCGCGTCCCGCCCAGGTATGGCTGCACTCGGGCGACTTGGGCCGCTCCAAAATTGCAGGCCTCGTCAACGGTTTGTTCTACCGGGCCGCTAAGATGGCCGCGATCGGCAACGTGCGCTTCCTGGAAGAGTTGAACACGCAGTTACGCGTGCCGGGGCAAGATTGTTTGAATGTGGCTCAGCAGTTGACCGGCGCCCAATTCGTTTGCCCGCTGGGCGGACAATATCAACTGCAGCAGCAGCCGGGCATGGTAGCCACATGGGCTTCCACGGCTTTGCCGGCAGCCCAGATGCGGCTGCTCGACGGCCTGTTCAGTCCGGCGCCGGCCGATTTCACCGCGCCGATTCTTAACTGGTTGCGACAACTGGATGCCGATTTTTCGGTCGACCAGCGCACCATGGCGCTGCACGCCGAAGTAGATATGCAACAGGAGCAAGCCGCCGTGCCGGCTGCAGCGAGGCCGGGTGCGCCGAAGCCTTCCGCCACACCGCGGGCACCCGCTCCTGCAGCACAGCCGGCGCCGGAATCGCTGCCGCCGCCGCCACCGGAGCCCGGGCGATAAACCACTACTTCGCCAACGCTTCTTTCGCGGCGGCGATAGTGGCGTCGATATCGGCTTCGCTGTGTGCGGCCGACACGAAGAGCGCTTCGTACTGGCTGCACGGCATGTAGACGCCGCGGTCGATCAGTCCCCAAAAATATTGGGCAAAGCGTTTCGTGTCGCTGCGGCTGGCGGTGGGCCAATCGATGACCGGCTCGGGATTGAAAAACAGCGTCATCATGCTGCCGACGCGCGCCACGGTGTGCGGCACGCCGGCCGCTTTGGCCGCGCCATCCAATCCGCTCGCCAACCGCGCGGAAAGCTTTTCCAGACGCGGATACGGATTGGTATCGCGCAGCACTTTCAGCGTGGCGATGCCGGCCGCCGTGGCCAGCGGATTGCCGCTGAGCGTGCCGGCCTGAAACACTTTGCCCGCGGGCAGCACGTGATCCATGATGTCGGCCCGCCCGCCGTACGCTCCCACCGGCAGACCGCCGCCGATAATTTTGCCTAGCGTGGTCAAATCGGGGCGGATATTAAGCAGCGATTGCGCCCCGCCGTAAGCCACGCGAAAGCCGGTCATCACTTCGTCGAAGATCAGCAGTGCCCCGTGCTTTTCGGTTTGCTCTCGCAGCGCATTGAGAAAGCCAGCCGCCGGCGGCACCACGCCCATGTTGCCTACGATCGGTTCGACAATCACTCCGGCGATGCGGGCGCCTTGCGTGCTAAACGCGGCTTCCAACCCCGGCACATCATTGATATTGCAGCACGAGTGTGTCGCCAGCCGTCCCACTGGTCACGCCCGGCGAATTGGGCACCGCCAGCGTTGCCGCCGAACTACCGGCGGCCACCAGCAAACTATCGACGTGCCCATGATAGTTGCCGGCGAACTTCACGATCACATCGCGCCCGGTGAAGCCCGCGCGCAGCCGGATGGCGCTCATCGTGGCTTCGGTGCCGGAGTTGACTAGCCGCACTTTTTCGACGCTTGGCACCGCTTGAATGATCAATTCGCACAGTTCGCTTTCGGCTTCCGTCGGCGCGCCGAAGCTGGTGCCGCGCTGGATCGCCGCTTGCAGCGCTTGCGTGACTTGCGGATGGGCGTGCCCCAAGATCATCGGCCCCCACGAGCCGATGTAATCGATGTATCGGTTGCCGTCCAGATCGTAGAGGTACGCCCCTTCGCCGCGGGTGAAGAAGATCGGCTCGCCTCCCACTGCGCCGAACGCGCGGGCCGGGCTGTTCACGCCGCCGGGCATCAGTTCCTGAGCACGAGCAAACGCGGCGTGGCTTTTATCGCGCGACATAAGCAAAGGCAGAAGGCAGAAAGCAGGAATAGTCAATGCACCCAGGCGGCCGCTTCTTTGGCCCAGTAGGTGATGATGATTGAAGCCCCGGCGCGGCGGATGGCGGTGAGCATTTCCAGCGCGACGGCTTTCTCGTCCAGCCAGCCCTTGGCCGCCGCCGCTTTCACCATGCTGAACTCGCCCGAGACATTGTAGGCCGCCAGCGGCACGCCGGGGAACCGCTGGCGCACCTGGCTGATGATGTCGAGATATGCCAGCGCCGGCTTGACCATCACAATGTCGGCCCCTTCGGCCAAATCGAGTTCTACTTCGCGCAGCGCCTGCCCGGCGCCCGCCGCTGCGTCCATCTGATAACTGCGTCGATCGCCGAACGCCGGCGCGCTTTCAGCCGCCTCGCGAAACGGTCCATAAAACGCGCTGGAAAACTTGGCGGCGTAGCTCATGATCGGCACGTGCCCCAAGCCCGCTCGGTCCAACCCGTGGCGGATGGCGCCGACCATGCCATCCATCATTCCGCTGGGCGCCACCACGTCGGCCCCGGCCTTGGCATGGCTGACGGCCTGCCTGGCCAATAGTTCCAGCGTGGCGTCGTTATCCACATCCATGCGGCCGGTTTTTTCGTTCAGCACGCCGCAGTGACCGTGGTCGGTGTATTCGCAAAAGCAAACGTCGGTGATCACCAGCAGATTCGGCGCAGCCTGCTTCACGGCGCGAATGGCCTGCTGCACGATGCCGCTGTCGCTGTAGGAATCGCTTCCGGCGGCATCTTTCTTTTCCGGGATGCCGAACAGCAAAATCCCGCCGAGGCCCAAATCGGCAAGCGCCCGCACCTCGTCCGCCAGCCGATCGGGCGACCACTGAAAGTGGCCCGGCATCGAGCCGATTTCTTGCTTCGCGCCCTGCCCTGCCCTGACGAACAGCGGCAAAATGAAATTGGCCGGGGCCAAGCGCACGTCGCGCACCAGTTCGCGCACCAGCGGATGATAGCGCAAGCGGCGCAGGCGCGTGGTGGGAAAACCGGCAGCAGCTTGTTTCTCGTCAGGTTTTCCGTGGGGGGCCATACGTCAGTTATAGTCCAAGTGCCGCGGCGAACCAAACCGTCCGGCAGAGGATTCGCCTATTGTTTGGTATCCGCCAGCGCCGCCTTGGCTTTCGCCACCGCGTCGGCTGCCCACGACTTATCGCCGTACAATTCGATAATGCTTCGCCAGATATCGCGGGCTTCTTGTGGCGAGCTTTGCCGCAGCTCGTCAGCGCGCTTCAAGCTGGCACTGAGTACTTCCAACCGCGCCGCGACGCTTTTATCAAGGTCGTGCTGCAGGTGCTGCAATTGCCGTTTGGCCAATTCGACGCACAACGCGGTGTGTTCGGAGTCGCTCGTCTGCGACTGCGTAAAGCTTCACCAAGGCTCGCAACTTGTCGATCGCTTTTTGCGGGTCGCGAGTTTCGTAGCTCATCGCTTCCTGATACGCCAATTCCACGGGCGTCAACTGCTCGTCGTGCCCTGGGAAGCGCGCGCGAATGCGAAACCGCTGTTCCATTCGCTCCAATTCAATCTCTTCCTGATAGCGCTTGATGTCGGCCGCGCGCGGATCGTCGGGAAACCGCTCCAAGAAACTGTGTACGTCGTCTTGCACGGCGATCAATGCCGCAGGGTCGCCTTCCGCGCTTGCCGCGCTAATGCGTTCGTACAGCTTGTCGGCCGACGGCGAGCGCGTCAGGTACAAAAGCAGCGCCAATACGGCCACCAGACTGAGCGCCAGCACGGCAATCTGCGCGATCGCCGGCGCCTGCTGCGATGCCCGGGCCAATTCCTCGCTGATGCGCCGGTCTTCTTCGACCGTCGTGAAGCGATTTTCCACGGTGGCGGCGTCGGCCGGTTTGCTAGGCGGCTCGATGGCCAGCACTGAGTCGTCGTCGAGACTGTCATCAATTGCCGATATCGATTTGCTCTCGGCCGCCACGGGCGCGTCGCTATCGGGCGCCGCCACCGTCGGATCGTTCGGCTTAGGTGCCACCGCCGGCGGCGAATAGGACTGCACCATTTGAGTCGGCGCAACCACATCATCCTCTGAAGGCGGCGATGGCTTTTCGCTAACGGTCCGATCCGCCGCTTGTGCGGCGCCCTCGCCCACGCGCGTCTTGTCCGCGACCGATCGGCTGCGCACCAGCGACAACCCATGTTCCATCGCCGCCAACTGGCGACTGAGCACCAAAGCATTAGGGGCACGCGCCTGCGGATCTTTCGACAACAGTTGGGTGATGGTTTCCTCGAGCTCCGAAGGAACCTCGGTGGCGAAGCGCGAAACCGGCGGCGGCGGCTCAAATCGCTGCTTTTGCAGCATCTCCGCCAGCGAGGCCGTGCGAAACGGCGGCCGTCCGGCCAGCATCGCGAACATCACGCCACCCAAGCTGTACAAATCGCTCAGCGGCGTCACTCGCTCGCCGGCCGCTTGCTCCGGCGACATGTATTCGGCGGTGCCGACCAGGCCCCCTTCCAACGTGAGCCGCGTGTTGCCGAACAGTCGAGCGATGCCGAAATCGGTCAGCTTCACGTCGTCGTCTTTCGTCACCAAAATGTTCGCAGGCTTGAGATCGCGATGCACGATGCCGTGATCGTGCGCGTGCCGCAATGCCTTGCAAAGCTTGACCGCGTTTTGGATCACCTCGCGCCAGCCAAAACGGCGCCCCGCCTGCAATTCTTCCTCCACACTGCGCCCCTGGACCAGCTCCATCACGTAGTACAGGTGCCCCTCTTGTTCGCCGTAGCCGTACATCCGCACGATATTGGGATGCTGGAGTTTTTTGAGCGCGTCGATCTCCAGTTCGAAGCGTTCGCGGAAGCCGGGGTCGTCGGCCAGATGCGGATTGAGCACTTTCACCGCCGCCGATTCGCCGGTATCGACGTGCATTCCCACGAACACGGCGCCCATGCCGCCGCGTCCTATGCGTCTGCCGATTTTGTACGGTCCCAGCCGATCGAATTGCATGACCATCTCACCGTCGTAGAATGACACTAGCGCCAACGGTTTGGCAAAGGTCTATTGTAGCCAAACTTGCCGGTCGACGGTCGGCCGCCCTCGCGGAGCCAAAGCATGAGCGAGTTTGTCAATCTTCCCGCCGATACCAACCAGGCCCGAGGCATTGCCCAATACGCCGTCGACTTTCTGGCCGGCAAGTTTTCCCCTGGTCCTGGCGAGGAAGTTTGGCGGCGGCTGGAACAATTTCACGTCGACAGCGTGGCCTGCGGCGTATCGGCTTTGGCTGCCGGTTGCAATGCGCCGACCGTGCTGCGGCGCGAGGCGTTGGAATATGCCGAAAACAAGGGGGCGACATGCTTCGGCTCGCGCCAACGTGTCAAAGCGGAAAAAGCGGTCGTGGCAAACTGCTCCGCCGTGCGCGAGTGGGATGCCAACGGAACGTTGTTCGGTTACGATCCGGGCCGCGGCCACACCGCCGGCGAATTCGGCCACAACGATTACTATCCCGTAGCCATTGCGGCCGCTCAGCACGCCGGCCTCGACGGGGCGGCGGCGCTGCGCGGCATGCTGGCGATCGACGAAATTCGCGGCCGCCTGGCGGAAGTCTTTTCGCTGGCACGGCACAAGATCGACCACGTGCTGTACGGCGCCATTGCGTCGTCGGCCGTCTACGGCGCGATGCTCGGCGCCACGGTCGATCAACTCGAATCGGCCATCGGGTCTGGTCGTGGCGCATTATGTGCCATTTCGGGCCATTCGCCACGGCAAGCAATTGTCGGATTCCAAAGGCGCTTCGGCCGCCATCAGCACCGAAGTTGCCGTGCTCAGCGCCCAGCGCGCGATGCGCGGCTTCGTCGGACCGCGCCGACATTTTCCGCAACTCCGAAGCTTTGTTTTGCTTGTTCGAGCCACCCGCGAAGCCCGGGACCAGTCCGTTCGATTTGCCGCTGGCAACCGGCGGCAACGACTTTGCGATCATGGGCATGCACTTCAAGTTGGGGTTGTACGAGCATCAGTCTGCCGGCGCAATTCAAGGGCTGATGGATGTGCTGGCCCGCCAGCCGGGCTTGCTGGAAAGCCCGGAGAAATTGCGATCCGTTCGGATCGCCATCTACGAGCCGGCGTTTCACATTATCTGCGACCCGGCCAAGCGCGATCCGCGCACGCGACAAAGCGCCGACCATTCGATGCCCTACATCATCGCGACGCTACTGCGAAAGGCGATCGAGCAAAAACGCTCGGGCTGGAAGGAATTGATGCTTTTGCCGCAAGATTACGACGAAGCGGCGCTCGGCAACTCGCTGACACGGCAATTGATTGACAAAATTGAAATTCGCCATGGCGGCCCCGAATACGATTCGAAATATCCCGACGGCATTCCCACCACGCTTGGAGATCGACCACGCTGACTTTGGCACGATCTCCAGCGGATTGATCATGTACCCGCTGGGCCATGCCCGTAACCATAGCCCCGACTTGGACAACGTGCTGCAGCACAAGTTCCGCACGCTGGCGAAGATGGCCATGGACGATGCCGACGCCTTGCGCCGCCGCTTTGCCGATTTGCGACAGAAGTCTGCCGGCGATATCGCCCGGCTGTGCGATTTTCCTATCCGCGGCCTCGAAGGCTCCTGAGATGACGCCCTTTGGCCTGCTGAATATCAACAAGCCCTGCGGCGAAACTTCGCGCTGGGTCGACGACCAGGTGCAATGGCTGGCGCATCCGGCCAAGGTGGGCCATGCCGGCACGCTCGATCCGCTGGCTTCCGGCGTGCTGATTGTCTGCGTCGGGCAGGCCACACGCTTGATGGGTTATCTGCAGCAATTGCCGAAGAGCTACCGGGGCGAGTTCCTGCTGGGACGCACCAGCTCGACGGAAGACATTCACGGTGATGTGACCGAAATCGTTGATCCCGCCCGAACCGAGTCGCGCGGAAATCGAAACCGCAGCCAAGCGATTCGTCGGCGAGATTCAGCAGCGGCCGCCCGTGTTTTCGGCGCTGAAAGTCGGCGGCCGACCGGCGTACAAATTTGCCCGTAAAGGGCAGGCGGTCGAGCTGGCGCCGCGGCCGGTCACCATCCATCGACTGGAACTGATCGAGTACGAATATCCGCGGCTGGTGTTGGAAATCGACTGCAGCTAGCGGCACCTACATCCGTTCCTTGGGGCGCGATCTGGCCGAAGCGCTGGGCACCGGCGCGGTGATGTCGGCACTGGAGCGCACGGCGATTGGCCACTTCAACGTCGCAGACGCAATCGATGTCGGCATACTCACGCGCGAAAATCTGGCCGATCACTTGCTTCCGCCGCGCCGCGCCGTGGAACATCTGCCGGCAATCACACTCGACGATGTCCAACTCCAGCGCATCGGGCGCGGGCAGTTCATTCCCTGCCCGGATGAGCGAAATCGGGCCCAAAGCGGCCAGGAATTTGCCGCTCTTGACGATCGCGGAAACCTTGCGGCCATCCTGCGCCGCCGCGACGATGGCCAGTTGGGTCCCCGGCTGAATTTGGCTCACTCTTGAGCAGCACTGCTAGCCGGACGATACAGCTTCGCTGTTCGAAATAAGCGGACGCAATCCGCGCTAGGTTACCTCCGATTACGGTCCATTCGGCCGATTGGCGCACCAGCGGGTGGTAAAATTCCGTACAGAATTCAGTCACTCACATATTTCAGGGAAAGAACGGCCGGGCAAGGACGTGCCCTGGCACTGGGACTCGCCGCCCGGCCAGATCGATAGTTTGCGGAATCGTCCATGCTCGAAAAACGTAATCACAAGCTCGACGTTTTGGCGCTGGTGCTGTTGGCGCTGGGATTGTTTCTGTTGGTGTCGCTGGTGACGTATCATCCCGGCGATTTGGCCGACTCGCCGCCGCACTTCACCGCTTTCATGAAGCCTGTGCCGACCGCGGCGAAAATGGCCAACGCTTGCGGCCGTTCCGGCGCCTACGCGGCCGAGGGAATGTTTCGCCTGCTGGGCTGGGGTGCGTATTACCTGGTGGTCAGTCTCCTGGGGCTGGATGTGTGGCTGTTGGCGCGCCGTCCGCTGACCGATCCTGCGCTGCGCAATCGGTTGGATCATGTCGCTGGTGGGCGTCACGACTGTCCTGGCATTGATGGGGCCGGCCATCTCGCCGGGGCCAATCATCGGGCCGGGCGGATACATGGGGGCGGCCGGCCGGGCTTTGCTGGAAATCAATTTCGCCAGCGCCGGCGCCTATATTCTGACGTTCAGTATCCTGATGGGTGGATTTATTCTCTGCTCCGATTATTTGTTGATTCGCTTTGCGGCCATCGTGCTGCGCGTGCCGCTGCGATTTGCCGGCGTGGCGGCCACGCAAATGTTGGGGGGCACGATCAAGTTCGTGCGTCAAGCGTCCGACGGAGATGGCCTGACCGCTACCCGCAGCGATGTGGAACCGGCCATCCGCTTCCGCGGCAAGCGCATCGATCAAGAGGCTGCATCCGCTGCCGCCAATGCGAAATCTGCGAGCCGCTGCGACTAAGGCCGCTGCGTCGGAGGATGTTGACGACGACACGGACGAAGCCGACGACGATACCGGCTGCGAAGCCGCCGCGGGCAAGGCCGGCCTGGGGGCCCGCTTGGCCTCGGCGCTGCGTTTCGGCGGCCGCAACGCCGAGCGGGAAGAATTGATGCATGAACTGGAAGCCGCCGCGCATCGAGTGGATGAGCCGATCGAATACGATTATCCCCCGCTCGATCTGCTGCTGGCCGGCGAAAGCGTGCAATTGGAAGAACACGAAAAAGAGGTACGCCTCAAGGCCAAGATCCTCGAGAAGACATTCGCCAACTTCGGCTTTCACGGTGAAGGTGGTCGAAATCGAAACCGGCCCCGTCATCGCCCAATACGAAGTGGAGCTGGAAGCGGGGCTGCGGCTATCGAAAATCACGGGCCTGGCCGACGACCTGGCCATTGCTCTGCGCGTGCCCAGCGTGCGCATTGTCGCCCCTATCCCCGGCAAAAACACCGTGGGAATCGAAGTGCCCAACAACGATCGGCAGTTGGTCCGCATGCGCGAGGTGATCGAGGAAACCAATGGCCGCGTGAAGAAAATGCGTATCCCGCTGTATTTGGGCAAAGACGTGGCGGGCAATCCGATGGTGGTTGACCTGGCCACCTTGCCGCATCTGCTGATTGCCGGCCGCACCGGCACCGGCAAAAGCGTGTGCTTGAATTCGATCATTTCTTCGATCCTGATGACGCGCAGCCCCAACGACGTGCGGATGCTGATGATCGATCCCAAAATGGTCGAGCTCAGCCCGTACAAGAATTTGCCGCATTTGATGCACCCCGTGGTCACCGACATGCGCAAGGCCGAAGCCATCCTCGCGTGGGCAGTCGAAAAGATGGAAGAACGCTACGCCCTGTTGGCTCGGGCCGGCGCACGGCACATCAGCGTTTACAACCAGATGGACGAGCAGGAATTGATGCGCCGCCTGCGGCCGGAAAATGCCGAGGAGCGGGCCGCCATTCCGCGCCACTTGCCGTACATCGTGATCGTGGCCGACGAAATGGCCGACCTGATGATGATCGCCGCCAAGGAAGTGGAACAGCACATCATCCGCCTGGCGCAAAAGAGCCGAGCGGTCGGCATCCACCTGGTGCTGGCCACGCAGAAGCCGACTGTCGACGTCATCACCGGCCTGATCAAATCGAATCTCCCGGCCCGCATTTGCTTCCAGGTGGCCAGCCGCACCGACAGCCGCGTGGTGCTGGACGAAATGGGGGCCGACAAGCTGTTGGGCAACGGCGACATGTTGTTTCTGCTGCCCGGCACCAGCACGTTGTTGCGTGGCCAAGGCACGTATATGAGCGACGACGAAATCAACCGCCTGCTGGATTTCGTCGGCACCACCCAGCCGCACTTCGTCACCGAGCTAGTGCAGCTTAAACCCACAGTCTCCGGCGACGGCAGCGGCGCAGAGCGGTTCAAGAATCGCGACGAACTGTATGAGCAGGCCGTCGACATCGTGATTCGCGAAGGACGCGGCAGCGTTTCGCTGTTGCAACGGGCACTGGGCATTGGCTACGGCCGGGCCGCGCGGCTTGATCGACTACATGGCCGAAGACGGCATCGTGGGCGAGTACAACGGCTCGCAGGCCCGCGAGGTGTTGCTCACGCTGGAACAATGGGCGGCGATGAGCAATCCGTCGAGCGGCGGTGCAACGGCGGCGCCGAAAGCCGGTTCTGCTGCGTCCAGCGGTGTAAAAACCGCGTTGACCGCTGCCGAGTCGCCCAAGGTGCGCCGCAACCGTATCGTGCCGCAGATCGAACAGGATGACGATGACGTCGATCAAGATGACGCTGAAGACGAGACACCGTGGGAAGCCACGGACGAGTCGGATCAGGAGCCGGACGAAGAATACGACGACGAATCCGACGAATCGGACGAAGACTGCGATGATGCGGAGGAATACGCAGACGACGAGGACGAAAGTGTCGATAACCCGCTTGAATCGACCGATTCGTCGCAGCGCTTCCGCGCCGAAAGCGCATAGCACTTAACAGCGGTGGGCCCCGGCGCCGTTCATCGCTTGCGGGCCACTTCTTTGCGTTCCCTGCGTGGTTGCGCTACTCCGCGCGGGTTTTATTTCGGCAGTCTGGCCGAGTAAACTAAGGAATTGGTGCACATGGCAGCCATAAGTTTACAAAACGCCGTCGACCAGCCGGTTTCATCCGCCGGTTCGCCATCCGGGCCCATGCTGAAGCAAATCGTTTGGTTCTTGATAACAGCGGCGATCCTGGGCTGCGCGGTCTGGTTCGTGTATGGCCGAGCTGCCGATGCCCCGTTCATCTTCGATGACCCGGCGAGCATCAGCGAAAATCCTTCGATCATGCGGCTGTGGCCCCTTTATGGCACGCGCGAATCACCTGGGCCATTGAATCCACCCGCGGAAATGACCACTAGCGGCCGCCCGCTGGTGAATCTTTCGCTGGCTGTGAATTATCATTTCGGCCAGCTCGATCCGGCGAGCTACCGGGTAACGAACATCATTCTGCATCTGCTTACGGCGCTGGTGTTGATGGCGATCGTTCACCGCACACTGTGTCTGGACTACTTCGAAGGTCGATTTACTCACAGCGCACCGCTGCTGGCTTTTCTCGTGGCCCTGCTGTGGGCCCTGCATCCGCTGCAGACCGAAACGGTCGTCTATATCACCCAGCGGACGGAACTTTTGGTGGGGTTCTTCTATCTGGCTACGCTGTATGCCAGCTTGCGCTATTGGCAGGCGGCTTCGCCGGCCGGCCGAGGTTGCTGGTTGGCGCTGGCCACCTTGGCATGCCTGGCCGGGATGGCCTCGAAAGAGGTGATGGTCACGGCGCCGGTGATCGTGCTGCTGTTCGAGCGAACGTTTATTAGTGGTTCGTTTCCGCCGAGCGTTCAAAGCGTCCTGGCCGCTGTACGTCGGGCTTGTTTTTCAGTTGGGGACTGCTGTTGTGGCTGAACTACGACGCACCGCGGTCGAGATCGGCCGGATTCAATTTGGAAGTGCCGGCTTACGCCTGGTGGTTCACCCAGGCGAAAGTCCTGTTGATGTATTTGAAATTAGCGGTTTGGCCTTGGCCCTTATCGATTCATTACGAGATGCCGTACTTGATGACCTTTGGCGCCGCTTGGCCCTGGCTTGTGCCCGCGGTGCTATTGATGGTCGCCACGGTGGTGCTGCTGTGGCGGTGCAGTGCTGTGGGCTTCGTGGGCGCATGGGTGCTGCTGATCCTGTCGCCGACGCTGGTCGTGCCCATCGTTACCGAAGTGGCCGCGGAGCGACGCATGTATCTACCCCTGGCGGCACTGATCGCGCTGGCGGTCGTCGGCGGATACTGGCAGATCCGACGATTGATGCAGCCATCGGCGGCCGTCGGTAAACGCACGGTATTCGATCGTCGGCCGCAACTCATCATGGGCGCCGCGGCCGTGGCCCTGGCGGTGGTTTTCAGCGTTGCCAGCGCCAGCCGGGCGACTGAGTACAACGATCCGATCCAACTGTGGCAAAGTGCTCTGGCATCGCAACCCGATAACTGCGTCGCACAAAACAACCTGGGCAGCGCGTTGGCCCAATCGGGTCAAACGCAGGAAGCCATCAGTCACTTTCGCGAAGCGCTGCGACTGAAACCCGGTTATGCCGACGCACACTATAACTTCGGCCTCGCTCTGGTCAGCTCTGGCCAACTGCAGCGGGCAATCGAAGAGTATCAACAGGCGCTACTGCTTCGCCCGTCGTACGCTGAGGCGCACGGCAACCTGGCGGTTGCGTTGGCGACGGCAGGGCGCTCCGAAGAGGCCATCCAGCAATTCCGCATTGCCTTGCAACAAAATCCGCACCAGGCGAAGGCACACTACAATCTGGGTGTGGCCTTGGCGCGAGAAGGCCGGCTGTCGGAAGCGATCGAGCAATACGAGCAAGCGTTGAGTTTGAAGCCGAATTATACCAACGTTTCCGCGCTGGCACTGGCCTATGCCGATGCTGGCCGCGACGACGAGGCCCGCAGCATGGTGCAGAAAGCACTCGAGTTGGCTCGCGCAAGGGCAATCCGACTTAGCGCGGCAACTCGAAGCCTGGTTGAACACGGCGCGAGCTCCGAAAGCCGAACCGCGCGCGGCATCCCCTTCGCCGACAAACACCGCATCGCCGTAATGGCGCGAGCAAACTCCGATGTCCATTCCCACAAATGAACTGCGACCGATTGCTTCCCACGCCGGTGGGGCGACGGCCGGCTTGCCTCGCCTGACTCCGATCAACGGAGCGCTGCTGATCGCCGCGCTGACGTGTTTGGCCTATCTGCCTTGCTTGAATGGGCGATTCATCATCGATGACGACATGTACTTGACGGACAGTCGTTATATCAATGCGCCCGATGGGCTGTATTGGTTTTGGTTCACAAACCGGCCGGCGGATTATTATCCGGTTTCCAATACAAGTCTGTGGATCGAGTGGCGGCTGTGGGGACATGAATCCCACCGGTTATCATGTCACCAATTTACTGTTGCACATCGCGTCGGCGCTGCTCGTATGGGCGGTTCTCAAAAGGCTTCGCGTCCCGGGCGCGTTTTTTGCGGGATTATTGTTCGCCGTGCATCCGGTGAACGTGGAATCCGTGGCCTGGATTTCGCAGCGGAAAGATCTGCTCGCATTGGTGTTCTTTTTGATATCGATCTTCTGGTATGCGAAGTCGACGAACTCATTCCCCGCGGCGACCAATTGACGTCACCGGAAACTGAAACCGGTGCTGCCGACGGTCGACAGGAGAGAAATGGTATCGGCTCAGCCTGCTCGCTTTTGTGCTGGCGATGCTTAGCAAAGGCTCGCCGGCGACTTTGCCGATCATCCTGTTGGGACTGGCATGGTGGCGACGCGGTCGGATCACTCGATTCGACATTTGGCGGAGCGTGCCGTTTTTTATCGTCGCCATCGTGATGGTGCTGATGAATGTCTGGAGCATGCAGCGTGTCGTCGGCGGCGAGACGATTCGCTCCGGCTTTGCCGAGCGTCTGGCTGGCGCGGGCACCGCGGTATGGTTCTATTTCTCCAAGGCGCTTTTGCCGATCAATTTGGTGTTTGTTTATCCCATGTGGCACATTCAAATTGGCAACTTGCTGTGGTGGTTGCCGCTGCTGGTCGCCGTTTCATAACGGCAATATTGCTCTGGCGTTCGTATCGTGCCGCACGCCAGCCTGAGCCGCTCGCTGTTGTTTGCCTGGGGCACCTTTTGCGTGGCGCTGGTGCCGGTGCTGGGATTTGCCGACGTGGGATTCATGAGATTTTCGCTGCGTGGCAGATCACTATCAGCACATCGCGCATTATTAGCGTGATGGCACTTGTCGGCAGCGATCTGGAGCGTTTGGTATGAACGGGCGCGCGGCATGCGCCATGCGGCGATGGCAACTGCCGTCGCCGCTGCCACCAGATGCTGACCTTTCTGACCTGGCAACAAAGCCAAATCTACGCCGATCCCATCACGCTCTATCGAGCCATTCTGGCGAAAAACCCCGATGCCGCGCTGATTCGCAACAACCTGGGCGCCGAGTTGAACCGAGCCGGCCGGCTACAGGAAGCAATCGAACAATGCCAGCAGGCGATCCGCGACAACCCCAAGCTCACCGAAGGGTACTACAATATCGCCCTTGCCCATCAGCGATTGGGCCATCTTGACCAGGCCCTGGAAAATTTTCGCCATGCAATCCTCCTGAATCCTAATTCCCCTGACATCTCCACCGACTACGGCACACTACTGGGCCAACTCGGCACGACTGCCGGAGGCAATCGCCCAGTTTCAGCAGGCGATCGCTACAGATCCCAGCTACGCCGATGCACACAGCGGCCTTGCCCTGGCGTATTTCAAAAGCGAGCAGCCACAAAAAGCGATCGACGAATTCGAAGCGGCCATTCGCTATCAGCCCGACCATGGCGGAGCCCACGCCGGACTGGCAGCGGTGCTTGCGCAGCAAGGTCGGCTGGAGGAAGCGGCCGAACACTACCAGCAGGCCCTAAAGATCAAGCCGCAATTCACCGAGGCTTGCTTTCACCTGGCGGAAACATTCGCCCGAATGCAGCAGCCTGCCAACGCCATTTCCGCCGCACAACATGCGATCGACCTGGCCAGCTCTCAGGGGCAAACCGCGCTGGAAGGTCGCATCCGAACTTGGCTCGACGCTTATCTTGCTCATCAGAACCGGCCGGGCGATGCGGGCGGCCCGTCAAGCCGCTAGCCCCTCGGCATCAGTCAGTTGCAGCGTATGACCAATCCACGTGCATTCCGAGCTCTGCAATTCGCGCTGCTGGCGGGCGCGGTGTGTTTGGTCTACGGCCGGGCACTTGAATCGCCTTTCATTTTTGACGATGACGTCAGCATCGTCAAAAACACTTCGATCACGCGGCTATGGCCGCTGTTGGGAGATTCGCAGCATCCCGGTCCGCTGAATCCGTTTAAGGAGCTGCCTAATTCCGGCCGGCCGCTGGCGAATCTTTCCCTGGCCATCAACTATCACTTCGGCCAGCTCAATCCGGTCGGGTACCACGTTTTCAATTTGATGGTGCACCTGCTGTCGGCGCTGCTGTTGATGGGCATCGTCCGGCGCACGCTGACGCTGGACTGCTTTGCAGGAAAATTTTCGCGCACCGCCGGCCCGTTGGCGTTTTTCGTCGCCCTCTTATGGGCCTTGCATCCGCTGCAAACCGAAACGGTTGTTTACATTACTCAGCGGACAGAGCTTATGGTCGGCTTCTTTTATCTGGCCACGATGTACGCCAGTCTAAGGTACTGGGCGGCCGATTCGCAGGCCGGCCGTCGCAGATGGTTGGCGCTAGCCGGTCTAGCTTGCCTTGCCGGCATGGCCTGCAAGGAAGTGATGGTCACGGCGCCTGTTGTCGTGCTGCTGTTTGAGCGCACGTTTCATCAGCGGTTCGTTTCGCCGGGCACTCCGGCAATCGTGGCCGCTGTACGCTCTGTTAGCGGCGACCTGGACACTTTTGCTGTGGCTTAACTATCACGGGCCGCGCTCCACCACGGCGGGTTTCGGTCTGGGAATTCCCGCCAAGGTTTGGTGGCTGACCCAAGCCAAGGCGCTGTGGATGTACGCAAAATTAGTCGTTTGGCCTTGGCCGCTTTCAATTCATTACGAGTTCCCATATCTCACTTCGCTCGCCGAAGCGTGGCCCTGGGTGGTTTCCGCTGTGCTGGTTGGAATCGGCACATTGGTGCTTTTGTGGCGACGCGCTGCGGTGGGTTTCGTCCTGGCGACCGTGCTGATCATCCTCTCACCGACATTGGTGATACCGATCATCACCGAGGTTGCGGCCGAACGCCGAATGTATCTGCCATTGGCGGCGATCATCACGCTGGTGGTCACGGGGGGCTACTGGATCGCGCAGCAGTCCGAAGATCGCTCCGCAGCGGCCGGCGCCCAACGCTCGTCAACCGTTTCCTCGGGAGAACGACTGGCCGTCGCTGGCGGTTTGCTCCTGGCAACTCTGTTGGGAGCAATCAGCTTCGAGCGGCTGGCGGTTTACCACGACGATCTAACTCTGTGGCAAGATGTGCTCAATTCCCAACCCAACGATTACCTGGCCCATTTCAACCTGGGCAACGCACTATCGCGGGCCGATCGACTCCGCGACGCAGTCCAGCAGTATCAGATTGCTGTGCAACTGCAGCCCTCCTATGTCGATGCCCACAATAATCTCGGCCTGGCATACGGCAAGCTTGGCAAGGCACCGGCAGCGATCGAACAATTCCAACTCGCGGTGGAGTACAAGCCGACATACGTTCAAGGCTGGGCGAACATGGCGTTGGCCTACGCCGCGGCTAACCATCCCGAGCAGGCGGTCGCACTGGCCCAAAAGGCGATCGAAATGGCCCGATCCAACGGCCAAACCAGGCTGGCCGGCGAAATTGAGGCCTGGTTGACGAACTATCGCGCCAGCCTGTCAAATCAAAAATAGGGCTTTCGCCGCAAGCGAACCGTAGGCGCCGGTAGGCTATCCTTATATAAATATGCGCCGCATCCAGATTTACGACACGACATTGCGCGACGGCAGCCAGGGCGAAGGCGTCAACTTTTCGCTCGAAGACAAGCTGCTGATTACCCGGCGATTGGACGACCTGGGCTTCGATTTCGTCGAAGGGGGCTATCCGCTTTCGAACGAAAAGGATGCCCAGTTCTTTCAGCGCGCTGCCGGAATTGAAGCTCAAGCATGCCGAAGTGTGCGCATTCGGCATGACGCGCCGCAAAGGCACGAAGCCGGAACAAGATCCGGGCATGAAATCGCTGTTGGATTCCGGGGCAAAAACGGTCACCATCGTCGGCAAGACCTCCGCTTTCCACGTGACCGAGGTGCTGCGCGTGTCGCTGGAGGAAAATCTGGCGATGATTGCCGAAACGATCAAGTATCTGCGCGATTGCGGCCGGGAAGTGATCTACGATGCGGAGCATTTCTTCGACGGCTGGAAGCTCGATGCCGAGTACGCCGCCAAAACCATCCGCGCCGCCGCCGAAGCGGGCGCGAAACTGGTGGTGCTGTGCGATACCAACGGCGGCAGCATGCCCGAGGAAATCTGGCAGCTGACCAAAGCCGCCCAGAAGGCGCTCGAACGTTCCGGTGGGCATTCATTGCCACAACGATTGCGATTTGGCCGTGGCTAATTCGTTGGCCGGCATCGACGCCGGCGCAGTGCAGGTGCAAGGCACCATCAACGGCGTCGGCGAGCGCTGCGGAAACGCCGATCTGATTTCCGTCTGCGCCAATCTTGCCGTGAAGAAGAAGGGCTACGAAGTGCTGGCGCCCAGGCGGTGCGCAGCGCCTCACCGAGCTTTCGCGGTACGTGTACGACCTGGCGAACATGAATTATCGCACCAATCAGCCGTTCGTCGGCCACAGCGCCTTTGCCCATAAAGGCGGCATGCACGTGCACGCCGTGGCGCGGGTCACAAACAGCTACGAACACATCGAGCCGGAAAAGGTGGGCAATGAACGGCGCATTCTGCTCAGCGAACTCTCCGGCCGATCGAACATCGTGGCCCTCACCACGCGCCACAATCTGCAAGACGACAAGGAAATGATGGACCGCATCCTGGCGCAAGTCGTTAAGTTGGAAAACCAAGGCTATCAGTTCGAAGCCGCCGAGGCGTCGTTCGATCTGTTGGTGCGCCGCGCGGCCGGCAAATTCAAGCCGCACTTCGAAACGCTCAAGTATCACGTTTCAGTCGAAAGCGACGAGCCCGGCCCGCTGCATACCGAAGCCACGGTTAAAATTCGCGTCGGGGAAACCCAGCGGCACGAAGTGGCCGAAGGCGATGGGCCGGTGAACGCGCTCGATGCCGCCCTGCGCAAGGCGCTCAACGGCTCCTTCCCGAACCTCAACGAGATGCACCTGGTGGATTACAAGGTGCGGGTGATCAACAGCGAAGCGGGCACCGCCGCCGGCGTGCGCGTGACCATCGAAAGCCGCGACGACAAAGACGTGTGGGGAACCGTCGGCGTCAGCGAAAACATCATCGAAGCCAGTTGGATGGCTCTGGTCGACGCCGTCGAATACAAGCTCTGCAAAGACGAGCAAGTCGGTTGCTGTACCAACGCGGTCCAAGTGACCGCGCCTCTTTACTCCGCACACGGAAGTCCCGCTGGTCGATTTCCTTCGCTAGCGGCCATAATGACCGGTTCCAAAACGACGAACTTTCCGCATTCGATATTCCATGAGCAACCCCAGTCCTATTTCTCCCACCGCCGAAGAACTTCCCAAGCAGTACGATCATACCGCCGCGCAAGAGCAGTGGTACAAATATTGGGAAGAGCGCGGCTATTTCAACAGCGATCCGGATCCGGGAAATAATCGCTACCCCAAGGGGCCGTTCACGATCGTCATTCCGCCGCCCAACGTCACCGGCGCGCTGCACCTGGGCCATGCGCTGAACGACACGCTGCAAGACATCATCATCCGGCTGAAGCGCATGCAGGGTTACAACACGCTGTGGATGCCCGGCACCGATCACGCCGGCATCGCCACGCAGGCCGTGGTCGAGCGGCGGTTGAAAGAGGAAGAAAACCTCGACCGCCACAAGCTGGGCCGCGAAGGTTTGGTCAATCGCATTTGGAATTGGAAAGACAAATACGAAGCCCGCATTCTGGAGCAATTCCGCCAGATGGGCTTCAGTTGCGATTGGCGGCGCACGCGGTTCACGCTCGATGAAATGTGCGGCCGCGCGGTGCGGCACACGTTTTTCAAGATGTTCAAGGATGGACTGATCTTCCGCGGCAAGCGGCTGGTGAATTGGGACACGCACCTGCAAACCGCCGTGGCCGACGACGAGGTGTATCACGACACCGTGAAGGGCCACTTCTGGCACTTCCGCTATCCGGTGATCGATCCGCAAACCCGGCGAACCGACGCACGTGACAATCGCCACCACGCGCCCTGAGACGATGCTGGGTGATACCGCCGTGGCGGTGCATCCCGATCCCGCCGCGGCGCTGGATAAGGTCGAAAAGGAATTGCGCGAAAAACTCGCCGCCGCGCCGGCGAAAGAAAAAGGCGGGATCCAAGCAGAAATCGATGCAATCGGCGAGCGACGCAAAACGGTGCTGCCGCAGTTGTTCAAGCTGCGCAACATGGCCAATGCGGGCCGCAAAGTGATGCTGCCGCTGGTCGACCGCGAAATTCCACTGATCGAAGATCCCTGGGCCAAGCCGGAACTCGGCAGCGGCTGCGTGAAGATCACGCCGGCCCACGACGCCAACGACTACGACGTTTGGCAGCGTCACAAAGAAATCGGCGCAATCAACATCATGACTCCCGACGGCACGCTGAATGACACCGTGCCGGAAAAATACCGCGGCCTGAAAATGCACACCAAGGCCCGCGAAGCGCGTGGTCGCCGATCTGAGTGGCGCTGGGCCTGCACAATCCGGAAACCGACCGTGAAGACCGCGAAATCGATCTGGCCCACTCCGATCGCTCGAAAACCCCGATCGAGCCGTACCTGGCCGATCAATGGTTCGTGAAAATGGGCGACACCGACGGCAAACCCGGCTTAGCCCAAAATCAGGATGCAGTCGAGACGCCGTGACTAGCGGCAAAGTGAAAATCACGCCGTCACGCTACACCAAATCCTATCTCGACTGGCTCGGCGAAAAACGCGACTGGTGCATCGGCCGCCAATTGTGGTGGGGGCATCGAATTCCTGTGTGGGAAGTAGCGACATCCGACGTCGAAGTCGATTTCACGTCTGATCTATGAATTTCTTGAACTTAGCAACATTCCGAAACAGGACGTGATTTGTCCAACAGGGCGATCTTCCAAACATATTTTGGTTATGCGCAAAGTCCCACGAGGCCGAAGCTGCACTGACTAAACTTGAAGCGGCTCATCAAGGACTTCGATCATTGCGAAGGCATCGGTCTGTCGTTGGAGCAGATGCATGGAGCCGCCAAAGTTCGTGACATACGCACATTACATCCATCGTGATCCCGACGTGCTCGATACCTGGTTCAGTTCCGCGCTGTGGCCGATGAGCACGTTAGGCTGGCCCGGACCGTCGCGGTCCGATAAGCCAAAAGGCCCCGCCAATCCGGATTGGAACGAACAAAAGTATTACTATCCCACCGACGTGCTGATCACCAGCCGCGAGATTATCACGCTCTGGGTCGCCCGCATGGTGCTGATGGGGCAGTACAACCTCAACGAAGAGCCGTTCCACGATGTGTACATTCACCCCAAAATCTTGGATGGCTACGGCGAGACGATGTCCAAGAGCAAGGGGAACGGCGTCGATCCACTGGATATCATTTCCAAGTTCGGCACCGATGCGCTGCGGTTCGGGCTGGCGTATCTCACCACCGAAACGCAAGACGTGCGGATGCCGGTCGAGTTTGAATGCCCGCACTGCCACAAGCTGATCGAGCAAACGCACAAGAATCGTACGCAGCCGCGCGTCGAATGCCCGCATTGCCGCAAGCCATTCTCCACGCAATGGGCCACCAAGTCGGAAGACACCGCCCTGCTCCGCGGCGCGGTGGTGAGCGAACGGTTCGAACTGGCCCGCAACTTCTGCAACAAGCTGTGGAATGCCTCGCGGTTCGCCTTGATGAATTTGGAAGGTTATACGGCCGGGCCGGTGCCGCGGGACAAGCTTTCGGTCGAGGATCAATGGATTCTGAGCCGGCTATCAACCGTCACCATGCATTACACTGCCTCGCTTGAAGAGTTCAAATACGCCGACGCCGCGCGGCTGCTGTACGATTTCGTCTGGGACGAATTCTGCAGTTTTTATTTGGAGATGAGCAAATCACGCCTGCAGGATCCCGCCACGCGCGCCGTGGCTCAGCGCATTTTGGCTCACACGCTCGATACCATCATGCGGCTGTTACATCCGATGGCGCCGTTCATCACTGAGGATGTATGGCAGCGGCTCAACGCTGTCGCGCCTGCCGCGCGGGCTGGCTAAACCGCAAGCGGCGGCGGAGAGCATTATGATTGCTCCGTGGCCCGAGGCCGACGAATCGCTGGTGAACGAGCCGATCGAAGCCCGCTTTGCGCGGTTCCAGGAAGTGCTCCGCGGCCTGCGCGAAGTGCGCGCCCGCCAGGGGATCGCACCGAAAACCACGATTCATTTTTCCGCCCGCGCCGATTCCGCCGCGACCGCGCTCTTGGAACCGATGCGGGCCTACTTCGAATCGATGGCCGGCGCGGTCCCAACCGCAATCGGTCCCACCGTCGCCGCCCCGCCGATGTCGGCCCATTTCACTGCCACCGGTATCGAGGTTTATGTCGATCTGGCGGAGCACATCGATGTAACCGCCGAAATCGGCCGCAAGCAAAAAGAGTTGGCCAAATTGGATCAAATGATTGCCGGCAAAGAAAAGCAACTCTCCAACGAGGCCTTTGTCAGCCGCGCCCCCGAAGCGGTGATCAACAAAGAACGAGCCGCGCTCGACGAATTGCGGGCCACCAAGGCCTCGACCAGCGCCACGCTCGAACTGCTGCAAAAAACTGCCGCTGGAAAGTCCTGAATTAGCGGCCACTGGATTGCACTCCGCGCCGCGTTCTATAATCGGGAATACGCCGAATTTAACGCAAAGGATCGACCATGCCCGTGCAGATGGAATTGTCGCGGATCATCATCAGCGAAATCAACGACCAGCAGGTCATCTACCTGAAAGAGGTCGAGGGCGAGCGGCAGTTTCCGATTTTGATCGGCATCTTCGAAGCCACCAGCATCGACCGCCGCGTGAAGCAATTTCAATCGCCGCGCCCGCTGACGCACGATCTGCTGGTGAACACCATCGATCAGCTCGGCGGCGAATTGCAAGACGTGGTGATCAGCGAGTTGAAAGAGCACACGTATTTCGCCCTGATTCGCGTGCGCAAAGAAGGGGAACTGATCGAGATCGACGCCCGCCCCTCCGACGCCATCGCCGTGGCGGTGACCACCGATCCGCCGCTGCCGATCTACGTGGCCGAAGAAGTGCTCAACGACGTGCTGGGCGAATAAGAGTAGGCGGTAGGCGGAAAGCAGTAGGCGGTGATGCCGCTTCGCACTGCATACTCGCCGACAGCCTTCCGCCTACTACTTCTGCCCGAACGTTTTCTGCAGCGTGGCCAGCGCCTTCTGCCCCGCCATCGAATCGACCAGCACGTTCACGCGAACTTCGCTGGTGCTCATCAGGTCGAGGTTGATGCCAGCCTCCGAGAGCGAGCGGAACAAACCCAGCGCCACGCCGCTGTGGCTGCGCATGCCGATGCCTTGCACCGAAATCTTGTCGATCTTGGGCGAACTGTTCACCGCCCCACAGCCCGATCGCTTCGCCACTTGCTGGGCAATTGCGGCGCTGCGATCCACATCTTTTTTCGGCACGGTAAACGAGAGGTTCGCCTTGCCGGCGCGGCTGTAGCTTTGAATGATCATGTCGACGAAAATGTCGCCCGCGGCGATCTCTTTGAACAGGGCAGCCGCGGTGCCAGGCTGATCGGGCACTTCGTCGATCGACACGCGTGCCTGGCTTTCGTCGAGCGAAATTTCATCGATCGTCAAATCTTCCATCCCCTGCAACCGGCGCACGATTTCCTCGGCCCTGAGAGTCGCCATCCGCCGCACGTTTGCCGGCGGATTCTTCCTGGCCGCCGCCCGTGGGTTCTTTATCCAGCCCGAATGCCGCATGCACGGCCCGCAACGCGGTAGTGGCTTGATCGCGGGCCACCAGTACGCTGATTTTGATTTCGCTGGTGGTGATGGTTTCCATGTTTACGCCGGCGTCACCCAAGGCCTGAAAGAACTTCGTGGCGACGCCCGTCTGCCGCGCCATGCCCAAGCCCACCACCGAAAGCTTGGCAACATTGTCGTCGTGGCTGACGCCGCTGGCGCCCAATTCCGCCACGGCCTCGCGTGCGGCTTCCAGCGTGGTGGGCACGTCGTCGCGCGGCACGGTGAACGAAATGTCGGCTTTGCCGTGGGCGCCCATGTTTTGCACGATCATATCGACCGCGATGTTGCGCTTGGCGATCCGCGCAAAGATGGCATGGCTGATGCCGGGCTTATCGGGCACCCCTTCGATGGTGATCCGCGCTTCGTCCTTCACCAGCGCCGCGCCGCACACCGCCCGACTGGCCGATTCCGGCTCGGCCACAATCATCGTTCCCGGCGTGTCGCTGAAACTGGAGCGCACGTGCACCGGCACGCCGAATTTCTTGGCGAATTCGATCGAGCGGCTATGCATCACCGCGGCCCCCAGGCTCGCCAGCTCCAGCATTTCGTCGTAGCTGATGCGCTTCACGCGCCGCGCTTCTGGCAATTGCCGTGGGTCGGTCGTATAGACGCCGTCGACGTCGGTATAGATTTCGCAGGAAGCGCCCAGCACGGCGGCCAGGGCCACGGCCGTGGTATCGCTGCCGCCGCGCCCCAGCGTGGTGATGTTGAAGTTTTCGTCGATGCCCTGAAAGCCGGCGGCGATCACAATGTTGCCTTCGTCGAGCAATTGCCGCATGCGATCGGTCGAAATCGAATGAATGCGCGCCTTGGTGTGCGTACTGTCGGTGCGGATGCCGATTTGCGCCCCGGTCAGGCTGACGGCTTTGGCCCCCAGCTTATGCAGCGCCATGGCCATCGAGCGCCACGCTGACTTGCTCGCCGGTCGAGAGCAGCATGTCCATTTCGCGAGCATCGGGCCGATCGGTAATTTGCTTCGCCAAATCGACCAGATGATCGGTTTGATGCCCCATGGCGCTAACGACCATCACTACCTGGTTGCCCTGCTGCTGCGTACGAATGGCTTTGCGCGGCGGCCAGAATTTTCTGGCTGTCGGCCACGCTGGTGCCGCCGAATTTTTGAACAACGATGGGCATAGGGCGGCAAATGGGGAATGTGGAATGGAGAGTAGGGAATGCCGATACAGGAGCTAGTTGCACTTTCCCAAAAACCACCCCATCAGCCGCCACCCTTCGTCGAACGCCAGCGATGATTTGCCGGCGGCCACTTCGTCGTACGTGCTCGCCGCGTCGGGTTTAATGCCGCTGCCGGCCATCGCAATTGGCACCGCGCCGTGATTGTGGGTTTTCAGCCGCACCGGGGTGGGATGATCGGGGGAAACTAGGATGCGGTATTCGCCCTCCTTTTTCAAGGCCTCGTGCAGCGGGGCGACAATGTGCAGGTCGATCTGCTCCAGCGCTTTGATCTTCTCGGCGGTGTTTCCCATGTGCGAGGCTTCGTCGGTGGCCTCGACGTGTACGCAGATCAAATCGGTTTCCGGCAGCGCTTCGATCGCATAGCGGCCCTTAGCTGCATAATCGGTGTCGATATAGCCGGTCGCGCCGGGCACTTCGATCCGCTGCCATCCGACCAGCGCCGCCAGGCCGCGCAACAGATCGACTGCGGTGATCATCGTCCCTTGGACGTGGTAAAGTTTTTGGAACGGCTCCAGGCGTGGCGTGCGCCCCAGCCCCCAGAGCCAAATATTCGTGGCCGGTGGTTTGCCTGCGGCGCGGCGCGCTTTGTTCACGGGATGATCGGCAAACAGACCAACGCTTTCTTCCATGAGGTGATTCAAGACGTCGCTGCCCGGGCCACGCGGATGATCGTGCAGCACCGATTTATCGGTCAGATCGTGCGGCGGCGTGGCTCGCGTATCGGCGGAAAACGGCGCGGCCTGATTCGCCCCGCGATAGACCAGCAGATTGCGATAGCTGACGCCCGGATAAAACTGCAACTGGTCGCTGCCGATATGCTCCTGCGCGGTCGCCAGCAGTTCCTTGGCCTCTTCGGTCGAAATATGCCCGGCGGTAAAATCGCGCATCGTCTGGTTTTCGACCGTCACCAGATTGCAGCGGATCGCCCAATCCTCCGGGCCAAGCTGGATTCCTTGCGCCGCCGCTTCCAACGGCGCGCGGCCGGTGAAATGCTGCATCGGGTCATAGCCCAGCAGACTTAGACATGCCACATCGGAGCCCGGCGGCAACGACGGCGGCACGTTGTTCGAGCGCCCCACGACGCCAGCCTTGGCAATCGCATCCATCGCCGGAGTGCGAGCCGCCTGCAGCGGCGTTTTGCCGCCTAGCGAGTCCTGCGGCTCGTCGGCGGCGCCGTCGGGGATGATGAGAGCGTATTTCAAGGGACAATCTTCTCCGCATCGGCCCCCCGCCGGAGCCGGGGGCTACTCGTGTACTCGTAACCGCACGCTGATTGGCCGCACGCTCTTCAAACGATCGATTTCTTCGGCGGCATCTTCGACGTTTTTCTCGGTGGCGGTATGCGTCATGATGACCAGCGGCGTGAATCCGTCGTCGGTCCGGCCGGCCACATGCTGAATGACTGACGCGATTGAAATCTTATGCTTGCCCAAGATGCCGGCAATGTCTGCCAGAACGCCCGGCTCGTCGGCCGCCAAGAATCGCAAATAGAATTTGCCGGTCGATTTGGCGTGATCCAGCGGCCGCGCCGCGGAAGCCTGGTCCGACCACAATTCCAAGTTGCGGAAGGTGATCGGCGCCCGGCCCACCACCATGTCGATCATGTCGGCCACCACGGCGGAAGCGGTTGGCATTTGCCCGGCGCCCTGGCCGTGGAACATCAACGGCCCGACCGCATCGCCCACCACGCTGATGGCGTTGAACGCCCCGCGCACTTCGGCCAAAGGAGCGCCGACCTTCACCAGCATGGGCGAGACTTGCAAATCCACGCCGCCGGATTGCAACTCCGCCATGGCGATCAGTTTAATCCGGTAGCCCAGTTCTTTGGCATATTTCAAATCGGCGATGTCCAGCCCATCAATGCCGCGGCGCGGAATATCGCGCCAATTCACGCGGGCCCCGAACGACAGGTGCGCCAAGATGGCCAGCTTCTGCGTGGCGTCGCTGCCGTCCACGTCCATGGTCGGATCGGCCTCGGCGTAACCAAGCTTTTGCGCTTCATGCACCGCGGTCTGGTAATCGGCCCCCTGCTCTTCCATCTGCGTAAGGATGAAATTGCTGGTGCCGTTGAGAATGCCGCGCAGCGATTGAATCTGATTGGCCGACAGGCACTGGCTGATGTTGGCGATGATCGGAATGCCGCCGGCCACCGCCGCCTCGAAGGCGATGCACAAATCGAGCGCGCGGGCGCGATCGAACAACTCCGGCCCATGCTCGGCCAACAGCGCCTTGTTGGCGGTGACTACGTCTTTGCCGCTATCCAACAGCTCTAGCATGATCTGCCGGGCCGGTTCCAATCCGCCCACCAGATGCGCCACGACCTTGATTTCCGGATTGCGCGTGATGCTTTGCAGATCGGTCGAGAGCACGCCGCGCGGCAGATCCAAACCGCGCACTTTATCGCCATCGCGGACCACGACCGATTCCAGCACGATCCGCCGCCCGGAGTGCCGCGCCGCCCGTTCGCCATGCTCGACCAATAGCCGCGCCACGCCGGTGCCGACGGTGCCCATCCCGACGATGGCAACTTTGGTTTGGTCCATGTTTCACTCCCGCTCCCTTCGGGAGAGGGCTGGGATGCAGGTGCTACTATTTGCACCGCGAGCAACGCACGACGAAAGCCACCTACAAAGAATAGAATCTGCCATGCTAGAATGCCGCTCGCAGCATCGTCAAGCCGATTGGATTTCTGTCCGTCTTTCCGAAGGAATCGTCATCCATGGAATCCGCCGCACACGAGTTCCTGAAAAAAATCCTGGAAACGCCCAGTCCCTCTGGATATGAGCGGCCGGTGCAAGATTTGGTTCGCCGCTACGTGCAGCCGTTTGCCGACAAAGTAACCACCGATCTGCACGGCAACGTGATCGCGGTGAAAAATCCCGACGCCAAGCTGCGGGTGATGTTTGCCGGCCACTGCGACCAGATCGGCATGCTGGTGCAGCACATCGACGCCGAAGGCTATGTCTACGTGCAGACGATCGGCGGCTGGGACCCCCAGCAACTGGTCGGCCAGCGGATGACGGTCTGGTCCACCGAGGGGCCCGTGCCGGGCATTATCTCGCGCAAGCCGATCCATCTGCTCACCGAGGAAGAACGCAAGCAGGTGGTGAAGCTGAAAGACATGTGGCTGGATATCGGCGCCAAGGACAAGGCCGAGGCGGAGAAGCTGCGTGCGCATCGGCGATCCGATCACGCTGCAACTCGGCTTCCAGCCGATGCGCAACAATTTCGCCAACTCGCCCGCAATGGACGACAAATGCGGCCTGTGGGTGTGCATCGAAGCGCTGCGTCGGCGCCAGTACCAAGAAACTCAACTGCGCTCTATTCGCCGTTTCCACCGTGCAGGAAGAAATTGGCCTGCGCGGCGCGCACACCAGCGCTTACGGCATCGATCCGCAAGTGGGCATCGCCGTCGACGTCACCCACGCCACCGATTGCCCGACGGTTGAGAAAAAGCAAGAAGGAGATGTTGCGCTGGGCAAAGGCCCGGTCATCTATCGCGGCCCGAACATGAACCCGAAGGTCGTCGAGAAGCTGATCGAAGCCGCCAAGGCCGGCGAAATTCCCTACCAACTGGCCGCCTGCGGCCGCGCCACTCCGACCGACGCCAACAGCATCCAGCTCACCCGCGCCGGCGTGGCCGCAGCCTTGGTGAGCATTCCCAACCGCTACATGCATAGCGCGGTGGAGATGATTTCGCTGGAGGACATCGACCGCGCCGCCGATCTGTTGGCCAACTTCGCCGCAGCCTTGGGCGCCACCGAAGATTTCACACCGTGACGTCCCGCGGCGAACGCGGCATCAAATGCCGAACTGTCGGCTAAAGCCGGTCACTGACCGCCGGAGTCGCAAAATGATTGTTCGCGCCGATGATCGATCCACCGGTGCCACCGGTGTCAGAAAAGCTTTCCGTGCCCGCGGTGCAGTTGATGACCGATACGGAATCCTGCGTGCCCGGTCCCACCTCCACCGTGATGCTATTCGAACCCACGCTCACCGAAAGCAGCGACACCGTGTCTTTTTCCTCCCCGGAGTCAATGGTCAGATTGCCGTCCACAATCGCTCGAGAAAACGAAATCTTGTCTTTGCCGTCGGTCGTAGTAACTCCCACATTTCCTGTCGCGGAAAGCCCGCTGAAAGTAATCGTATTCGAACCGCTGGAGGCGTCGATGCTAATGCCGTTGTGCACGCTGGTATTGACGAGCACCACTTTGTCGTTGCCGGTGCCCGTGGCGACGCTAAGACCGCTGCCGGTGACATTATCCAGCATGAACGTTGCGGAATTGTTTCCGTTCGAAAGGCTGACCGTGCAACCTCCCGCAATCGTGGAGGTGGTCGTGACGACCGAGTCGTTTCCTTCTCCGGCGGTAATTCCCAGCCCGCCGTTGATGTTCACGTTGCGCAAAGTGTTCGAATTGTTCCCCGCTCCGGCGTCGATCGTCATCCCCGAGGTCGCCGTGGAATTTGCGATGGTTAGCACATCGGCCCCGGTTCCCGCATCGACGCCGATGTGCGATGCCACGACGCTGCTGACATTGATTAAGTTCGCCCCTTCGGCGGCATGAATCACCAGTCCGGCGCCGCCTACCGTGCTGCCGACCACCGTGATGATGTCCTTGCCGTCGCCGGCCGTGAGCGTCAATCCCGCGGAGGTGACGGCCAGGTTACTCAAGCGAAACGAATTGTTTCCGCCGGTGTCATAGGCCGTAAAGCCGTTTGCGACAGTGGTATTCGTGACCGTCACGGAATCGGCATCGACGCCGGTTTGAATGTCCAAACTGTCGGCCAGCAGATGATCGACAAAAGTCGAGTTCCTTCCGCCGGCATCCATGATCGAGAGTTGCTGAGTGACGTTCAATCCAGAAACAAAGAAGGTGTCATTGCCCCCACTCGCGGTCAGCCGCAC
>CAVZDC010000008.1:0-232475 GCA_963773925.1 Pirellulales bacterium
CGTCCGCCGCTGCCGACAATCAGAATGTTCATGGTGCTGTTCCTCCCTGAGCTGGCGGACGATTCCCGGCGGGTGCAACGACACGGGTGCTCTATTCTAATACGCAGCAGCCGATTCGAAGGCAATCCGAACCGCCAATACCCTTTGCGGCACAGGAAAACCGGGGCCAAAAACCGGCGCAAATCCTATCAAAAGAGGGGTGTTTCACCTGCCGGCCCGGACTGCATAAAATAGAGATAAGCCTAGGGGTAAAGGGGCAATTCCCAGTTGACAAAAGTCGTGCTGCGGTTACAACATGGGTTACTTCGTGAAAAATGTCACAATCCTACCTCCGGCGTGCATGCCTTCGCTGCCGCCAAACGCTGGGATGGACGTTTGAAGTTCGGGTGTAACCCTCCTCGCGCGCGGCAGTTTGGACTTGGCAGCCCCGCCATGTTTCCAGTCGCCGGCGGAATAGGAACTACGGTAATGCCTGAAAATAAAAAAATGTCGGTCGCCGAAATTCTCGCGGCGGCACGCAAAGCGGATAACAAGGAAGGTGGCGCAGCGCCGTCCAAGAAGCCGGACGATGAAGCGCCGTCTGCCGCGGCGGAACCGGCCGCAGAATCGCAGGCGGCGGCGGACGCTACGCAACCCGCTGCCGCAACGCCTGCCGCGGCCAAGCCATCGAAGCCACTGGCGCCGGGCGAACGTCCCAGCGTGAAAGATATTCTGGCAATGGCGCGCGGCGGGGCAGGCGCAGCAGCGGCAAAACCGGCGGCTAAAGCATCGGCTGATAAGCCCGCCGCCAAAGCATCGCCCACCAAACCTGCCGCGGCAAAACCGGCAGCGAAGCTGGCGGCCGCTGTCGAAAAAGATACCGCCAGCATTTTAGCCGCGGCGCGGGCAGGCGCAAAACCGGGCCCGATCACGAAGGCCGAAGCCGCAGCCGCCGAAGCGAAGGCCTCGCCCAAAGCGCCGGCCGCGAAAAGCCGAAAGTCGTCGTGCCGCCGATGCCGCCCAAACCGGCCTACGCCATTCCCAAACCGGCCAAACCCGCCGTTGCGGAAGACGATCGCCGCGGATTTCTGGCCGTCCTGTTCGGCTCGGCGCTGGCGGTGGGCATGACGTCGCTGGCGGCGACCAACGGCCTGTGGACCTTGGGGATGGCCCGATTCATGTTCCCCAACATCCTGACCGAGCCGCCCAGCCGGTTCAAAGTGGGATTCAAAGAGAACTTTGCCCCCGGCACAGTGGAAACTAAATTCGTAGCCACCAACGGCGTGTGGATTGTGAACTACGAGTACAACGGCAAGCCGGAAATCTACGCCCTGAAAACGGTATGCACGCACTTGGGCTGCACGCCCAATTGGCTGGAAGGGGAGCAGAAGTTCAAATGCCCCTGCCACGGCAGCGGCTTTTACAAGGACGGCATCAATTTCGAAGGTCCCGCCCCGCGGCCGTTGGAGCGCTACGCGATCCACGTCGCCGACGACGGACAATTGGAAGTGGACAAGAGCAAGACGTTCCAGGAAGAGTTGGGTCAATGGACCGACCCGGATAGTTTCGTGACGGTGTGAGAGAGGCAGGGTCGAAAAATCGAAAAGTCGAAGCGTCAAAATGGAGCCGGCAGAAGACGATTCGAGTTTTTGCACTTTTAGACTTTTAGACTTTTAGACCTATTGGACGACAAATGCCTCTCGGCGATACGATTCGCGAAAGTCAGCTCTGGAAGAGCATCTTCCGCCACCCGATGCCGCTGGACCGGCGCAATCGCATCGTGGTGATGCTGACCAATTTCTTTTTGCACCTGCATCCGGTGTCGATCAAGAAGCAGGGCATCGCGCTTTCCTACACCTGGTGCATGGGGGGCGTTACGTTCTTTCTGTTTCTGGTGGAAACCGTGACCGGCGTGCTGTTGATGTTCTATTATCGCCCCACGCTGGAATGGGCGTACAACGATATTCTGGCGCTGCGCGACGTGACGAGCCTGGGCATTTTGCGCGAATTGCACCGGTGGGGCGCGCATGCCATGGTGATTACCGTCTGGCTGCACATGTATCGCGTGTTCCTGACGGGCAGCTACAAACCGCCGCGCGAATTCAACTGGGTGGTGGGCGTGATATTGCTGCTGCTCACGCTGTTGTTGTCGTTCACCGGCTACCTGTTGCCGTGGGATCAATTGGCCATTTGGGCCATCACCGTGGGTTCGAACATGGCCCGCGCCACGCCGATTTTGGGACACGAAGGTCCGGGGCACGCACTGCTTTCCTTCGGCGGGCGCGACATGATCACCAACGCTAGCGATGCGCGCTTTGGGTTACTTGGTGTGCGCTTCGTGGGCGAGGAAACGTTGAATCGGTTTTACGTGTTGCACTGCATCGCCATTCCATTGGTAGTGGCGTTTTTACTGGCGATCCATTTTTGGCGTGTGCGGAAAGACGGCGGCATCAGCGGGCCGCTGTGAACAGGGACGAGGGGACGTGGACCGAGGCGTGGGGCGAGTTTTTGAACGGATATGGTTATGTTGAATTTCGGATGTGCTGCCTTGATTGCCGAGGCTGAGGCGAACATGCCGCAGTTTCTGGAAGGCATTTCCGGATTCCTGGGGGGCTACTACATCGTCCTGGCGTTGATGAACGCCGTGATGGCGTATTACCTGTGGCAGCGGAGAAGCAATCTGCGCGCGGCGCTGGTGTGGGTTATTGTGGCGGCGGTGTTCGTGGTGCTTTCGCCGCTGGCGGCCAGCGGAAATCCGGGCATGATGCCGCAGTTGCCTCAATCAATTCGCAACGCCGTCAACTGGATCACGGGCCCGACGGTGTACTCGCTGGGCACGTCGTCGATGTTGATCATTTTCTTTGTGTTCCGCCGCTTCTTCACCAAGCCGCTGGTGGCGTGGGCGCTACTGAATGCGTCGCTGTTGCTCATGGGCCTGGCGATGGCCGATCCGAATTTCGCCGCCATCGTCACCAAGCCCGACAATGTGCCCATCGTGTCGATGGTGTTCCTGCTAGGCTATTTCACGTGGCTGGCCGCCTATAAAGCGGTACAGAACGACGACCGCACGGCCCGCGGCGAAGTGCCCCTGGAAAAGCTCGATGACGAAAAAGTGTTGGTTTGGCCGGACCTGGTCTACACCGAACTGATCTGCATGATCGCCATCACGGCGCTCTTATTGGTATGGGCCATCGCCTTGCGGGCGCCGCTGGAAGAGCCCGCTAACAGTGTGAAAACGCCCAATCCGTCCAAGGCGCCGTGGTACTTCCTGGGCCTGCAGGAAATGCTGGTGTACTTCGACCCCTGGTATGCCGGCGTGGTGCTGCCCAGCCTCGTGATCTTCGGCCTGATGGCCATTCCGTACCTCGATTTCAACAAGCAGGGCAACGGCTACTACACGATCAACCAGCGGAAGTTCAGTTACATCGTGTTCCAGTTCGGCTTTTTGGAATTGTGGGTTACGCTGATCATTCTGGGCACGTTTTTACGAGGGCCCAATTGGAACATCTTCGGGCCGTTTGAAGCGTGGGACGCGCACAAAGTGCTGGTGCTGAACAACGTTAACCTGTCGCAGTATTTTTGGATCAACGGGTTGAATACGGCGCTGCCGAAAGCACCTACCGGCTCCAGCGGCGGCACGGAATTCCTGTACATTCTGCTGCGCGAATCGCCGGGCATCATTGCGGTGTTGGCGTACTTCATCATCCTGCCGCCGCTGATGGCAGTGACGTTCTTCCGCAAGTATTTCGTGAAGCTGGGCTTTTTGCGCTACATGATCATGTCGAACTTGCTGCTGTTGATGATGACGCTGCCGATCAAAATGGTCCTGCGCTGGACGCTGAACTTGAAGTACATCATCGCCATCCCGGAATATTTTTTGAATTTTTGACCGCGCTCCGCTCCGCAGACTCCGCGTCGCGGCTAAACGGACTGACTCCTGACTTCTGAATTACGCGTAAATGCCCGCAACGGAAAGTACCTGGCGCAATCTCAAGCTGATGCACATCGTGTTCGGTGTGGCCAGCGTGGCGATGTTGCTAACGACGGTGTGGATGCTGGCGGCGGACCATAACCGCTCGTGGAAGGGCTACCAGCGCACGTTCCGCGATATCGAAACCTGGAATGCCGACGCCCGGATGGGAGAACAACAATCGGCCGAGTACGAGCAAACCGAGCGCGTCCTGCAGCAAAAGCTGAAGGACGTTCAGTCTGCCGCGCTGAACGACGACGGTCGCGCGCTATTTGCCCAATTCGTGAAGCTGGCCAGCACGAAGACCGACGCGGAAGATTCGCAGGACGAGGCGGCCGACAAACAGGCGGCCGAACTCATCGACAAGGATGCCAAGCGCCTGGCCGGTTTCACCGATGCTCAGCAGCGGCGCGATTTGCGCGAGGACCTGTACAATCGCTTGCGCGATTTCATCAGCCGGGTGAAATTCCGCGAAGACAACCTGGCCGTGAACGTGAAATTCCGCAAAGCGGCCTTCGACAAGGCCACTTCGGATTACAGTCTGGCGGTGGGCAAAGGGCAGTCGCCCGAAGAATTGGCCTCGTTGCAGCTCGACATCGATCACGTGAAGAACGAACTCGATCAGCTCAACGCCATGTTGCTGGCCGAGCAGACGAAGCGCAAAGAACTGGAGGCGATCTTCAGGAAAATCACCGCGGAGCAGGATGTCGCTGAAAAGAACCTGAAAGAACATCAACACAAGCTCGATCAATTGCACAAAGCGCTGGTCGAGCGGGCTCCCACCGTCAAAAAGAAGCTGTTGGAACTGCCGATTTTGGACGCGTTCAACAGCCCGCTGAAGATCGATCAGATTTGGCTGCCGAACTTGACGCAGAACTACAACTTCCGCGACGTAGCGCGGTTCGATCGCTGCGACACTTGCCACCAGGGGATTAATCGCACCATGCCCGGTTCGGCCACGACCGCCGGCTACCCGGTGGCGACGACGGTGAGCATTAGTTTGCCCACGCCGGAGAATGCTCCTGAGGCGAAAGCGCCCGAGCAGGCCAAAGCGGAGGAGGCCAACGGCGCGAAAGAGGAAGCAGCCAAGGAAGAAAATGCCAAAGGTGAGCAGGCCAGCGAAGAGAAGAGCACGGAGGAGAAAAGTAAGGAGGAACCCGCGAAGAACGAGAAGTCTGCGCCTGCGCAACCCACCGTCGAGGACGTGTATGGCTTTCACCTGAGCGACCGCGGGCCCTTGGGCAAAGAAGAAGCCATAATTCAGCGCGGTGTTTCCCAAAACGCCGGCCGCGGCGGCCGGGTTGATGACCGGCGATGTGATTAAGCGCGTCAACGACGCCCCGGTGTTAACCGAGGGTCAGGCGGTCAATTATCTGATGAAGAACGTCGATTGGGGCAAGCCGCTTAATTTAACCGTGCGGCGCGGCATGCCGGAACCGTACGCCACGCACCCGCGGTTGAACTTGTTCGTGGGTTCGATAAGTCCGCACCCGATGGAAAAATTCGGCTGCACGATTTGCCATCAAGGGCAGGGCAGCGCTACGGCGTTCGAATTTGCCTCGCATACGCCCGATTCGCCGCTTCAGGCGCAACAGTGGTCGCACCAGTATGGCTGGTTCTACAACCATAACTGGAGCTTCCCGATGTACCCGAAGCAGTTCGCCGAGGCGACCTGCTTGAAGTGCCATCATGAAGTGGTCGATCTAGAGCCCAGCGCCAAATACCCCGATCCGCCGGCCCCCACGGTGGTGAAGGGCTATGAGCTGGTGCGCAACTATGGCTGCTTCGGCTGCCACGAAATCAACGGCTATAACGGGCCGCAAAAGCGCATTGGGCCCGATTTGCGCACCGAGCCGGTGGTGTACGCCGCTGCGCAGCAGATCAAGGCCGACCCCAACTTTTCGAAGCTGGAGCAGGACGTGAAGGATTGGGTGGTGCGGTTGGTCGATCATCCGGAAGACGACGCGGCGCGGCACCGGCTGTATGAATACATCAACACGCAGGCGGCTTCCGATAAGCCCACGCTCTCGCCCGATTCGCTGCCGCTGGCGTCGCTCTTGAAAGATACCGAAACGCCGGGGCTTTTGCGGAAGGTGGGTCCCAGCTTGCGCTACGTGGGGAGCAAAGACAGCTACCAGTTCTTGTATTCCTGGATTCACAATCCGCGCGATTTCCGCCCCACCACGAAAATGCCGCGCATCTTCGGTCTGTGGGATCATCTGGTGCCCACGGAGAAGCTCGATGAAAACGGCAAGCCGGTGCTGGAGCCGAGCAAAGGCTTGGAGGAATCGCAGACGCTTCGAGCCGATCGAAATTCGGGCCGTGGCCAATTACTTGCTCAATTCGAGCCAGCCGTTTGAATACATCGGCGCCAATCAGGGCATCACGTTGCAACCCTCGGTGGAGCGCGGCAAGCATTTGTTCGAAACTCGCGGCTGCCTGGCGTGCCATCAGCATGCCGATTTCCCGCAGGGCCAGGCGACGCAGGGGCCCAACCTTTCGCGCGTCGGGGCGAAACTCAGTTTGCAGCCCAACGGCGCGAAGTGGCTGTACAGTTGGCTGCGCAATCCGAGCCACTACCACGCCCGCACAGTGATGCCCAACACGTTCCTGACGCCGATTACCGAAGCGCCGGGCAAAGTGAGCGACCCGGCCGCCGACATCACCGCCTACCTGATGCAATCGACGCAAGATTGGAAGCCCGGCGACGTGCCGCCGCAAAACGATCTTACTCCGGAAGAGAAAAGCGCGTTGTACGACCTGGCCCTGTTGTATCTGAAGGAGAAGTTCCCCTATTTGCCGACCGCGAAAGAGTATTTGAAAAGCGGGATTCCCGCCGAACGTGCCGCTGGGTTGCAAGGGGACGAAACGCTGCTGATTGCCAATGGCAACGTCGATGAGAAGGAGCAAACCCAGCGTGTGCTGCTGTACGTTGGCCGGCGCACCATTAGCAAGCAAGGCTGCACGGGCTGCCACGACATTCCGGGCTATGAAGATGCCAAGCCGATCGGCACGGCCCTGGCCGATTGGGGCCGCAAGGATCCCGCCCGCCTGGCGTTCGAGCAAATCGACGAATACGTAACGCACTTCGCCTGGCCGCATGCTGCCAACAGCAAGGAGAAATCGGAACACGTGCCGGGCACTCCGTATCAGCCGCACGCGGCGCCGCAGGACATGGAATTCGCGCTGGAGGAACTGCCGCCCACAGAAGGCTGGCTGGTCGAGAAACTTTTGGGGCACGAGCGCGAGGGATTTATCTGGCAGAAGCTTCGCCAGCCGCGCAGCTACGACTTTAAGAAAACCGAGAACAAAGGCTACACCGAACGCCTGCGCATGCCGCAGTTTAATTTCACGGAAGACGAAATTGAAGCCATCATGACGTTCGTGCTGGGGCTGGTGGCCGAGCCGCCGGCGCCACAATACGTGGCCAGCTACAGCAATAATCCGCGCGAGCAAGTCATCATCGCCGGCACCAAGATGGTCGAGCAGTTCAATTGCACCGGCTGCCATCAGCTCGATTTCCAGCGCTGGGACATCTCCTACAAAGCCGGTGAGCTTGGCAACTGGGTGAAAACGGAAGACTACCCCTTCGAACTGCCTCACTACGGCCAATCGGAAATTGACGATTCGAAGAAGGAAGATCGCCGCGGGTTGATGCACGTGCAGTTGTATGGCCGGCCGCAGGTCGACGCCAATGGTAAAGTGGTCACCACGGATGAAAACGAAGATGGGGATAAATTCGAAGGCGGCGGCCTGGGCGAACGCTTCACGCTGTGGCAAGATGTGCTGATCGACGGCAACCCGTGGCTGGTCGGGGGCAAGAGCCCGCTGGTGCCCGAGAACCGTGTGACGGCGAAATACTCCGGCCGGGGCGGCGATTTAGGCGGCTGGATTTTTCCGGCCGTGGTCGCCGACGAATTGAAAACCAATCCCAACGCCAAGTCCGACGAAGCCTGGGGCTGGCTGCCGCCGCCGCTGGTGGGCGAAGGGCAGAAAGTGCAAACGCGCTGGCTGCACGATTTCCTGTTGGATCCGTATCCGATTCGCCCGGCGGTCGTGCTGCGGATGCCGAAGTTCAATATGAACACCGATGAGGCCAGCCAACTGGTGGAATTCTTCGCGGCGCGCGACAATGCGCCTTCGCCGTTCGAGTTCGACTCGCGCACCACCAGCGATTATCTGGCCGCCGCCGAGCAAGCGCACCATAATCGCCTGACCGACTCGCTGAAAATCGTTACCGACAACAACTACTGCGTGAAGTGCCACTTGATTGGCGAATACAACCCGCCCGGCAGCGAGCGCGCCAAAGGCCCGCAACTGGATCGGGTGCACGACCGTCTAAGGCCCGATTATGTGCACCGCTGGGTGGGCAGTCCGAAACGCATTTTGCCGTACACCGGCATGCCCGTGAATATTCCGTTCGAAAAGGGGGTAGCGCAATCGCTGTTCCCCGGGGATAGTAGTCAGCAACTGGACGGCGTGGTCGATTTGCTGATGAACTGGGATCGCTTTACGATGGAGCGATTCTCGATCAAGCCGTGGATCAAACCGGCTGCCGGTGGAGCCGCAGGCGCGGGAAGCGCGGGCGGCGCCGCACAACCATAAGGAATCATCATGTTCAATCGCATCTCGATAGCTTTGGGCATCGTGTTGTTTCTCGCCGGCACGGCCGCCGCCGAAGAATGGGGCACGCTCAGCGGCCGCTTTGTGTACGACGGTAAGGCGCCGTCGCCGCAGCCCCTGTCGATCACCAAGGACCAGGAAGTTTGCGCCAAAGCTCCGACGCTGGTCGACGAAAGCCTGAAAGTCGACGACAAGGGGGGGCTGGCCAACGTCGTGATTTGGGTGCGCAGCAAGGACGTAAAAGTGAATCCGGAATACGAGAAGACCGCCCATGACAAGGCGGTGTTGGATAATCATCACTGCCACTTCGAACCGCACGTGCTGGGAATGCGCGACACGCAACCGCTGGAAATCAAGAACTCCGATCCGATGGGTCACAACACGAATTTGGCGCTGGTCGCCAATGCCCCGTTCAACGTGATCATTCCGGCCAACAGCTCCAGCGACAAGAAGATCGACAATCCCGAGCTTGGCCCGGCCACGGTGACCTGCAATATTCATCCCTGGATGAAGGCGTACGTGCTGGTGCGGCCCAATCCGTACTTCGCCATTTCGGATAAGGATGGAAAGTTCGAGATCAAGGAACTGCCCGCCGGCAAGGAATTCGAATTCCAAGTGTGGCAGGAGAAAGCCGGCAACATTGAGAAGGCAAACGTGGCTGGCAAAGAGAAAGATTGGAAGCGCGGCCGCTTCAAGATGATGATCAAGCCCGGCGCCAACGACATGGGCGAAATCAAACTGGAGCCCTCGCAGTTCAATAAATAAGGAAGGTGGAATGTGGCGTGGGGAATGGGGAATCGCAAGCGAGCTCTAAAAAAAATGTCCATTAATCGATATGCCAACGTCGCACTTCTGATGGCGGCGCTTGGTGTTGCGGTATTGCCCGGCTGCGTGCGGCGGGTGGCGGCCGATCCGATGCCTGATGCCAAGGCGGCCATGCAAATCCGCGAGGGCTTGGCTTCCAAAGCGGCCGCTTCGGAAAGCGGCGGCGGTGAAACGCAAGCCGAGGCGAAATCCACCGGTTGGGGATCGATCAAAGGCCGGTTCGTATATGACAGCCCCGGTGCGAATCCGACGCCCAAGCCGCTAGCGATCACCAAGGATGTCGACGTGTGCGGCAAGCATCCGCTGGTGAACGAATCGCTATTAGTCGATAGCGCCGGCGGACTGGCCAACGTGGTGCTGTATGTGCGGAGCCGTAATGTCGAAGTGAATCCCGAATATGCCGCCACGGCGAACACTCCCGCGGTGTTGGACAACCACGATTGCCACTTCGTGCCGCACGTGCTGGCCATGCGCACGAGCCAGCCGTTTGTGATCAAGAACTCCGACACGGTGGGTCACAACACCAATGCCGCGCTCAGCGCCAACGCCCCGTTCAACGTAATCGTTCCCTCGGGCAAGGAAGCGGACGAAAAGCTGGCCAGCGCCGAACCGACCCCGGCCACGGTGACCTGCAACATCCATCCGTGGATGAAGGGATACCTGGTGGTGCTGCCGCATCCGTACGTCGCCGTATCGGCCAAGGACGGCACGTTTGAAATCAAAGATGTTCCGGCCGGCGTGCCGCTGGAGTTTCAAGCGTGGCATGAAGCCAGCACCTCCGGCAACGGCGCGGTGCAGGCCGAGCGGCCCGATTTGAAATGGGGCAACAACGGCCGATTTACCGTCACGCTACAGCCCAACGAAGTGATGGACCTGAAGGAAATCAAGATTCCCGCGTCGTCGTTGGCGGCGCAGTAGAACAATCGATCCATGAGACGAATTTTCCCGCGATCCATTCGCCTGTCGACGCCGTGGCTGCTGTTGCTGGCGGCGCTGGTGCCGCTAGTGGGCTGCGACCAGTCGACCGCGCGGTTCCATTCGAACCTGGTGCAGATGACGGCGGCCGGCGTCACCCCCAAGCATCAAAAGCAAATCGCCGATATTTTGGAGGCCATGTTCGGCACGCCCGACAAGCCGTTCGTGCTGCCGGAAAGCGGATTGAACCTGCGGAAAATTGAAATGGCGGCCGGGCCGGTGCGCGGGCACAGCCAGGGATTGTTCCGCCTGCACTGCGTGCACTGCCACGGCATCACGGGCGATGCGTTGGGCCCGACGGCAGAATTCTTGAAGCCCTACCCGCGCGATTACCGCGAAGGTTGGTACAAGTTCAAGAGTACGCCGTCGAACTCGCCGCCGACTGAGGCCGACCTGATGCGCACGCTGACGGAGGGCGTGCCCGGCACGGCCATGCCCAGCTTCAAGCTGCTGTCGCAAGTGGAGCGCGAGGCGCTGGTCGAATACGTGAAATATTTGAGCCTGCGCGGGCAGACCGAGCTGGCGCTGATCGAGCAATATAAAGCGGCCGACGCGTTTGATCCCGACAAAGAAGATTTTCCCACGACCTATGAGTTTCTGGTCACGACGGTGATGCAGCCGATCGTGGAAAAGTGGAAGGGGGCCGCCACGCAGGCCACACAGGTGCCCGCGCCGCCGTCCGATTTCGGCACGCCGGCTTCCATCGATCGCGGCAAGCAGGTGTTCTTCACCACGGGCAACTGCGTGAAGTGCCACGGCCCGACCGAGTTGGGCGACGGTCAGCAGTTGTTCGACATGTGGAACGAATCGATCGACAAGCTGCACGTGCAACTGGGAGATCGCGAGCGGGCGCTGGCCGATCTTTCCGGCGAGGATCGCGCCGAAGAAGTGAAAAAATTGCGCGAATTGCAAACCGCCTTGGAATCCGACTCGCTGCCGCCGCGCAAAAGCGAGCCGCGCAATTTGCGAGAAGGCATTTTTCGCGGCGGCCGCCAGCCGTACGAAATTTTTTACAAGCTGCACAACGGAATTTTCCCGGCGCAGATGCCCGGCATCGCCACCACGCCCGGCATGACGATGGACGACATCTGGCACCTGGTCGATTTCGTGCTGGATTTGCCATACGAGCCGGGGAGCCAATACCATACCGATTCGCACATGATGACCGCCCCGCGCGAGCGGCTGTAACCAGATCACCAGACATCAGACCACCAGACACCAATGTCAAAATTTTGGGCCATTGTGTTTTTGTGCGTGACCATCTTCGGGGTGGGATTGTTCGTCATCGCGCCGTCGATGAACTGGTGGTTGCCACACAACATTTCCGAAACCGGCCGCTCGATCGATCACCTGTTCATGTTCATTCTGGTGCTCACGGGCGCCGTGTTCATCGGCACCGAGCTGACGCTGTTCTTTTTCCTTTGGCGGTACGATGCCCGCACCAACGCCAAGCCGGCGAAATTCACGCACGGCAGCCACACGCTGGAAATTTGCTGGACGATTGTGCCGGCGGCCACGCTGTTGTTCATCGCCTTGTATCAGATGAACACCTGGGCGGCGGCGAAAATTCGGCGGCCCACCGTCGACGGCGGCCCGTTGCCGGCCACCGTTGAAGTGACCGGGCGGCAGTTCGAATGGCGGCTGCGGTATCCCGGCGAAGACGGCATTCTGGGCACCAAGGACGATTTGTTCGACGTGAACGATCTGCACGTGCCGGTCGGCGAAGACACGCTGGTGAACCTGAAGAGCATGGACGTGCTGCATAGCTTCTTCCTGCCGAATTTGCGCGTGAAACAAGACGCCGTGCCCGGCATGCTGATTCCCGTGTGGTTCCGCCCGATGGAGGAAGGCGTATTCGATATTCCTTGTGCCGAGCTGTGTGGCTGGGGCCATTACAAAATGAAAGGTCGGCTGACGGTAGAATCGCGCGCCGCCTATGAAAAGTATCTCTCCGATTTGCGGAAGCGGCAAAACGCCGTGGCCCCGCCGGAGTCGCAACAAGGGGGATCGGAATGAGTAGCATTGCAGTCGGTTCTCACGCTCACGATCTAGTCGCACGCCGGGGGCCATGCCCACGCGCAAAGCTTCTGGACCAAATACGTCTTTTCGCGCGACCACAAAGTCATCGGCATCCAATTCCTGTTTTCCACGCTGCTGTGGTTTTTGATCGGCGGGCTGTTGGCGCTGGCGGTGCGGTGGCAAATAGCCTGGCCCTGGTCGCAGGTGCCCTTGTTGCACCACTTGTACACGGCCGAAGGTGGCCAGATGTCGCCCGAGGCGTACACCATGCTGTTCACGATGCACGCCACGGTGATGATTTTTCTGGTGATCATTCCCATTCTGGCCGGCGCGTTCGGCAACTTTTTGATTCCGCTGATGATCGGCGCCGAGGATATGGCTTTCCCCACGCTGAACATGCTCAGCTATTGGTTCATGTGGCCCGCGTTCATCTGCTTTGCGTCGAGTTTCTTCGTCGAAGGGGGCGCCGCGGCATTCGGGTGGACTTCGTATCCGCCGGGCGCCTCGAACATCCAAGCCGCCCCGGGCAGCTTGTACGGCCAAACGTTGTGGCTCATCGGGCTTACGTGCGTCGGCGTGTCGTCGATGATGGGCTCGGTGAACTATCTGACCACCATCATTCAGATGCGCGCCCCGGGCATGACGTTTTTCCGCCTGCCGCTGACGATTTGGGCGATGTTCATCACTGCCATCCTGCAGGCGTTTGCCTTGCCCGTGCTCACCGCCGCCGGCTTCATGCAACTGATGGATCGCCTGTTGGGCACAGGCTTCTTCACGCCGGAAGGGCTGACGATCAACAATCAATCGATCACGGCTGGTGGAGGTCAGCCGCTATTGTGGCAACATCTGTTCTGGTTCTATAGCCACCCGGCCGTGTACATCATGATTCTGCCGGCGATGGGCATGGTGAGCGACATTCTCGCCTGCTTTGCCCGCAAACCCATCTTCGGCTACAAGCCGATGGCCTATGCCCTGGCAGGCATCGCCGGGCTGGGCTTCATCGTGTGGGGGCACCACATGTTCGTGTCTGGCATGAACCCCGCCTTGGGCATGACGTTCATGGTGTCGACGATGATGATCGCGCTACCCAGCGCCATCAAGGTGTTCAACTGGCTGGGCACGCTGTGGGGCGGAAAGATTCATTTCACCACGCCGTTTTTGTTCGCCGTGGCGTTCGTGTCGATGTTCATCATCGGCGGGCTGTCGGGCATTTTCATGGCCGCCACGCCGGTCGATATTTTCATTCACGACACCTATTTCATCGTGGCCCATTTCCATTACGTGCTGTTTGCCGGCACGGCGATGGGAGTGTTCGGCGCCATTTATTTCTGGTTCCCCAAGATGTTCGGCCGGATGATGAACGATTCTTGGGGCAAGGTGCACTTCTTCATCACGTTCATTGCGCTGAACTGCGTATTTTTCCCGATGCACATTTTGTTCGGCCAGCCGCGTCGCTATGCCGACACCTGGCACTTCGCCACGTTCCGCCATTTGCAGCCGATCAATGCGTTCATCACCATCTCGGCCATCGTGCTGGTGAGCGCGCAAATCATCTTCATCATCAATTTCTTTTACAGCATTTTCTTTGGCCCGCGCGCGGCCGGAATCCGTGGCACGCCAACGGCCTGGAATGGCAGGCTCCCAGCCCGCCGGGGCACGGCAATTTCGATTTCCAGCCGATCGTGTATCGCGGCCCGTACGAATACAACTCGCCGGAAGTGGACGAAGACTACTACCCCCAAACCCAACCCCCGCCAACCGACCGTCCCTTGGTATCCGAATCGATGAGACATTAATCGAGATTGTTGGAACATCGTAGCATCCCGCGACCAACGGTCGCGGCTTTATGAGTACCGAATCCCGAACCCTGAACCCTGAACCCTCGCCGTGGCCGCATCGGCTGGCGCTGCTGCTGTGCTGCGCCACGTTCCCGCTGGTCTGGGTTGGCGGCCTGGTGACCACGACCGACGCCGGCATGGCCTTCCGCGATTGGCCCACTTCGGGCGGATACTTCCTGTTCTTTTATCCTTGGCTCGATTGGCTCCGCGGCCCGTGGGATATGTTCGTTGAGCATGGCCACCGGATGTTCGCCGCTCTGGTTGGGCTGTTGACGATTGCGTTTTGCATTTCGGTATGGCGCACCGCTTCGCCGCGGTGGATGCGGATCTTGGGAGTAATAGGCGTAGTCGGCGTCGTGTTTCAGGGCCTCTTAGGGGGCTTGAGGGTGCTCATGGACGAACGCACCCTGGCCATGATTCACGGGTGCGTCGGCCCGGCCTTTTTCGCATTCACCGCGGCGCTGGCGGTAGTTACCTCGCGACGGTGGCGTGAAAGCGCGAAAACCATCGACCTGGGTTCGGCCAACATTGTGCCGGCCATGCCCTGGGCCGTGATGATCGTCGCGTTCGTGCAGATTATGGCCGGCGCGCACGTGCGACATTTCAAGCCGGAAGGAACGCCCGCCGCGTTTCGCACGTTCGTGCTGTTTCACGTCGTGCTGGGCATCTGCTTGACACTGATGATTTTCTTCACCGCGATGCTGTTCTGGCGAAAGGTGCCGCATGGAAAGCCGCTGACGCTGACGGCGACGCTGTTGGCGCTACTGGTCGCACTGCAATTGGCGTTGGGCGCCGCCACGTGGATCAACAAATACGGTTGGCCGGCGTTTCTGGCCGATACGTCGGCGGCCTCGCATTTTACGGTCGAAGCCAACAGCTGGCGGCAGATGCAAATCACCACCGCGCACGTGGCGATGGGCTCGCTGATTCTGGCGGTTTCCACCATTCTGGCCCTGCTAAGTTCGCGCATGATCAAAACGCGCAGGCGATTGGCCGGCGCAGGTTCCGCAACGTCGATTCCAGGGATGGCCGCATGAGCACCACTACCACCACAGTTATTTGCCCGTCGCGGCGCGCCGTGCTGCTTTCGCGCTTGGCGGATTATTTCGAATTGAGCAAGCCGCGCATCGGCGCCATGGTGCTGGTGGTGGTGGCGGTATCGGCCTACGTCGGTAGCGCCGGCCGGCCGCCGCTGGCAATTCTGATCCACGCGCTGGTCGGCACGGCGCTGGTGGCCGCCAGTGCCAGCGCGTTCAATCAACTTCTGGAGCGCGCGAGCGACGCCCTGATGCAGCGCACCGCCGATCGGCCGCTGCCGGCGGGCAGATTGCAGGCGTCTGAGACCGTGACCTTCGGCCTGGCCGCACTGATCTTTGGCGTCGGCTATTTGGCGGTGATGGTTAACGTCATGACCGCGCTATTGGGCGGCCTGACGTGGCTGTTGTATGTGGCCGTTTACACGCCGCTTAAATCGCGCACCTCGGCCAACACCGCCGTGGGGGCAGTGGCCGGCGCGCTGCCGGTGCTGATGGGTTGGTCGGCAGTGGGCGCTTCGTTCTCACTGGCCGATGGCCCGGTGCCCAGCGGTCTGCGCTTGGCCGCGCTGTTTTTGATCGTTTACCTGTGGCAGTTTCCGCATTTTATGGCCATCGCCTGGATCTATCGGCGCGATTACGGCGCGGCCGGATTGCGCATGCTCACTGTGGTCGATCCCACCGGTCGCCGCGCCGGTGCGCAAGCGATTTTGGGGGCTTTGGCGCTGGCGCCGGTCAGCCTGGTGCCGGCGCTGCATTCGCCGGGACAAGTTTACCTCGCCGGAGCGATGGCGCTGGCGGCGCTTTATTTGGCGGCATCGATCATGTTTTGCTGGCGGCGCGACGAACGCTCCGCCCGCGGATTGTTGCAGGCCTCGCTAGTGCATCTGCCGGCGCTGTTGGTGCTGTTGATGTTGTCCGCCTGGATTTAAATCGAACCTGGATTGAAGTCGACGCTGAAAGGTTAATACTCGCATGGCAACTGCCGTTCACGCCCACGACGAGCCCGGGCATTTTCACGGCCCGCTGGAATATCAGCCGGGGCTGCCGATACCGCTGGGCAAAACAATCGTGTGGCTGTTCTTGTCCACCGAGATCATGTTCTTCGCCGGGCTGATCGGCACGTACGTGGTGCTGCGATTCGGTGCCCCCACGTGGCCGCGGCCGCACGAAGTGCATCTGAGCGAGCCGATCGGCGCGTTCAACACGTTCGTGCTGATCTGCTCCAGCGTGACGATCGTGTTGGCGTTGGAAGCGGCGCATGCCAATCGCACCAGGCTGGCAAAGTTCTGCACGCTGGTCACGTTTTTGCTGGGCAGCGTGTTTTTGGGGGTCAAAGGGTACGAATACAACGCCAAGTTCGCCCACGGCATTTATCCTTGGACGCCGCACAGCCAGATTTACGAAAAAGTGAACTTGGAATACGGCTCCGCCGTGCGCGGTCGGATAAAAGCGCTGCTGGAGCAATTAGGCGCGCAAGCGCAGGATATTCAAAAATCGCTCACCGACGAGCAGAAAGCGCAAATCGCCACGCTCGAGCAGCAGCCGTGGACCGATCAATCGAAAGCGGCCTATGCGGCCATTTCGCCGGCGCTGGCGGAAGTGAAATTCCGCACCGCCAAATGCAACCAGTTGACGTCGGAAATGAAATTGGAAGACCCCAATGTGCGACTTGGTGCAGGTGACCGACAGAATTTATCCGCCGCCGGATGAGGCCGGCGCAGGGGAACATGCGGAAGGTTTGAACGAACAATATCCCTGGCTCAAGCTGCCGTTTGTCATTCCTGGCGGCAACATGTGGGCCAGCACCTACTTCCTGCTTACCGGTTTCCACGCCTTGCACGTGCTGGTGGGCCTGATCGTGTTCATCATTCTGATGCTGTTCGTGCGGATGGACGCTGCGCGCGCCGGCATTTTGGAAAACACGGGCCTGTATTGGCACTTTGTCGACTTGGTGTGGATCTTCCTGTTTCCGCTGTTGTATTTGTTTTGAGCAACTAGCAATTAGCAACTAACATTTGGCAAATCAGCCCTTTGGAGCTTGCGTATGTCCGATCAACCTTCAGCACACGGACCGATTGTAGAAACCGGCCCGCATGCAGTGCACGTGGGGCACGGCCATGTCGTGCACGACGAACACGCGCCGCCCAAAGGCATCGGCAAATACCTCGTCGTGTTCGTGCTGCTGTGCCTGCTCACCAGCGCCTCGTTTTTCACGTATTCCCCCTGGTGGCGGGAGCATTTCAGCCCGCAGGTTTCCTGGGCCTTCATGATGGCCGTCTCCTGCACGAAGGCGATGCTGGTGATTTTGTTCTTCATGCACGTGCTGTACGAGGCCAACTGGAAATTCGTGCTGACGATTCCCGCCGCGCTGATGTCGATCTTCCTGATTCTGATGTTGGTGCCCGACATCGGGATGCGCGGCCGTTGGGCCTCGGAAGAACGGAAGTTCCACCAGGCAGAAGAGCGGCAGATCGAGCGCCATGCGCCGAGCAGCCTCCGGCCGAGCAACCTTCCGCCGAACACGCCCCGCCCGAAAATCAACCGCCCCCCTCGCAGCCATGAGTTTGTCGTCGGCCATTACAGTTAGCGGCATCAGTCACTGGTACGGCCAGCGGCAGGCGCTCGATGAAGTATCGTTTGAGGTTCGTTCCGGCGAAATCTTCGTGCTGCTGGGGCCCAACGGCGGCGGCAAATCGACGCTGTTCCGGTTGCTTTCCACGCTGTTGCCGCTGCAACAAGGCTCCGCGGAACTGTTTTCGCTTGATCTGCGGCGGCGTGTGGCGGAAATTCGCGCGAATCGGCGTGGTGTTTCAATCGCCCAGCGTCGATCGCAAACTCACTGTCGCCGAAAATCTGCTGTATCAGGGGCACCTGTACGGCATCAGCGGCGCGGACCTGCAAAACCGCATTCAAGCGCTGCTGGCGCGGTTCGGCCTGGCAGATCGGCGGCGCGACCGCGTGGAAACCCTTTCCGGCGGTTTGCGGCGCCGCGTGGAGCTGGCCAAGGGGTTGCTGCATCGGCCGCGCTTGCTGCTGCTGGATGAGCCCAGCACCGGCCTGGACCCGGCGGCTCGCAGCGACGTCTGGGATTACTTGCGCGAACTGCGCGCCAGCGACGGCGTTACCGTCGTTCTGACGACGCACTTGCTGGAGGAAGCCGACAAGGCCGATCGCATCGGCATCTTGGATCGCGGTCATTTAGTGGCGCTCGATACGCCCGACGCCTTGCGGGCCACGGTGGGCGGCGACGCCATCACCATCGAAACCGCGGCACCCGATCAACTGGCCGCCGACATTCAAACGCGATTCAACTGCGAGGCAAAAGTGATCGACGGCAACGTGCGGTTGGAAATGCCCAATGGGCACCAGTGGATCGCGCGCCTGGTCGAAGCGTTTCCCGGGCAGATCGAATCGATCACGCTGGGCAAGCCCACGTTGGAAGACGTGTTTATCGACCGCACCGGCCATCGGATGGAAGCGGGGGAAATTGTGCTGGAGGAAGCGAAGTAGCCTATGGCGTCGGCAACCAAAGAACACCCAGGCCCCGACGTTGTTGCGGCGACAGCCGGCAGCACCGTGCAATCGCGCCCCTGGCTTGCCGCGTGGACGCTTGCGCACCGCGAATGGGTGCGCTTCATCCGCCAGGGGAACCGCGTGTTCGGGGCCATCGGCCAACCGCTGATTTTCTGGGTGCTGTTTAGCGCAATTTTGGGCCCGTCGTTCCGCATGACCGGCGGCGGCAATCAGGCAGCCCCTGAGACGGCGATTTCCTACGCTTCGTACTTTTTCCCCGGCACGCTGGTGTTGATCGTGCTGTTTACCGCCATTTTCACCACGATTTCGATTATCGAAGACCGCCGCGAGGGCTTTTTGCAGTCGGTATTGGTGGCGCCGATTCCGCGTTGGTCGATGGTGGCCGGCAAGGTGCTCGGCGGTTCGCTGATTGCGCTTGCGCACGCGACCGTGTTCTTGCTGTTGGGATTCACGCTCGACGTCTCGCTGACAGTTGTCACGCTGCCGCTGGCGGCGATTTATCTGTTCATCGTCGGCGTGGCGCTCACCTCGCTGGGGGCGGCCATTGCCTGGCGCATGCAGTCCACGCAGGGCTATCACGCCATCATGATGACGTTTTTGTTTCCGATGTGGCTGTTGTCCGGCGCCTTCGCACCGCCGGGAAATAATTGGTTTGCTTGGGTGATTCGGCTCAATCCGCTGTCGTATTGCGTATCGATGTTGCGATGCATTTTGTATATGGATGCCTGCGCCGGCGGTGCGCGAGGCGGCCTTGGCAGGAATGCCGTCGATTTGGCTTTGTGCTGCTGTAACGTTAGGATTTGTCGTAGTGACGTTCGCATTGGCTTGGCGAGTGGCGGCCGTGCGCACCACGGGAGATGCTTTAACATGAAACATTCTGCATTGATTTTTTGGGTCGGCGTGGCGTTAGTCGGTTCGGCGGCGTATGGCTCGTGGGTTGCCTGGCGAAATCTACGCAGCGAAGAGTCGCAACCCGCGCAATCGGTCGCTCATGTGGCGCATCATGTTCCGGCCGGCCCGCCGATCAAAGATTTCCAACTGGTGGAGCGCAGCGGCCGGCAATTCGATTCCAAAGAACTCAAAGGCCAGGTGTGGGTTGGCAGCTTTTTCTTTTCCGCTTGCCCCGGCCCCTGCTGGCAGATGAATCAGGCGCTTAAGGGCGTGCACGACGAATTCAAAGACACCGACTTGCGGCTGATAAGCATCACCTGCGATCCGAAGAACGACACGCCCGAGGTGTTGCGGAACTATGCCGATCGCTTCCAGGCCGACCCGTATCGCTGGCTGTTTCTGACGGGCGATTTGGATTACATCAAGAAAATCGGCCGCGATATTTTCTACCAGGACGTGCAAGAAGGCACCCACCGCCTGAGCGTGCTGGTGATGGATCGCAACGGGAAAATCCGCGGCAGTTTCGACCTGTTGGATACGGCGAAAGTGGCCGAGATGAAAACGCTGCTGAAGGAGCTGCTCGCGAAAAAAGCGGCGCCGGCCGATCAAAAGAATGCCGCGGCCGCTCCGAAGGGTGCTCCGCTGCTCAATAAATCGTAACGTGGTTCACTACCTGCCCACCGTCAATGCCTCGCTCAATGCGCGTAGCGACCGTGCTGCTGCTGGCGGCATGGGTGTTGATCAAAAAGCGCCGCGAAACAGCCCACAAGCGCGTGGTGCTGACGGCGTTCGGCGTCTCGATTGTGTTTTTGACCTGCTACGTGATTTATCACGCCCAGGTGGGCAGCGTGAAGTTCACCGGCCCTTCGCCGGTGCGCGAGATTTATCTGACCATTCTCGGCACCCACGTCGTGCTGGCCGCGACGGTGCCGTTTTTGGCCGCACGCACTATTTATCTGGGCTTGCGCGATCGGCGGGCCGAACATCGTCGGGCGGCCCATTGGACGTTTCCCATTTGGCTGTATGTATCGATCACCGGCGTGATCATCTACGTGATGCTGTATTTTCTCTATCCGCCTGCAAAAAGCGGCGCTATAATAGCGGGATCGAATCCGGCCCCCGTGCACCGAACGATGGAACAATGATGCGACGGTCCCACTTCATTTTCGGCGTCTTGCTGATCGGCCTGGCCGCGGTGCTGATTGCGCCGCAAGTGGCCCAGGCGTGCCCCACGTGCAAAGAGGGCTTGGCCTCGAACGATCCGGAACACGCCGGCATGGTCAAGGGCTACTTCTACAGCATCTTGTTGATGATGAGCATGCCGTACATCTTGATGAGCGGCTTTGGGTTGTACATGTATCAGTTAGTAAAAAAGGCTCGCAAGCAAAAAGAGGCCCAAACTGCTTCCCTCGCGGCAGATGGGGCATCACAGCGCACTGCCCCCAGTCAGCGCGCTCCCGCCGACGCCGCCGAGTTGCTGGAAGTCTAATCGCCGTCTGGCGGGTAGTTCCGCTGCGATTCCCCCGTTTGCTGTGGATCGAAATATAGATCCAATCCCAGCCACAGGCTGCGTGCGTACGGGAAGCACCACAGTGGGAACAGCAGGGTGAACGCCGCCATCGGCCAGAGCAGCGTATCTGTTGGCAGGGCCTGGGTGAAAAACAGGATCAGATATGCGGCGGTCACCACCGCCGCCGTAACGCCGTAGTTGACGTAGATCGCGCCCAACCAGTAGCCGGCGCCGCGATCGAAATAATAGCCGCACTGGCCGCACTGCGGGTGCATGCGGAAATGACTGCGAAACAACCGCCCTTGGCCGCACTCGGGACAGCGCAGCCGCGCCGCCCGGGAAACGATTGTCCAGAAGGCGCGTCGAGGGGTTGATTCGTGGATGCTCATCGCCATTTTCGGCCGCAGGCGTGCCGATTATGATTGAGGGGACGAAGCGAGTTGTAAAGGCTTTCCTTGGTTTCCGCAAACACCAAATCCATAGCATGGCGAGTCTCGGCCGGCTGCTGCAGATTGTCGGTTTGGTGTTGCCCCCATTGTCGATCATACTGCAATTGCAAGGCGCCATCACGCTGGGGCAAATGCTGACCATGCTCGTGGCGGCGGTGTCGGCGTTTTGGATCGGCCGGATCGTGGAAGGTTACGCCAGACGGTAGGCATTATGGCCACGCTCTATCCATTGCGATTCACTCCCGTTTTTCGCCGCTACGTGTGGGGCGGTCGGCGGCTGGGCAAGATCTTGGGCAAGCCGATCGGGCCGGGCAACGATTATGCCGAAAGCTGGGAAGTGGTCGATCACGGCGAAGATCAAAGCCGGGTGGCCGCGGGATCGCTGGCGGGCATGACGCTGAACGAATTGACACACATTCACGGCAAGGAACTGTTGGGCCGCCACAATCCGCAGCCGCGATTTCCGCTCTTGTTCAAGTTTTTGGATTGCGAAAAAACGCTTTCCGTGCAAGTGCATCCCAACGATCAGCAGGCCGCCAGGCTCGACCCACCGGACGCCGGCAAAACCGAAGCCTGGGTGGTGCTTTCGGCCGAACCGGGCAGCGTCATTTACGCCGGCCTGAAACGCGGCTTCGATCGCGCGGCGCTGGAGCGCGAGGTGGCCCGCGGCACGTGCGAATTGTGTTTGCACCGCTTCGAGCCAGAGCCGGGCGATTGCATTTTTTTGCCGGCCGGCGGAATTCATGCGTTGGGCGCCGGACTGATGATCGCCGAGATTCAGCAAGCCAGCGATGTCACGTTTCGCCTGTACGATTGGAACCGCATGGGCACCGACGGCCAGCCACGGCCTTTGCACATCCAGCAAGCATTGGACGTGATCGACTACCAGCGCGGCCCCATCGATCCGCAGAAGCTGCGCCCACGGAGCGCCGCCACGTGAGCCGGCTCGTGGAGTGCGACAAGTTCGTGCTCGATCGTTGGGAGTTCGGCCAGCCGCAACCGATCGGCGGCGACGATCGATTTCACATGGTGTCGGTATTGCACGGCGCGATCGAAATCGCCGGCGATCCTGCCCGCCATCCGCTGAACGTCGGCCAGACGGTGCTGTTGCCTGCCGAATTGGGTCGCATTCAACTAGTGCCCGACGGCCCGACAACGCTGTTGGATATTTATTTGCCTTAGGCTGACCCGGCGGCGGCAAATTGGGGTGCTGCGCCAGCACGCCGGCCGCTCAATTCGGCATAGGCCGCCGCTTGCGACGCCGCTAAAATCGGCGGCGCTTTTCCAGCTACTTTTTCTGTTTCGGTCCGCGTTCCGGAACCGATCATGTTCTTCCGCCGATGGATTGCGCTGTTGCTACTGTCTGCGCTGAGCGGTTGCGGGCTGGTTGAGAATCCGATCACGTGCAATCCTGGGCCGACGTCGTATCAAGTTAGTCAGGCACGCCGCTTCGATCCGTATCCCGATCCGACCACCGCTCCGCCAATCGTCGGCGGCCGGCCACTCGATTACATAGATCCGCGCCCCGAGCCCGACGTGACGAAGAATCCGCGCTTCTGGCTGGGATCGTCCGGCGCGGTGCCGGCTTCCGCATATCCCCCGGCGCCACTGTACGTGGCGCCGCCACCGGGCGCCACCGCCGCGCCCGTTCCGACAGTACCGCCCACGTCGTACGCCCCGCCGCCCAGTGCGCGCACTTCGGCCGTTGTGCCGGCCACAGCGATGGTTCCGATACCTCCGGCGACGCTGCCTTCCACCGCTGCGCCGGCGGCCGCAGTTTCGTCGGCTCTTCCCGCAGCGTACGGCACGAACATCGACGGGCCCTGAACTTGCGGCTGCCGTTGGGCTATGATGGATGCCTAAGCGGGTCTTAAGTCCACCACCGGCCGCCAAGTCTGCGTCTATGCCTCGTTCTTCGAAACGCCCGGGTCGCCGTCCGCGCTATGGCGGTTCACCGCCGGGGCGGAAACCGCGCGCCGCGAACGCTGCCGAAGGCGTGCGCCTGCAAAAGGTGCTGGCAGCGGCCGGCATCGGCAGCCGCCGAGAGTGCGAGGAATTGATCCGCGAAGGCCGCGTCGAGGTCGATGGCCAGACTGTCACCGAACTGGGCACGCGGGTTAATTCCGCGCGGCAGCAAATTCGCGTCGACGGCGAAATGCTGCGCCGCCCGCGGCAGGCATATTTTGCAATCAACAAGCCGGCCGGAATTCTTTCGACCAGCCGCGATCCCTCGGGCCGGCCGCGCGTGATCGACCTGGCCCCCAGCCACGAGCGGCTGTTTACGGTGGGGCGGCTCGACAAATCGAGCGAAGGATTGATCCTGGTGACCAACGACGGCCAGTTGACCGATTTGCTGACGCATCCGCGCTACGGCGTGGAAAAAACTTACCTGGCCCAGGTCGTCGGCGTGCCGACGGCGCAAGAGCTGGGCCACCTGCGGCGCGGTGTGCATTTCGCCGAAGGGTTTGCGCACGCCAAGCGGGTGCGAGTGCGCCGCACCCACCGGCACAGCGCGGTGCTAGAGATTGTGCTCGACGAAGGGCGCAATCGCGAAGTGCGCCGACTGCTCGCGCGCATCGGCCACAAGGTCGTCCGGTTGCAGCGTATTGCCATTGGACCGCTGCGGCTGGGCAATTTGCAGCCGGGCGAAAGCCGCGCGCTATCGCACGAAGAAGTGGAAGGGTTGTACCGCGCCGCCCGCGAAGGGCGCAAGCGAAAGCCGGCAGCGCGGCGGTCGGAAATATTGGCGGCCAAACCCGCCGCCCGCAAATCGGCACCGATCATCGATTATTCTCTGCCGCCGGAAGCGATCGCGGACGACGAGGCCTGGCCCTCCGCCGATGCCGAGCTGGCGGCATTCCAAACCGACGAAGCGGCGGCCGATCAGCCGGCGGAGAGTTTTGAAGATGTCGCGGATGAAGATCAAGATTTCGCCGAAGTCGATTTGACGCCGATCGTTCCCGGCGAATCGAAACGGCGAAACCGCGGCACGGTCATCGGCGGCGGTCAACAGCGGCACCAGGGCAATCGTCGCGGAAACAAACGTCGCTCAGGCCGACATCGCAATCGCGGCTAGCTCGCGCATACTCCGCCTGCCTCAGCGAGAGGGCAGGGGAGAGGATTCCACCCTAGCGCCACTACTTGTGCGCTACTTCGTCGGCTGCCGACTTCTTCTTTGGCCCCTTGGCCGCCTTCAGCCGCGCCACCAGACGCGATTTCAAGCGGGCCGCCCGATTGGGATGGATGATCCGCTTGCCGGCGGCGCGATCGATTTTCGCCACCGCCACGCGGAATTGAGCTTCGGCATCCTGCAGTTTGCCGGCGGCGGCCGTTTCGCGCACTTTGCGAATCTCGGTCTTCAATTCGTGCTTCACGGCGCGATTGTGCTCGCGGCTCTTGATACTTTGACGAAGTCGCTTACGGGCACTGGCAATGTTGGGCATGGCGAAAAAAGGCGACAGGGTTCAGGGTTCAGGACTCGAAACGAATCACCCTTTATCGCGTCTTTTGGCGATTTTGTCCAGCCGGTCGGACACGTCTTTGTAGCCAAAATCGAGCGCCGCCAGTTGGGTAAGATATTTTTCCGCCTCGGCCAATTCCGACTTCGTCCTGCTCCGCCAGCCCCATGGCCAGCACGCCTGCCCGATACAGCGCCTTTTTGCGCTGGTCGACCTCTTTTTCGGGCATTTCGTCAACCGCCGCGGAGTAGTGCTGCATCGCCAGGCGGTACTGCTTGATTTGCTGGAAACATTCGCCCAAGTCCAAGAGCACGATTCCCCGATGCTTGCGGATCGCTGCGGGCCTCCTGCAGCATTTTGATGGCTTCGTTGAAATTGCCGGCCAGCTTCAAACGCACTCCCAACTCATATTTCCAACGCGGTATTGGTGGGGTATCGCTCGACGCGGCTGCGAAAGATGTCCAATTCCTGCCGGTTCAGCTCGACCCGCATTTGGTGCGCTTGCTGTTTGGCTTCGTCGGTGCCCGATTCGGCGGCACGTCGTTCGGCCACCAACAAATTCTGGCGAGCGCGGCGAAGCTGGATATCTTCCAATTGCTCGCGGAGCCGCAGATCGCCGCCGGTGGCTTGCAGGCCGCGCTGCAACACGGCTTCTGCTTCGGCCCATTTAAGGTCTTTGACGTGAATTTCCGCCAGTTCGGAGTACGGGTTGATTTCGCCGGGGCTGGCGGCAATGTGCGCTTCCAATTGCTTGGGCCCGCGTGCGTTTGCCGGGAGTAGCCATCGGCGCCATCGCCGAACCGGCCTTCGCGCCTTCTTCGCCTTCAGAGGCATCGGCTTCGCGCTTCAGACCGCCCATGCCCATCGATTTTTCGACCTGCAACTCGGTAATCTGGTGCTGGGCTTCCTCGCTGCCCCCCTTGGTAAGTTGATCGACCTTGACCCAGCAGGCGATGGCCTGATCGAACTGCCCAATCGCGGTTAGCGCCATCGGCGCATTCGCGGTGCACTTCGGCACTTTTGGGTCGGCCGTTTGGGCTGCTTTCAGATAGGTAAGCTGCGCATCGATCAGCCTCATTTCCGCGCAGGCCTTGGCAATATGCAGCAGCGCGTGCACATCCCAAGGATTGAGCTTCAAGATTTCGACGCCCGACTTCATCACGCCGGGCCAATCCTTCTTGCGACTGGCGTTCAGCATGCCGGCCTTGGAGCCGGCGGAGCGCACGCTGGCCAGTGTGATCCCTTTTTTGTTGTTGTTATACTTGCGATAAAGATTGCCCAAGAAGGCTTGTGCGTACTTCTGATTGCCCGGATCGGCGGTCACGCACTGGGTGAGCAATTCGGTGGCGTAATCGAAATTGCCGGTGGAAGTGTTTTTGGTGCCAGTGTCGAAGCACTGTTCCAGCCGCCGACGGGTCGCCGGCGAGATGCCATCGGAATTGCCGCCATCGTTGGCCATAGCTGCTCAGGATAAGCCAAATTCTGCGGAAAAACACTCCCTGGGATGAAGCCTTACCCAGCCCATTCTAACATCCCCCTACTGCAAAACAACGATGAACTCACGCGCCGCCACGCAGCAGGGAAAGGTGTTTCTGGTCGGCGCGGGACCGGGCGACGCGGGCTTGATTACGTGGCGCGGCGTCGAGTGCTTGCGCATGGCCGACGCGGTGTTGTACGACTATCTGGTGAATCCGGCGATCTTGCGCCATGCGCCGGCCAGCGCGAAGTTCATCTGCCTGGGCCGCCACGGACGCGATCGAATTTGGGAGCAAGATGAAATCAATCAGCGAATTGGTCGAGTCGGCGCGGGCCGGGCAGCAAGTGGTGCGGCTCAAAGGAGGCGATCCGGTCGTCTTCGGCCGCTTGGCCGAAGAAGTGCAAGCTTTGGAAGCGGCGGGCATCGATTACGAAATCGTGCCGGGCATCACCGCGGCACTGGCCGCCGGCAGTTATGCGGGCATTTGGCTCACGCAGCGCGAGGTGGCTTCGGCCGTGGCGCTTATCACGGGGCATGAAGGCGATTCCGAACATGCCCCGCCGCTGGATTACGCGCGCCCTGGCCGCGTTCCCCGGCACGTTGGTGTTTTACATGGGAGTGACCACGGCGCGCGAGTGGACGACGGCGCTCATCGCCGCCGGCAAATCGGCCGACACGCCCGCTGCGATTATTCGCCGCTGCTCGTGGCCCGATCAGGTTACGATCCGCTGCACGCTGGGCACGGTGTTCGAACAGTTGGAAGCGGCACACATGCGGCCGCCGGTGGTGTTTATCGTTGGCGAATCCGTCGGCTCGGCTCAGGCAGAATCGTGGTTCACGCGCCGGCCGCTTTTCGGCCGGCGAGTGCTGATCACCCGGCCAATCGAGCGGGCGGATGTGCTGTGGCAGCGATTCACGGAACTGGGGGCCGATTGCCTGCTGCAGCCGGCGATTGAAATTGCGCCGCCGGAGGATTGGAAACCCGTGGATGCCGCACTGGCGCGGCTGGGCCAGTTCGATTGGCTGGTGTTTTCCAGCGTCAACGGCGTGCGGTATCTGCTCGATCGGCTCCTGCAACGCGGCGGCGACTTGCGGCAGTTGGGCGGGGTCAAACTCGCCGCCATCGGGCCGGGCACGACCGACGAATTGGCTCAATACCATCTGAAAGTCGACGGACAGCCGCCGGATGTTTACCGCGCCGAGGCTCTGGCGGAATTGTTGGCGAAAGATGCGCGCGGCAAACGGTTTCTGTCTGGCCCGCGCCAGCCGCGGCCGCGAAGTGCTGGCCGAGCGATTGCAAGCCGCCGGGAGCCGCGGTCGAGCAGATTGTGGTCTACCGCAGCACCGACGTGGCACAGCCGGAGCCCGACATCGCCGCGGCGCTGGCCGCCGGGCGAATCGATTGGATTACGGTGACCAGCTCGGCCATTGCCCGATCGCTGGCGCAGATGTTCGGCGAGGAGTTGCGCAAGACGAAGATCGTCAGCATCAGCCCGGTGACTTCTGCAACAATTCGCGAATTGGGTTTCGAGCCGGCGGCCGAGGCAAAGCAATACACGATGGAGGGCGTGGTCCGTGCCGTTTTAGAAGCGGAGGCGAAGAGCAGCGCCATGAAAACAACTCTGTGCGTGGATGTTGATCTGCTTCTGGCCACGGTATGCCAACCGGCATGGGCGCAGCGGGAATCCGAACCCAAGCATCTGACCGTGGCCAAAGAATTCGTCCAGCAATTGGATCTGAAAAACACCGGCTACAATCATGGCGCCGTCGAGGTGAAGTTCGACGCTCCTTGCGAATCGCACACCGATTGCAGCGGATTTGCCGATGCGCTCTTGGAGCACTGCTACGGCCTCGGCAAGGACCAGATGAAGCAGATGTTCGGCTCCGGCCGGCCGACGGCCCGGCGCTATCACGATGCGATCGTCGAGCAAAAAGGTTTCAAGCAGATTGAAGACGTGCGCGACATTCGCCCCGGCGATTTTCTGGCGATCAAGTATCTCACGCGCGCAAAGACAACACGGGGCACGTGATGATCGCGGTCGACCGGCCGCACACGATGCGGTTCAAGCCGCCGGAGGTGCTGGGCTCGACGCAGTGGGAAGTGCCTGTGATCGATAGTTCCAAATCGGGTCACGGCCCGACCGACACACGGCACAAAAAGGGCCCCGGCGGAAAGGATCACGATGGCGTGGGCGAAGGCGTGTTCCGCATCTATTCCGACAGCGAGGGGAAGATCGTCGGATTCACCTGGAGCACGATGTCGAATTCCGATTTCAAAGAACCGGGCGACGAGCATTTGGTAATCGGCCGATTCGAACCGGACTATTTCAAAACCGAGCGATAGCAGCCGCAAAGTTTTCCACGCTTTCGCACCTGATTGCCTGCTGTGGCCGCCGGCGATTTTTCGTCTAGTCGCTGTTTGCTAGCAACCGATGCAATGGATACGCCCTTCTATGCGGCACTTCTGTCACGGAGGACTTCTCCATGCCCGATCCCGCGATGCGCGGTGTGGTTTCGATTTCGGTCGACGCCGACGCCAGTTCTTCGCCTTCCACAGCAGCTCGCGACGACGTTCTATCGGTGGTGATCGAACTGTTGGATCGTTTTCACACGCATCGCATTGCCGCTACGTGGGCCTTCCACGATCCGGCCGGCACTTCCCTGGCAGCTCGGCGAATCACGAGCGACATGCCCGGTCAAGAGGTCGCGCTGCAGGTGGCGGCGTCGGACAGTCAGGGCGATCTTTCCCGGGGCGAAGTGCTCCGCACGATCGTGAGGCGGCTGCAATCGGCCGCGGCGGCGGGAGTTTCGATCACTTCGTTGGCCGCCACGGGAGACTGGAATGCGCGGAACATCGATCTGCTAACCAAACAGGGAATTAGCATTATCCGCGCCCAGGCTTTGGCCACCGGACCGGCCAGCGCCGGCGCCCGGCAGGGAATCGCGAAGCTCGACGGCGACGGCGCCCATGCCGTATGTCATGGCCTGTGGCACGTTCCCGTGTCGATCAGCCTGCATGGCGGAGGATGGATTGCTAATCGCATCCAACTGGTGCGTTTGGCGCACCGCCTGAATCGCGCAGCGCGCGCGGCGGATTGTGCCACGTGCGGATCGACGCCGCGGCAATGGCCGCAGGCGACGTGCCGCACACGCTGCGCACCATGGACCGCTTTTTGCGGCACCTCGACCGATTGTGCCACGAGCACCGCATCAATATCGAAACCCTGCGTGGCACGGCCGAGCGTCTGTTGCCCAAGCGGAGCGCGGCTGCCCAGTCGATACTGCGCGCCGCCTGACGGCGCTTCACTCGTCCCGCGCCTCTGGCCGCTGGGCTCACACCTGCTCTCGAAACGCCGACCAGCTCAAATAAAACAGCACCGCCCCGCAGATGATCATGCCGATATCCATGGTGCTGCTGGCGCTGGAGCCGCCGAAAGGCAAACCCAATGCTAAATCCAACGCAAAAATGAGGAGAAGCAGGGCGGCAACCAGCATCCCTATGATGGTCAAGGCTTTGGGCATGCAGCAGCTTCCCCGGCAGTTCGCAAACGACTTACTTTAGTCAACCTTCATAGTGTAGTTCAACCGGGATGCCTGGTTAGGGTAGAATCGTTTTGGGCCGGAATTTACCGCCCTGTTCGAAGTCTCGCCGAGCCGCAAGCTTGAGATGCCTCTAAGCACCGACCAGCGCTGGGAAACTTTCCGTCGCCAGATGCCCATCAGCTCGGGTTGGGCCGTTTTCGACCATGCCGCAGTCGCACCGCTTACGGCCCCAGCGCGAGATGCCATCGCCCAGTGGCTCATCGAGGCGACCGAAGAGGGCGGTTCGGCCTGGGCTCGTTGGGAGCGGCGGATGCAGGATGCCCGCAAGTCGGCCGCCACCATGGTCGGCGCCGAGCCGGAGGAAATTGGCCTGGTCCGCAGCACCACCGAGGGCATTACGTTGGTGGCCGAAGGCTTCCCGTGGCAGGCGGGCGAAAACGTGGTGCTGCCGGCCGACGAGTTCCCCTCCAACCAATATCCATGGCTCAATTTGGAAAGCCGCGGAGTGGAAGTCCGCCGCGTGCCGGTCGAAGGGGGCCGGCTCGATTTGAATCGCCTCGAGGCGGCCTGCGACGGGCGCACGCGCATCGTGTCGCTCAGTTGGGTCGGATTCTTGAGCGGCTGGCGCAGCGATCTGAATGCCGCCGCCGAAATGGTCCACCGGCGCGGGGCATTGCTTTTCGTCGACGCGATCCAAGCCGTCGGGGCCTTCCCGTTAGACGTGCGCCAAACCCCCATCGATTTCTTCGCCGCCGACGGCCATAAATGGATGCTCGGCCCCGAAGGGGCAGGGCTGCTGTTTGTTCGTCGCGAGCAGCTCGCCAAGTTGCGGCCCCTGGGCATGGGCTGGAGCAGCATGGTGGGGGGTGGTGATTTCACGCACATCGAATTCCGCGTAAAGCCATCGGCCGACCGGTACGAAGGGGGCTCGCCTAATAGCGTCGGCTTCGCGGGGCTGGGCGCCAGCTTGGACTTGCTGGCGAGCATCGGCATCGACCATGTCGGCCGGCGCATTCTGGAAATAACCGACGACTGCTGCCGGCGACTGCGAGATCTTGGCGCCGACTTCTATACCTCTCGCGATCGCCCGGAGCACAGTTCCGGCATCGTGACATTTGAATTCCCCGGGCACGATTCGCTGGCGCTGAAGCGGCACTGTGCGACGAAACAAGTCGGCCTGAGCCAGCGATCCGGCAAACTGCGCATCAGTCCGCACGCCTATGCCAACGACGAAGATATCGGCCGCCTGATCGACGCGCTGGCCGAAGGAAAACAGGTTTGCCGCTCGAAATGAACCTGGATATTATGACAGCTAAATTGAGTTCTGATTCTTGACCTCAAACGCCTGACTCATGCACGCCAACAATTCCCGCACCGCCGTTTACACCGGTTCTTTCGACCCGATCACGCTGGGGCACGTGAACGTGATCGAACGTGCCAGCCGACTGGTCGACAAATTGATTGTGGGCATCGGCGTGAACCTGGAAAAGCAGGCGCTGTTTACCCCCGAGGAGCGTCTGAATCTGGTCCGGCGCCACCAAGCATTTACCCAACGTCGAGGTGCGCGAGTTCAACGGCCTGGCGGTGCACTTTGTGCGCGAATGCGGCGCACGATTGATGTTGCGCGGCGTGCGGTCGCTGACCGATATCGAGGCCGAGTTCACCATGACGCTGGCCAATCGCAAGCTCGACCCGGATATTGAAACGGTATTTCTCATGGCCGACGATCAGTTTTCGCACGTATCCAGCACGCTACTGAAGCAAATCACGCCGCTGGCGACCGACGACGAACTGGCCCGCTTCGTGCCGCGGGAAATTATTCCGGAGCTGCGCCGCTTGTGCCCCCCCCTGGGTTGATCAGCAATGGCCAAAGCGAACCTCGGACGAACCGCCCATGTCGTTGCCCACATGATTGCGCAGCCCAGTCCGCAGCTCGACAGGATTTTGCCGATGGCCGATCGGACAGCAACCATCCGCATTGTTCCCGCAACGCCGGAACTTCTCCCCAGTTTCCGCGAATGCTTGGATAGCGTGGCCCGGGAGCGGAAGTGGTTGGGCGCGGTGCAGCGCACTCGCCCGAGGAAGTGCGCGAGTATTGGGGCAAGCACATCGCGCGAAGACGCGCCGGCCTTTTTTGCAGTGGATGGTCCGCGAGTGGTGGGTTTCATCGACATCGTTCCCCAGGAGCGCGAGGGCATCCGCCACCGCGGCCAGCTTGGAATGGGCATCCACGCCGATTACCGCGGCCGCGGCATCGGCACGCGGCTGATGGAAGCCGCGCTTGCCAAAGCGCGGGCAGCAGGGCTGATCCGTGTCGATTTGGGCGTCTACGTTTCCAACCCGGCGGCGATGGCGCTGTACGCCAAGTTCGGCTTCATAGAAGAAGGCCGCATCGTCAAGGGACGGTACCTCGACGGCCGCTTCGACGACATCATCCAAATGGGATTGATCTTCGAAGAAAATCTGCCGCTAACAACGGACCACTGACAACGGACGATGGACAATCAGTTTTTCCCGCCGTTGCCGTCTTCCTCGCGGTTGAGATAGCGGCGCAGGTAGCGTGCCCGCTCGATGTTGCGGTCGGCGGTGTTCAGTTCCACGCCGCGCAGTTTTTGCAGATGGGCCGGCTGCGTGCGAATGAATAGCTCGTTCAGCTTGGGCAGCGACAAATCGGCGATCAGCCCCAGGTTCACGCCCATCCGCACTTTCGAGAGCAAGTGCATCGTTTCTTCGGAGCTGATGGTTTGGGCCGTGCGCAAAATTCCATAAGCGCGGCTGACCTGGTCGTGCACCGTTTGCTGGCTTTCCTTGATCAAGAAGTCGCGGGCTTCGCGCTCGTAGTGAATCAAGGCCGGCACGACGTCGGCCACCTGCTCGACCAGTTCCACTTCGCTGCGGCCCAGCGTCTGCTGATTGGAAATTTGATAAAAATCGCCCATCGCTTGCGAGCCTTCGCCGTACAGCCCGCGCACCGCGAGGCTGATCTTCTGCAGGCTGCGGAACACTTTTTCGATTTGCCGCGTCAGCACCAAAGCCGGCAAGTGCATTAGCACGCTCACGCGCACCCCGGTGCCGACGTTCGTGGGGCAGGCGGTCAGATAGCCCAGCCGCGGATGGAAAGCGTACGTCACTTTTTCGGAAATCAGGTCGTCGATGCGGTTGATTTGCTCCCAGGCGCCTTTCACATCCAGCCCGCTGTGCATGCATTGGATGCGCAAATGATCTTCCTCGTTGATCATCAGGCTGATTTGCTCGTTGGTATCGATCACCACGCCGCGGGCCCCCTGCGATTCGGCATGTTCGCGGCTGATTAACTGCCGCTCGACCAGGAATTGCCGGTCCAGCCGGTCCAGATCGCTCACATTCACATACAGCAGTTCGCCGGTCGATTCGTGAATGTGCAGCACCCGCTCGCGCAAGATGCGTTCGATGTCGGCCCGATCCTGATCGCTGGCGCGGGTGATGAAGGGGAACTCGGCCAGGTTGCGCGCCAGGCGGATGCGCGTGCTCATCACGATATCGGCCTGGGGCCCGCTGCCGCGGAGCCATTCGCCGATCGTGTTGGTAAGGTCGTTGAGTTCCACGTTCGCGCTCGCACTCCCGGCGGCGCTTATTCCTTCAGTCCTTCGATGCGTTTGATTTCGTCGCGCAGTTCTTTGGCGCGTTCGTAGTTCTCTTTTTCGATGGCTTCTTTCATTTCGCGGCGCATGCGAATCAGCTCGGTTTTTTGCTGCGTGCCGCCGGCGCCGTGCAGCGGCTTCTTCCCCTTGTGCACCGTCTCGCCGTGGATGTTGGCGATCAGCGGTTCCAGTTCTTTTTCGAAGAACACGTAATCGTGCGGGCAGCCCAGGCGCCCTTGATTGCGAAATTCGTAAAACGTGATGCCGCACACGGGGCAAGCCCGCTGATCCAGCCGCGCCAGTTCCTCGGCGGTTTGACCGACGGCCAGTTGCTGCGCCAAGGCGCCGGCGATCGTCGGCGCGCTGCCGGGCTCTCCTTCGCCTTGCGTCAGATACGCGCGGGCGTGCTCTTCGCACAGATGCAATTCGGTGTGCTTACCGCCTTCCAGCTCGGTGATGTGGAACGTTGCCGGACGTTCGCACTGTTGGCACTTCATAGAAGCGTGACAACCTGGAGCGACATGGGAAGGCGGAAAATCGACTGCCGCTCCACCAAGCGCCGCGGAAGGAATACGGGTTTTGCCGCTGCTTTTCGAGGTAATTTGCTCAATCTGCAAAACCCTGTTGGGATTCTAACAACGGCCTGGGGGGTGTCAAGGCGAACGGAATTCGGGCCGCTGCCGCTTTCTGCTGGCACAACGACTGCCGCGAACGTACGACAACTTTGGTTGTCTGGTATTCGAGGGCTTGCTATTCTGACCGCGTCCAAGCATGCGCATGTCTGCAAACATTGCTCCCGGCTCCTGATCCCTGACTCCTGATTCCCGCCGCATGCACTATCCCGACTTCGCAACGTTTTCCCAACTGGTGCGCGGCGTGCATTTGGTGCCGGTGTATCCGCCGGCTGATCGGCGATCCGCTGACGCCGGTCTCGCGCCTTCCACAAGCTCGACGCCGGCATCGTCGGCCTGCTTGTTCGAAAGCGTGGTGGGGGGCGAAAAAGTGGGGCGCTACAGTTTCCTTACGGCGGAACCCTTCCAAGAGATCGAAGCCCGCGGCAACCACGTAACCTTTCGCCGCGGCGGAAAGACCGAGGAATTCGAATCGCCGGACCCGATCGAAGAATTGCGCCGCCGCGTCGATGCCTTGCGGGCCGTGCGCCTGCCCGACTTGCCGCCGTTTGTGAGCGGGGCCATCGGCTACGCCGGTTACGACGTGGTGCGCTATACCGAGCGGCTGCCCAACGCCCCGCCGGACGATCGACAGCTTGCCCGATCTTTCGTTCGCCTTCTACGACCGCATGGTGGTGTTCGACAACGTGACCAAAACCATCGTGGCGGTGGCGATGGCCCGGGTCGATCAAGGGGACTTGCGAGCCGCCTACGACGATGCTTGTCGGCGAGTCGATCAGTTAGTGGCACGACTATCGTCGCCGGCCACCGACTTAGCGCCGGTGGATATCAGCACCGGCGGCGATTCGAAAATCGCCTACAAGTCGAACTTCTCGCAGGCCGATTTCGAACGCGCGGTGGAAAAGTGCGTCGAGTACATCCGCGCCGGCGACATTTTTCAGGTGGTCATCAGCCAGCGGCTGGAGTTGGCGGTTCGTTCGCATCCGTTCGAAATCTATCGCACGCTGCGGGTGGTGAACCCCAGTCCGTTCATGTTCTATCTGCGCACGCCCAGCGTGACGCTGGTCGGCAGCTCGCCGGAAGTGATGGTGCGCGTGGTCGATGGCCGCGTCACCGTGCGCCCGCTGGCCGGCACTCGCCGCCGAGGTCAAACCGAGGAAGAAGATCGCGAGTTGGCCAAAGAATTGCTGGCCGACCCCAAGGAGCGCGCCGAGCACGTGATGCTCGTCGATCTGGGCCGCAACGACGTGGGGCGCGTGGCCCGCTACGGCTCCGTGGAACTGACCGACGTGATGACCATCGAACGCTACAGCCACGTGATGCACATCACCAGCAACGTCAGCGGCATGCTGGCCGACGGGAAAGATTCTTTCGACGCCCTGCGAGCCTGCCTGCCGGCTGGCACCGTTTCCGGCGCGCCGAAAGTGCGGGCGATGGAAATCATCGACGAGTTGGAACCCTGCCGCCGCGGGCCGTATGCCGGCGCCGTCGGCTACGTCGATTACAGCGGCAACATGGATACCTGCATCGCCCTGCGCACGCTCGTGGTGCAGGATGGCAAAGCGTACGTGCAGGCCGGCGCCGGCATCGTGGCCGACAGCCAGCCGACCGCGGAATGGCAGGAAACATTGAACAAGGCGCGCGGCCTGCTGAAGGCGATCGAAATCACCGAGCAGCGGGCTGGGCGAACGCCGCGCGTGATTCCACGCCGCACGCCGCCGAGATACACTCAGGATTGGCGGCGATTGTGCTTGTTTCTGGTTTCATCCGGCGGCTGGTGTAATGTTCTCGCGGCCTGCAATCTTGTTCGGCGCAATGTTGCTAGTGGCTTCTTGCCATCGCTGCGCATCGGCCGCTGATACGCCACAGCAGCCCACGGGCCAGCCGGCCAAGCCCGACTTCGAGCCGATCAAGCTCAGCGTTCTTCCGCAGGATGTCGACGAGTGAAGGGAATGCGCGGTGGATCAAGCCCGGCCATTGGTCGGTCGGCGTGTTGGAAGCGAAGGCCAACAATTTCGATTTTCTGGGCCGGCTCGACGCCTATGTGAAGCAAACTGCCGAAGGCACCGCGGTCGATCTGCCAAGGACGCCGTATCAATTGCAGATTGCTCGGCCGGCAGTTTTGCCAAAGGGTCAACCCAAGCGACTGGAGTTTCCGCTGTTCGTGCCGGATGACTGCAGCCGGCCCTGGTTGGCGAGCGAGTTTCGCAGTCGCGGCGGTTTAGCAAACGGCGCCCTCTGCGGAACCGCTGTCGCTGATGTGGCCGTATCAATATTTTCTCGTGGTGCTGGCCGGCGAGCCCGACCGTTATCGGCCCTTGGAGGCGCTCGATTCGAATCGCGCGCCGCACGGCGGCGATGCGTTGAATTACTATCGAGTCGTTGCGCCGCCGCTGAAGAAGCCCTTGCCGCTTCCCGCCAGCGCGCTCCAGTGGAGCAGCATTGCGTACTTTGATTTGGGACGACGTCGATCCGCAATTGCTCACCCAACCGCAACAGCAGGCGCTATTCGATTGGCTGCATCAAGGGGGGCAACTCATCATCAGCGGCCCGAAAAGTTTGGATCAGTTGGGCCAGCATACATTTCTGCACGATTACTTGCCCGCGCTGGCAGGCGAACCGATGAAAATCTCCGCTGAAACGTTGGCGCCGCTGAACCAGCGCTGGACGCTGCCGGTAAACAAGCAAGCTGGAAAATCGCTGGCGGCGGCGACTACATGGAACGGCATCACATTAAAGCTGCAGCCGGACGCTCAATTCGTGCCAGGCGCCGGCGACCTGGTCGCTCAACGGCAAGTGGGCCGCGGCCGGATTGTCGTCACGGCGTTTCGGCTTACCCAGCGCGAACTTTGGGATTGGCCCAGCTTCGATGGTTTTGTCAACGGCTGCCTGCTGCTGCGGCCGCCGCGCAAGTTTTCCACGACGGGCTTACTGAATCGATTAACCGTCGATTGGGCCGACGCCTCCCTGTCGGTCACCGATCCCCAATGGGTCACTCAGGTGCGCTATCTAAGCCGCGATAACGCTGCGGGACCAAATCAGCCCGATCAATCGGCTGAAACGGAAACGCTTGGCGCCGGCATCGGCGGCTGGACCGATTTCAGCGACGTTGCAAACGCCGCGCGCGCCGTGCTGCAGGAAGCGGCTGGCATCGCCATTCCAAAACCTGCCTTCGTGCTCTGGTCGCTGGCCGCGTACCTAGTTGTACTGGTGCCGCTGAACTGGCTATTGTTTTGGGCGATCCGCCGCGTGGAATGGGCCTGGATCGCCGCGCCGGTGATCGCCGTGGTCAGCATGCTGCTGATCGTGAAGCTGGCGCAACTGGATATCGGTTTCGCCCGCTCGCAGACCGAGATCGACGTGCTGGAAATGCACAACAACTACCCGCGCGGATTTCTGACGCGCTACATCGCCTTGTACACGTCGCTTTCGACGAACTACGATGTCCATGCGGTCGATCCGAGCACGCTAGTTTTGCCATTCTCGGCCGATCCGAATTTCGCATTGCTCCCCGGTCAGACCAGCCGCACCGTGACCTACCAAAACGACCCCGACGTGCTGCTATCGGGCTTTACCGTCCCCTCGAACTCGACCGGTTTGCTGCACGGCGAGCAAATGTTCGACTTGGGGGGCACGATTGCTTACGGCGCAGATGGTGACGAATTACAGAATCAAACAAACCTCACACTCGAGCGTGCCGCCGTGATTCGCCGAACGCCTCAGGGGGACTACCAAATGGCATGGATCGGCGATTTGCCCAGGCGTGGCCGAACGAAGCTGATGTTTCACCGGACGGACCCAGATTTCAATTGGTCGCTTGATATGAGCGGCGCGGGCCAAGCTGGATTGCCTCGTTTCAATTTCGGGCAACTGGCCGACCTCGTGCGAGGTAAGCAACATTTGCGGCCGGGAGAAGACCGGTTGATTGGATTATTCCGGAACTGATGCCCGGGCTGACGGTCGATCCGGCGGCATCGCAAACGCCGCGGGGCGCGACGCTGGTGGTTGCCTCCCTGCAAGAACCGCCGCTGCCGGAGCCGCGGCCCGATGTCAATACGCGGCGCGATTTTGATCGCGCAGCGCGACGAACCATGATTGAACTGATCAACTTCACCAAACGCTACGGCGATCTGACCGCCGTCGACAACCTGACTCTTAAGGTCGGGGCAGGGGAGTTGTTCGGGTTCATCGGCCCCAACGGCGCGGGCAAGAGCACCACCATCCGCTTTCTGGCCACGCTGCTGAAGGCCACGCACGGCGATGGCGTCGTGGCGGGCCACAGCGTGACGCGCGATCCGCTGGGCGTGCGCCGCGTGGTCGGCTACATGCCGGAGAACTTCGGCGTGTACGACGGCATGAAAGTCTGGGAGTTTTTGGATTTCTTCGCCGTGGCGTATCAAATTCCGCACAGCAAACGCAAACAAGTCATCAGCGACGTGCTGGAACTGTTGGACCTGACGGTCAAGCGAGACGATTTCGTCAACAGTCTTTCGCGCGGCATGAAGCAGCGGCTGTGCCTGGCGAAAACCTTGGTGCACGATCCGCCGGTGCTGATTCTCGACGAGCCATCCAGCGGCCTGGACCCGCGCGCCGCCTGGAATTCAAGGCGCTGTTGAAAGAACTGCGCCGCATGGGCAAAACCATCCTCATCTCCAGCCACATCCTCAGCGAGCTGGCCGACTGCTGCACGTCGATCGGCATCATCGAGCGCGGCCAGTTGCTGTTGCACGGCCCGATCGACGAAGTCTACCGCCGCATCCGCCGCAACCGGCTGGTCGAAATCAAATTCATCGACAGCTTGGAAACGGGCCTCTCGATCATTCGCAGCCAGCCCGAAACCCGCGGCGTGCAGGTCGACGATCACCGCGTGACGGTGGAACTGGAAGCCGACGATCAAATCGTCGCGCGGCTGCTTGGACGAACTCACCAAGCGCGGCGTGAAACTGCGCAGCTTCACCGACAAAGAACCTACGCTGGAAGACGTGTTTATGCTGGTGACCAAAGGGCTGGTGAGTTAATCCAGCACAATCGGTCCGGCCGGCGCGTCGCCGTCGCGGCGTTCCCATTCGCGGCGCACTTCGCTCAGGCCGTAGACGCACAGCTCGAAGTCGTGGCTCAGCCGCTCCAGCACTTCGCCTTTGTCGTCGGGCTTGCTGGTCGGAATTGTCGCTGGCGATGCGGTAGGCGCGCTTGCCGTGCTCGCAATAGTCAACGAACGGATCGCTGCGGTGGCCGCGCTTGCCGCGCTGCAATGTTTCAGGATACACGCCGGTCCAAAACAAGCGTGTAATCGCCGATGTGCCGGTGCGCTTCGCGGCGGGCATCGCCCACGCGGGCGTCGGCTTCCATGCAGCATGTCGGCCACAGCCACTAATCGCTGGCCGGAAAGGCTTCGCAAACTGACCAGGGCATCGTAGCGCACGAAGCGGGCCAGAAGATCGGTCAGATAGTCGGTCAGCCTGGTGTCGGGCACGCCCAGCCGAGTATGAAAGGCGTACTCGGTGAGCCCCGCGAAGAAGCGATACAGCGTTTCGTGCGGACGGTGAACTGACATGGCTGGTGCCCAACTACGACTTGAAGCACCCTTGCGCGGCAATGCCGCGCCAGGCATTTACCACTTAGTTTATTCGGCCCGTTGAGGGCCGGCTTCTCCATCATATACAGCCGGCCAAAGCGAGAGAAACAGCGACCGGGCCGTCTTCAGCCCAGGGCCGCCAGCAGCGAAGCGACGTAGTCGCCCACGTCGGCCAGCACTTCGGCCTTGGGCTTTTGGGCGGCCGCCGCGATGCGCCGCACGATCGCCGAGCCGACGATCAGCCCATCGGCCACGCGGGGCCAGCAGCTTCACGTGCTCCGGCGTGCTGATGCCAAAGCCGATGCAGATCGGCAGCGGCGTTTGCTTGCGCAGCCGGGCCACGTCGTCCAGCAGCTCCGGCGGCAATTCGCGCCGCTCGCCGGTAATGCCCGCGACCGAACGTAATAGATGAAACCCGGTGCTCGATTCGGCAATCCGCTTGGCCCGATCCGGCGGCGTGGTCGGGCGTGACCAGTTGAATCAGACTGAAATCGGCGGCGCGGCAAATCTTCGCCAGCGGACCGGCTTCTTCGACCAACAGATCGGGCACGATCATGCCCGGCCATGCCGGCCTTCTGAGCGTCGGCCACATATTGCTCCAAGCCGTGGCGATATACGATCGCGTAGCTGACCATGGTCACCACCGGCGCGGCGAGCTTCGGCACAACGCCGCCGGCCATCTTCAGAATCTCGGCCAGCTTGATTTTGTGCTCCAGCGCCCGCGTGTAGGAGGCCTGAATCACCGGCCCGTCGGCAATCGGGTCGCTGTAGGGAATGCCCAGCTCGCACAAACTGCTGCCGCGCTTCACGAGCTCCTGCAGCACCGCCGCGGTGAAATCCAAATCCGGATCGCCCGCCGTGACAAAGGGCATCAAAGCCTTGCGGCCTTCCTTGCGCAATTTGGCAAAGAGATCGTCAATCGCGGACAAGAGGGAATCTCCGCTTGCGGTTTAGCAGATTAGCCAAACGATTCGCCGCGCAGCCGGGCAATTTCCGCCGCATCTTTGTCGCCGCGGCCGGAGAGGCAAATCACAACACACGTCATCTTTGGGTCGCTTGGCCGCCAGTTCCACGCCTTTGGCGATCGCATGCGAACTTTCCAGCGCCGGCAAAATGCCCTCGGTGCGGGCCAACAGATTGAACGCCGCCAGCGCTTCGTCGTCCTGGCAACTGATGTATTTCACGCGGCCGGATTCTTTCCAATAGCTGTGCTCCGGCCCGACGCCGGGATAATCCAAACCGGCCGACACGCTGTGCACGTCGCACGTCTGGCCGTCTTCGTCCTGCATCACGTAGCTGTAGCTGCCGTGCAGCACGCCGGGCGAGCCGTGCGACAGCGGCGCCGCATGATCGCCGGGCTTGGCCGATCGTCCGCCGGCTTCCACGCCGACCAGTTCCACCTTGTCGTGCTCGATCAGCGGATAGAACATGCCGGCCGCATTGCTGCCGCCGCCGACGCAGGCCACCACCAGTTCCGGCAACCGGCCGAGCTGCTCGCGGCATTGCTCGATCGTTTCGCGCCCGATGACCGCTTGAAAATCGCGCACGATCCGCGGAAACGGATGCGGCCCGACCACGGAACCCAGAATGTAATGCGTCGTGCGCACCGAACCCATCCAATCGCGCATGGCTTCGTTGATGGCGTCGCGCAGCGTGCGCGAACCGCTGCGGACCGGCCGCACTTCCGCCCCCAATAGCCGCATGCTGAACACGTTGGGCTTCTGGCGGCGGATATCTTCCTCGCCCATGTAGACCACGCATTCCAGGCCGAAGCGGGCACAGGCCGTGGCGGTGGCTACGCCGTGCTGGCCGGCGCCGGTTTCGGCGATCACGCGCCGCTTGCCCATCCGCATCGTCAGCAGCGCCTGCCCGAGCGTGTTGTTGATTTTGTGGGCGCCGGTGTGATTCAGATCTTCGCGCTTCAGATAGATTTGCGCCCCGCCGGCGTGCTCCGAGAGCCGCTTGGCGTGATACAGCGGCGAGGGCCGGCCGACGTAGTTTTTCAGCAGGTCGGCCAGTTCCTGCTGAAACGCTTTGTCCTTGCAGGCGGCGTCGTATGCGGCGGCCAGTTCGTCCAGTGCGGCGGTCAGCGTTTCGGGAACGTAGCGGCCGCCGAACGCGCCAAAGCGGCCGGCCGCATCGGGAACCTGGCTCAAAGAGGCCATAGAAACACTTTTCGCCATCCGCAGATTTTGCCCACTTCGCCGCAGTGAATCCCTTATTGTGGGCTGCCGCCGCACAGGGTCAATAGCCCTGGATGAACTCGCCTCAGACGACACGGCCAGCCGAGCGTGGTTCGCGAATTCAACTGCCAACTGCCAAACAAAAACGGCCATGACCCTGGGGAAAGGTCATGGCCGCACGGAAAGGAGGACGGGCGGATGGTGTGCGCTACAAAGAGCGCGGCGGGGTCGATTTGGTGGGATCGACTGGCGGCAGGATGCGAGCTGGGACTCGCATCCGTGTGTTTAATCAGATCGACCGTCGCCGCCGGTCCTCTACGGAGTTTTCGCACCTTGCCGAATAACCCGAATCACCGCGTTAGCCGTTACAGCCCGCAAGGTTTAACAGAAGGCTGATCGCCGTGCCGTTGCCACAGAGAATGGGCCGAGCCGCTGGCTCTACCACGCGCAATTCACGCTGAACATGGCCCCGTGATAGAAGGCGTTCCCGCCGCTGTCGAGGCCCGAGTTGCGTTGATCAGATTGATGTGCGGGATCTGATCGGTGGCCACGGCCATGCCGTCGAGCCACAGCAGCTCGTAGCCGGCCGACAGGGCAACGTGGTCGCAGCATTGATAGACGATGTTGACGCCGATTTCGCCGACGAACGCCAACTGATTGTGCGATCTCGAACTGGTCGGAAGCGTTGTTGTCGTACAGCCCGGCCTTCAGCACCGTATCGATGCGCAGCGGGCCACCCTCCTCCCAAATCTTCAGATCGCCGCCGATCTGCCCGCCGCACAATTGGTTGTCGGTCACGCTGCGAACGGTGCGCGATCCGGCGTGGTGATGCCCAGGGCATCGTGCACTTGCATCCAGCGGAAGCCCGCCAGCCAGCCCATCGTGTCGCTCGATTCGTGGTGCCAGTTCACTTCCGCGTTGTACAAATTCGTGTCGAAGCGCGAAGTGACGTTCGGCGGCGCCTGCTGCGGTTCCGGCGGCAGCACGATGGGAACGATCGGCACCGGCGGAGTGACGGGAATCTCGGCCGGCGTGGTGGTCACGAAACGCTGAAATGCCGTCCAGTTGTTGATGCCGAAGTAACGCACTTCCAGATTCGTTGTCGTCGCCCATGTGGCGAATGATCGAGACGTCCACTCCGCCGTTCCAATTGAAGGAAAAGCCGCTGGCATTCATCAGCGAATGGCCGGTGCCGGTTTCGACCACCAGCGCCGTGGAGCCCGGGCTCACGCGATCCAACACCAGTGCGCCGGCTTTGAAGGTCCACGTCGGGCGGAAACAATCGCAGCAGCCCTCGTCGCAACATCCGCGACCGCACGCATCGGCGCAGCCGTTGCTGTTGCAGTTGTTGCCGCATTGGTTGCAGGCTGAGTGCACTGCACTGATCGCACGACGATGCCGAAGTGCCGCTCGAATTGTCCGACGAATGGCGCGGCGTTTCGAGTTTTGATCAGTGATCGTTGCTGACCGAGTAAAGCTTGACTTGTGGAATGTTGCTTTGGGCGGCAACCTGCAGAATCATGCTCGGCGTCGCCGCAGACGAGCATCGCGCGGATCTTGGTCGGAAGCCAGGGTGAAATACGCGGGAATCGCTGCTTCGTCGGCCCAGGCCCATGGGGCCGGCCAGAGCAGCAAACCAGCGATGATCGCGACGCGCACAACACGATTCATTGCATCTCCTCCATGCAAGAGTGTTTCCCCGGCGCTAGTACACCGCCGGCGCAACACTATTAACCCTATCGACCGCCAAAGTTTTCCCGATCCGTCATTGCGGTCGCTGAGATAGAACCGTTAGATGCGGAGAGGTTTCCGCGATCGGCAAAGTCTTCCAGAACACGCGCAGATTGCCGGCCGTGCGGGTGGTTCGGCCCGCAAGGTTTGCCCGGATATACTGCGTTGCGAGGAATACGCTGCTGCCCGATGCCCGCTGTGCTAGCAAACGCATGCCCGAACTGCCCGAAGTCGAAACGATGTGCCGGGGCATCGCGCCGATCGTGGGCCGCCGCGTGGTGCGAGTGGAACGGCCGCCTGTCGCCTGCCGGCCGATCAGCATCCGGCCGCGGCTCGATGTGTTCCGCCGCCGCGCCGAAGGCAAAACGATTGTGGCCGTCGAGCGCTTGGGCAAGCGCGTGGTGATCTGGTTGGCCGACAAAGCCCACGGGTTGCAACCGGTGGGCTTGGACTGATCAAGCACCCGCGTATCGAAGGCCAAGAAGCCATCGTTATCGAACCGCGCATGACCGGGCTGGTGCTGTTGGCCGATCCACCGACGCAGCGAGCATTTGCGACTGCGGCTGCACCTTAGCGGCGGACTCAAAGCGCGAGCTGTTGTTTTGGGACCGCCGCGGCCTGGGAACGGTTCGGCTGTTTTCTGCCGCAGAGTTCGCCGCCGAGTTTCACGAAACGGCAAGCGGCTCGGCCCCGACGCATTGCAGCTTTCCGCCGACGACTTGCGGTTGCGCTTATGCCGCAGCCGCCGCGCCATCAAAGTGGCGCTGTTGGATCAGCGTGCCATCGCCGGCGTTGGAAATTTGTACGCATCGGAAATTCTGCACGCGGCCGGCATTCACCCGGCAGCGCGCTGCCATCGCCTCACGCGCGACCGATTGGAACCGGCTGCACGCGGCGATCCACGAGATCCTCGAACCCGCCATTCGCTACGAGGGCTCCACGCTGGCCGACGGCACCTATCGCAACGCCCTGAACCAATCCGGTGGCTATCAGAACCATCACCGCGTCTACGATCGGGCCGGCCTGAACCTGCCCCACCTGCGGCCAGGGCCCCATTCGGCGGATCGTGCAGGCTCAGCGGTCCACCTATTTTTGCCCGGACTGCCAAAACCGGTAGCACGGCGTGGTTTTTTCGAAACTAGCGGCCGATTTGGCGGTTTAATGAACGTCATTTTGTCAAACTTCTGGGACGTGCTTTTTTGACGCTTTTTGGGGGTCTTGGGGGTAATTGAAACCGCTCGAGTTTTTGATGATACTGGGAGGATAGGAACAAGGCAGGGGCCAGAAATCAGGCTATTGAGTTGCTGGGAATTCTCCGGGCGAATTCCAGCGGGGCCGGCGCGTGAGAGGCGCTATTCTCGTCCTTCTCCATTTGTCCCGGCACCAGATCGTTGCACCTCTTGGATTTTGCATCATGAGATTTTCTTGGACGGCGGTCGGCGCGCGCGCCATCGGCGGCGAAAAGCAATTGCGGCGGCGACGGGGCTTCCACGTCGCGCCGTTCGCATCTGGAGCACCTCGAGCCGCGGCAGATGCTGTCGGTTTCGCTGGGCTCGTTGCACGACATCCAGGTTCCCGGCGGCCAATCGGTGCTGGTGCCGCTGACCGGCGGTCGACAGCAACGGTGGGCCGATCACCTACAGCTTTGAGGTCAGCGACCCATCCGCACCGGTGTCCTTGGAACTGGTGTCGCCTACCAGCCAAAGCCTCCAACTGAACGTTTCCGGCACCGACAGCAACGGCCAAGCCTTCAGCGGCACGTTGATCTTCCATCTGTTTGAGGACCTGACGCCTAACACAACCGCCCGCATCGAAGATCTGGTCGGTCAAGACTTCTATACCGGCAAGGAATTCTTTCGGGTGCTGGACGGATTCGTGGCACAAAACAACGGCAGCAGCGGCACGACTTTCTCCAACGAAATCGTTTCGTCGCTGAATTTCACCAGTCCCGGCTTGTTGGCCATGGCCAATGCCGGCACGGCGAATTCGAACGACGCCCAGTTTTTCGTTACAGCCATTGACGGAGCCGGCTCGACCGATCCGATCCCCTGGCCCGCATGCCGCAATTTCTCAACGGCGGTTACACGATCTTTGGGCAATTGGTAAGCGGCTTCGACACGTTTGAAAAGATGATGTCGACCACCGTCGAAGACAGTTCGATATTCACCAACTCCGACGGTAGTCCCGAAGTTAGCCAGCCCGTAAACTCCATCACGATCACTTCGGCCCAGATCATCAACGATACGCAAGATGCGGTGCTGCGAGTGAGTTCCACCGACGCCAGCTTCGTCAATAACGGCGTCACGATCATGGTCACGGCCACGAACACTTCGACCAACGAAAGCGATACGCAAAGCTTCGGCGTCGATGTGGTTGTCAATCCGCCCTTCTTGAGCGCGGTTTCCAATCAAACCACCACTGAGAATACGCCGTCCAGTTTCACCCTCACATCCTACCAAAACGACACCAGCGTGGGCGTCGATTACGTCGTGGTCGATCCCGACAGTTTTGGCGCCGGCGCAACGTGACGGTCGAGCATCAATCAAACCACCGGGCAGGTCACGTTGACGCCCGACGCCGGCTTCATCGGCACGATCAATCTGTTGGCCGGCGTGCGGGCCGATTCGGCCGATAACGATGTCCAGTCGTATTACGACACTTTGCCGTTCACGCTGACCGTGAACGCTCGACCCTGCCCTGAATCCGACTTTGGGTTCGGTCAGCAACCAGGAAACTGTTACCACCACACCCGTCGACTTTACTTTGACCTCGACCGATCCGGGCAGCCTGGGCGTGTCCTACACGGTAGTCGATGCCTCCACCTTTGACGCGCCGACGAATGCCGACGTGAGCATCAACCAGGCGACCGGAGAAGTAACGGTCACTGCCCATTCGGGTTTCACCGGCACGCTTAACCTGCTGGCCGGCGTGCGGCAAGCAGGCGCACCGGAGGGACAGGCAAGCTACGACACCAAGGCGTTTTCGATCACGGTCAATTCCGACGCCGTCGTTACGCCGACGCTGGGGCCCATCAGCGATCAAACCACGGTTGCCGGCATGGCGGTAAGCTTTCACGCTTACTTCGGACGATCCGATCGGCGACGGCGTGTTTTATGTGGTGGTCGATCCAGACGACGTTCGGCGCGCCCAGCAACGTGACAGTCGACATCGATCAAGACACCGGGCTAGTAACGTTGACGCCCGATGCCGGATTCACCGGCACCATCAATCTTTTGGCCGGCGTCCGCTCGGCTACCGCCGACGACGAGCAAGCCAATTACAACACCGAGGCGTTTACGCTGACGGTTAACGCCGAATATTCCCGACGCGCCGACTGGGTTGGCCGTCGATTCGTCGAGCAACACCGGACCGTTCGACGGCAACGGTTATGTTACCACGGGCACGCCTAAACTTACCGTCAACGCGGTTTCGGGCGGCACGGTGCAGTTCAAGCTCAATGGCATCGTGATCGCCACCGCCACGGAAACCTCTACCGGCTCCGGCGTTTACACCGCCACATTGCCGGCCGGCATATTGGCCGTTGGGGCAAACTCATTACCGCCATTGTCACCACTGACTGGCGGCACCAGTTCCGACTCCACGGCGCTCTGCGCTAACCTATGCCCCAACTATAGCGGCGGCGCGTACGTCGTTCCCGGATCGCCGGGCACCTCACAGCAGCTTACGATTACTTGGTCGGCGAAGAAGGCCGGCTACAACAACGAGCTGGGGTATTTCATCGTCGATTCCGCTCGATGGTTCGATCGGCGACATCGCCCCCGGCGCAGCCGGTTATGCCCAAGCGGCGCTCGAGCAGCTCCACGCGCGTGGTCCTGTTCAGCAAAGGCCAGACCGCCGGCGCCAGCCAAACCATCACGCTGCAAGCCGGCCAGATGGTTGTGTTCTATCTGATCCAAAACAACACGACCGCCAATTTCCTGGCGAAGAATCCGTCGAATTCCACCAGCAGCGGCAACAACAATCCCAACGCGCCGTTGGCGTTCTTCAGCATTCAGGCCGCCAATCCCGACGGCATGCAGCACACGCAGATTATCGCCGATGCCACCACCGGCCGTGTGCAATACAACTGGGAAGACCTGTTGAATCTGGGCGACAGCGATTTCAACGATGCCACGATCATCGTGAAGACTGACCAGTTCATCGTCCAGCACCTCGGGCACGCCCGGTGCTGCACGCCCCCGGCGCCAGGCGACAAGAGCGATACTCTGCACGGCACACTGGGCTCCGGCAAGAAGACGACTGCGCCGGGCGACATCGGCGTGTTTTTCGTCGACACGCCCGACGGCGCCATCGGCTCGCTCACTCCCGGCAGCAGCGGCTACGCGGCGGCGGCCTTGGCCAGCGCGAATTCCAAGGTGTTGTTTAGCCTCCGGGAGCTGCGGCGGGTACATCGCAGCAAAGCATCACCGTGCCGGCCGGCAAATATTTGGCTTTCTACGCCATCACCAGCGGCACGACTTCGAACTTTCTTGTTGGTCAATTCGACGAACAGTTCCAACGGCGGCCCCGTGGCCTTGTTCTCGTTCGATGCCGCCAATCCCAACGGCATCGACCATTTCCGTTGGACCTCGCCGGAAAACGTGCAGGTCGATCCCAGCAAGACCCAACTGCACATCATGGATCAGATTTTCGGCAGCGACAGCGATTTCGACGATCTCACCGTCGATCTCAACTTCACGGCCTAACCTAACTGGCGGCCGTTTGCAGGGCTCGCACGATTCGGTTCTAATAGCGGCAGATTTGCTGCAACCTGAATCCCTCGCATCGTGGCATGCCCGACATTCTGATTCTTGGCGGTGGTGTGATCGGCTTGTCGCTTGCCTACGAGCTCTCCGCCAACGGCCTGCGCGTGCGTGTGCTCGATCGCGACTCGGCCGGCGGCCAAACCTCCTGGGCCGCTGCCGGCATTCTGCCGCCGTGCAATTTCCGCACAAAGGCTCTCCCGCCCGATTGGCTGGCCGGCTTCAGCAATCAATTGCACGCCGAATGGTCGGCCCGCCTGCGCGAAGAAACCGGCATCGACAACGGCTATCGGCGCTGCGGCGGCATCTACCTGGCCGACAGCGACGCCGCGATGACCGAATTGCTGCAAACCTGCGAGCGCTGGCGGCGCGAAGGGTTAACCGTCAAATGGCTGCATGCCGGTCGATCTGGATCGCACCGAGCCGGCCCTGGCGGGGGCCTACGATCGCTTTCCACTGACGGGCGTGGCCTTGGTGGCGGAAGAGGCACAAATCCGCTCCCCACGCCATCTGCAGGCCCTGCTGGCCGCCTGCCGCAAGCGAGGCGTGGAGATTTCGCAGGGAGTCGAGGCCTACGATTTCGACGTGAACGCCGGCCGCGTGACCGCCGTGCGCACCAATATGGGCTCGATCGCTGCCGACAAGGTGGTGCTGGCCTGCGGCGCCTGGTCGCAAAGCATCGCCGCCCGGCTGGGATTCAGTCTGCCGGTCAGACCCATTCGCGGCCAGATCGTGCTGTTGAATTGCGGCCGGCCGATTTTCTCGCGGCTGGTAAATGCGGGCCGGCTGTATCTGGTTTCGCGCGACGACGGGCGTGTGCTGGTCGGCTCCACGCAGGAAGACGTCGGTTTCGATCGCCGCAACACGGCGGTGGCCGTTTCCGATCTGTTGCAGTTCGCCACGCGCCTGGTGCCGCAACTGCAAAACGCCGACATCGAGCGCTGCTGGACCGGCTTCCGTCCGCGCGGCGTCGACGACCTGCCGTACCTCGGCCCGGCGCCGGGCCTGTCGAACGTGTATCTGGCAACCGGGCACTTCCGCGCAGGTTTATGGCAATCGACCGGCACCGCCGTCGTGATGAGCCGCCTGATTCGGGGAGAAGCCCCGGGCGTCGATCTCTCGCCATTTCGCCCCGAGCGCGGCGCGGCCGCAAGCGTGAAGCAAACGGTGATGATGAAGGGCTGACGGCCGGTTCGGCGATTGCGGTTGCCGGCCGCCTGCTACTCCGGCGTGACCGTGACCAACTCTTCGGCGACCGCCTCCAACTGCTCGGCGCCGATGGTCTTTCGCTCTTCGGCAAAGCCCACCAGCAAAGCCAGGTCGCACAGGCGGTTGATCTGCCGCGGCAGCCCGTGCGCAAGCTCCTGCAGCGTGGGCATGGCGTCGGGCTCGAAGACCAGATTCTTCGCGCCCGCCGCTTGCAGGCGGAAGTTCACGTAGGCGGCGGTTTCGTCCACAGTGAAAGGCCGCAGCAGGCATTTCACTCCCAATCGCTCCTCGAAAGCGGGCATGCGGTCGATGCTGCGCCAACAACCCCGGCTGGCCAACCAATAGCAGCGTCAGTCCCGGATGCGATTCGGCTTCGAAGTTCAACAGCAGCCGCAGCGCTTCGAAGGTGCGGGTATCGTCGATCAAATGCGCTTCGTCGATCGCCACCACCGTGTGCTGGCCTTCCGCCAGATTATGCGCCAGGAACTGTTGGATGCGGCGCACCGACTGTTCGACATTCTGCGGCTGGCTGTTGGCCGGCTCGGCCAGCTCATCGGCCAGATACGCCAACAGCGAGGTGGCCGGCATCTGTGGAAACACCAGTTGCACGAAAGGGCGATATTGTTTGGTCAGGTGCCGCCGCAGTTGTTGCACCAACAGCGACTTGCCGCTGCCTGCCGCGCCGCACAACAGGGCCGCCCCTTGGCGATTTTCGATGGCATAGCGCAGCTTGAGCATCGCCCCCTGATGGCTTTCGCCGGGGTAATAGCAGTGCGCGTCGCAGACGTTTTCAAACGGCCGCCGCTCGAGTTGCCAATACGCTTCGTACATGGGATGAGTGGTTTAATTCTGACCCCCCGGCCAGAGGCCGGGGCTAAGCAGACGATTGATTAATCGTCCGCGAACATCTCGGCCAAGCCCAACTGCCGCAAACCGGCTTGCGCCAGTTGCAAACATCCCGCGGCCACTTGGTTGGGCGCTGCGCCGCGCGTCGTACGCCAGAATGGTCGCTTGCACGCCGGCGCTGGAATCGAACAGCCAATGCGGAATGGTATCGTCCAAACCGATGGGCCCGGCGTCGATCAACACCACCTCGTAATGTTCCGCCAATTCGTGCAGCGTGGCGGCAATGCGATAACTGCCGATCGATGTTTCCTCGGGCGTCGCCGGCGCGCCCAGCGGCAATAAAGCCAGGCGATCGGCCAGCGATTCGATCATCACTTCCCAGGGCGATTCCTCTCCGCACAGCACGCTTTCCCAACCGCGCTGCACGCCAATGCTCAATTGGCTGGCCAGACGTGGATTCGCGAAATCGGCATCCACCAGCGCCACTTTGGTATCGGATGCCGCCAATTTCCTGGCTAGGCACAACGCCAACGTGGTGCGGCCTTCGCGGCGATGCGTGCCGGTGATTGCCAGTGTGCGAACGCCGGAGGCAGCTTCGCCGCGCAATTGCTCCACCAGCCGATCCAAGCGATCCGACCACTTCGATATTAGTTGTTCGCAGACGGCGGGCCAGCGCACGGCATCGATTTCCAACGCCGGCTTCGGCGCGTGCGCCATGAACGGCGACAGTTGACTGTTGAATGCCGAAAGCGGACCGCTCGCGGGAGGAGCGCCCATGGCGGCCGATAACGTGGCGGTCGAGCCGACGGCCTGTTGTTGCCCCGCGGTCATCGCCGCTGCAATCTTGCTGACAAATGCGGCATGCGGCGCCGGCACCACGGAGCCCAATCCGACGTGAATGCTTGTGGTGCGCGAATTCGTGCGCGGCCCGCCGATGGGCCCTGCGCGGCGGCAGCGGCGGCTTGCGTCGCGCCGGCCTCGGCCGCGCCGCTAGTGGCCGCTACGGCCGGTCGGCTCTGCGCGCGGCGCCGCGACCGGTGAACCCGGTGCGGCATAAGCGCGGATAAAAGCTTGGTCGGTTGCGCTCATCGTTGCACCGGAGCTGAAGTCGAATGGACATTGTCGATCGTGCCTTGGAGCCAGGCGGAACGTGAAGCATCGCCGATTGGCGCCACGCTATTTGGCGCATCGGCCGGCTGCGATGGATTCGGTTCGGCGGCCGGTTCCGTATCTGCGACGCAATTGCCGCCTTGGTCGATGCTCGCCGGCGAATTGGCCGCCCCTTTGGGATTCCAATTCCAGGTGGATCGGTTCGAATCGCCGGAATGCTTCTTATCCGTCGCAGCCTCGTCGACCTGCGCAGGCAAGTTGAATTCCGCAGCCGCCGGCTCATTCACTTTGGCCGCCGCTTGAGGTTGCTCTTGCGATGCCTGCGAGGGTCGAATGCGCGAGGCACTGTTTTGCGGCACGGTGGCGTGGTTTCCACGGCCATGCCACGTCAGCGCCCCCAAGGCGAATCCGGCAACGACGCCCACCACCAACAGCAGCCGGGTACTGGTTGCCTTGCTGCCCTTGCGCTCGTCCAGCCATTTGGGAGCTGCGTGCGGACCGATTGCCGCGGTGTGTGCCGCATCGATCCGCGCTGCCGGCCGCGGCGTCGCTGCCGACGGCGGCGCTGTCGGCACGCGCTGCGGCGTCGGCGAACCTTGCAATTGCTCCGTTGTCGTGGAATAGTGCGACTTTGCCCCAGTTAGGCCGCCTAGCGTGCCGTATGTCGGCACCTGTTTCGGCAGAGGCGGCTGCGATTGCAGCGTCTGCGGCATTGCGACAGGCGGCAATGGCGGTTGCGACACGGGCTGAATGTGTAGCGGCTGAGGTTGAATCGCCCGAATCAGGATTGGCTGCGTTTGATTCGCCGGCGTAGGAGCTTGTGTCGTCGCCAGCCGCGGGATGCAAATCAGCACGCGCGTGCTCTGCTCGGCCAGCATCGCCGGCGTGTTTCCGCTGCGACCCGTGCGGCGCACGCGCGGTTGAACGATTTCGGGCTGATTCGTCATGGTTATGGATCCGGCGGAATGCGGCGATCCGCGGCGCCGAAATGCTCGCGCATTCCAACACCGGCAGCGCAGACTGTAGAGCTGTCATTTTTATCGGTAGGGGTCGTATCGACCTTGAGCCGTATCACAACAGCGGGGACTTTCGTATCTGGGTAAAATGGTGATACAACAAAGGTTTGGCCGATCGGCTGCGGGCATTCGCAGGTGCCGCGGCGTATTATTGCTCGAATAAGAATGGCGCCACCCGCTTCCTCAAACGCCGCGAATTTGCTGCAGGAACTGCTAGCACAGCGTATCCTGGTGCTCGACGGCGCCATGGGCACCATGGTGCACGCGCTGAAATTCACCGAGGCCGATTTTCGCGGCGGCCAGTTCGCCAGACATCCCAAAGACTTGCGAAACCTGATTGACGTGCTGTGCATCACGCAGCCGCAAGCGATCGAAAACATCCACCGCGGCTACTTGGAAGCCGGCGCCGACATCATCGAAACCAACACCTTCGGCGCCACCAGCGTGGCCCTGGCCGATTTTGCGCTGGAAGACAAAGTGCGCGAAATTAATCTGGCGGCCGTGGCATTGGCCCGCCGTGCGGCCGACGACTATACCAAGCGCAATCCGCGGAAGCCGCGCTTCGTGGCCGGTTCGATCGGTCCCACGAACAAGCAGCTTTCGATCGCCGGCAACGTCGAAGACCCCGGCTATCGCGGCGCTACCTACGATCAAATGGTGGCCACGTATTACGAGCAGGTGGCGCGCTGGTCGAAGGCGGCGTCGACATTCTTCTGGCCGAAACAGCTTTTGACACGCTCGTCCTCAAAGCTTGCCTGTTCGCGATCGAAAAATACTTTTCCGATCACAAAGTGCACGTGCCGGTGATGGCCTCGTTCACCGTGTTCAAAGATGGCCGCACCCTTTCGGCCCAAACGGTCGAAGCCTGCTGGGATTCGCTGGCCCACATCGACTTGCTTAGCATCGGCATCAACTGCGCGCTGGGGCCGGAGCAAGTGCGTCCGTACGTCGAAGAGCTGTCGGACATCGCGCCAATCCGTGTCAGTTGCTATCCCAACGCCGGCTTGCCCAACGCGCTGGGGGGCTTCGACGAAACGCCGCAATCCATGGCGCGATTGTTGGGCGAGTTTGCCAACAATGGCTGGCTGAACATCGTGGGCGGTTGCTGCGGCACCACGCCACCGCACATCAAGGCAATTGCGGAGGCCGTTGCCGGCGCGGCGCCGCGCAAACCACCGCACGTGGAACCGCTCACGCGCTTAAGCGGCTTGGAACCGCTGACGGTCCGGCCTGAGTCAAACTTTATCATGATCGGCGAGCGCACCAACGTCACCGGCTCCAAAAAATTCGCCCGCCTGATTAAGGACGGAAAATTCGACGAAGGGCTTAGCGTCGCGCGCGGGCAAGTCGAAAGCGGCGCCAACGTGCTGGACGTGAATTTCGACGAAGCCCTGCTCGACGGCGAAGCGGTGATGACCAAATTTCTGAACCTCCTGGCCGCCGAGCCGGAAATCTCCCGCGTGCCGATCATGGTCGACAGCTCCAAGTGGTCGGTGATCGAAGCGGGGCTGAAGTGCGTGCAAGGCAAGGGCATCGTGAATTCGATCAGCTTGAAAGAGGGTGAAGAAGCGTTTTTGCACCACGCCAAGCTGGCCCGGCGTTACGGCGCGGCCGTAGTGGTGATGGCCTTCGACGAAACGGGGCAGGCCACGGAAGTCGATCACAAGCTGGCGATTTGTCACCGGGCCTACAAGCTGCTGACGGAAAAAGTAGGCTTCCCGCCCACCGATATCATCTTCGATCCCAACATCCTCACCGTTGGCACCGGCATCGAAGAGCACAACCGCTACGCGATCAATTTCATCGAAGCCACGCGGCGGATCAAACAGGAACTGCCCCTGTGCAAGGTCTCCGGCGGCGTCAGCAACATTTCGTTTTCCTTCCGCGGCAACGACGTCGTGCGCGAAGCCATGCATGCCGCGTTCTTGTACCACGCCATTCGCGCCGGCATGGATATGGGCATCGTCAATGCCGGCCAGTTGGCGGTCTACGAGGAGATTCCGAAAGATCTGCTGGAGCGCGTGGAAGACGTGCTCTTGGATCGCCGTCCGGACGCTACCGAACGACTGATTCAATTCGCCGAGACTGTGAAGAAGCAGCCGGGCGAAGAGGTAGTAGCCGACGTCGCCTGGCGGAATGAACCGGTCGAATCGCGGCTGAGCCATTCACTGGTGAAAGGCATTGTCGATTTCATCGAAACCGACGTCGAGGAGGCCCGCGGCAAATACAAAACCGCGCTGGAGATTATCGAAGGCCCGTTGATGAGCGGCATGCAGGTGGTGGGCGACCTGTTCGGCGACGGAAAAATGTTCCTGCCGCAGGTCGTCAAAAGTGCGCGGGTGATGAAGAAAGCCGTGGCGTATCTGTTGCCGTTTATGGAGGCCGAGAAGGCCGCCAGCGGCCAGGGCGACAAACTGCGCGGCAAGGTGCTGTTGGCCACGGTCAAAGGCGACGTGCACGACATCGGCAAGAATATCGTCGGCGTGGTGCTGGGCTGCAACAACTACCAGGTGATCGACCTGGGGGTGATGGTTCCCTGCGAACGCATTCTGGATACTGCCCGCGCCGAAGGCGTGCACATGATCGGCCTCAGCGGCCTGATCACCCCCAGCCTCGACGAAATGGTGCACGTGGCCCGCGAGATGGAGCGGCAGGAAATCAAGTTGCCGCTCTTGATCGGCGGCGCCACGACCAGCGCCAAGCACACGGCGGTGAAGATCGCGCCGCAATACAAAGAGCCAACGATTCATGTGCTCGACGCCTCGCGCGCCGCCGGCGTGGTCGAGAAGCTTTTGAATCCGGAGCGGCGCGACGATTTGGTTCGCAAAAATCAGGAAACGCAAAAGCAACTTGTCGAATCGTACAATCAACGTCAGCAAATTAAGTTGGTGCCGTACAAGCAGGCCTTCAAACATCGGTTCCACACCGATTGGGAGCAAGTGCGCATTGATAAGCCGGCGTTCGCGGGCCGACGAGTGATCGACAACCTGCCGCTGGAAAAACTGGTGCCGTTGATCGATTGGTCCCCCTTCTTCCTTACCTGGGAGTTGAAGGGCAAATATCCGCGCATCTTCGATGATCCGAAAGTGGGTTCCGAAGTGCGCAAGCTATATGACGATGCCCGGCGGCTGCTCGACGAGATCGTGGCGAAGAAATTGCTGACCGCCCGCGGCGTGTATGGCTTCTGGCCCGCAGTCTCTGTTGGCGACGACGTGGCGCTCTTCACCGACGAAACCCGCCAGCATGAACTCGCCACATTTCATTTCCTACGGCAGCAATGGGAACGCAAAGGGCAGACCGAATTCTTCTCGCTGGCGGACTTCGTCGCCCCGGAAGAAAGCGGCCGCTACGATTACCTGGGGGCCTTCGCTGTGACCGCCGGCCTTGGTTGCGACGAACTGGCCAAGCGCTTCGAAAAAGATCACGACGATTACAACTCGATCATGACCAAAGCCCTGGCCGACCGCCTAGCGGAAGCCTTCGCCGAGTATCTGCACAAACAGGCCCGCATCGACTGGGGCTACGGCGATGAAGAAAAGCTCTCCAACGACGAACTGATCGACGAAAAATATCGCGGCATCCGTCCCGCCGCCGGCTATCCTGCCTGCCCCGACCACACGGAAAAGAAAATACTGTTCGATGTGCTCGACGCGTCCAAAGCCACCGGCATCGCACTCACCGAAAGCTATGCGATGTACCCCGCCGCCAGTGTCAGCGGCCTATACTTCGCCCATCCCCAAAGCCGCTACTTCGCCGTCTATCGCATCGCGCGCGATCAAGCCGAAGCGTACGCCAAGCGCAAAGGCATGTCGCTGGCGGAAATCGAGCGCTGGCTCTCGCCGAATTTGGGTTACGATCCGAGCTGACGCGTCGATTTCGGGCATGTGATTTGCATTATTAGTTAGGGCAAGGTTTGTCTAACTACTTCGATGCACTGGGAGGTGTAATATGCTCGATCCGAACAAAGACGATCCGAAAAAACAAGGAGAAACGCTGCGCAACCGGCAACCAACCTAATACTTCGAAGACCATGAAACAGGACGAGAAGAATCAGCCGAAGGAATACACCGAAGGCGGCGGTTTCGGTAAACGTGAGGACCAGCGGAAGCACGACGTGGGACAATCGGTTCAAGGAAAGACTGACGAGGACCCCACTCGCAAAGAGGTCGTTCCGAATCAGCAGAATCCGGAGAAGAAGCAAGACAAGGAGCCGCTAAAGGCTTCGGAAAAATCTGGCGCCAAATAGTCGCAGTCGAATCCGGCCTCCGGTACTTCGGGGGTTTGCGGCGCAACTTTGACGCCAAACAAGCCCGAGCGGGGACCCAATAATCCCCGCCCGGGTTTTTTTGTTGCGCCGGTTAACCAGCGCAGAGTCGCGGAGCCGAGGAGCAGCAAGAATTAGTTTAGTTCTCTGCGTATCCGCGCCTCGGCGCTCAATTAGAACGTCCGCGGCGTGACTTTGCCCTGAACGCGCAGTGGGAGGCCTTGGATCTTTAGAAATCCTTCGGCGTCGGTTTGGTTGTAGCTGCCGCCGCCTTCCATGCTGGCGATGCCGGCGTCGTACAAACTCTTGGGGCTCTTGCGGCCGGCGACGATGATGTTGCCCTTGTAAAGGTTAAGCGTCACTTCGCCATCCACGTTCCTTTGCGCTTCGCGGATGAAAGCCATCAGCGCGTCCATCTTGGCGGTGTACCAGAAGCCGTAGTAAACCATCTCGGCCACTTCCGGGGCCAGACGATCGCGCAGATGCGTTAGATCGCGGTCGAGCGTTAATTGCTCCAATGCCAGATGGGCCGCATACAAGATCGTCATGCCGGGGGCTTCGTACACGCCGCGGCTTTTCATGCCGACGAAGCGGTTCTCGACAATGTCGATCCGCCCGATGCCGTTGCGGCCGCCAATTTTGTTCAATTCCTGCACCATCGCCAGGGCCGATTTCTTCTGGCTATTCAGAGTGACCGGCACGCCGGCTTGAAAACCGATGGTGATGGATTCGATTTTGTCGGGCGCCTGTTGCGGCGAAACCGTCATGCCGAAATCGACCAGCTCGGTGCCGTTGACGGTCAGATCCTCGAGCTTGCCGGCCTCGTAACTGATGTGCAGGCAATTTTCGTCGCTGGAGTAGGGCTTGGAGGCAGATGCCTTGACTGGAATTTTCTTCTGCTCGCAGAACGCAATCATCTCGCTTCGGCCAGGAAAGCGCTGACGGAATTTTTCGATCCGCCAGGGGGCGATCACTTGAGTACCCGGCGCAAGCGCATCGGCGGCCAATTGGAACCGGCACTGATCGTTTCCTTTGCCCGTGGCGCCGTGGGCGTATGCATCGGCCTTCACGTCGCGGGCGACCTGCAAGCACTTCTTGGTGATTAGCGGCCGGGCGATCGACGTGCCCAAGAGATAGATGCCCTCGTACTTGGCTTGCCATTGCAAAACGGGGAAAGCGAAGTCGCGGCACAGCTCCTCCTGGGCATCCACCAGCCGGGCCGACACCGCTCCGCAATCCTTCGCCTTCTTCAGAATGGCCTCGCGGTCCTCGCACGGCTGCCCCAAATCCACGTACACTGCGTGAACCTGGTAACGTTCTTCCTGCAGCCAACCAAGAATGACGGATGTATCCAACCCGCCCGAGTACGCCAAAACGCAGCTAGGCATCTGCTCGACTTTCCAAAAAATGAGGTCCGTTGTTGCACTTCACTTTGCGGCCGCCATTTTCGGCTGCGGCGTGAAATGTGACAAGGGACCAAGAGGCCAAGTTCGCGTGCCTACGGGCCAATCCGCTTTCGCTTAACGTCCGATGCTCAGGACCGGGGCGGAAATGATTGTCTTTTTGGCGTGTTGGGCCACACCGTCGATGAACTCGAAGTTGCTGGCGGTCATGGCCGTCTTGGCGCCGTCGTGGATCAGTTTGTCGCTGCCGATGTTGCCGTCGATGGTGGCCGGCGTCACAAAGCTGCCCAAATTCGCGGTATCGTCGCCGGCGCCCAGGTCGGCGAAAATGCTGTCGGCATGCACTGACGACATCGAACCCGGCACAACCTTGTGACTGTTCAGATCCCAATTTTCGCCGAGCACCAGTTGGTCGTTGCCGGCGCCGGTTTTGATGGTCAATGCCTTGCCGAAGTAGTATTCGTTGATGGCGATGACGTCGTTGGCGATGCCGGTCGAAATGGTCGCATTGCGGCCCACGTTTCCACCTTTGAGAACGAACGTATCTCCAACCACGCTGTTATCGCCGAGAATCAAATCGCGCTCGACGGTGGTGTATTCCATATCCAGCAGATTGAATCCGTTGCCGAGGTTGATGTTGGCATCGTTCTTGCCACCGTTGACAGTGGAACGGCCGAAGCCGCTGCCGGTGATGTAGACGTTGTCGTTGCCGACGCCGCCGGTCAGCGTGAAATTGCCGCCGACCGAAGCGTTGTGCAGTTCCAACCGGTTGTTGCCATCGCCGAGCACAATGTTCAAGCTGCCTGGCAGCGTCGTGTAGTCCGAGGCACTGAGGCTGCCCACCCGCAGAATGTCGTTGCCCCCTTTGAGCACGACGCTGATGTTGCCGGTGACGGTGAAGGTTTGGCCATCGCCGCCGTTGATGGTGGTCAGTCCGGAAACGCTGTCGACACGGAACTGGTTCGCCGCCACTTGGGTAATTCGGACGTCCAAATCGCCGGTGGTGCTTTGTGCGGTGATGTTGAGCGAATGATTGCTCATGGCGGCGGTAACATTGCCGGCCATCAGGGTGCGATCTTCGAGTTGTTGGAAGCCCAGAGTGCGGTAAGATTTCGAAGTGCGGCGTGACATGATTTTTCCCTTTCCTGTGCGGTGTTTACCCTTCCCACCCTGTTAAGCGGTAATCTGGGGAAGCTGTTACAGACGGATGCGACGCCCTATGGACAGTCTTGAACCAGCGGCCGACAAACCACGTCGTAAGTCGTTACTGCTGCAGAAGATAGCAATTTTGTTGGTGCTGGGCTCGCTGGGGGGTATTGTGCTGGCCCTGGTTGTGTTGGCGGTGGCCCGTCGAGAGAGGCTGCCCACGATCGGCTTCGACCAGCTCGACGCCGGCGCCGGGCGTTGGGCCGCCAATGGCCCGGCCAGTTACGACATGGACCTGGAACTCACCGGCATCAACCCCGGCCAGGCGCACGTTGAAGTGCGGGATGCGAAGGTGACGGCCATGACGCTCAACGGGCATCCCACGAAGCCGCACATCTGGGACAACTGGTCGGTGCCGGGATTACTGACCATCATCCGCCGCGACCTGGAAAGCTGCCTGGTGCCGAAGGGGGCGGCCGGTGAAAGAGCGAATGCTCCGCCCGCCCAGCCGGTTTATCCGCACGGCGTGTTCGACGCGAAGTACGGCTACCCCGCCCAATACCACCGCATCACGCCGACCGGCGCCGACGCGCTGTGGCGGGTGACGAAATTCGCGACGAAATGATGCCGGAATACCCTCGCGCAGAGGCGCAGAGAGGATCTCGCGCAAAGGCGCCGAGGCGCAAATGGGATTGCGTTATTTGCTCAGCGCCGGTTGCACGTGCAGGTGCAGCACCAGGTCGTCGCGGAGGATGGAAAGGGTGATCGGCTTGTCGATCGGCAGGCGCGAGAGCAATTGGTGCAGGTCGTCGACGGACGTGACGACGCGGTCGTTGACGGCGGTGATCAGGTCGTTGGGTTCGACGCCGGCTTGTTGAGCGGGGCCGTTCGGTTCCACGCCCATTACTTGCACGGCGCGATCGGCCAGCAGATCGAGTTCGCGCACCAGGCGGCGCTGGATCGGGGCCACGCTGGCGGAGATGCCGAGGTAGGGGCGGCGGACACGGCCGTGCGTGATCAGTTCGCCGATTACCCAGCGGGCAGTGCTCGCGGGCACCGAAAAGCCGATGCTTTGAGCCATGGGGATTACGGCGGTGTTCACGCCCACCACCCGGCCGCGGCTATCCACCAGCGGGCCGCCGCTGTTGCCGGGGTTCAGCGGAGCGGTGTGCTGGATGATGCTTTCGATCAACCGGCCGTCCTGCGAGCGCATGCTGCGCCCCACGGCGCTGACCACGCCGGTGGAAACCGTGGAATCGAAGCCCAGCGGGTTGCCGATGGCGATCACGAGTTGGCCGACGCGCAGGGCATCGGAATCGCCCAGCGCGCAGATGGGCAGGTCGCGGGCGGCCAGGCGCACCAAAGCCAGGTCGGTGGCCGGGTCGTCGCCGATCAGTTCTGCATCTAACCGATCGCCTTCCTTCGTGGTGGCGGTGAGCTTGTTGCGGCCGTGCGCGACGTGGCTGTTGGTGAGCGCGTAGCCGTCGGGCGTGATCACGAAACCGGAACCCTGACCTCCTTGGCGCGCATTGCGCGGGGGCATGATGCCGATGGTGGCGCGGCCGACAGTTTCGACCACGCTGATAACCGCCTGCGAATAGGCGTCCAGCAGGTTGGCCTCGTTGTTGGTTGCTCTTGCTTGCGCTGCGGGCTCTCCGGAATCACGCGGCGCATCGCCGGCGTGGCTCTGGGGATCCTGGATCAGCCGCAGCAATTGATCGACATTCGCACCGCGGGTACGCATAACATCCTCCATAGTTGCAACACACTTGCAGCACGTAGGAATCGTACGCGGCGCGGCAAGGGGTGGCAAAATGAGGGCTGGCGGCTCACCAACAAAATAAGCCCAGGGGTTGCAGCCCCTGGGCTCGGCTCAAGCCGTTCGCTTTATTGTGCAGGCGGCGCCAAGGTGGGCACTTCCATGGGGCCGCGAGTCATTTGCAGCAGCTCGTCGGGCATCGAATCGACGCGGACATTGCGGCGGACCATGTTTACTTTGGCCGGGGCGATTTTCGCGGCCGGCTCGATCATCTCGGGCGCCGTCCCATTTTCCTGTTCGCACGAGGGCTCCGGCGGATTCTGCACGGAAGCCACCTTGATTGGCGCCTTGTACGATTGCCCGGCGACCGATTCGGCCGGCAACGGGGTATCCCTGTAGATGCGCTGATGATAAATCATCAGAGCGTGCAGGCTGTGTCCCATCGGACCGATGCTCCAAGTGCGATCAGGATTGTTGAGCAACAGCCCGGCCAGAAAATCGATGGTCTTCTCCACCTTCGGATCGCGAAGGTCCTCGTCGGGCAGCGACCACACGAGCCATTCCGTCATGTGCCCGGTGGTTTGCAGCTTGCGATCGATATCGCCGGGGCGGTCGGCCGGGCGATTGAACCACTCGGTGCTGAAGCTGCCGTCGGGATTCTGGAGGTTGGCCAAGGTGTAGCGCTGATAATCGGCGGTGTATTTGGCGGCGCGGGCCCATTGTCCGTCGATCGGCTCGCCGCGCTTTTGCCGTTCCTTCACCGCGTTGGCGATGGCGAACAAGCGGTGCGATCCGCCGCAGGTGGCGCCGTGAATCGGCGCTTCGATTTCGGCCCGAATCAGTTTGGGAATCGACCACTGCTCGCCGTTGCGGCTGGTCCACGTGGCGTCGCTGGGCAAGTAGTGCGCCAAGGCAATCAGTTTGAAGGTCAGCTCGGTGCCGCTTTGGCAGGTGTCTTTTTCTTCCTCGATGTAGTCGGCGACGGTGAAATCACGGCCATCAATGCGCATCGGGCTTTCGGGCAGCACTTTCCACTGCGCCAGCATGCCCAAGTATTGGCCGTCGTGCCCTTCCAGTCCGACGCCGTACATGCCGTGCGGCTTGTTGTCGCGCAGCGAGATGAGCGGCATTCCCTGGCAGCGTCCGCCGTAGCACAGCCAGCCCATGGCGTTGACGGTTTGCCCGCCGGGGCCGTCGCGGTAGATTTCCGTGCGCGGCCCGAAGGCAATCAAGTTGTGCATTACTTCCCAGCAGGTGTTGTCGCGGGCGTTCAGATGCTTGGGTTCGTAGAGTGCGAGCGTCGTGCGGATTTTTTCGCCCAGGGCAATTTCATCGGCCGATAGGGCGTTGCCATCGCGGCCGATGGCGGCAGGTCCGGATTGAGCGGCGGAACTGGCGATTTGCGACGGTACGGGAGAGGGCGTCCAACGATCGTCGTAGCTCGCCGAAGGGCCCTGCATCGGGGCGATCACCGGCGGGCTGCGGGGCACGATTAATGCTACGGCCAGCAAAGTTGAACCAACCGCAATGGCCGGCGTCACGATCGATGACATGTAGGAAGACTCCAAGGAAGTACGAGTGGTTTCGGATGCACGGAGCTAGCGCCGGCGGGCTATTTGCCGACTGAAGCGTTTATTCGGGTAGCCGTCCGTGACCGGAACGCACTGCTAGCCGCGGACTTCCGAGTAGAGATATCGGACTGCGGAGCGCTGGTTTTGATTTGCCAGCCTAGCGCCGGCACCAGCCTTGCGAGCCGTAAATACGATGCGCCGAGTGTGATCTGCACATCGCGAACACGGTGCAAGCGCGGCCGTAAGAATCGGCAGAGTTTGCCAGAAATAGTGAGTAAGTGAGTGGGTAGATTGGGTGGCGTTCTGGTACTTCGGCCCAACTTACTTACTCACCTACTCACCTACGCACCTGACTGGCTTAGAACAAATCGCGCAGCCGCTGGGCAACCGAAGTTTTGCCGCGCACCGGAGGATCGTCACGTTTGGCCATTTCGCGCCAAGCGTTTACGTCGGTTCCCAGGTTCTGGCCGGTCACGCTTTTCAAGCTTGCAACGGCCACATATTGCATCGAAGGATCGGGATCCTCCAGGGCGATGCCCAGTGCCTTGACGGCCTGCTTGTCGCCGGCCGAAGCCAGCGCTCTGACGGCGGCCATCCGCACGTCGTGATCGGTGTCGGTCGACAGCGTTTCGGAAAGAATTCGGGTGGCATCCGGACCTGGCCGGAGGCCCCACGCTTCGCAACAGGCCACGCGCACGTCGGCCTCCGGATCCTTCAAGCCTGCGTACAGCACGGCATTGGCCGAGGCGGTGTTGAACTTCGTCAGCGTGGAAATGATCGCCAGCCGAACCGTGCAATTGGTTTCCTGCTGCATGCGCTTGGCCAGGTCGGCGGTGAATGCCTCCTGTTGCTCCGCAGTACCCTTGGCGGCTTTTTTGGCCTGCGCTTGAATCTCCGCCACGCGCTGCACGGCCACCGGGCCATACTTCGCCAGGTCGGCGGTTTCGTCGGCGCCAAAGGGCCATGGGCCGCCGAAACGGTGCTGATGGCAGCAACAGCCCGGCAGCGCAATCGCGGCCAAAAGCGCCGCGATCGAGCGCATATCGAGATCGGCCGAGCAGCAATCGGCGCATATTGGCAACCAGAAATTGATGACGAGCAAGCTACGAAAAGACCGTTCCCGCAGGCCCACGGCGAAAGCCTGGGCCGACAAGCGGGCGAACTATAGCGAAACCCGCCCAAGGGGCCAAGGCGAGTCCGGCCCGGACCGGCCCTGACAGGAGATTGCCGCGAATGCCGTAATTCCGCTGCGCGGTTAAAGTTACACGCTCCCGCCGATTCCGTAACCTCGTAGAAGCTGGTATGATGCCACCGCCTAAATAGCCTCGTCGGGCAATATCGGGGGCTGGCCGGCGAATTGCTATTGGGTAGTCGGTCCGCGCTCATCAGACCTCTCAGGTCGAACTCTTCGAGGTCATCATGCCTGAACCACGCCAACAAGCCCAAAGCCGCGGCTGGATCGAAAGCATCGGGCGGCGGCTGCCGGGTTTCAAAGGATACCTGGAAAAAGAATATCGCCGCGACAGCGACGCCTTGCAGCGCGGCTGGCTGGCCGAGCGATTGCAGCGCGCAAGCGCGCCTGGATGCCTACGGCCGTACGCTGGTGGATGCCGGCAAGCTCGATATACTGGCGCAACTGGATCGCTTTCGGGCGCGGCTGGACAAAGTGATCGGCCGGCTGCGCGGCGGCATGCAAGGCTATAGCGGCTTCTTCGACCTGGTGCAGATCGACGAAGCTCGGCTCGACAGCGTTTACCAGCACGATGTGAAAACGATGGACGCGGTGGACGCACTGGCCGGCAGCATCGAAAAGCTCGAACACGCCAGCGCCGAGGCGCCGGCGCCGCTGGATGCATTGAACGATCAGCTTGGCCAGGTGGAACAGGCGATCGACCAGCGCCAGGATATCTTGAAAGGCCTGGAGTAACGGCGGAAGGCAGAAAGCAGAGGGCAGAAGGCGGACAGGGCATACTAATCACTTAATCTCGGACTAATATCATGGCCGTTCGGCTAGAAGTCATCGAATTCTTCGACAACACGAACACATCGCTGGTGGAGCGCGTTCCGCCGGAGGGATCGGCCGACATCAAATTGGGCGCACAGTTGATTGTGCAGCAAAACCAGGAGGCCGTGTTCTTTCGCGACGGCAAAGCGCTGGATTGCTTCGGCCCGGGGCGGCACACGCTGACCACGCAAAACGTGCCGCTGATTACGCGCATCCTGACGATCCCCTGGGAAAAATCGCCGTTTCAGGCGGAAGTTTACTTCTTCGGCAAGCAGACGTTTTTGGATCAGAAATGGGGCACGCCGCAGCCGATTCCCCTGCGCGACGCGGATTTCGGCGGCATGGTGCAGTTGCGCGCCAACGGTAAATACTCATTTCGCGTGGTCGATTCGCCGCTGCTGTTAAACACGCTTGTCGGCACGCAGGGAAAATACACGACCGACCAGGTGGCCTCGTTCTTGAAAGACGTAATCGTGGCCCGCCTGCGCGATCTGTTTGGGGCGGCGGGTATGGGCGTGTTCGATCTGCAAGCCAAAGGCCAGGAGATCGAAGCAGGCACCAAAGCCAAGGTGGCCGACGACTTCAGCAAGTACGGACTGGAGTTGGTGGATTTCATCATCAACGCCATCACGCCCCCCGACGACGTGCAAGAGGCGATCAATGCTCGCAGCCGCATCGGCGCGCTGGGCGGATTGCAGGCGTTCACCATGTATCAGGCCGCCAACAGCATGGCCGAGATGGCCAAGCAAGGCGGCGGGGGCGGCCTCGGGGCCGGCGCGATGGGCATGGGAATGGGCGCCGGCTACGGCATGATGTTCCCCGGCATGTTGCAGCAGGCAATGCAGGCCACGCAGCAGCGGCGCCGGCCAACGCACCCCAAGCAGGCGTTCGCGCGGCAATGGGCGCCGGCATGGGCGCTGGTATGGGCGCAGCTGCTGTGCCCGATCTGGCCAAGGTGCAGCCGATGGTCACCGATCCCAAGCAACTGGTGCGCAGTGTGGCACAGTCGTCCGGATGGCAAGTAACCGAATCGGGCGAGCAATGGCAGATTGTGGTGCCCGTGGGGCCGTTGCGCAAACAGCGCGTGACGGTGCGGTTCGACGCCAAAGACGCCGAGGGCAATCTGATGTTGGCGTTCAGCTCCGTTTGCGGCCCGGCCAATCAGCAAAATGCGATGGAACTCTTGAAGTTCAACACGCAAATGGTTCACGGTGCGTTTGCCGTCGAGCCGTCGCCGGCCGGCGACGTGATCGTGGTGCGGGCCAATCAACTGACCGCCACCGCCGATCCACTGGCCGTGACCAAAGTGATTACCGCCGTCGCCTGGCAGGCCGACAAGGTGGAAGAGAAACTTTCCGGCGGCGACGCGAATTGACCGCCGCTATCACGGGCGAAACCCGACGGAAACTGCGCAGCGGGCATTTCTGGGCCGAGCTATCATAGAGATATGCAGGCTTTCGCGCGCCCCGTGATCACGGTTTTCTGCTTGGCGGCATTCTTGGCGCTTCAGCCGGCGATTCACGGCGCCGATAACGTGGTTTTCAAGCACGACGATAAGACCACGCATCTCACGGGCAAGGCAGTCGTCACGGCGACCGACGGCGGGATGATGATTCTGGCCCCCGACGGCGTGCTGTGGACCGTGCCGCCGGACGAGCTGGTGGAGCATTCGCAGGACGATCAGCCATTCGCACCGCTTTCTGCCGAAGCGCTGGGCAAGAAACTCCAGGCCGAGTTGCCGGGATTCGAAATCCACAATACGGTTCATTACTTGATCTGCTACAACACCTCGAAGGCGTATGCCCAGTGGTGCGGGGCACTGTTCGAACGGTTGTACCTGGCGTTCACCACGTACTTCGAGCATCACGGGTTCAAATTGCATGCACCGGAGATGCCATTGGTGGTGTTGGTATTCGCGGACCGCGATGATTTTGCGCACTACACGGCCGATGAGCTGGGAAGCAACTCGAAGAATATCGTCGGCTTTTATAGTCTGCGCAGCAATCGGGTGAACATGTACGATCTGACCGGCATGGAACTGCTGCGGACCGGCAACGAAAAGCGCGGCAATCTGGCGCAGATCAATCAAATTCTTTCGCATCCCGAGGCCGAGTCGATGGTGGCCACGGTCATTCATGAAGCCACGCATCAAATCGCCTTCAACTGTGGATTGGAACAACGTTTTGCCGACGTGCCGCTATGGCTGAGTGAAGGCCTGGCGATGTATTTCGAAACGCCCGATCTGAATAGCACCAAGGGTTGGCGCACGCTGGGCGAAGTGAATCGGCCGCGGCTGGCGCGGTTTCGAGAGTATCTAAGCCGCCGGCCGGCAAATTCGCTAATCGGTTTGATTTCCGAGGACACGCGGCTGCGCGATCCGCGCACGTCGTTGGACGCGTATGCCGAGGCCTGGGCGCTCACGTATTTTCTGCTGCGGCAGCACGCCAAGGAGTACCAGGCCTTTACCGAGCTGCAATCGGCCAAGGGGCCCATGGTGTGGGGGGATGCGGCGCAGCGGCTGAAAGAATTTCAGCAATGCTTCGGCAACGATCTTCAGGCGCTGGATGCCGAATTCTTGCGCTACATGCAGCGGGTAAAATAGCGGCGAACGCTCAGCCGCGCGAAGCTTTTCTTCCACGCGGCGAATGGCTTCTTCCACCACGCAGGGGCGATCGGAGAGATCGACTTGCGTTTGCTTGGCCAGCAAATCGGCCACGCGTTTTTGGGCTGAGATCACCGTGCTGTGGCTGCGACGGCCGAAGTATTGGCCAATTTCTGAGAGGCCGGCGCGGGTGTGCTTGCGCGCCAGCCACATCGCCAGCATCCGCGGCGTGCTTACGTTTTTCGTGCGGCGGTCGGTTTGCAAACTTTCGCTGGGCAGGCCAAACACCTCGCAGACGGCGCGCTGGATATCGGCCAGCCGCACTCCGCGGGTGGCGTGACGGATACAATCCGCCAGCGATTCCTCGGCCAACGTCATATCGATGGGCCGCTTGAGCATCCGGCTGGCGGCGTGCAAACGGTTGACGGCGCCGGAGATTTCCCGCGCGCGGCAGAAATTTGCGCAGCAGTGTACTGGGCCACATCCTCGGGCAATTCGATTTCCAGACGTTTGGCAAAATGGTGCACCAGCCCGACGCGCGTTTGCAAATCGGGTGGTTCCATGCCGCAAACCATGCCGCCGGCCAGGCGGGTGGTCAATTCGGGTCCCAGTTCGCTGAGCTCGGCGGGGGGTCGATCGGCCGAGAAGACCAGTTGCCGCCCTTCGCGCGACAGGGCGTCGATGGTGTGCAACAGCTCGATGCGAGTCGCCCTGGCGCGCACCAGAAACTGCAAGTCGTCGATCACGAGCAGATCGACCCCGCGATACTTGCGGCGGAAGCTGGGCAGGCCGCTGCCACGCAGGGCCTCGACAAACAACGTAGTGAATTGCTCCGCAGCGAGGTAAACCGCGTTGAGCGATGACGGGCGGCGGCGGGTCGTCGAGAAAATCCCTTCCAGCAAATGCGTTTTGCCGCAGCCGGTGGGGCCATGAATCATCAGCGGCGTCAGGCTTCCCGGGCGCTCGGCGACCATCTGGGCCGAGGCTTGGGCCAGGCGGTTGGTTTGCCCGACCACGAACGAATCGAGCGTAGCAAAGCGCCGGCGATTGAATGCCTCACTGTGACTTGGCTGTGTGTTGGCGGCTGCGGGCTTGGCGGCAGGCTGGTGAACTGCGGTCCCGGCAGAAAATGCGTTGGCGCGATGAAGCAGGATGGGCCCCGCACCAACCATTTCCAATTCAGGCCGGGCGTGTTTGAGCGAATGAACGGAGGCCGGCGTCGCGGCGCCGGCGTGCGGGCTGTGGCAGGGCTGTGATGCGACACAGCGGGGCTTGGCTGCTGCCAGCGATTCATCGACGCGGAATTCAACGGCCACAGCACAGCCCACCGCGGTGCCGCAGGCGGCTTCGATTTGGCGGCGGTAGTGCGTGCGCAGCCAATCGCACGAGAATTTGGAGGCGGCCTCGACGACCAAAGCATTGCCGTCCAGCGTGAGCCGCGTGGCTGGGCCGAACCACACTTCAAAACGGTCTCGACCGATCTTGTCGGCCAGGCTTGCCCGCACGGCCGACACGATATCCTTATCGTTCATTGGTCGCTTCCTGACCGTAATCGGACAACGGCGCGCACCGCTCCACCAAATCGCACCATCGCGGCTGCGATCTAACAACCCAACTGGAACTTACGCGGCGGAGAAAAACGCCCTATCGACGGCGGAGCCATCGGATGATTGCAGGTAATATTGCCAACCGAAAGAGGCGATTTTACGCCTGCTGGCGCTGCTGTCAAACCACCCGAATGTCTTTTTTCAAACCAATCTGAATTATGCGCGACCGCGCAAAATTCTCCGAGAAAATCGCGAGATGTTTCTCGCGGCGCGACAGAAATTTTTTTTGCGCCGATCTGCGAGGCGTGGAAAGATTGTTCGCACGGCGCAGCCGTTTGGGAACTGCGCGAAAAAACGTCGAGAAATGCCGAGCGAATCGAACGTTCGTAATTCGTGCCGCTGGCGCGCTGCGAGAAAACGCGGCGTTTTTTCGCGGCCTGATTTATTTTCCGCGGAGAAATACGCTGCGGCGATCCCAGGCTTCAAATCCGGCCGCGGAATATACGCGAATTGCCGGCGCATTCGCCGCATCAACGGCCAATATTAGCCGGTCCGCGCGTGCTTCACTGGCAAGCCACTGGGCATGTCGCACCACTTCAATTCCCCAGCCGTGGCCGCGCGCAAGGGAATCAGGCCCATGTAGATAAGTTCCCAATCCACCGTAGGATCGGAAATGAGGAATGGGGAATGGGGAATGGGGAATGATGAAACTGGGTGCTCGGTAAGCAGCAGGCAGCCAATGTCGGATCGTTCTTTTCGCACGATGAGCCAGCGTGAGGGATCAAATTCGCCCGTGGCGCGGTAACTGGCCAGGGCGTCGCCAATGGGCTGTAAGCCGTGCGCGGCCGGGCAATCTCGCGAGCCTTGATACGTTTGTTGGATCAGATTTGCCATGCGCGCCATGGCGGCAGCAGATTCGTCCAGCGGCTGAAATTCCAATTGATTTGTGGGTGCGCCGCGCGGAAATGCCTCGCCTGGGCTCACTAAATAGAGCAAATCGGCCGCATGGCGAAATCCGCACTGTCGAAGTTGCTGTGCCTGGTGGCTGGCATCGGTTTTGAGCAAGGTTTGAACGAAACGAACTCCGGCGATCATGGCCTGGTGCACGGCCGAATTGATCAGCTCAACCGCGGTTTGCTCAGGCTCCGATGTAATGAAGCCGGGCCGCTGCAGCGTGCCAACATTCCCGGGACGGATTTCGATCCACGCGACGCCGACAAGCGCTTGGCCGCGATGGGCGGCAACAAGAATGTGATGCTTCCTGTCAGTGGGTTCGAATTTCGCCGCCAGTTCGATCGCGCGAGCGGAACGTTCTGCATTGTCCGAATCGCAGAACAGCAGCCGCAGCGCTGCGGGCAGCTCGCTTGCGGATGGAGGGCCGAGTGAAACTGTCTCGAGATGATTGGCTGGCATGCGCGTCCCGCGCTAGCTCATGGAATGGCGTTTCAGTGTGCCATCATGCTATCGCGCCGACGGATCGGTGACCATCATTTGAATTTCGTAGCGGTCGAAGGGAGTGGACGATCGCACGACGGCAGCGGGACGAATCGTCAGCTCGCTTTGGGCCTTGCCGTTCCAACGGATTTGGTAGCGCTGGGAGCCGGGCTCATCACCGGGAAACGGTTTGAAGCCGAATCGTTCGATCAGCCCCGCCGTGGCGCGGCGCGGATCGCCTGTGTCACCGACGAAAGTGATCTTCGCGCACCGCTGCGATTGCGTGAAGTAATACGTGATCGAGCCGGCCAGGTCGTCTTCGCGCATGCCCGTGATTAGCGGCACGCGCAGGCCTTGGCATTTGTCGTCGGTCAGCCCCGCGGTCACGCGCGGCCAGCGGGTCATGACCCAGGCGGGCGTCACGTCGAAGCGAAAGGCTTCGTTCATTTCGACAATCGGGGTTTCTTCCCGCGCGGGATCGGGCGTTTGCCAGGGGGTGATGATTTTGGGCGAGTTGGATCCATACGATGATGTTCGTGCATAGCCGCCGCCGGAGCCGCCCGTGAAATTGGCTTTGATATGCGACCACTGGCTGGAGACGTAGGGGATGCCGACGGCGGCCCCCATCACTGCGGCAAAGGTTAACGTGCGTTTGAACATTCAATCCTCCGCGGGAATCCCAGTTCGATTATCGTCGGGCGGCTGGGATTGAAGTGAATCGACGGCGCCGAAACGGACCCAGCTTGCCTGCCAGGTGAACTTTGCGCGGCGGGAACCATCGCTAATGTTGTCAGAAGTGGCCGCTGCAGCGCTGGGTGGCTGCGGAGTGGGAGGGTAGGATAAGAATTTCAAATCGTGCAGAATTGGCATCATCATGCGCATTGTGCTTTGTTATCCGGTTGAGCCGCGCCACGTGGCACAAATTCAGGCCGCCGCGCCGGAGGCGGAAATCTGCGACGCCGGGCAGGAGCGCGTCGCGCAGGAACTGTTCAACTGCGATGTTTACTGCGGCCACGAAAAGGTGCCGGTCGATTGGGACGGCATCGTGCGCGGGGGGCGGCTAAGGTGGATCCAATCGTCGGCCGCCGGGCTGGACCATTGCCTGGTTCCAAGCGTGGTGCAGTCACCGATCATCGTCACCAGCGCCTCGGGAGTACTGGCCGACCAGGTGGCCGAGCACACGATTGCCTTATTGACCGGAATGCTGCGGAGCTTGCCGGTCTTTTTTCGCGCCCAGCAAGCGAAGGAATATGTGCGCCGGCCCACGCGCGATCTGCACCGCGCCACGGTGGGCATTGTGGGATTGGGCGGCGTGGGACGGCGAGTGGCGGAATTATTAGCGGCCTTCAAAACCCGGATTTTGGCCACCGATATGTTCCCGGTCGATAAGCCGCCGCACGTGGCGGAATTGTGGCCGGCCGATCGGCTGGAGGAGATGTTGCCGCAAGTCGACGTGCTGATTTTGTGCGTGCCGCTGACGGCCAAAACGCGCTGGATGATCGACAAGCGCGCGCTGGCGCGGCTCAAATCCGGCGCAATTCTGGCGAACATGGCGCGGGGAAAACTGGTGGTCGAAGATGATTTGGTCGCCGCCCTGGAATCGGGCCAGCTCGGGGGCGCGTGCCTCGACGTGGCCGCCGAGGAACCGCTGCCGCCGACAAGCAAATTGTGGAATTTGCCCAACGTTATCATCACGCCGCACGTGGCGGGACAAAGCCGCTGGCGCATCGATAACATGACCAACTTCTTTTGCGAGAACTTGCGCCGCTATCTGGCGGGAGAAGAACTAATGAACACTGTCGACAAGCAACTCGGATTTCCAGTCAGGAAGTGAGCAGAAACCAGAAGGAAGGAGCCTGAAAGCCCGAGGCATTGTGTCCGCTAGCACATTTGTCTTTACCCGGCTTGGCGTTGTAGCGTAAAATACTGGCTTCGGATGGATCCGCACGATTGCCCACCCCTGAGATTCCCACCGTATGACGACCACCATCTTTGTCGAGAACCGGCTGACGATTACGCAGGGCGGCCACCAGTCGGTTCGATGTCCGGATGAATTGCTGAGCCGGTATCAGTCGCTGATCGAAAGTCAGCGCATGAGCTGGACCGAACACTTGCGGTTGCAGCGCCTGCTGGGTTCGGGAGGGCAGGGGGTTGTGTATCTGAGCCAGCGCCGCGGCGCCGATGGCTTCACCTTGCCCGTGGCGATGAAGATTTTCTCGCCCGAACGCTATGAGGACGCCCGTAGTTACGACGAGGACATGGCGCGGATCGCGCACGTGGCGGCCCGCGTGGCGCAAATTCAGCAAGATAATTTGCTGGACGTGCATAATTTCATTGACCGCAACCGCATCCGCATGATGGAGATGGAGTGGATCGACGGCTACGATTTGGGCCAGCTTTTGACGCATGAAATGCTGGAGCGCATCCGCCTTCGCGTCAGCGAAAAGCGGTGGGGCTATTTGAATAACGTGATCATCACCGGCGGACCGCAACAGCCCCGCCTGAAGCCTGGCATTGCGGTGAACATTGTGCGGGAATGCCTGGCCGCGCTGGCGGCCTTGCACCGCGACGGCATCGTGCACGGCGACGTCAAGCCGTCGAACATCATGCTCAAGCGCACGGGCAATGCGAAGATGGTCGACATCGGGTCGGCCTTCGCACTGGATGCCATGCCGCCGCATCGCACCTGCACTCCCACGTATGCCGCGCCGGAGGTGCTGGAAGGGGGCGAGTGCACCGCCCGATCCGACCTGGCGAGCTTGGGCTACGTGCTGGTGGAGATGTTGGCCGGGCGGCAACCGTTTGCCGGGCTGACTGCGTACCGCGATTTGTTGGAGGCCAAGCGATTCCTGGCACAGCGCCTGCCGCAATTCTTGCCCGCCGAGGTTACCTGCAACGAACTGCTGATGAGTTTCTGCCGCGGCTTGATTGCGCCCGATCCCAATCGGCGTTTCCCCAGCGCCGAGGCGGCCGACCTGGTGAAAGAAGGCGCCGCCAGTTTTCACCGCCAGCTTGTGGTCGGCGGCCTGGCCAGCGAATATGAAAACGAAATTCGCGTCTGGCTGGAAGAGATGGAATGATTCGAGCGTTCCGCCATGGCCAGCGTTAGGACGCTTTTCTGCGTTGCTTTACTTCCTCGCAGGGGTGGGCCAGAATGGTGCGCGTTGTGGCCCTGCATTTGAATTGACCCGCAGGTTTTGCAAAAGGGGTGCATCATGCGCACGCGAATGACGCTCGTGTTCGTCGCTGGTTTCGCGCTGGTTGGATTTGGTTTGGTCTACTCGATCTGGCCGTTGGGGCGGGCGGCGCTGGCCGCAATCGCCAACGAGCCGACGTTCGCCCGATCGAGTTCGCAGTCCGCACCCGTGGCGCAGGCAGTTCCTGAGAGCACCGCGGGTCCGCATTCGGATAAAGATGGAACCACGACCGTTTTAAGCGATGATTTCTCGCACAAGGTTGTCGTCGAGGAGTCGCACTCGCAAACCAGCCGTACGCCGCACGGCGGCCGGCCTTTCCTGGGCGAATTTGGTCCGGAAGTGGTGACGCTGACTTTGAAAGAGCTGCCGCAGCACAAATTGGTGCACATCAGTTTCGATCTATACCTGATTCGCAGTTGGGACGGCAGTCTTGCCTATTGGGCTCCGGATATTTGGCAGCTCTCGCTGTTCAACGGTCCGACGCCGGTGCGTACGACGTTCAACAATTGTGCGCGCGTCGGGAGCAACGAACAGGCGTATCCCGACAATTATCCTTGCCCGCCGCACGATGCCTGGACCGGGTCCAAAGAAACGGAAACGCTGGGCTACCAATTCGACTTCCACAATTTCGGCGGGCCGGAGTTGCCCTGCGACAGCGTGTACCACGTCGATGCCTGGGCGCCACACGACGAAGCGAAAATCGCGTTTCAGTTTGCCGCCTTCTACAACGATCGGTGTGCACAGTGCGCCGGCGAACTGAAGGGCCGCACGCTGGCCGATCAGTCGTGGGGCATTGCGAATCTGCAGGTGCAAACCGTCGATTCGCTTGCCAAGCTATCAGACGCCGAGCTGAAGGAATGCTGGGAGAAGTTGGCCTCCAACGATGCCGCGGCGGCAGTGGCCGCCATGTGGCGCATGGTGGCGGCCGGCGACAATGCCGCCCAGTTCATCGCCAAGGCAGCTGCACGTCGGCGACAAGCCGGGCGAAATGGATGCGTGGCAACTGCGCCGCGCCAAGCGAGCCTTGAGCATCATCAATACCCCCGAAGCGCGCCATTCCTTGTGGGTGATTTCCGAACCGGCGAGCAAGTACGACACGCAGGACGAGCGGTACGCCGGTTGGGAACTTAATCCGTAACGACGTCCGCGCCGCGACTTGGCACTGGCGAGAATTAAACCCGCGCGGTTCGCCGGTCGGAAGTGGCGTGCGAGGTTGAGTACTCGACCGTTTTCGGCAAATGCAGGTGGCGCGTGGTCGTCAGCGTATCGAGCAGCGCCTCCACGTTGTCGGCCACGGTCAGCATTGCAAAATGCTGCGGCGTGAGGAATTTCTGTTGGCACATGTGCGTAAGCAATTGGACCAACGGATCGTAGAAGCCCGCGCAATTGAGCAAGCCCACCGGCTTCAGATGCACGCCCAGTTGCAGCCAGGTGAACGCTTCGATCACTTCCTCGAGCGTGCCGATGCCGCCGGGCAGGGCGACAAAGGCGTCGGCCAGTTGCGACATTTGAAGTTTGCGCTCGTGCATCGAGTTGACGGTGATCAGCCGCGATAGGCCGCGGTGGGCGATTTCTTTGTCGACCAGGGCTTGCGGAATGACGCCGACCACTTCGCCGCCGGCGGCCAAGGCGGCAGTCGGCCAGCGTGCCCATCAGGCCGACGCTGGAGCCGCCGTAAACCACGCGCAGGCCGCGGCTGGCGCAGGCTGTGCCGAAGGAGGCCGCCAAGGCGGCGTATTCAGGGCGGGCTCCGAAGCTGGAGCCGCAATACACGCAGATGCCACGTCATGGTGCGAAAATCAACTCGGCAACGATTCCAGTGGACGACAATTAACTGCCGTCAATGATAGACAAGAATTGCCGGCAATTTCTACCAGCGGGCTTCCAAAGCCACGTTGATGCCTTGCAGGAACACGTCGCCGCTGGTGTGCGTGTTGGTGTTGCCCGGCGAGGAGATGTCGAAATTGAGCTGGTCGGGCGCCAGGGCCACCTGATCGATCCACAGCAGGTTGTAGCCGCAGCGCGCGGCCCAGACGCAGTTCAACTGGAAGCCGACCGAGACATTGATGTCGCCGATGAAGGCCACGGTGCCTTCGTGATTGGTCGGTGTTGTCGCGGTAGACGGTCGGTGTTGTCCGTTATCGGAAAGATATTGGCTTTGCTCGGCGGCATTGCCGAACACGCCCGCCTTGCCGGTGACATCCCAGAAGAAGCGGTGGCAGCATCGGCGATAGCGGCCGCCGATTTGGAAACCGTACAAGTCGTTCAGCGTGCGCACGTTGTAGAAGCTGGGTCGGTGCCGCTGACGGTGGTGATGTCGTAGTTTTCGCTCAGGTCGAGGAAGCGGAAGCCGGCCAGAAACGACAGCCGGTTCCAGGTGTGCATCCAGTTGAGTTCGGCGTTGTTGATTTCGAGAGGAGTAATGGATGGACATCGTATCGGCCGAGCTCCAGTCGGTGCCAATGCTGGCCCAGGCTGCCCGGGGCGGCCAGGCTGCCGGGGCTGGTGATGCTGGAGCTGCCGTCGAAATCGAAGGCGCTGAAATAGTTCACGCTCCAAGATTCATGCGCGCAGGGCGAGAAGCCGATCGAGCACGCGCGGACCGATGCCGGTATCGAATTCGGTGCTGTGCGTGTCCAGCAGCGTGGTGGTGGGATCGATGCTGCTGACGACCACCGGCTGGTTGATCGAATCGTTATTGCGCCACAGGAACACGGCGCCGCCTTGCACGTACCATTTGGAGCCGCAGCCGCAACTGGAACAACCGCAATTGCCGCAGCAACTATCGCAGCAGCCGCAGCCATCGCAGTTTTGGCAGCACGAGCCGCAGTTGCCGCAACTCGATCCGCCAGTATTGCAGTTGCAGTTTCCGCTGTAGGTGTTCATGCCCAGATCGGGCGATTTGTCAGCCGTTGGACCCGATGGATACTGCATTCGGCGATTGCGCATCGTCCATGGCGCGGCCAGCATGTTTTGGGCGCGGGCCGCTGATGTTCCGAGCACCAGGCCAGCGAAAAGCAAAGCGCAAAAAGCGCCGAATCGACTGCCGAAAGAAAACGGGTCACTGCCGCACCTCCACAAGCTGTGGCCAGCCACGAACGCACCGCCCCGGCGCGCACGCGACCAGCCCTCCTCCTACCGGTCAAACTTCGGCCTGATAGGAAGAGCCTGCTTAACCGCCAGACGGGCCGAAAACGGCACCAGAAGCAAATCCGGAGCGACCGGCAAGAAGGTGTGCGGGTCCGGCAAAGACGCTAGCAGGGGCGCAGCGTTAAAGTTTGCCTGAGCGGAACAGGTTTACAGCCGACTATTTACGGCTGCGAACTAGCCGATGATCGGTGACGATTTCGCCGGACGACTTGTCGGTCATGACGTCGACAATGCCGGCGTCCTTATTGGCGAAGAACCAATCGGTGCCGGAGCCGCCGGTCAGCGTGTCCTTCTTGGTGTCGTCGAACACGGTCCAGCCGTCGATCAAGAAGAACGCGCCGTTCAGGCGGGCGACGCTGCCGGTGCCGCTGCTGATGTTCTTCACGCGGTCGGAGTAGCTGTGCGACGAGGTCCACTCGGCCATGATCGATTCCAAGGCGCCGAGATTGTCGTTATAGGTGGTGGTGCCGGCCACGAGGATATCGTCGCCGCCGCCGCCATTGAGCGTATCGCCGCCGGTGCCGCCGATGATCAGATCGCGGTTGGAGCCGCCGGTGATCTTATCGGTGCCGGAGCCGCCGACCAGGATATTGTAGCCGGAGCCGCCGGTGATCGTGTTGCCGTTGTTGCCACCGAGGACGTAGGCGTTGGTGGTGACGTTGGAGTTCAACGTGATCGTGTTGTTGCCGCCGAAGCCGTAGATCACGATCAAATCGACCGTCTTGCCCGAACTATCGTAGTTGTTGAAGCTGGCCGAGGAGCCGTTGATGGTGACCGTGTAACGGCCGCTGGAGCTTTGGCTGACGGTGATGGTGTCGTTGCTGTTGGTGCCGCTGATCACGAGCATCGACTTGCCGGAGTTGAACGTGTCGTTCTGGTAGGAGACGGCGTTAATCGCGCCGCTGGTGGACGAAGCATGCGGAGGCGGTGGCGCACACCGGCGTTTCGCCGAAGTTGTAGTTGTGGCCGTTCACGCCGGAGCCGAGGCTGGATGTTGCTGATGCCATCGTTGCTGACCGTGCCGCCCCTGCTGCCGGCAGCTGTCGGTTCCGTCGCCGTAGCCCTGCGGATCGATTTCCGTGACCTTGTAGGTGCCCGCCTTCAAATTGTTGAAGATGTAGCTGCCGTCGGGCGTGGTGTAGGTGGTGCGGCTGACCGACTGGCCGGAGTTGGTGGTGCCGGTCAGCTTGATCTTGCACGTAGGCAATGCCCGATTCGTCGGAATCGAACGCAGCCCTTGTTGTGCGTGTCGGCAATACACGTTGCCGGAGATGCAGCCCGGATTGTTGACCGGCGCATCGCAGCCGTCGTTGTCGGCGCTGAACAAGCGGCACTGGGCCGAGTAGAAGATATTGCTGCCGGCGGGACCGAGGTGATCGATCGCGTATGCCGCACACGAAGTCGACCTGGTAGAACGAATGCGGCAGGTGCACCGTGAGCGTGTACGTGCCTGGGCCGAACGTGCCGGTGTCGACCTCGAAGATTTGCTGCTGGCTGGCGTCGTTGGCGTCGAAGTATGGGTCTGGAGCGGTGTAGCTGACCAGGCTTAGCGTGACCGGCGCGCCGGAGGTGACCGTGAAGGTGACTTGGACGATGTCGCCCTGGTTGGTGTTGCCGCGCAGGTCGGTGACAACCTTGCAGCCATTGATCAGATACGAGATGTTCGTCACGCGGCCATCGCAATCGCACATGGCGGCGTTGGCGAAATCCAAGCCGGCGACGGTGGCGCCGGAAATCATGTGCACGACGTAGGTGTCGGAATTGCGTGGGGGCGGTGCGAACGTAACCGGTGGGGGTAACTTCCTGAACGAAGTAGGTTCCCGGAGCGATGTTGTTGAACGAGTAGGTGCCGTTGGAGGCCGTGACGGTGGTGGCGATAGGGCCGCCATCGGCCGAAGTGAGCGTGTTGTCGCCGTTGACATCCTTGTACAGCTTGATCGTCACGCCGCCCATGCCGGTGTCGTCGGACGTGAGGCCGTTGCCGCTGACATCGAAGTACTTCGTGCCCGTGATTTTGCCGCTGGTGAAGTAGTCGGCGAAGTTCTTGCCGCTGATACATCGTTGCCGCTGGTGGCATTGATGGTGTAGCCGCCCATGCCGCCGGTTTGCACCGAGCCGGCCGGAACCAGTTCCTTACGATGTACGTGCCGGGGCCAAGGTTGCGTGAAGCTGTAGGTGCCGTCGGAGGCGGTGACGGTGGTGGCCACCGGCGTGCTGCCGCCGTTCTTGAACAGCTGGATGGTGACGCCGCCCAGCGGCGTATCGTCGCTGGTGATGCCGTTGCCGGTGAGATCGTTGTACTTCGTGCCGCTGATCGAGATGTTGTCGAAGTCGGCGAAGTTCTTGCCGCTGGCGTTGTTGCCGCTGGTGGCATTGATCGAGTAGCCGCCGATTGCCGGCGGTTTGCGTCCAGCCGGCCGGAACGACTTCCTGCACGGTGTACGTGCCCGGGCCGAGGTTGGTGAACTGGTACGAGCCGTTGCTGGCCGTGACGGTGGTGGCCACCGGCGTGCTGCCGCCGTTCTTGATACAAGTTGATGGTGACGCCGCCCAAGCCGGTATCGTCGCTGTCGATGCCATTGCCGGTGAGTCGTTGTACTTCGTGCCGCTGATGCAGATGTTCTGGAAGTTGTCGAAGTTGTTGCCGGAGGAATTGGTGCCGCTGGTGGCAACGATCGTGTAGCCGCCGATGCCGCCGGTTTGCGTCGAGCCGGCCGGAACCACTTCCTGCACGCTGTAGGTGCCGGGGCCGAGGTTGGTGAAGCTGTAGGAACCGTCGGCCGCGGTGACGGTCGAAGCCACCGGCGTGCTGCCGCCGTTCTAGATACAAATTGATTGTCACGCCGCCCAAGCCGGTGTCATCGCCGGAGAAGCCGTTGCCGGTGATGTCGTTGAACTTGGTGCCGCTGATCGAGATGTTCTGGAAGTTGTCGAAGTTGTTGCCGGAGGAATTCGTGCCGCTGGTGGCGATGATCGTGTAGCCGCCGTTGCCGCCGGTTTGCGTCGAGCCGGCCGGAACCACTTCCTGCACCTGTACGTGCCGGGGCCGAGGTTGGTGAAGCTGTAGGAACCATCGGCCGCGGTGACCGTCGAAGCCACCGGCGTGCTGCCGCCGTTGAGATACAAATTGACTGTCACGCCGCCTTGACCAACGTCATCGCCGCGAGAAGCCATTGCCGGTGATGTCGTTGAACTTGGTGCCGCTGATCGAGATGTTCTGGAAGTTGTCGAAGTTGTTGCCGGAGGAATTAGTGCCGCTGGTGGCGACGATCGTGTAGCCGGCATTGCCACCGGTTTGCGTCGAGCCGGCCGGAACGACTTCCTGCACCGTGTACGAGCCGGGGCCGAGGTTGCGTGAAGCTGTAGGAACCATCGGCGGCGGTGACAGTCGAAGCGACCGGCGGCTCTTCGCCGTTCAGATACAGATTGATCGTCACGCCGCCCAAGCCGGTGTCGTCGCCGGTGAAGCCATTGCCGGTGATGTCGTTGAACTTGGTGCCGCTGATCGAGATGTTCTGGAAGTCGTCGAAGTTGATTGCCGCTGACGTTCTGCCGCTGTGGGCCGCGACGGTGTGATCGCTCGATGCATTCCGCCGGTTTGGGTGAGCCGGCCGGAACCACTTCCTGCACGTGTACGTGCCCGGGCCGAGGTTGGTGAAGCTGTAGGAACCATCGGCCGCGGTGACGGTCGAAGCGACCGGCGTCGAGCCGCCGTTCTTGTACAGATTGATCGTCACGCCACCCAGCGCGTGTCGTCGCCGGAGAAGCCATCGCCGGTGATGTCGTTGTACTTGGTGCCGCTGATCGAGATGTTCTGGAAGTTGTCGAAATTGTTGCCCGACGAGTTCGGACCACTGGTGTCGCTAATGGTGTAACCACGCGTACCGCCCGTTTGTGTCGAACCGGCCGGAACTTCTTCCTGCACGTGTACTGCCGGGGCCGAGGTTGGTGAAGCTGTAGGAACCGTCGGCTGCGGTGACCGTCGAAGCGACCGGCGTCTGCCGCCGTTGAGATACAAATTGATCGTCACGCCGCCCAACGGCGGTGTCATCGCCGCTGAAGCCATTGCCGGTGATGTCGTTGAACTTGGTGCCAGTGATCGAGATGTTCGTGAAGTTACCGAAGTTGTTGCCGGTGGAGTTGGAGCCGCTGGTGGCGTTGATCGTGTAGCCTGCATTGCCGCCGGTTTGCGTCGAGCCGGCCGGAACGACTTCCTGCACGATGTAGGTGCCGGGGCCAAGGTTCGTGAAGCTGTACGAACCATCGGCCGCGGTGACGGTCGAAGCGACCGGCGTGCTGCCGCCGTTGAGATACAGATTGATCGTGACGCCGCCCAAGCCGGTATCGTCGGCGGTGAAGCCATCGCCGGTCATGTCGTTGAACTTGGTGCCGCTGATGTTGATGTCGACGAAGTCGGCGAAGTCGATGCCGGTGGTATTGCTGCCAGAGGTAACGTTGACGGTGTAGGTGCCGCCGGCGGTCTGCGTTTGACTCGAGGGGACGGTCTCCTGAACGAAGTAGGTGCCGGGTACGAGATTGGTGAACGAATAGGCGCCGGTGCCTGCGGCGGTGGTGGTGGTGGCGATGGCCGGCCCGTCGCCGGGGGTCAGCGTGCCGCTGTTATCCAGATCGCGATACAGGTTGATGCTCACGCCACCCATGCCGGTGTCGTCGCCGGTGATGCCGTTGCCGGTGTGGTCGTTGTATTTGGTGCCGTTGATGTTTCCGGTGTACAGGGGGACGGAGCCGATGGTGCCTTTGGCCAGCCCGTTGAAGTTCGTGCTGAAACTATTGGTGAACGTCGAGTTGGCCGACGCCACTGTCAGTCCCACATCCTGGCCGGCGAACATCGAAAACAGCGTGCCGCCGGTGGGGATGGCGATGAAATCGTAATTATCCACACCGCTGCCGGTGTACTGATAACCGAACGCGATCACCTTGGCGGTCAGGATGGTGCCGCTAAGCCCAGGGTTGCCGACGATGGTGCCCGTCACCACCAAATCGCTCACCGAAAGATTGGGGATCAGGTTGCCGGAGGCATCGACCTGGACGTGGATCTCGAAAATGCGCGGAGTGGTGATTACTTGCGGGGCGGCTACGGCGCTGGCCTTAAACAACAGCGGTGAAGCAACCAGGTCGAAATTGTGCGAGGTGGCGTTGTAATTGACGGTGCCGGTGCTGTCGTAGGTGATGGTCGGAAACGACGGCGTGACCCCTAACAGGGTCAACAGGTTGCGATGCTCCAGCGGCTCAACGGCAAATTGGCGGCGAGCGCGGGCACATTTCGACGCGTGCTTCTTTTTTTCTTGCGATGAACGTACACCATCAGTGCAGCAAAGAGACATGGCCCGACCCCCGAATTAAGAAATGGAAGATGCAAACAGGCCCGACGCGGCCGAATTCTAAGGTGTGGTTTATTCTTAGGTGTGATTCGATATGTAGAATTCCGGCCCGAACCGGGAATGTTGTGATGGCGTGGCGTCCTGCCGTTACTTCATAGGATTTCCACGCAGCACTTTGGCACCACGAAGAATTCCCAGGCCCCCTGTAACAGCGAGGGCTCCAAAGCATAACAGCGAAATAGACGCAGGTTCCGGCACCGGTGCCATCGGCGGCCCACTGAAGGAATCCGAAAACGCATTCCCCGAGTCGTCTACGAACGCGATATTCCCGAAGGTGCCGCTGAAGTTGATATTGACGTAATCCAGATTGATTGCGATCGACGGGTACCAAGCGGCCAGGTCGCCGCCGGTGGTGTCGAAAATGAATTGGAAATGCTCCGCGCCAGAAGTGGTGTCGCCGGGGTCGGCAAAGCCGAACTGCGAAATCGAGCCGGTTAAAAGCGTGCCGCTAGGGCTTGCGCTGTAGTACGGCGTGGCATCGCCGGTGATCACCACGCTGCCGCTGATCGGCGCACCGGTGGTCGGATTAATCGACATGGCAATATTGAGCGTCGTGTTGGTACCAATGTCGTAAATGGGATCCGAAAAATTGTTCAAAACACCGACGCCCGGATATTGGCTCGAAACCGTGAAGTTGCCGGCGCCGTCGTAACTGACGGTAAGCAACCAATGCGTCATGTCCAGATTCGTTGGCGATTCGGTGCCGCCGGGTTCCGGCGGAAAACCAACGATCCAATCAGCGCGAGCAGAGCCTGCCCATACCGCTATCAGAGTCAAACAGACCAAAGACAGCCCCAAGCGAAGACGAGGGCTACGTTTCTCGATCACAAGCATCACCATTCGTTGCAGGTCGTTCAGGATGGAAAGATGTTGATGCCGCACGGGTTGGGATGGTCCCAAAAGCCCGTTCAGTCGGGAAAACTTTTACGCTTCCCCATGATACCAACGGAATTAGGGTACACAAGCTTTTTTGCGAAAACTTTGGCGTTTTTACGGCCAGGCTGGTCGGGGAAGCTCCAACTTCCAATTGTGCGAGTGCGGCAGGTACGTTAAGCGGCGCGCTAAGATATTGCTGCAGGCAGAGATAAGCCGCTCGATCCGAGTAGCTTCGGCCGGGCGGTTTGCAGATTGGCGGCAAGTGCCCGGTCTCTCAAAACGAAAGCGTTATCCGCCGCCCTTCTTCGTGGCTGCGGCGGGCCGCCAACACCACCACCAGCGCCCGATAGGCGTCCTCCAGACCGGCCGGATTTCGCACCAGGCTAGTCACCGAGCGGTGAAATTGAGAGAGCAATTGCTCGCCGACGGGCCGTTCGGTTTCCAGCGATTCTTGATGCCGGCCCGCGTTGTCGAACCAGATGACTTGGGCCGGCAAATCGACAAAGGCAATACCCTTTTCGCATGCCACTTGCAGCGCCGGCGGTGGCCGGAACGAAACCGCTTCTTCCCATCCCATCGGCATGTAATAGCCAGAGCTGATTTGGGCCACCACCCCCGTCCCGGCGTGCTCTCCAGGAGGGGAAAAATCGAGGCTCATCATCCGGTAGTCGTCGCCGGCCGTAACCGACGCTGCGCTGTGCATCATTCCCAGGACCGAAGTCGATTCGCGGCCCACCACGTAATGACACCAGTCGACAAGTTCGACCAGGTCGCCCGTGTCGGGCTGCTCTTTTGGATCGTCGGGCTTGGGGCCGCGCTCGCCGACGGCCACCCGCCGATGGCAAAACAATAATCGTGGCTCGCCCAAGCGCGTGGCAATAAGTTCCTTCAGCCGCAAGGTGGCAGCGTATTGCCGGCGCGGAAATTCCGCCATGAAGGCCACGCCGGCCTTGTCCACGCGCTGTTTGATATCGCGTGCTTCATCCAAAGTAAGCTGCAGCGGCGTGGCACAATAGATTGCTTTGCCTGCTTCGCACGCCGCCAATATCGGTAGCCATCCGTACCACTGCTCGGCCAACATCAAAATAGCGTCGATGTCGTCGCGGCCGGCCAGGGCGCGAAAGCCGTCGACCGTGGTGGCGCCAAAATCGCGCGCCGCTTGTTCGGCGCGGTGCGCAACTTGCTCGCAAATCGCCCGCACCTCAAAGCGATCGGCCAAGGCTCGTAGCGCCGGACGATGGCGCACTTCCCATCCCTTGCCCAACCCAACCAGGCCGACACGCAGCTTCATAGAACCGCCAAGATACGGGCACCGAGCGTGACAAACCGCCGATAGTAGGCGTTTTCGGCGCGCGGCCCGGGAAAGGTACGCGGAAATAGCCGGAAGATTATATCGGTGGAAGTCCGCATGACACAATGAGCGAAGCTTTGACGCCCGATCGCGCAAAACCGGTCGCTCCGGCTAGGTGGGGCTGACGTTTTGAATGACAACTCACAGCCCCAACTGGCCGATGTGTGAAGCTGGGTAATCCGGCGTCTAATAGGGTATGATGCAAAGGAGTGCGATTTGATGTCGCCGCAAAGTTTTCGGAATCGTTAAATTTTGCGTATCGCCCCCTTGTATGTTTATTTTACCCACTTAGACTACGGCCTTCCCTATCCGTGTTTTTGCACGTTGGTCGAACGGAGACGACACAGAAGCAAGCCAACCACGACGGAAGGCACAGCGCGACGAGCCCACCAAGCTAGCACTTCTCGGCTAGCCGTCGCATGGCCGACCCCAGCGGGATCAAGCTTCGGCCGCCGGCCAATCTGGCAACGGAAATCCGCCCTTTGCCGGGCGTGGGAATCGTTGATTTGCCCACCGTCACGATTCAAAGCCATGAAGGAGTTCAACGTGAAAAGCATCGCTTTTTCCGCAGCGTTTATTGGATTGGTTCAACTCGGCACGCTTGCCATTGCAGCCGACAACTACCGTCAGGCCTATGCCGCCGCTCAGGAAACTGGCAAGCCGCTGGTCGTGTTGGTCGGCGCCGATTGGTGCCCGGGCTGCCAGACGATGCATAATACCGTGATGCCCCAGTTAGCCAGCCGCGGCGACCTGAACAAAGTGGCATTCGCGCAGGTGAACACCGATCGCGAAGGTCCCCTGGCCAACCAGTTGATGTCGGGCACTCGCATTCCGCAGTTGGTGATGTACACGAAGACTGCCGATGGCTGGCGCGTGGATCGCATGGTGGGTGCACAGAGCCCGGAGTCGGTGGAAGAATTTCTAAGTCGGGCGTCCGCGATGCAAACCGTGGCCGCGGTCCAAAATAGCGATTCGCCCACAGAGTAAATGCGGCATCGGACCTGGGACTAAGCGGAATTGCTGTCCGGTCGCCTCGCTGAGTAGCCGAGCAGACCCGCCAACACCGTTGCGATGCCGACGCATTGCATGATGGTGGCGGCGGTGTGGCCCGCATTTCGGGCTTGGTCCAGCGCTTGGCGATTTCGATTGTAACGAACGGCGGCGGCGTTTGTTTCCCCGGCCAGCCGTTGCGATGCGTCGTATGTCTGGCGATGGAGGTTTGCACCCGCCTGGGAATATTCCTTGGCCTGTGCATCGGACCATGCCCGACTGCTGCCCACGACCGCCGGCCACCACCAGGCGCGCCGGCCAATGCCAATCCGGCGACGATTGCGATGATCGAAATGTAACGCCAAAGTGCCATTCGATTGCGCGCGAAGTTCGGCGCCCGTTCATCGTGCCTGCGAGATGTCGACCGTTTGACCGTCGTTGCTGGAAACCAGCAATACCATCACACGTTCATCGATATTGTCGCGCAAGCCGCCGACGTGGCCGTCGAGAAACACGACGTTCACTCCGCCGGGGTGGCGACTGCGCGGCGCCGCCGAAAGAAATCCGTCTTCCAAGCTGAAGGCGAAAGCGGCGCACGGCATCCCGTCCAGTTGGGCGCCGGATGGGTCCGGGCAAAGGTACAGCATATCCAAATTCGGGCCAAGGTTGTTGGGAGGTTGAGTGAATCCATAGCTATCTGGATAGGGCGTGTATGGAAGTTCATCCAAATCGCGGCTTACAAGATGGCCGTCGAGATTCGGATAGGTGGCGTCGTGCACGTCGAAAGCCAACAGGGTGGAACCCGTCCAAGGCAGTGCCCAGGCGCCGCGCTGATCTTGCTCGTTGGCGCGCGTACGCACTTCGGAAAACAGCAGCGTGTTCGTTGTGCCGTCGGCCACGTCTTTGGGGGCGTAACGGTGAAAGCCGCTTAGGCCGCCCGGCCACAGATCGGTATAGTTGGTATGGTACGGTGAGACGAAGGCGGCGTAGTTTCCCTTGGCGAATCGCTTGCCGGCGGTCAGCGAGTCGTCGGTGAAGAATTGTCCTTGGGAAGTATCGCTGGGGCAGAGCATCACGTCCAGCGACGTGGTCTGCGGCTCGTTGGGCTGATCTAGCGCGCTGCGTTGTAAATCGAACCGCTGATACAACGCGCCTTCTTCCGTGAAGGGCAAGATCAATACAACCCAACTGAGCATCTGCCCGCGCCGCGGACAGAAGGGTCCTTCGAAAAGATCCGGCGTGCGCTTACCGCACAACCCGGCCGGCGGATAGCAGCGGTGCACGTTTTCGTAGCTTTGGGTGGCCAGCGAAAGTTGCTTCAGATGGTTGCGGCACTCGAGGTTTCGTGCCGCCTCCCTGGCCCCCTGCACGGCCGGCAAGAGCAAGCTGATGAGCACCGCGACGATCGCGATCACGATCAGCAGTTCCACCAACGAGAAGCCGCGGCGTTGGTGAATCACGGCAATCGATCCTATTCTATTGGAGATTGATCAATTACGAGGGTCGCGCGGCGCGGCCACGGTGCGGCAATTCGGTGTCGAGTTGGTAGCGATCGATCTTGCGATCCAACGTGGACCGTTCGATTCCCAGAATCCGCGCCGTCTGACTTTTGTTCCAGTTCGTGGAGTTGAGCGTGGCCAGAATGTGCCGCCGCTCCAACTCGTCCAGTGACATCGGTTCGAACGCATTGGCGGCCGAAGGCATAAGGTCGGCCGTGTCGCCAGCGGTGGAAAGCTTCGACAGCGTCAGATCTTCCACGTCGATAATCTCACTGCGCGCCAGCACCACGGCGCGCTCGACCACGTTTTTCAGCTCGCGCACGTTGCCAGGCCAGCGGTAGCGAAGCATCTGCTCCATCGCCTCGCGGGAAAAGCCGCGGATTTTACGGCCCGTTTCCGCATTGAATTTCTGCAGAAAGTGATGCGACAAATCGGCAATATCTTCCGGATGCTTGCGCAAAGCCGGCACGAACACCTCCAGCACGTGCAGGCGGAAGAACAGGTCGCGGCGGAAAGTGCCCTCGGCCACGGCACGCTCCAAGTCGCGGTTGGTGGCTGCGATCACGCGCACGTCGACTTGAATCGGCTCGCTGCCGCCGACGCGCTCGAAGGGATGCCCTTCCAACACGCGCAGGAATTTTGCCTGGATGGTTTGGCTCATCTCGCCGATTTCGTCCAGCATCAGCGTGCCTCCGTCGGCCGCTTCGAATTTGCCGATTTTGCGTTCGGTGGCGCCGGTGAACGCCCCACGCTCGTGGCCGAAGAGTTCGCTCTCCAGCAAGCTTTCCGACAGGGCGGCGCAATTGAGCACGCAGAAGGAACCTTTCTTCCGCGGGCTGGAGAAATGGATCGCCCGCGCCACCAGTTCCTTCCCTACGCCGCTTTCGCCACGAATGAGCACCGTGGCGCGGTTGGGAGCGGCGCGGCCGATGTCGCGCTGCACTTTGTTCATCACCATGCTGGAGCCGATGATTTCGCTTTCCACCCCCAACCGCTCGCGTAGTTGCAGGTTTTCGTCGCGGATTTGCGTGAGGTCTTCGGCCAATTCCAGCCGGCGGTTCAGGTTTTCCAAAGCCACGGCCAGCGTATCGGCCACGGCCAGCGTGAATTCCAGATCGTCCGGATCGGGCATGCGATCGGGCCGCGTGGAATACAAATGAATGACGCCCAGCGGGCGCTCGCTTTTGCGGATCGGAGCGCACAAGATGCTGGTGGCGTGAAACTCACCTTTACTGTCGCGGATCGAAAGCGCACTATCGCCCATCACGTTGCGCGCCAGCACGGCTTCCCCTTCCCGCAGCACCGTGGCGGCCACGAAGTTGGAAACGCGCTGATAATTCAAAGGCGAATCGGTGCGCGAGGCGACCACCTCCAAGTCGGCGGCCGTGGGCTCGGTGGTCATGAAGCGCGGCAACAACAGCACCGCGCCGGCATCGACCTGCGTGCCCTCAAATAGCCCGTCCAGCGCCGCCTTGGTGCACAGAGCGCAGGTCGGGAATTTTGGCCATTTCGAACGCCAGGCGGCACAGTTGGGCGGCGGCCCGCCCCACCTTCGGCGTAGCGGCGTCTTCTTCCGCAGCCACCGGCGCCAAAAAGCGCGTTTGACCGCGGCGGTGCGTGATTTTCGTCGGCTCTTCGGTCGCGGCCGACATTACGTGCGCTTCATCGTCGTGCTCCACCGACATCACCGTCTCGGCAGGGGCGGCCGGCGGTCGTTTTGGCGCGGCGGTCGAAGAGTCGGGGAATGCCGCCGCCAGATCGTGTACGAACGCCAATTGCGAATGCCCGACGCGAATGACGTCGCCCGGCTGCAGCATGTAGTCGCCGCGCACGCGCTCGCTGCCGACAATGGTTCCGTTGCGGCTTTCCAAATCGCGCAGCACCCAGCGATCTTGCGAAAAGAAAATTTCGGCGTGCGTGCGGCTGCAGCGCTCGTCCTTCATCACAATCTGGTTAGTCGGCGCGCGCCCAGCGTGACCGATTGTCCCGGTGTCAGGCGGAACACGTCGGTCCATTTGGACCCTTCACGAATTACCAGATAGGCCAGCATGCCCGGTTCCCCGTTACGATTGGTACCCCTGCGGCACAAATGGGCGATGCATTTGGCGTGCGATTACCGATGGCGGCGATAATCTTTCTGCTGCCAAATCTGCACCATCCTTCAAGTTAGTCCCCGGTGGTACGGGAGTGCAAGGTTTTTGAGGGTAGCCGCCGCACTAAACTGTGGATTTAGCCTAATTTCTTGCGTCCTGTCGGGCAGGCAATTAGGATGATTATTGCGCGATTTCCGCTGTTTATCGGCCTATTGAAAGGGATCGATATGTTCGGCCGTTCGACCTCGCCCATGAATCCGCAGCTATTGTTTGCCGCCCTTGCGGTTTTGGCCCTGGTGCTGATTGGCGTTTCGCCGGATACGGCGCACGCCCAGGTCATTCAACAGGCGGTGGGCGGCGTGTCGGTCAGCGTCGATGGCGTGCTTTCCAACGTCGATGCCCAGCATGGCGCCGAGCTGCGCGAGGCTCGCATGAAGGTCATGCAGGCGGTGCCGGGCGAGATGGGCCAGGCGGTGCCCCTGCGGATGGTGTCGCTGAAGAAGCTCGACGAGAAAATTGCTCAGTGCATTGCGGCGAATCAACCGCTGCCGGATGAAGTGAAATACCTAGCCGGGTTGCAGCGCGTGCAGTACGTTTTTGCCGACCCGGAAACCAAGGATGTAATTCTGGCCGGTCCGGCCGAAGGCTGGCAGATCAACCCAACGGGCAATGTGGTGGGCGTGACCACAGGGCGGCCGGTGTTGCACTTGGACGACTTGCTGGTGGCGCTGCGGTTTGCCGATGCGGCGCGAAACGGCGGCATGAGCGTTTCCATGGATCCTACCGCGGCGGGTTTGCAGCGCTGGGGCCAGGTGCGGTCGCAGTACAAGACCATTGGGTCCGATCCGCAGGCGACAATTTCCGCCTTGGAAAAAGCGATGGGGGCCCAGAACATTTCGATCAACGGAGTGCCCTCGACCAGCCGGTTTGCCAACGTGCTGGTGGCGGCGGATTATCGAATGAAGCGGCTGGCCATGGGCTTTGACCCGCTGCCCGTCGCCCGCATGCAAAACTATATGCAACTAATCGGCGCGGCGGCGGCCAGCATGATGAACGTAATGCCACGCTGGTGGCTGGCGCCGCGCTATGAGCCACTGTTGACCGACGCCGACGGCATGTCGTGGGAGCTGCGCGGTCCCGGCGTGATGGCGATGGCCGAGGAAGACTTGGTCAACGCGGCTGGCCAGCGCACCAAGAGCAGCCAGGCCGTTAGCCCCACGGTGCGAAAATGGGCCGACTCGCTGACGGCGCACTACGAAGAGATTTCGAAAAAAGACCCGGCGTTCGCCGAGCTGCGCAACTGCATGGATTTAGCCGTCGTCGGCGCTTTGCTGATGAAAGAGCAATTGTTGGAGAAGGCCGATCTGCATCCGACGTGCCTGTACAATGATCAGAAGTTGGGCTTGGATCGATACAATCCGCCCAAGCAAGTCGATAGCAAGGCCAGCTATGTGAAGAAGGGGAAGGATTGGATCATCTGCGTTTCCGGCGGCGTGCAGTTGCAGCCTTGGGCAATTATCCAGAAGCACGACACCTCGGCCGACATTGCGCCGGTCCGCTCCGCCGCAATGAAAGCGCACGGCGATAGTTGGTGGTGGAACGGCGGCAACAATTAACGGGAATCAGAACTTGCACGAGCCCAGGGGTTGCAACCCTTGGGCTTTTTTGTTTCACAGTTTCGTCGTCACGCGCAATCCGACGGCTCGATCGGCCGGGACGTTCCACGTGCTGGTGGCATCCTGCGAGTTGCGGCTCAAGAAGGCGTAGAATCTTGTTCGCCATCGGCCCAAGTGGCTCTTGCCGGTGGCAACGATCACCTCGCTGCGCATGAAGTACGTGATTTCGCCGTCGCCATCCAAAAAGCCGGCATCTTCCGCGCACTTCATGAGCGATTTCACACTCGGCGTTTGCATGAAGCCATAACGGGCGATCAGGCGAACAAAGCCGGGGGCGGGTTCGCTGGATTCCAGGCGTTTGGCGAGCGGCACGCGCGGCACATCTTGAGTGTCTATGGTTAACAGGATGACTCGTTTGTGCAAAACGTGATTGTGCTCGACGTTGATCATCAACGTCAGCGGCACCGTGGTGGGATCGCTGCAAAAATACACAGCCGTGCCGGGAACCAGGATTAACTTACCGGCCGCGGTGTCGCGGCGAAGTTGTTGAATTGCTTTATCGGGAATGTAGCGGCCGGCTTCCATCAGGCGGCGACCGTACGCGCCAAGTGCTCATCACCAGGTAAATTCCGGCGGCGACCGTGAGCGGAATCCAGCCGCCTTCGAAGAGTTTCGCGAGATTGGCCACCAGGAACGTGCCGTCCACGGTTAAGAATAATGTCGCCAGGATAATGGTGACGGGCCACGACCATTTCCACAGGCGGCGGAAGCAGGGGACCACCAGCACGGTAGTGATCAGCATCGTGCCGGACACCGCCATCCCGTAGGCGCCGGCCAAAGCATTGGAGGAACGGAAGGCCAGCACGAGCGCGATCGCGGCCACCGCCAGGCACCAATTGACCAGCGGCACGTACACCTTTCCTTCGCCGTCGTCGGAGTAGTGCTGCACTTCAATGCGCGGCATGTAGCGGAACTGCCGCGCCTGGTGCATCAGCGAAAACGCGCCGGATAGGACCGCTTGCGAAGCGATCACCGTGGCCATGGTGGCCAGCGCGATCAGCGGATACTGCAGCCATGAGGGCGCCAACCGATAAAAGCTGTGGATGGCGTCCGATGGATCGTGCAACAGCAGTCCGCCCTGGCCGAGATAGTTGAGCACCAGCGCCGGGAACACCAGCGTGAACCAGCCGATGCGGATCGGCTTGCGGCCGAAGTGCCCAAGGTCGGCGTAGAGCGCTTCGCCGCCGGTGACGGCCAGAAACACAAATCCCAGGATGAATATGGTGCGTTCCGGATGCGCCACCAGCAGACGCACCGCATGCACGGGATTGATGGAACTGAGAATTTCCGGCGCCAAACAGATGCCGCGAATTCCCATCGCGGCCAGTACCGTAAACCAAACGAGCATCACCGGGCCGAAAAAACGCCCGATCTTCTCCGTGCCGTGCCGCTGGACGATAAACAGCACTAATAATATTGCCACGCATGCCGGGACCACGGCTTTGGCCAGCGCGGGTTGGACTAGCTCGACGCCTTCGACGGCACTGAGCACGGACATTGCCGGCGTAATCATGCTGTCGCCGAACAACAGCGCCGCGCCGAACAGCCCCAGCGGCAACAGCCAGCGGTTGCTTTTGGCGGTTTTTTTGAGCGACGTTACCAGCGTGGTGAGGGCGAGGATGCCGCCTTCGCCGTCGAGATCGGCCCGCAAGATTACGCCCAGGTATTTCACCGTGATCACGATCACCAGCGACCAGATGATGAGCGACAGGACCCCCAGCACATTTTGCGGCTCGGGAGGGAGGCCCGCGCGATCGGCAAAGCAAACCGGAATGGTGTAGAGCGGACTGGTGCCAATGTCGCCGTACACCACTCCCAACGCGCCGACGGTCAGCGCAGTCAGGCCACCGATCGAAAGTGAAGAATCTTGAGATTCTGACGAATTGGAAGAATTGGCAGTTTTGCTCATGCGGCGGTTAGCCCTCGCTATAGATTTATAGCTCACCTTCGGCTAACCGCTAAAAGCTAATCGCTAATAGCTCTTCAGAAGATGCCCAACTGGTCGCGGGCCGCTTCTGTCATCAAGTCGGGCGACCACGGCGGTGTCATCACGAGCTTCACTTCGACGTCGCCGACATTCGGCAGTGCGCCCACGACTTGCTTGCTCTGCCCGATGAGCTGCGGTCCGGCGGGGCAGGCGGGGCTGGTCATCGTCATTTCGATTTTGACGTTTTCCTTTTCGCCGGCCGGCTCGACGACCACGGAGTACACCAGCCCCAGGTCGATAATGTTCACAAACAGTTCGGGATCGACCACTTGCTTGAGCGCTTCGCGAATGGCGTCTTCGGTAAGAGGCATGACGAGGGTTCAGGGTTCGGGGTTCAGTCAGGCATGCGGACTAGAATGTTGTCGCCTTCGACTTTTACTTCGTACGCCTCGGTTGGTTCGGTGGCGGGCATCGTGAGGGCCGCGCCGCTTTTGATGTCGAACTTCGCGCCATGTCGCGGGCAGGCGATCGTGCAGCCTTTGGCGTCCAATTCGCCTTCGCTAAGCGGGCCGCCGTCGTGCGTGCACACGTCGTCCAGGGCGTAATACTTCCCGCCTATGCGGAACAGCACGATCAGCCGATCGTCGGCCTCGACCAACATTTTACCAGGGTCGGGCAAATCGGCCACTTTGGCCACTGGAATGAATTCGGCCATAAATTATTCGTATTCGCGGATGCGGCGGCCGATGGCTTCGCCCAGGGCTTCCCGGACACTGTCGATCGTGATGCGGTCGAACACTTGCTGGAAGAAACCGGCCACTACCATCCGCGTGGCTTCTTTCCGAGTAAGCCCGCGGCACTGGGCGTAGAAAATCATTTCGTCGTCCACGCGGCCGGTGGTCGAGCCATGCGTGCAGCGGACGTCGTCGGCCTGGATTTCCAAGCCGGGAATTGAATCGGCTCGCGCTTCGTCGGAGAGCATCAAATTGTCGTTGCGCTGATAACCGTCGGTTTTCTGCGCCGTGATCGACTTTGATCATGCCGCGCCATACGAGGTGTGAATGATCCTGCAGCGCCCCCTTGTAAAGCAAATCGCTTTTGCAATGCGGCGCTTGATGGTGCTGCAGCGTGTGATACGAGAGATGCTGCTTGCCTTCGGTGAACATCACGCCGTTGACTTGCACGTTAGCATCTTCGCCGGAGAGCAACACGTGCTGATTCACTTTCGCCAGGCGGCTGCCAAGTGCGCCGATGGTCCATTGCAGTTGGCCGGCTCGTTCGACGCCTGCTTTTTGGTGGGCGAAGTGCCAGACGCCGGTGCCCCAGTTTTGCAGGTTCACGTAACGGAGCTTGGCGCCTGCGCCGACGATCAGTTCGATCGCACCGCAGTGCAGACCTGAGGCGGAATTGTCGGCCATGGCGCCGCCGGCGGTTTCGGTCAATAGCGTGACTTCGGCGCTTTCTTCAAGCACAACCAGGATGTGGCTGAAATCAACGGCACCCTCGGAAAGGGCATTCAGCGAATGCAGCGGCTGGTCGATCTTCACCCCCTTGGGCACGTAGAGCAGCGTTCCGCCCGACCATGCGGCGGCATGCAGCGCGGCGAACTTATCGGCGCGGTGATTGATGACACGGAACAAATGGGGGCGGACTTTGTCGCTATGTTCGCGCACCAGTTCGTCGAGGCTGCCGAATAGCACGCCCTGTTTCGAAAGATTCGCAGCCAATTCGGATTTGCCGATTTGGCTATCGAGCGTGGCGGTGTGGCCGCCAAGTTGAATGCCGTGGGCGAGCAGGGCAGGGGGGAGTGCGCCGGTTGCAGCGCGCAATGCGCTGGAAGGGAAAATTTGTCGAGGCGGAATAGCCGGATGTCGGTGCGCATCCATTCTTCGTCGGCCCGGCTGGGCAGCGGCAAATCTTGAAACGCTTGCCAGGCGGCGCGGCGGCCGTCAATCAGCCACTGCGGCTCTTCGCGGCCGGCGAGAAAGGATTCGAACGCTTCTTGGTTGAAGCCCGTTTGTTTTGTCGCTGTTGCCATGTGGTTTGTAAAAAAGCTCAGGGGTTGCAACCCCTGGGCTTGGAGTGCGAATCAGAGATCCTTAACCCACGGAGCCTTCCATCTGCAACTCAATCAGCCGGTTCATTTCCACCGCATATTCCATGGGTAGTTCCTTCACCAGCGGCTCGATGAACCCGCTGACGATCATTGTGCTGGCCTCGGCTTCCGACAGGCCGCGGCTCATCAGATAGAACAACTGCTCTTCGCTGATGCGCGAAACGCTGGCCTCGTGGCCGAGCTGCACGTTCTGTTCGTCGACTTCAATGTAGGGATACGTGTCGCTGCGGCTTTTCGAATCGAGGATCAACGCATCGCACACGACGGTCGATTTGGCTCGCTTTGCCCCGCGCTGCACTTTCACCAGTCCGCGGTAACTGGCGCGGCCGCCGTTTTTGGAAATGCTTTTGCTGATGATGCGGCCGGAGGTGTCGGGGGCGCAGTGCACCAGCTTTGCGCCGGCGTCTTGATGCTGGCCGTTGGAGGCGAACGCGATCGACAGGATTTCGCCGCGAGCGCCCGGCTCCATCATGTACACCGACGGATATTTCATCGTCAGACGGCTGCCGAGGTTGCCGTCGATCCATTCCATTAGCGAATCTTCGTAGGCCATGGCTCGCTTGGTGACGAGGTTGTAGATGTTGTTGGCCCAGTTTTGGATGGTCGTGTAGCGGCAACGGGCCTGTTTTTTTACCACGATTTCGACCACGGCCGAGTGCAAACTTTCGGTGGTGTACATCGGCGCGGTGCAGCCTTCGACGTAGTGCACCTGGGCGCCTTCGTCGACGATGATTAGCGTGCGCTCGAACTGGCCCATGCTTTCAGCGTTGATGCGGAAGTAGGCTTGCAGCGGAAATTCGATCTTCACGCCCTTGGGGACGTAGATGAATGATCCGCCCGACCAGACGGCCGAGTTCAACGCCGCGAACTTGTTATCGGCCGGCGGAATGATCGTGGCGAAATACTGCCGGACCAGGTCGGGGTATTCGCGCACCGCGGTGTCGGTGTCGGTGAAGATCACGCCCTGCTTCGCGAGATCTTCTTTCAACGAACCGTAGATCACTTCGCTTTCGAACTGCGCCTTGACCCCGGCCAGATATTTTTTCTCGGCTTCGGGAATGCCCAGGCGGTCGAACGTTTTCTTGATTTCCTCGGGCACTTCATCCCAGGTGCGGCCCTGTTCGTTGGTCGGCTTCAGGTAGTAGTAGATATCCTGGAAATCGAGGCTGATATTGCCGCCCCAGCGCGGCATCGGCTTGGAGTTGAAAATCTCCAGCGACTTCAGTCGGAACTGGAGCATCCAATCCGGCTCGCTTTTGATGTCGGAAATTTGGCGAACGACTTCTTCATTCAACCCCTTCTGGGCTTTGAAGATCGCTTTTGATTCGGTGTGGAAATCGTACTTGTTGATTTCGCCGGGAACTGCGGATTGTTCGGTGATATCAGTGGCCATATTTGTTTCCCCTCAATGGGAGTTCGTGCTTGCTGTTCTTGGTTAAGATGCGCCGGCGGCAACTTTTGCGACCATGACTTTTTCGTCGGCGGCGGCTTCGGGATATGCCATGCGGATGCGATCGTAACCTTTCTTGTGCAATTCCGCGGCCAGTTCGGGGCCGCCGGTTTCGACAATTCGCCCGCCGAGCATCACGTGCGTTTTGAGCGGCAAATTGTGTTCCAAAAGTTGTTCGTGGTGCGTGATGATCAAAATGCCCATCTGCGCCCCGCCGATTTCGGCGATGCTTTGGCTGGCTAGCCGCACGGCGTCGGCATCCAGACCGCTGTCGGTTTCATCCAGGATGGCGAACTTCGGCTGCAGCATGGCCAGTTGCAGGATTTCGGCCCGTTTCATTTCGCCGCCGGAGAAACCTTCGTTCACATAGCGGCGGGCGAATTCGGGGTCCATCTTCAATTGTTCCATCTTCGATTTCAGTTCAGTGCGGAATTCGCGCATGGGGATCAGTTCCTCCCCTTCTTTGCGATTCGGGCGGCGAACGTTCGTGGCGGCGTGGCGCAAGAAAGTCGGCCATGCGTACGCCCGGAATGGCCATCGGCCGCTGGAACGCCAGGAAAATTCCCAGGCGGGCGCGATCGGTCGGCTCCATCGCCAACACGTTGTGCACTTTGCCCTCGGCATCGATCAGCTCGACTTTGCCCTGCGTGACTTCGTAGCCGGGATGTCCGGCGATGGCGTAGCCCAACGTGGTTTTGCCGGAACCGTTGGGACCCATCAAGGCATGCACTTCACCGCGGCGAATTTCCAGATTCAGCCCCTTGAGAATCGGCTTGCCGCCGACGGATACGTGCAGATCGGTAATGTGGAGAGCTTCGGGCATTTTATTTTTTTGAGTTGCAGCGACCATATTTGATTAACCGGTGATTTTTTGGTGATCGTAAAGCGGCGGTAAGTCATCGGGCGGGGCTACGTAGCCGCTGTGGTGCGGCATCGGCAGTTCGTCTTCGTTCTTTTCGCCCAATTGAGCGAAGCCAAGATCGGACGACTTCCGCGTCAGTTTATGTCCATTAATTTTGTCTTGAATGCGCATCAGCCCTTCCAGCAACGATTCGGGGCGCGGCGGGCAGCCGGGCACGTACACGTCGACCGGCACGACCAGGTCCACGCCCTTCACCACGTGGTAACCCCATTTGAAATACGGTCCGCCGCCGGTGGTGCAGGCGCCCATGGCGATCACGAATTTCGGATCGGGCATCATGTTGTAAAGTCGTCGCACGCGGCTGGCCATTTTGTACGTGACGGTGCCGGCCACAATCATCAGGTCGGCTTGCCGCGGCGTAGCGCGGAAGGCGCCGGCGCCGAAGCGGTCCATGTCGAAGCGGCTGGCGCCGGTGGCCATCATCTCGATGGCGCAGCAGGCCAGGCCGAACGTGAGCGGCCACACGCTGGATTGGCGGGCCCAATTGATGGCCTGCTCCACCGTGGTGGTGATCATGTTCTCTTCAAACCGGCCTTCGATCCATGGTTGTGTCATAACTGGTCAATCCCTTGCGCTTGCTGGCGGACGGTAAAACCCGCCACTATACCAGGAATCAATTTGTTTCAAACCGGCAGCAGCTTGTGCCATCTAGGCGGCACTCGCTCAGCCGTACTTTTTCTCCCAACAATTCGGAAAACAGCATTTTTTCCACGGCGCAAATTCCGCGATCTTGTTCGGCCAATTCGGGATACGGGCATTCCTGAGCTGTCAGCACCGGCAGCGAACCATTGCGCTCCACCGTGAACGAGACATTCCGATCGGCCATCAGCGCTGAAACGTCGTTGCATTCGCTCCGCGGTATTGCGGCCTTGCATTTTGGAGCGGTACACCTCGGCCAGTGTCTTGGCGATCCGCTGCATCAGGCCGTTGCGGATTTCGGGGTTTTTGATCGATCGCACTTCCCGCCACAGGGCGACGGTCAGGTCGGCGAAATTGGAATTCGTTTGGCGTCGGCCTTTTTCGGTCAGCGAGTAGCGGTGGCTTGGTCGGCCGCGCGGCGGCTTGGTTGTTTCGCGCTGGATCATCCCTTGGTTCATCAGGCGAGTTAATCGCTGACGTACGGCAGTGGCGGTCACGTTCATCGCGGCGGTGAGTTCTGAGACGCCCAGCGCCCCATGCTCACGCAACAGCGCGATCAGCCCAACGTCGGAGGTTTCGGTGTGCATCGCCATGCGGACTGAATCCGGGCTGCGGACAGCCCGGCTCTTTAATGACTCTTTAAGACACCCAATTCTACCCGTTTCCCGATTTTTGACAACCCAATATGTCAAAAATATGCGGCACTTTCGAGCGGTGCAACTCGTATGGTAAACATCTGACATGGATTCCCGCAAACTTACCCAATCGCTGTTCAATGTGCCGCGGGCACTGATTGGGATGCTTCATTTGGGGGCTTTGCCCGGCAGCCCGGGTTGGCGAGGGGGCACGGATGGCGGATTGGACGGGGTTATCGCCGCGCGGTTGAAGAGGCAAAGGTTTACCGCGATGCCGGCTTTCATGGACTGATGATCGAGAACATGCACGACCGGCCGTATCTCGAAAGGCGCGGTTGGGCCGGAAACCGTGGCGGCAATGGCGGCCGTGGGGTGCGAAGTGCGGCGGGCCGTGCCGTTGCCGCTGGGCGTGCAAGTGCTGGCCGGCGCGAATCGCGAGGCGCTTGCTGTGGCGCTGGCCTGCGGCGCCAGTTTCGTGCGCGTCGAGGGTTTTGTGTTTGCGCATGTGGCCGACGAAGGCATTATCGAAAGCGATGCCGGCGTGCTGCTGCGGTATCGCGAACAAATCGGCGCCGGCCACATCAAAGTATTTGCCGACATCAAGAAGAAACATTCCGCGCATGCCATCACCGCCGACGTGAGCCTGGCCGACACGGCGCATGCCGCGGAGTTCGCACTGGCCGACGGCGTGATCGTCACCGGCACATCGACCGGCCGCCAGACGGAGCCGGACGAAGTGAAAGCCGTGGCCGGCGCGGTGGGCATTCCCACGTTCGTCGGCTCGGGCATTACGCCGGCCAATATCGGCCAGTATCCGCAGGCCGACGGCTTCATCATCGGTTCCTCGCGTGAAGCGCGACGGCCACTGGGCTAATCGCGATCGATCCCGAGCGCGTGCAGGCGGTGGCGAAAGCGTTTGCCGCGCTGCCCAAAGGAACGGCCGGATGACGCGCAGCGGCCCCGATCTGGTGCTGCTGGGCAATCTGTTCGTCGACGACATCGTGTTGCACGACGGCACCACGTTGATGGCCGAACCGGGCGGCGCGATTCTTCACGCGGCGCTGGCCGCCAGTCTGTGGGGAGCGCGGGTGGGATTGGTTTCGGTCGCGGGCACCGACTATCCGCGCGCGGCATTGGATGCGCTTGACGCAGCGAGGCGTCGATCTGGCGGGCGTGCGGCCATCTGGATCGTCCCGGCGGGCGCGCATGGCTGCTTTACGAAGCCGGCGTGCGGCGCGTGATCGTGCATTTGGATTGCCCGACGCACTTGGAATGTTCGCCGACGTTGGCCGACATCCCGAAGTCGTTCGATGCCGCGCGCTTCTTTCATTTGGCGCCGATGCCGATCGGCCGGCAGCAGGAATTGGCCGAGGGCCTGGCCGCAGAGGCGCGGCACAGTTCCGCGTCGAACCAGGCGTTTGTGTCGCTGGATCCCTACGAATTGGTGCGCGACGACAATTTGGACGAGTGGCAGCAGGTGCTCGCCCACGTCGATGCATTCTTTCCCAGCGAAGATGAAATGCGCGTCAGCAGCGATCCGGCGGAAACGCTGCGCCGCATCGGCGGCAAGCGGCTGCGATTTGTGGCCCTCAAACGCGGGGCGCTCGGGGGCAATCTATTGGATTTCCAAGCGGGGCACGTGCCTTGGAAATCGCGGGCCAAAGGAATGGTCGATGCCACCGGCGCCGGCGACGCATTCGTCGGCGGATTCCTGGCTGGCTTGCTCGAGCACGGCGAACGCCGCGCGCGATCGAACAGGGCATTGTCACCGCGAGCTTCGCCATCGAAGATTGGGGCGCGCGGCACTGTTGGCTGCCACGCCGGAACAGGTGCGCGCAGCGGTGGCAAGAATGGTTTGGCTCCCCTGTACGTGGCGTGAACAAAACTGATGAAAAATAATTCCGACACTGTCGTGTCTCGAAGAAGTCGCCGCGGCGATTGCCGAACATCGCCCGGTCGTGGCGCTGGAAACGACACTGGTCACGCACGGCCTGCCGCAGCCCGACGGCGTGCGCGTGGCCGTTGGCGCTGGAAGAGGCCGTGCGCAAGCGAGGCGCGGTGCCGGCCACGATCGGCATCGTCGCAGGAAAAATCTGCGTCGGCATGAGCCGAACGGAACTTGAGAAACTTGGCGGCCACCAAAGGCGTGGTCAAGCTGAACCTCAGCAACTTCGCCGCGCAATTGGCTTCCGGCGCCAGCGGTTCGACCACCGTGGCGGCGACGATGTTCGCCGCCGACCGCGTCGGCATCAGAGTTTTCGCCACCGGCGGCATCGGCGGCGTGCACCGCGGCTCGTGCAGAGACCGGCGACACGTCGGCCGACCTGATCGCGCTTGTCGCGGTATCGAGTGGCGGTCGTGTGCGCCGGCGCGAAAGCAATTCTCGATTTGCCCAAGACCGTCGAAATGCTGGAAACCCTCGGCGTGCCGGTGCTGGGCTTCGGCACCGACGAGTTTCCCGCGTTCTACCGCCGTCAAAGCGGCCTGCGCGTCGACCGCCGCTGCGACGACGTGGCGTCGTTGGCCGCCGCCGTGCGCGCACACTTCGATCTGGGCTTCGGCACCGGCGTCGTGATCGGCAACCCGATCCCTGAGGCCGACGAGCTGCCTCACGATATTTACGAGCGCACGCTGACCGCCGCGCTGACCGAGGCGGAATCGCAGGGCGTGAAAGGCCGCGACGTCACGCCGTTCCTCTTGGAGCGCATGCGCCAACTGACCGACGGCAAAAGCGTGGCCGTCAACGAATCGCTCTTGGTGAACAATGCGCTTGTCGCGGCCGAATTGGCCGTGGAGCTGGCACGGCAATGAATTACTCGCGCAGAGGCGCAGAGATCGCAGAGATGATACTAATCGGCCAGTCCTAATACCGTTGCTCCGTGCCCTCTGCGCCTACTGCGCGAGACCATTCTCTTCTTTGCGTCCTTTGCGCCTTTGCGTGAGACCATTCTGGCTTGCTGGAGCTAATCCCGCGGGAAGAACCGCTCGACCACGTCGGTGAATTCCGCCGGGGTGTAAACCCGGCCCACGTGCGTGCGGAAGTCGCGCGCCCCGGGGCGGCCTTGGGCGTAGCAGCAGGCGAATTTACGCATCAGCATGGTGCCGCGCTCGTCGCCGAAGCGCTGGCAAACCAGGCGATAGTGATGCAGTAAGAGTTCGCGCTCTTCGTCGGGCGTTGGATCCGGCGGAATCGGTTCGCCGCGCAGCGCCGCGGCACATTGGCTGAACAGCCACGGCCGGCCCAACGCAGCGCGGGCAATCATCACGCCATCGACGCCGTAACGCTCAAAAGCATGCACCACCGCCTGCGGCGAAGCCAGGTCGCCGTTGCCGATCAGCGGCATCCGCTTCAGGTGCGGCTTGATTTCCGCGATGCGATCCCAATCGGCGTTGCCTTTGAAAAAATCTTGCGCGGTGCGGCCATGCACCGTCAGCGCGGCCGCGCCGGCGGATTCGATCGTGGTGGCGATTTCAATGGCCGTGATGTTGTTCCGCGTGCGACCCAGCCGAATTTTCGCCGTGACCGGCGTAGGATGGCAAGCTTTGACCACTCGTTCGACGATTTGCCCGACACGGTGGGGATCGCACAACAGATACGAGCCGCTGTGGGCCCGCTCGCTGACGTCTTTCACCGGGCAGCCGAAGTTGATATCGACCACGCTCACACGGTATTCATTTGCCAGCCGCGCACCCACCGCCGCGAGCGTTGCCGGATCGTTATCCCACATTTGCACGGCCAGCGGCCGCGGCTCATCCGCCACGCCCCACAGCCGATCGGGCGCTTCCGGCTCTTCCTTTTGCCCCATCCACACGAAACCGCGGGCCGAAACCATTTCGGTCGCCTGCAGCCCAACGCCGCCGAATTCACGCACCACCTGGCGATAGGCGAAGTTGGTAAACCCGGCCATCGGCGCCTGCAACAACGGCGGATCGACCACCAGCGGGCCGATTCGCAGCGGTTGCACGGCGACGGCGGTTGCGGCGACAGCAATGTCATCGTCGCGGCCGGCGATCATGGATGGAATGCGCATGAGTGCTATCTTAGCAGGCACAGAAAGGCAGTGAGTAGGTGAGCAAGTGAGTAAGTACGACGAATCGCAACTTCTTACTTACTCACCTACTCACTTACTCACTTCTTTGCTACACAAAGAGACCATGAAACCGACACTTGTTCCCGGCCTGAAAGCAGAATTGCGGCACGTGGTGCAGCCGGAGGAATTGCTGAGCGCGGTCTATCCCGGCGGGCCGCCGGTGTTCGCCACGCCGTTTGTGTTGGGCCTGATGGAGCATGCCTCGGCCCGAGCGATCCAGCCGCATCTCGATGCGGGCGAAGCATCGGTCGGCTACGGCTTCGAGTTTCATCATCTCGCCCCCACGCCGGCCGGCTGCACAGTGATCGCCACGGCGGAAGTCACCGAAGATCGACAAGAACATGGTCACGCTGCACATCGAAGCGCGCGACGAAGTGGACGTGATTAGCCGCGGCACGCACGTGCGCGCGGTGATCGACATGGAGCGATTTCTGAAGCGCGTGAAGCGGAAGACGCCCAGTCGCAGTTAGCGCCGCGAAAGCTCGGCTGCTAACGGGCTACCGCGGCGAGCGCGAGTTCGACCGAGCGCATGGTGCTGGGCACCCAGCCGTCGTTGGTGGCCGGCGCACGCCGGCGGTATTGGTGCGGACCGACGTAGTCGGCGAAGCGCTGGTCGCTGTCGGCACGGCTGAAACACGATCGGCCGGTTTGGTCTCGATCAGCATGGCCACCAGCTTTTCGTTGGGCGTGCCGGGGGCGGCCACGGTGGCCACGTATTCGCCAATGTCGAGATTGTAGGCCAGCACTTCGTCCAACAGCGCGCGGCGCTGGCGATACAGTTCTTCGTGGCAGGCCAGCACGGTGCGCATGTCGGATTCGCCTTTGGCGTGCGCTTCTTCGGCGGAGTGAATGGCGGTGGCGGCCGATTGCACCGCGGCGGTGCGATCGTTGATGGCTTTCAGCCGCAGCGGCAAGCTGCGATCGATCTGCAGCGTGCGCCCCGGCGGCTGGCGATTGGCAAACAGCGTGGTGAAATAGGTGTGATACGGCCCGACCAGCGGCGCGTCGCTGGGGCGGTAAGTGTCGTTTTGGATCGCCAGATGCGCCGAACGCATCAAGCGCATCTTGCGCCGCCTGGATGCCCACCTTGGCTTCGTTCACCCGCGCCGCGGCGGCCGCCCGGGCGGTGCTGACCATCGGCGAATCGACGCTGGAGCGCGCGGGCACAACGCTTTCCAGCCGTCTGCAATTCGTCTTCGGCCCAGTGGTAATCGCTCCAGGCGCACGACAAGTCGCCAATAATCGCGAATGACCGACGCTTTGGCTTGCTCATCGGCCTGGCTGAGCGCATTCAACAGCGTGATCGGCGAGACGCCATCGGTGCGCGTATCGAACGAAGTGGCCAGCAAATCGGCGGCGGCCCGGGCGGCGGCCACTTTTTCCGGATCGACCGGCGTTTCGATGACGGCCGTGTTCGGCGGGCGACTGGCCGCTGGCGCTGGGCGGCGCGATGGTGGCCGATACGTGCCGGCGGCGATGGCAAGCGGCTCTTCGTACCGCGCGGGCGCCACTTCGGACGGCTGGCGCGGCGGGCGTTGGAGCGGTTGTTTTCGGATCGTGGCGGACCATCACGGAATACAACGGCCGCGGCTGATCGGCGGCGGCGTCGGCGTTATCCGGCTGGCGATTCGAGTTTTCGACAGTGCGCGGGACGCAGCGGTTTGGCATCGTCGCTGGGGGGCAATTGCTGCGGCGGTTGCGCGATGGTCGGTTGCGCGGCGACCGGCTGCGTTGCGGCGGCGGGCGTCGGTGACGGAGTCGGCACATTGCTGGGCAGCCGCGGTGGCGCCCGGCGGCGGCGGCCGGTGTTGCGCAGCAGCGGGCTGCTGACGCACTGGGCTGCGACGGCGCGGCGGTCAGTGCGCCGGCCGGCTGGCGCGGCAGTTGCCGGCGCGGGCGATTGATTCCAATGCGGGGCTTCAGCCGCATTTTGCGCGGCCGGCGAGATGTGCGAACCGGGCGGAAGCGCGACCGACGTGGCGGCATCATCGGCAACGCGCAATTTGTCCCACCAGCATCCATGCCACCAGCGCCAGCGATGAAAGTTTCATCGGGACCACCTCATATGGTCGTGCGGAGACAATGACGCGCCAGAGCGCCACTGCGGAAATCCATTTCTCGGGGCCGATAACTTGACACACTAACCAGTGTGGGTCAATTGCAATTGGATGCTAGCAGCGATGTGTGCCGAAGGCAGTATGCGGTAGGCAGAATGCTACGATCCGCTTGCGGTTTAGCGGCCTCACGCCGGGCTGTCGAGATACGGGTCCTGCCCCATGCCCACGATGATTTTCTTCCGTTCCTTTTCGTGGTACATCAGCGATTTGCGGTCGCGGAAGTGGCGGCGCTCGATGCGGCGCTGCGCTTTGCGGAACAGGCCGGCCAGATGATCGAACGGGCCGGGGGACGATTTTCCCAGCGCCGTCATCCGCGCGGCCTTCTTGGGCCCCAGGCCCATGATGATGATGTCGTCGTCCAGCGCCAGGTATTGGCGGTAGCGTACCGGGATCGCCCTGGCGGCCGCAGCGGCCGATCAACTGGCGATCGACGCGGGCGGCGTCGTGCATTTCGGTGCAGATCACGTGCAGGCCGCCGCAGTTCGGCGATGCCTTCTCCCAGGCGAATGTCGGTGCCGCGGCCGGCCATGTTGGTCGACACCGTGACGCGCCCTTCCTGCCCGGCCATGGAGACGATCTCGGCTTCGGCGGCGATCTGGCGGGCGTTGAGCACCTGATGCGGCACTTCGGCGGCGGTGAGCAAGTCCGGAAAGCTTTTCCGATTTGTCGATCGAGCGCGTGCCGATCAGCACCGGCCGGCCGGTCGGCGCATCTTCAGCACTTCGTTCACGATGGCGGCGAATTTGTCGTCCTCGGTGCCGTAAATTGCGGTGGGCAGCTGCTGTGCGAATCGGCGGGCGATGCGTCGGAATCAGCGCCACTTGCACTTTGTAGATCTTCCGCAGTTCGCGGGCGCTCGTGGCGGCCGTGCCCGTCATGCCCGCCAGGCGCGGATAGCGGAGGAAATAATCCTGGATCGTTACGCGGGCGGCGTGGCCGGTGGCGATGGTCACCGTCACGCCTTCCTTGGCTTCGATGGCCTGATGCAGGCCGTCGCGCCACTTGCGGCCTTCGGACAAGTCGGCCGGTGAATTCGTCGACGATCACAATTTCGCCCTTGCGCACCACGTAATGGCGATCGAGGATGAAGCCTTGATTGGCGCGGATGGCGCGTTCGATCGAATCGTACAGGGCCAGCATGCCGACTTGTTCGACCCAGCCGCTGCGCGGCAGGCTGCGCACCAGCCGGCGGCCTTCGCCGGTCAGCTCGGCGGTGCGCTTTTCGTAATCGAATTCGTAATGCTCGTCTTCGACGAATTGCGGCACGGCGGCGGCGCTCCAGCGGAACAGCTCGGCCTCCGCTTTGGCCGCCTCGTCGGGCAGGGAGCTGATGATCAGCGGCGTGCGGGCTTCGTCGATCAGAATATTGTCGGCCTCATCGACCAGGGCGAAGTAGGGTTCGCGCTGCACGGGCTTTTCGGCCTCGGCGGCCTTGCCGTGCCCCAGCATCTGGGCGACCACGTCGGTCTGGCCTTCGCGAATGCGGCGCAGCAGCAGCCGATCGCGGAGAAAATCGAAGCCGAACTCATTGGCGGTGCCGTAGGTGATATCGCACTCATACGCCTCGCGGCGCATGATCTTGCGGCATTTGCGATTGAATCACGCCGACCGACATGCCCAGCAGATCGTAGATGGGCCGCATCCAGTCGGCATCGCGCTGGGCCAGGTAATCGTTCACCGTGGCCAGGTGCACGCCTTCGCCGGTCAGCGCGGCCAGATACAACGGCAGCGTGGCCACCAGCGTTTTGCCTTCGCCGGTTTGCATTTCGACGATGCAGCGATGGTGCAGGGCGATGCCGCCCAGAATTTGCACGTCGAAGTGCCGCATGTTGAGCGTGCGGCGGCCCGGCTTCGCGCACCAGGGCATAGGCTTCGGGCAAGAGCTTCGGCAGCGGTTCGCGGCTGCGGGCCCGATAGCGCAGCGACAGGCTGCGTTTGCGCAGTTCCTCGTCGGATTGCTGCTGCAACTCCGGTTCCAAGGCGGCGACCACCGGCACCAGTTTGGCCCAGCGGCGGAGTTGCAGCTTGGTGGCGCTGCCGCCCACGAGCGAGGAAATGCGGCCCAGGATGTCGTCGGTCGAGGTGGCCAAGGGCAGGGAGTCGGAAGTCAGGAGGTCAGGAATCAGAACGTCGACGGTGCAGCACAGTCTATTCTAGGATACGGACGGCTGTCGCAGAAGGAACAAGCAGATGCCGTGCGCAGAATGCGTGCTTGCAGCCGCAGCGAAGGCTTACAGCTTTTGGATGTGCTGCAGGTTGTACTGCGGGGCGAAGCTGCCTTGAGCGGCGCTGCCGGCGCCCAGCGCACCTTGGGCGATACACCGCGTCGCCGGGTTGCAGGCCGGCCAGTTGCGAATTGTCGGCCAACACGACGCTGCCGCCGTAGCTGTCGGTGTTGCCGTCGGGCGGAATGTAGCGCAGCCGCCAACTCCGCGTGCTTTGCGAATATTCCAGCTTGCCCTTTAGCCAGTGATACTGCGGATCGTAACCGTATCCGCCGGCCGATTCGTTGGCCGCAGTCGATGCCGCGGCAGGGGCCGGCCTGGCGGCGGAATTGGCCGGCGGCAAGTCGGTGATTTCCGGAACGCGGAACGATAGCGATTGATTCAGCGTGCGGGGTCGATGCCGTGGCGGCGGAAGATGTGGCGCGCAGGCGGGCGGCGCGATGCTGTGCGGCGGCTCGACGATGCGGATCGGATTTTGATCCGGCGAGGAGTTGAACACCACCGGCGTCGCGGAATTCGCCGCACGGCTGACGTCCGGCGAGTTGAAACTGGCCGGTTTCACGCCAGTGACGGTCGCGTTTGGCGCGGTGGCCGGATTCGCCAACGTGGGAACGCCGCTCGAAGAGGTGCCGATGCTTTGGGCCGTGGCCGCGGGTGCGCCGATCGGCGCGGCAGATGTCGGCGGGTAGACCAATCCACCGCCGGGCGGTCCGTAAATCGGTCGCACGGTCGTCGGCGCCGGACGCAGCGGTTGCGCGCCGGGCGTGGCCGGCATCGCAGCGGGGACTGTCGCAGAAACAGGCGTTACCGTGGCAGTCGGTGCGGTATTCGTTGCCGATACCGGCGAAACATTCGGCGTGAAGCTCGACGACAATCCATTATTGACTGTCGGCGGCGTGGCGCTGGCGCCCGGTGGCGGCGTGATCAACGGCGGACTGGTCGTCGCGCCCGCCGGCGGCGCAGAGTAATACGGCTGGCCCGGCTGCACCACGGCGGTGCCCGGCGGCGGAACCGTCGTGCGGCCCATGAAGGGATCGTAGACCGGCGCGGAACTGCGGCAGCCAGCGCACATGGCGGCCACAATCACCACGCCCAATAGCCGTGACATCGGCGAACTCCTTTACGCCGGGAATGCGGCACAAGAATAGGGCGGGTAGATTAGCGATTTCGCACAGCGTGTCCAGGCCGATTTACTGCCGCGCGGCCACCCGCGTGCTAGCATCCGGCGTGCTGCCGGCCGTTTTCACGAAGGGATTGATCACTTCCTTCGGCGGCGGCGGCTTCGTAACCGGTGGTGCGTGCTTTCGTCTCGCTGGCCGATGGTGCACACTGCGGCTGCTGCACGTGCGGATTGATAATCGTCTGCGGCTTGGGTGCTTCGACGGCCGGCGTCATCGTTCCTGGCGGATACGCAAACGGGCTCCAGCCGTACGAGCGCGGCACCGGCAGGCTGTAGTACACCGGCGGGAACATGGCGAAGTAGGGCACTTCGTTCACGCGGTTGCCGTACAATCCGTACGCACCGTTAATGCCCCACCAATCGCCGCAGCCAAACGGGCCGCCGGCGCTGGCGGTCGTCGGGGCACAGTGCGACGATCAACGCCAGTGCGAACGCGCACAAAATCAAGTTTCGAATTCGTTTCATCGCAGCCACCTCCCAGATGCAAAAATCAATGTTGTTTCAGGCCTGTTCCGAACCACCCTCTACAGTAAACAGCCGCAAAACCGGTTACAACTAGGAGAAGAGGCGGCGAGGGGCGAGAGACGAGTATGACAGACGTGTTGAAATCACTGCCGATTTGAAGGCCGAAGCCCGGCGGTTGGGTTTCGATCTGTGCGGCGTTTGCCCGGCGGTGGCGCCGCCGGGAGTGGATCGATTTGCCCAATGGCTGGCCGCCGGTTACGCCGGGCAGATGCACTATTTGCCCGATCGTGCCGAGGCCGCCGCCGATCCGCAATTCGTGCTCGACGGCGCGCGCAGCATCGTGATGTTGGCGATGAACTACCGCACCGCCGACGCGCAGCCGCCGCAGCCAGGGCAGGGGAGGGTTTCGCGCTACGCCTGGGGCGGCGACTATCACGATCTGATTCGCTCGCGCTTGACGCAACTTGGCGATTGGCTGCGCCAGCGCGTTCCGACCGCCAAAGTGCGCGGCGTCGTGGATACCGCGCCGCTTGTTGGAACGGGAGTTCGCGCAACTGGCCGGCCTGGGTTGGATCGGCAAGAACACGCTGCTGTTGAACAAACAACTGGGGAGTTGGTTTTTCCTGGCGGCGCTGCTGACCGATGTCGAACTGGAATATCGATGCGCCGCACGAAACCGATCATTGCGGCACTTGCCGCGCTTGCTTGGATGCTTGCCCAACCGGTGCATTTGTCGATGCGTACGTGCTCGATGCGCGGCGGTGCATCAGTTATTTGACGATCGAATTGCGCGAGTCGATTCCCGCAGTCGCTGCGCGAGGGCATGGGCGATTGGCTGTTTGGCTGCGACGTGTGCCAGGATGTTTGCCCGTGGAACCATCGTGCGCCACTGTCACAAGAGGCGGAGTTTCAGCCGGCCGACGGCATGAATCCGATCGACTTGATCGCGCTGTTCGACTTGGATGAAGCGGCAGTTCGGGCGCGATTTCGCCATTCGCCGCTGTGGCGGGCCAAGCGGCGCGGACTGTTGCGCAACGCCGCCATCGTGCTGGGAAACCAGCGAGCATCCGGCCGCGCTGCCGGCGCTGGAGCGGGGATTGAATGACGACGAGCCGCTTGGTGCGCGAAGCGTGCGCTTGGGCGATCGAAAGAATTCAAGCCGCTTCGCAATCGACGGTTTCGTCGACTTCCGCTTCGGGATGACGGCCGGGCAAATCTTCGGCGTAGAAGCGATCGAGCACTTGCTTGCAGTTCTTCGGGGCGGCGCACGGCGATAAACGCATCGCGCACCGCCAGCGAATCGGGATGCAGCCGCGAATACTTGATGCCGAATTTGCGCATCTGCCGCCCGCAGGCTTGCGGCCCGTAAACCTGCTCGGCCAGGCGATAATGTTCTTCGATCACGCGGCGCTGTTGGTGCAAACTGGGCGGTTCCGGGAGCGGTAAACCATTTGCGAGCGCCTGGACTTGCTGGAAGATCCACGGATTGCCGATCGCGCCGCGGGCCACCGTCACACCATCCACTCCGGTGCGCCGCAGCATGTCGAGGCATGCTTGCGGCGTGAACAGATCGCCGCTGCCCAGCACGGTGCGCGAGCCGGCGTGCCGTTTCACTTCGCGCAAGAATTCCCAATTGCTGGGGCCGACGTAGCGCTGCTGCACGGTGCGCCCATGCACCGTAATCGCCGCCACGCCGCGCTCGAAACGCGCCGTCGAAGATCGCAAAGAAATTCTCGCGGCTTTCGGCAGCTATCGTCCAGCCCGCGCCGCATCTTCACCGTCACCGGCACATGCGGCGGCACGGCGTCGCGCACTCGCGAAACAATTTCCAGCGCCGTCTCGACCTGCCCCAACAGAAATCCACCACGGCAGCGGCCCAGCACTTTTTTCACCGGGCAGCCGAAATTGATGTCGATCACGTCGAAGCCCGATTTCACCAGTTGCTGGGCCGCCGGCGCAAAATCGTCCGGATTGGCCCCCATCAACTGGCCGCCGACAGGATGTTCCTCATCGGTCACCTGCAGCCGCCGCTGATTCTTCTTCGAATGCCCGGCCGTGTCCACGAATTGATCAAGCAGCACTTCGCATAGCGTGTAGGGCGCGCCCAGCCGTCGGGCAATAATCCGCATCGCCGCGTCGCTGTAGCCCGACAGCGCCGCCTGCACGACCGGAAAGCCAATGTCGATCGGGCCGATGCGCAGTGAGGGCAGACAGCAAGCCGCAGGCGGCAGGCCGTGGGGTGTCGCAGTAGAAACGGCGGTGTTCATAGGTGCGATTGTTCGCCGCAATCCCGCGCCAGGTCAAGTCAGAACCGGGCAAGTGTCGAACCATTGGCGGCCTTGCAGCGCCATCCAGTGCCCTGCTTCTTCCGGGCCCCACAAGCCAGGCTCGTATGGATACAGCGTCGGTTTCCCGTCTTTCTGCCATGTTTGGGAGATCGGATCGATGATGCTCCACGCCGTTTCCACTTCGTCGCTGCGGGCAAACAAGCTGGCATCGCCGGACAGTGCATCCAACAGCAAGCGTTCGTACGCCTCGGGCATCGCGCCTTTGAATTCGCGCTGGAAGCTGAAATCCAAATCCGTGAGCCGCAGCTTCATCCCGGCGTCGGGCACTTTGGTCTGAAAATGCAGTTGAATGCCTTCGGCGGGCTGCACTTGAATCACCAGGATGTTCGGATCGCATTGGGTTTCGCAGGCAGCGCGAAACAGCATGTGCGGCGGCTGCTTGAAGCGGATCACGATTTGCGTGGTGCGGCACGACATCGCCTTGCCGCTGCGCAGATAAAACGGCACGCCTTCCCACCGCCAATTCTGCAGCGCCAGTTTCACAGCGGCGAAGGTTGCCGTTTGACTGCCGGGCGCCACGCCTTGTTCCTCGAGATAGCCGCGGTATTGGCCGCGCACCGTGTCGCGGGCGACGGCCGTCGGCGTCAAAAGCTGAATCGCTTCCAGCACTTTTACTTTTTCGTCGCGCACATGGTCGGCTTCGTATCGCACCGGCGCTTCCATGGCCACGATCGCCAGCAATTGCAGCAGATGGTTCTGGAACATGTCGCGCAGCACGCCGGCCGTATCGTAATAGCCGGCGCGGCGGCCGATGGTGCCTTCTTCGGCGACGGTGATTTCCACATGGTCGATGTAGTTGCGGTTCCACACGGGCTCGAAAATGGTGTTGGCAAATCGCAGCACCAACACGTTCTGCACCGTTTCCTTGCCCAGGTAGTGATCGATGCGATACACCTGCTTTTCGGCAAACACGCGATGAATGGCCTCGTTCAAATGGCGGGCGCTCGCCAGATCGGTGCCGAACGGCTTTTCGATCACAATCCGCCGCGGCGCGCCGGTTTCCTTCGCCAGCCCGCTTTTGCCCAGATATTCCACGGCGGTTTCGTAAAGCTGCGGCGCGATCGCCAGATAGTACAGCCGCGTCGACGATTCGCCTTTTTCGATTTCGTCGAGCAGCTGCGAAAGCTTGGCGTAGTCGGCGGTGGTTTTCAGATCGCCCGGCTGGTAGTAGATCGACGGGGCGAACTGCTTCCACGCCGCGGCGTTCCACTCGTTCTTGGCGAACTGTTGCGTCGATTCCGTGAGCTTTTGGCGCCACTCGTCGTGCGTGAAGGCGGTGCGCGAAACGCCCATGATGTTCGTTCGCTCGGGAAGCCGCTTTTTGCGAAACAGCGAGAACAGCGCCGGAATCAGCTTGCGGCTGGTCAAATCGCCCGAAGCGCCGAAGATGACAATAGTGTGTGGCATCCGAGCACCTCAATAAATCGCGGGCAAATCATTGTAGGCGGGCGCCCTGCTCCTGTCTCTCTCCCCCAGGCCAGATCAACCATTGTCTTCCGAGATGCTCTGCAGCAGTTGTTCCCATTTGTCGGCGGTTTCTTTGCCGATGGCCTGCTGGTTGCGGCGGATCACTCCCGCCAGCGAGGCGGCCATTCGCGGCCCCAGCATCCGCTGTACCTGGCCCGAGTCCAGACGGCCGGCCACGTTTTCCAGTTCCAGCAGCTTCTTGGCGCTTTCCGTGGGATTGTGATCCAGCGAATCGACAATGGCCTGCCCGGCAATGCCAAACACCTGGTTGTCTTTCTCCACGTCGGGCCGATTGGCAAACCAGTCGAACAGTTTCATTGCCTTGGCGCGGCTTTCGGAATCGTCCTGCTCCAGGAGATAATGCAAAGCGAGTTCCTTTTTAGCCAGCGCGATATATTTTTTGTCGCTGGGAAAGTAGTTCTCCACCGCTTGCCAGGCCGCTTCGCTGGGCAGGTTGCGGGCATAATCGTATTGCGCTTCGGCCGTGGATTGGCGCGGCACAACTTCCGGAGGCACGTTGAGCAGATACGGTTCGCGCAGCGCCCAGGCGGCTCCGGCGCCAAGCAGCAGAGCCGCGATCATCGCCGCGGCAGTCCGCCAGATCCAGCGTCGGTCGGGGCGCTGGAGCGATTGCGTTTTCATTAGTTCGCCAAGCCGCTCGGTGGCTTGCCGCGTGACGCCGGTGAGCGAGGCCAATTCGACGGCGTTGAATTCGTCCATCTCGGCCGGCCATTGCAGATCCACCCCCTCAATCGACAGCGAGCGCAGCTCCTGCAGCAGTTCCCGCGGATTTTGGTATCGCTCCTTGGGGTCTTTCACCAGCATCTTGTGGATGATGCGGCACAATGCCGGCGGCAGATCGGGGCGCAGATTCTCCAGCCGCTCCGGCTGCGTGCGCACGTGCTGCAGCGCCACGCTTAATGCCGTGTCGCCGCGGAAAGGGGTTTGCCCGCTGAGCATGTGGTAGCACGTGACGCCCAGACTGTAGACGTCGCTGCGCGGATCGAGCGCACGGCCTTCCACTTGTTCCGGGCTCATGTACAACGGCGTGCCCATCGTGATGCCGACTTGAGTAAGTTTGGTCGCGTCGTCGGTGGCGGCCACCCGGGCCAGGCCGAAGTCGGCCACTTTCACTTCGCCGGAGCGGGCCAACATGATGTTTTCCGGCTTGATGTCGCGGTGCACGATGCCGCGCTCGGCGGCTTTGCACAGGGCGGCGGTGACCTGCCGCATGATCGCCACCGCCATTTTTACGCTGGGCGCCCCTTGCCGCGACATGAACTGGGCGAGGTTTTGCCCCTCGACGTACTCCTGGGCGATGTAGTGCACGTTGTCGATGCAGCCCACTTCGTAGATTTGCACGATGTTGGCTTGCACCAGCGCGGCGGCGGCCTGGGCTTCATTGTGGAAGCGGCGCACGTAGGTTTGGTCAGCGGCCAGCTCGCGCTTGAGCACCTTGAACGCCACCTGCCGGCGGAGCGAACCTTGTTCCGCCAAATACACGTCCGCCATGGCGCCGCGGCCCAACCGGCGCAACAAGCGATAATCGCCAATCTGCCGGCCGGAAAGATCGAGATCCAAGGCGGAAGTGCCGCCCGTGGTTGCGCCCGCGTCGCTCGATAGATCGGCCTGACCCATTCAATCCAGTATCACCGCGGGGAGATAAGTTGACAACCGTGATGGGGGGCGACAAAGCGGCAAGCAATCCAGTCCGTGCGGTTAAGGCAATGGCAAGGCGTCCGGCTCCGTGCTGTTGCGCGTCGAGATAGCTTGCCAAATCACGCTATTCACGCCGTCGGGCACAAAATGCACGGAGCCGTCGGCCAAGAGCACATTCACGCCGCCAGGATGAAAACTGCGCGCCGTGCGCCAACCGTAAACGGCCAGCCGATCGGCGGGCGCCAAGCTGTCGCTGACGCAATCCAACGTACTGGAATTCGGCGTTCGGTAGTGGTTGTACAGGGCCGATCGGAATTCGCCGTTGGCCCACGCGAAGCCGCGCGGATCGGACAAATTCCACAGCACGCTTTGCGAACAGGCCGTGTCGGTGACCGGCGCCGTGAACGTAAAAACGTACACGTACCGCGGATCGATTTGCGCGGCTCTGGCGCCACTGGGTGGATTGACGCCAAGAATGCTTTCCGAAAAGGCGGCCGTTTTGCTCAGCCCGTTGGTGATTTGGCTGATGCGAATTTGTGAATTGATGAAGAATAATCCGTCGGCGTCAAATGGCGTGCCGCCCCCCGCGCCGCTCCCGGCGCAGGCGGCGTAGTTGGTTGGCCCGAAGACCGTCGACACTCGCGCACCGGCATCACTAGGACATAGAAAGTCGGGCAGCACCAGCGCCACTCCGGCTTTGTTCTGCGGAAGCACCTGAAAGCCGCTGTTGTAAAGCGGCACGGTCATGTCGAGCATGTTGCGCACCGCGCTTTGTTCCATGTAGGGCGTAAGGTGCGCAGCGCCGACCAGCGATACAGCGCGTTAGGCGTCAGCGCGTTGTATTCGCGCGATTCGGACCCCGGCGGCAGATGCCGCTTGGCCGATTCATAGTTGTGCATCGCCAATCCGAGTTGCTTGAGCCGATTAAGGCAATCGGTCCGCCGGGCATTTCCCGCGCCGAGCCGATGGCGGGCAGCAGCAGCGCCACCAGCACGCCGATGATGGCAATCACCACCAGCAGTTCCACCAGCGTGAAACCAGTTGGCCTGCGCATGCAGGGCGTCCTACAAGTTTGAGACGCGCAAACGTCGCATTGGGCGGCGACGGAATTGGACTGCCAGCAATATAGCAATTCCGCAGGCGAGCAATACAGCCGAGGCCGGCTCCGGCACGGCGATAACCGCGGTCGGCTGAAAGATGGAATCTTCAGCGCCGGTGCCAGTAATAAACCCGGACGTCAAATTGCTGTTGCCGAAATCGTATATGTCGATTTGCCCAGGATTGGCCCCATCGCCGATTTCGGTAATCAGCATATTGGCGTCGCCCAGGTCATACAGTCCGGAAGGGAACGCCAGATTCGAAATCAAGGCTCCGTTGTTGAGCAGATTTCCGCTGCTGTCGTATTCGAAAACCGCCCGGCCGAGCTGGGCCGCCACGAATAAGTTACTGTCGTGAAATAGAATGCCACTGGCGCCGGTAGCGCCAGAAGCGAAGATGGCAGCAGTGTTCGAGTACGCGGTAGATGCGATGATGTGATCGAACCTCAGCACCTCGCCGCCGTCTTGTCCCGTGAGAAACGCGCCGACGTACAGGCTGCCGCTGTCGTCAAATGCCATGCCGGTGCGCCCTGTTTGGCCGCTACCGGATCCTAAGGGGTTGTTGACTTCGCTTATCAGGCCGCCCCCGGCGTCGTAGTGTTTCACCAGTTCGCCCTGAAAGCTGCCGATGTCGCCCAGTTCGCTGACGAACAACGTAGTGCCGTCGGAGAGGATGCCGCCAGGACCGTTCAAGCCCGAGGCGAACACTCCGTTCACGATACTGCCGCTGTTGACCGTTGCGAAATTGTCGCTCGGATCGTACGCCAACACCTGCCCATTGTTCGAGCCGGTATTGTGATTGGCGACATACAGATATCCGTTGGGGCCGATGGTAAGCGCCGAGGGAACAGTCAACCCCGTGACGACCGCGCCAATGAACGCTCCGCTGGAATCGAAAGCATCGATTTGCCCAGTGCCTGGAGCTTGCCCGTAAGGATCGCCGTTGGCGTCGGCCACCAAGAAAGCGATTGGGTTGGCGGCATGGGCCGGTATGCCGGCCAATAGAACCAGCATTAAGCAGCAAAACGGAACGGTGCGATTGAACTGGATGCAAAACATGGTGGTACCGGGAGCGAAACCAAAACGGGAGTCCGAAAAATCCTTCAACGATGCGCGCCGGAGAAATCCCGAGCGAACGGGATGGGGCGCTCGTGCTAAGCAGGTCGAACGATAAGCTGCTTAAAGGATGGAGGTAGGTGCCGTATGGGGGCAGCAAGCAGCCAACCAATCTAACAAACGGTAAAATGGGATGCAACCAAGCGGCGCTTCGCTTCTGGGTCGATTTTTCGCGGCGGCGCTAAGTGGTATCTGACTCGCTGGTTACATGCCGGAGCATGCGATGAAGCAATCGGCCGGCGCGGTAGTCTATCGGCGGCACGCAGGCCAGCTTGAAGTGCTGCTGGTGCATCCATCGGGCAATTACACCCGCCGCGCGCCCTGGAGCATTCCCAAGGGCTTGCCCGACGAAGACGAATCGCTCGCCGAGGCCGCCGTGCGCGAAACTGGCGAAGAAGCGGGAGTGAAGGTCGACGTCGGCAGTCTCACGCCGCTGGGGCACATCGACTACACGCGCAGCCGCAAGCGGGTTCATGCCTTCGCTGTTGAAGGCCTGACCGACGCCGCTCCGCAGCCGGCATGTTGGGAGTGCGACCGCGCGGAATTCTTCACGATCGACGAAGCGCGGAAACTGATTCATCCCGAGCAAACGCCGTTTCTCGATCGCTTGCTCGAAATGCTGAAATAGCGAGCGCACTAATCAGATCTCGGCGCTGCTGATCCGCGCGGTATCTTCACCCAGATGCTTCGAGCCCAGCAGCCAAAACACGCCGCTTAAGAGCATGGCCAGCGACACTGCGGCGAAGCCGGCATTCATGTTGCCGCCGGTCAGATCGGAAATCCAACCGATCAACGGCGGCGAGATCACGTCGCCCAGCGCATGGATGATGAAGATGTTCAAGGCAAACGCCGAAGCGCGCACCGCCGGGTGGGTGACGTTGGCCAATATCGTATTGCTCGGCCCAGTGTTGAAGAACAAGCAAAACTCGGTGATGAAGATCAACACCCATGCGGCGGGGAAGGGCACAAACAGCGCTGCCAGAAAGCAGGGCACCGCCAGCAGCATGCCCCACCCCGACACCAGGAAATAGGAGCCGGGGAAGCGCGTTCGCAATTTGTCGCCGGCCCAGCCGCCGGCCAACGTCGAAATCAAACCCGCTACCGCCGTGAGCGCGCCGAAAGTAAATGCCACGTGCTCCAAGTCGCCGGCCCGGCGGAAGGTGTGCACGTAGTCGGGCATCCAGTAGGCCAGGCCGCCAACGGCGAAGGTCATTAGCGTCATGCCGATGGTGTTGTAGATGTAGGAGGGCGTGGCCAGGATGACGCGGTAATCGGCCCACGTGGCGGTGCGTCGGGAACTGGCGGACGGTTTTGCGTTTGACGGTTCGCGCATCAGCAGGGCCAGCACGCCCAGAACGATTCCCGGGGGCACCGAAAGGTAAAACGCCCAGCGCCAGCTCCAGTGCTGCGCGACCACGCCCCCCAGCGTGTAGCCCAAGGCGCTACCGACCGGCATGGCCAGATAAAACCAGGCGAGCACTCTCCCACGCCGCTCGACCGGATACAGATCGGAGATGATCGTCGGCGCCACCGGCCCGTACGCCGCTTCGCCGACGCCGACGAACGTGCGCGTGATCAAAAGCGCCATGTAGGTTGCCGCCAGGCCGGACGCGCCGGAGGCCAGGCTCCAAGCGATCACGCCGCCGGCGACGATCAGCCATCGCGACCAACGATCGGCCAACCAACCGAACAGCGGCGCGGTGATCAGATACGAAACCAAAAATGCTTGCGCCAAAAAGCCGAGCTTGGCATCGACGTTGGTCGACAGGGGCGTGAAGAACTCCTCGCGCAGCCGCGGCACCACCGCCGCCAGCACATAGCGATCAATGTAATTGAACAGATTGATCGCCAGCAGCAGGGCTAACGACCAGCGCGCCATGCTGATCGACGATCTGGAGTTAGCATTCGGCGACGACATCGTCGCAGCAACGTTCGCCCTGGGTGAAGAAATCCACAACGACGCGCAGCAGACTACACCATTTGCGAGCGTGCGTGAACGGCTATTTCGTTCGCTGCTCAATCGCAGCACGAACTTCCGGCAGCGGGTAGTCAATGATCGGCAGATCTAGGCCGGCGATTTCTTTCAGCCGCCGCCAGCCGCGGGTGACCAGCGATTGCCGTTCGCGCACATAATTGGCGTCGAGCTTGCGCTTGTCGAATTCGCCTTCGACCACCACGGGCTGGAAATCATCGTCTTCGATGAACTGCGCCAGCACCGGATTGCAGCGGACGTGGCGCTCGCGCAGCGTGTGCAGCGTTTCGGGATCGACTTCGCCGATCACGTAGCGCAAATAAAGATCGCTGTCGGTGATCTCTGCCACGTCGCTGCCGCAAACATCGCACAAATAGCCTTCTTCGCATTTAGCCATGGTCACTCACAAACCGAGCACGTCGTTCATGCTGTAGAGGCCGGCAGGTTTGCCGAAAGGAATTTCGCAGCCGCCAGCGCACCGTGAGCATAGCAATCGCGATTGGTGGCGCGCACCGAAAGTTCCAGCGTCTCGCCCAGCAAACCGAACACGATCGTGTGCTCGCCGGGATTATCGCCGGTGCGCACGGCGTGGTAGGCAATTTCGTTGTGCGGGCGCTGGCCCGGGCGGCCTTCGCGGCCGTGGCGCGATTTGGTAATTCCCATCACATCGCCGATGATCTGGCCAAATTTCAACGCGGTCCCGCTTGGCGCATCTTCCTTAAAGCGGTGATGCCGCTCGATGATTTCCACGTCAGCGCCGCTGGGATGATCGCGCAGCGCCCGGCCGGCGATCTCGGCCAGCTTCATCGCCACATTGACCGCCAGGCTCATACTCGGCGACCAAAGCAGCGGGATGGATTTGGCCGCTTCGCGCACCGCCAATTGCTGTCCCGCATCCAAGCCGGTGGTGGCGACAACCAGCGGAATCTTCTTCTCGAGGCACGTCTTGAGGATGGCCATTGTTCCCGCCGGGATGGAGAAATCGATCACCACATCGACCGGCGCCGAAAGCGATGCAGCCAGCGGCACGTTGATCGCCCCCACGCCGGCGATCGTTCCCGCATCTTGATTCAGTTTTGGATTGCCCGCCGATTCCAGGGCGGCAACGATTTTCAAATCGCTATCGGCCGAACCCAGCGCGACCAACCGCTGGCCCATACGGCCTGCGGCCCCGTGGATGGCAATCTTGATAGGCGAGGCGGGCATACTTTATAGCTATAGAGTTGAATCGCTTTGATGATCTCATCCAGATCGTTGTTCACCGACACGGCCCGGTTGGCGTAGGAGGCACGCTTCACGCCGCGGCTGCCAAGCACTTTGTTGAACTGTTCTTGATCGGTTGTGTGATAAGCGACGGTGGCTGTTGGATCTTTTAGTTGATGCCCTGTGAGGATGCAAACCACGCGCTGATCACGGCCGATTACGCCTTCGGCCACAAGATTCTTGGCGCCGGCGACGCTGGCCGCACTAGCCGGTTCACAGCCCAACCCGCCGGCGCCACTTGGGCTTTGGCGTCGAGGATTTCCTGCTCGGTCACTTCGCGCACCACGCCGTCGCACACATCTAAGGCACGCAAACACTTCTCCAGGTTCACGGGGCGATTGATTTCGATGGCGCTGGCGATGGTGTCGGCGCGGCGGTGGGCGGCATCCAACTCGGCGTAATAATCCGTGACGATTTGCTCGTCCGGCCGCCCGCCGTTCCAACGCAGTCCGCGCCGCTCAAATAGTTCGTAGAGCGTATTGGCCCCGGCGGCGTTGATTACCGCTAGCCGCGGAATTCGGTCGATCAGGCCCAGTTCTTTCAGTTCGGAAAACGCTTTGCCGAACGCGCTGGAGTTTCCCAGATTCCCGCCGGGCACCACAATCCAATCGGGCACTTCCCAGCGGAGCGCTTCCAACACGCGGAACATGATGGTCTTTTGCCCCTCGAGCCGGAACGGATTGACGCTGTTGACCAGGTAGATTCCCAATTGGGCGGAAACTTCTTTGACACGCTGCATGGCGTCGTCGAAATCGCCGGCGATTTGCACCGTCAGCGCACCGTAGTCCAGCGCCTGCGAAAGCTTGCCGTAGGAAATCTTTCCCGAGCCGATGAAGATGATGCCCTTCATCAGCCGGGTAACGGCGCAGTACAAGCGCCATCGAAGCGCTGGTGTTGCCGGTTGACGCGCAGGCGGCGCGCTTCGCGCCCACCACGCGCGCATGAGTGAACGCGGCCGACATGCCGTTGTCTTTGAAGCTGCCCGACGGGTTCATCCCTTCGTATTGCAAGCACAGTTGCCCGCGATCGAGCCCCACGTATTTACCCACCGACGTCGCGTTTTGCAGCAGGGTTTGCCCCTCGCCGATCGTGACCGACATCTCCGCAGGCGCAAACGGCAACAGTTCGCGAAATCGCCATACGCCGCTGAAGCACAGTGGATCGTGGCGCCGCGACCATTTGGTTTCGAACCACTTCAATTCGCTCGGCGGGCGCAAGCGATCCCACTCGTAGACAACGTCCAGCAAGTGGCCGCACTGGCAGGCCACACGCACTTCGTCTACGCCGTACGTAGTGCCGCAGTCGGGCGAAACGCACCGCTGGAAGGCGACGGCGGTTTTCGAAACCACGCTAATAACTCGCGCCTTATGAAAAGTGCCAAAAGAGCCCAAACATTTTAGTCTAGATTAGCTAGCGACAATCCGGAAGCCGAAGGGGGGATAGCCCACGGCTAAACGCATTTCGTCCGCGCTGGACGTCATTGCACTCCACGCGATGAATGCCGGACCTTTGACACCCCGCAACCAGGCATCTATAATCGCAAGTCTGTTAGCATCGAAACGGCCCTCCCAGGGATTTCACCGCTCGGAGACATGAACGATGAAGAAGGCTGAGACGAAGGAATACAAGGAACTTCTGGTATCGCTCCGGGCCCGGCTGCGGGGAGACGTGAACCAGTTGGCCGATGCCGCGCTGAAGAAAAATCGTGCGGAGGCCAATGGTGACTTGTCGAGCATGCCGATTCACATGGCCGACTTGGGTAGCGACAATTTCGAACAGGAATTTACGCTCAGCCTGATGGAAAACGAAGAAGACACTCTGGCGGCCGTCGAGTCGGCGCTGGAACGCATTGAAGCCGGCACGTACGGCGACTGCGAAGAGTGCGGTGCGAAGATTCCCAAATCGCGTTTGCAAGCCATCCCCTACACGGCGCTGTGCGTGAAGTGCGCCTCGGCCATGGAATCCAAGGGCTGAGATCAGCAACTGCGGCCAGCAATAGCAACTAGCCGGAACCCAGATTGAGTGATCTGCGGCTTGCTGGTAATTATTGCTAGCTAGTTGCTAATCGCGAATTGCTGGTTGCTTCGTTGCGAGGCATCACCGATGGCTGGAAATCGAGTGCCACTTTCGCACATGGTTCTGTTTCTGGCACTGGCGGCCGGTGGCTGTGCGCTCGACCTGGCCAGCAAGCATTGGATTTTCGCCGAGCTGTCGAAGCAAGGGCCGCCCTCATTCGATGGTGAAACCATCGTGTTGGTGCCCGGCGTTTTCAGCCTCACCACCAGCGTCAACGAAGGGGCGTTGTTTGGCCTGGGCCACGGAATGACGTGGGCCTTTGCCGCGCTTTCGATGCTGGCCGCCGTGGGCATTATCTATTGGCTCTTCCTGGCCGGTGGTGCGCGCGATCTTTGGCTCACCAGCTCGCTGGGGCTGGTAATGGGGGGCATTCTCGGAAATCTGTACGACCGTTTGGGATTACCCGGTCTCACGTGGCATATCGCCACCGCCGCCCATCAAGCCGGGGAGCGTGTATATGCGGTCCGCGACTGGATGCACTTTGAAATCCGCGCGATCGGCTTCGATTGGCCAGTCTTCAACGTCGCCGACAGCCTGCTGGTCATAGGCGCCGCCATGCTCTTTTGGCACGCCTTGTGGCGGGAACGAAGGAGGCGCCTCGACGTGGCGGCTCAGCCGACTTCGCCGGGCAAGCAGCCCGGCTAGAGGGCAACCCTGGAAGGCGCCGACTGCGGCACAAGGGTGGACGCGACGCTCGTACCCCATTTGGTGCCTATTCTCTCGACGGAAATGTTTGACTTTCCGCACTGGGATGGCTATTATCCGGCGTATCTAAGTAGAGGAAGCACGTCGAGCCGTCGGGCATTCGTCGTGTCGCCCGGAAAAGTTCGACGTTCTTGTCGGACGCGTCAACGTCTGTTTGCAATCTATCTATTTCGTGGAAAGGAGGTGTGCTAACGGTGTGCTTCATACGCTTGTCGTCGAACGAGTCGTACGACTTAAAGGGACAGCGGGGAGCAAACACGTCAACCTACAAATAGTTCACCCCTACAGCAGGATCGCGGGCCGCACTGCGCCGGTTTGGGAATTAAATCAAGCGCCAGTGGATTGATCGCAATGATTGCGTTCAGGCCTTCGATCGCAGATAGGAAGGCCACTGCTATGAAGCTCTCGCGAACTGTGGGCTATGCCCTGCAGGCCGTCCTGCAATTGGCTGAAGCTGAGCCCGACACTCCAGTTCCGTGCAGCCGGCTGGCTGCACAAGGCCGCATGCCCGAACGTTTCCTATTGCAGATTCTGCGCAATTTGGTGACTAACGGCATTTTGAGGTCCGCCCGTGGCGTGGAGGGCGGTTACATGTTACGACGGCCGCCCGAGGAGATTGCACTGTTGGATTTGATCGAGGCCGCCGACGGACCGCTCAACGCCCGACCGCCGGCCGTCCAAGGATTGTCCGCCAATACAACGGCGAAACTTACCGCGGCGCTGGACGAGGTGTGCAACGCCGCGCGACGGCAGCTTGCCAACATTAAATTATCGGCACTGATGCCAGGGCCTCGTCGCGGCGGCGAGACGGCCGAGTTCAACAGGCGCCGCCCGGATAGCGCCCATGCCGGCACCTAGCGGCAAAGGAACGAGGAACGAGGGAAACGTGAGGTCCCCCGTTCATCGATCCTTTCGCCCGGCAGGCTGTCTGTTCCTGATCGCGATCCATCTTTTCGCGATTCACGTTACCGTTGGCAGCGCCCCGCCCTGCGGTTAATCTGTTTGCATGACCGACGAACTTACGCCGCGTTTGAAACTTGCCTGCCAGGTTGCTCGGGAAGCGGGTGGGCTCACGCTGCGCTATTTCCGGCGCGACGGTCTGCAAGTGGATACCAAGGCCGATGCCTCCCCCGTGACGATTGCCGACCGCGAGGCGGAGCAATTGCTGCGCAAGCAAATTAGCGCCGCGTTTCCGCACGACGGCATCTTGGGAGAAGAATTCGGAGAACAAGGTGGCACTTCGGGCTGCCGTTGGATCTTGGATCCCATCGACGGCACGAAATCGTTCATCTACGGCGTACCACTATACAGCGTATTGATTGGAGTTGAACTTGCAGGCGAAAGCCGCGTCGGCGTGATCTACGTTCCCGCCATGGACGAAATGGTGTACGCCGCCCGGGGCCAGGGAGCCTGGCATGTACGCGCCGGCGGATCGCCGCAACCGGCGCGGGTGTCGAACACAAAAACGCTGGCCGAGGCCCTATTTTGCACCAGCGGGCTCACCGGCTTCCACAAGCGCGGTTCGCTCGACGTTTTCGAACGATTGACGAAGGCCGCCAAAGTCGGCCGCACCTGGGGCGACGGTTTCGGCTATCTGCTCCTGGCCACCGGCCGCGCCGACGTGATGGTCGATCCAGCCATGTTCCTCTGGGATGCTGCACCGCTGCCCCCCATTATGCAAGAGGCCGGCGGCACCTTCACCGATTGGAAAGGCAACGTCACTATCTCTGCCGGCGAAGGCCTTGGCACCAACAGCCATCTGCTGGACGAAGTCCTGCGGCTGGTGCGAGGCTGAATCGTCGCGGTGCAATGAATCCCCGCTTGTGGTGCGGGCTTAAACAGGTAAAATGACCGCTTGCATTTTTTCGTCTTCGAGCACACGCATATTGAGAAGTTGAGGTTTGCGATGGCGCGGCAGTGCGAAGTTTGCGGCAAAACGGCTACCACGGGCAATCGAGTGACCACCCGCGGTAAGGCCAAATACTTAGGCGGCGTGGGCACCAAGGTCACGGGCATCGCCCGGCGACGCTTTAAGCCCAATCTGCAGCGCATTCGCGTCACCGTCGGCCGGGGCACCAGTACCACAATGTTGGTCTGTGCCCGATGCATCCGCAGCGGCTCGGTCACCAAGCTGGTCCGCCGCGCCCCATTCAAGCTTTCCTCGGAGGGAAAGTCCGCGAAAGCCGGCGCGGAATAATTCTGGCTTCTGCTGTCTGCCTTCTGCTTTTTTCCTATGGCCCTTACCCGCCAAGAAGTCGAAAAAGTGTCGCTGCTGGGGCGGCTATTGCTTTCGCCCGACGAGCTGGATCGGATGACCAAGCAATTAGGCGGCATCGTCGCATATGTCGAGCAATTCGGTGAGCTGGACGACGAGATCAACTTCCGCAAGGTGCAGCCGATGGCCCACGCCGTGGAAATGACCAATGTCTTTCGGGCCGACGAAATTCGCCCTTCGCTGCATCGCGCCGAAGCATTGGCCAACGCTCCGCAACACGACGAGCAATTCTATCTTGTGCCGGCAGTATTGGGCGAATAGCGCGGCGGCTTGCGGAATCTTGCTCCAAGCGATTCAATAGGCGAGTGAATCGTTCTTGATTTCTCGTCCCTCGCCCTCGCCTCTCGTCCCTAGCTTTGCCATGTCGCTGGTTGATCGCACTGGTACTGAACTGTTGGCCGACCTGAATGCGCATCGACTCTCGTCGGTGGAAATCACGCAGGCGTTCCTCGATCAAATCGAGAAACACGATTCCAAAGTGAAAGCGTTCTTGCGCTACGACGGCGATGCGGCGCTCAAACAGGCCAAGGCGATCGACGAGCGCCGTGCAAAAAAGCATCCGGTTGGACTTGCTCGCGGGCCTGCCGGTGGCGGTGAAGGATTTGATTTGCGCCAAAGGCGAACTGGCCACGTGCGCCTCGAAGATCTTGGCCAACTTTCGCCCTCCCTACGATGCCACGATTATCCAGAAGCTGCGCGCCGCCGACGCGGTCTTCCTCGGCCGCACCAACATGGACGAATTTGCGATGGGGGGCTCGAACGAGAACTCGGCGTTCTTCCCCACGCGCAATCCGTGGAATTTGGATTGCATTCCCGGCGGGTCTAGCGGCGGCGCGGCGGCCAGCGTCGCCGCGCGGATGGCTTGTTTGTCGATCGGCACCGATACCGGGGGATCGATCCGCCAGCCCGCCGGTTTGTGCGGCGTCACCGGCATGAAGCCCACCTACGGTCGAGTCAGCCGCTACGGAATGGTGGCGTTTGCCAGCAGCCTGGATCAAATCGGTCCGCTTGCACGTACCGCGAAGGATGCGGCGCTGCTGCTGGAAGCTATCGCCGGGCACGATCCGTGCGATTCCACTTCGCTCAAAGTGCCCGTGCCGCCTTACTCGCAAACCATCGGCAAACCACTCGATGGCCTGCGACTGGGCCTGGTGCGCGAGCATTTCGGCCCCGGTTTGGATGACGAAGTGGAGTCGGCCGTGCGCGAGGCGTTTGGCGTTTACCAGTCGCTGGGCGCGCAGGTCGAAGGAAATCTCCATGCCGTACGCCAAGTATGGCGTGGCCACGTATTACATCATCGCGCCGTGCGAAGCCTCGAGCAATTTGGCCCGCTACGACGGCGTGCATTATGGTTATCGCACCGACGTAGCAAAGATGAACGATCGCCTGGCAGAGGAAGCCAAACAATTGCAAGCCGCCGGAAACACGGCGGCGCTGCAACAGCTGGACAATCCGCTGGTGCGGATGTATCGCCAATCGCGGGCCGAGGGTTTCGGCGCGGAAGTGAAACGCCGCATCATGCTCGGCACGTACGCCCTGAGCGCCGGCTACTACGACGCCTATTATCTCAAAGCGCTGAAAGTACGCCGGCTGATTCGCCAAGACTACGACGATGCATTCAAAGAAGTCGATCTGATCGCCGGGCCGGTCACCAGCACCCCGGCGTTCAAAATCGGCGAGAAAAGCTGACGATCCGCTGGCGATGTATCTGGTCGATCTGTATACGGTCAGCGCCAACCTGGCGGGCGTCGGCGGCATTTCCTTCCCCTGCGGCTTCAGCAACAGCGGCCTGCCGATCGGCCTGCAGCTGCAAGCCCCGCCGCTGGAAGAAGAACGCGCTGCTGCGCGCGCCCACATGTTCCAAATGGCCACCGACTGGCACACGCGAAAGCCTGCAATGTGAGTAGGTGAGTAAGTAAGTACATTGGACGAACGACCGGACGGCGTGATCTCTTACTTACTCACCTACTCACTTACTCACTGAAAATATAATACAAGCTTCCATCACGAATAATCGCCGAATGCCTGAGCCCTTCATCACCATCATCGGCCTGGAAGTGCATGTGCAGTTGCTTACCCACAGCAAGCTGTTCTGCGGGTGCAGCACGAAGTTTGGGGCGCCGCCCAATACGCAAACGTGCCCGGTGTGCATTGGCATGCCCGGCACGCTGCCGGTGATGAATCGCGAAGCGTTCGAACTGGCGCTGAAGACGGCGGTGGCGCTGAATTGCACGATCGCGCCGTTTACGAAATGGGACCGCAAAAACTACTACTATCCCGATTTGCCCAAGGGCTATCAGATCAGCCAGTACGATCTGCCGTTTTCGCACGACGGCTATCTGGAAATCAGCGATCCCAAAGGGCGGTTTGCAACCAAGAGAGTTGGCATCATCCGCGCCCACTTGGAGGAAGATGCCGGCAAAAGCATGCATGACGAAGCGGCCGGCAAGGCTGACAGCCGCATCGATCTGAATCGCACCGGCACGCCGCTGTTGGAAATCGTCAGCCAGCCCGACATGCGCTCCGCGCTGGAAGCCAAGGCGTATCTGACGGAATTGAAACTGCTGTTGATGTACCTCGGCGTGTCGGATTGCAACATGCAGGAAGGAAGCTTGCGCGTCGATGCGAACGTGAATCTGCACATTCCGCAGCCCGACGGCCGACTGGCGAAAACGCCGATCGTGGAAATCAAGAACATGAACAGCTTCCGCGCCGTCGAACGAGCGCTAACCTACGAAGCCCAGCGCCAATACGAAGTGTGGCAGGAAGATCACGTGGAGATGGGACAGCGTCCCAAGCAAACCCGCGGCTGGGACGACGAAGCGAATCTCACCCGCGCCCAACGCCACAAGGAAGAATCGAGCGATTACCGGTATTTCCCCGAGCCCGATTTGGTGCCGGTCACGGTAACCGCCGAAAAAGTGGCACAGGTTCGCTCGTCGCTGGGGGAATCGCCGGCCCAATTGCGCCAGCGATTGGAAAAAACCTACGGCATCACGCCCTACGATAGCGACGTGATTGTGAACCAAGGCCGGCCGCTGGTCGATTACTTTGTCAAACTTGCCGAACTCACCAATGACGGCAAGACAGCCGCCAACTGGGTCGCGCAAGATGTGCTGCGGGTGCTAAACGAACAAGAAAGTTCCGTCGAGAAATTTCCGGTCCGCGCCGAAGCACTCGCCGATTTAATCAAACGCGTGCAGGCGGGCGATTTCAACACCAGCCGGGCGCGCGAAGTGTTCACCGCCATGCTGGCAGGCAAGTCGCTCGGCGATGCCGTGGCGGCGTTGGGCATCGCCAAAGTGGACGAATCGGAACTCACCACCTTGGCCGGCGAAATCCTGGCGGCCAACCCCAAAATTGTGGCGGACATCAAAGCCGGTAAAGTGCAAGCGGCCGCCAGCCTGATCGGCCAGGCCAAGAAGCACAACGCCAACATCAATCCCGCCGCTTCCGCGAGATTTGTTTGGAGTTGGTGGGAAAAATGTGACTGGCGAGGTGCTGCGTCCATGTCCGCGATCATCACTCTGACAACCGACTTCGGCTCCGCCAGCCCCTACGCGGCGGCAATGAAGGGCGTGATTCTGGGCATCAATCCGGCGGCGGCACATCGAGGACATTTCGCACGAGGTCGGGCCGCAAGATGTGCGGCACGGCGCGGTGCTGTTGGCCGAGGCCACCACTTGGTTTCCGCCCGGCGCCATCCATGTGGCCGTGATCGATCCGGGCGTAGGCACCTCGCGGCGGTTGGTCTACGCCCGCATCGGCGATCAGCAATATCTGGCCCCCGACAACGGCTTGCTCAGTTTGTTGGCCACGCGCAATCGGCCGACGCGAATCATCGAACTATCGAACGTCGATTATTGGATGCCGACGGTTTCGCATACCTTTCACGGACGCGACATCTTGGCGCCCGTGGCGGCTCAGTTGAGCTTGGGCGTGGAACCGGAGCGCTTGGGGTCAGCCGTCCCGAGCTCGTCATGCTCGATTGGCTCGAAGCGCGGCGTACGGCCAATCGCATTGAAGGCGCGGTCCGCTGGGTCGATCGCTTTGGAAATCTGATTACCAATGTCCCGGCCAGCATGCTGCCTCCTGAGGAGCAGATCGCCCAAGTTCGAGTTTGGGCGGCCGACAATGTGGTGAATGCCCTATCTCACGCCTACGGCGAACGAAAGCCGCAGGAGCTGACGGCACTGGTCGGTTCCAGCGGGTATTTGGAAATTGCCGTCGTCGACGGCAGCGCCGCCAAAGCACTGAAAATCGGTGTCGCAGCGCCGGTCATCGTCGAGTGGTGAATCGCATGCCCACGCACGATGAACTGCGCCGCTGGGACCGCGAAATCGTTTGGCACGCCTTCACGCAAATGGCGGAATATCGGCCGCTCATCCTCGAGCGCGCTCATGGCTGCACGGTCGTCGATATCGACGGCCGCGAATATCTCGACGCCACCAGCAGCCTGTGGTGCAACCTGCACGGCCATCGCCATCCGAAGCTGGATGCGGCGCTCAAGGAGCAACTGGAGCGCGTGGCGCACGTGACGAACCTGGGCATGTCGAATCCCACGACGATCGAGTTGGCCAAGCGGCTGGTCAATATTGCGCCGGCGGGGCTGAAGCACGTGTTCTTTTCCGACGACGGGGCGACCGCGGTCGAAGTCGCCCTGAAAATGGCGTTTCAATACTGGCGGCAAAGGCGCGATCCTCGGCCGGAGAAAAATCTGTACGTGGCCCTCGGCGATGCGTATCACGGCGACACGATGGGGGGCATCAGCGTCGGCGGCGTCGATCGGTTCACCGCCATGTTCGAGCCGCTGTTGTTCGACGTGATCCGCGTGCCGGCGCCGGATATGTATCGACTGCCGCCGCGTGTCACCGCGCAATCCGCGCTGGCGCATTATTTAGAAACGGTTGAACGCGTACTGAAGGAGCATCATTCGAAGATCGCCGCGCTGGTGTTGGAGCCCTTGGTGCAGTGCGCGGCGGGAATCATCGTCCACCCGCGCGGTTACTTGCGCGGCGTGCGCGAGCTGTGCACCAAGTACGACGTGCTATTGATCGCCGACGAAGTGGCGGTCGGTTTCGGCCGCACCGGACGCATGTTCGCCTGCGAGCACGAACAGGTTACTCCCGATTTCCTGTGCCTGGCCAAGGGCATCACCGCCGGCTACATGCCGCTGGCCGCCACGTCTGACGACCGATGAAGATTTGGAATGCGTTTTTGGGCACCTACGCCGAGTCGAAATCGTTTTTTCATGGTCACACCTACGGCGGCAATCCGCTGGGCGCGGCCGTGGCGCTGGCCAATCTTCGCATCTTTGAAGAAGAGCAAACGCTGGAAACAATTCAGCCAAAAATTGCGCGGCTCAAAGAACATCTGTCGCGAATTGCCCAGCACAAGCACGTCGGCGACGTGCGGCAGTGCGGCCTGATTGCCGGCGTAGAACTGGTGCCGCGACAAACAGACCAAAGAAGCCTTACCCCTGGGAAGAGCGGCGCGGCTGGCAAGTTTGTGACTCGGCGATGGCCGATGGCGTGCTGATCCGCCCGCTAGGCAATGTGGTGGTGATCATGCCGCCGCTGGCGATCCTGCGATCGAGGAGCTAGATCGAATTTGCACGGCCGTCGAGCGGCATTGAGAAGGCAATCAAGGGATGAGAGACGAGGGCGCGAGACGAGTATACATCGGACTCGTCTCTCGTCCCTCGCCCCTCGTTGCTATTTCCTACTGCGCCGACGATTTCGTGCCATGGTCGGAGCCGCCGATCAGCACGCCTATCGGCAGCGGCCGCCCTGCCGTGGCGTACCCCATGCGATGCAATTCTTCCTTCAATTGCTCGTACTGCGAGAAGCTGTCGGGATAGGTCCACAGCGTGACCGTCGTATCCTTCGGGCTATGGCTGGCCAGTGCCCAACGGAATTGCGAAGTGGACGACAGGGTTTTATCGATGGTTTCGCCCATCTGCATGCCGACCGGCACCAGTTGCCATTCCTTGGTGCGCATGCCCACCACGCCGCGGCCGCGGTCGGTCATCACGTCGACGGTATAGCGGAATTCGAATCCATTGCGCGGCCCGACGACGCCCACTTTGTCAGTGATGTCGGAGAGATTCGATCCGGCGGACCGCAGGTTGGAACGCACATCGTCGATGAAATCGTCCAGCGGCACGTAGGCGATCCGGCCCTCCTTGAAGCTGAAAGTGAACTTCGTGCCCGAATACCGTGTGGCTGAGCGGCGTGGGGTAGTGCTTGATCTCCTCGACGGGCGACTTTTGCGCCTGCACGCGCGGCGAGTTCTTTCTTTTCGGTCTCGACTGCGGCGCGTGTTTCGTCGACCTGGCGGCGAAGATCGAAATCTTCCTGCTGCGAGCCCTCGAGCTTCGAGCGATGATCGGTAATGTTTTTTTCGGCGGCGGCAATGGCGGTAGCCAGCGCCACGCGCTCCGCGCTTCGGGCGGCGATTTCATGTTCAATGTCGACCAGTTCTTGTTGCGTGCGGCGGGCATCGTATTCGATGGCCGCGCTGCGGCGGCTGAGCGCCGAAATCTCGGCTTGCGAAGCGTCGTCCCGCGGCACGCTGATCGCCGGGCCCTTCTGCACGCGCATTCCAACCACCATCACCAGGATGATCAGAATGCCGACAATGTTCACCGTCACGTCGAGAAACGAGTCGGTGCCGAGCGATTCATGGACTTCGGTATGTTGCATCGCTAGGATTCGGGATTCGGGATTCGGGATTCGGGATTCGGGGTTCGGGGTTCGGGGTTCGGGGTTCAGGGTTCAGGGTTCGGGAGTCGGGAGTCGGGGGCGAGGGGTTATCTTCTTTTCACATCCAAACCGCTATCCGCCAGCAGCGCTTGCAGGTCGGCGGCGCGCGATTCGGCTAGCGGCTTCACGTCCAAAACCAACTGCGGTTTCCAATACATGCTGCGGCCGGCCAAGCCCCAGCCTTGCGTGTGCACGCGCACGGCCGCCACCAATTGGTCGACGGCTTCGTCGGTGCGATCAGACAGCGGGATCACCTGCGGCTGCTGATCGCGGTCGTCCGGCGTCACCACGAGCCGATCGTTCCAGCACTCGACGCGGATGGGGCGCGTGATCGGCACCGACGAGACGGTGTTGTTCGGCAGGGCCCAGTTGCGGCCGCGCTCGTTGGCCAGTTTGCGCGCGGTGCGCTGCTGGTTGGCATTGAAGGTTAGCGAGGGGGATGGAATGCCAGACGACATTTGGCTGGGATCACTGCAACTGCCCGCGCCCGACTGCCCCGTTGAACCGCTCGACGCCGAGGCCGCGCCGCCGCTGGCCGATTCGCCGCCTGACGTTGTCGCGCCTTCGGAAGAATCTCCCGCGGTCAGCGAATCTCCGGCGCCAGGCGAGCCGCCAGCCGAACCGCCAGCCGAAGTGCCGTTGCCACGCACTTCAAATCGGCCGGACATAGGTGAGGTTCCATTTTGCGCCGTGCCTTCGGCCGATCCATTGAACGTGCCGCCTGGTGCGCCCGCCATCGAAGAGCCATTCAGTTGCGAGCCGCTCGGTTGTGAGCCACCCAACTGCGATTCACCCAACTGCGAGCCACTTCCCATATTGTTCTGGCCGCCATCGGGGCCACTTGAATTCAATCCGCCGGCTTGAGCGTAGCGCGGTCCGACCAGCGATGGTTGGCCCATGCCGTTTCCGCCTTGCCCATTGCCGAATACGCCCGCGGCGCCGCTCGCAGTTCCTTGTCCATTGCCGGCAGAGCTGCCTGCGGCGCCGGAAGCGCTGCGTTGCCGCCAAGTCCGCCAGCATTATTTGCCGCTGCGCCGCTGCCGAAAATGTGGTCTCCACCGCCGCCGCTGCCGTAGCCCTCGCCAGCGCCAGTTCCGTTTCCGCCAAAGCCAAGGGCGGCGTTGCCGCGCGCATCGCCCAAGCGGTACTCGCTGGGATAACCGCCTCCGCCGCCGGGGCCAGAATCTCCAGTGCCGTGCCCGCCGGCATTGCCGCCGGCTGATTTTCCAAACCCGCCCAGCGGATCATTGGCGAATGGATCGTTTCCCAGCGAAGGCGCGCCGTCGCGCACCAGTCCGCCGCGGATTGCCGATACACGGTACTGCACGTTCTGCTGACGCTTGAACGCTTCAGGGCTGACTTGCGCCAGCCATTGCAATCGCTGGCGGGCCTCGTCGACCGCGCGGCGTTCCATGTCCACCAGCCGCGGTTCCGGCGCGGCAGGAAATTCGAGCTTCCCGTCGGCACTGATCAGCTCATAACCGAATTCGGCGTTCCACGAAGCCATCGCGTCGCGCGCCAGATAATAGGCAATGATGCCGTCCGGGCGCACCAACAGCAGCGGATACGGATCGTTGCTGACATCGGCGCCCGGCGGCGGCGTTTGGCTCCAATATTCCTGCGCCGCGCAACGCCGAGGCCAATGGGTTACCGGGACCCGAGGGGCCCAGAAAATCGTGGGGAGTAAACACGATGCCTTCCGGCTGCAAGATGATGCTGTCGGCGCGGCATTCGATGTAAATCGGTCGCCGATTCGTTTTGTAAACGCCGTCGAACGGGACAATCGAAAGCATCAGCTTGGGTTTGACTGCCGCGTTGCGCGGCTAGCAGGTCTTTGTCTAGTTTCGCCCGATCGGCATTTAGCTGAATCAGCTTGCGCCGCAGGGCGTCGCGCTTGTCGTCGGCCGTCTTGTCGGGCGCCAACTGCCGCGCGGCGGTGGAAAGCGTTTTCAATTTGTCGGCCAGTTGCCGCGAGTGATCTTCAATTCCGCTCAGACGGCGGCGCGCGGCGTCGAGATCGGAAATCGTCTTTTGGCGGGCTGTCGTCAGTTGCTCGATGCGCAGCGTCACCTGCTCTTTGGCGATGGCCAATTGTTCGCGCTGCGCATCCACTGAGTGATTGCGAGCCAGGCGATTCAACACGCCCAGCACGACGATCAGTGTGCCCATCGTGCACAACAGCACGTCCAACAGCGGCAACAAATTGACGGGGGTCCCCGTCGACCGTTTCATCGAGTGCGTTCCGGCAGATTGATAGCAAAGTGCGGCGCCCGAATGGGCGCGCAACACCCCCTGGGGCGGCCGATCCTCCTAAAGATCGACCTAATCGGTAAGGTCAATGAGCCCAATCGCCCTTTGCGGGGCCTTCGGCGGAATGCCGTGGAAGCCTGGGAAAGATAGCGAAAGCCCCGGCGCGTTTTTCGCAATCGTTAAAATTTGCCAAAGGGGCGGAGTTGCGCCGGCCGATATTTACTCTCACACGGGCGGTCGACGCTAAATCGACGCCGACATCCCAGGGGGGAACCACGGTCCGGGTTGGCTGCACCAGCAGTCCGCCCGGACTGTTTTATTGCGCTCATCAATTTCCGCGCGTCTTGGCTTCCTCCGCAATAGCCGGAGGGCAACGCCCTCCGGAGGCAGCGCCCTGCGGCGCATCCCTCGTCAGTCGCGCCGATACGTCGCAAAACACCGCGGCGTTTCCCAAAGCCGAGTTTCCACCACCGGGAAGCCCGATTTGATGGTGAAATCGAAAATCAGCTTGGCGATGTTCTCGGCCGTTGGATTGACGTCGAGCAAATACAGCGGCTCGCCAAGTTTCTGTAGCAATTGCACCGCCGGATCGTCGCGCCGCAAAAGCATGCGGTGATCCAAATTGTCGTCGATCCATTGGCTCACTACGCGCTTGATGTCGTTGAAATCCAGCACCATGCCGCGCGCATCGAGCTTAGGCGCCTCGATCACGATCACCGCCCGCCCGTTGTGGCCGTGCAGGTGTCGGCACTTGCCGTCGTACTCTAACAAGCGGTGGCCGTAGCAGAAATCAATTTCGCGGGTGACTCGGAACATGAGCGTCTGCGTATCGAGTAGGGTCGGGTAAATCGATTGTCCGAAACGCGGCCTGGCGCTCCGCACATTTGTTGCACCGGCCGCAATGCAGCCCGTCGATCGGCGCGATGCACGAAAACGTTAATCCTAACGGATAGCCGCGGCCCAATTTCCATCACGTCGCGCTTGTGAAGCTTTGCGAAAGGCAGTTCCAGCCGCAGCGGCGGTTGGCCGATCCGACTCAATACCCTTTCCACGGCGCTAAAGAACTCCGGCGTGGCATCCTCAAAGGGGTTGCTGGCCAACACTCCCAGCGCCAGGCGATCGATGCCGTGCAGTTGACACCACAGCGCTGCTTTGATGATCAACAGCAGGTTGCGGCCGGGCAGATACACGGCCTCGTCGGGCGTGGTTGCATCGGGCGTGCGATTGCCGCTGATACTCCAGTGCCCTGAGTACAGATCGTCTAGCGGCAGTTGCAGTTCCACCAGCGACAACAAATTGCCGGTGGCAACGGCGGCCCGATACGCTTGCAACCCGGCCAGCTCCGCCCCTTCCCAAAACAGATTCGAGCGGATGTAAAACGGCTGCACCCGTTCGCCTTTGTCGAGCAAGTGCGAAATCAGAATGGCGCTATCCAATCCGCCGCTGGCAAGGACGCCGATCATCGCCTGATTGTAGCGCCGGCATCATCAGCAGGGTAGGGTGGGGAAGCATGGCGGGTCCGCTAGGTGTTGATTGACCTTGACGCCGGCCGCTTGCGGCTTTCTCATTCCGGGTCCATTTTTCACCTCTTCCCGGCGGCCACGGTGCGCAGCTTTTGCGTGCTCCTCCGCCGATCTCCGCTTATCTTGGGATTATCATTATGGCCGCGATGCGCAAGCGATCGTTCGTCGATTTCTTGGATTTTCCGCTCGCCCTGGGCGCTTTGCTGACGGCGGGATTCTATCTGCTGATCAATCAGCCGCCGCTCAAGAGCACGCTGTTGCACCACTACACGACCGAGCACGCCGTCGAGTACGTGGTGGTGTTCTTTTTCATTTGGGGCATCGTGGATGTTGTGCTGCGCGCGCTGTCGTTCCCCTACGAATCGTTCGCGTTGCGGCAGGATTGGTTGCCGGCGCGCACCATGCGCGAACCGGTCGCCAAAAGCGCCGAACTGTTCGCCTTAGTGCAGAAGCAGCCCAAATGGCTGCAAAAGTCGCGGATCGCGCAGCGCCTGACCAAGGCGCTTTCGTATCTGCAAGAGAAAGGCTCCGCCGACGGTTTCAACGAATACTTGCAATATCTGGCCACCCAGGACGAAGAACACACGCACGCCAATTACGCCTTGATCCGCTTCATTTGCTGGGTGGCGCCGGTGTTAGGCATTTTGGGCACGGTGATTCACTTCGGCTCGGCATTCGGCGGGTTGTCGGTCGATGAAATCGGCGACAACCTGGCGAAGGTGATCGGCGAAATCGGCACCGCTTTCAACACCACCACCGTGGCGTTGGCCGCTGCCATCACCATGATGCTAAGCCTGTTCTTGTGCGAACGCGCGAGCGCGGCATCGTAAAATCGGTCACGCGCCGTACCGACTTGGCGCTGTTGAACCGCTTCGAAGTGGTCGACGAAAGCCTCACTCCGTTTCTGCAAGCCGTGCAATCGGGCAGCCACGCCACCTTACATGCGATGGATAAAACCATTGAGCGGCAATTGCAGTTGTGGTCCACCGCCTTCCATCGTTTGCAACAGCAAAGCGAAGAGCGGATCCAAGCCAACGCCCAATTATGGGAACAATCGTTGGCCCGCTGGCAGCAGCGGTTCGACGAAAGCGACACGCTTCGCGAGAAAAAGCTGCTGGGCCTCTTGGCCGAACTGCAGGCGCAGCGCGAAGAGCATAAAAGTCAGGTGCAAACGATGGCCAATCAGGTGTCGGGCCTCTACGCGCACCTGGCGAAGTTCGTAGAGGCGCTGGCCGGCCTGTTGCAAGGCGAGGGGCAATTGGTCAAGCTCCAGGGCACATTGGATAACAACCTGCGCCTGCTGAACGAAACCCATCAGTTCGACCAGGCACTGCACCAATTGACGGCCGCAATCCATCTGCTGACCGCGCGGCACGACCCGGACACCAAGGGCAGAATCGCCCGGGCGGCGTAACCAAACGACCATTGACCAGGCGCCTATGACCCGTGGCAGGGGCTTTGGTTGGTCATGGGGATTTGGTCATTAAGTCGTTTTCAGGCACGCTTTGCTGTCTGCTAGCCTCCAACCGCTCTTGCTGGCCCTTTGGCCCACAGCTACACTTTCCGCCCCGCCAGGGGTTCTTCGCGCAGGTTCCTGCGACAACCCCGTGCGGTTATTGGGTTTGGGCAGGCCACTCGTCTGTTGAATTTCAATTTACGGCTTTTAGAATGGATGTTGAGGCTTCGCATCGCGCAAGCCAAGGAAGGCCAACGATGAAGGCGACGCTGTATGCAGCCGTGGGTGCGGCGCTGGGTTTCGTGGTTATCTGGATGCTGGTCGGCGGCAACACTTTGGTGTTCGCACAGCGGCAGCAGGTATACGAGGCCACCGGCGAGTTGATCGCGCTGCCGATGCAGATCGACAACACTCGTCAGCAGCTTACAGTGATTGATCCGCGCACGCACGTAATGAGCGTTTATCATCTGGACCTGGCAACCGGCAGCGTAACCTTGAAGAGCGTGCGAAACCTTTCGTGGGACCTGCAGTTGGACGAATATAACGGCAACAAACCCTTGCCACGAGAAATTCGCGCGCAAATGCAAACTCGATGATTTCACCGCGGCGGCCGAGTGGGGGGCAATAACTTCGCTCGAACTCGGCAATGCCCGGCGGAGGTAGATTTGGTCAAAAAACTAATCGATCAAGACGAAGCCGCCCGGATCTTGGGCGTCAGCGCCGAGGAAATCGGCTCGCTGCGCGATCGCAAGAAACTCTATCCCTACCGCGACGGCGACCAATGGAAATTCAAGCAGGAAGACGTCGAGCGGCTGCGCGATGAACTGCGCCACGAAACGACAACCGACGGCGGCGGCGAAGAAGACGTGCTGCTGTCCGAGCCCAAAAAAGGCAGCGAGTCGTGGGATAGCACCCTGGGGCACGTCGAACTGGAACTGAACGACGATTTGGATTCGATCTTGCTCAGCGAGATTGAACTGGGAAAGCCGCCCAAGGAAGGCCCCAGCACCGTTATCGGCAAGAACGAAGGCGTCAGCGGCAGCGACGACGACATGGTATTGGCCGACCCCACTGCCAAGCCAGCCCCGCCCGCTTCCGGCGGCTCCAGCGCTCTGAACTTGGAAGGCAGCGGACTGACGCTTACCTCCAGCTCGGGCGTGGGCTCCGGCATCGGCAGCGGCAAAGGCAAGGCGGGCAGCGACGTCAGGCTGGTGGCCAGCGGTTCCGACGTTACGAAGAAGCCTCCGGGCGCCGGCAGCAGCGACAAACTCTTTGGTTCCGACGCGTTAACCCTATCGGACGACGAGCTCACGTTGGTAGCGCCGGAAGAGCCTCCCAAGCCGAAACCCAGCGGCGGTTCATCGCTCAAGCTGGGCGCCGACGATGAAGAATCCGTGTTGGGCGATAAGCCCGGCAGCGACGTAACGCAAAGCCCCAACGATAGCGGCATCATGTTGGCCAGCCCTTCCGACAGCGGATTGTCGCTGGAAGAGCCATTGGCCCTGGGCAGCTCAGCCAAGAAATTGTTGGAGGACAATCCGGCCGTCGCGGCCGGCGCGACCGGAATTGGTTTGCTGCCCAGCGGTTCGAAAATCGAAGACGAATTCCAACTCTCTTCAACTGCCGAAGCGGGCGCGGAAGATTCCGACAGCGGTTCGCAAGTGATCGCGCTGGATTCCGACGAAGACATTAGCTCCGGCATGTTCGCGCCGGTGGCTCAGCCGGGCGGCCTGGTGGAAGAAGAAACCGTGGCCATCCCGGCCTCCGATGTTCCGATGCTGACGCCGGCCCCGGCTGCGCAGCCCGCCCCCTCGATGATGGCGGCAACCGCTACGCTGGAACCGCCGTTTACCACCTGGAACGTAGTCAGCTTGATCGCGTGCGCCCTGTTCCTGCTGCTGTGTGGCATGATGATTTACGATCTGCTGCGCAACATGTGGAGTTGGAGTGGGCCCTCGACCGTCAGCAGTTCGATTATGGATGCTTTGGGCAGATCAATAGGATGGTTTGATAAATGAGCGATTAGCTTTTAGCTGTTAGCGATTAGCTTTGGGACGCATCAACACCTTAGCCAACCGCCAAAAGCTAACAGCTAATAGCTTCTTACGTTCGAAAGGAGTCGAACGATGGCTGCATTAAGCCCTGGTCGAATTTCAATTCTGCTGTGCCTCGCAATGGCAACCATCTGCAGCACCGGTTGCATGGTGCCGCGCAGCCAGCTTGCCGCCGCGGAAGATCAATGCCGCTGCCTGGCCGAGCAAAACAGCGCGCAAACCGGCCAGATTGAAAACCTGAAAACGCACAGCCACCAGCTTGAAGACCGGTTGATTCAAACCGAAGAACAGTTGGCGTCGTTGGATCAAAAAGCCACCGCCGACCGCAAGCACTTGGCGGCCATGGAAGGGGAGCTGTACGACGGCCAGGGTCGCCGGCTGCCTCCCGGTTTGAGCAAGCAACTGGCGGACCTGTCGCATCGCTATCCCAGCCTGCAGTTCGACGCCAACACCGGCGCCGCCAAGCTCGACAGCGACGTGCTGTTCGACAGTGGCGACGCGCAGCTCAAAGAAGACGCGCAAGAAATGCTCCAGGCCTTCGCCCGCGTGATGCGCTTCCCCGATGCCCGCGACCTGAAGTTGATGGTCGTCGGCCACACCGATTCGCTCAAGATCGCGCGTAAGGACGTGCGGGATCGGTTCCACGATAATTTCCATTTGGCCTCCGCCCGCGCCTGGCCGTGGCGGAATGCTTGAAGAAGGCGGGCGTGCCGGAGCAGCGGATCGGTGTTTCTGGTTTCGGCGGCAATCAGCCGATTGCTTCCAACGACACGGCGGAAGACCGCCGCCGCAATCGGCGTGTGGAAATTTTCGTCCTGCCGCCGGAAGAGCCGGTGGTTGGCTGGACCGAAACTTCGCCGAGCTTGTACTAAAGTTTTCGCGGTTCAGCATTGCCTTCGGCTCCGCCCATCCGCTTGCGGCTTAGCAAGCGCACCGCGAGATTTTGCTCAACTGGCTTTGGCCCTGTACTTTTGCGCAGGGCCCGCTTTATAATCGCTAGTAGGCGATAGCGCTCGTGCGAGCGGTGTTTCTCGATGTACGCGATTGCGACGCTCGTTTCCCACCGGAGCGCCGTTTTTTCCTTTGCTCACCTGCCGCGACCGTTGAATTTGCGAGATGCCGATGGCTTGTGATTCCAGGCGCCCGCTCCGCTGCTTGCCGATTGCAATGTTCGCGCTGGCGGTGTTGCTGGCCGCGGGGTGCCAGAAGTCGGCGCAGATTGGCCATTATCAGGTGCCCAAAGAAGGCCCCTCCACTGATGCCAAAACGGCCGCCGCAATGGCCCGTCCAGACTGGATGGTGGCGGCCATTGTCCCGCACTCCGGCGCCGCTTGGTTTTTCAAATTGGCTGGGCCCGCCGAAGCCGTGAGCAAACACGCCGCGGCATTCGAGACATTGGTCAAATCGGTCATCTTCCCCGAATCCGCCGAGGGCAAGCCGCAATGGACGTTGCCTGCCGGCTGGAAACAGGAAAGTGGCGGGGCCGACCTGCGTTTCGCCACCATCACCATTCCGGAAAAGCCGCCGCTGGACGTAACCGTGACCACCTTGCCGTGGCCGGACGACCGCGATTTGGAACAAGTGCTGTCGAACTTGAATCGTTGGCGCGGCCAGATGACACTCGCCCCGCTCGACACCGTAGACTTGGCCGACCAAATTCGCTGGGTCAAACTTTCCGACGGCGAAGCGATCGTGGTCAATTATCACGGCACACTGAAGCCCGCCGGCATGCAACCGCCGTTTGCCGCCGCCGCTGAAGCCATGAAGGCGCACGAGGCGGCGCTAACGTCGCTGCCGCCGGGGCACCCGCCAATTGCCGCGCCCGACAGGGAGGTGGCCCAGGCCAGTAGTCCACCGGCGCGCAAGCCGACCTGCCGCAGCTTCCCTTCACATTTGCGGCGCCAAAGCAATGGAGCACCTCGCCTTTGCCGCCGTTCGCCGTCGCAGCCTTCACCGTCAAGAAAGATTCGCAGCAGGCGCAAGTCACTGTCAGCCCGCTGGGGCGCGGCGCCGGCGGATTGCTGTCGAACGTCAACCGCTGGCGAGCGCAATCAAATTGCCCGAGCTCTCGGAAGACGAACTCAACTCGGTCGCCAAGCAGTATCAAGTCGATGGGGAGCCGGCCAAACTGGTGCAATTGGTCGGGCCGGAAGGCGCCTCGCCGCGGCAGGCCATCACGGTGGTGCTGTTCGATCATGGCGATGCCACTTGGTTTTTCCGCATGCGCGGTGATGCCAAGCTGGTCGGCGATGAGCAGCCGAATTTCGAAAAGTTCGTCGGCTCGGTAAAATTCCGCGAAGCCGCCAAATCGAACGTGGAGAAGTAACCGCATGGCGACCGACGTGCTACCCAGCGATGTCTCCGGCGACACACCGCCGCACATGCTGCGCGATCGGCGGCCGCAGGCAGGGCCGCGTGGCACGCTTCAAAGACTCCTCGCCCCGCTGGCGTCGCTCAAGCTCACGGTGGCGCTGTTCGCTCTGGCAATATTCCTGGTGTTTGCCGGCACGTTGGCCCAGGCCAGCCACGACGTTTGGTGGGTGCTGCACAATTATTTCCGCAATCTCGTGGCGTGGATCGATTTTCAGGTCTTCTTTCCACCCGCCTGGTTCCCCTCCTGGCAACACGTTCCCGGCGGATTTTATTTTCCCGGCGGCTTTGCCATCGGCGGGCTGATGGCGATCAATTTGCTCACCGCGCACGGCTTGCGGTTCAAAATTCAAGCCGGTGGAGCACGATTGACCAGCGGCCTGGCGGTGATCGTGGCCGGATGCTTTTTTCTGTGGCTGGTGATTGCCGCCGGCCCGGGCACCGACGGTGTGCAGGCCGCCATGCCGATCGACTGGCGGGTGCTGTGGCGATTGTTCTTGATCGGATTAGGCGTGCTATGCGTGGGCATCGCCGCCGCGCTGGGGATGCTGGGGGAAGAGCGAAAGATGGAGCGCCGATTGCTGGGAATTGTCGGCGCGGCGATGCTGGCGCTGTTGGCGTTCCTGCTGTTCAAGATCGACGTCAACTCGATCAATCCCGACTCCATGCGCTCTGCCGTGCGCATCTTGTGGCAGGTGCTCGAAGCGGGCGCGGCGGCCCTGGTTCTGCTGGCCGGCTGCATTTTGGTCTTCCGAAAGCGCGCCGGTATCGTGCTCTTGCACGCCGGCATCGCGCTGATCATGGCCAACGAGCTGGTCGTGCATTTTTTGCACAAAGAAGCGCAGATGACCATTAACGAAGGCCAAACCACCAACTTCGCCAGCGACATTCGCTCGGTGGAACTAGCGGTGGTGGGCAACGATTCCAATCCCACGCAGGACGACGTGACGGTGGTACCCGAACAGATGTTGCGCGAGAGCTTGCAAAAGCAGAAGCCGATCGACAGCAGTTCTCTCCCATTCGACGTGCGCAGTCGACTTCTATGAGAATTCCGACTTCGGACTGTCCCAGCCGGGCGCTGAGAATCCGGCCAATGCCGGCGCCGGCCGTGCACTGCGCGTGATCCCCGAGCGCCCATCACCGGCGCCGATACCGGCGAGCGGGTGAACGTGCCGGCCGCATACGTGCAGCTCGCCGAAAAAGGAACCGACAAGCCGCTGGGCACCTACCTGGTCGGAGTTTTGCTGGGACCGCAGAAGGTCCAACTCGGCGACAAACAGTACGAGATCGCGCTGCGTTTCCAGCGCGATTACAAGCCGTACAACATGCACCTCGACGAAGTAAAGGCGGAAATGTATTTGGGCACGGCAATTCCGCGAAATTACGAGTCGCATCTGCAGTTGGTCGATCCCCAGCGGCAAACCGATCGCCAGGTGGCCATCCGTATGAACGAGCCGTTCCGCTACGGCGGCGAAACGTTTTATCAAAGTGGTTACCGCCGCGATCCGGTGACCAATGTTGGCACCACCACGCTGCAAGTAGTTTCCAACTTCGGGTGGATGATTCCCTACGTGGCCTGCATGATTGTGGCCATCGGCATGCTGTCGCATTTCAGCCAAACCCTGGTGCGGTTCCTGCGGCGGCGCGATGAGGGGCGGCTGTCGCCGGCCGCGCCCGTGCTGCCGCTGCCAGTCGCCCGAGATATTCGCTGTTCGGCAAGGCGCTGCCGATGGCCGTGGCGCTGGTGGCCGTCGGATTTCTTTCGTATGCCGCCATGACGCCCGGCGCCGATCCGGACGAAATGAATCTCTACGCCTTCGGCAAGCTGCCCGTCGAGATGGGCGGCCGCGTGCAGCCGATCGACACGTTCGCGCGCAATTCGCTTCGCATGATTTCGCTGCGCGAGCGGTATCTCGATGAAAACGGCGAGTATCAGCCCGCGGTGAAGTGGCTGTTGGATTTGATCGCGCGGCCCGACACGGCGGACAACCTGCGGGTGATTCGCATCGACAGCCTCGATGTGTTGGCCATGCTGGGCCTGCAGCGGCGGCAGTATTATCGCTACTCGTGGGCGGAAGTCACCAAAGACAAGCAGAAGCTCGACCAGGCGCGGGCATCGCTCGAGGGGCGCGAAGCGGCGAAGTACACCATTTACGAAAAGAAGCTGACCGAGCTGGACCATCGGTTGTCGCTCATCGAGTTGTTGCAATTTTCGTTCTTGCAGCGGCCGATTCCAACATTCCCGACCGAGCAGCAGTACAAGGCCGATCCGCAGGCCACGATCAAAACCCTGACGGCAATCAAGCAGCGGTTGGAGCGCTTACCGGAATTTCAGCAGACGCTGGCCGCGCAGCACCCGCCGCTGGCCGTTCCGCCGGCTGCCGATTTCCAAGATCAGCCCGCTCCCAAACAACAGAGCACTTCGTGGCAGCCGTATTCGGTGGCGTGGATGATCAAATATCTCGACGAAATCCGGCACGAGCCGACCGATCCTTCGACGAACGCCTGGGAATCGGTGTTCGATGCCTATGCCGCCGGCGACGCTCGCGCATTTAACCGGGCGGTGCGCGGCTACGCCGAACTCCTGGCCGACCGAACCCCGCCGGAGATGGCCAAAGCCAACCCCGCCTTTGAAGCCTGGTTCAATAACTGGAGTCCGTTTTTCGATTGCCAGTGGTTGTATTTCGCCGCCTTCTGTTTGGCGGTGCTCGGCTGGCTGGGCTGGAGCGGACCGCTGAACCGCGCGGCCTTCTGGCTGATCGCCATCACGTTTTTGGCGCACACGTTCGCGCTGGGAGCGCGAATGTATATTTCCGGCCGGCCACCGGTCACCAATCTCTATTCCTCGGCCATTTTCATCGGCTGGGCCGGCGTCTTGGGAGGATTGATTTTGGAAATGGTTTATCGCCGCGGCTACGGCAACGTCATGGCGGCCGTTAACGGCTTCGCCACGCTGCTGATCGCCGACAAGTTGTCGCTGGTGCTGGATAGCACGCACGGCGACACCATCGGCGTGATGCAGGCCGTGCTCGATACGCAGTTCTGGCTCGCTACCCACGTCACCTGCGTCACCCTCGGCTACACCGCCACGCTCGTCGCCGGATTGTTGGGTTTGATTTACGTGGTCCGAGGATTGGTCACACCAACGCTCGGTGCCGACGACGGCAAGAATCTTGCTCGCATGATCTACGGCACGGTCTGCTTCGCCATCTTCTTCAGTTTCGTGGGCACGGTGCTGGGCGGATTGTGGGCCGACGACTCCTGGGGCCGCTTCTGGGGTTGGGACCCCAAGGAAAACGGCGCCTTGATGATCGTGCTCTGGAACGCCCTGGTGTTGCATGCGCGCTGGGATGGGCTGGTGAAGGATCGCGGCCTGGCGCTGCTGGCCATTGGCGGCAACATCGTCACCAGTTGGTCGTGGTTCGGCGTGAATCAACTGGGTGTGGGGCTGCACTCGTACGGATTCACCGAAGGCGTGCTGGTGGCCCTGGGCCTGTTCTGCGCCAGCCAGATTCTGATGATCGCCGCCGGACTCGTGCCGCTGCGATACTGGTGGAGCAACCGCCGCGCCCCCGCATGATTCGCCGCAATAGACGGCGGGTGGCACGCCCTGAGTCCGCGAAGGGCGTGGTGGAATCGCGCAGACACGCCCTTCCTTGCGTCAGGGCGTGCCACTCATCGCGCATAGCCGGAGGCCAACGGCCTCCGGAGGCGAACTCTGCGGCCATCTACTTTACACTCGTCCCCCCGCGCAAACGCGCATGCGGGGCCGATTCAGCGTCGCCCGATTGCACCTCCGGCAGCGGCAACGCGCGCAACAGCCAATCGGTTTGCCGCGTGGCGGGCACCTGCACACGGCTGTCGGGCACCAGCGCCTGCACGAGCGCAGTTACGGGCAACGCGCCTTCGCTGGATTCCGTCAGCAGGCCGCCATCCGCCGATCGCAGAACTGTGCCCGGTTCGCTCTCGTCGCATTGGCCGTGGATCGTCAAGCCTTTGGCGTCCCAGGCGAATGTGGCGGCAAGCTGTTCGTATTCTGCGGCGTCATTGTCGCCATGTGTCGCGCCCTTGCTGTGCATTCGCAGCGCTTCGGCCGCTGAGTGCAATAGCGATCGACTAACGATCCCCGGCCCGGCATGAATTGCCCCCGTGGCCTCTTCCAATCGTCCATCGCGGAGCGTAGCCCGCTCCAAACTCAAGCTGCACGTGCCGGTCAAACGGTGCGGGAAATGATCGCCAACGACCGATTGCAGATCGATTCCGTCGATTTGTCCGGACACTTCGATCTGGCGACCGGCGGAAGTTTCTTCGATCCGGATCGTCCCTTGGAACGCGCCGTTCGGGCCGAGCCAGTTTTCGCAGTGCACCAGCGCCGCCAACAGCGCGCAGGGTAGGGGAGTGCCGCCGGTTTCAAGTTTCAGCGTTTTGGCTGCATCGGCGTCGGTCGACGTGTTCCATCGCAGGCCAAGTCGCGCCGGCGAGTCGGCATCGGCTCCGGCCACTTGAAACGTCGCGCTGGCCGTCTGTTCCGATTCGGCGCATTCAAGCTGTGCATTGCAATCGACCAGCGTTTGCACGCCTTGCGGCCAGCGCAATGTCAATTCCGCAGCGGAGATTTGCACCGCGGGCTGATTCGCTTCCCGTTGCCGGCGCTGGAGCACAAGCCATAGCCGATCCAAACCCGGGGCGTTTACTTCCCCTTGCGAGGCGACGAGTGTTTGGGTGTGCGGGCCGATTTCCAAGAGTCGCGCACGCAAAAGCGATTCCTCGGTTTGACGATCGAGCAGTTCCAAGCCCGATAGCAGCGTGACGCCCGGCCGCGGATGGGAAACCTTGTCGAATCGCACGTCCACGCCCAGTTCCGCTTTTAGCGCCGCGCGGACCGCTTCCTTGTAAATGGCCGTACGAATTACGGCGCTGTAGCCGATGACCGCCGCCAGCGGCAACACCCCGCCCAGCAAAAAGCCGCTGCGGCAGATCCAACGTCGGGTGCGATCGTGCAGGGGAAACATCCGTGTCTCCTTTTCAAGCATGCGGCCGGCAGCAGACAGCAGGCAGCTGAAATTGCCGCCCGCTGTTCGCCGCCTGCGGCATGCTACTTTTCTCGGGCCATCTGCAAATATAAATCGTAACGGGCTTTCATTTCCGGAAGGCTGTCGCCGCCGAATTTATCGGTCAAAGCGGAAGCCACTTCGAACGCCACCACGTTTTCCACAATCACGCTGGCGGCCGAAACGGCGCACACGTCGCTGCGTTCGTACGAGGCGCTTTCCGGCTCGTGCGTTTTTAAATTCACCGATTCCAGAGGCTTCCGTAGCGTGCTGATCGGTTTTTTGCCGGCGCGCACCACCAGCGGCTGGCCATTGGTCATGCCGGCTTCCAATCCGCCGGCGTTGTTCGTAGGGCGCACGAAGCCCAAGTTGGGTTTACCGCGCTGCGATTCGTTGAATTGAACGGGATCGTGCACTTGCGATCCGCGCCGCCGCGCCGCTTCGAAGCCCAAGCCGATTTCCACTCCCTTGATCGCCTGGATCGACATCACCGCCTGCGCCAGCCGGCCGTCGAGCTTGCGATCCCACTGGGTGTGGCTGCCCAATCCGAACGGCAGGCCTTCGACGCGAACTTCCATCACGCCCCCCAGCGTGTCGCCATCTTTGCCCGCCGCGTCGATCAGTTGCTTGAACTGTTCGTCCTGCTTCGGATTAAGCGAATAGATGATGCTTTCGTCGCGCAGCTTGCGATGCTCATCGATCGTGCCCGGCTGCGATTCAACTTTCACTCCGCCCAATTCGACCACGTAGCCCAATACGGCGATGCCGAACTTGGCCAACAACTGCTTTGCGATGGCGCCGGCTGCCACGCGCACGGTCGTTTCCCGGGCGCTGGCGCGCTCCAGCACGGCACGAATTGAACCGAGATATTTCATCGCACCGGTCAGATCGGCATGGCCCGGCCGCGGGCGCTCCAGATCTTCCAGCCGCTCCAGCTTGGCGTCTTTATTCACTACCTCAATAGCGATGGGGCTGCCCAGCGTCGTGTTATGCCACAGCCCGCTGAGAATCTCGATCGTGTCGGTTTCAATGCGCTGCCGCCCGCCGCGGCCGTAGCCTCCCTGGCGGCGGCGAAGCTCGACGTCGATCGGGGCGGTGTCGATCACAACGCCTGCCGGAAAGCCATCGATCAAGGCTACGATGGCCTTGCCATGTGATTCGCCGGCAGTGAGATAACGCAGCATAATCTGAGCCGATCATCTGGAAAGCACGCTGCGCAAACAGAGCGCAACACGGTTAAATTGTACTTCTCCCGCCAGATCGAAGGTAGATCGGCTCGCCCGCCAGGCGGCACCACTCGGTCACTTTCGCGCTCGAATCCGCGGCGGCGAGCCGCCGCCAGGAGCAGGTCGTCAGCCTCTTGCGCAGTTGGTACATTGTGGAGTGCTCGAAGTCCCCGGTAACTTTTATTTCCGCGCGGCCGCTGTTATGGGTCAATTGCGATTTCTGGTGCCGCCCAATTGCGTTTCGCCGCGGGCCGTCGAAACAGCCTGCGTCTGCGGGATGGAGCAACTTCCCTGGGCCGGCGAAGTTGCTCTGAATGGCGACGAATTGGTAGTCCAGCGGGAAGTGAGCGATTCGGGCAGCTTCCACATTTTGTGGCCGGTCGAGGGCGCGGCACGTTGATGCTCTCCACCGCCACGCTGATGGAACGCCGCGAGCCCTATGATTTGCCGATCGAGTTGGCCCGCGGCACCTTGAATCGCCTGCGCAATGAAGTGGCCACGCTGCAATCGGCTGGCTTGATTCTGCCCGAAGCCGTTCATCTCCACGACGAAGAATCGCTGCAAAATTTCGTCAAAGCGGCCACGGTGCAAGATGCGCCCGACGAGGCGGCGGAATTTTCGCAGAAATCGATCGCTGCGGCACTTGCCGGGCTGGATGTCGTTTCCGGGGCGGTCGCCGAAAGAATCATGCAAGTGCAGCAGCGCCAGCCCAGCCGCACCATTCCTCTGTTGGGCTGCCGCTTGCGCAAGGAAGTGCCCCACCGGGCGCAGCGGGTTACCTTTGTGTCGGCCTTCAACACCGTGATGGTGCCGTTTTCTTGGGAGCGCATCGAGTCGAACGAAGGCCGCAAAAGCTGGACCTTGGCCGATGCACACGTCGGGTGGTGTCAGAAGCGCGGGCTGCGCATTTGCGGCGGGCCGCTGTTGGAGCTGAATCGCCGCAGCCTGCCCGACTGGTTGTTTCTTTGGGAGGGCGATTTTCAGAATCTGCTGTCCGTCGCGGCCGATCACTTGAAGACCGTCGTCACGCGCTACAAAGGCCAGGTGGCATTCTGGAATGCCGCCGGCCGGCTGATCACCGGCGACGTGCTGGGGCTGGATGAAGAACACAAGCTGCGGCTGGCCGGCCAGGCCATCGAAGTGGTCCGCTCGGTCGATCCAAACACGCCGGTCGTCGTGTCATTCGATCAGCCGTGGGGTGAGTATTTGGCGCACCGCGAGTCGGAACTTCCGCCCCTGCACTTTGCCGATATGCTGGTGCGCGCCGACGTAGGGTTGGCCGGCATCATGCTGGAAATCAACGTCGGATTGGACAAAATTGCCACCTTGCCGCGCGACCGCTTCGAGTTCGATCAGCTAATCGAGCGGTGGACCACGCTGGGCGTGCCGCTGATTCTCTCCGTCAGCGTACCCAGCGACGGAGACGCGTTTACTCCCGACGCCCAGCGCGTCTGGCTGGAATCGTACGTTCCCATTTTGCTCTCGCGTCCCGTCGTGCAGGGTTTGTTTTGGAACCAGCTTTTCGACGCCGAGGCTGACGATTTTCCCGCCACCGGCCTGATCGACGCCGCCGGCGGGCACAAGCCGGCCTTCGACGCGCTGCCCGCCCTGCGCAAGCAGTATTCGGCCTGATCGGCTACAATAAGGCGCAGCCCAGCGCACTCGCGTTTCACGGGACAGAACATGGCCGAAGTCACCGCGACGGCGAAAAAAATCGTCGCCAACGTCGAGCAAGTCATCGTCGGCAAGCGGCAACAAATTGTGTTGGCGCTCGTTGCCTGGTTCTCCGAAGGGCACATCTTGCTGGAAGACGTGCCGGGCGTGGCCAAAACCATGCTCGCCCGTGCGCTGGCGGCCAGCGTGGGCTGCACGTTCAAACGCATTCAGTGCACGCCCGACTTGCTGCCGACCGACGTCACCGGGGTATCGGTGTTCAATCAAAAATCCACTGAGTTCGAATTCCGGCCTGGGCCGATTTTCGCGCAGCTTGTGCTGGCCGACGAAATCAACCGCGCCACGCCGCGCACGCAGGCGGCGCTGCTGGAGGCGATGGCCGAAGGCCGCGTGACGGTCGACGGCCAAACGCATCCCCTCATGCCGCCGTTTTTAGTGATCGGCACGCAAAACCCGATCGATCACGAAGGCACGTTCCCGCTGCCGGAGGCACAATTGGATCGCTTCCTCATGCGCTTCAGTTTGGGATATCCCACCGCGGAGGAAGAGCTGAAGATGCTCGATATGCTTCAGCACTCGCATCCGCTGGAGCAGTTGAAGCCGGTGGTGACCGCTGCCGATTTGACGGCCTGCCAGAAAGCGGTGCGCGAAGTGCATGTCGACGAGAAAGTGCGGCAATACATCATGCAAATTGTGCACACCACGCGCGAACACGACGACCTGGCCCTAGGTGCTAGCCCGCGGGCATCGCTGGCGATGTTTCGCGCCTCCCAGGCGATGGCGGCCATCATGGGGCGTAATTTCGTGCAGCCCGACGATGTGAAGCGCGTGGCGCCGGCGATTTTGAACCATCGCATCATCCTGCGCCCGAAAGCCGGCTGCGAAAAGTCACTTCGGCGGCGGTAGTCGACGAAGTGTTGCGCATGGTCGGAGTGCCGATCATGTCAACGGCGTAGCGCGCCGGGGGATCGAACGAGGAACTAGCCGTGCGCTGGGTAGCAGGTGCGATTCTTCTGTTGGCGGTGGCCCTGATTTTCAATCTGGGGTTATTGGCGTACGCCATGTACGCCCTGTTGGGCGTGATCATCGCCAGCCGCCTGCTCAGCCGGCTGTGGATTGAAAATCTGGCGGCCCAGCGCGAATGCAACCGCTTGTCGGCCAGTATCGGCGATAAGGTGGCGGTGGTTGTCAACGTGCGCAATCGCGGGCTCGTGCCAATCGCCTGGGTGCTGTTGGAAGACGTGCTCCCGCGCAAAGCGATCGAAGTGCGCCCTCCGAGCCTGAACATCGAAGGCCGCCGCCTGCGGTTGATGATGCTTGGGGGCCTTGGGAAAGACATCATGCTGTACCAATTGATCTGCGCACGGCGCGGATATTATCAGATTGGGCCGCTGGTGCTGGAAACGGGCGATCTGTTCGGATTGCACCGGCGATACCGCATCGCCACCGATCCCCACTTCGTCTTGGTGTATCCCGACGTGGTTCCGCTTTCCGGCTACGACATTGCTTCCCGGCGGCCGATTGGCGAAGTTCGCCTGCAGCACAAGCTCTACGAGGATCCCACGCGCATCAGCGGGGTGCGGCGTTATGAGACCGGGGACCCACTCAATCGTGTTCACTGGCGCGCCACTGCGCGCACCGGCATGCTGCACAGCAAAGTGTACGAACCTTCGACGATCGCCGGGGCAACGATTCTTTTGGATTTTTACGAGCCGGACTATCCAGCCAAGGACGAGCCGCTACGATCCGATCTGGCGATCAAAGTGGCGGCCTCCCTGGCCAATGCGGTGTACGAGATGGGGCAGCAGATCGGATTGGTGAGCAATTGCCGCGACGCAGCCGACCGAATCCGTCAGGAGGGCTGGGAGGGGCAGCCGCGCACCCGCGCCGACGCCAGACGCGCCGCGGCAATGCTCGAAAAAAGCGATCGCCTGCAGCCGGTCGTCGTTCCCACGCGCCGCGGGCCGGAGCAACTCATGCAAATCCTCCAGACGTTGGCCCGGGCCGAGCTGACCGACGGTTTCGATTTATCGCAATTGGTCACCGAAGCGATCGGCCGCATGCCGCGCGACGCCACGGTGGTGGCCATATTGCCCGTGCTCAGCCCCGCCGCGATGCTGGCTTTGCGCACCTTGCGGCGCCGCGGCTTTGCGGTCACTGCGATTCTGAATTTCTGGGACGAATGTGATTTTGGCATGGCCGCGGCGATGCTATTGGCCGACGGCATCGCGGCGCATCATTTGCGCGATGAAGCGGCCATCGCGGATATCTGTTGCCAGTTTGCACTGCGGTGAGTCTTCATGGCGCGACGACTGCCACCGACGATGACTGATTACGTGGTGATCGCCATCAATCCGGCGCTCATCATGCTGTTGATCACCAGCCTGGTCTATTTTTTGCTCGAGCTCTTCTACCAGGGGAACTATCCCGAGCGGCTGCATTTTTGCCTCTGGTGGTTCATCTTTGGCATCGTGCTCATTTCGCGCATCTCGATGGAGGAGGGTTGGGACCGCGCGCGCCCTTCGGCGCGGCGCTGGCGCGTAGTGGTGGCCATGGCGCTCAACAAGTTTGTCAGCTACCGCGGGACGAATTTGAGCGAAGTCGGCTGGATGATCAACTACTCCCTGATGGCACTCATCTGGTGGTGCGCCCATCAATTGACCTGGGATTGTACGTTGATGGACGAGGACTTAGATTCCTCCGGCGAAGGCTTGCTGCAAACCGCTGGCTTGGAGCTGCGGCCCCGCGAACAGGAAAACAATGCCGAGTCGCCCGCACCCAACCAGCAAGATGGTAAGCCGGATGACCTATTGGATGCGACTGCCATCGCCGCCATTGCCGGCGCCAGTTTGTCGTGGAGGCAGTTCGTCGAGCGCCGCCGCCGGCCGCATGCGCCGGGCGTGTGGGTGGTTTATTTCTCGCTGGCGGCCCTGCCGCTGTTCGGCGTGGGCCAGGCCTTTGTTCCGGCCGCGAACGCTGAAAGTCGCCGGAATGCGTTTCTGCTGCTATGCGTTTATGTGGCCAGCGGATTGGGACTATTGCTGACCACCAGCTTTTTGAATCTCCGGCGCTACCTGCGGCAACGCCGCTTGGAAATGCCGCTAGCCATGGCGGGCACCTGGTTGACGATGGGCGCAATCCTGATTGTCAGCTTGCTGTTTTTGGCCGCGCTGCTGCCGCGCCCCGAGGCGGAGTACACCATTTCGGAACTGCCCGGCGCCGTTTCCGAGGAACAAGCATCCGCGCAAGCCGCCGCCGGTCAGGAAGGCACAAAGAACGGCGCGGTCGAAAGCGGATCTGGAAAACGCACGGGCGCGGGTGAAGAAGAATCGAAATCAAATGGCGCGCCGCAGGGGCAACCCACCCAGGGCAAGGAGAAAGATCGTGACTCGGCTTCCAAAGGCGGCCAATCCAGCAGTTCAAAGAATTCTCAATCGGGCAAGACTCAACAAGAAAACGCAGGATCGAAGCAGCCCGGCGAACTAAATCAACCCGGCGAACCGCAGCAAGCAACTGAATCTCACGACCAGCCAGTGCTTGAGATTAATCCAACGTGGATCGTCAGCGAGTCGATTTTATCGCGGGTGAAATGGTTGTTTTACGGCGCGCTTGGATTGCTGGTGCTGTATTGGTCGTGGCGGTATCGCGAAGAATTATTGGCCTGGCTGATGAGCTTGCTCGGCGGCTTTAGCTGGGGCCAACTCGACGGCGGCCGCGAAAAGCCGGCTGCCAAAGCCATTCCCATCCGCCGCAAATCATTCTTCGATTATCCCGACCCGTTCGCCAGTGGACTGGCTGCCCGCCGTTCGCCGGAAGAATTGGTCCGCTACAGCTTCGAGGCCTTCGAAGCTTGGGGACGCGACCACGGCTGGCCGCGGCGCGAAGATCAAACGGCCAACGAATTCGCGCGGCAGATGGGAGTTCAGGTCAATTACCTGGCGGCCCCGGCCAAGGCGCTGGCCGATTTGTACAGCCGCGCGGCGTACGCGCCCGGCACGCTGCCCCCGACCAGCATCGAGCAGCTGCGCCTGTTCTGGCAAACGATCCCGCGCACCGCCAGCACTGCTAGCGGCGCGTTCCCATCGTGAATTTGCCGCGGCGAATTCCTATCTGGACAGCCCCGGGGCGTTTCAGTACCTTTCGCCCCTCTTCTCGGTGATCTCGTCTGGGTTTTTCGCGGTCGTTTTACGTGCATTGCGCGCTTTTTCGCGCACTTTCCGGAGTCAAGGATGGCTACGGGTACGTTGCCAAATGCCACGGGGCTATCGCCGCCGGCGCGCTGGCGGGATCTGATCCTGCCGGTTAGCTTGATCGCCAGCGTGCTGGTGATTCTGGTGCCGATGCCGCCGGCGCTCATGGACGTGCTGCTGTCGGTGAACATCGCCCTGGCGGTGATCATCCTGCTGACCACCGTGTACGTGCGCACTCCGCTGGAGTTCAGCATTTTCCCCAGCTTGCTGTTGGCCACCACGCTGGCGCGGCTCGTGCTGAACGTGGCCACCACGCGGTTGATTCTCACCCGCGCGAAAGCTGATGGTTCGCTGGCCGCCGGCCACGTGGTAAAAGCCTTCGGCGAATTCGTGGCGGGCAATCAGTTGGTGGTGGGGCTGATCATCTTTGCCATCATCGTCATCATCCAATTCGTGGTGATCACCAAGGGTGTCACGCGCATTAGCGAAGTGGCGGCCCGATTCGCACTCGATGGCATGCCCGGCAAGCAGATGGCTATCGATGCCGATCTGAACGCCGGGCTGATCGATCAGCACGAAGCGCAGCGCCGCCGACAGGATGTTTCGCGGCAGGCTGACTTTTTTGGCGCCATGGATGGGGCTAGCAAATTCGTCCGCGGCGACGCCGTGGCGGGCATTCTAATCACATTGGTCAATATTTTCGGCGGCCTGATTATCGGCGTCGTGCAAAACGGCATGGGACTCTCGAAGGCGGCCGATCTGTTCACCAAGCTCACCATCGGCGACGGCCTGGTCACGCAGGTGCCGGCATTTCTGATTTCGCTATCGGCCGGCTTGCTGGTCACGCGATCCAACAGCGAAACCAATTTGCCCAGCGAATTCTTGCGGCAACTGTTCTCCCGTCCGCAGGCGCTGGCCGTGGCGGGGGCGTTCCTGGGAATGTTGATCTTCACCAGCCTGCCGACGCTGCCCTTGGTGCTAATCGGCGGCAGTTGCGTGGGGCTTGCCGTCACGCTTACGCGGCAGGAACAACGTGAGGCCGCCGTGGCCGCCACCAAAGCCCAGCAGGCCGACCGCAAAAAACCGGATCACCGCATTGAAGATTATCTTTCCACCGATCCGCTGGAGATCGAAATTGGCGTGGGCCTGGTGCGGTTGGCCGATCCCAAGCGCGGCGGCAATTTGTTGGATCGCATTCAGCACGTGCGCCAGAACGTGGCCACCGACATTGGCATCGTGATGCCCAAGGTGCGCATCCGCGACAATCTGCGGCTGGACCAGACGGAATATCGCATCAAAATCGCCGACATTCCCGTGGCCGAAGCCGCGCTGGAACCCGCCATGCTCTTGGCCATCGACACCGGCGCCATCACGGGCAAGGTGCGGGGCATCGAAACCCGCGATCCGGCGCAAGATCGGCCGGCCACGTGGATCGAACCGGCGCTCCGCGATCAGGCCGAATCGTTCGGCTACAAGGTGGTCGAACCGGCCGGGGTGCTGGCGGCCCATTTGGCCGAAACGATCATTCGCCACGCCGACGAAATTCTCACCCGCGACGCCGCCAAGCATTTGATTGGCGAACTGAAGAAAACCTCGCCGGCGGTCGTGGAAGAACTGATTCCCGCCCAGATGAAACTAGCCGAGCTGCAGCGCATTCTGCAGATGCTGCTGCGCGAGCAAGTGCCCATCCGCCAACTGGGCCCGATTCTGGAAACGCTGGGCGACTGCGCAGCGCGCACGGACGACCCCGTGCACCTGACCGAACAGGTTCGCCGCCGGTTGGCCCGCGTAATTTGCACCCGCTACCGCGATAGCGATGCGGTATTGCACGTTCTGACGCTCGACCCGGCGATGGAAGATCGCATTCATTCAGGCATTGAGCATGGGCCGAGCGGCTTGCTGGTGCGCATGCCGCCGCAAGCCATCGAAAGCCTGTGCGAACTGCTGGCCGATGGCGTCGAAAAACTCAGAGCGCGAAGGCTATCCGCCGGTCGTGCTGGTCGCCCCGCAGATTCGCCCGGCGCTAAAACAGCTCACGGCCGCGCAACTGCCTCGGCTGGTGGTGCTCAGCTACAACGAAATTACCCGCGATACGCAAATCGAATCGGTCGCCATGGTCAGCGAACCAGAAACCGCAATGGCCGCCTAACTCCTGAACCCCGAACCCTGAACCCCGCGTATGCACCTCAAAACCTTCCGAGCCGCTTCAATGGCCGAAGCCTTGCGGATGATCCGCCGCGAGTTGGGCTCCGATGCCGCCGTGGTGCGTTCGCGCTGCGTGCGATTGGGGGGCTGGCTGGGTTTGCTTTCAGGGCGCCGCGGCGTGGAAGTGACAGCATTGCCAGCGGGTCTGCTGGCACAGCCGCTGCGTCAACCTTACGGCATCGTCGATCACGGCATCGACTTGAGCGGAGCGGGGCCGCTGGACCTGATTCGGGTTTGCCCCGACGCTGATTTGTGACACAGAGGCAATTCTTGTCCCAATTTAAGTGCTTCGAAACAAACTGACAACAAACTTGAAAAACTTTGATTCTGCGACTCGGTGCGGTCGATAACAGGACGGACCATCAGTAGAAACTGAACCGTCAAAGTTTGACGATCGCGGAAACTGAGTACTTTTCAGCGCGGCAATGCCTACAGTGGTTTTGCCGTACTCGCAGATTCGCAATTCCAGCGGATACCCTGCCAAAAGCGCGCCAAGGAATGGGCACCGGCGCTTACGCGGGCCGTGAAACATCATGGAGGATGGCATGGCAACGGCCGTTGCGCACGACGACGTGCAAGAGTTGTGGCGGAAGTTCAAGGCGGATCCTTCCAATCAAGATTTTCGAAACCGGCTGGTCGAGCAGTACCTGCCGCTAGTGAAATACAACGGCGAACGCATTTGGGCCCGCCTGCCCGAAGGCGTCGAGCTTGACGATCTGGTGTCGGCTGGCGTGTTCGGCCTGATGGACGCCATCGACGCCTTCGATTTGTCGCGCGGCGTGAAATTCGAAACCTACTGCGTTCCCCGCATCCGCGGCGCCATGCTCGATGAGCTGCGCACCATGGACTGGGTGCCGCGTCTAGTTCGCTCCAAAGCCAGCAAACTGAACGAAGCGGTCAAGACGCTGGAAGCCCGCTTGGGCCGCACCCCCACCGACGCCGAATTGGCCGCGCATATGCAGATTTCGGTCCAGGAACTGGAACGCATGATGCTCGACGCCAACGCCGTGAATCTGATCAGCCTGAACAAGAAGTGGTACGAGACTGACAGCTACAAGGACGTCCGCGAGATCGACATCCTGGAAGACAAACGCGGCGAAGATCCCACCCGCCGCATTCAAAAGGCCGATCTGATGCGGCTGGTCACCAAGGGACTCAATCGAAACGAGCGGCTAATCATCATCCTCTACTACTACGAAGAGCTGACGATGAAAGAGATCGGCGCCACGCTCGATCTTTCCGAAAGCCGCGTCAGCCAGATGCACAGCTCGATCGTGCAGCGCCTGCAAAGCCAGCTAACGCGCCGCCGCCCGGAGTTTGCATAAACGCAGAATAAGGGCAAAACTAACAAAGCCCACGGGTTGCAACCCGTGGGCTTGTTTCGTTTAGCGGCTCGGCGATAAGCATTAGTGCGTCAGCGCGCTGATCAGCATCAACAGCAGCGTGAGAATCGCCAGCGCACGGCGAAGCCCAACACCAGAATTTCTTTGCGAATGGTGCGCCGCGGCAGCCAAGTTTCGAAACTCTCCGGCCCGGTTTCCTCGTCGGTTGCCGAGATGGTGTCGCCGGCATGAGAAAACTGGCCGCTCGAGCCTTGACTGGAAGGCTCGTCCGTTTCGAACTGCGGGTCCGGCTGGATGGTGAATTCCTCCTCCAAATCCACTTCCGTGAGCGCGGCCATTTGCGCGGCATCTTCAATCGGCGGCAGGCGGCGCGAGGCTGGATCCGCGATGGTGGTAATCACGTGGTCGCCTGCCCAGGGCGTCAGGCGGCTGACCACTTCGTCGGCGCTCTGAATTCGCTCCTTGGGATTCTTGTCCATCATTTCCGCGATCAGCTCCACGAATTCGCTGCTCAAATCCGGATTCAGTCGCGCCGGATGCAGCGGCACGCCTTCCAAGTGCCGACGCGCTTTTTCCTTCGTCGTGCCGCCGGGGAAGGGCACTTTGCCGGTCACCGCGTAGTACATGGTGCAACCCAGCGAGTAAATATCGGCGGCCGGCGTCACCTCGCGCGGCGAAGTAATTTGCTCCGGCGCCAAATAATCGGCCGTGCCCACAATCTTGCCCGCCCGCGGATCGATTTCTTCCTCGTTCAGCCAGCCCGCCAGCCCCAGGTCCGATAGCTTGGTGGTGCCTTCGGGCGTGACCAGCAAATTGCCCGGCTTCACGTCGCGGTGAATCAGACCCTGGCTGTGCGCATGGGCCAGACCTTTGGCCGCTTGCGAAATGATAGTGGCCGCCTCGTACATGCTGAGCATTCCTCGATCGCGCACGTACTTTCGCAAATCGGTGCCCGGCACGTATTCGGTCACCAGGAAATAAACGTTGCCGTCGTGCCCCGCGTCGAATGCCTGCACAAGATTTTCGTGGTGCAGTTTTGCCTGCGTGCGAATTTCGTGCATGAAGCTGGCGATCGATTCCGGCGTCGACTTGCTGCGCGGCAGCACTTTGATCGCCACGATGCGCCCCATTATTTCGTGTTCCGCCTTGAACACTTCCCCCATGCCGCCGTGGCCGATCGATTCCAGAATGCGGTAGTGCGAGAGATGCAGCTTGGTGCGCCCAGCCAGCAGTTGCGTGACCTGATAGCGCGTCAGCTTGCCCTCTTCCACCAGCTTTTCGGCCAGCTCTTGATCAGAAACCTCCACTTGCGCAGCACCGGCGCCGTCAGGCTTAGACCAAAACGAGGCAATCGCCTCGTCCAGTTCAGCCGGAGTTACCAGCTTGCTGGCTAGTGCGCAGTTACGGAAGTTCTTGGTGGGTTGATCCATGCCCGCTTCAGGATCAGTGGTTTGAAGCAGTTAACCTTTCAATGCGTTCCAAGCCCGCGGCAGGGGCGCAATGAATTCTATCGGCGTGTGTTTGATCGGGTGTTCGATCACCACACGCCGGCAGTGTAGCGCGATTCCGCGCAAACCCCCGCTCTGATCCGTATTTCCGATCACCCACGATGGGGTGCCCACGATCCGCCAATTGTACACGAATTTGGTGCTTACGACCTGTACTTAGTGCGATTTCGACCAAAGAAGTTCCCCGGAATTCTTTCAGGCGGCGGTAAGATAGGCGAGCTTCCAGGGCCCCCCGATGGGTCTTAGAGACCACCATCATTCGCTGCGGTCGCTGGCCTTTGGTCACCCAATCGACGCATTCGGCCGACGCCGGCTCCATAATCCCCTCCACGATCGCCCAGTAGATTTTTTCCACTTTCCGCTGGCGAAATTGCTGGCTCAGCCGCGCGGCCGCTTTGGAGGTTCGGGCAAGCACCACCACGCCGCTCGTCGGCGAATCCAGCCGGGATACGACCCCCAAATACACATTGCCCGGCTTCCGGTATTTCCGTTTGAGATACTCTTTGGCAAGCGTTATCAAGCTCTGCCGGCCAGCCGCCGCGCCTTGGGTCGGCAGCCCCGGCGGTTTGGCCACCGCCAGCAGATGGTTATCTTCGTAAAGAATCTTCAGCACCATGGCAACCTATTTGAGATGGCAAATGCCGTATCTCAGTTCATGATTCGCCGGATCGGGCGTCGATGATAATCGCCAACGGTCATCGTTGTCTGCCACAATTTGCTTTGTCGCTTGAATTCCAACCACCGAAATCGCGGGGCTTGCGTTTCCCCTCGAGACTGGCAATATTTGTTTTCAAGCTGCGGGGCATTTGAACGCGACCAATCTGCGATGCTCCGCCTTGGGCAACCAGGACCCGCTGCCAGGCCGGTTCCTCCAAAGAAGGTCCAAAGGTCCAAACAATGCGCCGGTGCCGAATTTGTGGCCGCCAGCTTGGTACCGCGCCCGTTTGCCCGCACTGCGGCTGGAAGCGCGCCGGCATGCCCTGCCTCGCTATGACGCTGTTCGTATTAGTTGCCATGGGTAGCCTGATCGTATGGCTGTTGCTGCGCGAAATCAAACCGTCAACCCCGCGCATTCGAAGACTTGCCGATATTCATTTTTACGCACAGCCAATTGAAACCGGCTGCGATCGCATGCACGATCTTGTGGGATAGCGCCAACGGTCTATTCATGCCCACACGCCAGGGCTTGGCGCCGCGTTCCTCCGCCGGTCTTCTGTTTTCTGCTGTATGCGCCTTCCCAAACTAATTCTCGCCAGCCGCTCGCCTCGCCGTCGCGAATTGCTCGCCCACGCCGGATACGAATTCGAAGTCGTGCCGGCTGGCGAACTCGTCGAGTGCGGTGTCTGCAGTCGCGAAAGTCCGGCTGAACTCGTCGCCCGCTTGGCCTACGAAAAAGCAGCCGACGTGGCCCGCCGAGTAGGCCAAGGTCTGATCCTCGGTTGCGACACCGTGGCGGAGTGCGAAGGCCAGGTGCTCGGCAAACCCCCCGACGCTGCGCTGGCCCGCCGCATGTTGGAACTCTTGCGCGGCAAAGAACACCGCGTGCTTAGCGGCCTGTGTCTCTGGGATTATCCCGCCAGCCAGCCAACTACACGCGTGGCCGTCACTCGGCTGAAAATGGATTTGCTCAGCGACCAGCAAATCACCGACTACGTCGAATCCTATCAATGGGAAGGCAAGGCGGGCGGCTTCGGCTACCAAGACCGCCTCGGCTGGGTGCACCTGATCGAAGGCAGCCAATCAAACGTGGTCGGACTGCCGCTGGAGCTGTTGGCCGAAACGCTCGCACTGCTTCACAGCGAATAAAAAGTCTAGCCACGACGCGAAGTCTGCAAAGCGGAACGCGCCACACGTTACGCATTCCGGCCGAAAACCACCAGGCACATATCGTCGCTCTGCACCGCCCGGCGGCGTGACGCTTGACGTCGTCCAGCACGATGCGGCCAAGTGTGGCCGCGTTGTCGGCGGGAAGCCCTAGTTGTTTTTGCAAATGCTCCAGCGTGTACAGCTCGTTGGCCGGATTCAAAGCCTCGCTGATGCCGTCCGTGAACAGTGTGATCATTTCGCCCGGCGCCAAGGCAACTTCCGCCGACTCGTACGGAATTCCCTCAGCCACCCCCAGTGGGAGACCGGAAATCTCAGGCGCCAACTCTTTCACGCACCGATCAGCCAGTCGCACAAACGGCGGCATGTGTCCGGCGTTGACGATGGTTACTCGATTCTGCGCGGGATCCAACAGTGCCAGCACGAATGTCGCGAACCGATCCTCCCATCCGGCGCGGCAAAAACTTTCGTTGATCTTTTCCACCGCTTCCGCCGCCGTCGGCTCGCTGGCCAAAAAGTAGCGCACTTCAGCCGATATCTTCGCCATCACCAGCGCCGCCGCCACGCCTTTGCCCGAAACATCCGCCAAGACCACTGCCACCCGGCCATCGCGCAGCGCAATGTAATCGTAGAAATCCCCGCCGACCTGATTCGCCGGCTCGTAGAAATCGAAAAACTGATAGTCGTCCATCACCGGCGGCGCCGCCGGAAGCAGCACATGCTGCACCTTCCGGGCCGCGTCCAAATCGGCCTGAATAGCTTGCTGCTTCAATTGCCGTTCGTGCAGTTGGGCGTTATCGACCGCGAAGGCCGCTTGCGCCGCCACGCTGGCCAGCACTTCCACGTCGTCGTTGGTGAACCGGGCCCGCTGGTCCAGCGTGTCAATTTGAATTACTCCCAGCACGTTGCCGTCGCCTGTGACCAAGGGCGCGCACATCATGCTGCGAATGCGGAAATCGGCGATACTTTGGCTCATTTCAAACCGGCTGTCAGTGGCGGCATCCGCCGACAGCACGGCTTGTTTCTGCTTAATTACTTCATTGATGATCGTACGGCTGATCCGCGCCCCTCTTCTTCTCCTTTTTTGCGCTGCTTGAACGCCTTGGGTATCAGCCGTCCTTCGGGCGTGCACATCACCACAAATCCGCGATCGGCCTGCGAGAAAATGTTGAACAAGCTATCGAGCACCTTGGGCAGAATCTGCTCGAGCCTGGTCGCCTGGCTCAGGTTCTGCGTGATCTCGACCAGCGCCCGCAGCTTCGTCTCCGGATTCACCGCCACGCGCACGCTGCCGACGCTGTCCGACATGTCGAGCTTCCACATCACCGTGCTGCTGGTCGTGGCGGCCTTGGCGTCCTCGACCGTGAACAGGTCGGTATCGACCCCCGATTTTCCTGCGGCACGCTTGTCGGCCGCCTCGCTGCGGAACGCCAGCGCCATGTCGCAAATTTTCAGCTCGTCGCCGTCGTGAAGCGGATGCGAACCTTGAATCAGTTGTCCGTTGACCAAGGTGCCGTTACGGCTCTTCAGGTCTTCGATGAAATACTGCCCGTCGACTATTGAGATTTGGGCGTGCTGCCGGCTAATGGCCCCTTGATCCAGCACAATGTCGCACTGCGGATGCCGCCCGAGCACCGCCTGCTGACCGTTGATGCGCAGCCGCTCGCCGGTGCGCGGACCGTTGAGAATTTCCAAGAGGGCCATGGGCTTGCAACGCGAAGTGAGTTGGTGAGTAAGTGAGTAAGTAAGAGGTTTGCCGCTTCGTGCCTGCCAACGTACTTACTCACCTACTTACTTACTCACGTGCTTTCCGAAGCTCCGGGGCAGGGATTTGAACCCCAACTAACTGGTTCAGAGCCAGTCGTGCTACCGTTACACTACCCCGGAGTGCTTTACCGTGGGGATTTTAAATCATTTTGGATTCCAATCCTAGTTCCCTTGACTTCGTGCGTACAATTGGCATTTGAATTGCGGCACCTCTGGGGCCAGGAGGAGAAGCACATGATTGGCCGGCTTGTCTCCGCCCGTTCCAAGTGCCCGCCCCAGGCTGTTGAAGGCTTCCAGGCCGATGTGATTTCGGGACTGTCAACCCGGCCCAAGCGTCTTCCGTGCAAATACTTCTACGACCGGCGCGGCTCCAAGTTGTTCGATGCCATCTGCGATCTGGACGAGTACTATCTCACTCGCTGCGAACTGGAAGTCATGCATCGCTATGCGTTGCAGATGGCCCAGTCGATCGGCGCCTGCGACATGCTCGTCGAATACGGCAGCGGCAGCAGCATCAAAACTCGGCTGCTGCTGGATCATCTTCAGCCGGCGGCCTACGTGCCGGTCGATATTTCCGAGAAGCATTTATTTGCCACGGCGCGCCGCTTGTCGCGACTGTATCCGCATATAGAAATACTGCCTGCGGCGGCCGACTTCACCGACGAGTTGGAGTTGCCTCGCACCGAGCGCGAGCCGGCGCGGCGAATCGCTTACTTTCCCGGCTCGACGATCGGCAACTTCGAGGAACCCGAGGCAATCTCATTTCTAATTCGCCTGGCGCACACTGTTGGGCCAGCAGGCGGCGTGCTCATCGGCATCGATTTGCAGAAGGATATTGCCACGATCGAGGCGGCCTACAACGATGCCCAAGGGGTGACCGCCGAATTCAATTTGAACTTGCTGCGCCGCATCAACCGCGAACTGGGCGGCAACTTCAATCTCGAGCAGTTCCGCCATCTGGCGTTCTACGATTCTTCGGCCCATCGCATGGATATTCGCCTCGTGAGTCAGCGCGAGCAAACGGTAGAAATCGGCTCCGAAGCGTTTCGCTTCGCCGCGGGTGAGCCGATCCATACCGAGTATTCGCACAAGTACACCATCGCTGGTTTCGCCACGATTGCCGCGGCGCCGGCCTGTCGCTGTGCCAATGCTGGACCGATCGGCAGGGCTACTTCGCCGTGTTGTACTTTGAGGCGACGGGGAAGAATATGCCGGAACGATTCCACAACGACCCCACACACAACCTTCGCCGGAAGAAACCCAGATGAGCACCGCCATCCAATCACCGCGGACCAACGAGGCCACGCTTGCGGCCCGCTATTCCGCCGTCCGTTCATTCAGCCGAACACTTTGCGAAACCCTAGAACCGGAAGATTGCTGCATCCAATCGATGCCCGACGTCAGCCCCACACGCTGGCACTTAGCCCACACCACGTGGTTCTTCGAAACGTTCATCCTGGCGGCCCAGAAAGATTACCAACCGCGGCACACGCAATATCGCCAACTGTTCAATTCGTACTACAACGCCATCGGTAAGCAGTTTCCCCGCGAGCGGCGCGGTTTGCTCTCGCGCCCCACCGTGGCGCAGGTCATGCAGTACCGCCGCGAAATCGACGACGAGATGAACCAATTGCTGGCCGACGATAGTTTCGATCCGCACGGCGACCTGGCCACGCTGGTGGAACTGGGCCTGAACCACGAACAGCAGCATCAGGAACTGATGCTGACCGACATCAAGCACGTGCTCTCATGCAATCCGCTGTTTCCGGGTTATCGCCCCGGAAATTTTTCAGCCGCCGCGCCGCCCCCCGCCGGTTGGACCGATTTTGACGAAGGCCTGTACGAAATCGGCCACAACGGCGAAGGGTTCGCCTACGACAACGAGTCGCCGCGGCATCGGGTGTTCCTGGAATCGTTCTGCATCAGCAATCGGCTGGTCACCTGCGGCGAATATTTGGAATTCATCGACGACGGCGGCTACCGCCGCCCCGAGTTGTGGCTCTCCGACGGCTGGAAGCAGATCGCCGCGCAAGCTTGGCAGGCGCCGTTGTACTGGCACAAGATCGACGGCCAGTGGCAATAGTTCACACTCGCCGGTCTGCGGCCGCTGAACGAGCAGCAGCCCGTCTGCCAAGTCAGTTACTTCGAAGCCGACGCCTTTGCCCGCTGGGCCGGCGCTCGCTTGCCGACGGAGGCCGAATGGGAAATCGCCAGCCATCAGGTGCCCGTCGATGGAAACTGGGCCGATACGCTAATCGCCGCAGGACGCGCAATCCATCCGCAATCCGACACAAATCCGGCCGCTCAGCCCGCCCAAATGTTCGCCGCCGTCTGGCAGTGGACCGCCAGCGCCTACCTCGGCTATCCCGGCTACCACCCGGCCAAAGGCGCCGTTGGCGAATACAACGGCAAGTTCATGTGCAACCAATTCGTGCTGCGCGGCGGATCGTGCGCCACGCCATCGAATCACATCCGCCGCACCTACCGCAACTTCTTTCCGCCCGAAGCCCGCTGGCAATTTAGCGGGCTGCGGCTGGCGCGGTAGCCGGCTGCGCTGCACGAGGGGCGCCTTTGACGTTGGAATTTGCTTCCCGCAGATATTCGTGCACGAATTGCACAACCATCGAGCCTTCCCCCACCGCCGAAGCGACGCGCTTCACCGATCCGGCACGCACGTCACCGGCCGCGAATACCCCCGGCCGCGAAGTTTCCAACAAATACGGCTGGCGCGAGGCGGTCCAATGCGGCGATTGTGTCACGCCGGGGCCGGTGCACACGAATCCTTTCTTGTCTTTTTCAATCTCCGCTGGCAGCCAGTCGGTGTGCGGCACCGCGCCGATGAAGCTGAACACGCCCGAAACTTTCAGCGTCCGCAGCTCGCTGGATTTGTTGTTCACGATTTCGGCTTCGCCTAGATGGCCGTCGCCGTGCATTCGCACGACTTCCGCGTTCAGGAGAATCTCAATGTTCGGCGCTTGCTGAACCCGATCGGCTAAATAGCTCGACATGCCCTTGTACAAGTCGTCGCCCCGAATCACGAGGTAAAGCTTCCGCGCGTCTTTTGCCAGAAACATCGCCGCCTGCCCGGCCGAGTTCCCACCTCCCACCACCACGACTTCCGAATCGCGGCACGATTGCGCCTCCAGAGCGGTCGCCGCATAGTACACCCCGCGGCCTTCGAAGTTCGAACAGTTCTCGGCGCTCAGCAGCCGGTATTCCGCGCCGGTGGCGATCAGCAGGCAGCGGGTGGAAACTTGCTGATCGTCGTCGAGCGTCAAGGTCGCCAATGGGCCGTCGAACGCCAGCGTGGTCACGTGCGTCGCCACCGGCAAGCACGCCCCGAATTTCAGCGCCTGCACCAGCGCCCGCTCCGCCAACTCGCCGCCCGTGATTCCCGCGGGAAATCCCAAATAATTTTCGATCCGCATGCTGCGCCCCGCCTGACCGCCCGGCGCCGTGCGCTCCAGCACGACCACGCGCAATCCCTCCGAAGCGCCGTAAACCGCCGCGGCCAATCCGGCCGGCCCGCCGCCGACAATCACCAAATCATAGACCGTCTTCGAAAGCGTCCGCCGCAGCCCCAGCTTATCCGCCAGTTCGGCATTCGAGGGATTCCTCAGCGGTTCGGTGCCCCAAATCACCACCGGCGTCTCGTCCTTGCTGACTCCGAACTTCTCCAGCAGTTCCTTCACGTGCGGATCCGAATCCAGATCAGTAAACGTAAACGGCAAGCCATTCTTCGAAAGAAAATCGCGCACTCGAAATGTGTCTTGTGAATTTTGCGAGCCGATGATCCGGGCCCCCACGTAATCGGTCGAGCCGCGCAATAGCTGCCGCCGGGCAATGAATGCCTGCAAAATAATGTCGGCTAGATCGGGATGATTCGCCAACAGTTCGCGCAGCGCCTCCGGACAAATTTCAAACAGCACGCAATCGCCGCGCGCAATGGCCGTCACCAGCGCCCCGCTGCCGGTAAGCTGCGCCACTTCTCCCGTAAAATCGCCCGGATTGTGAACTACCACCGTCTTGGGCGGATCGCCGGCGGTGTCGAGAATCTCCACCTGCCCACTTTTCACAATGAAAAAACTGTAATCCCGATCTCCCGCTTTGAACAACGTCTCGCCGTCGCGCAAATGTTTGATCTTCGTCTTCGGGCAATGCTCCAGCCCGGCAAGTTGTGTCTCATCGAATTGCGGAAACGCCAAAGCACGCAAATTGTATTCGGGCATAAGGCACCTTTTAGTCGCGCAAGAACTCGGTCAATTCCTCGGGCACATCGAACTGCGCCTCATGCTCGTAGCACCAAATCCACCGCTCCCCTGGCTCGTACGAAGCGACCACCGGATGCTTCGCGCGATGAAAATGCTTGGTGGCATGCTTCCCCGGCGAACTATCGCAGCACCCCACGTGTCCGCACGACATGCACAGCCGTAAATGCACCCAATGCTCGCCGGTCTTCAAACACTCTTCGCACCCTTCAGGCGTGCGCGGCGGCACAGGCGTTAGGCCAAGCAAATGTTCGCACGGCATGGTCGAACCTCCGCCCGCGAGAATCGTGTCCCCAGCGCATTATCTCGCCAAGCCCGCGGAATTCAATGACGCCGCGGGGCGCTCCGGCCCTCATTGGTCATTGGGACTTGGACATTGGTCATTCTGCATTCTGCAATTTGCACTTTTCACTGGAACTACCGCCCCGTTGACAATCTCCCCGGCCTCCGCTGAAATCAGGCGTAACCGATTTGCTCCGTTCATCGTTCAGCGTTAACATACCGCCCCCATCGTCTAGTGGCCCAGGACGTCGGGTTCTCAGTCCGAAAACCGGGGTTCGACTCCCCGTGGTCTTCAATCGCCTGAAGTCGCAAACTCCACAACTGCTGGCCGAAGTAGCAGCGCTGCGCTCGCCGGTCGATTAACCTGTTCGTAACAGCCGACGAGCTATTTCTGTGGCGCGGCGGAACCGGCCGGCGCAATTTCGGTCGAAGCGCCCACTTGCCCACTGGCATAGCTTGCTCTCCACGCTTCAATTTGCTCGGCAAGCGCGGTTTCTCCTCGGGCCCGAGCTTCGACCGCGGCCTTTTCGGCGGTGTCGATTGCTTCGGCGCGCCGATTCAATGCGGCCAGTGCGGGCGCCATGTTCGCCAGGGCTTCCAGGCTGTCGGGGTTGAGCTGCAGGGCAACTTCGTAATGATCCACCGCTTCCTGCCAGCGGCCAAGCTTGGCCAAGGCGGCGGCAAGATTGGCCTGCGCGCCCGAATCGTCCGGCTGCTGGCGAATGGCATTTTCAAACTGCTCGATCGCTTCCTGCGGGCGATTGCTCTTCAATTGCGCCAGCCCTAAGTCGTCGGCGGCCCCCGCAAAATTGGGATTCAACTCCAACGTCTTTCGATACTCGACGATCGCTTCGGAAAGCTTCCCCATCCGCTCCAGGGTCACACCTAAGTTGTGATGCGCCTCAACATGGCTCGGTTTCATGTCGATCGTCTGGCGGAAGTTCTCAATTGCCCTCTCCGGCTGGTTCAATTGCAGAAAGGCGTTGCCCATCACGTAATACAACTGCGGTACGTCGGGCGCCAGTCGCAAGATCTTACGACAATGCTCGATGGCCTCGCGCGGCCGCCCCGCACGGTTGAGCGCTGCCGCCAGATTGATTTCCAACAGCCAGCTCTTTGGGTTGGACCGAAGCATGCTGCGATTGAGTGTGATGGCATCAGCGTAATTCTGGGTTTGCTGCCACGACAGAACCGCCAACGTGCCCACCACGATGGCGGCGAGAACGGAGCACGCTTTTCGGAGCGCCTCCGAACCGCGGGTTCGCCAATAGCTCCAACCGGCAGCCACCAACGCCATCACGCCGATAATCGCCAGATGCTGATAATGATCGGCCACGAGAGAAAATTGCATGTAGCCCGTGTCGGCCAGCCCCATGACCGGCACGAGCGCCCCGCAAAAGTACATCCAGGCAAACGCCAACGACCGCACCCAATTGCCCGAATTGCGCCGCAGCCAAATAACCGCGGTCACCACTGCGGCGATTGCCAAGGGAAGCCACCACAGCAACTTGCCGGTATCGATCCGCCACTCCGGATAGGCGAAAATCAGATCGATCGGCAGCAGCGCCTTGGATAGATAAAACCACACGACGGCCCCGGCCCCGGCCAGCCGTTCGGGAAAACTGACCGAACGGATCACGTCGTGCGAACCGTGCGTTTGAAACCAGATGTTCACGCACGTGAGCGCCGCGGCGACTAGGAAAAACGGCGCGGTGCGCGACAGATCGCCCAGGGTCAAGCGTCGCCGCCACCAGACGATCAGCAGCACCACGAAAGGCTCGATGGCCACCGAACCTTTGCTGAGCATCGCCAGCACGAAGGAAAAAAAGCTGAGCCACAGCCAGATGTTGGGCAGCGCGGTGTCGCGGGCTTCCCTGCGCTCCTCGGAAGTCAGATAACAATCGATTGAAAGCAGAAAGAACAGCATCGCCAGCATGTTTCTCTGCTGCGCAATCCAAGCCACCGATTCCACATTCACCGGATGCACCGCAAACAAAAGCGCCGCCAGAAATGCGCCGGGGATAGTTAGCTTCCGTAGCGTCGCCCAAAGCAACAGCGCCGAGGCCAGGTGTAACGCCAGGCTTACGGCGTGATACCCTGTCGGATTTGCTCCCCATAAGCGCCACTGGAGCCAGAAACTGCTGTACGAAATCGGATAGTATTCATACGGCTCGGTGGTGAACCAGATGCGACAGAGCCCGCCGGAAGACTTGACCAGGCTGTTTTCGGTCAGCAGCAACTCGTCGTCCATGATGAAACCGCCGTGGATGGCTGGTAGGTAGACAATGCTTGTAAGCATTACCAGTAGCACAATGCCGATCGACGATTTCACAGTGAACCGAGTCATGATCTTCAAGAATATTACGTATGCCGCGAAGATGCAAAATCACGGCCGTAAGATCGAGCGAGATACGCGAAATCCGGCGAGCGCCGAGTTCAACAGCTAGGCATGGCGCTCATATTGCCGGCCACTTACGCGGCTAGTTTCTGCAACCCCACCATTCTCGTAGAATCCATCGAATGGTCGATTCTACCTCGGATGCTGCGTCGCCCGGCCCAACGCCTGGCAGTTTGCCGCTGTTCGTCTTCGATGGTGATTGCGCATTTTGCCGCGCCAGCATAGAGCGGTGGCGCGAAGCGGTCGGCCAGCAAGTTGCCTTCGCCCCGTATCAAGAAGTCGCGCCGCAATTTCCCAACATTGGCGAACAACAATTCAAACGCGAGGCACACTTCATCGACAGCGATGGCCGCGTCTCGCGCGGCGCCGAGGCGTTCTTTGCCGCCGCGGCGCATTGCGGGCGGAAACAGTGGGTGCTGGAACTGTACGCGCATTTCCGCCGTTTACGGCGGCGGCCGACGCGAGTTTATCGAGCGGTCGCGGCCAATCGGCCTGCGCTGGCCACGCTGCGGCGAATTTGGTGGGGCAAAGATCTGCGGCGGCCCACTTATCACATCGCCAGTGCGCTATTCGTACGGCTCATCGGGCTGGTATATCTGATCGCCATCGTCTCGCTGTGGACGCAGATCGACGGGCTGGTCGGCGACCACGGCATCTTGCCGGCAAGCAAATATCTTGAGGCGGTCGAGCATCACTTTGCACAGCTCGATCCATCGGCTTCGCCAGTTTGGAATATTCCCACGCTGGCGTGGATTAGTCCGCACGATTGGTTTTTGAATTTCCTGTGTGCGGCCGGCTCGCTGCTTTCGCTGATGGTGATCGCCGGCGTGCTGCCGATGCCCGCACTGGCACTGTTGTGGTTGATTTATCTCTCGCTATTTCACGCCGGCCAAACGTTTCTGACGTTCCAATGGGACATTTTGCTGCTGGAGGCTGGGTTGATTGCGATGTTCGTCGCGCCATTCGTGGTGCGGTCCAAATTCCTGGCCGATCGGCATCCGCCGCGGCTGGCCATCTGGCTCATTTGGTGGCTGTTGTTCCGGCTGATGTTCGAGTCGGGCGTGGTCAAGCTCACCTGGAACCACGGCATGTTGGAAAACGGCTTGCCAATACCCAACACTTGGCAATCGCTGACCGCCCTGGATTTTCACTACTGGACGCAGCCGCTGCCAATGGTCACCAGTTGGTATATGGCGCAACTGCCGCAGTGGTTTCAAAAGTTCTCGGTGGTGATCGTGCTAGTGATTGAAATGGGCACGCCATGGCTGATTTTTGGGCCGCGCGTGCTGCGCTGTATCGCCTTCGCAGCCATCTCGCTGCTAATGATGCTGATCGGCGGCACGGGCAACTACAACTTCTTCAATCTGCTGACGGTGGTGCTGGCCATCACGATGTTGGACGACAAAATCTGGCCGCAGTTCTTGCGGCGGCGGATTCGAGGTAGCGATTGGCCGCTGCTCGCTTCGTCCACGCGCTGGCGGAGCTTTCTGTTGGTGCCGTTCGCCGCTTTTGCGATCGTGCTCGGTACGTTGCAGTTGAAGGAAGCGGCGATGCCTGCCGGACGGCCTCATCTGGCCGCCGAGATGGATATCGCCCAGTTCGTGCTAGTGAACGATTACGGCCTGTTCCGGCGAATGACCGAAACCCGCCCGGAGATCATCGTCGAAGGCAGCGCCGACGGCGAACAGTGGAAGCCCTACGAATTCCGTTGGAAGCCGGGAAAACTTTCCGAGGTCCCGCGATATAACACGCCACATCAGCCGAGGCTCGATTGGCAAATGTGGTTCGAGGCATTGCGGCTGGAGCAGGTGCATAACATGAATGGCACGGTGGATCCGCGGTATATGAGCCCTTGGTTTCGGTCGTTTCTCCTGCAATTGCTGCGCGGGGAGCCGGTGGTTTTGAACCTACTGGGGCAAAATCCCTTTCCCGACGCACCGCCCAAATTCATTCGCATCGAACTGTATCAATACCGCTTCACCGACTGGCACAGTCGTCAGCAGACGGGCGACTGGTGGGAGCGAACGCTCGTGTGGCGCGGGCCGGCTTGGTCGCTGGACCATTAAAAATCCGCAGTCGGCAGCTAATGGTGAGAGCGAACTTCGCGGGCTAGAATCGTATTGTGATTGCGTCGCTGCTCATCCCTCGCCTCTCGCCCCTAGTCCCTCGCATGTCCCACGAGTTTTACGAAAACCCGCTGATCCGCCGCTACGCCTCGCCGGAGATGAGTCGGCTGTGGGGCGATCGCACCAAGTTCCGCATGTGGCGCGAATTGTGGGTTTGGCTAGCCGAAGCCGAAGCGGAATTGGGAGTGCCCATCACGCCGGAGCAGATTGCCGAACTGAAACGGCACGCCGACACGATCGACTTCGAAGCCGCCCAGGCGCACGAACATCGACTGCGGCACGACGTAATGGCCCACATCCAAGCCTTCGGCGATCTTTGCCCATCGGCGCGGGGCATTATTCATCTGGGCGCCACTAGTTGCTACGTCACCGATAACACTGATTTGATGCTGATGCGGCGCGGGCTACGGTTGATAGCCGCGCGGTTGGCCGCGGTGATCGACCAGTTGGGGAAGTTCGCCAAAGCCGAGCGCGACTTGGCCTGTTTGGCGTTCACGCATCTTCAACCCGCGCAGCCTACCACGGTGGGCAAGCGCGCCTGTCTGTGGGCGGCCGATCTGGCGCTGGACCTGACCGAAGTGGAACATCGGTTGGCGGAGTTGAAGGCCCGCGGAGTGAAAGGCACCACCGGCACGCAGGCCAGCTTCTTGGAGCTGTTCGGCGGCGATCACGAAAAAGTGAACGCATTTGGAACAGGCCGTCGCCCGCAAAATGGAATTCGACGCGGTGTATCCTGTCACGGGACAAACCTATTCGCGCAAAGTCGATGCGCAAGTGTTGGGTGCTCTAGCAGGAATTTCTCAAAGTGCCAACAAAGCCGCTACCGATATTCGGTTGTTGGCCTCGCGGCAGGAAATGGAAGAGCCGTTCGAGGCGGAGCAGGTGGGCTCCTCGGCGATGGCTTACAAGCGAAATCCGATGCGCAGCGAGCGGATGTGCGGCCTGGCTCGGTTTGTGATGAGTTTGGAAACAAGTGCGGTTGCCACCGCCAACTCGCAATGGCTGGAGCGCACGCTTGATGATAGCGCCAACCGCCGCCTCATCATCCCGCAGGCCTTTCTGGCCACCGATGCGATTTTGATTCTGTATCAAAATATTGCCGGCGGGTTGGTCGTCTATCCGCAAGTAATTGCCCGCCGCCTTGCCGAAGAACTACCCTTCATGGCCACCGAAAACATTTTGATGGCCGCAGTGGCCGCCGGCGGCGATCGCCAGGAATTTGCACGAGCGCATCCGTCAACACAGTCAGGCCGCCGCAAAGCAGATGAAAGGGCAGGGGAGCGCCAACGATCTGATCGCGCGCCTGGAAGCCGACGACGCATTCGCCAAGGTCGATTTTTCCCTGGTGGTCGATCCGCGAAAATTCATCGGCCGCGCACCCCAGCAGGTCGACGAATTCCTGGCCGATGTCGTCGAGCCGATCCGGCAGCGATATCGCGGTCACCTGGCCCAACAAGCCGACGTTACGGTGTAGCCGCCGCGCCCGCGGAAGATTTTGCGTTGCCTTCATTTGCTTGGGCGGCTGCCGCCGGCCCAGGCGGCACGGGCCGGATCGATTTCGATGCTGCAGGCGCTGTGGGGCTCGTTCCGCTCGCCGGCACCGCGGTGTGAATCGGCACTTTTCCCGACGGAGAGATGGCGTTGGCCCATCCGGCGCCTGCGGGCGAGGGATTGACCGTGGCCTCCAGCGGCACGTGTTCGGTAACTGTTGATTGCTCGCTTGCCTGCGGAGGATTTGGTTTTGACGCCGGGCGGAGCGAAATGGTGGCCGGTCGTGCCGGCGGGGCAGGGTTCTTATCTCCCTGCGTGGCGAGCATTACCCAGGCCACAAGTTGCTGATACTCGCGCGATTCTTCCTTTTCGATCGCCGGCGCCGTGCAGGTGGCGTGTGCCGCTTTGGCGGTGGAAAGCAACTTGCTCTTGGCCGGCGTTTCGTAGTCGACCCAGTCCAGCGTGTTGTGCAAATCGCGCAGCGTCAGGCGGCGCGCGGTCGGACTGCCTGGCGAGGGCCGCAGCAGCACGAACTTTGATTGCGTGCCCACCGAGTGGCATCCCGCCGTGGCACAATGATTCAATAGCAATGGCAAAATTGTGGTGGAGTAGCTTTCCATCGCCCCGCGCGGCAAGTTGCGGGCCATTCGTTCCAAGTCGTCGACGCCGGCAGGCAACTTCGGGCTGCTGCTTGTTTCGGGAGAGGCATCAGGAGAACCTGCAGAGCTGGGTTCCGCTTCAGCCGATTCGCTTTCCTGCGTGGGGTGGAGCATTTCCTGCAAGCGCCGATCGAGCACCGCCACGCGCACGTCGTTGGGATCGATCGCCATGGCCGCCGCAAGTTCCTGGGCTGCAGGGCCGGTGAGATTGTGCCTGAGGCACCAACTAGCCAGGTGCAGGCGGTCTTCGATGCGCTGGCCGGTGATCCGCCGGCTTTGCACGTCGTACGCTTCCTGCAGCGAATGACAGAGGAAATCCACCTCGTGGACCGAAAGCCGGATTTCCCCATCGGTAAGCGACACCACGTAGCGGTCGTCTTGCCGCGTAATTCTTCCTTCCAGAAGCTCACCGTTGCGCAGCACGAGGATATCGGGCAGCTCTGCGGCCGCGGAATTATCCGCCGCATCGGCTGGCGCCGGCGACGCCAGCAGTACCAGCACGCTGAAAATGAATGCGATTCGCCCAATCATGACGGCGGGAGGGTACGGCCACGTGGTGGGTTCGGTCAATGGCAAAGCGCCGAGCGGCGCTTGTGAATAGAGGGCGATTTTTCTAGAATCCCGGCTTTCCAGTTATTTCGATGAGAAAGTTGCCCATGGAGCGCACCTTGGTTTTGCTGAAGCCCGACTGCATGCAGCGGCGGCTGGCCGGGCGGATTCTGGCCCGTTTCGAAGATAAAGGGCTCAACCTCGTCGCCATGAAGATGCTGCGCGTCACTCCCGAACTGTCGAAAAAGCATTACGCAGAGCACGTGAGCAAGCCGTTTTATCCGGGCTTGGAGCAGTTCATCACCGGCGCGCCGATCATTGCCGCAGTGATCGAAGGGCTAGAGGCCATCCGCGTGGTGCGCGAAATGCTCGGCCCCACCAACGGCTTGAAAGCGCCCTCCGGCACCATCCGTGGCGATTTCAGTTCCAGCCGGCAAATGAATTTGGTGCACGCCTCCGACGGCCCCGATGCTGCCAAGCGCGAGATCGGCCTGTATTTCAAGGAGGCCGAGCTGTTCTCGCACACGCCGACACTGGAGCCATGGCTCAAAGCGGCGGACGAAGGTTAGGCTGAATCTGGGCCGGGACAAGACTGCCGAGCGACTTGCACGTTGAACGCCGCGGCGTCACAAATGGGCGGCCGTTGACGCCTGTTCAGTGTCGTCCGGCTGCAGGGTCACGCTGGGCTTTCTCGGGGCAATTCTCATGCTGGCCAAGCTGCACACGTTCTCGCTGTTGGACATTGACGCGGTGCCGGTGGAAGTGGAGGTCGACGTTTCGCCGGGCGCGCTGCCTAAAACCATTTTGGTGGGTTTGCCGGAAGCGGCGGTGAAGGAGAGCACGCACCGTTTTCGCATCGGCCCATCCCTTGCCCCCTTCGCTCTTTGTTACGCCGTGCTCAAATGTCTAAAACGTGCCGTCGGGATCGGCTGCGGCCGGCTTGGGCTGACCCAGTAGGTCGCACAAATCGAGGAAATGTTGTTGGTAGGCACTACGCTCAGATAGATTAGCGAGCTGCCATTTGGCGATGAATTTTTGTGGGGTTATTTGTTCGAATTCTTGGCGGGGGGTCTGACTAACGGCTGAAAACCTGGAAGGTATGCCGCCGGCAGCGAATAAGCAACCGGTGGGCCAAGTCATCGGCCGCTCGGGGGCCGCGAACGATCAAGCACCCCTATTCGTCGGCCAACACGTCTAAACCGGCTGCGAAACGCCGGGCAAGCACTAAATATTCACGCAGTCTGTGCCATAAGCCTTGGAGAGTCGGGCTAGCTTCGAGCCGGCCACTGTCGCGCCGCACGCCCTGGATACACCCGCCTCACCGTGGATGTACCCAGGGCGTTTTTCATTAGCAGTGATCAGAGCAAACTTGCGCCGACACACAACCACAAGAACAAAAGGGCCACATGAACAAATTCAGCCTTGGTCGCATCGTTGCGACACTACCCGCTCTCCGAGCCTTGGAGGAATCCAGGCAGGGGCCACGCGAGTTCCTCCATCGCCACCTGACTGGCGACTGGGGAATCGTGAGCCAGGACAACCCGCGTGCCAACGAGGAGGCGCTGCACACCGGAGCAAGATTGCTCTCTGTCGATCAGACGCAGTTAGGCGTGAAAATCTGGTTGATTACAGAGGCGGTGGGCGACGACGGCCGACGAGCCTCCACCTGCATCTTACTACCAGAGGATCACTAGTCGTTGACCGTCAGTCATAGCACCGCACAGCTCTCGTGCGGATGCTTGAAGTAAGTGAACGCCCCGGCGCGGTTGCTGGGGCGGTTCTGTTTTTACTAACAGGACCGCCCCGGGGGGCGGTCCTCCATCGTTTTGGAGGTGTCCTCATGATCGCGCCGTTAAAAACCAGTTCCGTGGTCCGCTCAACTGAATCCGTACATGAAAAGTTTCTAAAACTGTTGCCCGGGATCCAGCAGCAGGCGGCATTCGCATTTCGTAGCATAAGTGCCGAAGCTCGCGGGGAGCTGACGGAAGAAGTCATAGCCAACGCCTATCTGCGCGTTCATCCAGCTCGTGCGCCGAGGCAAATCGATCTTGGCATATTCGACCCCTTTGGCACAGTTTGCCATCCGTCAGGTCCGTGCCGGGCGGCGCGTAGGCGGCCGGCTGAACGTGCATGACATCCTGTCCCCCTGTGCCGCAGGGCTCATATTCTGACCATCGAGCGGCTCGATCAGCGTGATGACCAGACAGGAAAATGGAGTCAATTGCTTGTGGAAGACCACCGCTCCGGCCCGGCCGAGACGGCGGCTGCCCGCATTGACGTGGCGGCCTGGTTTCACGCCTTGTCGCCGCAGAATCGGCGGATTGCGCAGGCGCTGGCCCTGGGGGAGCCAACCGCTGAGGTGGCGCGGCAGTTCGGTGTGAGCCCCGGCCGGATCAGCCAGCTGCGCGTCGATTTCCGCAGGAGCTGGGAACAGCTCCAGGGTGGTGTGGAGTCGTAGCAGTGTGCGACGTAGTTAACCGGTGTTCTCGACCACATAAGCCGCTATTTTCGCGATCCGAACGCCTTTTTCATTTTGAAGAATGAAAGCAGCGAATCACCATCGAGTTCAAGTTGTGGAGAGTAAATCACACCGCTCCGCCTCATCCTTCCTGAACATTTCCCGGTTCCGCCGCAGCGAAGCGGATGGCAACTGTGAGCCGGGGATGGGTGTGGGCTAGCCACCTCCTTATGCCTTGCCAACCTCGACGGCAGTGTTCACTCAGGATTTTACGGTGAACTCAATTCGCAGCTTGGCGGCCCGCGATTGGACCGGATCGATATTCACATCGAAGTGCCGGGGGTGGCTTATCAGGAATTGGCCACCACGCGCAGCGGATCGACAAGTGCCCAAATGCGCGAGCAAGTGAAGGTGGCCCGCGCGGCGCAGCAGCAAAGGTTCAACGGCAGCCCCGTGCGGCACAACGCCCACATGAGCCACCGGCAAATTCGCGAGCATTGCCGGCTGGATGAGGCGGGCATGAATTTGCTGCGCAGCGCGATGACGGAGCTTGGGCTGTCGGCCCGTGCGCACGATAAAGTTTTACGCGTGGCCCGCACGATTGCCGACATGGAAGCCAGCGATCACATCAACAGCACGCACCTGAGCGAAGCAGTGAATTACCGGATGCTGGACCGCCAGTTGTGGACGTGATGGCGTGCTTGCGGCGGCATGCTTGCGCCTGTGCTCGTATTTCACGCCGCCGCTCGGCTGGGCCATTTGGCTTTCACCCGGTTGCAAACAAACGCCAGGAAGTACACGCCCAGCAGGATCAGCCAGATATTCTTCATGCCGATCAGCATCGAGAGGTATTCGATCGAACCGCCCGCCATGGCGCCGATCAGGTTCATGCCAAACGGTAGGCCCACCTCCGGCTCGCGCTTGAAGAGCGTGCTGAAACAGACTCCGGCAAAAAACACCGGAGTGCCAATCAAAGCTCCCGCCGCCAACAGCCGCAGCGGAAAGGAGAACAGCAACAGCGTTTCCACCGGGAAAGAAGAAATTGAAAGCCAGGGCAGCCAGCAGCAGGATCCAGGCCGACGGCGGCCGGGATGTCGGGCCGCAGCTCAATCAGATAATTGGCCAGGAACACGGTTAATAACACCGCGGCGAAAACCACGGCGCTCACCACCCACGTTGTGCCGAAGGCCAACGCCAGCCGCACAATGGCGGCCGATTCCATCAGGCTGAAACCGACGCCCAAAAAGAAAAAATCCAGGTGCCATTGCGGCGACTTTTCCAGCTTGCGCAAAACAAACAATACCACCAGAATCATTCGCCCCGATCATCGCGAACAATTGCAAGTACAAGCTCGAGATCGTGGGATATTCCAAATAAATGTACGGCCAATCGTCGGTCGAGGGCGCCACGGTATTCAGTTTGCGATCCGTTTCGGCATTGGAAACGAAGTCGGGCAGCTCCTTGGCCGCAATGATGATCGTGTTGAAAAGGTAATTCTCTTGGGTGTTGAACATCCGCAGGGCGCCGGGAAAAGCTGCGGCCACGGTGGAATAAATGCGATTGAAAAACCAATCCTTGAACACCGAGTAGTATGCCGCAAACATGCCGCCCGGTTTAAGCACTTTCCGCACTTCGTCGAAACACTGCGTCGTGTATATGTAATTATCAAGCCGCAGGTTCGTCTGGCCCGAAAGCAGCGTCTGCGAATCGAGCGTGCCGAAAATGACCATGTCGTATCGATCTTTGGTCGTCCAGAGGAAATGCCGCCCATCGTCAATTACCAGCCGCACGGCCGGATTTTGATACGGGTGCAGCGGGTTGAATTCGCGACCGATTCGCGCGATTTGCGGGTCGATCTCCACCGCGGTGATTTTGGGCACGCCATTGATTAGCGCAATGTTCGCGTCGTTTCCCGAGCCGGCTCCCAGGATCAGAACTTTTTGCGGCGTTTGGCCGTTGTGATATTTCCTGATAGATCTGGTAAGGCAAGCCGAACTTCTTTGTCATTTGTTCGGCCATCTTTTGAGCCTCGGGCTGTTCGGTTTTAAAGTCGATCGCCTCCTGGTGGAAACTCGAGTTCACCCACACCGTAATCCGGCTGGGGGCCACGTTATATTGAACGAAGTAGTACGGGCTCCAACACCAGGAGTAAGGCTGCACCGCAAAGTACAGGAACAACAGCCCGGCAATCGATTGGGCCAGGCGGACATTGCCTGGAGGACAAAACACAAAGGCCCAAGTGAACGCCGTCAACGTAATGAGCACCCAGGGTGGGCACCCGAGATACGAAACCAGCGCGAAGGCGACAGTCCCCAGGAAGCTGCCCAACAGGTCGTACGCGTAGGCGGAAAGGCGTTCGTGTTTTTGCATTTCCCGGGAGAGTGTGCAGCCCATCGTCACAAACGGGATGGCGGAAACCAAGAACACGGAAAATGCCGCCGCCACCAAGGGAATTTGGAAAAGCGGCTGGAAGCGTGCGGCTTCCTGTTGCAGCCAGTAATGCAGTTCGCCGTGGGTGTCGTAGATGGTGATGCCGCTCATGGCGGTCACCAGCACGAAGATCAGAACCAGGCCCACCGTCATCAGGTACGGAGGCACATTTCGTTTCCACAGGATGCAGCCCAGCCCCAGCCCAAAAAACGCGGAAAACAGCAGCAGATTGGTAAAGTAGGAAATCGCCTTGATTTCCGCCGGAATCAAGCCGGATCAGCGCCAGCTCCAGGGTGAGTGCCAGAAAGGAAATGACCGCAATGCGGATCGGATTCGGCCTGGCTGTCGTAGGCGAAGACTCGTTATTCATGCAGCGGCTATCAAGGCGAACATGCTAAACAGACACAACAGTTGGCAGCTTCTATTGTGGTTGAAATGCACTGCGATTTTAAGTGGCCATTCGAGTACGGCGGGAAATCGGTTGATCTGCCGGCCAAGCAGATTTCGAACCGGAAATTCAGAATTGCGGTCAAAATCCTAGGATGCACTCCGGTTTTTTGTAGAATGGCCGCGGCCGTAAGCAATGCACTTTCGACACAGGAGGATGATCTCATGAAAAACTTGGCCACGGCGGCGATTGTGTTGGCGTTGGCGGGCACCGCGCTTGGCGCGATGTACATCACGCAGAATTGTGCGCTCGACCACGGGGAACCTCAACGAACTGAAGTTCGAGCAGCAGCCCAACGAGTCGAAAATGATCGGTGGCCCGCAGTCCTTCAAGGTAACCAAGGGAACGATCGACTATCTTGAGCAGCTCATGAAGGATAACAAGACAATTGAAGTGCAAAACGATGGGGGCATAAAAATCAAATGACAGGAAGTGAGTAAGCAACATCTATTCCGCGGCCCGAATTCTTACTTACTCACTCACCTACTCACAATTCGCCCGTCAACAAAAAACCTCGGCCGGGAGGGGCCCGGCCGAGGTTTGAATCGGTCTCAAGTTGTCTCTTCTCAGTTACGCCAAGGCACGAATCTAACTTACGGCTGCCATCCCTGGCTAACTGTCTGTCCTACTCCTTCCAAACTAAAACCGCGCTTCAAGTCCCGTGAAGGCGCCGTGGAGGATCAGGTCGCCATTGGAATTGATGTTCTGCCAGCCGGCCTCGTCGGCAAAAAACTGCGGAATCTGGTTGTCGCCTAAGGCCAGGTCGGTGACTAACACCGCGCGGTAACCGCCAATCCAGCTCCACGTGCGATTCAAAGCCCAGTTGAATCCGACATCGATCGAGCCCATCATCGAGAACACGTTCTTGGTGTTGTTGAAGTTCAAACGGTCGCCACTGTCGTCGAACGTCGCATAGGTGCCGTCGGCGAGCCACATCCGGTTGAAGCCCGTCATGTGGTTGCCGAAGATGCCGATCTTGGGAATCGCAAAGATGCTGAAGTTCTCGTGGAAGCAGTACGTCATGTAGGTGCCGATCTGGAAGCCCACCAGGTTGTTCTGCACGTTGGTGTTGAGATGGCTTCGTCGGAGGAGCCGACGGGAACGTTGGCCGGGTCGCCGAACTGATCCCACGTCAGGCCTTCACTGAAGCGGAAGTAGCGGATGCCGGCCAAAGCCGTCATCTGGAAGCGATTGCACGGATTGCAGCAGGGCATCCACAGGAAGTTGACTTCCACGTTGTGGAACTCGTCGTTGGCGATAGCCGCACGGCATCGGCGTTGTCGTACCACAGGCTGGCGTCGTCGGGATTCACGAAGCCAACAAAGCCGTCGTTCTGCACCGTGCCTAGGTCGTGGGTGTTGCTGAACACGGCGCTGTTGCCGTCCAGGCCCCACATTCCCCAGTACACCGCTTCCACGCCCACGCGACCGGAACGGCAGCCGTCGCAGCCATTATTGCAGCAAGCGCAGCCGGCCGGATCGTTTCCACAGCCGCAGCCAAACCAGTAGCCAATGCGGGTATCGATGCCGCCGCCCCAGTCGGCCCCGGGGAAGTACAGCAATTGGTTGGCGGCATTGTTCTGATCGTAGGTGGTCCAGAACTTATTGGGCGTGTCGCGGCCCATGGTCAGGCCACCGACATAAGCAAACCAATGATTATCGCGGCAGCACAGGGGCACGCAAGTTTCGTTATCCCAACAGGTGCCGTGCAACGAGTTATCGCACGAACCGCCGGCGGCCTCGCCGTTGTCGGCCGGACGTTGCGGCTGCTGCGGCGCGGGAGGCGTGGCAGCCGGCGACGTTGACAGCCCGGATAGTGGCCTTCGCCGGCGCCGGTGCGCTGTAATCGTCGTACGAGTAGCTGGGCGTCGACGATTGATCGTCCAGACGGGTCAGTTGAATGGCGTAGGAGTCTTGACTGCGCAGCGGATTGTTTTGGCCCAAGGCCGTCCCTGCTACGCATAACGCGCCGACCGCGCAGTGCCGAAGCGAATGGCATTCATGTTGTGCATCCCTCACACAATTGGCGAACAAGTTTTAACCACAGCCCACAATGCTGCTGCGGTCCCGGATACCGTCTTGCAACCGCGCAAGCGGTCATCCAGGTGCATGGGGGACTCCGTCCCTTGATGCCGATCCGTGGCTGAGTGTTGCATCGGCGGGGAATATCCTCCTTCTTGGAAATTTGTGGATTGCCCAATCGCTGGGCAAAACCCCCAGAGGAGTTAAGCGAAAATTAATTCCCGCAAACCGGAAAGTTTGACGCCCCAACAATCCGGCTGTGCCGGGGCTGCCGGCCAGGAGGGTTAACCGGCGAGCCTATCAAACGCCATTTCAGCGCATCGCTGGGCCGGCCGCAATTAGAGTTCGCCCAGGCGTTGTCAGCAGGCGCTTGTGGCACAACCCGTTTGTGCCGGGGGCACGGCAAAGACGGTAGAGTCGCACGAGTCTAACGGCCGGCGGGCTGCGAGGCGCACTGCTGCGACAGCCGCACAATCAGTTGCTCCAGAACGAATCGAGCCCGATCGCCGGAGGAATGCGAGCTTTTCAGGGCCAAATCGGCCTCCAGCAGCCAACGGTAGATTTTGGCGGCCCGACGCCGACCGATTTTTCGTAACTGCCCGGCAATTTTGTCCAGCACGAATTTGTTGTTTTTGACGCCGGCTTCCTGCAGGGACTGCTGCAGCGTGACGCGGCGCGCGCTGGCTTTCGGCTTGTTCCACAATCCGGGTGGCGGCGGCCATCCGCCGCAACGACCCGCTCATCATCGCCAGCAGGGCTATCGGTTCTTCACCCGCCAGCAGCAGGCGATCCAGCTGCACCAGCGCTTCGCGCGGCATTGCCTTCCAAGGCCGCTTCGATCATCACCCAGGCGGTTTTCGCGCCAGCCGCCGACAGCTTGCTCCACCAATTCGCGGGAGATCGTGCGGACAGCGGCTGTTTCTGTCTTCTGCCTTTTGCCTTCTGCCTTCTGCTTTTCTGCTTCGGTAGCTGGTCCGGCCAACAGCGAAAGCTTGGCCAGTTCCTGATCGAGACGGCCGAGTTGCGGGCCAACAATTTCCACCAGCAGTTCACCGGCGCCGGCGGCGAGTTTGGCATGGTGATGTTGTGCAGCGCGGGCAGTAAGCCAAGAAAGTACCGAATCTTCGTCCGCGCCTTCGCCCCATTTTTGGCGAGGCAGGTTGCAATTGATTTGCAGGCCGGTTTGGGCCAATTTCTTGAACAGCCGCGTGTTGGCGGCCCAACCGGCCACGTCGAGCACCAAAACGGAAGCCTGGCGGGGCTTGTCGCAATATTCTTCTAGAACATCGCGGTATTTGCTGACAAATCTGTCGGCGTCATCGACCACGACCATGCGCTTGCCGCCGCCGAGCATGGAAACGGTGGCCAACTCGTCGAACATTTCGCATGGCTCGACGTCGTCCCCCTGGAATACGGTATAGGAAAGGTCGGCATCTTCAGAACTAAGCACCGCGCTGCGCAGGCGCTGGAGCGATTCGCTTTTCAACAGCGGCTCTTCGCCAAACAGCACGCACACCGGTGGAATCGCAGGCGATTTTTCGCGGGCGAGAAAATCGAAGGCAGAAACGGCGTCGGGCATGCAGAAGAGCATGTCGCGCCGAGAAAGAACCGTCAACTACCGGCCGCTTACCCCGGAATCGATCCACGCGCGGAACGCAGCATCGCCGGCAGGGCGCACTTCGCGAATGTGTGCTTCGGGGCGAATGCGATCCAGCGCCGTCGGCTTCGGTGGTATCGAAGATCGATATATTGCCGGCTTCGTCGCGGGCTTCGATCCGCAGGTAGATGCGCTCCGGCACGCGGTTGTCCGGCCGCCAGGCGTAGCTGCCGGTGTTTTCCAGCCCGGCGGCGATGATCGACCAGGGGCCGCCCGGACGGTCACTGAATTGCAGCGTGATGGGGCGCACGGCCAGCGCCTCGTCGCTGGCTTCCCAGTGAATCAGCAGTTCACCGGTGTGTTCACCAGTGCCGGGTTCAACGCCGGTCAGCCGCACGACGGGCTTGGTGAGATCGACCATCACCCACATTTGCGGGGCGTCGCCTGCCCGCGGCGGTTGGCCTCCCAGGCCATTGCCGCTTTGCACGGTGATGCTGAATCCATACAGCCCTTCGCCATCGACGCTAGCGCGGATGGGGCTGCGGTTATCATTATCGGCTCCGTAGCTGGTCCACGTGCGGCCGCCATCGCGCGTGCCCCACAGTTCCACGCGGGCGATGCCATAGGGGCCAACGCCGTCCACCTCGTATTCCAAGTCGAACGAGCGGGCATTGACCATGCGCGGGCGCTCGCCGAGGGGCAGCTTGGAATTGGAGTTCGCTTCGCGGGAAGGCTGGTTTTTCGGCGCAGCGGCTGCTTCGTCGTCGCTCACCGCTGGCGCTTGATTGCGAATCGGCGGATTCACTGTGCTTTCCACCGGGCCGTCGGGCAGCGAAGCGGCGTTGATGGGGGCGCGGCCAAAGGGATCGTTCGATACACGGTCGGCGGGCCATTGATTGTTTGGCGCGGCAGTCGAAGCCGTATCAGATGAGTGCGATTTTCTCGGCGGCGGCGCGGGCATCCACGTTGACGATAGACCGGAATCCTGAGTCGAGCCGGCCACTAACGGCGGCGTTGAATTCGATCCGCCGTTGTTATCGTTGTGCGCCACTTTCGCCGCCGGGTCGGCCTTGGCATTGCTCACGGTCACATTGCCGGCGCGGTCGCTAATTTCGGCTCGCACTTTGACGGTGGCCGGAGCGTCGGTCGGCCACCAGGTCATGGTGCCCGTGGTCGTGCTCCGCTGGCTGTTGCCGGGCGGGCGATCGATGGCCACCGGATGCCACTTGCCGTCGGTGCCTTGATATTCGATTTTCAAACTGTCGGCGTTGAGTTGTGGATCGACGGCTTGCCAGTTGGCGCGAATTTCGCCCGCCTCGCCGCGCGTCGTCGTCAAATCCAGTCGCGGCGCCACGGTATCGACGATCACCCGCAGCTCGGGCTTGTCGCTTAGTTCGGGCTGCAGTTGGCCCTTATGATCCACGCTGCGAATCAGAAACCAATACTCGCCGTCGGCCGCCGCGCGATAGGTGAAACTCGTGGCGCTTGGCGCCACGGTTTGCGCCAGGTCCCATTTCGCGCCACCGTTGGTCGAAACGTACAGGCGGATTTCGGCAGGCTGCTGTTCCGCGCCGCTAGCCGAAGCGACTTTGAAAGGAATCGAAAACGCGTTTTGACGCCAAGCGATTGCCGGCGGCAGGGAGTCATCTGCATACACTACGCGCCGAAGCAAATAGCAGCCCACAGGCTGCCACGACCAGTTGCATCCATGCGTGAGGTCGGCGCATGCGCGAATCCTTTCAAAGTACGATGCCGCATCATCTTGTATCGACGCTATCGGGAGCGCGGCTTGATCAGGAGCTGCCGCAAGGGGAAGCGGGGCGAAGTGGGAAGCTTCGGTTGCGAAAGTAGCATTGCTTTCATCTGCACCAAGGCCATTTTCAACTGTAAAATCGCGTGGAAACATTTTCACCTCAGACATGATCTTTCCAGCCACTTGGCCGAGAATGCGGCGAGAATCAGCGCGGCATGGGGTTTGCAACTCACTTTCAACAACTTTTCCACGGTCCCCGAGTCCGGGATTCAATCCCACGGGGTCAGTCCTATAAGTGAACCGATGTTCACAGTCGCCCAAGGGAGGCTTCTGTATGTTTAGCGATCGGCGGAGCCGGATCATGCAGTTGTTGCGCTCGTTGGATGTGGCACGCGCCGCCAAAGCCCAGCGCCGCGGTGGACAGTCCGTTTTCTGCGGATTGGGCGTCCTGGACTGTTTGCGGGGAGATGTTCATAATGGTGTGGTGATGTCGGAAGTTTGGAGTTGGCGGCCCGGCTCGGGGTGGCGATGCGATGGGGGAGTTTTTGGCTCGTCCACTGGTGCATGCCGGGCTGTTGTTTGCGGCGATTGCCGCGCTTACCGCCTTGGGCGCTTTTGTAGTGGCAAGGTTTCGCGGTGGTAAGGAGAACGATCAGCCAACCGCCAGCGAACTGCTCACCAAATTTCGCGAACTCCATGACCAGGGTGAGCTTAGCGACGAGGAATTCCGAAAGATAAAAGCGAACTTGGCCCAAAGGCCCGAAGCGGAGTTAAACAGTACGGACCAGCCGGGTTAGGTCGATCGTCGGCGTTGATTTGGTTGGCTGCGGTGATGGTGTTGGTAGCGGGTTGAAAGTGCGGTGTCTGACGGTAAGGATTGGTTGGATTGCAAGGCGGCACTGATTGACAGGCGAGTAAGTGAGTAGGTGAGTAAGTACGAAGCGACGAGTCAGTTTTTTTCGGCGAGGTTTCTTACCTACTCATCTACTCACCACGAACGAATCACTAATTACGTAACTGAAACTATCAGCTCGATCAACTGCGGTCAGGGATGCTCCGGGCGAAACTGCGAACTTTCCAGTCGAAGCCATTCGAGCCGACTTCTTGAGGAAATACTATCTGTCCGCGATGCAAGAATGCATCGCGGATAGGAAACTGGAAAGGATTAGCATGCCCAACGGGAGAGACGTGAACATCGGCCGACGCGGAGGCAGTGGCGGCGGAGGCGGCACAACCAAGAAGAACGCCTTCTGTTCGTTCTGCCGCAAAAGCTACCGCGACGTCGGGCCGCTGGTCGAAGGGCCCGGCGACGTTTACATCTGCGGCGAATGCATCGAACTGTGCCAGTCGATTCTGGATCAGGAACGCCGTCGCCGCGGGGCCACCAAGCAGCTTTTCACGCGCATTCCCAGTCCGCGCGAAATCGTCACGCAGCTTGATGAATACGTGATCGGCCAGGAGCACGCCAAGAAGGTGCTCGCCGTGGCGGTCCACAGCCACTACAAGCGGCTGACGCTTGGGCACCGAGCCGGCCGACGTCGAAGTCGATAAATCGAACATCATGCTGCTGGGTCCCACCGGCAGCGGCAAAACTCTGTTGGCCCGCACGCTGGCCAAAATCCTGCACGTGCCCTTTGCCATCGGCGATGCCACCACGCTGACCGAGGCTGGCTACGTGGGCGAAGACGTCGAGAACTTGCTGCTGAAACTGTTGCATGCGGCGGATTTCGACATCGAAGCGGCGCAACGCGGCATTCTGTACATCGACGAAATCGACAAGATCGGCAAAACGTCGCACAACGTGTCGATCACCCGCGACGTCAGCGGCGAAGGGGTGCAGCAGGCCTTGCTCAAGATGCTCGAAGGCACGGTGGCCAATGTGCCTCCGCAGGGTGGCCGCAAGCATCCCGAGCAGCAGTACATCCAGATGGACACCACGAACATCCTGTTCATTTGCGGCGGCACGTTCGTCGGATTGGACGAAATTATCGCCAAGCGGCTGGGCCGCCGGACCATCGGGTTCGGCCAGCCCAGCGGACAGCGTGACGAGCATGAACTGGGCGAATTGCTCACCAGCGTTTGCAGCGATGATATTCTCGAATTCGGCATGATACCTGAGCTAGTGGGCAGGTTGCCGGTGATTTCGGCGCTGAAGCCGTTGGATGAAGCCGCCCTGGTGCGGGTGCTGACCGAGCCCAAGAATGCGCTGATGAAGCAGTATCAGAAGCTGTTCTCGATGGAAAGTGCCGATTTGAGTTTCACCGAGCAGGCGCTGCGGGCGATCGCTCGCCGGGCGCTGGAAAAAGACACCGGCGCCCGCGGATTGCGGTCGATCATCGAGGAAGTAATGCTCGACGTGATGTACGATCTGCCGGAAAATCAGGGCGCCCGCTATGTAGTGACGCAAGATGCGGTTGAGGGGCGCGAGCGCGTGCTGCCCATCGTCGAAGAGAAGAAGAATTCGGCGTAGCGTGTTGCACGTCCGGCCCGGTGGGTTTTTTGTGAGCCCGGAAGCGTGCGATGAAAAGGCCGACACTCAATCTGCTCGTCGACGTCGTTGCCTTTGCGGGCTTCGTGCTGATCACGACGACGGGCGTGCTGCTGCGCTACGTACTTCCGCCGGGCATTGGCCGATTCACGACGCTATTTGGTCTGGATCGGCACGGTTGGGGCGACGTCCACTTTTGGATTTCGATCGTCTTCTTCGGCACGCTGGCGCTGCACCTGCTGTTGCATTGGAAGTGGATCGTCTCGGTCATGAAAGGTCGCAAAGCCGAGGGAGCCTACGGAGGGCGCGTCGCGCTGGCCGTGGTTGGATTCGCGGCTCTCATCGCTTTGGCGGCGGCGCCGTTTGTTGCGCCGATTGCGCGAACCGGAGCGCCGGGCGGGCGGATGCACCTCAGCTCCGACGACGATCAGCCGAGCATTCGTGGTTCGCAGACGCTGCGCGAAGTGGCCGACGCCGCAGGTATCCCGTTGGCCGAACTGATCACGCAGCTCGGGTTGCCGGGGGATGTGGATGAAAATCAGAAATTGGGCCGGCTATCGCAGACGTACGGCTTTACGATCGCCAAAGTGCGGCAAGTGGTGGACGAATACAAACAGACGCACTGACTAGTGCGGCTGCTCGTTATCTTGGCGGCGGACCGAGGCCTGGCGGGCCGGCAGGCGGTGGAGCGAATCCTCTGATTTGCCAATGCCGCCTTTGATGGCGCCGTCGTCTTTCGGCGGATCCTCGGGCGTTTGCCCCATCACGATGTCGAAATTGGCGGCCAATTCGCCGATCTTCGATTCTTGAATCGGTTTGAAATCCACCAGCACCATTTCTTGAGCCTTGGCGCCCTGAATGCCGCGGAACACGCCGTCGCGCTCGTTGTCGGGGTTGCCCTTGATGAACAACTGCGTGGTGTAAACGCGGCGGCCGTTGCGGCTGATGCCGAAGTGAATGTGGGCCGTGCGGCCGGTGTAGTGCACCGGCTTAATCGTGCGGAAATAATATTGGCCTTGGGAATCGGTGAGGAACCGGCCGTAGCCTTGGAAATTCTGATCGCGCTGGTCTTCGCTGCGATCGTGCGAGTTCAGGTAGATGCCGTTGTGATCGACCTGCCATATTTCCACATAGGCATCGCGGACCGGCGTGCCCGAGGAACTGAGAATGCGGCCGGTCAGGTGCGTGATTTCGCCGACGGCCGGCGTCGTGGAGTTGTTGACGATGATCAAGTCGTTGTCGGTATCCAGCGGCAGCTTGTCGGGATAGAAGGGGCCCTCGGTCAGCCGCGGCGTGGCGGTCAGAATTTCGGCGAACAGGCCGGGGGTCGAGAACAGGGCGGCCCCGGCGGCCAGGCCTCCCAAGAATTGCCGGCGGGAGAAATCGACGTGGCGCATAAAGAGGGCCTCCTCTGGGTTCCAGCATCCAATGAAACCCTGCGGGTGGCAATAAGTTCTTCGGGGCAAACGCGTCGCAAGCGACGCCGCTAAAAAGGATCGATGGCGATTGACCGTGGTCAATTCTTCGCCAGTTTTCGCAGCACTTCGATGCCGCGGTCGATCGTGCGGTCGCTGGCGGCGTACGAGATGCGGAAGTGCGTGTCGCGGCTGGAGAAAATCTTGCCGGGGATGATCAGCAGTTGGTTGGCAATCGCTTTTTCGACGAATTCGGTGGCGGATTTTGCGCCGGAACTCTCCGGCACTTTCGGGAACACGTAGAAAGCCCCTTCGGGCTGGGTGATTTCGTACAGGTCGCGCAGGCCGCCCACGATTTTGTCGCGCTTCCCGCGATATTCGTCGATGTGCGATTGCATGTTGATATCCAGTGCGTCAATGCACGCCCATTGCGCGGGCGTCGGTGAACACACAAACGTGTACTGCTGCAGCTTGATCATCTCATTGATCACTTCGGCCGGGCCGTGGGCGAAGCCGACGCGCCAGCCGGTCATGGCGTACGACTTCGAAAAGCCGTCGATCACGATGGTGCGATCGTTGAATTTGGCCGGCGAGACGAACGAATCGTTGTAGCAAAAGCGGCGGTAGATTTCGTCGCTGATCAAGGGCAATGTTGTGCTTGGCGGCCAGTTCCGCCAGTCCGCGCACTTCGGCTTGCGAGGCCAGTTTGCCCGTGGGATTGGCGGGGCTGTTGAACAGGATGGCTTTGGTTTTGCCGGTGATGGCCGAGCGCACGCGGTCCAGGTCGATGCTGAAATCGGGATACGTGTCGACCAGCACCACGCGGCCGGCCATCAGTTTCACCAGCGGATCGTACATCACGAAGTACGGATCGAACACGATCACTTCGTCGCCGGGGTTGACCAACGTCATCATGGCCAACACCAGTGCGCCGCTGGTGCCGCTGGTGACAAACAGCTTGCGGTCGGCGTGTTTGAATTCGGCAGCGACTTGGGCGGCTAGTTTTTCGATCAGCGGCGCGATGCCTTGCGTTTGGGCGTAGTTGTTCTTGCCCGACTGGATGGCGGCGATCATCGCTTGCTTCGCGCCGTCGGGCACGTCGAAATCGGGCTGGCCGATCGAGAGATTGATCGGGTCGGTCATCTTGGCCGCCAGGTCGAACACCTTGCGGATGCCGGAGCTGTCGAAGGCGGCGGTGCGGGCGGAAATCCAGGACATAGGAATCAGGAGTCAGGGGTCAGGAATCAGGTTCGCTAGAGATTATGGGCGAACAAGGCCGCGGAGAGAAGCGGCCAAAGAGATAACCACGCAAACCGCTTAGCCGCGACGCGGCAGCGGAGCATTTATCACCGCACTTTGCACTTGAACCGCGCGATGCCGCCTTCGCCGGGCTTCAGCGGCTCTTCGATGTCCCAGTGCAGGATCAGCGAGCCCACCTCGTTGGGATTCGTGTAGAACTTCGCCTTGCGGCTGCATTGCCCGCTGCCGTCGAACAGTTCCAGGCGCGTGGTCAGGCTGTCGACGATCGTCACGTTGCCGATGGTTTGATCGCCGGTGTTATCGAAGCGGATCGTGAATTCGACGATTTCGCCCGGCAAGGCGCTGGCGGCGGACGCCACCTTGCACACGCGCAGGCAGGGATGGTCCGGCGTATCGACGCGGTAGGTGGCTTCGGCGCGCTGGTCGCCGATAATCACATTGGCGGGCTGGCCCTCGATCGTGACCTGCACGCCTGATATCTTGCGTCCATTGGATGGCCGCCATCGATGCAGCGGTTGCACCAGCGCACGCTCGTTTTCCTGCATCACGCCGCATGCGGATGATCGTGAAATCTTCGTACGGTTTGTAGCGATCTTGCACCGCGCGCACCACCGTCTGCGCGATCATGCCGGTCGGCACTTGCTCTTCCAGGAACGTGACGGGAGCACGATTGCCGATTTCCTGGATCGGCTGCACGGGTTGCACCGTGGTGGTGACCGGCTGGATTTCGTCCTGCCGCACGAGCTTGATCGGGCATCTCGACGCCGCCGGCTTTGACTTCTGATTTTCGTCGTAAGGCACAATCACTTGCCGCACGGCGGCAAACCGCGGGGAATAGATGCACACCCGGCAGGTGGGCTTCACCACCGTTTTGCCGTCGAGCGTGTCGTAATGGGCCACCGTGTCTTCAGGGTCCAGGCCGACGAGCGAAAAATCATCGCGCACTTTCACGCTGCCGTCGTTATCGCCGCCGTCGAAAATGTATTCATCCTCCGGCCAGGGGCATTAGATTCCCGGCGGCTTCCACGGTCCGTGATTGTTCATCGGCATCGGCGTTTGATCGACCATCGCGCCTTGCGGCGGCACGCCGTCCGCGCCGCCTTGCATGAACGGCGGCACGATGCCCGGCACGGTGTAACCATCGGCAGGATGGCCGGTGTACGCTTCCAGCGGCAGGGCGGTGAACGAGCTTGCCGCAGCCTTGCGTGCAGGGCTGATGTTCGAGGTGGGAACGATCGGCGGCTTGGCGGCCGGCTGCGTCACCCGGCAGGAGCACAGAAGCAGCGTTGCCCCGGCGGCCAGCAGCCAGGCCGGCGGGCGAGTGCGAATCGAATTGTGCCAGCGCCTGCGCTCATGGCTGTGGTTGGTCCAGCAGCGTGAATTCCGCCTGACGAACGTTTTGTTTTTCCGCCTTGATCGCCGGCGGACGTTTTTTCGCTTCTAGTTCCGCGACAACGGCCCGCGGCAACAGCAGGGGAGGGGAGCAGTACATGAACTCGCTGCCCGGGTTCGGCCGTGTTGTCGGGCGTGCGGCCGCCGATGCGAACGATGGCAATCGGCCGGCCGAGGCGATCGGCGGTCGCCAGCGGATCGTTCTTGGCGCTCACCTCAAAGCACTCTTGCGATTTTGGGTCTTCGCTGCGCGGATACGCCTGGCGTGGATTTTCCACGTAAACGATCCGCGTGATGAACCGGCCCGACAGTGCGGAATCCAAATCTTCCTGCGTCAACTGGATCGGGACGGGGAATTTCATTTCCTCGCCGACCGGCGGATACAGGCGGTTGATGATTTCGATCGTGGGATACAGTTCTTCGCCTTCGTGCTTGGGAATGCCGGTCACTCGCAGCCGATACACCAGGCCGACCAGCATCGCCGATTTGGCCGGCGCATTTTGCGTGGCGTCGAACCGATCGTTCACGGCGTAGGAAACCTGCGCGCCGTCGGGTGCGCGGATTTCCACCGGCTGAAAGTAGCCTGGCAGCGGGCCCGCCGCGCTCCAATTGCATGCGTCCAATCGCTCCCGGGATCAGAATGCCGGCATGATTGAAGTGCACGGGCTCCTGGGCGGCCGCCGAACCCGCGGCGGCGAGGAACAACAATGATACGAGTGCACGCTTCATGTCAGCAGTCAGCAGTGGTCAAGCAGCAGCGGTCAGATAAAAGTTTGGCCCTGGCCACACGCCGCCAGGGCCAAACGGGTTTTCAACTTTTCGAGTCGATTGCTTCCAGGTTACGGTGCGTCGTACGACGCGCAGTCGGCGCCATTGGCCGGAACTGGAATCGGTTTCGACTTGATCGGTACGGCCGCGGGCGGCGTATTACACGTGCCGGGCACCACCTGGTGCTCGATGTGCTTAGGCTGGATGAACTCGGCCGGCGGAATCTGGCTGCGCTCCACAATGTGGACGTGCTTGACAGGTTCCGGATAGCTCAGACCGGGTTCTTCGCGAACCTTGATCGTCAGGTGATCGGTCGGGCCGGGGATGTGCATCGACGTGTCGTTGATCATCGTGTGACGCTGCAAGCCGGCCGGCACTCCCAGCGGCACGTGCGGCGGACCAGGCAGCCCGATCGGCGTGCCGCAGTACGGCATGCCGTATTCGGGCACAGTCACGCCGGCGATGAATTCGGCCGGCGCCGCAGTCGGCGGACCAAGGCCTTCGGCGATCGACGCACGCGGATGTTCGCACGGGATCGGGCCCCAATAGCCGGCTTGCTTCACATCGTAGCCGGCTTGCATGACTTCCTTGCGGCCGGCCATATCCATGTCGCCGCCCGTTTGCAAATCTTTGTTACCGACGCGGATGATCGCCATGATCGAACCGCGGCGGTCGGCTTCGACAATCGGATCGACGCCCGGATCGAGCCGAGTGCTAACCAAAGTTTCGACGCCCGTGAGCGCCAGTTCCTGGTACTCCGCATTGGGCAAGTAGATCACCTTGGTGACGAAGTTGCCCGAGAGCACCTGGCGGAAATCGTCATCCGTCAATTGGAACGGGATGAAGTTGTGCGCGATGAACGCCTCGGTGCGCGGCACCGTGGGCGCGACTTCCAGCGTGGGATACAGCTCGACGCCCGGATAGCCGGGAATGTTGGTCAGTTTCAAGCGATAGATCGCCCCTTGCGGGAAGTTGTACTTGCCGGGAACGACCAGCGGTTCGGAATCGAACATGCCGTTGGCACTGACATCCCAGTGCACGTGCATGCCTTCGGGACTAACGAATCCGATTTGCGATGTGGGAAACGCCACGCCGCCGCCATAAACGCCAAAGGGGCCAATGCACCCGGCGCCGCCGCCAGGACCGCCAGCCGGGCCGCCAGACGCCGGGCCCAGCCGCCGCCCACCATCGGGCGATGGAATCCGGCCAGCATGACGCCAGGACCGGGGCCGTCGACGCCGGGACCAGGATGCATCAGCATCTGCGCCGGCGGCAACACGTTGGTGCGCGGCTCAAAGTAGGGACGATTCTCCTGGAAATGCTGCAGCGGAGAATTATTGGGCAGGGCGCAACCTGTGCCCACTAGGGCCGCCGCACACAGCAGCGCGCCGAAAGGCATCCGAAGTGTCATGTGTTCCCCCCTAGACTCAAACGCAGTCGAAACTGCCCTTGGGTCGGCTTGTGGCCTTCCCTAGAATTTCGTGTTGAAGCCCACGCGCCTGTGCCTGCGAAATTGCCATGCAAGCACTCGGAGAGTGAGTCTCTGTGGGTATGGTCGGCCTCGCCCAGTGCGATTCTTTGGCAAATTCCGCAAATCCGGCACATGAAGATTATCTTTCCCAGATTCGCAGGCTTGGTATGTGCCGCAGCTGGGGTTGCTGCCGCAATTGGTTTGGGCACAGGCCACTAGCGCCGCCGCCCCCGCGCCGGCAGCGAATGCGGCCGGCAATCCGGAGTCGCTAATGCAGCAGGCGCTAGCGGCGCTAGCAGCACAGCGATCGATTTCCGCGCGGATTCGCCTGCACACCGATTTGTTTGGCAACCAGTTGGTCGGGGCAGGGGTGTACTTGCAGCAAGGACTGGGGGCGGAGCGACAGTTGCGATTGGAGATCAAAATTCCCGTCGGCGAACGGTTGGCCACGCTGCAGCAAGTTTGCGATGGGAACTTCCTGTGGCAGTACCACGATTTGGCCGACAAGCCGGCGCTGACGCGGGTAGATATCCGCCGCGTGCAGCAAGCGATGGAAGGCGACGCAGACGCCAAGCCGGCGCCCGATCTGCGCAATGGATTTCCCTTCGGCGGCTTGCCTCAATTGATCGACAGTTTGCGGCAGTCGTTCCGCTTCACGCACATGCAAGCCGGCCAGCTTGATTCGCTCAACGTGTGGGTGGTTGGCGGCACGTGGCGGCCCGAGGCGCTGGCGCCGATTTCGCCCGAGCTGGCCAGGCAAGCTTCTGATGGGCAGCCGCTGGATTTGAAAAAGCTGCCGCCGCAAATGCCCGAGGAGGTGTTGCTGTATCTGGGCCAGGACGATTTGTTCCCTTACCGGATTGAATACCGCCGGCGTGCGGTCCAGCAGGGAAAAAAAGCGGCGGCCAACGGTGGCGATCTGTTGCCGATCTTGATCGTCGAGTTGTACGAAGTCCGCATGAACAGCCCGATCGATCCGCAGCAGTTCGCGTATCGGCCGGGAAGCTTGGAAGTGCTCGACACGACTGAGCAGATGTTGAAGAGCTTGGGAGCGAAGTAATTGCTATTGGTGATAAGCGATTGGCTTATGTCTATGCCCTGCCATCCGCGTGCGATCGCTAATAGCTAAAAGCTAATTGCTAGCCGCTTTCTTGTCCGCCAGCTTCGCCGCCACGCGAATGGCTTCGATCATTCCGGAGGTTTCCGCCCGCCCTTGCCAGGCCAGATCAAAAGCCGTTCCGTGGGCCACGCTGGTGCGCACTATCGGCAAGCCCAGCGTCACGTTCACCGCGCGGTGCATCCCCAACAGCTTAAGCGCAATGTGTCCCTGATCGTGATACATGGCCACGACGGCGTCGAACTCGCCATTGCGGGCACGCACCATCAGCGTATCGGTGGGCAGTGGGCCGACAATGTCCAGACCGGCGCGGCGGGCTTCTTCCACAGCGGGTGCGATGATCTTGTGCTCTTCGTCCCCGAACAGACATTCTTCGCCGGCGTGCGGATTCAGTGCGCAGACAGCGATGCGTGGGCGGCTTCCCTTGATCGCGCCCATCGTTTGATCGATCAGCTTCGCCTTGGCGACGATCGAATCGCTCGACAGATGACGAAAAATGTCGGCCAGCGCCAGGTGCAGCGTCACGTGCACCACGCCCAGGCCGGCAGGGCCCCGCAACGGGCACTCATTTTCTTTCGCCGCCGGGGCCCAAATACAGCATCATGGCGAAATCTTGCACGTCGCACAGTTGCGCCAGCAGTTCGGTGTGGCCGGGATAATGGTGCCCGGCTTGCCAGAGAGCCGCTTTGTGCAGGGGGGCCGTCACAATGCCGGCCACTCGCCCGCCCAGCGCCAGATGTGCGGCGGCGACCAGCGCGTCGTAGGCCGCCTGCCCGCCGCGCGGATCGATCGTCGCCGCTGGCACTTCCAGAGCCTCGTCGGCAGAGCAGGCCAGGCAGGGGATCACCTCCGGCGACGAGGCGACTTGGTCGGGTTCGTCGACAGCCACCACCTTGCGCGCAGTTTTGAGCAGTTCAGATAGCGCGCTGGAGGATTTGTGGGTGCCCCATCACTACCGCGCGGCAATGCTCATGCATCGCCGGTTGTGCCCATGCGCCAACAATCGTTTCCGGGCCGATGCCGGCCGGATCGCCTTGCGTAATTGCCAAAAGAGGTTTGGGCATGGCGGACAGTGAACGATGAACAATGAACCACGAATGATGAACTATATGAATCATACGCCGCGGCAGCGTGGTGCAGGTAGCCCCTATAAATTGAATCGCGATCCACTTATAACCGTTTACGATGATTCGGATTTTCACTTCATTGGCCGTCGTTGCGTTGGCGATGATGGCGCTCACGCTCGTCGTGGGATTGGCAATCGGCGACATTCATGGCCAGCGCAGCATCGACACGCTGCATTGGGCATCGGTTCATCGGCTGCTGGGAGTCGCGGCCGCGCTAGTGGTGGTGTTGGTTAACAGCATTGTGGTCACCTATTTCATCGGCACCAGTCGGTGGTGCAAAGAGGTGGTCGAGACCTACGGCCTGGATGCGCAGTTCGTCCGCCGCAGCCTGACGCTCAAACGGCGCACGTTCCCGTGGGCCCTGATGTCGATGCTCGTGATCGTCGGCGTCGTGGCGCTGGGCGGCGCGGCCGACCCGGCTACGGGCCGGCAGGGAACAGAACACTGGGTGGTGCCGCATCTGATCGGCGCGCTTGCTCGGACTGGCCTTTATTGCCTACGCGTTTTTTGTCCAAGGCACAGAACATCGCCGCGCATCATCAAGTGATTACCGACATTGTGGCCGAGGTGCGGCGGATTCGCGTCCAGCGCGGGCTGGAGGTGTGAAGAAAGAAGAGGAGGTGAGAAGAGCAGAAGAGGAGGCTATTACTCGCTCCTCTTCTCATTTTCTCCTCATTGCTGCATCCTGCGTGCTATCAATTAGCGGGTGACGCTTTCGGCTGCATGTCGGTGCTCCAAATGTTCGTGGCCGGACGATTCTACCAGCACGATCGCGGCCGCCAGCGCCACGCCCAAAAGCAGGGCAACAGATAATTTGCCGCGGTCGTGGCTATGAAATTGCACTTCGGGCAACAGATCGCTGGTGGCGATGCACAGGAACGCGCCGCCGGCGAAACACAGCGCCATGCCGATGGCCGACGGATAGGATCTTTCGATGTGCTGGAAGCCCGCGAAGAAAGCCAGAATGCCCAGCGGCGCAATCAACGCATACAGCAAATTAATTACGTGTTGCCAGCCGCGCGACCAGCCGCCGGCCGACATCAACGTGACGATCGTCAGCGAATCGAACGGCTTGTGCAGCGCCACCGCAAGGAAGGTGCCGAACCCGGCCAACTGCAGGCCGTGGTTTTCGCTGGCTTCGGCTTGGATCGCGGCAGCCACGGCGATGCCGTCGATCAGGCTGTGAACCGCCATTCCTACCAGCGCGCCGGACCAGGAAAATCTGCTCTTCAGCATCGCGCCGGGCAGATCGTGGACGTGATCGTGATGATGGTCGTGGTGGCGGTGCTCCTGCTGGCTGTCGGCAGGGGCGTCGTGCTGATGGAAATGAAAGAATCGCTCCAGAAAAAACATCGCCAAAAATCCGCCCAGCGCCCACCACACGGTTTGATCGATGTTGTGCAATTGCATGTAGCCGTGCGGCACAAGATGCAACAGTCCAATTCCCAGAATCACGCCGGCCACGAAGCTGAGCGCCAGTTGCATGCGGGTGTGGGTCAGGCGCAGCATCAGGGGCAGCCAGCCGCCGGCCAATGCGGCCAAGGCGATACACAGCGAATAACCGGCGGCCAGTTCGTAGGCGGACATAGCTTCTTGATGCGATACAGATGCAGTTGCAATCGATAGTCAATATGGTCCGCATGCCAATTGATTTCAAGTCTCCATGCTGAGAACCACAGACGACGACTCCAGGAGCTTTGGCCATATTTCGTCATCTCCTCTTCGGCTCTTCTCCTTTTCTCCTCTTCTTGCGTCTAGTACGATCAGGCGACGATTGCTCATCGGTTCCTGCCCCACACCCCGGTCAACATCATGCGCGCTTGTGTGCAACGTGTCAGCCAGGCTCAGGTAAGCGTGGCGGGGGAAGTGGTGGGACGGATTCAGCGCGGGCTGCTGGTGCTGTTGGGTGTGGCGGCCGGCGATGCCGACGATGACGCGCGGCAATTGGCGCAGAAGGTCGCGGAACTGCGCATCTTTTCCGACGAGGCCGGCAAGATGAATCGCTCGCTGGCTGAAGCCGGTGGAGCGATGCTGGTGATCAGTCAGTTCACGCTCTTGGGCGATTGCCGCAAAGGGCGGCGGCCCAGTTTCATTGACGCGGCGCCCCCGGAAGAGGCCGACCGCCTGTATCAGTTATTTGTCGGCGCGGTGCGAGAGCTGGGCATCACGGTCGAGACGGGCCGCTTCCGCGAGCACATGGACGTGATGCTGGTGAACGACGGCCCGGTCACGCTGCTATTGGATAGCCGGAAGCTGTTTTAGCGACTGGAGCGAGAGAAACGCCGGCTTGGGGCCGACGCTAAACTCCGCTGCGCTCTAGCGACGCGGCGTAACGCCGGCAGCCGGCGCGTCGTCGGTATCGACGCCCAGTTTGTCAAGCAGCCGCTCGGCGACTTGCTGGCCTTGTTTCACCTGCACTTTGAGGTGGTCCATCCAGGTCGGGTCTTCCAGCGCTGAAAACGTCAGCGCCGCGACCAAGGCGTAGGTCAGCAGATTCGGGCCCATGCTGTTGCCCCAGAATTTCATGGCGGTGCCGAAGGAACTTTTCAAACGGAAGCGGCCGCCGGCGAAATCGATGCTCCAAATTTCGTCGAGGATCAAGTGCGACATGAAACCAACCAGCGCGCCGCCGGCCACAAAATACCGCAAATTAAGTTGTTCGCTGCCGAACACCAGGAAAACGGTTTCGGCGGCGATGGCCGCGGCGGGCAGGCTGTGGAACATGCCCCGGTGCACCGTGTACCGGCGCAGCAGCGCCGCCATGCCGAAGCGAATCAGCAAATACATGGCGCCCCCGGCCAGAATGATCGATTCCAGCGACATGCCCATCGCTTTGAACCGATCGACCATCGCCATCGGCACCACGGCGGCGGCAAACGCCATGCTCTCGCGCAGCGGACGGCCCGGACCGCTGTCGAGATCCGGCAGCATGCCGGACACGCTGCACAACCCGCCGGCCAAAACGCATGTCGGCGGCGGCAGGTGATACAAACCGTAAGCCCCGGCCGCGTAGCCGATGCCTAACACGGTGCTGGTGCCGATGTGTGTTTTAAAGCCGGCCATGGGTGCCAGGGGTCAGGAGTCGGGTGTCAGAATTCAGTGCTGCATTCCGCTTGCGGTTTAGCCGCGACGCGCCAGCGGAGCGCGAACCAGCGGCGGACAATACCGCTCGAGCGATTTTTGCCCAAGATCAATCCACCTTGGGCGAATAGATAGTGCTGGCTTCGTGACGCCAATCGCCATGCTTGCGCGATTGAAATTGGTCTTCGTCGGCAATCGAGCGGCCGATACAATTCCCGGCCCGTTTGGGTCCCGCCGCCTCGCGCCTTGATTCCTGACTCCTGATTCCTGACTCATCACTCCTGTCGCCCGTGTCGCATGGATTGGTATGACATATTGATGCTCGCGGTGCTGGGCCTGGCCACGCTGATGGGGCTGTGGAAGGGGATGGCCTGGCAGTTGGCTTCGCTGGCCTCCTGGCGCTTAGCTACTATCTGGCCCTGAAGTACAGTGCCCAACTGGCGCCCCTATTCAGCCAGCAGGCCCCGTGGAACCGGTTCGTGGCGATGCTGGCCATTTACATCGGCACTTCGATCGCCGTTTGGCTGGCGTTTCGGTTGGTGGCCGGGTTTTTGGACCGCATCAAGCTGCGCGATTTCGATCACCAGGTCGGCGCGCTGTTTGGGCTGGTCAAAGGGGGGCTATTGTGCGTGGCCATCACGTTTTTCGCCGTCGGCCTGTCGCAGGCGCTTCGTGATCACATACTGGCCACCAAATCGGGGCACTACATCGCGCTGGTCTTGGATAAGGCCGAATCAGTGATGCCCAAAGAAATCCACCAGGTATTGGACCCCTACCTGCAGAAAATCGAAGACCGGCTGGACCCCAACCAACCGTATCAACCCAACGCGCCGCTGGAACAAAATCTCCAAAAGATGCTGCCCGCCGATCCGCGTAACGCCGCGACCGACGGCATGTGGAAGTAAGCCGCCGATAAAAATCTTCAATACGAAGCCCCAGGTTGCACGATCGATGGGGCGGACGACTCTGGAGACCTCCGGCGCTAGCGAATCGCCTAATCGCCGCTAAAAAATCGTACTCTTACCGAACATAAGAGACATTATCGGACGTTGGAGCCGGGGTTCAAATTGATTTGCGCCGGCAGATTTCTTGCGCGCTTCGCGATCGATTTTCAAATCGATTATCCAATCGATTCTCATTTTCCATTGGACTCGCCCGGTGGCGGCTCCAGGAACACGCCCATGCGGCGAAACTTCTCGTAGCGGGTGGTCAGAAGCTGGTCGGCCGGTTTGGCCGCCAGTTCGCGCAGCGACCTAATTAAGATAAATCTTCAGCCGCAGCGCCATCTGCTGCAGATCCCGATGAGCCCCCCCTAGTGGCTCATCCACCACGTCGTCGATCACACCGAGCTTGAACAAATCGCGGGCGGTGATGCGCAGTGCCTGGGCGGCCTGCTCTTTGTAATCGGCGCTTTTCCAGAGGATGCCCGCGCAGCCTTCGGGGCTGATAACGGAGTAATAGGCGTGCTCCAGCACCGCCACCTTGTCGCCAACGCCGATGCCCAAGGCGCCGCCGGAGCCCCCTTCCCCAATCACCACGCAAACAATCGGCGTGCGCAATTGCGACATCAGAAACATGCTTTCGGCGATCACCTGCGCCTGGCCTCGCTCTTCGGCCCCCACGCCGGGATACGCGCCGGGCGTGTCGATCAGGCAAATCACCGGCAGACCGTACTTGGCCGCCAGTTTCATTTTGGCCATCGCTTTGCGGTAGCCTTCGGGATGGCGCAGCCAAAGTGGCAGGCATTGCGCTCTTTCAGGGTTTTGCCCTTTTGATGGCCGATCACCAGCACTTTGAATTGATCGAGCTTGGCGAAGCCGGCGCGAATCGCCGGATCGTCGCCGAACGATTTGTCGCCGTGCAGTTCGACGAACTCCTCGAACACAAGCGAAAGATAGTCGCTGGTCATCGGGCGATCGGGATGGCGCGCCACTTCGACCGTTTGCCAGGGGGCGAGGTTCCCGAAGATTTTGCGCTTCAGATCGCTGACTTCCCGGCGCAACCGGCTCAGTTCGTCGGCGCGCTGCACTTTGCCGGCGGAATCCGTCTCCAGGGCGGCAATCTGATCTTCCAGATCGTAGATCGGCTTCTCGAACGACAGGCGGTGGAGCGTGGCGGGCATGGCGGGATGATAAACGGTGAACTAGGAGCGCTCAGCGGTGAACAACAAACACATATTCGGGGTCAAGAGTTAAAAGTCGGAGGCGGGCAATCAGGCTGCGGGAGTCAGCGTCGTTAGCTTCTTGTTTCCGCTTTGGGGGGTTGCGGCGTGCGATGGAAAATTTTCATTCCTCTCAGTGCCGAGACAACATCGTCCATTGTATGCGGCCGATCTTGCGGTTTTTTGGCGATCATCTTCTTCAACAGTTGCGAGAATTCGGGGGTCACCTCGCGGCCAGGGGCCATGACGGCCGGGGGCCCGGCCGTCAAATGCTTCGTCAGTAATTCTTGCGTAGATTGGCCGGTAAACGGTGGCTTTCCTCCAATCAATTCGTACAACATGCAGCCCAGGCTGTAAATGTCGGATCGGGCATCGACGGCGCGACCGCGAATCTGCTCCGGCGACATGTAGCTGCGAGTGCCCTGGATTTTCGACTTGCCTGATAGCAGTTTGCCCAACAGTCCCTTGCTGCGCACGGCCAAGGCGAAATCGATCAGCTTCAACTCCCCTTTCTTATTAAGCAGGAAATTATCCGGCTTGACGTCACGATGAATCCAGCCACAGCCATGCAAATATCCCAACCCGGAGCCTGCTTGCTCGGCAATGCTTTGCCAGATATGCAATCTGCTCCACCCCCTGCAGAATCAATTGCTTGGTGTTTTGGGCGGAAAATAAATCCATCGCTAAAAAAATTGCGTTTTGGCGAACCCCAAACTCGTAGATGTGCATCACGTTGGGGTGCTTGAGATGTTGGCCGACGGCGAACTCGTGCTTCAGGAACGCCACCTGCTCTTTGTCTTGAGCGAACTCGGGCGTCAGAATCTTCAGCGCCAACCGCTGGTGCGTCGTGTCGTTAATGGCTTCCCACACCTGGCAACTGCGGCCGGTGCCAACCAGCGACAGAAGCCGATAGGAGCCAACTCGATCATGTGCCGACCACGCCACGTGTTCGATGCCTCACAGAAGCAGAATTTATGCCCAATTCGATAGCTTAATCGAATCGAATAGGTGGGACAATTAGAAGTGGGCGGCGGCACCCTGCTTAATAATCGACTTGCAGCAGGAAAAGCCCCTGCGGCGGCGCGGTGTTGCCGGCTTCGCGGCGATTGCGCGCCTCTAGCACTTCAGCCGGCCACGACTCCCGCTCCTTCCCCTTCCCGACTTCCACCAGTGTGCCCACGATGTTGCGTACCATGTTGTACAGGAAACCGTCGGCTTCCACTTCCAGATGAACCAGGTTGTCATTCGGGGTTTCGCAGCGGCGGATATCGATGGCGAAAATGGTGCGCTCGGTGGTTTCGCGCTCCGAACCGCTGGTTTGGAAGCTGGCGAAATCGTGCCGGCCCACCAGCGCTGCGCCCCCTGCTCATCGCACCGACGTCCATCCGCTGAAACAAGTGCCAGGCATAGCGAAGCTGAAAGACATTGCGCACCGGCCCGTCTTGAATCACGTAGCGATACCGCTTGCGCTTGGCATCACTGCGGGCGCTGAAGCCTTGCGGGGCCTCCTCGGCCGATAACACCGCCATGTCGCGCGGCAATTCCGCGTTGAGGGCTTTTTGGAAAACATCCAACGGCAATGCACATTCGGTGTCGAAGCTGACGACTTGCCCCAGGGCATGCACGCCTGCGTCAGTGCGGCCGCTGGCGAATACGCGCGAAAACTGGCCGGTGACTTTCGTCAGCGTATCTTCCAGCGTCCCCTGCAGCGTCCGCTGGTTGCCCGCTTGAATTTGCCAGCCGGCAAAATCGGTGCCGTCGTAAGCGAGCGTGAGTTTGAGGGTGCGAGACACGGGGCAAATGACTAAATGATAAAGGCCTAAATGACTGAATGCTTGATTGGACCCTGATTTGTTCATTTAGACATTTAGTCATTCAGCCATTTAGTCATTCTCTGTTACACGTTCTGCAGCGTTTTGGCGCGCACCAGCAGTTCGGCAATTTGCACGGCGTTGGTGGCGGCGCCTTTGCGCAAATTGTCGCTCACGCACCAGAACGCCAGGCCGTTGGGGCTGGAGATGTCTTCGCGAATGCGGCCGATGAACACGTCGTCGCTGCCGTCGCACTGATTGGGCATCGGGTACTGCTTACGTTCCAAATCGTCGACGACGGTGATGCCCGGCGCGTTGGCGAATAGCTCGCGCGCTTTCTCGACGGTGAGTTTCCTCTCGGTCTCGACCAAAATGCTTTCGCTGTGGCAGTTGCTGACCGGCACGCGCACGCAGGTGGGGCAGACCTGGATCGAATCGTCGCCGATGATCTTCCGCGTCTCCAGCACCATCTTCATTTCTTCGGAGGTGTAGCCCTTGTGCTTGGGACCGCCGATCTGCGGAATCAGATTGAAAGCGATGTCGTAGGCGAAGGTTTCGTTCTTGTGCTGGCCCCCGGAGATTTTCGCCTTGGTGCTGTTTTCCAGATCGCGGCAGCCCGGCCAGCCCTGCCCCGCTGGTGGCTTGATACGTGCTGACGACCACGCGCTTCACGCGGGCCGCGTCGTGCAGCGGCTTGATGGCGACCACCAGTTGCGTGGTCGAGCAGTTCGGACTGGCGATAATGCCTTTGTGATTCAACACCGCGTCGGGATTCACTTCCGGAATCACCAGCGGCACGTCGGGGTTCATCCGCCAGTAGCCGCTTTCATCCACCACGACGCAGCCGCGCTCCACCGCCCACGGCACGAATTCCTTGGCCACTTCATCGGGCGTGCTGCCGATCGCCAGATCGATGCCGTTGAACGCATCGGGCTCAAGCTTTTCCACCGTGTGCTGCTGGCCGCGGAACGTAATTTGCTTGCCGGCGGACCGGCCGGAGGCCAGAAATTTGATCCGCTTGTACGGAAACTTGCGCTCTTCCAGCAATTGCAAAATGATTCGACCAACGGCACCAGTAGCTCCGACAATGGCTAACGATTCAGGCACGAAATTCTCCTTCTCGGGTTTGATTCCGTTCTAAGTAGACCACTCAGCTCAGTATACGTTCCGGTTCGCACGGGCGGCAAGTTAAGTCCATGGTCGCGGTACATAGCAGCGTACCGTTTATTCATCGTCTTTGTCGTACATTTTTTCGATTTCTTCCATGCTATAGAAGGCGAACATTTGTTCAACGTGATGCAGCGACAGCCAGATGTTTCGGCCGACATACCAGTTCGATTTTGAACCCAAGCCAAATCCCGTACCGACCAGGAATGCGTCGTCGCCAATTTTCCTAATGCGGACTTCTTTGAGATACGCCGCATGTTCGTCCAGTGCACGATCTAAGCGGATCACCAAGTACTTGCCTTCGAATGGATTTGCGGTCGCGGCTTGCGGCTTGTCGTCGTCCTTCGCGGCCGAGCGCGAGCCTGATGTGGTTGCGACGATCGCCAGGATGGCAATCGAGGCCAGGGCCAGGAATCGATGCTGCCTCATTGGTCACCTCGACTTGAAATGAGATCGGTGAATTCGCGCACGACCGGCGCCGTAGACTTTCCGACAATATAACCGGAATTGCCGAGCAGAATCTTGCGTTGGCGAGCGAAATCATCTCGCTCCCCCGCCCCGCTCCGATGTCCTAGTCACGAGGCGGACCTTAAACAATCACGCCGCGGCTGTTAGATGGAACACCGTGATTTCCGGTCGCACGTTGAACCGGATGCGGCGGCTGTAGCCCAACCCGCGATTAATGTACAGCCAGCGGCCGTCCCACAGGTCGAAGTCCCCGGCCGAGTATCGCTTGTTGACCACCGGCAGCATCGGCGCCGGAAGGAATGGCGGTTTCACCTGCCCGCCATGCGTGTGCCCCGCCAGGATCCAGCCACGGTAACCGCTCCAAATCGGCTGGTCCACCACGTCGGGATTATGACACAAAACCAAATTCGCCTGGTAGTGATTCACGTGCGAAAGAATTTCTTGCGGGCCGTAGGTTGGAGCCCAGTAATCGTCCAGGCCAATGATGTTCAGGCCCGCGAAGTTGGCGGAACGATTCCTTAGCACCTGAATGCCCATGCCTCCCAAGCGTTGGTGCAGCTGGTTGGCCACGCTCACCTGGGCCCAGTTCCAGCCGTAATCGTGGTTGCCGAAGATTGCCACGCATCCTAGCGGCGCCGGTTCCAGGTGTTCCAGAACCCGGACAACATCGTCATAGACGTTCGTCTGACTGTAGGTGATGAAGTCGCCGGTAATGGCCACCATATCGGGCTTCAGCGCCGAGATCCGGCGCATGGCGTCGATCAGATAGTTGGAATCGACCACCATTCCCACGTGCAGGTCGCTGATCTGCACCAGGGTTTTGCCCGCCAAATTGTCCGGCAGATGCGCGATGGGCAGCTTGCGCTCGACCACTTGCACCCAATGGGGCTCGATCCGCCAGGCGTAAACACCCAGCAAACCTGTAGCGCCGATGGCTGAGCCGGTGGTCGCCAGGAAGCGACGGCGGGTAATTCGCAAGGGATGCGGATTCATCAGGTGGGTCAATCGCTGTAGGGAACTTTTATTATAGCCCCCCTGCCCCGTGCGCATAGGAGCCGCGCGACAACGCGGGCCGTGGCAATGAGTTACAACCGCAGCAACGAATTAGAACCGCCGCGATTCAAGCAAACCCTCGCCGGCGTGCAGGCTTAAACGGCTTGCCGCTGCGCACCAGCGCGACGCGGCGCGATTGCCGTTTGACGATAGCGACTTATTCCCGCCACCAGCGCGAACGTCGGTGGTCGGAGCTGGCGATCGATCGATGATCCGCCGCACAATCCAGGGCGAAATGAACGCCATGTTGGCAAAGCACATTGCCAGCCCAAAGGTCCACATCCCCAGGAACAGGCCGATGCCCAGGTGAATGGCAAAGGCAAGCGCGATCACAATCGGCCGGGTCAGGCGCGGCCAGACCAGCGCAATACGAAAGCTCCCAGAACACGGTCAGGTGCGTGAGAAAATACGCCAGATATTTGTAGTGAATCAGCCACGTGGCGCTGAGCGATTGATATTCGTAATTGGCGGTCGCCATCAGCATCGCCAGTCCGTTCCACCACAGTGGGCCCTGGGCTTTGCCGATACCGGAGAAGAAATAGATCACGCACAAATGCACTTGCAGCAAGCGAATGGCCACGTTCGCCCCGACGCGCGGTTCAATCGCCAGCTTGCCCCCGGCCCGGCGACGCTTGAGCCAATTATCCACCGAGTAGGCGGCGCCACACGGCCCAATCATCAGGTACATCGCCAGCATGGCATTGGTGTCGTCAAGCCCAAACTGGGCGAGCGACGCGCGGTTGGCGTAGGCCACCGTGGCCAGGAAGGCCAGAATCGACGTCGCCCTGCTCCACAGGCCGATCGTGAACAAGGCGAACACAATCAGGCAAGCGATATGCACCGCCCACATCAGCGCCGGCGAATTGATCCAGTAGAACCAACTCCATTCAAACGCGGAATGATTCGGCAATGCGGCGATGGTTTTCGCGGGCAGCCAGCCGTCGGGACCGAAGAAACCGTTCAGGTCCAACGACCACACCAGATGCGTGTAGAACAGCATCGCGCCGGCAAGAATTCGGATCAGGCCCAGCGTCGCGGGATCGCTGGGGGTAAACCAAAAGCGATTCCAGCCCTGCCAGGTGCCGCGCGCCAGTTCGCGAAAGTAGTTGGTGATGAGCCTCACAGCGTTTCACTCCCGTACGAACCCGTCCACAGCACCGTGTAGCTTTGCGGATTATCCAGTGGACGATCGTTTTCCAAATCGGCCGGACTGGGCAGTTCGTGTTGCACCACTTCCAGCGTGACGCGGCGGGCGCCGGAGGTTTTCAGCAGGTAGCGGGCGTACGATTCGGCGATGGTTTGAAACGTCTGTCGATCCATCTGCCAGGCGCGGCGAACTTCCGGCGGATCGTCGGCGCGCGGCTCTTCCGGATCGTACAAGCTGGCCAGCTTCTCGCTCAGCATAAAGTGCCGATGGTAAAACAACCGCGGCCACTCGGTTTTCAGGTCCGGGAAAACGCCCTGGCGCGAACTGCCGTCGGGCATCTCCAGGGTATAACGCACGAGGTGCCCCGGGCTGGGCGCGGGAGCGAAGAAGCGGTAACCGTGATTCAGGTACGTCGCAAAAATATATGGATTCAGCGACATCGCCAAATTTCGCTGAATGTCGCTGGATGGCGGCACCGCCATAGGTGCCGCGATCACCGCCGTTAGATGCACCAACAATGCCACCGAGATGACAATCCGCCAATGGATCGAAAGAGCGTTGTCGGGCTGCGCATGCGGCGGTTTTTGCTGAACGGTTGACATCACTTCGGATTATCGGACCCGCGAAATGGCCGGCGTGAAACCGCGGTAGATTTTAACAGTTGTGAGGGGGAAAGCAGGCGGCAGCCAGCGGCCGGCAGCCAGTATTACAACCTGCGCAAACAAAAACGCCCCCGCATGGTAAACCATGCGAGGGCGTGGGCTCAGTTGCACTATTCGAGGATGATTACGCTCTGCGAGCCACTGTTCTCGTGGCTTCTTGCCAAACCTACTTACCGGCTGGCCGTCGCATTGCTGGCGATGGCCGGCGAGTTGAAGTCAATCGTCAACTCGCGATCTTCACCGCCGGTGAGCTTAATCGTTTCCTCCTTGGTCACTTCATGGCCGTCAACGTTGGCCACGACACGCACGGTGTAGTCGTTCCACTCGACGCCCGGGGCCAGCTTCGTGGTGGAGTATTCACGCACGTCGCCAGTCGAGCTCGTATCCCGGCCGGCCAAAGTAACCTTGGCGTCGGCGGGAACGTGCAGCGTCAACTTGGTCTTCGTCTTTTCGGCAGCGACCGGAGCGGACTTGCCGTCGAGATTGAAGGCCAGGCTGGCTTGTTCGCCGGGGCCCAACGTAACGCTCTTGGTTTCGGTAATCGTTTGGCCGTCGCGGACGATTTCCGCCTTCACTTCATAGGCATAACGATTGCCGGCTTCCAGGCCACGGCTCACGTATTGACGCTGAGTGCCGGTGCTGGTGGTGGCGCTGCCGTTCACGAATACCTTCGCTTCGGCCGGTACGTTCACGTTCAAAAGCGCGACCTGAGCGCCGCCCAGGCTGCGATACATCGCGCCAGGCATCGGGCTCGGAGGAGCTTCAGTGCCCGGAGCTGCAGGCGGGTTGGCGTTCGAAGGATTGGTATTGCTGCCCGGAGGCGGTGGCATGGCCGGAGCGCCTTGCTGCATCTGCATCATCGGCTGCTGCATGCCGCCGTCATACATCACCACGCCGCCAGATGAACTCGATCCACCGCTGGACGAGCTGCCGCCGGACGACGAGGAGCCCCAGCTACCGTAGTAGGCGGTGCGATGGTGCCATCCCCAGCCGCCGCTGGACGAGCTTCCGCCCGAGGACGAACAGCCCCAGTAACCCCAGCCACCGCTGGACGAGGAGCCCCAACCACCGCTGGACGAGGAACCCCAGGAACCCCAGCTACCGCCGCTGGACGAGGAACCCCAGGAGCCCCAACCGTGATGGAAAGCTTCTGATTTGTCTGCATTGAGCGCCACGCCGGCAATTGCCACAGTCGCGGCCACTGTCCACTGGATCAAATTCCTTCGCAACATTTGTGTTCTCTCCCAATAACTCGTGAATACGATGTACTTTGGGCGCGGGTCCTTCCCCCCCCAAAACATACAAACACTAGCACGCAAATCAAGTAGATTGGGCAAGTTTTTCCGGATAAGGATTTTGGTTGAAATGGCGTGAAATTTGCCGAATAGCGCGAATTTTCCGGCGGAATTCCCCTGTTTCCGGCACCCTCTCCTCTGCCCAAATCCTTGCGTGCACCTCGCACCTGGCTGTTCAAAGCCGCGACCAAACGCTGTCGCCAGCACCTGCAACGAAGCCCTATAATCCCCCACCGCAACGGCCTTGCCGTAATCCAATTTCGCAACAGCGCGATGTGCCATGGATGGCTCTGCAGGTTATCTTCCGCTGCAATTTCGCTCTCGGCAGTGGGTCATTCCAATCACTGCCGCCGCGCTGGTCGTGATTGGTTGGGTGGCGCTGGGCGCGCCGAGCGGCTCAGCGAGGGGCCGGCGATCAATTCATTCGCCAACGGCGGCAGCCGGCTTCTGCGGCAGCAAATCGTCTGGTCGGTGCTGGCGATGGGCGCGATGTTCGCCGTGGCGACGGTCAACTATCGCCGGTTTGCTGCCGCGGCTCCGTTCATTTTCGCCGCCGTGGTCGTCTTGCTTGTGACGGTCTACGCCTTTCCGACTGTGAATGGCGCGCATCGCTGGATTCGCCTGGGAGGAATCGGGATGCAGCCGTCGGAGTTCGCTAAAATCGCGTTTATTTTGGCGCTGGCCTCCTATCTGGCGCACCGCGATCTGGCTGCCGGATTCACGGCGTCGCTGTCGCCGTTGGCCATGGCGGCGGCCCCGGTGCTATTGATTCTGAGGGAGCCCGACCTTGGCACCTCCCTGGTGTTCGTGCCGGTGCTGTTGGCGATGCTGTTTGCCGCCGGCGCACGGCGGCGCGATTTGGTGCGGCTGGGTGCGGCAGGACTGATGTTGCTGCCGCTGTTGTGGAGCCAGATGAGCCATGAACAGCGCTCCCGCATCACGGCGCTGTGGGAGCAAAACGGCCCCCGCGAAGCGGCCACGCCCGACGGCTTTCATCTCGATCAGGCCAAGCGCATGTTCGCGCTGGGCAGCGTCTGGGGAAGCGTTGCTCGGACGGATGCGGAGCCGGGCGACGATGCCGTCTTGTCCTGCCGATTGCCGGAACCGTACACCGATTCGATTTTCTGCGTTGTGAGCGAGCGGTTCGGCCTGGTCGGCGCCGGAGTGCTGATGTGCCTGTTTTGCGCGCTGGTGTACCAATGCGCGCACACGGCGCATGCGCATCGACGATCCCTTCGGCAGATTGCTTGCCGTGGGTGTTGCGGCGCTCTTTGCCGCGGAAATGTTGGTCAACACCGCGATGCTAACCGGCCTGGTGCCGATTACGGGCGTTTCGCTGCCGCTGGTGAGCTACGGCGGCAGCGGATTAGTCGCGCACGCGCTGGCTTTGGGATTTGTGATAAGCGTACAACGACACCTTGTCGCCATCATTCAGTAGCGGCGGCAATTGGCAACGCCGCACTCAGCGCGGGACGGGCTTGATCGAAACATCGTCGATCGCGAATTCGCCGACGCCCCCCAACAGACCCCACGTGCATAATGCACTTGGTGGCTTTCGCGGGTACCTTCAGCTTCTCGGTCACGCGCTTCCAGTCGAAAGTGCCGCGGAAAGGACCGGCGAAAGTGCGGCCGATGATGCCGGAATTGTTGTCGTAAAACGTCAAAGAAATCTCCGGCAGCTCATCGACCGCTTGGCCGGGACGAATGTCGTGCCCGCGGATCATGGCGCTCACTTCCAATTGGCCGACTTTCGAGCCGTCGATCGCGAAACCTTGCAGGGCGCGGCTCATCCGGCCGGGCACGTCGTTGGTGAACACCAAATAGTGCTGCTTATCCGGTGCGTCGGCGGCGTCGGAAACCTTCATCTCGCGGCAATAGAACCAGGCGCGGGGTTCATTTTCCGCGCCCCCAACTCTTCGAAGCTCCCGTTGACGATTTTGGGATGCAGCGGATCCGGCTGCACTTCGCGCCCCTGCTCGGCCAGGCCGGTCATCGGCACGAACAGCGTCGGGCGCAGCGATTCCGACACCAGCTTGCCGTTTTTCTTGGTGAACAGATAAAGCATCTGCTCGTAGCGCTCGCCGACCGGAACAATCATGAGGCCGCCTTCTTTGAGTTCGTCGACCAGCCGCTCCGGCACTTTCTCCGGCGAGCAGGTGACGATGATCTTGTCGAACGGCGCTTGCTCGGGCCAGCCCTTGATAGCCGTCGCCGATTTTCACGTGCACGTTGCCGTATTTGAGCCGCTTGAGCGTGGCGTCGGCCCGCTTGCCCAGCGACTGCAGAATCTCGATCGTGTACACGTCTTTCACCAGCGGGCTCAGCACCGCGGCCTGGTATCCGCTGCCCGTGCCGATTTCCAGCACCTTGTCGCTGGGCTGCGGATCGAGCTCCTGCGTCATGTAGGCCACGACGAAGGGGCCGCTGATAGTTTGCCCTTCGCCGATGGGAATCGACATGTCGTAGTAGGCGTTCTTTTGCTGATCGTGCGAGACGAACTCGTGCCGCGGCGTGGCCAGCATCGCCTGAATGACGCGCTTGTTCGTCACGCCGCCGCCGACAATTTCGTCTTCCACCATGCGGCGCCGTGCTTCGTCGAAATTGGTTTTCGACTGGCCCGCGGCGCTGCCGCAAAGCAAAAGGCAAAACGCAAACAGCGAAAAGCTGACCGACAGCCGGGTTGCCATCACTTCGACGAATTCAGCGGTTGCAGTTGCAGCGGGTTGCCGGCCCCGCCTTTTTTCACGTCGAGCAATTCGACGTCGAACACCAGCACGGCATTCGGACCGATCGTGCTGCCGGCGCCCCCTTCCCCATAGGCCAGCTCGGAGGGGATGAACAGTTGCCACTTGTCGCCCACCTTCATCATTTGCATCGCCTCCGACCAGCCCTTGATCACTTTGTCGGCGCAGGTGGATCGGCTGCCCGCGATCGTACGAGCTATCGAACACCTTGCCGTCCAGCAGCGTGCCTTTGTAATGCGCGGTCACTTCGTCGGTCGGGCCGGGCGTTGCGCCGGAGCCCGACTTGATCACCTTGTATTGCAAGCCGCTGGGAGTGGTTTTCACGCCTTCCTTGGTTTTGTTTTCGGCGAGAAACTTAGCGCCTTCTTTCTTATTCTTGTCGGAGATTTTCGCGACCTGGTCTTTCTGGAACTGCTGCACGGCTTCCGACATCTCCTGGTCCGACAGCGGCGGCTTCACCCCGTTCATCCCATCGGTGATGCCCTTGATTAACGCCGCCTGGTCCAGATCAAGCTGATCCGACTTGATGCTTTCGGCCACGCCGATGCCGATGGCGTAGCTGGCTTTTTGCTGGGTGGTGTTTAAGCCATTTTGGCCGCCCGCGGGCTGGGCCGCCGGCTTTTGTCCTGGAGTAGATTGCGCACACACCACCGAAGTGGACATAGCCAATAGACGCATGCCACGGCGACAACTTGCAACTTCATGTTCTAAATTCCTGTGAGGAAATAGGAAGAAATAGGTGGGTAAGTCAGTAGGTGAATGTTTAAGAGGAAAATGATACTTGCGCCGGTTAAGTCCAGCGGCCAAAACACCTACTTGGAACTACTTATTCTACGGCACAACCCGGGAATGGTGCAACGCCGAAATGCCGGGAAAGTGCAAATTTTCGGGTCGCGTTGCCGTAATTCAACGGCGCCATGGGCAGAGCGAACAGGAGCCGAAGATGAGAAAAGCAGAAGAGGAAATACTTTGGTTACGTTTTCTCTCCTCTTCTCATTTTCTGCTCTTCTCCTCTTCTGGTTTTGGCCCTCACGCCGTAATGCCCTTGGTCAGCGCCATGAACGCGCCTTCCAGGTCCAGTTCGTCTTCCTTGAACAATCGCAGCTTGTGGCCGTTAGACACCAATAGCGTGGCCAGCTCGGCGTAGTCGCGCACGCCTTCTTTCAAGGTCACAACCATTTCGTCGGCCGTGCCGTCGACACGATCGACCGCAGCGTGCTGCTGGAGCAGTTTGGCGGCGCCGTCGGGCGGGCCGGCCACGGCGATCCGCAGCACAATCTGGCGGCGCACTTTTTTGATCAGCTCATCCACGCTTTCGTTCACCAGCAGTTCGCCGCGCTCGATGATGCCAATCTTGTTGCACATGTCGGCCAGCTCGGGAAGGATGTGGCTGGAAACCATCACGGTCTTTCCCATCTCGCCCAATTGCCGAATCACACGGCGGATTTCGATGCGCACCCGCGGATCCAGCCCGCTGGCCGGCTCGTCCAACAGCAACACCTGCGGATCGTGCAATAGCACGCGGGCCAGGCCCAATCGCTGATTCATGCCGCGCGACAGGCTGGTGGCCAGCGCATCGCGCTTGTAGCCCAGACCGACCAGCTCCAGCACGTCGTTGCAAACCTTGCGCCGCTTTTCGCCACGGATGCGGTACGCCGCGGCGAAGAATTCCAGATACTCGATCACCTTCATGTCGTCGTACACGCCGAAGAAGTCGGGCATGAAGCCGATCAGCCTCCGAATTTCCTTGGGCTTGGTGTAAATCGAGTAGCCGCACACGTACGCTTCGCCCCAGGTGGGATTCAACAGCGTGGCCAGCATCCGCATGGTGGTGGTTTTGCCGGCGCCGTTGGGGCCGATGAAGCCGTACACGTCCCCCTTATCGAGCTTGATCGACAGGGATTTGACGGCGAATAGCTCGTCGTATTTTTTCGTCAGGTCGCGGGTTTCAATCACGGGGGCAGCGCTGGGCAAAATCGGCGGCAATTTGAGCTTCACTCTTTGGCGGTTACAGGAATCAAAAAACGGTACACGGTTTCGTGGCGGCTGGTGTCGGCCTCATCCAGCGGGCTGCCATTGATTTCCAGTTCGGCGCCGCCGCGCCGCGACCCACGAGGATCGCCTGGCCGAATTCCAGTTGGGCGCTCAAATCGACAAACGCCTGCTGGCGATTCACCAAACCCGTGTAGTTTACACCGCCCGCGGCATTGTGAAACGCCATCACTTCCAGAATGCGGGCCAGGTCGAAATCGGCGCGGTCGTATGGCGGCACCTCATTGCGCGAGGCGAACAGGTGGCGATGGGTCAGGAAAGTTTCCACGGTGCTGGGCTCCTGGCGGTCGACGCGGATCGTCTCGCCGGGGCGCACGGTTTTCAGCGGATAGGCCCAGCGGCCAAATAGCAGCACGCATTGATCCAGTTGCGACGGCATCTGGCTGGTGAACGTCCCGTGCAAACGTCGATCGAGCGTGGCGGTCAGCGCCGAATCGATGCCGCCGGCCGGCGCCGTCCAGCGGGCGACAAAACCCTTGCTGGACCACTTGGCCACGGGCGCTTCGCTGACGGTGCCGTCGTGCGGGTCGATTGTATAGGCATGTTCGATCAGCGGCAGGCTCGCGGCGGCCGAACTCATGCCTCCCAAACCCGTGCCCGCCAACCCGAACCATGCCAGGATGCCTTGCGTGGCCTGGGACGCAGAGGACGATTCGCTCGCAGTGCCGATCGTGTTCGGCTGCACTCGCAGATCGTAGGCGGCATTGGCCGGACTGAACATATTGAACCACGTGGTTCCGCGCGCCCAATGGCCAGCCAGATCGACGTCCACCAGATCGACCTGGTTGACACGCAGCCGATCTCCCTTGGCCTGGTGGGCCATGGCATAGGCGGTGGCGCAAAACAGCACTGCCACCGCGGGAAAAATCAGCCAGGCCACTCGGGGCCGTTTCAGCCAGCGGCTCGCCACGAAATAGTTTAGCGGAAACAACAGCACGATGTAGGCCAGCGCCAGCACCGTGACCGTCCAAAATGGAACAAGGTGCACCCCTTCGAATTGATCCAGCGCGCTGCGCAGTTGCCCGCTCAGATCGACATACCCCAAGTGCCCGCCCGGCGTGGCACTCGCGACGTTGGCCAGTGGCCGCGCGAACGGCGTACGCAGCCGCAACAGCTTCTCCAGGAACTTTCCGCGATCGCTCCAGGTAGTAAATGGCGGCTGGTGCAGATCGAATCCAACAAAAATCACTTGGCCAAATCCCATCGGCCAGTGAACCACCAGCGGCACTTCGGTGGTTTTCGATCGCTCGGAAAGTTCCACGCGCCCGTTCACGTTTTTCCACTGCGGAACTTTGATGGTGCGCCGCCCGGCGGGGCCTAGATCGATCGGCTGTTCGGCAGCCGCGTAGCTTTCGATGGCCCCAAACGGCTGGCGATCGATCGTTTCCAGCAATTCGCCAGGAGCAAATCGCGCCAACGGCGCGCCGGGCCCAACAACCCGCTGCGCCTCTTCTCCGCACTCAATAAGTAGCGTGCCGCCGCGGCGAACCCACTCATCCAGCGCGTCGATGGCGGCGGGCGTTAGCAGCGATTTTTCGACCGCCGGCCCCCCAACAATCACCATCAAATCGACCCCTTCGTAGCCGTACCACCGCTCCGGAAGCGCTTGCGGCTCCTCCAGCGTGACGACCGTCGTGCGCTGCGGTTCATTTTCCTCGGAGCGTCGAAACAGTTCCGGCAGCCCGATCGATGCGCCCAGTTCCACGATCAGTTCGTTGGTGCCGGGAAGTGCGCGGGGAAGATCGTCGCCCGACAAACTGCGCACGGTCCGCCATTCATGCGTGAGGTCCCGGTGAACGTGATCCAACAGCACCTCGATCGGACCATCCGCGCGGCCGATGCGGGCATAGGCGGTGAATTCGTTGTGGTCGAACCCCAGAGTAACAGGCGGGACGACGAACCGGGCTGGCACCGCGTCGCCGTCGGGTGCTTGAATTTCGAAGCGAAATTCTTCCCCGCTGAAATCGCCGGACGTGGTTGTAATATCGACCGGCGTCCAACAGCCGAGCTTGTACGTGTTGCCAAATCCGACGCGAACGCTTTTGACTTCCGGCTGCGGATACGGGATGGCTGCCAAGGCGGGCGAAAGGAGCGCTGTGGCCAGTACAGCGGCGAGTAGCGCGATCAGAATCCGGGGCATTACTTTACCGTACTTAAGCAACTACGCATTCTCCAGGACCTTCGCCGTTTTGATCGTCACCGGCTTTTGCGGCCGGTCGTTATGCCCGGTGGGCACGTTGCCGATCTTCTTCACCACTTCCATGCTTGCGGCATCGGCCGTTTTGCCGTAGGCGGTGTACTGGCCATCCAGATGCGGATGCGCGCCCAGGCAGATGAAAAATTGCGAGCCGGCCGAGTTCGGGTCGCTGGAGCGGGCGGCGGACAGGACGCCGGGCTCGTGCTTCATCTTGTTGAATTCGGCTTTGATGGTGTAGCCGGGGCCGCCGGTGCCGGTGCCTTCGGGGCAGCCGCCTTGGATCATGAAGCCCTTGATGATGCGGTGGAAGGTGAGGCCGTCGTAATAGCCGATTTTCGCCAGCGCCAGAATGTTTTCCACGTGACCCGGCGCAACATCGGGCGCCATGTCGAGCGTGATTTTGCCTTCAGAGGTATCGAGTTCGAGCTGATATTTTTTATTCTTCACGTCGAGCGATTTTTTTGCTTCATCGACTTCGGCTTTGCGATTTTTGGCCATGATTTTTTGTGATCCGTTGGAATTGAAACAGATATGGTGATCGTGTGTCGGTCAACGTAGCAAATGCGTCGCGGTTGGGCAACGAACGCCTATTCCGCGGTGATCAACGCATTTGCAATGGCGCCGATTCGTGCATCAAACGCCGTGTCGTCGAGCACGGCTGTCGCCCCGGCGGTCGAAATCGCCCCCGGCAGTTCGACCCAGCTTTTGCATCCAGCGATGTAGGGGCTATCGCCAACTTCATGTGGCTGCGGAATGCGGTGAATTCGCACGGCCAGGACGAACAAACCGGGGTGGCGATAGTGGAACCGCTGCTCGATCGTTTCGGCCGAGAGGATGTGCTGGTCGGCGATTCGCTGCAGTGCGGCCATTTCGCGCACTTCAAATACCTTGTGCACCATCGCATAGAGATCGATCGAAAACTCGCCAGGCCGTAGTGGTTGGTCGCGCACTTGCTGCCAGAGCGGCTGAGCATCGGACGTCAGTTGTGCAGGATCTTGATGGAACCGTGTCGGCAGCAGCCAGAATTCGTGGTGCGCAACGTGGAAACCTTCGCGCCCTTCGTCAATGCCGCCTTTGCGCAGGATAATTGTTTGCCGGCCGGCAGCCAAGGCGGCGCACACCACGGCCCATTCTTTGAAAGCGATCTGGTTGGCGGAAAGCATCGCTGTATTTTACCGCACTACGATCAGCCCGCCTTGATCGTCTCCAGCGCTTCTTTCGCCAGCCGCGATAAGCGCGGAATGCTGCTGGCGGCGGCGGCCTGCAGTGCGGCAGTTGCCTCGGCAGCCGCCGGCCCGATTTGCCCCAACGCCCAGGCGGCGCGCTCGCGGACGGCCGATTCGGGATAGTTTTCCAACGCGCTGGCAAGCGGCTTCACGGCGGCGGCGCAGGCGGAACTATCTTCCGCGCCCAACCGACCCAAAAGCGTGGCCGCCCAATAGGCGGCGTCCAAGCACGGATCGGAAAGCAATGGTACAAGCGCGGCAGCATCGCTCGCGGCCGGCGAGCCAAGCGATTCCAGCGCGGCGTAGACCCAATCGCGCACGTTGGAATCCCCATCGCTCATCGCGCGCACCAGCAGAACGGCGGCAGGCTGCGCGCCCTCTTCCAGATGCGCAAGCTGTTCGGCCGCCGCGGCCCGTTTCGCCGCGTCCGAATTCTCTAATTCAGCGGTGAGCTGACCGACATCCATGCTGCCTTCCGGCTTCCGCCTTCCGCCTTTTGCTTTCTGCCCTTTGCCTTAACTCCGATCCAGCGTATCAACCCACCGGGCCAGCGTTTTCAGTTCGTCGCCGTTCAGTGGCCGCTGTGTTTCGCCCACATCGAGTTGCGTCACCGGGTACTTCGCCTCGCGGAACTGCTTGATGCTGGCCTCGATGGGCGGCGATGATGTTTTGGCCACGGTGCTGAAAATCGCCAGCCGCTCGATCGGATCGTTGGCGGGGGGCTTCAGGCCCAGTGGTAATGCCGCATTTAGTGCGGCCACGCCCCGTATGAGATCACGTTCCGTCAGCGCCACCAGGTACGCCATGGCGCCGCCCGCCTCATGTCCCACGACTACAATCCGCGACCGATCGATATTGTACTTCTGGAGCACGTCGTCGATGGCCTTGCGCACAAACTCGGCTTCGGTGCGCTGCCAATGAGCCGGATCGGCGCTTTTGGGCGCCAGCAAAATCAAGTCGAAGGCATTGCAGATGCTTTTCCAGCGGTCGATTAGCTCGTCGTCCTTCAAGCCACCCGCCGGATGCAACCACACAACTAGTCCATGCGGCACGTGCGAGTTGTAGTGCTCCGGAATATAAACGAGGCAATCATTCGGGGCCTCGGGAATCTTGATGGTCAGCTTTCCGGTTATCGCAACGGGGTCGTCGGCCGGCGGCTTCGACGTACGTGCCGGCGGCAGACTTTCGGGCACGGCCTCTGGAAGCGTGGCCAGCTTGGCTTCGAGCGATTTCCTGGTGCCGCCGCGGTCGATTTCCATTTTGACCGTTTCCAAAGGTTCCAACGCAGCCAGATGCTCCTGCAAATTCTGCGGCGTGGTGATCGGCTTTCCGGCGATTGAAACGATGCGATCGCCGCGCTCAATGCCTGCCTTCGCGGCGGGGCTGTCCGGATAGACGTAGCGCACCGTCACGCCCTTTGCCGTGTCGTCGGCCGGCGCATCGCGCAGCGGCAAAATGCCTAAGAATGGATGAATGTACGGCGGCAATTTGGCCACCAATTCTAGCGATTTTTCCACGCGCTTGTCGTCGCGCACTCAGCGCCAGTGAGATTTTCTCACCGGCATACCGCGGCCCGAGCTGTTGTTTCAATTCCGTTTGATTCGAGATTTTCACCCCGTCGATTTCCGCGATTTTGTCGCCGGGTTTCAAGCCGGCTTGCTGCGCGGGAGATTTCGGCAGGCACGTGGCAATCGTCACGTCGCCGGCGTAGGGATCGCCGGGCTTCAGCGTGACGCCCATCAAGCCGGGCTGCAGATCTTCGCCGTGCTCCAGCTGCTTCAACACGCGGTTAATGTGCTCCAGCGGCACGGCGAAGCCGATGCCCGAGTCGTACCATTCCACTCCCGCGACTTCGCCGCTTTCCATGGGCGACATGGGCACCAGCACGCCGATCACGCGGCCTTCCAAGTCCACCAGCGGGCCACCGTAGTTGGCCGGCGAAACTTTGGCGTCGGTTTGCACCGCTTTGCCCCACACACGATTCGTGGCGCTGATAATGCCCACCGACATGTTCGGTTGATTGGCGGCATACACGCGGCCCACGGCAATGGCCCACTGGCCCACGCGCAATTCGCTCACCGGAGCCGCCACCGGCACCGGCAATTGGCGATCGGCGGATTTACCTTCCAGCGCCACTTTCAGTAGCACCAGCATGCGATTGTTGTCGTGGGCCACTACTTGTGCCGGCAGCCGCGTGCCATCCGCGAGATCGACGATGATTTGCGTCGGCTTCTGAATGAAGTTGAAGGCGCTGGTGATGACGTAGCCATCGGACGAGACCACCAGCCCGGTGGTGGGTCCGGTGCCGACCAGCATGTTATCGACAGTCTCCAGACCGCCCAGCGTCTCGATGCGCACCACGGAGGGCGCCACACGATCGACCGCCGCTTTGATAGCTGCCTCTTCGCGCGCGGCAAGATCGTCGGCGGCGCGTGCAGCATCGGCGCGCGGGTACGCCATTAATACCGCAGCCACGATCAGCAATTTAAGACTTTTAATGTGCCGGCTCATCACTGGCTCGCAGAGTTACTTCTTTTAGTTGGTTGTCGCGCAATAGCTGCAGCCGCACGTCGGCGTCGCGGCTCAGCTTTTCTAGTTCCGATTCCAGCGCGTTGCACGATTGCACCAGTTGATTGTTGACGAACACAATCAGATCGTCGGCGCGGATACCGGCGGCTGCCGCCGGGGAATCGGGGCGCACGCCGTCGACAAACGGCGGAGTGCGCTCCAGCACGTTGGGCACCAGCACGATTCCCAAATCGGCCGGCGTTAGCGGTTTCTCCGGAGGCTGCTGGCCGGTAGCGCGCCTGTCGGACGGACTCGATTGCCCGGCCTTGATAGCTTCCACGGCCTCGACGATTTCGTTCACCGGCACGGCGTAGTTCAGCCAACTGTTGTTTTGCGAGTTGCGCAGTTGCAGGCCGAGCATGCCCAACAGCTCGCCCCGCAGGTTCGTCAGCGCTCCGCCGGCAGCGCCGGGGTTGTTGGTCATGGCATCGAGCACGTACACCGGCCCCTGGTACGGTGTTTCGTAGGCCCCGCGGCGGGCCGCCAGCGGCGCAACGGCCGAAATGGTGCCGTGCTGCACGCTCACCGGTTCGTCGCCGGTCGCTATGCCGAACAAATTGCTGAAGGCCAGCACGGCGGCCCCTTCCGACGCGGCGGCTGCCTGATGCACGTCGAAAAACGGCAAATCGGCGGCGTCGATTTTCAGCACGGCCACTTCCAACCGCGGATCGGCCCCCAACAGTTGCGCTTCGAACTTCCGGCCGTCGTCCAGGGTCACCGTGATCACGTCGCTATCCAACACATGGCTGAACACGGTGACGATGTGCCCTTCGGCCGAGATCAGGAATCCGGATTGATACGCGTCCAGGCCGTGCAGCGCCGCCGGCGCCGTAGATCTTCACCGAACGCTGCTGTCCGCTGCGGATCACGTCGGCCAGTTTGGCGGCCGGCGCGGCGCGCGCAACAAACGGCATTGCCAAGACGATCAGCGCCACCAGCAATACGATTGGCTGATTTCGATCGTTCTTTCCGGCTGATTCATTTAGTGCGCCGCCGATTCGCTCTTGGTCAAATCGAAATGGGTCAACGTAAATATGCCGAACACGCTATCTCCATAGCGCACTTCCATGCGATGCGGCAACTGGCGCCCCTCGACTTCGCGATAATCGCTGAAATAAACTTCGCACGGGTCCGATTGATCGTCGGGCGACATTTCCACGCACACCAGTTGGCCGTCCGCCGGGTCGCAATAAAATCGCGTTTCCACTCCGTCTCCCACGCCGCGCAGCACGTCGAACAGGCCGTTGTAGTGCGGCAGCGGGCTGGCGCCTTCGTAGGTCACCTGGCCGAAATGGCCGGGGCCGCCGATCAGCAACTTTCGCCACAGGTACAGCGCGGGCAGCAGGCCGCCGCTGCCCGGCGGGTTCAGCACCGAGTCGATCACCGCGTCGGCGACCGCGATTTTCGAATCGCCGGTGGGCAATTCGATTTCGCCTTGCGAGTTGTCCAAGCGGATGATTATTTGCTTGTCGGCCGACGGCTGGCCGTTGATGGTCCACGGGCCGGTGAGGCTCGAAAAATCACCGTGCGCTTTCAGGCCCTGCCACACGCGATCGACGTTCTGCCGATTGAAATAATAGTTGGCGTAGCCGGGGCGGGACTCGAACTGCTTTTTCAGCTCCTCCGGCACCGGCGATTTCACGGCCTCCTTCAGGCTTTTGTCCGGAACAGGTTTCTTTTCCGGCTGGGGTTCCTCGCCGGGCTTATGTTCGTCTTTGGGGTGGCGCGGCGGAGGCATTTCGCCGGGCAGACGCCCTTCGACTTTGGCCAGCAATTCCACGTCGGTATGAACGCCCATCAGCCGCACGAAGGTATCGTGATTCTCCCCGTCGCGGCGATAGGTAAGTTGCACGCGCCAGCCCTTCGGGAAAGATGCCCAGAATGTTTTTCAGTGCGTTCACGCTGCGAATCGGGCGGCCGGCGAACGCGACAATTTCGTCGTCGTAACGCAGTCCGCGGCGGTAGGCATCGCTGTTTTCCAGAATGTCGCTCACCAGCACGCGGCCATCTTCGCTGGTGGACACCCGCGCCCCGAGCGTGGCGTGATCGACAATGCGGCCCGATTTCAAATCGCCGAGGAAGTTTTTGATCTGGTTGATCGAAATCGCATAGCCCACGCCGACGTTCACCCGGCCGCGCTTTTCGAACGAGCCGCGGCCGTTGATGCCCAGCAGCCGGCCTTGGGCGTCGAACAGCGGCCCGCCGGAATTGCCGGGGTTAATCGCGGCATCCACCTGCAGGCAGTCGGTGTATTCCAACAGCGTGCCGGCGGGATATTGATAGCGGTGCACGCCCGACACAATGCCATAGGCCACCGAGGGCTGAAAGTCGGTGGCTAGCAGAAAGGGGTTGCCCATCGTGAAGCAGGCATCGCCGACTTGCACGTCGTCGCTGTCGGCCAGCTCGGCCGCGGGGAAATCGTCGCGCCCGTACAGCTTGATGAGCGCCACGTCGCCCACCGGATCGAGCCCCACCAGCACTGCGTCATACAGTTTGCCGTCGGCCATGCCGCACTTCATGAAGTTGCCGCACGGTTTGGCGACGTGAAAATTCGTCAGTGCATAACCGTCGGGCGAGATCACCACCCCGGAACCGCCCCCCTGCCCTCCCGGCGAAAAAATGCACAGCACGGTGGGAATGGCTTTGGCCGCGGCGGCAATGCGCGCTTGCTCGGCCGCCAGCACTGCCGGATCAACGTCGATCGGCTTAGGCTGATCCGTAGGCAGCGCCGCTGCGGATGCCGCAAGTGCCAGCCACAGCGCGGTCGCAAACAGTAGATAGATTCGGGCGGAGGGTCATTTCAAAATCTTTGCCTCCGCGAGGTCCAGGTAATCGCCGGCATCCAGGCCGCTGCCATAGTCGACCAAAATCGAAAGCCGCTTGGCGCCGGCCACGTCGAGGTTGATATCGACCGGTGCATCGCCGCCAGCAATCGATTTGTCGAACAGCTTTTTCCCGTCGGCGGAGATCTCCAACCGTACGCCCCCCACGTTGCGCACCGTGTCGTCGATGCCGGCCGAGGCCGTGAATTCTTTGGCGCCGGCGGGCAGGCGGTAGGTCATTTCGGTGCGACTATAAAGCGCCAGCCCCTTGGCGTACGTTTTTCCGCCGATCATCAGCGGCCGATGTTCGCGTCCCTCGTCGCGCCGCGGTGCGTAAAACTGCTCCAGCGCGGTGGACGCTTTCTCGATATCCAGGTAGGGCGTCCAGCGCACCGATTCCGGCTCCAGGTCGCTAAGATAAATGATTTTGCCGGCCGAAAAATCCAGCCGCGTGACCGTGTTCCACGGCACCGGAATTTCCACGCCGCTTGCCAGTTTCACGGTCAGCGTTTTTCGAATCGTCGACCAGGAACAATTCGCTGGCATTCAGCTTCCAACCGCGATTGGTTTCGACCACGCAAGCCGCCTCACGCGGCGACTGGCCGGCCTTGTGATAGAAAATGATGCCATCCACTTTTTCGCGCAAATCGGATACGGCTTGACCGTCGATGCGCAGCACGACGTGCGTTTTGTTGACCGTTTCCACCTTGCCCTCCAGGAAATCAACCGAATCTTTCTTCCGCACGACGACCAAATCGCCCGTGGAATCTGCGGCGATCTTTTTGGGCCAAACCGGCGACGCTGGATCACCGGGGCGTGAGAAGCGAACGATGTCGCAAGGCCGCCGTGCCGAGGCCAGTCCAATCGGCCCCGCCGTTGTCGGCAGCTTTGTGAGCACGAATTGTCGTCGGTGAGCTTCGAGCCATCGATCAGTTCGATCCAGGCGGTGGCGTTGTCGGCCGGGGGCTCCGCAGGATTTTGCGGCACGACCGACAGCAATCGCTGGCTGGGCAACGTGATGGTTTTGCCGTCGGACTCCACGATGATTCGGTCGGCGGATAATTCGGAGAGCGTGCCCTTAAGCGGCGCGCCGTCCAATACGTTGACTTCCACCTTCGGCCCCTCGACGGCCGGCGGCTTTTGATTCAACGCGGCGGCTTTTGCTGCCGGAGTTGCCGGCGGGGCGTCGGCGGCGCCAACGGCCAACACTGCGGCGATAATTAGTGGTGTGCAAATCAACTGATGGTCTCTGTGCAAGTGTATTGCGTGTCAGTTCTGCTTCTCTTCCTCATCCGTCGCCAGCTTACGAAAGTATTGCTCGATAATGTCGCGGTAGTGGGAGGGAAATTCCTTGCCGATTTGCTGAATCGCTTCTTCGCGTTCCTTGGCCGGCAGGTCCCCCCAGCCGCTGTGATTGCCGATCTTCTTGCTCGTCACTTCGCCGGGACCGCCGCCGGGTGCGGCACGGCTTTCGCGCCGGGGCGGTGGAACGAATGCCATGCGGGTTGCCCCCCTGCCCGCCTGGAATCTGGTCGCCTTGGTCGTCTTCGCCGGAGCTGCTGCCGGCGGCCGCGGCTTCGTCTTCCTTTTGCTTGATGAGCTTATCCAGCGAAGCGATGATGCCATCTTCGATGCCGCGCACGCGCTTGCCGGCATGGCCAATATCGAGTCGCCGCGTAACGTCGTTCATGCGCCGCGAAATATGATCCAGCGAGTCGTCTTCCAGTCCCGCTAGATCCGCCTGCATCAGTTCGGCCATTTGCGCGTAGCGGCGCGGGATGGTTTTCTTTTGTTCCAGCAGCTTGGCGATGCTTTTCAGCCCTTCGGTTTTGTGCAGCATCCAATGTTGGCAGACGCTTTGATAGAACAATAGCGCCCCAGGATCGACGACGTCGGCCGGTTTTAGAGCTCGGCCAATTGGGCCAGGGCTTCATCGTATCGCTGTTCTTGAGCCAGCCACTTGCCAAAACACAGCCGCATGTTGTTCTGCACGAAGGTGGGGGTTTTGGAGTCGGCCAACCAGGCAAACTGCGGCGTTTTGAAAGCGTCGTGCGGCTTGGTGCACAGATCGGCCAGTTGCTTCGACTGCGGATCGACCAGCGACAAGCTCGTGACCACGCGCTCCAGCAGTTGCGCACTGGAGGGCTGCTTGGAGGCGTCGGCTGCGGTTTCGGATTCCGGCCACAGCGACAAAACCTGACGTCGCACCGCATCGGCGGGTTTGGCCTCGTCGAGCCACGCGACTAGTTGCGAGCGCACCTCGCCAGCCGTGGGCGATTTCCACGACGGCGCCTTGCCGAACTGATCGTCCAGCGCCACCTGCGCGCGGGCTGCCGTGGATACAAACCACCGCCAGCAACGCGGGCGCCAACACAAATTGATAAACAATCCGCCTCATCGGTTCTTTCCCACCACAATGTCGCGCGTGGTTTTGTACACTCGCTCTTCGCGTTCGCCCAGCCGCTTGAGCGCTTCCACCAGTTCGGGCTCGGTCGCCTGCTCCGTCCCGTCGGTAAGCAGTTTCGAATAGCGCTGGGTGCGCGAATTCACCTGCATCTGCAAAGCGCGGATCATTTTCAACTCGGCGATCTGGTCCAACAGCGGCTGCTCCTGGCCGCCGCCACCGCCGCCCCGCCTGCCGCGGCGCATTTGCTGCTCTTTCTGCGCTTTTTGCAGCGCGGCGATCATTTCCTCCAGCGATTTGACGACGTCGCTTTCAATCCCCTGCGTGATTTGCCCCACGTTGGCCCGTGCCAGGCGGCCGGTCACCTGGTCCATGTCTTCGCGCATCTGCGACACGGTCTCCGGGAACGCCACCGAGGAACCCTCGTCGCGCAATAGCAACAGCGTTTTGTCGGCCTCGGTGGTAATCAGCGCCTCTTTGCGGCTGAGCTTGCCCGATTCGATTTCAACGTCGTGATCGCGCTGATCTTCCGCGATGGAATCCAGACGCACGGTGCCCTCGTTCACTGCCAGTTGCATTTCCAGCATTTTGCGGAAACGGCTTTCCAGCGACGCCAACACGCGCTCGATTTCTTCCTCGCGCAACTGGCGGAGGATTTCTTCCAATTCGGCCTTGGCCTGTTTCAATTCGGCGATTGCCTTTTCCTGTTCATCGGCGGCGCCGCGGCGATTGGCCTCTTCCAAACGGCGGCGGGCATCGCGCATCCGCTCTTCCGCCTGCTGCACGCGCTTGCGCCCTTGGGATTCATCGTTCTGGCCCGGCTGGTTCTGGCCGGAGGAATTGTCTTGGTTGTCGGAGTTTTCGTTGTCTTGAGGTTGGCCTGGAGTGCCGGGTGAACCATTTTGCTTGCCTTGTTTTGGATTGCCCTGCTTGTCGCCGCCCGGATTATTCTTATCGCCGCCCGGTTGACCATTTTGGTTCTGGTCCGATTTGCCGTCGTGTTGGCCAGCGGACTTGTTCGCGGGCTTCTCGTCGGACTTTTTCTCGGCCGTTTTTTTCTCGTCGGCTTTTTTGTCGTCCGCTTTGCCGCCTGGTTGCTTGTCGCCGGCTTTGCCGCCAGTTTTGTCAGTAGCCTGCTCGGCGGCGCTGCCCGGTTCGTTGCGGCTTTCAAATTTTTTCAGATCGCCCGCCAATTCGCCGGTCTTATCGGCAACTTCCCCCTGGCGCTTGCTGAGATCGGGCACATCCCCCTGCCCTTCCGTTTCACCTTGGATGCCCTGTTGATGGCGGATCAGCTTGTTGATGCGCTCGACGAACTTTTTGATTTCGACGCGCTCGTTGGCAATTTGTTTCTCCCGCTCGCCGCTCAGCAGCAGTTGCAACAGGCGGTTCAGATCTTGCTGCACCGCCAGCTGTCCCTTGTTGGCCTGGTACAGCTGCTCCTTCTCCAACAGCTTCACCACGTCTTCAAATTGCAGGTTGATCTGCCGCTCCTTGCTCTCGGCAAACGCCTTTTTCAACAAGGCGGCACGCTTAGGATCGGTCGGCTGCATCACCTCCGCCATGCGCAGAATCACCCGTTCCAATTCCTTGTAGCGATCGGCCAGCCGCGCTTGTTCCACCGACAGCGTAGCATCGTCGGAAGGCTTGGCATCGGAAGCCGCGGCCGGGGCAGTCGCCGGCGCAGCGGCTGGCTGCTCATCGGCCCTGGCCAGGCGCATTGTTCCCAATAGCGCCACGGCGATTGCGGCGAAAAGCGGAAGCCAGGGTGTACGTTGGCCGGACATTCTCATTGCAAACGGGCCTTCAGTGGTCGTTCAATTGTCTGCCCTTTGTCCACCAGCGGCAATCTCGATCGGCTCGCGGCCCCCTCGCGGTCGATTGGGGCAGCCGTATCTTCGTTATAAATCGAGACTAATGATTTAGTGCCACGCATCACGACAAAAGTTCCTTTTTGATCCCTCGGTGGACAGGACGGTGCCGAATAGCAGCAACCTTATTTCTCCAAATCCCGCAACTTTTGCTTCAACTCCTCCTTTTGGCGCTTCAAGGTTTCGTCATTGATGCGCCCCTGGTTGGCGATGATCTGCCGCAACTGTTCCACCACCTCGTTGAACGTCTCTAATTCTAACATCTTGTCGAGCACCAGCTTCATTTGCACCAGGATGGCGTCGGCCTGGGCAAGCGCGCGTTGCAGGGTGGCCTGGCCGGCTTTGGGGTCGTCCAGCTCGCGGCGAAGCTCCTGCAAACTGGCCTTCAGTTGGGGAAACATCTCGACGCTGATCTGCCGCAGCGGATCGGCAATCTGATCTTTCAGCCGCACCTGCAAGGCCGGCGTATCGACGCGGTTGTTGATCATCTCCTCGCGGATGTCGTCGAACGAATCGGCCACCGTCCCCGTTTCGCTGGCCGAGCGGTCGGAATTATCTAAGGCGCGGTTGACGCGCAGGTCGCGCATTTCCGCCGCGCGCTTAGCCAGCCGCGCGGCCCGCTGATCGGGAGTCTCTTGCAAGTCGCCCAGTTGCTTGTCGGCCTCCCCGGTGGGCTTATCGCCCGGTTCGTCGCCGGGTTCGCGATTCGCTTTGTCGGCGGCCCCCGGTTTGGCCTGGGGCGAAGTGAAATCGACCCGCGCCAGGCCGTCGCGCGTGTCGAGCATCTCCTGATAAATCACCTCGAAGCGGCGCCGCAACATCAGCTCGCGCGCTTCCAGCATCGAAAGCAATTGATCGGGCGGCACGATCTCCAGCTCATACTTTTCCCCCTGCCCCACGTTGATGCCCGCGGCAGCGCGCAGTTGTCGGCCGCCTTCAGCGCCACCGACAGGCGGTCGCCAACTTGCGGATGAAATGCCAACGCGCGATCGATCTGCTCTTGCGTTTTGATGCCGGCCAGCAGTTGCAATTCCTCCGGCGCGGTGATTTTCGCCAGGTCGCCAGGCGATTTCACGCCGCGGCGCGCCAGCAGCTCGCCGATGTCGCGAAGATGTTTCAAATCGAGCGCTTCGTCGTCAGCCGGCTCAATGGTTAGCTGCGTCTTTGGCCGGTTGTCGCGCCCCAGCGTCGAGGTGCGGAAGGTTTGCTCGGCGGTCTGCGCTTTCTCGGGCGGCGGCGCTTCCTTGGACGGCGATTCCTTTTGCGACGTTCCGGCGTGCTGCGTGCGCGGCAAGCTGATATTCGAACCACATCCGCGTCAGTCCGTAGTCGTCGCGCACTTCGCCCACCACCGGCAGCCGCGCGTCGGGCGTGATGGCGGTGCTAATGCCGTGCAGCCGCAGCGCCACGACCGGCGCCTCGTCGGGCGCGGCAATCAGTGTCAGCCGCACCGGATCGCGGCTTTGAATCCCGTCGGTATCGTGCAGCTCGAACAGTAGCGTTGTGTCTTCCATCAGCGCCGGCAGCACCAGGCTGAATTGCCGCGGATCGACTTGCGAAGGTGTGAATTTCCGCCAGCTTGCCGGTCTTTTCCCCGGCCGTGATCGTCACAACCAGATTGTCGATATCTTTGTTCGTCGTGCAGTTGATCGTGACGTTAGTGCCCTGCGGCAATTGCACGACGGCGCTGGCCGGGACGATGCCCATCGGCCGGCCGGTGTAGGCGGGATACTCGCAGGCCAACTGCATTTTGCTGATCGCGGGGTTGTCGACCACTTGCAGCCGATAGCCGCGATCGCGGTCGTCGCCCCCCACCACGTCGAAATCGATCGACGACATGATGCCCTTGAACACGTACGAATATTTTTGCTGCGGATCTTGCGCAGACGGGGCTGCCGACGCGTGCTCATGTTGTCCTGATTGTGCACGCCTTCGTCGGTCCGGTAGCGCACCTCGACATAGTGCGGCAATTTGAATGGGGCGTGCAGGTCGGCGGCGGCAAGCAGTTCGAAATCGGCGCCTTTGGCCACCTTTCGAATGCGATCGGCCGGGAAACCTTCAACGCGCACATGATTGCTGCGCGGCCAGAGCAAATCTCGATTCAACATCACCACGCGCTGATACCAGGTGTGATACGCGGCGTGCGCGGCGACGGCGAATGTCAGCACCGACACCACCAGCACGATCGCCAGGCTCAGCGTGCGCACCAGCGGTCCGAGGCGAAACACTTCGCCCAGGCGAACATCTTTGGAGCGCACGACCGCCTGGCGCCGGGTGAAATCGACCATGTCGCGGTTGAACGACGAGGCGTGCGACGGATGACGATCGATTTCGACTGTCGTCAGCAAACTGTCGCGGTATTCCGGATAGCGCCGCTCCAGCACCAGCGCCAAACTCGAATCATCTAGCCGATAAAACGCACGCCGCGCGATTTGGCGATACACCACATACAACAGTGCCGCGGCCGCCGCCGCCAGCATGACTGCGCGGAACTGCCACGGAGGCTCAAAAAGCCAGTCGAAAGCCAGCGTGCCCCAAAACGCCAGCTCCCAGCACGATGCCGACGCGCGCCAGGCCTTCAGCCCACACGTAGCTACGGATGCGCAGCGCAGCCCGGCCAGCAGCGACGAAATCGCGGGTGCAAGCGACGGCGTCTGTATTTCAATGGACATATCGAAGCATCACGCTAAACGGCATAGTCGGCGAACCAACCATTCGGTGCACAGGCATCCGCAGATCAGCGCCAACAGGGCGTGCATCCAGTGTTCTTCCCAGGTGCGATCTTTGCGGCCCAGCACGTAAGTTTCTTGTGTCTTATCCACCAGTTGCAGCGGCAGCGGTTTTTCGGTGCCTGGACCGATGGCGGCGGCCATGCCAACGTATAGTCGCCCGCCCGTGCCGTCGGCCAGCTCCCTCAATGGTTTGTCGTTCCGCTGCGGATGTTCTTGCTCCAGCTTCGGCATGAACACTTGCAGCCGCTTGGTCAGCGGCTCGGCCAGCGCATCAGGGTTTTCCAATTCCAACCGGCATTCGCCTTCTTCAGTCACGGTGAACTGGCCGCTGTACATTCCCTTGCGGGCCGGATCGGCGGCCAGCGGCACCAGCAGCGGCCGCCCGTCGCGCTGCGTAACATGCAGCGCCACCTTCGGCATATCCAATGGCTGGTGCTGCGCGTTCATCAATTGCGCCCGAACCACGACGGTATTGCCCACCACGTAACGGTCGCGCTCCACCATCAGGTTGCCAAGGCTCGAGCCGCGCAGTAACCGCCCTTGCGAAACGTGGCGGATCAGCTTGGTATAGAACGTGTCGAAATACTTGTCGTCCATCGCCTGTAAGCGCCACATTTCGCCGCTGCCCATGTAAAACACTCGCCCGGAGCCGTAGAACTGCCCGGCGAAGTACACCGGCTTCTGATCGCCAATGGCGGCCTCGGGGTCGGAATAGTACGCATACACCGTGGCGGCGGGCTTGGGGCCGCGCACTCGGTAGTAGCCGTACACCCCTTTGAACGAATCCCACGCTTCGCGGCTGGCCGCCGCGTTGTCGTCCAGCCAAAGGAATTCCGCTTCCAAACCTTCACGCGTGAATTCCAACGGCCACGGCTGTTCCGACCCGTACCGGGCTTCCTCCAACAGCGACAAGCGGCGATTGAATTCGACCGGATACAGCGAGCGAATCGACGCCATGGCCGGATTTTGCACCCACGCATCCGTGTACACCGGTCCCGCGATGACGATCAACCCGCCCGATTCTTCCGCCACCCATTTTTCCAATAGTTCGATTTGCGTTGCATCCAGTTCGCGCCAATCCGGATCGAAAGCCACGATCGTGTCGTATTGCGATAGATCCTTCATCGAGCGGGGAAACTCGGCAAGGATTTGGTTGGCGTCCTGCGACACGCCTTCGCCGGCCGATTGCAGCAGCACGTCGACAATGGTTTCGCTGCTTTTGGCCAGTTCGCTGCGGCGGAGCATGTTGCGCAGAAATTGATATTCGCGCGAGGGACCGCCGGCAAACAGCAGCACGCGGCTTTTGCGATCGACCACGTCGACTTCCACTTCGCGCTGGCTGTCGGTTTGATCTTTGACTTCGGGAATCGGCTTGATGCGCAGCCGCACAATGCGGCGGCCGGCCGTCGTCAGGCCGGGAATATCGAATCGCACGGGCAGCGTTTCGCTGTCGCCGCCCAGCGTGACGCGCTCGGTTTTTTCCAGCCCCGGCTCGCCGTTGCCCGCTTTTCCTTTTGCCGCGTCCAGCACACTAAGTTCGACGGTGACCGATCGCCCGTTGAGCCCCTGCGACTGCAAGTAGCCGGTAACTTGGAACGCGTCGCCGGGATAGGCGCGTGCCGGAGCCACCAGATCGCTGACGCGCACGCTGGTGGGCCGTACCGCCGAACCCAGCGCCACCGTGTACACGGGAATCTTGGCTTCTTGGGCGGCTTTGATGGCGGCCGAAATGTCGATGCCCGCGTTTTGCCCGCCGTCGCTGAACACAATCACGGCAGAAATGGGCGCGCCGCGCTCGTCGTTGATTATTTGCCGGACCGATTGGCCGATGCGCGTTTCGCCCCCCTGCGGCTCCAGTTCCTTGCGCCAATCGATTTTGTCGTTGCGTGGATTGGAGTCGCCGGCCGACGCGGCCTTTTCCTCTGCATCCGTTTCGCTCGGGAAACGCGGCAACGTGGCAACGCGGCGCAAATCGGAATCGAATCTAGCGACCGACACGTCGTGCGTGTGCCGCAATTGATCGAGAAAATCGCTGTCCACCAGCGCCGTCGATACCTGATCGATGCGGCGCGCTGACCGTCGTGCGCCGCCCGATACATCCTCCGCATCGGCGCGGGCCATGCTCAAACTGGTGTCTACCAGCAGCAAAACTTTCGAGTTATGCACCACTTTGGTTTCGGTCCGCTTTTGCACGTCCAGAAAGACCAGCAGAATTCCGCAGAATGCCGCCAGCCGCAGCACTACCAATAGCACGCCGATGCCGGGCTTGAGTTCCACGCTGTCGCGGCGATACAGATACGCCACATACGCCAGCACCAGCACGCACACCAGCACCAACAGCGGCATCTGCCACCACTCGGTGAACGCCTGCACGCGGGCCAATTCGTAGCGGGTGCGTGTGAGCGCCTCCCCCGCCGCGGTGTTTTGCGCGGTAGTTGTGAGCGTGCGCGCCGCATCCGCGGTTGCGCTCCCAACAGTCGCGAGAATTGGCATCAGCCCGGGCATTTCAGGAAGCTCCATGATTGTGCGCGGGATGATAACTGGCCGAGTAGGCCAACAACTGTTCGCCGATCAATAGCGCCGCCAGCACGTACAGCACGGTTTCGCTCAGGTTGAAGCCTTGCAGTTGGCTGGAATCGAAATACAGCTCGGCAGCGCGATGATACTCGTACGCCACGTCCGTAAGTTCAGCGGCCAGTTGCTCCGGCGAAACGGTTTTCAAATTGCTTTCAGTGGTGTCGACGTTGTAAGCCACCGAAACCAAGTCTTGCGTGTTGTCGTTTTGCGTGAGCACCGCGTCGTATTCGCCGCTCACAGGCGTGTCGTCCAGCCGGACCAGCGAGGGACCGTCTTTCTGCGGCGCCGCCTTCACGACCACCTTCTCGGCCGTGCCTTCGGCGGGCGTGGTGAATTCCACCTGGTCGAGATATTTCTGTGGATCGATTTTCAACTCCCACGGCGTGCCCACGGTCCGCGCCGGGTCGATTTGCTTTGGCGCCGCCAAATAGCTTTGCAGTTCGAGCATCGTGATCACGTAGCTGGGGTTGTCGCGGGCCCAATTGTTCCATTGCGGGGCGGCCGTGGTGAGGAAGGCGATCACCCTCCCTTCCCCAAGTTTCTTTTCGATGGCCAGCGGCGCGCCGTTGCGGATGCGGGCGATGACACTCGTGGCCGAGCCCTCCGGCGGCTTCCAACCTTTCTTTACGGCGAAGTACTTTTCGATGTTCACCATCTTGATGAACGGGTTGTTTTCACCGGCGAATACGCGGAAGATGGGGTGATCGGTGATCACCAGGTCGGGTGTTTTCTGTGCTTGCTCAACCAGCAGCGGCACGGGCGCTTCCAGCGGCGCAGGGAATAATCCGTTGCCGTCGGCATAAAGCTGATTCAGAAAATCGGCGCGCGACTGATCGCCCAAAAAGAACGCCACCCCGCCGCCCGATTGCACGTACTTGGTAAGTTTTTCCACCGCGGTGTGCGACAGCCGATCGATGTTGCACAGATAGATGCTTTGGTAATCGTCCAGCGGGTGATCGTCCAAGAAGCGCGGCGGTTCCACGCGCGGATGCAAACCTGTGGGCACCGGGCCGGGCTGCGAAAGCACCGATTCCAGGAAATAGCCGTCGCCGCCGCGTGCGGTTGCCATCTTCAGGCCGCCGTCGATCACGAGCACGGGCACGCCGGCGGGAAAATTGACCACGGCGTCGCGCGTGTTGTCCGCCATCACGGCGTCCGGCGGCAGCGAGGCGGTAATTCGCCGCTGGCCGG
>CAVZDC010000009.1:0-430769 GCA_963773925.1 Pirellulales bacterium
GTTCGAGGAGGTGAACCGCGGGCACTGCGACTACGGGCTGGTGCCGATCGAAAACAGCACCGATGGGCGGATTGCCGACACGCTGGATATGTTCACGCGGCTGCCGGTGCAGATTTGCGCCGAGGTGAATTTGCCGATTCATCATTGCTTGCTGGGGCAATGCCCGAGAAGCGACGTGCAGGAGGTGTACAGCCGGCCGCAGGCGCTGTCGCAGTGCCGCAACTGGTTGACGCGGCATTTGCCGCAGGCGCGGACGATTGAGGTGACGAGCACCTCGACGGCGGCGCAGTTGGCGAAGGAAAAGCCGGGGGCGGCGGCGATCGCCAGCGTGCAGGCGGCGGTGCATCATGGATTGAACGTGCTGGCGGAGAATATTGAAGATCAGCAGGGGAACTTAACGCGGTTTGCCGTGATCGGGCAGCATTCCGGTCCGCGCACGGGCGCGACAAGACGGCGCTGATGTTCGAGGTGGTGCACAAGCCGGGGTCGCTGGCCGAGGCGCTGAACATTTTCAAACGCAACAAGTTGAATCTGACGTGGATCGAATCGTTCCCGATTGCGCGGCCTGAAGGGGGCTATCTGTTCTTCATCGAGTTGGAAGGACACCAGCAGGACAAGAAAGTGGTGCGGGCGACGGAAGCACTGGCGCGGCGGGCGGTGCGGCTGAATCTGCTGGGCTCTTATGCCAAGGCGGCGGCGGTGGAGTAGTGCTGGTCCAAGAGTGCGAGGACGCCGAGAAGACGGAAAGTATCACGCGAAGCGCAAAGTTTGCGATTTTGATTTCACTCTGCGACTTTGCGCCTGCGCGTGATATTCTTATTCTTTTGCTAGTTGATTTCGCTGTGCGTCATTGCGACTTTTGCGACAATGAATGACGCCATGCGGAAGAAGTTTATTGCCGGGAATTGGAAGATGAATTTGGACCGCGCCGCGGCGGTGGCGCTGGCGGAGGCGGTGGTCAAGCGGGCCAATGAGTTTCCGCAGGTCGACGTGGCGCTGTGCCCGCCGTTTGTTTATTTGGAGGCGGTGCAGAAGGTGCGGATCGGGTCGCCGGTGGCGCTGGGGGCGCAGAATTTGTATCAGGAGGCAAAGGGTGCGTTCACGGGAGAGATCAGTCCGGGGATGTTGTTGGATTGCGGCTGCAAGTATGTGATTTTGGGGCACAGCGAGCGGCGCGATATTTTTCATGAGTCGAATGAGGATGTGAATAAAAAATTGAAGGCGGCGCTGCGGGCGGGGCTGTGGCCGATTGTGTGCGTGGGGGAGCACTTGGAGGAGCGCGAGGCGGGGAAGACGGCGGATGTGATTCGCGAGCAGTTCGAAGGTTCGTTTGCGGAGATCGAGGCGGAGCAGATGGGGAAAATCACGATTGCTTACGAGCCGGTATGGGCGATCGGGACGGGAAAAGTGGCCACGCCGGAGCAGGCGGAGGAGGTGCATGCCGATCTTCGCAAGCTGATCGAAGACCGGTACAATGCGGAGGTTGCCGAGGCCGTGCGGATTCAGTACGGCGGCAGCGTGAAGCCTTCGAATTCCGGCGAGCTGATGAGTCAGCCGAATATCGACGGAGCGTTGGTCGGAGGCGCGAGTTTGGTGGCGGATGATTTTTTGGGAATCATTGCCGAGTTGCCAGCAGTAAGCGGCAGAAGGCAGAAAGCAGAAGGCAGAAACTGGAATGAATCGATATGTTACTTGCGATCTTAATGATATTGACGGCGCTGTTTTTGATTTTGCTGGTGCTGATTCAGCGCGGCAGCGGGGGCGGGCTGGCCGGGGCGTTTGGCGGGATGGGAGGCCAAAGCGCGTTTGGCACGAAGGCCGGCGACATGTTCACGCGGATCACGATCGGGGTGGCGGCATTTTGGATCGTATTGTGCATAGTGAGTTTGAAGCTGATGGGGGGCGGTATCGAGCCCCTTGGCGACGAACCTGGGGGCGCTGCGCCGGCGAACGTGCCGCAGTCGCAGGGGCCGGGAATGCCGGGTGGAGAAACGCAGCAGAATGCACCGGGCCCTGGCGGCGAGAGCGCACCGGAGGGCGGGGCTGCACCGAGCGGCGAGAAACCGTCAGGCGGGACGGCGGAGGCGGGGGCATCAGACTGCGCCGAGCGGCTCAAATCAGCCGGCCACCGGCGGCGGCAAGAGCGAGCCGTCGAAGTAAGCCTGGCCAGGCAATGCTCGACAGATACCGAAGCCCGACTGACACAGTCGGGCTATTTATGTATGTTGGGGTGCGCATCGGCGAAGTAGAATTTATTGCATCTTGTCTCTCCGTGGAGCTGCGACTTGCTTTTGAGCATGACCGGTTTCGGCGAAGCCCACCATCAGGCCAATGGGTTGGCTGTGGCGGTGGAAGTGCGCACGATCAACAACCGGTACTTCAAGTTTTCGATGCGTTCGGGCGAGGGATACACGGCGCTGGAATCGCAAATGGAGACGGCGGTGCGGGAGCGCATCAAGCGCGGCACCGTGCAAGTGAATTTGCGCGTGGAGCGGCAATCGTCGCCGGAGGATTTTTCGATCAACGCCGCGGTATTGGAAAGCTATCGGCAGCAGATTCAGGATTTGCAGACTCGATGGAAGGCGCCGCATGCCGTGCCGATCGAAAACCTGCTGCTGCTGCCGGGCGTGGTGAATGAAAAGCACTCCGATCCGGACGTGGCGGAGGCGGATTGGCCGGTGATCGAGCGCACGCTGAAAGAGGCGCTGGCAAATCTGGAAAAGATGCGCCGCGAGGAAGGGCGGGCGATGACGGCCGATTTGACGACCAATTGTCGAGCGATCGCGGCGGAGCTGAAGCAGGTGGCGGAGCGGGCGCCTGTGGCGATCGATACGTATCGCACGCGATTGGAAGAGCGGGTGCGGAAGGCGCTGGAGGAACATCAGGTGGCGCTGAACGCGGCGGACCTGGTGCGGGAAGTGGCGATTTACGCGGAGCGGGCCGACATTTCGGAAGAGATCGTGCGGCTGGACAGTCATTTGAAGCAGTTCGACGAGATTATGACGTCGGCAGACAGTTCGGGGCGAAAGCTGGAATTTCTGACGCAGGAAATGCTGCGCGAGGTGAATACGATCGGATCGAAGAGCTCCGACGTGGAGATTGCGCGGCACGTGATTGAGATGAAGACGGCGATCGAGAGACTGCGGGAGATGATCCAGAATATTGAATGAGGAAATGACCAATGACCAAGCACCAATGACCAATTATCAACCTGCCTTCATTGGTCATTGGGATTTGGTCATTGGTCATTGCGGTTGACGGAATGTCAGAGAAGACACCTACCGGTCGAGTGATCGTCATTTCCGGGCCATCCGGGGCGGGGAAGACTACGCTGCTGAAGGAGCTTTTGGCGCGGTGCGATCGGTTAGTGCCGAGCGTTTCGGCGACGACTCGGGCGCCGCGGCCGGGAGAAGTGAACGGGCGCGATTATCATTTCCTCTCGAACGAGGAGTTTCAGCGGCGGCGACAGCACGGCGATTTTTTGGAATGCGCGGAGGTATTCAATCGTGGCACCTGGTACGGAACGCTGACGGAGGAGGTTGCCCCTCGACTGGCCGCGGGAAAATGGGTAGTCTTAGAGATTGATGCGCAAGGGACGCGGGCGGTGGTCCAGCGTTATCCCGATGCCGTGACGATTTTCGTTCAGCCCGAAACGCTGGAGGAATTGGAGCGGCGGCTGCGAAAGCGGGGGACCGAATCGGAAGAGGCGCTGCGGCGGCGGCTGGAAGTGGCGCGGCGTGAAGTGGCGGCGGCGGGGATGTATCGCTACCGGGTGACGAATCAGACCATCGACCGGGCGGTCGATGAGATTTTGCAAATTTTAGGAAGCAGTCAACTTTCAAATACCGAGGATTGAGAAAATGCTTGATGAACTGAAGGAAGAGGAGATCGTGAACAAGGTGGGGGGGCGATTCAAGCTTTCCACGCTGATTCAGAAGCGCCTGGTAGCGCTCAACAGCGGCAGCCGGCCGCTGGTGGACCTGCAGACCGACAACAATCTGGAAATTGTGGTCCGCGAAATCAAGGAAGATAAAATATACTTGGATACGAGCAATCAGGTGCGGGTCACGGGCGACGAAGACCAGGGCACCGGCGGACCACCGGAGCTGGATCTGGCGGACCTGTAAGCAATTTGTGAATCAGGATTTAGGATCTATGATTTGTAAGGATGGCCGATTTCTATCCTAATTCCTAAATCAGCAAGTCCTAATTTCTACATGGTCATGAAGGGCCGCGAAATAGTCATCGGCGTGACGGGCGGGATCGCGGCCTATAAGACGGCGGCGCTGGTGAGCCGGTTGGTGCAAGACGGGGCCGGCGTGACGGCGGTATTGACCGAAGCTGCCAAGGAATTTGTGGGGCCGGCAACGTTCGAAGCGCTGACCGGGCGGCCGCTGCCGCGGGGCGTGTTCGGCGATCCGAATTTTCCGCTGGGGGCGCACATTCAATTGGCCCGGCAAGCGGATGTGCTATGCGTCGCGCCCGCGACTGCCAATTTTATGGCGAAGGCGGCGACCGGCCTGGCCGATGATTTGCTGAGCACGTTGTATTTGGCGTTTCGCGGGCCGGTGATCATAGCGCCGGCGATGAACGCGGAGATGTGGGTGCAGCCGGCAGTGCAGCGGAACGTGGAGCAGTTGCGCACTGACGGCGTGATCATCGTCGATCCGGAAGAGGGCTGGCTGAGCTGCCGCGACGTGGGCGTGGGGCGGATGGCGGAGCCGGAGAAGATTCGGGCGGTGATTGCGGCGGAGTTGGACAACCGCGCTCCGCTGGCGCGTCGCGGGTAAACCGCAAGCGGAAAATTGATCGAGCGATGGTTCAGCGCGACCAACGGTCGCGGCTTTATGGCGCGCATTCTGATCACTTCTGGCCCGACGCGGCAGCATCTGGATCCGGTGCGGTATCTGACGAACGCTTCCAGCGGACGGATGGGGCAGGCGATTGCGCAGGCGGCGGCGGATGCGGGGCACGAAGTAGTGATTGTTTCCGGGCCCGTGGAAGTGACGTATCCGGCGCGCTGCCGGGTTGTGCCGGTCGTCTCGACCGAAGAGATGTTGAAGACCTGCCAGCAGCTATTTCCCGAGTGCGAGGGATTGATCGGCATCGCGGCGCCGTCGGATTATCGGCCGATCAAAGTGGAAGAGCAGAAGATCAAGAAGACCGGGGAGCCTTTGGTACTGCATTTGGTGGAGACGCCGGACATTGTGGCCACGCTGGCCGTCGGCGAAACGGCCGGATCAGTGGGTGGTGGGGTTTGCGCTGGAGACGGAAGATAAACGTTTCCGGGCCATCACGAAGATGCAAAAGAAAAGCTGCGACCTGATGGTGCTGAACGGGCCGGAGGCGATCGGGGCGGCGGAGAACAGCGTGGAGGTGCTGGATCGGTCGGGGGAAGTAATTGCCACCATTGCAGGCGCGAAGGAACAGGTGGCCGGCGAGTTGTTTCGGCTCGTCGAAGCGAAGTTGATTCGAGGGGAAAAATCGCCGGGCCAGCCCGGCGGCTAAATACGGCGAACCGGTTGCAACGGGCGCTTGTCATCGAAGCAAAAGCGCTGCACTTGGCGGCACGATCCGTGGGGATATACTGATCGACTCGTTTGAATTCACCCACAATCACCCCAGGCCGAGCCCGGGGCTAAACGGCGGAAGAAGCATGGTTCGCGTTGCTATTCTCGGCGCTACGGGTTACACGGCGCTGGAATTGATCAAGCTGCTGCTCCGGCATCCGGAGGTGGAAATTACAACTCTCACCAGCCGGCAGGAGGGCAATCCGCACGTGGGTTCGGTGCATCCGTCGCTGATTGGGCGATTGGATTTGCGTCTGGAAGATTTGGGGCCGGTGGCGGTGGCGTCGCGGGCCGATTGCGTGTTCAGTTGCTTGCCGCACGGAGTGACGGCATCGCTGGTGCCGCAGTTGTTGTCGGCGGGCGTGAAGATTGTGGATTTCAGCGCCGACTACCGGCTGGACGATCCCGAGACGTTTGCGCAATGGTACGGCGAAAAACATGCCGACCCCGAACGGTTGGGCAAAGTGGTGTATGGATTGCCGGAATTGTTTCGCGAACAGATTGCGAAGGCGCAGTTGGTGGCGAATCCGGGCTGTTATCCGACGTCGGCGATCTTGCCGCTTGCGCCGTTGGTGAAGTTGGGGCTGATCGAGCCGACCGATATTATCGTGGATAGCAAAAGCGGCGTTTCGGGCGCGGGGCGGACGCCGAAATTGATTTATCATTTTCCCGAGTGCAATGAGAGCATTTCGGCGTACAACGTTGGGCGGCATCGGCACATGCCGGAGATCGAGCAGATTGTGCGGCGCGGCGCGGGCAAGGAAATCCAGATCATCTTCACGCCGCATTTGATCCCGATGGACCGCGGCATATTGACGACGACGTATTCGAAGCCGGTGGGCAATGCCACTGAGCAACAGTTGCTAGGCAAGCTGCGAGAGTTTTACGCGGACGAGCCGTTTGTGCGGGTGGTCGACCATTTGCCGGGAACGAAGGATACCAAGGATACAAATTTTTGCGACATTACAGTGCGGCTGGTGAAGGGGCGCGTGCTGACGATCAGTTGTCTGGATAATTTGATTAAAGGGGCTTCGGGGGCGGCGGTGCAGAATTTCAATTTGTTGTATGGGTTTCCGGAGACGACGGCGCTGATGTAGCGTCAACATGCCCACGCCAAGCCGTGGGCATGGCACCCGGCGGATGTTGCAGTCTCAGTTTCATGTCGATCAAATTCCCCAGGGGTATCGTGCGGCCGGGGTGTATGCGGGGATCAAGCGGAATCCTTCGCGGCACGACGTGGCGCTGGTGATTTCGGATCGGCCTGCCGCAGCGGCGGGGGTGTATACCAAGAATCTGGTGTTCGCGGCGCCGGTGGCGTACGACCGGGCGCTGACGCCGGGCGAAGGATTTCGAGCGGTGGCGATCAATTCGGGCAATGCCAATGCGTGCACGGGGGAGCGGGGGCTGCGCGACGCGGCGGAGATGGCCAAGCTGGCGGCCGCGACGTGCGGCGCGAAGGCGGAACAGGCTTTGGTGCTGTCGACGGGGATTATCGGCGAGTTCTTGCCGATGGAAACCGTGGCCGGCGGCATTCGCGACTGTGCGGAGCAGTTGGGCAACACTGAAGAATCGCTGGTGGCCGCGGCGCGGGGGATGATGACCACCGATACGGTGCACAAGCTGGCCGGGCGGAGCGTGAAGATTGGCGGCAAGTCGATTCAAATCACCGGCATGGCCAAGGGGGCGGCGATGATCGGGCCGAACATGGGCACGATGCTGGGCCTGGTACTTACCGATGCCGCGATGGCGGCCGGCGACTTGCAGAAAGTTTTTCGGCGGTGGTCGAAGATACGTTCAATTGCATCAGCGTCGAGGGGCACATGAGCACCAACGACACGGTGCTGCTGTTGGCCAACGGCGCGGCCGGGGGCGGCAAGCTGACGGGCGGCGATCTGGAAGCGTTCCGGACAGCGTTGCACGAAGTGTGTGCGGAGTTGGCCAAAGCGATACCGGCCGACGGGGAAGGGGCGACGCACTTGATTTGCATCGAGGTGCGGGGATGCGCAGACGGCAAGCGCGGCGCGGCAGATTGCCAGAGCAGTGGCCGACAGCCCGCTGGTGAAAACCGCGGTGGCCGGCGGCGATCCGAATTGGGGGCGGATTGTTTCGGCGGCCGGATATGCCGGAGTGCCGTTCGATCCGGCCGGAGTGGATTTGGAGATCAATGGGTTGGCGTTGTATCAATCGGGAGCGCCGCTGTCGTTTGATGCAGCGGCGGTGTCGGCCAGCATCAAGGAAAACCGGGAGACAAAGGTGGTGCTGAGCTTTCGCGAAGGGAGCGCGGAAGTGCGGTTCTGGACGAGCGATTTGACGGCGGAATACGTGCGTTTGAACGCGGATTATCATACCTAGCGGCGCGGCACTACAGCCTGTTGACAAACCAAAGTGGGACGGCTACCAAAAGCAATTCAGGATGGCGGTAAGGCTGATGAGGCCTGGTAAAAATAGTCGATAAAAACCAAGCGCGACGAGCCAACCGCCAGCGGACCGACGTCCGAGAAAATCATCCCCACGAGTTGTAGTTAGGAGAAGGGCATGTTGGCGGCCATAAGCTTTACGTTGTTGGGCACCGAGTGCGATGAAACGGAATTTTCCGGTTTGAACGGGCGATTGCTTGCCGGTGGACCTTCGCACGGATATGCCACCGCACCGCGAGCCGAAGAGGAGGAAGAAAAAGAGGGTGAAGAAGAGAAGAAGGAGGAGGATTCCGATAGCGACGATGATGATTTGGACGACGACGGCCCGATTGAAGACGTGCCGGTGATTGAGGAAGACGAGTGGGATGAGGACGACTTCGACGACGATTTCGACGACGACTTTGAGGAAGAGCTTGAGGATGATGACGAGTCGAACAACGGCGAGGTGGACAATGAGGCGGAAGAAGACGAAGAATTTGAAGACGAAGAGGAGTGATTGTTAATTCGGTTGAATTCTTAAACCCTGCCTGCCATGTCGAATTCTGACGACATTCCAGCCGAAGGTCCCACGACGCGATCGGCATCGCCCGATGGCGGCGAGTGGATCGGCAAGCTGGAGCAGCGCGATTTCGACGTCGATTTCTACGAACGCATCCTCCAGCGGCAGCCGAATGATGTGCGCTTGTTGCGATTGCTGGGCGAACTTTATGCGCGGCGAGGCCAATACGATCGGGCGGTGGTGATCGATCAGAAGCTGGCCGGACTGCTGCCCGACGACGGCGTGGTGCATTACAATTTGGCGTGCAGTTTGGCGATGCGGGGATCGGTGCAGGACGCCGTGAGCACGCTGGGGCGGGCCATCGAACTGGGCTACAACGACTTTGGCCATTTGGAAGTGGATCCGGATTTGGTCAACGTGCGACGCTTGCCGCAGTATCAGGCATTGATGCGGCAGTACGGGCTTGGGGGCTGAACTCGTCGCCGATTCTGCGGCCGGCCACTCGACAAGGTCGTCGTTTTCGCCCAAGATGGTGCGCGATAACAACGCCTCTTCCACGCTTGTGTCGACTTTGCAGCTTTAGCATGCTACAAGTTCACGACCAGGTTCAAGAAGCGATTGCCGCTATTCGCAAAAAGTGGCAAGCGAAGCCGCATGCGGGAATTATTCTGGGAACGGGATTGGGGAGCGTGGCTCGGGAAATTCAGACTGAGGCCACGATTCCTTACGGCGAGATTCCGCACTTTCCGAAATCGACGGCCACCAGCCATGCCGGCGTGCTCGTGTGCGGAAAATTGGCCGGAGTGCCGGTGGTGGCTATGGAAGGGCGCGTGCATTCGTACGAGGGGTACAGCCACGAGAGAATCACGTTCCCGGTGCGGGTGATGAAGTATCTGGGGGCGGAGATGCTAATTGTCTCGAACGCGTGCGGCGGAATGAACCCGATGTACCGCGTGGGCGAAGTAATGGTGATCGATGATCACATCAATTTGATGGGGGGCAACCCGCTGATCGGCGTGAACGACGACCGCTTGGGGCCACGATTCCCGGACATGAGCCGGTGCTATACGCCGGAATTGATCGAGCGGGCGTTGGAAGTGGCGCGGACGGAAAACTTTGTGGCGCATCGCGGCGTGTTTGTGGCGGTGAGCGGGCCGAACTTGGAAACACGGGCGGAGTATCGGTTTTTGCGCAGATTGGGGCCGATTGCGTGGGAATGTCGACCATTCCGGAATGCCTGGCGGCCGTGCACGGCGGGATGCGCGTGCTGGGACTGTCGGCAATTACCGACACGTGCTTCCCCGATTGTTTGAAGCCGGTGGACATCGAAGACGTTTTGCGGGGGGCGGCACTGGCGGAGCCAAAGCTCAAGAAGATTGTGCTGGGCGTGCTGAGCCGGGAGCCGCGGGTGGTCTACGCGTTTTGCGCGGCCGACGCTCTTTGCTTTTTTTTGCAGCATGATTGCGGCTGCGAAGCTGCCAAGCATGGCCAATAAGCCTGCGGACGGTTCCGGCACGGCATTGAGCGAAAGACCGAGGACCGCGTTATCGCTGCCGGAAAAATCGATTGTCATCCAGTCAAATTGACCAGTTGAAAAATCGCTGAAGGAGGGAATCAAATCGCCCCCTTCAACCGTCGAACTGGCAGTAAGGAAATTCATGCCTAGCACGCCGTCCAGCGTGAGGCTGGCTCCCGAGGAATCGGTGAGAGTAATATCGTCGACGAGTACGGGGGCGAACAAGAAGCGGAGATGGTTGGGATCGTCGTCGTTGGCGGCATCGCCCTCGAGCGTGCGCAGCAAGAGTGAATCGAGATAAAAGCCGGACAGCTCTTGCGAACCATCGTTGCCGATGCCGCCGATGGTGAGTTGGAATTGATCGGCGATGATGGTTCCGGACAATCCTGGATTGGCCGGATCGAACGTTTCGAGAGTTCTACTGCCATCAGGATTAGTGTGATAGCGAACGTGCAACTGGGCGGCGAGATCCGTGGAGATGATGGAGGCCGCGGCGCCGGTATCAAGCAGGAAGCTGCCTTCGGTGGAGAGGCCGTTGAAGCCGATTTTCACTTTGGGAGTATTGTCGGTGGTGATGGTGGTGTCGATAGCGGCCAGCGGATTGGGACCGATGAATGGATTGTGCGCCAACGTGGGAGAGGTTGCTCCGGCTGGGTCAACGCTGGTAAAACGATCGAATGAGGCGTAGGAGAGTTTGATATGGCGATTCGTGGTGGGAATGCCTGGATTGGTATCTTGCGTGTTGGAATTGAAGGCGGTATTCGGCGCGTAGAGGTATGTGCGCAACGTAAGTTGATCGCTGAGCTGAACAATGGCAGATTCGAAGGCCGCCTCATTGCCAGAGAGTTCCAGCGCGATGAGGTTATTGAGAATCGCGTCGAATGAAGGGGTGGTTTGAGCGAGCGTGTTTAAGGCGCGCGAGTCGATGACCACGACCTTCCCATTCATGGCCGGGCGTGCCGACCACGTTCAGGTCACCCAGCAACAGCTGATCGATCAGGTTTTGCAGTTCGTCGGTTTGGGCTTGCGCAACAGGACCGATTTGGGCATGCACGGGGCTGGACAATTGAGCGTAGTTCGCCGCAGTCTCGATGTCGATCGAAGGGTTATCGGGAGCAAGCGACACGTAGAGCGGCGTGGAGACGTGAAACGTCGATGGGCCGACGGCGCCGACGTCTTGATAGGTAATAGGCGTGCCACTGACTGTTTCCAATTGCAAGCCAAAGGCGGATTGGGCAGCATTGCTGAGCAGGATGCCGCTGGCTCCGGTATCGAAATAGGCCTGCAAGTTGATCGTTTGCGTGGTGGAAAGATCGAATGGAGAGATGGTAGTGCCTTGAAGTAGCGGGCCGCCGTTGGAGGTGCTTAGCGCGACGTTGATCATCGGCTGCGCCAGCGCGGCGGGCTGCACGGCGTCCACGAAGTCGGTGGCATGAGTGTCGACGCCCAGCGCCAGCCAAAGGGTCAAAACGAGTAGATATCGCCAACCGCCGGCGAATCGAAAAAATGGATTGATTAATAACCCACGATGAAACGACAACATCCAACACTCCAAGGGTTCATTGGGAAATGCAGTAAGAAAAAACGGTGAGGTGTGGACCAGAGAGGTCAAACACCTAAGAAGCCGTGAGGGTAATCACTAGCGACCGTTTTGTTGCAAAGAAGGCAAATTGCCCTAAGACGTTATTTATAACCGATGGATGGAAAAATTACCAGCGCGGGCGCTGAATTTCCCTCCGAAACCTTCAAGCCTGCGGGGCGAACTTAGGCGATTCTGGTCCGGCGCCGTGCAAAGGCTGCCACTCCGGCCAAGCCCAATGCGGCCAGCACCAGCGTGCTGGGCTCCGGGACCGGCTGCACACCGACGGACAACGGGCTGCCTTGACCGGCCGCACCGGCTGCCCAGAGGTCGTAGTCGATCGAGGCATTGATTGATCCGTCGTAATCGAAGTCGCCGAACTCCCAGCCTGTCAGAGCGCCACCACTGGAAACGCCTGCCGACCAGAGGTCGTAGTCGATCGCGGCATTGACCACACCATCCAGATCGGCGTCGCCGTAGTAGGTGTACTTGATTAGCACATCGGAGTCGCTGACCGATACGGCGCCGCCGGAATCGGCCCCTTCGGGCCAGGTGCTGTACAGCGGGCTGCCGCCACCATCATCGTTTTGAATGATGCCCACCGCCGTGAGGGCGTTGGTGTCGTCACGCGCTGTGGTGCTGGTGAGACCAGCGCCCGTCCAATCGAGATTGACGGTGGCTGCGGCTGCGGCCTGCGCGGTCAACGTGGCCAGGTTGCCGTTGTGGACGATCATGTTGTTGTCGGTGATATCCAAGGTGGCCGTGGGGCTGCCGCCGCCGGCGATCGTCAGGCTGGGCAATTGCACAGGGCCGCTCAAGCCCGCTTGCAGCTGGGTGGTGGCGGAGTTGTTGATCGCCAGGCCGCCTGTGCCCAGGGCATTCACGTGACCGACGACGAGCGTGCCATCGGTAACTGTGGTGCCGGCGCTGTAAGTGTTGTTTGTGGACAACGTCAGCTTGCCGCTGCCGGACTTGGTAAGGCCGCCTGAGCCGCCGATGGAGCCGGAACCGCTGATAGTGTAATCGGCGCCGGAGCTATGATTGACCGTGACTGCAGCCAGGCGTGACGGAGTTGTTCAAGGTGACGGAGCGACTGCCGCAGGGGTTCTGGGCATCATTGAAAACGACCGTGTCGCCTTGCAGGTAGACATCGACGCTCGCCCAGATCGGTCCAATTCTGTTTGGTGTGACTTAGGTCCCAGGCGGAATCGCCGGCGGCGGTCCAATAAATGGTGCCGTTGTTGCGCACACGGCCGGCAAGATTGAGCGTGACGTTTTGATTGGTGTGGCCGGTGATGCTGGCGTCGTCGCCAAGCGTCAGCGTATAGGCGGCGCAGAAGTTGCCGGTGGAGGCGGTATCCAGACTGGCCGTCAAACTTGATTGCTGCCGGCGGCCAAGCACGCCAGTGAAGGCGCTGGCGATGTTCGAGGTCAACTGGCTCGTGTTGCCGGTGCCCGACTGGCTGACGTATTGTAAACCGGCGGTGAAGCCGGCGGTGTTTTCGAGGTTGTAAATATTGAAGCCGGTGGACTGGGTGCCGGTGCCGACGAGATAGGTACCGACATTGACGGTCGTCGAATTGACATCGCTGCCACTGGCGAAACTGCCATTGGCATGATCGTAGACGTTGCCGGCGACGGTGACGACGTCGTCGCCATCGGCGGAGCCTTGGCCGGTGCCGGCCGAGGTGAGGTCGGTATTGTGGATGGTGACGGTGCCCGATTTGGCGCCGGCGGTGGCGGTGGAACCGGTCCATCCGACGGTCATGCCTTTGGACTGGCTGTCGTAATTGAAGGGATGACCGGTGCCGGCCAGCAAGCCGCTACCGGTGGTAATGGCGTTGCCGGAGGTGGTGATGTCGAAAGTGGTGGGCGTGTAGCCCGATTTGCTGACGGTGACATTAGCGGTGCCGAACGCGCTGCCGACGATGACATTACCGAGGTTCGCCGTGGTGGACGAGGAGCCGTCGGCGGCCGGGGTGGCAACGGAGATTTGCGAATTATTGGCGCTATCGCCGAAGATGGCCCAGACGTATTCAGGATGATCGATGAAGGGATTGCGATTGTGTTGGTAGTCGTCGTAGATCAGATCATTCTTGCGGCGCTCGAAATTATCGACGCCGTCGGCGTAGTTCCACCGCAGCAGTGATTGACGATCGCCGATTGTGTATAGGGTGACAGTGGTATCGTTTGGGAACCCATCGACAATAGTAAGATTCTGAATGGACAGCGTGGGTGAGCCGGTGTAATACTTCGTCGCCATGTAGAAGATGGAGCGTGCGACGTCGCCTTTTTGCGCATCACCGGGGAAAAAGTAGGACGGATGAGGAGTGCCGTGATTGAAGTAAGTACCGCTGGCGTCCGTCGTGCCGTAGTCGTTATTGCCGCGCGAGCTGTTGACCGAGGGATTGCTGGGGGCCAACTCGAAAAGATCGCTAGCAGGGCCTTTGTAGGTGTTGGAAACGGAAACGCCGAGAATAGATTGCGGCCAGAGGTGTTCGCGATTCCAAGTGGTGCCGCTGTCCCAGCCCGGGAGGCCCGACGGGTTGGTCCCATTGGGGTTGGGCTTGACGATCGACTGCGTTGTTGTAAACCAGGATCATGTTGTTGGAGTTATTCGGATCCTGCCAGAGAATCGGGAGGATGGTGCGCGAATCGCCATAGGAGGAAGTGTTGAAGCCGGTACTAATAATGGTGTGCAGGTTGCTGCGGAGCGTGGTTCCCGTGCCGGTGGCGGAACTGTAGTAACCGGCCGGCGGATCGTAGGCAGGATTGGGGACTTCGTAATCGGCCCGAGCGATAGCGGCGCAGAGGGCGACGCATGCCGCCGGCGCTGCGAGAGCGGCGAGTTGCCTCAAAAAAGCTGTTCCGCGAGCGAGGAGAAACTTCAAGAGGTTGCCTTGATCAGCGATGCGAATACCAGGGTGTTTTTTGACAGGGTCCATTTTAATGCCACTTATGGTGATTTGCTACAAATTTTCCGGCTGAATAACGGCAAAAACTGAGGAATCGGCGAGGAAAAGGATCTGAACGAGCAGGTATGCAGTGAGCCTATGGAGATGGTGTAGAGTCTTCCTGTAGTCGGTGTCCGAGGTGGTTGCTACACTGACGCGCTTCTATCCGATCCATGCAAAAGACGATCTATGGACGGAAAGCCTGCCCCACGAAGAACGGCGGAATCTAGCTCTCTTGGCCAGTTGGGCGTGATACCCAGAAGCTTGGCGATTGCGAAGTGCTCACTCTCAGTCCCGAAACCTTGGTTTCATAGAGTTTCGCCAGCGGCAGTGGATTCGTCAAGAGAAAATTCCGAAATAGCAATGTTTGAGCCGGTTGAGAGCAACGTCAACTTCCCCAAGCTCGAGGAGGAGATACTCCGGTTTTGGGGCGATCAAAAGGTGTATGAGAAGTCGCTGGAAAGACGCAGAAATGCCGAGCGATTTGTGTTTTACGAGGGTCCGCCGACGGCCAACGGCATGCCGCATCCCGGGCACTGTTTGACCCGGGCAATCAAGGATCTGTTCCCGCGATACCGAACCATGCGGGGCTATTTGTGCGAGCGCAAAGCGGGGTGGGACACGCATGGACTGCCGGTGGAAGTGGAGGTGTGCAAGGAGCTGGGCATCCACTCGAAGGAGGACATTGAGAACTACGGCGTGGAACCGTTCATCCAGAAGTGCCAAAAGAGCGTGTGGCGCTATATGCAAGAGTGGCGGCGGATGACGGAGCGGATTGGCTTCTGGGTGAATTTGGACGAGGCGTACGTCACCTACCATCAAAGCTACGTGGAGAGCGTGTGGTGGAGCTTGAAGCAGTTGTTCGATCGGGAGCTGTTATATCAGGGGCACAAGATTGTGTGGTGGTGGGCGCAGGGAGGGACGGCGCTATCGAGCGGCGAGGTGGGATTGGGGTATCGGGAGGTGGCGGATCCGAGCGTGTATGTGAAGTTTCCGCTGGTGGCGGACGAGCGCACGAAGGAATTCGGATTGGATGGCGCTAGCTTGTTGGTGTGGACCACGACGCCATGGACGCTGCCGAGCAATCAGTTTGCGGCGGTTCATCCGGAGCTGGAGTATTCAGTTGTTGTGGACGACACTCCTTCGACTTCGCTCAGGGGAGGCGACACGACTGGGACGACGGAAAGATTGATCGTTGCGTCGGCCATGGTGGAAACCATTGCTGGCAAAGTGAAGCGGGAGTTGAAGGTTGAGAAAACGATTCAAGGACGGAAATTAGTTGGGCTGCGATATGTGCCGCCGTTTCGCGAGAGCTATTACGACAAACCAGCAAATTTTAAACCGTCTTTGTGGGCGTCGCCTGATATTGCTGCAGGAATTGTGTCGTCGGAGGCTTCGCATGGTGAATCTCGCATGGCACTTTTTTCAGCAAGCGAAACGTCCAGCGACGGTTCTGTAAGGAATGTATCGGGTGCAAATCCTAACTATGAATATGTGGGATGGCGTGTTGTTGCCGCGTCATTCGTAGATGTCGCGTCCGGAACCGGCGTCGTACATCAGGCACCTGCTTTTGGTGAAGTCGATTTCGATGTTTGGAGAAATGAAAGCGGGCGGTTCTTTCCGGGCATACCATTCTTTTGTCCGGTCGCTCCAGACGGCAAATTCACGGAGGAAGGGCCGGAGTATTGCCGCGGCAAGTGGGTGAAGGATTGCGATAAGGACATCATTCACGATTTGAAACAGCGGGGGCTGTTGTTTCACCGCGAGGAGTATCGGCACGAATATCCGTTTTGCTGGCGGGCGGAGGAGGATCCGCTGATTCAGTATCCGCGGCGGAGCTGGTTCATCAAAACCAGCCAGTTCAAAGAACAGATGCTGGAGAACAACGAGCACATCCATTGGCTGCCGGAGCATATCAAGGAAGGGCGGTTCGGAAATTTTCTGGCGACCAATGTTGATTGGGCGCTTTCGCGGGAACGATTTTGGGGCACGCCGCTGCCGATTTGGCAATGCGAAAAGTGCAATCGGCAGTCGGCAATTAGCAGTTACGAAGAGTTAATTGGGAAGCCAGGAGTTGCTGGAACGGATGTTTGGCAAAAGGCAAAAGCGGCGCGGCCTGAACTCGTTGACGACCTGAAAGTTCACAAGCCGTATATCGACGCCGTCCGATTCTCTTGCGAATGTGGTGGAACCATGCGGCGTGTGCCGGATGTGATCGATTGCTGGTACGACAGCGGGGCGATGCCGTTTGCGCAATGGGGATACCAGGGGGAGGGCGCAGGGCGAAGGGCGCAGGATACAGAAGAAGCAGCAGCCAAGAACTTTCATGAGCAGTTTCCGGCGGATTTTATTAGCGAGGCGCTGGATCAGACGCGCGGGTGGTTTTATAGCCAGCTGGCGATTTCGACGCTGGTGTTCGACAAGCCGATTCCGCGGCCATTTCGCAATTGCATCGTGTTGGGGCTGATGTTGGGGGAAGACGGGCAGAAGATGTCCAAAAGCAAGCGGAATTACCGCGAGCCGGCGGAGATTTTTGACAAGTACGGGGCCGACGCGCTGCGCTGGTATTTCTTCGCCACACAGCCGCCGTGGACCACCATCCGCTACAGCGAGCGGGCCATCCGCGACAGCATTCCGGAGTTTTTGCTGCGGTTGTGGCACGTGTACAGCTTTTTTGTGATCTACGCGAATATCGATGGGTTTGATCCCAGGATTCAAGGATCAGTAGTCAGGAATCAGGGGGACGAATCGGCTCGACCAATCAAGAAGCGGGCCGAGTTGGATCGCTGGATTCTGAGCGAACTCAATCGCACGGCGGCGGTGGTGGTGGAGCGGATGGATGCATACGACAACTATGGAGCGGCGCAGCGGATTATCGCGTTTGTCGACGCGCTCTCGAATTGGTATGTGCGCCGCAGCCGCGAGCGATTTTGGGCGGAAGACAAGCGCGATCCGGATAAGGTGGACGCTTATTGGACGCTATATGAATGTTTGATCACAACGTGCAAGATTATCGCGCCGTTTGTGCCGTTCATTGCGGAGGCGATGTGGCAAAATCTGGCAGGCGGCAGGCAGCAGGCAGCGGGCGGTAAAGGACCGGCGGTCGTGGAGAGTGTGCATTTGTATGATTTTCCCCTGGGGGATCGCACGGCGATCGATGAGGAACTCTCGGCGCAGATGAATTTGGTGCGCGAAATTGCCTCGTTGGGTCTGGCGGCGCGGATGGGGGCCAAACTGAAAGTGCGGCAGCCGCTGGCGAAGGTAGAAGTGATTCTCGCGGATCGGAGTCAACAGGCGTGGCTGGAAGACCACTTCGATTTGTTGCGCAAAGAGTTGAACGTCAAGCAGGTGGATTTCACGCAAAACGCGGAGCAGTACATCACCTATACTGTGCTGCCGGACTTGAAGCGGCTGGGGCCGCGGGTGGGCAAGAAGCTGCCGCTCGTAAAAACTGCTTTGGCGAAGGCAGATGCCGGCAAGCTGTTGGCAGAAATGGAAAAGGCGGGGAGCGTTTCGCTAGAACTGGAAGACGGCAGCAGCGAGGCGCTGGATCGGGAGGATTTGCAAGTGCGGCTGCAAGCGAAGCCGGGGTGGGCGGCGGCGCAGGGAAAAGAATGCGTGGTGGTGCTGGCAACGGAACTGACGCCGGAATTGATTATCGAAGGGGTGGCGCGGGAAATTGTGCATGCGATTCAGAACAGCCGAAAAGACAGCGGCTGCGAATACACCGACCGGATCGAGGTGGGAATTGTGAGCGAGTCGGCGGAGATTCGCCGCGCGGTGGAAGAGTTCGGCGATTACATTCGCGGCGAAACGTTGGGGATCGTGTTGCGGACGGGGAAGATCGAGGGGGCGGCGGCAAGCGAAATCAAGGTCGGCGACGAGGTGGCGCAACTCTACCTGCGAATCGTGAAGAAGTGACTACTATGTTGTTCGTGCTCGGCCAGGTTGTTTCGCCATTGCGACTGGCGGTGCTAATTTCCGGCAGAGGCAGGACGCTGGCCAACTTGATTGAATGCATCGGCAGCGGTCGGCTAGATGCGCGAATTGAATTGGTTATTTCCAGCCGGGCCGACGCGCCGGGACTGGAAATTGCACGCGCGGCGGGCCTCGCGACACTCATTGCGGCGGCAAGCGAGCATTCTTCGGCCGCACAGTATAGCGAGGCGGTGTTTGGACCCTCTCGAAAAGCAGGCGTGCATCTGGTGGCGATGGCCGGGTTTTTGAGGCACGTGTTGGTTCCGGCCGACTTTGCAAACCGCGTGCTGAGTATTCATCCGGCGCTGATTGCCTTCGTTTTGCGGGCAGGGCATGTTCGGCGAGCGAGTGCACGCGGCGGCGCTGGAGTCGGGCGCACGCGTGAGCGGTTGCACAGTGCATTTGGTGGACGACAAGTACGATCAGGGGCCGATTATTCTGCAGCGGCGGGTGGCAGTGCTTGATGATGACACGCCAGAAACGTTGGCGGCGCGAGTGTTTGACGCCGAGTGCGAGACGTATCCCGAGGCGCTGCGGCTAATTGGGCGGGGCAGGGTGCGCGTAGAAGAGGGCGCGGTGCGAATCGTTGGAATGGCAGAAGGCAAAATGAGGGACTTCGCAGGCAGCAGACGGCCGACGGCAGGCGGATTACGGTAGGACGGTGGGGTCATTCTTGCTCGGGCGCGTATCCGAGCGCTTCATAAAATTTCGTCGCCGCAGTCCAGGCGGCGTGGGTTTCGAGATAAATCTTCCGCTGGCCCGTGTTCCAGGCGGCGCGCTCCAAGTGGGCCATCAGCAGGCGTCCAATTCCGCGGCGGCGGTAGGGTGGGAGCACCATTAGCCAGTGGACCACCGGTCGAGCATCATCGGGCCGGCCGCGCATGGCAAGCGTGACGGAGCCGACAAGCTTCGGCTGCGCGGAAAGTGCTGACTGCGTGGCTGGCGCTTCGGCCATCCACATGTGATCGGGCCGCCACCACCAGCGGCGGACGAACTCGTCCAGGAAATCGTGGTGGGACCATTGCCGGACTCCGATGCGCTGGCGGGCAAAGGCTTGATGCCGCACGTCGAGCCAGGGCCCAATATCGGCATCTCCGGCAAAATGGCGCACTTGAATGCGAGGCAGCGGTGGGCACTCTGGTGGCGCACTCAGGCATCGGCAAAGCTGCAAAACACTGGGCATGGCGTGATCCTGCGAGCTGCGGCGAATTGATGCCTGCCAGGCAGCCGGGCCGGACATGCAAACCTCCGCTGCAATGATGGCGGGGGGCGATTATAGTATCAGATCGCTTGTTTTTGGATTCACGAAGTATTGGTGACCGATGCTGTCGATTGTCATACCTGTTTATAACGAAGCGGAGACTGCGCGGCAGGTGGTGGACATCATCCAGCAGACGCCGATCGAGCATGAACTGATAATCGTTGACGACGGCAGCAGCGACAACACGTATGAGTCACTGAAGCACCTGGAAAGCCAAGCGAACGTGCGCGTGTTGCGGCATCCGGAGAACCGCGGCAAGGGGGATGCGCTGAAGACGGGCTTTGCGGCGGCGAAGGGGGACGTGGTGATCGTGCAGGATGCCGATATGGAATATGATCCCGGCGATTATCCGGCGCTGGTAGAGCCGATCACCAGCGGCAAGGCCGACGTGGTGTATGGCAGCCGGTTCATGAAAGGGGCCGATTCGCAGATTTCGAACACCACATATTGGGCGAATCGGATTATTACGAGAGTGTTCAACTGGGTGTATTGGGTGAAGCTGACCGACGTGGAAACGTGCTACAAGGTTTTTCGCCGGGAGATCATTCAGAAGATCGCACCGCAACTGATCGACAGCCGATTTGGGGTGGAAATCGAACTTTCGGCGCGAGTAGTGAGGATGCCCGGCATTCGGATTGTGGAGCGGCCGATTCGGTACCGCGCCGGACACGCGAAGAAGGGAAGAAAATCGGGTGGATCGACGGCGTGCGGGCGCTGTGGTGCATTGTGCGGTATCGGTTCTGAATCGATGCGGCGGGTGCACGGGGCCTTGCCGAATACCCTTGCTTGCGCAGCGGGCCGGAGCGCACAATCGAATGCATGGGAGAAGTTCGACGCACGCTGATACCGCAGTTTTCACTGCGGCTGATTCTGGTGATTGTGGCGGCGCTGGCGGTGGTGGCATTCGTGGCGTCGGCGGCGGGACGCGGGTGGGCCTGGGCGGCCGGCGTGTCGGTCGGGCTGTTGGCGATCGTGGTCGCTTTTGTTGTGTACGGCGCGCTGTTCGCCGTGGCGTGGCTGCTCAAGTTGATGATGCGGCCATGGAGTGCCAAGCGACCTGCTGCGGCGGCGAAAATTTTGGTCGTTGGGTTCGTGGCGCTAGCGAATCTGGTTGGTTTGGCGCACGTCGCCTGCGCGGTTTCCGGCGGTGCGATCACGCTGCCGATGTTGGGCCCTAATCAGGCGAACAGCACCGGATTGGAATTGACGATCGATACCACGTGGGTGGATTCGTTTGGTTATCGGCCGGTGCGGGTGGAAGTGCGTTCGATCACAGGGCCGGTGGCCGCGGATCGCGTGCTGAGCGTTCGATTTCGGCCGCGGTTGGGATACACGCATCTGGCGAGCGCATCGGCAACGCAGACGGTTGAAATTCCCGCCGGCAGCAGCGCGGCTCGGGCGACGATCTCGGTGCCGCAGGAGGGGGCGTGGGGATCGTTCGAGTTGGATGTATTCGAAGACGGGCAATACTTGGAGCAACTATCGATCGGGCGCAATGCCGGCTGGACGAGCTGGAGCGGCACGGAACAGGGAGGCCGATCGCTGCCGGTTATTCTGGAACTGGTCGATGCCGGGCGGCAGACGCGGGTGAATATTCAAATTGCCGGTGACTCGCTGGAAGAATTGCTCGTGAAAAGCGACAGCAAGGCGGGCCCACAAGCGTCACCGGGCAGCCAGGGGTTTGCCCAAAGGGATTCGATCGGCATCACCGATCTGCCGACGCAATGGATCGATTACAGCGGAATCGACCTCGTGATTTGTTCGCGGGCCCAACTGCAGGTGCTGGCCGAACAGTATCCAGATCAATGGCGAGCGATCGGCCAGTGGCTACGCAATGGGGGAAATTTAGTTGTCTGCGGCGTGGGAAAGAATTGGGAGCAGGTGGCGGAGCTGGAGCGGGCAATTGGATTGGTCGAACGTAATGCGAAGGTGGGCGGCGAGGAGCGCGATCCGGCGAAACGCGGTTGGAACCTGCCGGCGAAGGCGCTACGCAAGCAGGAATTGAATGAAACAGCTGGGGAATCGGCGCGGCCGGATTTGGCATCGATCGGAGATGCGCCATTTATCTCCCGCCCGGCTGGATTGGGCATGGTCGCGGCCATTCGCGGGGGCGGCGCATTCGACGGGAATGATTTTAACTGGGTTTGGCTGCTGAACACGTTCGGGCCGGAGCGGTGGCAATGGTACCAGCGCTGGGGGCTGTCGCTGGAGCGAGAGAACGACGATTTTTGGAACTTTCTAATTCCCGGCGTGGGGCTGGCGCCGGTGACCCAGTTTCAGGTGTTCATCACGCTGTTCATGTTGGCGATTGGGCCGGTGAATTATTTTGTGCTGCGGCGGTTGGGCAAACTGAATTTGCTGGTGGTTACCGTGCCGGCCGGGGCGCTGCTGGTGACGCTGGCGCTCATTGCCGTCGCATTGTTGGCAGATGGTTTGGGGGTGCGGGTGCGGCGCGCAGCGTGACCACCATTGATCAGCGCAATGGGGAGACGAAGTGCTGGGCGCGGCTTTCCTACTATGCGGGACTGGCGCCGGGGGGCGGATTGAAGTTTTCCGGAGAGACGGCGGTGCTGCCGCTGGAAGCACAGCCGGAAAGCGCGGCGGAGCAGCATGCGTTGCGAGTGGTCGATTGGACGCGAGACAACGCCGCCAGTGCGCCGACGCCGCTGGAGCAGCGGTTGGCTGGTGGCTGGCTGCCGGCGCGCACGCCGACGCAGTTTGTGACGGCGCGAATCGGCAATACGAAGGCAACGCTGGACGTCGAGCTGACGGTCGATCAACCACCGCAAGTGGTCAATCATCTTGGCGTGGGCATCAAACAGTTGGTCTTGATCGACGAAAACGGCGGTTGCTTTGCAGGAGACAATCTATTACCGGAAGCTGCGGCTCGGCTGCGGGGCGCGTCGTCGCAGCATGAAGCGTTCGAGCCGATCGGCGCATTGCTGGCGGCGAATCAGCCTGAGCTGCCGGCGTCCATGATTTACAACTTTGGGGATCGCAGCGTTTTCGGATTGGGAAGGCAATATCGGAATCAATATTAGGACAGGCCGCATACCCCGGAGTGCCCACGGGCAATGGCACGGCGCCGGCGGCGTCGCAAAACACCGGGGTGCTGGAACGGACGATTCGCGAGACGGCCGAACAACTCAAAAACGACAGGATGCCGGTGCGATCGTACGTGGCGGTTGTGGAAGCGTCGCCGGACGCGGAGCTGGGAACGCCGGCGGCGAAAGAGGAGGCGAGTTTTCATCTGGTGGTGGGGAAGTGGTGAGTGATGCAAGAAGATGAGGAAGAGCAGAAGAGGAGATGAGTGCGCGGAGATGATGATGGCGGATTCCATGATTGAGCTAAAACGATTGCGGCGCTACTTTGGGAACACCAAAGCGGTGGATGATGTTTCGTTCGAGGTTGAGCGGGGGAAGGTGTTTGGGTACATCGGACCGAATGGGGCGGGCAAGACCACGACGATGCGCATTTTGGCGACGCTGGATTGCCCGCAGGCGGGGGATGCATTCATTGACGGGTTCTCGGTGCTGGACGATCCGGATCGAGTGCGCCGTAGGCTGGGCTTCATGCCCGATTACTACGGCACGTATCCGAATGTGGACGTGACGGAGTACCTGGATTTTTTCGCACGGGCCTATCAGTTGCGCGGCGGGCGAGCGGCGGCGGGCGATCGGCAGCGTGATGGATTTTACTGGATTGGCAGGACTGTCTGACAAACCGGTGAATGGATTGTCGAAGGGGATGAAGCAGCGGTTGTGTTTGGGGCGGGCGCTGATTCACGATCCGGCGGTGTTGGTGCTGGACGAACCGGCGGCGGGGCTTGATCCGCGAGCGCGGATTGAGCTGCGGGAGATGTTCCGGAGGCTGGCGGCCGAGGGGAAGACGATTTTGGTAAGTTCGCACATTCTGACGGAACTGGCGGAGATGTGCGATGAGGTGGGGATCATCGAGCAGGGGCGGATGGTGGCGGTGGGAACGGTGGCGGAAATTCAGCGCAAGGCGCAGTTGCCGCACCATAGCTGGGTGCAAGTGCGAGTGCTGGGCGGGGCGGAGGGGCTGGGATCGTGGCTGGCGGCGCGCGGCGACGTGCAGGAGCTGAAGATCGACGGCGAGGTAGTCACATTCGCGCACGAGGGAGACGAGAATTCGGAAGCTGAGTTGCTGCGCGAGATGATTGCCGCGGGATTTCGGGTGGCGTCGTTCGGCAGCCGGCAGCGATCGTTAGAAGATGTGTTTATGCAGGTGACGGCGGGGGCGGTGCAGTGAAATGAATGACCAATGACCAAGCACTAATGGCCAATTTGCAGATAATTTCGACATCGGGAAAATTTGCAACGGTGCTGGAGCGCGCGGGGGAGTCGTTTAATCCGCTGTTGGTCAAAGAGGTGCGGCAGTCGCTGAAGGGCCGGCAGTTTTCCACCACGTTCACGCTGGTGGTGGTGTTCAGTTGGCTGTGGTCGATCTATGGGATTGTGATGTTGGGGCCGAACGTTTCATACCAGGCCGACGGGGCGGAAATGTTCTACGGGTATTACTTGATCCTGGCGTTTCCGCTGTTGTTGATCGTGCCTTTTTCGGCGTTTCGTTCGCTTGTGGCGGAGCGGGAAGACAACACGTTTGAACTGGTGGCCATCACTACGCTTAAGCCGCGGCAAATTGTGACGGGCAAGCTGGGCAGCGCGGTGGCGCAGATGATTGTGTATCTGTCGGTGGCGGCGCCGTGCCTGGCGTTTACTTATTTGCTGCGCGGCATCGACGTGCTGACGATTTGCTGGATTTTGTTTTACACGGTGTTGGCGTCGCTGGGGTTTTCGTTGGCGGCGATTTTCCTGGCGACGATTTCCAAGGAGCGGCATTGGCAAGTGATGGTGTCGGTGCTGATTGTCGTGGGGCTATTCAACGCGTTCCTCGGCGCGATTGAACTGTGTCACGGCATTTTGCAGGTGAATCGCTTGCCGTTTCAGTCGTGGGATTTCTGGATCTGGAACTTGAAAGTTCTGACCGCGTATGGGAGCACATTCGCGCTCGTTTATTTGGCGGCCGGGGCGCAGTTGACTTCCGCGGCTGAAAATCGCTCGACGGCGCTGCGCGTGGCAATGCTGATTCAACAAGGCTTGTTTGCCGCGTGGATCGGTTTCGACGTGGGCAAGATGATGCAATTCGATCCGGCGCTGGGGGCCGCGGCGATTCGCCAGGAAGGCTTGATCTATACGGTGGTATCGATTTGGTATTGGTTTTCAATGGGCTCGTTGATGTTGGGGGAAGGGACGGAACTTTCGGCACGGGCGAAGCGCAGCCTGCCGAGTTCGTTTGTGGGCCGAGTGCTGACCACGTGGTTCAATCCTGGGCCGGACACCGGCTTCATGTTTGCGGTGGGCAACGGCATGGCGACGGTATTGCTGACGCTGAGCGGGCTGTGGGTCGCGGGACACAGCGGCGTGGCTTCGCTGCACGGCTTGCCGGCGATGGGGCAGGAGGTTGCGGTGCTGACGCTGATGCTGGGCTACTTAATCGTTTACTTGGGCGTGGGCAATATTTTGGTGCATTTATTGCGGCGAGTGACGCAAGTGACCATTGCGACCTCGGCGGTGTTGGTGTCGTTGATCCTGGCGTGCGGCGTGGGGGTGCCGCATTTTATCCGGTATGTGATCGATTACCGCGGCGCCGATTACACGTTGCTGCACATCAGCGATCCGATTTGGAGCTCGATGGCGGCGATCGACCAGCGGTACGCGCCGATATATTTGACGAAGATGTGCTGGATCGTGCTGCCGATTGCGGCGGCGGTGTTGATCGTCAATCTGGTGATTGCCGTGCCAGCGCTTACGCCTGTGAAAATTGCACGACCGCCGCGGGTGGAGGAGGAAGAAGCTGTTCGAGCCTTGGGTTGATTTGCTCAATCGCAAGCGCCGGTCGAGCGAATACCAGCGTTGACTCGTGCGGCGAAACGTTTATCATGGTTCGGCCGCCACGGGTGCGCAATGCACTCAGAAGATCACGCAGCTCCGCGATGCCGCACGCAGTTTCGCGGGGCTGTTTCGCTATCGGCAGGGATGAGCATATGCGAATCTGGCCGGGTCAACCCTATCCGCTGGGCGCCACGTGGGACGGGCGCGGAGTGAATTTCGCGTTGTATTCTGAGAACGCCGAGCAGGTGGAGCTGTGCCTGTTCAATGGGCCAGATTCGAAGGCGGAATCGAACCGCATCGTGCTGCCGGAATACAACGATCTGGTGTGGCACGGATATTTGCCCGACGTGGCGCCGGGGCAATTGTATGGATTTCGGGTGTACGGTCCGTACGAGCCGGCGAAGGGGCACCGCTTCAATCCGAACAAGGTGCTGTTGGATCCGTATGCGCGGTGCATCGGGCGGACGCTGAAGTGGCACGATTCGATGTTCGGCTACAAGCTGGGGCATGCGCAGGCGGATTTATCGTTCGATAAGCGCGACAATGCGAAGTACGCGCCGCTGGCGAAGGTGATCGACATGGCGTTTACGTGGGGAGACGACCGGCCGCCGCTGTACGCCGTGGCACAAGACACTGATTTACGAGTTGCACGTGAAGGGATTCACCAAACTGCAGCAGGCGGTGCCGGAGCAGTTTCGGGGCAGCTATTCGGGGTTGGGCAGCGAGCCGGCGCTAAAGCACTTGCAAGATTTGGGGATCACCGCGGTCGAATTACTGCCGGTGCATTATTATTTGAACGACCGCCATTTGGTGGAAAAGAATCTTTCGAATTACTGGGGCTACAACACGCTGGGATATTTTGCGCCGGAAAACGATTACGCCGCGAAGGATTCGGCCGGCGACGCCGTGGCGGGGTTCAAAACGATGGTGCGGAATTTGCACTCGGCGGGAATCGAGGTGATTTTGGACGTGGTGTACAACCACACCGCGGAGGGAAATCATTTGGGGCCGACGCTGTCGTTCCGCGGGATCGACAACGAGGCGTATTATCGAGTTTCGCCGGAGGACCCGCGGTATTACATGGATTACACGGGCTGCGGCAACACGCTGCGGATGCAGAATCCGCGCGTGCTGCAATTGATCATGGACAGCTTGCGCTATTGGGTGCTGGAAATGCACGTGGATGGGTTCCGCTTCGATCTGGCGAGCACGCTGCGCGCGAGCTGCACGCGGTGGACAAGCTGGGAGCGTTTTTCGACATTATTCATCAGGATCCGGTGTTGTCGCAGGTGAAGCTGATTGCCGAGCCGTGGGATTTGGGGGAAGGCGGATATCAGGTGGGGAATTTTCCGGTGCTGTGGTCGGAATGGAACGGCAAGTATCGGGATTGCGTGCGAAAGTTTTGGAAGGGGGACGCGGGCGTGGTGCCGGAGTTTGCCACGCGGTTTTGCGGCTCGAGCGATTTGTATGCCTGGAACAAGCGGCCGCCGAACGCCAGCATCAATTTCATCACCTGCCACGACGGGTTCACGCTAGAAGATTTAGTTTCGTACGATCAAAAGCACAACGAAGCCAACGGGGAGGAAAATCGCGACGGCAGCGACGACAACAACAGTTGGAATTGCGGCGCGGAAGGGCCGACGGATAATTCTGAGATTCGCGATTTGCGGGCGCGCAAGAAGCGGGCCATGCTGGCGACCCTGCTGTTCTCGCAAGGCGTGGCGATGCTGCTGGCCGGCGATGAAATGGGGCGCACGCAGCGCGGCAACAACAACGCGTATTGCCAGGACAACGAAATCACCTGGATCGATTGGAATTTGAACGAAGAGCAGCATGGGCTCTTGGAATTTACGCGAGCGGGTGGTGCGGCTGTATTTTTCGCAACCGGTGCTTCAGCGGCGGCGGTTCTTTCACGGCGAGAAGCTGGAGGGGTCGGCGATTCCCGACATTTTGTGGCTGGGGCCGGACGGCAAGGAAATGACGCCGGAAGCGTGGGACGTGCCGTTCGTGCGCTGCCTGGGAGTGCAGTTGTACGGCCAGCACGTGGACGTGAACGAGCACGGCGAGCCGATCGACGGCGACACGCTGTTGATTTTGTTCAACGGTGATCAGAAGGTGGAAATTCCGTTTGTGTTGCCGCCGTTCGACGGCAAATCGCAATGGCAGCGGTTGTTGGACACGGCGGATCCGAAGGCCGACGAGCGGATGTTTGCAATCGGCGAGAAATATGCGTTGCGGTCGTGCAGCGTGGTGATTATGCGAGCCAATGGAACCGAGGCGCAGGCAGGCGCGGTTCAAGCGCCGGGTGCGGCCACAAGCGAGCCCCAGGCGCAGGCGGCCCCGGGGCAGGCACCCACTGCAACGGCAAGCGCGGCTGCGGCGCCGCCTGTGGTCCAACAGCCGTCGGTGTCGGCGCCGGCCGCGCGCCAGTTCCACCGAACAAACCGCAAAATCCGACTTAGAGTAGTAATATGCAGAAGCAAGCGCTGGGCGAGCCCAGCGGCTAAATGGTCGATTGCAAAAGGACGACTGGTGATGGAGCCGCAGGAACTGGGCCGCCGCCGCGTGGTGATCGAAGGCGTGACTCCGCAGGTGGATTCCGGCAGATTTCCGATCAAGCGCGTGGTCGGCGATGAAGTGGCAGTGGAAGCCGACGTATTCGCCGACGGGCATGAAGAGATCGCTTGCTTGCTGGAACATCGCCACGAGTGCGAGGCCACGTGGCACCACACGCCGATGCAGCCACTGGGGAACGACCGCTGGCGGGCGTCCTTCTGGATGGAAGAGTTGGGGCTGTATTTCTATCGCATTGTCGGCTGGGTCGACCGGTTTCAAACGTGGCGGCACGATCTGAAAAAACGGGCGGACGCAGGGCAGAATTTGGAAGTCGATCTGCAGATCGGCGCGAAGCTTGTCCAAGACGCCAGCAAACAGTCGGGAGATCGGGAAACGGCGGCCCAACTGGACGATTTTGCGGCGCGGCTGGCGGGGGAAAACTTGCTGGGCCCGGACGAGCAAGTGGACAGTTACGCCGCGGCGATGGACGACGCGCTCGTGATATTGATGGAATCGTGCGCCGACCGCAGCCTGGCCACCACGTCGCTGGAGTTCGGCATCGTGGTGGACGAACCGAAGGCGGTGTTCAGCGCGTGGTACGAACTGTTTCCGCGGTCTTATAGTCCGACGCCCGGCGAGCACGGGACGCTGCGCGATTTGATCGAACATTTGCCTTACGTGGCGTCGATGGGGTTCGACGTGCTGTATCTGCCGCCGGTGCATCCGGTGGGCAACTGCGTTTCGCAAGGGAAAGAATAACGCGGAAACGGCGAAGCCGGGGGAGGTGGGCAGTCCCTGGGGGATTGGATCGGCGGAGGGAGGGCACAAAGCGATCCATCCGGCATTGGGGACGCTGGACGATTTTCACGCGCTGGTGGCGGCGGCGAAGGAGCAGGGGCTGGAGGTGGCGCTGGATATTGCTTTTCAATGTTCGCCGGAGCATCCGTATGTGAAGCAGCATCCGCAGTGGTTTCGGCATCGGCCGGACGGCACGATTCAATACGCGGAGAATCCGCCGAAGAAATATCAGGACATTTATCCGTTTGATTTTGAGAACGAGGATTGGCGGGGCCTGTGGGACGAATTGAAAAGCGTGTTTCTGTTTTGGCTGGAACATGGGGTGCGGATATTCCGGGTGGATAATCCGCACACCAAGCCGTTTGCGTTTTGGGAATGGTGCCTGGCGGAAGTGAAGGCGGCGCGGAGCGATGCGATTTTTCTTGCGGAGGCGTTTACGCGGCCGAAAATCATGTACCGGCTGGCGAAGCTGGGTTTCACGCAGTCGTACACGTACTTCACGTGGCGCAACACGAAGCAGGAGCTGACGGAGTACTTTACCGAACTAACGCGGCCGGCGGTGGCCGACGTGTTTCGGCCGAATCTGTTCACCAACACGCCGGATATATTGCACGCTTATTTGCAAGAAGGCGGGCGGGCGGCGTTTATTGTGCGGTCCGTTTTGGCGGCGACGCTGGGGGCGAATTGGGGGGTGTATGGACCGGCGTTTGAACTGCAGGAGCGGACGCCGCGCGAGGCGGGGAGCGAGGAGTATTTGAATTCCGAGAAGTACGAAGTGAAACAGTGGGATTTGAATCGCCCGGACAGTTTGCGCGATTTGCTGGGGCAGCTGAACAAACTTCGGCGCGAGCAACCGGCGCTGACAGCGCAATGAGAACCTGATGTTTCATCCGATCGACAGCGATCAGTTGATCGCCTACAGCAAGCGGACGGAGGATGCGTCGAACGTGGTGCTAGTAGTGGTGAATTTGGATCCGCAAACGGCGCACAGCGGCTGGGTGGAATTACCGCTGGGACATTTCCGCCTGGACGGCGGACGGTTTGAGGTGACGGATTTGCTGCGCGACAAGAAATTCCAATGGCAGGGATCGCGGGCGTACATCGAATTGGATCCCAAGGACCTGCCGGCGCACGTGTTTCAGGTGCAACGGAGCTAGGGCGCATTCGCTGGGGGCTCCCTTCGGTCGACCCCAGGCACCCGGCGGGGTTAGCCCGGCGGACCACGCCCTTCGCGGAGTCAGGGCGTGCCACCCTGATTCTTGGCTGCGTCCTCGCGCTGCGCCTGACGGTGCATTATTACGTAGAAGAAGACCGGCGTGAGGAAGATGCCGAAGAACGTGACGCCGATCATGCCGGAGAAGACGGCGGTGCCCAGCGAGATGCGCATTTCGGCGCCGGCGCCGTGGGCGAGAATTAAAGGCACTACGCCCAGGATGAAGGCGAAGCTGGTCATGATGATCGGGCGCAGTCGCAAATGGCAGGCCTCGACCGTGGCTTCAAAGAGTGACTTTCCGGCGGCGCGCTGCTGCTGACCGAATTCGACGATGAGAATAGCGTTCTTGGCTGCCATGCCGATCAAGACCACGAAACCGATCTGGACGAAGATATCGACCGGCAGCGCAGCGATCAGCATGCCGCAGACCGAGCAGAGCAAGCACATGGGCACGACCAGGATGATCGACATTGGCAGTTTCCAGCTTTCATATTTGGCGGCCAGGACCAGGAACACCAGCAGCGCGCCGAGCAGGAAGACGTATCCGCCGGCGCTGCCGGAGATGATTTGCATGTAATAGATGGTGGTCCATTCGTAGGGCACGCCGAGCTTATCGCAGATGTTTTCCATGATCTGGATGGCCTGACCGGAGCTAGTGCCTTGTGCGATGTTGCCGTTGATGGCCGCCGAAGGGTACATGTTGTAGCGCATGTACATAACGGGGCCGCCGATATATTTCACGTCGCACAAAGTGGCCAACGGCACCATGCCGCCCAGCTTGTTGCGCACTTGCAGTTGGCCGACGTTGCCGGGGCGAACGCGGTATTGCTCCTGCGCGAGAATGTTAACCTGCCAGGTGCGACCGAACTGGTTGAACAGGTTGACGTAATAGCCGCCCATGTAGGTCGAGAGCGTGTTGAACACGTCTTCCATGGCCACCGAGAGCGTGCGGCACTTGGTGCGGTCGATATCGACGTAAAGCTGCGGCGTGTCGGCGCGGAACATTGAGAACAGACCGACCAACATGGGGTTGGCGTTACCTTCGTGGACCACGTCGTTGGTGGCTTGCTGCAGTTCAGGAAGATTCACGAAGCCGCGCTGCTCGACCTGGAGTTGGAAGCCAGCGGAGGTGCCCAGGCCCTGGATGGGCGGGGCACGGAAAACGGTGATGACGGCATCGTCGATTTGTTGGGCGTACAGCTTGCGGAGCTTGTCGGCGATGACGGCGTCGTAGGTGTCGTGCGTGGTGCGCTTATCGAACGGGGCCAGGATGACGAACATCGAACCGAAGTTGGAACCGTTGGCTTGCAGCAAAATGGATTGGCCGGCCACGGCGAGCGTGTGATCGACCCCGGGCATTTCGGCGGCGATTTTGGCGATGCGTTCCATCACCGCTTCGCCGCGGAACACGGAGGCGGAATCGGGCAGTTGCACGTTCACCAGCAGGTAGCCCTGATCTTGCTCGGGTATGAAACCGGTGGGGGCATGCGACATGGTCCAATAGGTGGCGAACAGCAGGCCGGCATAGACGAACAGCACCATCACGGACAGCCGCAGGGCGTGGCTGATGGTCCAACTGTAGCCCTCGGTGATGCGGTCGAAAACTTTGTTGAAGCCTTTGAAGATCATGCCCAGGAATTTGTTCACAGGCTCGATGATGAACCAGCCGAGAGCGAGGCCGGCGACGGCGCCAGGCAAGAACGAAATGAGCCAGACGACGGGCGGCTGCCAGCCGGGAATTTGCATTCCTTCGGCAGCGTCGCCCACGGGCATGTCGAAGATGTCGGCGACCAGGCCGTAGAGCAGTACGACGGTGATCAATCCACAGAGGCCGAAGATCCACCAGGGGAGGGCTTCGCGGATGTGTTCGTGGCCGCCGTCGGCTTTGGCTTCGGTTTTGAACACCGAGACGGCGCGCGACGGGGTGAGCGTCATGGCGTTGACGGCGGAGATAATCATCGAGGCGGAGATGGTGAGCGCGAACTGGCGGAAGAATTGCCCGGGGATGCCGGGGAAGAATGCGCCAGGCAGGAGGACGCAGACCAACACCAAGGTGATGGCGAGAATCGAGCCGGTGATTTCGTCCATCGCCTTGATGGTGGCGGTTTTGGGATCGTAGCCTTTGGCGATCCAGCGCTCGACGTTTTCCAACACCACGATGGCGTCGTCGACCACGATGCCGATGGCCAGCACCAGGCCGAAGAGCGTGAGGTTGTTCAGGTTGAAGCCCAGCAGGGCCATGATGGCGAACGTGCCAACCAGTGAAACTGGCACGTCGATCATGGGCAGGATCATGGCCTTCCAATCTTGGAGGAAGAACAGGACGACGATGGCCACAAGAATGATGGCGTCGCGCAGTGTTTTGAACACTTCCATGACCGACTCTTTGATGAAGGGAGTCGTGTCGTAGACGATTTTGTAGGCCAGGCCGCTGGGGAATCGCCTGGCCAGCTTGCGCATGTGTGCCTTGATTTGGTCGGCCACTTGCAGGGCGTTGGAGCCGGGCAACTGGAAGATGGCCAGGGCGACCGAGGGCTTGCCGTCGAGCTTGCAAACTTGCGTGTATTGCTGGGCGCCGAGATCGACCTTGGCGACATCGCGCAGGCGAACCACTTGCGTGGCGGGGACGCCTTCCTTCACGTCGCCTTGGCTGGTTTTCACGATGATGTCGCCGAACTGATCGGGGGTGACCAGGCGGCCAAGCGTGCTCATCGTCAACTGCATTTGTTGACCTTTGGGCACCGGGGGCTGGCCGATGGTGCCGGCGGCGACTTGCACGTTCTGGCTTTTGACGGCGTTGATGACGTCGGTGGTGTTAAGGCCCATCGAGGCCATTTTGTCGGGGTTCAACCAGGCGCGCATGCTGTATTGGCGCTGGCCGAGATAGTTGATGTTGCCGACGCCGTCGATGCGCAGCAGATCGTCTTGAATTTGAATGGTGGCGTAATTACTGAGATACAGATCGTCGTACTGGCCGTCGGGAGAGTACAAGTTGACGGCCAAGAGGATGCTGGGAGATTGCTTTTGAACGTTTACGCCTTGGAGCTGGACCTGCTCGGGCAATTGCGGCATGGCCAGCGACACGCGGTTTTGCACCAGCACCTGGGCCATGTTCAGATCGGTGCCCAGGGCGAAGGTGACGGTAAGCGTGTAGGCGCCGTCGTTGGTGCACTGGGAAGACATGTACATCATGCCTTCCACACCGTTGACTTGCTGTTCGATCGGCGCGGCGACACTATCGGCCACAACCTGGCAGTTTGCGCCGGGATAGCTGGCGGTTACCTGCACGGTGGGGGGCGTGATGTTGGGATATTGCGAAACGGAGAGCGTGAACACGGCCACTCCGCCCAACAGCAAAATGACAATGGAGATGACCCAGGCGAAGATCGGCCGCTCGATGAAGAATTTAGCAAGCATGGGTCGGGCAATGGGGCGAGAGACGAGAGACGTCGGGCGAGCGGTTACATTCCTTGTTCTTCTTTTTCAGGCGGGCGAACTTGGACTTTTGTGCCGGCGGTGATGCGTTGCAGGCCGCCGACCACGATTTGATCGTTCGGCGTAACGCTATCCTGACCCGCGTCTTTGGGGCTGGCGGGATGGTAGCCGCCGTCTTTTTCGACAACGATCTTCACGGGAATGATTTCCTGCAGACCGCCAGGCTGCTCCTGTCCAACAGAGACGGGGCGATATTGCACGACGTCGCCCGCGGTGACGATCCAAACAAAACGGTTGCCTTGATCGGAGCCGATGGCCAACTGGGGCACCAACATGGCCGAGTGTGGATCGCTGATGGGCACGCGCACACGGACGAACATACCGGGATCGAAAATTCGCGGACCGACCTTCGGCAGCGGATTGGACAGCTCGGCGCGAATTTGCAGCGTGCCAGTGGCGGGATCGAGCTGATTGTTCACAAAATCCATTTCAGCGGTGTAGGGATAATCGTTCGCGTCGGTTTGCAGCGCGACGCCGATCGGCAGGCGTTTTCCTTTTTCGACCGTCTTTAGCTTGCCATCACGAATCGCCTGCTGGACCTGCAGCAGGATGAGCTCGTCGACGTAGAAGTAGACGTAAATCGGGTCTTGCGAGACGATCGTGGTGAGGACCGTTTCGTTGGCGTTGACCAAGTTGCCGACGGAAACCAAATTTCGGCTGACGACGCCGCCGACCAGGGTGGTGACGTCGGTGAATTCGAGATTCACGCGGGCGACTTCGGCGTTGGCCTGCTGGGCGGCAACTTCGGCGACGGCTTTTTCCTGGGCGGCCAAATATTTGTCGACATCTTGCTTGCTGATAGCGCCGGGGGTTTTGGATACATCCAGAGCGCGGTCGTAGTCGGCCTTGGCCAGGGTGAGCTGGGCTTTGGCCAACTGGACTTGGGCCAGGGCCTGATCGTAGGCGGCTTGGAAGGTGCGCGGATCGATTTTGAACAAGACCTGGTTTTTGGCGACTTCTTGACCGGCGACGAAGTTGTAATCTTTCTTCGGGGCCGCGTCGGAATGTTTCTCGAAATTCCAGGGGACCAGGTAACCGGTGACGTGCGAGCGCAACTGCACGGAATCGACGGCCTCGGTGCGGCCGGTGTAGTAGGCGTAATTGGTGACCTCTTGGACTTCCGGTTTCTGGATGCGGACCAAGGGCAAATGTTTTTCGGCTTCGACCGTTTCGTCATGCTTGCGGCAGCCGGCCCAGAGCGCGGCGCAAACGAGCACGGCGCAGAGGGCCAGGGGGATGCGAAAACGAATGAACTGGTTCAGTCCAAAGTCGCGAGATTTTGTAGGGTCGACGGCGCTAGCCATTGGATGTCCGATTTCTGCAACATCGGTTGAGGAATGTGCGGAGCGCGAAGGCTCACCCATCGCGCCGCAAGGTGCATAATTGGATATAGGTTGCGGCGTGTGGCGCCGCCGCCGGCCGGGCCGCTGCTGAAGTTGGGCCAATGGGACTATGGCGATTATAGGGCCTGCGCCGGCTGCGGCAGTTGCTTCCGGAGCGATACCCACCAAGATATGAATTGTTTGACGCGCTGCAATGATTTTTTCAGCACCACTATTGGCTGCCGTGCGCTGGTCCACCGATTGGTGGCTGTTGGTGATCGTGGCATGCTACGTGCTGGCGGTGGTCAGCGTGCCGTCGGTATTGCTGCAGCGTCGCGGGAAACCCGGCGCGGCGGTGAGCTGGCTGTTGATGCTGTTCGCGCTGCCGGGCATCGGCGTGTTTTTGTGGTGGGCGATCGGGCGGAAGCATTTGGAACGGCACCGAAGAAAGCGGCGGCGAGCTGCGGCGCACACGGCATTCGCCTTGACTCGAGTGCGCGATGAAGTGCCTTCGCCCGGGCAGGCCGATTTGTCGCTGCTGCCCATCGAGCGGATGCCGATCGAGGAGGCGGAGTGGGTGTTTCCGCCAAAGGCGGGCAATCGGTTGCGATTGCTGGTCGACGCAGCCGAGGCGTATCCGGCGATGGAGGAAGCGATTCAGGGCGCGGGCGATCACGTGCATTTGGCGTTTTACATTTGGAACGACGATGAGACGGGCGTGGCGTGGCGCGATCTGCTGATCGAAAAGGCGCGCAGCGGCGTGCGCGTGCGATTGCTGCTGGATGGATTGGGAAGCCGAGTCGCGCGGCGGCACGGGCTGATGCAGCCGCTGGTGGACGCAGGGGGCGAGGTGGTGTACTTCCAGCCGCTGACGCTGCTGGCCACGCGGCCGACGATTAATTTCCGCAATCATCGCAAAATTGTGGTCGTGGACGGCTGCACGGGCTTTGTGGGGGGCATCAATATCGGCAATGAATACAAAACCGATTGGCACGATCTGGCGATGCAATTGGAAGGGCCGGTGGTCGATCAGTTGCAGGAAACTTTTGCCGAAGACTGGTTTTATGCGACGGGGCGCGAGATTGTGGCGCCGCAGATTTTTTGCAAGTGGCATTCGCCGGATGGGCTGGCGAAGTTGCCGGCGGTAGATGATCCGGCGGCAGTGTGCAGCATTCTGGCCAGCGGGCCGCATACGCCGCACAACATCACGCATGATGCGCTGTTTTTAGCACTCACGCAGGCGCAAGCGGGTGTACATCACCACGCCGTATTTGATTCCCGAGGAAAGCACGATGGCGGCGCTGCGGACGGCGGTGTACCGGGGCGTGGACGTGCGGGTGCTGGTGCCGGGAGTGAGCGACGCGTGGATTGTGCAATGGGCGGGGCGATCGTACTTTCCCGATTTGCTCTCCGCGGGCATTCGCGTGTTCGAATACTTGCCGATGGTGCTGCATGCCAAGAGCGTGCTGATTGACGACGATTTGTCGATTGTCGGCAGCGCGAACATCGACGTGCGCAGCTTCCGGCTGAACTTCGAGGCCAGTTGCCTGACGCGCAGCCGACCGCTGGCGCAGCGACTGCTGGGATTGTTCTCGGAGGATCTGAAGCGGAGCCGCGAGGTGACGTTGGACGATTTGCACAAGCGGTCGTACGTGGTGCAGTTGGCCGACGCCGCGGCGCATCTGTTGAGTCCATTGCTGTAGGGCGGCAGTGTTGCTGTCGGCGGGGCGTGACGTTATGCTTCAAGGGGAATAACGCCATGAAGCGCCGAACAAGTTCGGCGGCTAAATAGAGCAATGTCGCTTGTCCAACAGCAAGAGCCGGCTGCTACCACTGGGGAAGCGCGCGAAAGCGGCGGGCTATGGGGCGTGTTGCGGCAGGCGCGGTTGGATCGGCATGAGATTGCCGGTTCGTTGGGGGATTTGGGGACGTTCTTGCCGCTGCTGGTCGGCATGTCGGCGGAGAATGGATTGGATTTTGCTTCGGCACTATTCTTTGCCGGGCTGTTCAACATCGTCACCGGACTGATCTTCCCGATTCCGATGGCCGTGCAGCCGATGAAGGCGATTGCGGCGGTGGCCCTGACCGAGGGGCTGACGGTGCCGCAAATTCTGGCGGCAGGAGCCACGGTGAGCATTGTGATTTTGGTGCTCGGACTCACCGGATTGATCAACTGGCTCAACCGGGTGATTCCCCGCAGCGTGGTGCGTGGGTTGCAGTTGGCGCTGGGGTTGTCGCTGTTGATGAAGGGGATGCAAATGGTGGCGGGCACCGGCCAGTGGTTTGCGGCGGACAGTTTTGTGACGGGAATCCTGGCGGCGGTGGTGGTGCTGCTCTTGTTTTTTTCGCGGCGGATTCCGGCGGCGCTGATTCTGTTTGGCATTGGATTGATCATTGCGATGTGGACGCATCCCAGCGTGCTGTCGGCGCTGGGGCTGGGGATTACGCTGCCGAAGTTGACACCGCCGGGATGGAACGATTTTGTATCGGCGTTTCCCAAGGCGGCGCTGCCGCAAATACCACTGACGACGCTGAATTCAGTGATCGCGGTGTGTGCGCTGGCGCTCGATTTATTTCCGGAGCGGAAACGCCAGGTTACGGTGCGGAAGGTTTCGATTTCGGTGGGGTTGATGAATTTGGTGGGCTGCTGGTTTGGCGCGATGCCGATGTGCCATGGGGCCGGGGGGCTGGCGGGGCAATATCGATTCGGGGCGCGGACCAATGGATCGATCTTGTTTTTGGGCGCGGTGAAATTACTGCTGGCGATTTTTCTGGGGGCGTCGCTGATGGCGCTGTGCCAGCAATTTCCGGCCAGCGTGCTGGGAGTGATGCTGGCGTTTAGCGGGATGGAATTGGCGCTGGTGTGCCGCGATCAAGTGCAGCGAACTGCCGCGTTCACGATGTTGTTGACGGCCGCGGCATGCCTGGGGTTGAACAACATTGCCTTGGGCTTCGTGCTCGGGCTGGCCATGGCGTGGTGTTTGCAGTTAAATTTGTTTCGGGTCGAGGACCCAGAGCAGACACCGTGAATGAAAAACTTCGCCGACAGATTGCGTGGGACGCAGCGCAGATGATTCGCGCCGGACAAGAGACGGAATATCAATCGGCGCGGATGAAGGCCGTACGGCGCGCCAACCGCGGCTGGGTGCCGAACGAAGATCTGCCCAGCGACGAGGAAATTCGCAACCTGGTGCACGCGGTGACCGCGCCGGCCGCGGGGGACCGGTTCGATCGGTACCGCCGATTGGCGGCGGCGCTGGAGCAAGTGAAGCTGAATCCGCAGTTCCATCCGGAGGGGGACGCGCTGAATCACACGCTGCAGGTGTTCGAATTGGCGCGGCACGAGCGGCCGTACGACGAGGAGTTTTTGCTGGCGGCCTTGTTGCATGACGTGGGGAAAGCGATCGATCGGAAGAATCACATCGGGGCGGGCTTGGCGGCGCTGGAGGGATTGATTACGCCGCGCACGGTGTGGTTGATCGAACATCACACCGAGGCGAACCAGTTGGCCGAAGGCCGGCTGGGGGCCAGGGCCAAGAAACGGCTGGAAAGCAACGAGAACTTCGAGGAATTGGAACTGTTTTCGAAATGCGATCGGGGCGGGCGCGAGCGGAACGTGCAGATACCCGATCTGGATGAGGCGATTGAGTATTTGCGCGAATTGGATCGGCAGTGTGAAGGGCAGGGGCCGGGGGCGGAGTAAGCTGTTGGGCTCGGCGGGAGCCTTGCCATCTCGGGCGGGCGCATCACGCGGCCGTCAATTCGCGGTGCGGCAGCGGCCCAGGGTCATCAGCGCGAAGGCAGTGCCGTAGGGCTTGTGGTAGCCGAACATGGGAAAATCCCACCAGGAACCATCTTTTTCCTGGCGAGGAATCATGAGTTGGGCCAGTTGATCGTAGTGCTTGCTGCGCTGAGCCTCGGGCAACAATTCCACACAGCGGGAAGCGTAATAGTGGCCGAAATAATAGAAGTACCCGGCGACGTAGAAATATGATTCGTGCGGGATGGGGCGTTTGCGGCCGAGGTCGAGCCACAAATTGCGGTCGAACAGTTTGTCGAGCCAGGTGTTGAGCACGTCGTCGGTAATCTTCTGGTCGCCCCACAGTCGCAGCGCCAGATTGCAGACTTGCGAGCGGCCCAGGCTGCCGCCGGCACGATTGATGAGAAACGCGGGGGCGAAGCGGAACTGCTCGCCGTAGAGATAGGTGAAGTCGGGATTTTGCTGACGGCGGATGGAGGCCAGGGCGCGATCGACCAGGCGCTGCGGCGGATCGACGCCAACTTCTTTTGCTTCATGCAGCGCGATGACGCCGGTGGCGGCGCAGAAACTGGTGCCTTCGCCGGCGGGCAATTGCGTGCCGGCGCGAAAGTCGTAGTAGTTCCAGCCGCCGTCGACGCACTGGTAGCGTTGGAGCATGCCGATTTGATCGACGATGAGCTCTTTGATTTTTTCGAGCTGGGCGGCGTCGCCAGCGTGACGTTTCGCCATGTGGGCCAGCGCCGAGATGCCGTAGCTGTGGGTCCAAACATTGTAGAGTGCCTGAGCGTCGGCCCGCCGCACACGCGGGAGATTTTCGAAGAGCCAGGCTTCGGCACGATCGAGCGATTTTTGCACGTCGTCGGAGTTGCCGCCGACTTCGATCAGCGCGGAAATGCATAACGAAGTAACCGCGGCACGAAATGCCTGATGAGCGCCGGGAACCGGAGCGTAGACATCCATTCCGGTGGCTTCGACCGAAGAGCCCCAGGAGCCATCCTTGTTTTGCGTGGAGAGTAAAAACTGAATGCCACGCTGGATGGCGGCTTCCACAGCGGCGGGATCGCGCGGCGGCGCCGAGACTGGATGGTCGGGCTTATCAGACCGCTTCGGGGGCGGTTCGTCGGTTGCGGCGAGACGATCGGACGCAGACGCGGTGGGGGACGGCGGATCGGCAATTGCTTCGGCTGCGCGAGCGGCTGGAACGAACCACAGCGACACCGCTGTGGCGAGGAACAGCGTGCCGAAACCGAAATTGCACCGGCGCAACATTAGTCTTCGTCCTTGGGGGCTTCGCGGAGCACTTTATCGCCTTCGGCCAGGCCGTCGGTGATTTCCACGGTGGTTTCGGTCTGGCGGCCGATCGTGACGTTTCGCCGCGTGGGTTTACCATCGCCGCCAGCGAGCCAGACGTAATGCTGTTCGTCGTTTTGCTTATCGGTTTGCAGCGCTTTGGCGGGCAGCGTAAGCGCGGAATCGGTGGAGTAGGCTGTGAGCTTCACTTTGCAATTCATGCCGGGGGAGGGGACCGACATGTCCTTGGGCAGGCGGGCGAAATCGACCAGCACGCTACCGAAATACTTGCCCTCCGGGGCGGGCACCAAACTGAATTCATCGAGCGACGCGGGCAAATGCTGTTGTTCGAAACCCTCGGGGGTGGCGGTGCCGGTAAGGCCGCGCTTCACTTCCCACAGATCTTTTTCGGGCAAGGTAGCGCGGACAAAGACGTTGTCGGGATTGACGATAGTCATCACGACTTCGTCGGCCGAGATGTGGCCACCTTTATGCAACTTACTATTGAGCTGCGCGGCCTGGGTCCATTGGCCGTGGAGGCAGGAGCCGAAATAGACCATGCCGTCGGCGGGGGCGGTGACTTTCATCAGATCGCGATCGTGCTGGAGCTTGGCGAGCTTGTCGGCGGCCTTTTCGCGATCGAACTTTTTCTTTTCCAGTTCCAGGCGATCTTTGTCGAGCGTGATCGGCAGCGTGGTGCGGGCTTTTTGCAAATCCATGGCGGTGCGATCGACGTTGACCTTGAGTGAATCTTCCTTGCGGGGCAGTTCGATTTTCATGGTACGGTCCAAAGCGATCTTGGCCATGTCGTAATAGAACTGCACCATTTCGACCTGATCGCGGGTGCGCTTGAGGACAATTTCTTCGGTTTCCTTGGTGATGTCCTCACCCTTGTACATTTTTTCCAGTTGCTTGAGTTCTTCCTTGCTGTAGTCGAGATAGTTGCCGTACATTTTGACCATGAAATTGGCCTGCCGCTCGGTTAGCTCGCGGTCTTTGGTGAGGAACTGATTCAGATCGTCGGCGGCGAGGCGGCTGTTGCGTTCGGCCACTTTGAGATCGATGGGCATCGATTGTTCGAGCAAATGGATTTCGGAGGCGAGCTGGTCGATGCTCAAGTCGGCGAGTTTTCGATCGGCTTCCAGGTCGCGGATTTGGTCGTCGATTTTGGTGGAATCGAACTCCAGCAGGGTGTCGCCTTTTTTAACGGAGTCGCCTTGTTGGGCGGCGGAATTGACCATCCAGTCGGACCAGGTTTCGGGATGGATGGCGATTTCGGTACCGTGCTTCGATTCGAACACGCCGGTGAGGGAAAGATCGACCTTGAAGGGCTCCTTTTTCACGGTGTAGGTGCTGGAGGCGGATTTTTCCTTGTCGGCTTTTTCTTTGTCGGCGGCCTTAGTTTCGGCCGATTTTTCGGTTTTGGACTTGTCGTCGGAGGATTTGGTTTCGGAGGGCTTTTCGTCGCTGGATTTTTTATCGTCTGGCTTGGACGAACTGGTATCGCTGTTCTTGTCGGACTTGTCGTCCGATTTGGCGTTCTTTTCGTCTTTGTCTTTTTTGTCGTCGGGCTGCGGCTTTTGTTGCTTGCACGCTGATTTCTTGTGCCTGGACCGGCTGGGGGTTGTCGGATCGCGGCCGAAGACCTAGCACAAGGACGATGGCAATGAAGACCAACAGGGCTCGCTTCAGCGGGAACATGATTGGGATGTCTCCGGCTTGAGAATGTGACGTTATTAGATTAGCGAGTAATCGTCCGTGCGTGCTGAGATAGACCGGGCTGCGTCGGCCGAAGAGAGCGGCAGGGCCCCGACTGCCGAACGATCGATTGCCACCTTAGCGTGAATAAATTCATTGTACCATCGCGGATTACGGTTTTCAGCGGGCGACGGTTCGCCGGAACGACAATTCTGTTATGGCCGAGGGGAGTGCGAGATGTTATTTTCGGCTTAACTCTGGGAATTTGGTGTTTACGGCAGTTTTAGAGGAGGTGCATTTGTGCCGACGGAGCCGCAACCAAGCCGTTTCATTGAGCCAGCGCACGATTTGTTGCGCGTCCGTCGCGGACCGATGGACGTGTTCATACAACCGCACAGCATCGTGCTGGTGGGCGCGACGGAGGCGACGGGCAGCGTGGGAGCGACGCTAGCGGTGAACCTGCTGGCGGGCCCGTTTGCGGAACGGGTGTGGTTGGTTAATCCGAAACACACAACGCTGTTGGGCAAAGCTTGTTATCCGTCGGTAGCGGAACTGCCGATGCCCGCCGATCTGGCTTTGATTGCCGTGCCGGCGGCGGGCGTGCCGGGCGTGATCGAACAATGCCAGAGGTCAGGAGTGAATGGGGCCATCATTATTTCGGCAGGGTTCAAGGAAATTGGGCCGGCCGGCGCGGAACTGGAAGCCCAAATTGTCAAGCAAATTGCCGGCACGAAATTGCGGGTGATCGGGCCGAATTGCGTGGGTGTGATGAGCCCCGTGACGGGCTTGAATGCCACGTTTGCAAAAACGATGGCGCATGCGGGCAAGGTGGCGTTCATCAGCCAAAGCGGGGCTCTGCTGACGGCCATTCTGGATTGGAGCCTGCCGGAGAACGTGGGATTCAGCCACATTTTTTCCGTGGGATCGATGCTGGACGTGGGGTGGGGGGACCTGATTGATTTTCTGGGGGACGATCCGCACACGACGAGCATCGTGATATACATGGAATCGGTGGGCAACGCCAAATCGTTCTTATCGGCGGCGCGCGAAGTGTCGTTGCAGAAGCCGATTATCGTGATCAAGGCAGGGCGCAGCGAGAAGGCGGCGAAAGCGGCGGCCTCTCATACTGGGGCGCTGGCCGGCAGCGACGAGGTGTTGGAGGCAGCATTCCGGCGGGTGGGCGTGCTGCGCGTGAGGCACCTGGCGGAATTGTTCCATCTGGCGGAAGTGCTCGACAAACAGCCGCGGCCGGTGGGACCGAACCTGGCAATCGTGACCAACGCGGGGGGACCGGCCGTGTTGGCGACCGATGCTTTGATTGAAGCCGGCGGACAGTTGGCGACGCTGTCGGAGGCGACACTTGAGGAGCTGAATACAATCCTGCCGGCACATTGGAGCCATGGAAATCCGGTGGATGTGATCGGCGATGCCGCGCCGCAGCGCTACGTGCAGAGCGTGGGCATCGTGGGGGCGGCGACCGAAACCGACGGCGTACTGGCAATTCTGGCACCGCAGGCGATGACCGAACCGACGGAAACTGCGCAGCTATTGACCGCTTACAACAAATTGCGCGGCAAGCCGATATTGGCCAGTTGGATGGGTGCGGAACAGGTCGCAGCGGGTATGCGCATACTGCACCAGGCGGGGATACCGACGTTTTCGTATCCCGAGACGGCGGCGCGCGTGTTTCAGTACATGTGGCATTACAGCGATGCACTGAAATCGTTGTACGAGACGCCTTCGATCAACATTGACGAGCAGCGGGACGACGGGCGGCGCAACGTGGCGAATTTGATTCGCAACGTGCTATGGTCGGACCGCACGCTGCTGACGGAGGCGGAATCGAAGCAGTTGCTGGCGGCATACGACATTCCCACCGTCAAAACGCTGGTGGCCACGAATGTTGAAGAAGCCCTGCAGTGTGCCCAGCAGATCGGTTATCCGGTGGTGCTGAAACTGATCTCGAAAACGATCACGCACAAATCGGACGTGGGGGGCGTGCGATTGAATTTGCAAAGCGATGAGGAGTTGCGGGGGGCGTACGCGGCAATTCAAAAAGGGGTCGAGCGGGCAGCCGGGCCGGGGCACTTCGACGGCGTGAGCGTGCAGCCGATGATCAAACTCGATGGCTACGAGTTGATTTTGGGAAGCAAGATCGATGCGCAGTTTGGTCCGGTCATATTGTTTGGAGCCGGGGGGCAGTTCGTCGAAGTTTTTCAGGATCATGCCTTGGCGCTGCCGCCGCTGACATCGACCTTGGCGCGGCGGATGATGGAACGAACCAAGGTATATCGGGCGTTGCAAGGAGTGCGCGGGCGGCCGCCGGTGAATTTGCTTGGCTTGGAGCAATTGCTGGTGCGGTTTGCGCAATTGGTGCTGGAACAGCCCCGGATCGCCGAGATCGACATCAATCCTTTGCTGGCCAGCGATCAACGATTGATTGCGTTGGATGCGCGAGTTGTGTTGCATCCGAAATCGATCGATGACTTGGACCTGCCGCAGCCGGTGATTCGTCCTTACCCGCGAAAATACGTGAGCCATTGGACAGCCAAGGACGGTCGGCGGTTCAAGATTCGGCCAGTGCGGCCGGAAGACGAGCCGCTGTTCGTGGAGTTCCACCGGACACTTTCGGTGCAGACGGTGTACGGCCGCTATGCGCAAGTTTTTCCGCTGAGCCAGCGGACGGTGCACGAGCGGTTGTCGCGGATGTGCTTTGTGGACTACGACCGTCAAATTCCCTTGGTGGCGATTGAGGAAGAATCTTCGCCGCTGCGGTTGGCGGCGGTCGCCCGATTGATCAAATTGCACGGCAGGGATGACGCGGAATTTGCGCTGGTGGTGAGCGACGATTACCAGCACATTTCGTTGGGGTCGGAGTTGATGGCGCGATTGGTTGATATTGCGAAGGAAGAACACTTGAAGCGGTTGATCGGTCAAATCAACGCTGACAACGTGCCGATGCTGAGCATTTGCCGACGATTGGGATTCCGGATTGAGGAAACTTCAGAAGGCGCCATACGCATGGCAGTGTTAGAAGTTTAGAAGATTACAGCATGCTGGGCGTGGGGTTGTGCAACACCGCGCTTGCGTCTTCGTTTGTCAGCGGCGCGGGGCTGTGCTGGTAGCGATCGTAGCTGGCCAGGGCGCTACCTTGTTCGAATTTGAAAGTGTCGTCGGGGTTTTTCTGCAGCGTGGACCAGCGGACATAGGCGAGCAATTGCGGTTCGGAATCGAAGGTGGCCACCAGTTTTATCGGGCCGCCGCGTTTGGAGCCGTAGAGGAATTGCATGGTGGTCATCAGGGCTGTCAAGGTGCCGGCCCGCCTTTCCCGGCATGTTTCGGATCGCAGCTCATTCTACTCTCGACCGGTTAATACCGAAACGGCGTCAATCGACTCTCTTGTGAGCGCATTGCGCGGCGTTCATAATCGAATTGATCGCACCGTGTTCTCCCGCGAGGACTGCAGCGATGAAGGCGATGGGCAAGGTTGGCGTGATGGTACTAGTGAGCTGGTTGTCCTGTCTGACGGCCCGCGCGGGGGCGATTGTCGATTTGCGACTGGCGCCAGATGGATCGGCCGAGCCGCCGGGGGATCGGATCGACGTTTCGCTGCTGTTTGGGCCGGGCGAAACGAAAGGCTCCTGCGAAGCGCGGGCGTACATCATCGGCGCCGGCAAGCACGAGGTGCAGTCGGTGCGATCGCGCAACAAGTCGCACGCGGATAAGGACGGATTTTTTCTAATCACGCAGCCGGTGGCGCGGCGCGACGGCGGGACGACCGCTTTTCAAGTGGTCGTGCCATACGCCGACTTGGATTTATCGCCGGGGACTTACAAAATCGGTTACGAAGTGACGATCACGGGGCCGGGAGTGCTGCCGATCGTCCGCGGCACGCGGGCCACGATGCTGGTGGTAACCGACCAGACGCGGACGCACATGCAAGTGCCGCTGGTGCGGCTGCAAAGCGTTCACGAGACTCAACAGCAGACGGCGATTGTGGGGCGCGAGCCGTCGAAGAAGAATATGTCGCTGGACAAGCAGGATTTTACGCTGCCGACGCGGCGGACAAAATCGGTATTGGAATCGAAAGACGTTGCCGTGAGCATTCCGGGCGAGTTCCAGCGGCGGGCAGTTGCGAAAGATGCGGCGCGGGAGAACGATTCGGCGTATGCGCGGCGCGATAAATTGGCCGATTCGCCGACGGCGTGGGAGCCGTTGTCGAACGAGGAAAGTGCGAACGATCGGACGGTGTATTTTGCGACGAACCGGGCGCGGGCACCGGGGACGGCAGGCGGTTCGTCGGCGCAATTCACCTCGGATGTGAGCGATAAGCTGACGGTGGGCAAGTGCGTGGTGAACATTCCGGTGCAACATCGCCGGGGCAATTTGGAACAACCGACGTGGTGGGATCCGATCGATCCGGCAAAACATTTCTTGGTGGAGAGCGTGCAGCTTGTGCCACAACAGGATTTGCTTAGAGAGGCGACCGCGCAAGATTTGCTGCTGTACGTGCATGGATTCAATACCGATTTCGATTTCGCGGTGCTGCGCGGCGCAGTTGAAATACGATATGGATTTTCCCGGCGCGGCGATGGCGCTGTGTTGGCCGTCGGCGGCGTCGGCGGACAAATATCAGCAAGATCGGCAAGCGGTGGAGAGGAGCGTCGAGCAAGCGGCGGACGTGCTGCAGGGCTTGATTGCCGGATTGGAAGCGAACAGTCAGGGAAATACGCGGCCAAAGCTGCACATATTGGCGCACAGCTTGGGCAACGACCTGCTGCTGCGGGCGATTGCTCAATTGCATCTGCGCGGAGTAGTGCCGGAAAACAGCGTGGTGTTTGGGCAGGTGGTGCTGGCGGCGCCCGACGTGGGCGCCTTGGAGTTCAACAACCTGCTGCCGTTTGTGCTGGAGCATTCCCAGCGCGTGACGTATTACTACTGCACCCACGACGCCGCTTTGGGCGTATCGCGGAATTTGAATATGTACGAGCCGGTGGGGTTGATGGCGTTTTTCGAAAAAGGACTGGACACGATCAACACGGACGAAGTGGATACCTCGTTTTTATTCCACGGTTATTACGCGTCGGCGCGGCAAGTGCTATTGGACGTGCAATTACTGTTGGAGCAGCAACGACCGCCGGCGGAGCGCGTGCCGCCGCTGGGGCCATCGAGCGTGGTGCTGGGGCACGTGCTGTGGTCGTTTCCTGCGCCGCAATTTGCGGCGACGAATGCGACGTCGGCCGCAAGCCGCTAACGCAGTGGGCAACAACTCAGTGGACTGCGTTCAGCGCTTTCTGCACCGCGACGCGATCGAGCTTGCCGTAGCCCCAGAAGGGATTGGGCAATTCGCCGGCGTGCGTTGAATTGGCCGGCGGCGGCGAGGCGGATCGTTGGAGAATGGTTTTGATTTCGCCGAGCGTGAGCTTGGGATTCTTCTGCAGCAGCAGCGCCACGCAGCCGGCCGTGTACGGCGTGGCGGCGCTGGTGCCGTTGAACTGCTGGTAGCGGCCGGTGGTGTCGCGGTCGGCGGCCACGTTCATGGGGACGGGAGCCGTGTACCATTGGCCGGGCGAAGTGACTTCGGGCTTGACGGCACTGCCCATGCGGCGATAGCCGGGGCTGGAGTAGCTGGACATTTCGCCGACCTGCATCGCACTGCGGGGGCTGGTGACCGGGGGCAGGGAGGTGATTTCGCCCCAGCGATCGAAGCGATCGTTCCAATCGTAGCTGCCCACGGTAATCGCATTGGTGGTCGTGCCTGGAGTACCAACCATGTTGCGGGCGGTGCGGCAATCCTTATCGAATTCGGAGCTGCCTTCGGGAAAATAGGCGTCGGCGGCAACTTGCTTGCCGCTTTTGCTGAACAGCGCCAGGTTGCCTTCGCCGCCGTCGGTGAGCACGACAAGAATGACCTGATGCGTGAGCGGATGGATGACCTTGCCGATGGCGAAATAGCTGTCGCCGGACTTGTCGTCGTGGCGGATAACGATGCCGGAGGATTTTGTTTCGTCGTAATCGATGTCGTCCGGATCAGTGGATTGGGTATAGACGCGCATTACCGTCGGACCGTCGGAATACCAGTGCAGCATGCCGGGTTTGTCTTTATCGCCAAGTTGTGTATCAGCATGGAAATGCTCGAGGCCTTCGTTGCCGGCGCAGATGCAGATAGCGCGGCCTTTTTTATCCAGGGGAAAGCGGGCGTCGAGCTGTAGTTCGTCGGCGCGATAGCCGTCGTGGCCGCCGGCGTGACCGCCAAAGCTGCACGAGACGACCAGCGGACGGTCGCCGGCGACTTTTTGCAGCCATTCGCAAATGGCGCCCAACAGATAGGCGTTTTCCATGTATTCGCCAGTGCCGATGCGCACGGCGATGATGTCGGCGTCGGGGGCGACGCCGGTGTACATAGGTTTGCCTTGTGCATCCTTCGGTCCGCCGCGGCCGTTGCCGGCCGCAACTCCGGCGCAGGCGGTGCCGTGGCCGTTGGTATCCCACTCGGGAATATCTGGGCGAAACTCGTGCAGCGTGTTGGTGAGTTCGGCGTTGTCAAAGATGGTGCCGATGGCCGCGCCGTTGGGATAGGTGTACGGAGCGGGCTTACCGATGTTGCCGGATTTGTATTGCTCGCTGGTGGTGTCCCAAAAATACAAAATGCGCGAAACTTCTTTGCCATTGGCGTCGGTCTTGACGAAATCGGGATGGCGGAAATCGATGCCGCTATCGATGACGGCGACGATCACGCCTTTGCCGGTGGATTTACCGACGCCGCCCAAGCGCGGTTGACTCCGGGGAGCGCGCAGTGACTTGGGGCTGGGGCGGCACATGGGGAATGGGGGGCAGGAAGGGTTCACTGGCTTCTTCGTACGAGATGATTTCGGGGGCGGCATCGAGCTTTTCCTTCACGTCGGTGGAGATGTCTTGCGAGCGGGGATCCCAGTCGGCAAAGACATCGGCGTACTTATCGATGCGTGTGATCAGATGGATTCCCGGCATTTCGAACTTTTGGCATGAGTCGGCATCTTTGAACACCAGATTGAGCGGAATGTACGCGCCGCTTTTCAGATCGATGGTGGAGCGAACGCGCACGGATTTGGCGGCTTTGGCGTCGGGTGAGGCGCTCATGCTTTTCAGCAGCGCGGGCTTGAAATCCATGCCTTTGGCTTTAGCTTTTCCAGGCGAGATATTTTTTCGGCATGCGCGCCGGAAGACGAGTTTCTGGTCGGTATTGGCGCCGGTGGCAACCAGCACCAGCAGCAGGCTTAGCACCACGTACAAAGTTCGTACAGGTTTCATGATTGGCCCTTCGTGGAAAAAGCTATCGCAGTGTGAAGGCGAGATGGCTTTTGGATGTGCCGCGACATAAAAATCGCGTTGCCGGGAGTTGGCAGGGGTCAGTATAAGTATCCCTGGGGGGCGATGGCAAACGATCGGTCGGCGGCATTTTGACCTGGATTTTCGCGGGCTTTTGCGCGGCGGCCCGCTGAGTTGCGATCATCGGCGCGCCACCCCATCGATACGTGGATTACCAGAGTTGGAGTTCGAAGGGGAGCGAAACTCCCAAACTGGGACACTTTGAGGTCGCCATGGAAACGGTGTTATCCGACCTGTTGAATCGGCTGGATCAGTTTTCCAACCAGTTCAACGATCTGCGCGACGGGATTCGCCAGGCGATCAAAATTGCCCAGGACGATCCGGAGATGTCGCTAACCCGGGCGCGCAAGGTGCTGGAATACATTGTGCGCGACATTTATGAAAACAAGCTGAATCAGAAGGCGGGCACTCAGCCGCTGGAAAACTTGCTGCAGCGCGTGGTGAAGGAGGGGGTATTTCCCAAACGACTGGCGGCGTATGCCACGGCAGTGCGCGAGCTGGGCAACGTGGGGACGCATTCGTTTGACGAAGAGATTACCGACAAAGACGTGCTGCAATCGCTAACGTCGTTGATGCCGATTGTGGAATGGTTCTTCGAGCAGAAGAACGCAGAGGAGCCGGAAACGGCGGGCGATCGGCCGATGCAGCAAGAATCGCCGAAAGTTTCTGCCCGCCATCGGCGACGGCGCCGCGGCGAGCTGCGCCAGCCGTTGCTCCGCGGCGGCGCGCGTGGCCGGTGGCAATTGGCGCGGCTGGTTGTGTTGGCGGGAGTGATCGCCGGCGGGATCGTTCTCATCGGGCAGGGGAAAGGCGGTGCGGCGGATAAGAACCCGCTTTTGATTTCGTCACTGAACGAGGAGAATCGGCTGGCGCAGGCGGTGGGCTTGGTGGTGATTTGCAATCGAGTGTTCCTTCCGAACGGCGGCGTTGTCGAAATACCTACAAGCACGGGAACGGGTTTTGCCGTGACGCCCGACGGTTATTTGCTGACGGCGCGGTATGTGGTTGAAGGGGCGTCGACGGAGAAGACATCAACTAAGATTTCGGACGTGGAGGTGGAGGTGGACAAACCGATATTGGTGTATTTCCGCAAAGTGCGGTTCGAGGCGAAGGTGGTGTATACCAGCAAGCATTTTAATTTGGCGGTGCTGAAAGTGGAGCGGCGGAAGCAGGATCCATTTTTTTCATTGTCGGCAGGCGATGAACTCAAATCTGGGACCGTCGTTTCCACGTTGGGATACAGTGGGAGAATTTCGCCGGAAGCGGGCGAGCAATTGGTCGATCCCAAGCGGCTTGAAAAGGCGTTCCAGGATGCACACGACAGCCACACGTCGGTGTATGCCGAAAGTTTGCTGGACGAGGCCCGATTTGAATTGAATATTCGCTCCGGACCGGTGCAGCGGACGGCAAAGAACGACGAGGGAGTGGCGGTGATCTATCACGAGGCCAAGATCTTTCAGGGGGGCGGCGGGGGGCCTTTGGTCGAACCAAACGGGACGGCCATCGGTATAAATACTCATGCGATCCAAAGCGCCGGCGAAACCACCTACGGCTCGGCCGCCACAGGGCAGTTACGAGCGGAACTGGAAGAGTTTTTGCTGGAAAAACTCGTGTGGAAAGAGTAAGTGGCATATCGGCGATGGCAATTTAGGAGGGGCCGGTTTGCGTGCCTTCAGGATCGGTTCTAGACTGGAAACTGACAAGAAAAATTCCCACCCTTGATCGTGCACTGCTTGACGTAATCCCGCCGCGCTGGGGCCATCTCGCACCGTCATGCAAATCGTCTTTCGCCATGTGACGGATGAAGAATTCGCGCAGCCGCCAGAGGGCGAAGTGATTCTTCGCTTGCGGCACGAAACCGCCACCGGGGTGCGAGCGATGGCGGAGTACGTGCTGAAGCACGGGGTGAAAGCGTTTCCGCAGGGGACGGCGCCGCTGGGGAAGATTGTGGCGCCGTTTAATCCCACGCTGGACGACATGCTGGCTGTGGAATTTGCGCAGCGGCTGCTGGCCGGAGAGAAGCTGCCCGAGGGGGCCAAGAGCTTTGCTCGATATGCTGCTTTGGCGCGTGAGGGATTGAAGCCGGGGGAGGTGCCGCTGGAGTCGTCGCTGGAGGGGATTTATCTGGCGATGCGGAACAATGCCGGCGAAGACCTAACGAAGCCGGAGGCCGGGGCGCGATTCGCCGCCGATTGGGCGCGATTGGCGGAGCACGTCACCAAGGCCACTAAGGCCGGGGTCGATCCGTTTATGCAGGCATTTCTGGCGGAAGGCCCTGAGTTTGCTCGCGAGCGCAGTTTCTTGCGGCACGATCGGGAGGTATTTCGGCAAGACGTGCAGCGCGGGCAGGAATGGAACGTGAAGGTTCCCGGCGGAGCGCCCGATTCGTTCGGATTATTGTTGCATGAGCCGAAGAGTTTGCTGTTCAAATATTGGAGCCGGGATCCGCAATCGGGGCGGGACGGCAAACCGTATTTGCTGTTGGCGGTGGATTGGGGGAACAAACAATGGGTGTTTTCCACCGATCCGGTGCAGCGGCTGTCGCTGTTAGGCTTGCACGAGAAGCTGCAAGCGGCGGAGGCGGCGGCCGACGCGGGGCGGGCGGCCAGCGATCCTTGGTTCGACGGCGCCGTGTTTGCGCACACGCTGGTGGCGGCGCCCAAGAACGGTACGGTGCTTTCGGACAAGGAGGTTTTGCGCATTGCGCGCGATTGGTCGCAAGCGAAGACGGCGCCCAAAATCATCAAGGTGGATCCGGGAAGAGGGATTGAATATTGGTCGAAGTGGGCGGGTTTGGTCAGCGCCACGGTCGGAGTAACTGCCTTCGTTTTGACATTGGTGAAATCCGACCATACGTCAATCACGCCGGTCAATAAAACAACGAACAAAACAGTGCAGGTGGCCGCCAAAGGGGACGACATACTCCTGACGAACGGCGAAGTTTTGCATGGCGGCGCGGAGAGGGGCGGCATCAAGATCACTCCTGGAAGACAGCAGCGGATCGATCTATTGAGCAACAATCCGGCGCCGATCGATCAGAACGTGAAATTGCGATTGTCGCTGGCGGCAAAGGATCCGGAAGAAACGGCCCATCTCAAAGTGCAAAGCTTTTACGTCAACGACGAAGGGCCGCTGTATGCCAACTTCGAAGTGCGCGACGGGCAATTGCAGCCAAAGCCGGACAACGAACAAGACTCGGGGGACAAGCAAGCATTTGCCAAGTTGTTTCACAAGGGTCAGAACAAAGTGACCTTGGCGGTGACAACCGACGGCGACAAGCCGGCGGAGGTGCAGGCGAAACTCGACTGGCAAGTGGACACCAGCTACTTGCCCGATCTGTATCTGCTGGTGGTGGGCGTGGGGGACAGCTTGCCGCACTCGGTGGATGATGCGCAGGCGCTGTACGATTTTTTTGGCCGCAAAGACACGGGGCTGTTGTTCAAGGAAGTGCATCGGGAGCCGTTGCTGGTGAACGAGCAGGCCAACAAGGATGCCATTTTCGACGCCATCAACGAGCTGAACAGCAAAGTGGGCAACAACGACGTGGTGCTGATATGCATTTCGGCGCATGGAACGGTGGTGCGCGACCGATATTATTTGTTGCCTTCGGGCTGGAACGAGTCGGAGCAAACGGTGGCCAAGATGAATTCCAGCGCGATTTCGCAGGACGATTTTCTTTCGGCGCTGAAGGAACTGGCGGAGAAGTGCTACGTGTTGGTGGTGCTGGATACGTGCCATGCCGGGGCGATTTCCGTAGGAGGAACGACTCGCGACGTGGAAGCGCCGGTGGACATGAAGCGGTATTTTGACACGAAGAAATTGGTTGATCGGATGCAGGGGAATCCGAAGGGGATCGTAATCATTTCGGCATGCCTGGGGAGCGAGCAAGCGAACGAATTGAACAAGTTGCAGCATGGCGCGTTAACGTTCGCTTTGCTGGAGGGATTGCAAGGGCAAGCTGCTGTATTCCGATCCGCGCACCGACGATAGCGCGAAATATTTGCCGCCGGATCCGGTGGTCGATTTGCAGACGCTGACCAATTACGCGATGGTGCGCGTGCGGAAGCTGACCGACAAATTGACGAATCATCCGCAGAGCGTGGTGGTGATGCCATCGCCGGGGATGTCGCTGGGCGATATTCCGCTATTGGTGCGGCCGGAGCCGGCGGCGAGCAAGTGAGCGGTGAGCGAGCGGTAATCGTTGTTGAGCCATTGGTCGACAGAATTTAGAATTTGAGGAGTCGGCTGATCGATATTTCCGCCTGAAGTAAGTTTTCTTATGAGCAGCGCGGTTAGTTTTGACGACGAATTGGCGCGGCGGTTGCCGTTGCCTCTGGCGCGGCTGTATCGGCAGGCGCACAATGCCAAGACGGCGCTGGATCGGCATCAGGCAGCGTATTTTCTGTGGGAAGCCTCGCTGAAGCTGTTGGGCTCGGCGGCGATTGTAACGTATGCGCAGCGGACGGAAGTCGACCCACGCGATCGAAGAGCGGCTGCAGAATTTGGCGCGGCCGGCGGTGGGGCATTGGTGGGAATTTGTGCGGCTGCTGTTGCCGGTGCTGGCCGAAGGGGGCGATGCGGGATTCAAATCGGCCTGCGATTTTCTGTTAGGGCCGAAGCGCAACGATCTGCCGCGCTGTGCCGGGCTGGACGCCACGCTGTGCGAAGTGCTGGATGGGAAGGCCGGGGCACGCTCCACGGTGCGCGTGAGCGAGCTGTTCGACAACCTGGTGCGATACCGCAATCGAGCGATCGGCCACGGTGCGCTGGGGAAAGCAATCGAACGAATACTATCATCGCGTGGGCAGGGCACTGTTGGTCGCCATGACGGAATTGCTCTCGCGGTTCGACGTGCTGGCGGGGCGAAAATTGACCTACCTTTCCGGCTTGCAGCCCAAGCCGTCGGGGCAGTGGGAAGCGGACCTGGAAGACTCGGTTGGCGAAGCGCAGCTGCGACAAGAGCCGCAATTGTTGGCCGAGGAAGAGGCCGGTCATTTGCCGCGCGTCGATCGGATGTATCTGCAATATGGTCCGCGCACGGATCACTGGACGGCCATCACATTGCATCCGCTGGTGGTCTACGATCCGGAAAACGAGGAGGTTTTGTTTCTGAACTCGCGGCGCGGCAAGCAGCGGACCGAGTATTTGTGCTATTCGACGGGGCGGTTGCTGGAGCGCGACGATTTGGGGAGCGAGCAGCGGGAGCTGTTGCGCCGGCTGCTGAAAGCGCCGGTCGATGAAAAGCAATTCAGCGCCTGGCAGGCGCGGTCGCAGGCGCAGGAGCCCAAGGAAGCGGAAGCTGAGCCCGCGGAGCAAGCGCTGCGGCGGATTGGCGAGTTCGAAATCATCAGCGAATTGGGGCGCGGAGGGATGGCCCGAGTGTTTCGGGCGTGGCAGCCGTCGCTGGGGCGGCAGGTGGCGGTGAAATGCCTGATCAAAAGCGGCGACAAATCGGAGCAACGATTTGCGCGGGAAATTCATGCATTGGGGCAAGTGCATCATCCCAGCCTGGTGCAGGTGTTCACGTCGGGCGCGGTGGACGATCAGTGGTACTACACCATGGAACTGGTGGAAGGGGCGACGCTGGCGGACATTTGCCAGTCGTTGGAAAGCCATTCGTCGAATCCCTCGCAGATCGATTTGGTCACGTGGCATCAGGCAGTGAGCACGGTGTGCGAACACAACCGGGGCGCGGAAAAGCCGCTGAGCCCCGACGCATCGGAACTATTGACGGGCCGCAGCGCGCCGGCGGAAGTGCAGTTGATGCCGGCGCTGGAGAAGATCAGCTACGTGCGGCAAGTTGCAGACTTGATGCGGCAAGTGGCGGAGGCGGTCGATGCTTTGCACCAGCATCCGCTGCGGATCGTGCACCGCGACATCAAGCCGGGCAACATTATGGTCACGGCCGACGGACAGCGGGCGGTGCTGATGGATCTGGGCCTGGCGAAGCTGTTGGAGGAGGGGGATCGCAAGCTGACATACACGCGGCAGTTTGTGGGCACATTGCGGTATGCCAGCCCGGAGCAGATTCTGGCGATCAAGCTCGATTGCCGCACCGACGTGTATAGCTTGGGCGCGACGCTGTGGGAGCTGCTGACGCTGCGGCCGATTTACGATGCGACCGACGAGGTTGCCACGCCGGAAATCATGCGCCGCATTCAGTTTGACGAGGCGGAGAGGGTGCGCAAATATCATCCGGGCATTCCGGCGGCGCTGGAAGCGATCGTGGCCAAGTGCCTGGAAAAGAATCCGCAACATCGCTATGCGTCGGCCGGAGAGTTGGCCGCAGATTTGCGGGCGTGGCTGCGGAACGAGCGCGTGCAGGCTGCCAAGCCGGCGCCTGGGCAGCGGATCGGCAAATTCGTGCGCCGCCAGCGCCGCGCAATTGCGGCGGTCGCGGGATTGGCGCTAGTTGGCGGATTGGTGGGAGTGTGGCTTTGGAACCGGCCGAAGCCGGAACCTGTGATCGTGGCGACGACAACGCCGAAAACTGCGGCGGGTTCATTCGACGGCGGCATTGGAGCAGGCGAAAACAAATCTGCCGGCTACTGCACCAGCCAGCAGCAATCCAAGGTCGGCGGCGGAGATCTATGCGCAAAAGGCGGAGCTGGAGCGTAAAGCCGCGGAAATGCGGCACGCGTGGCGAAACTGAACGCTGCCAATGTGAAAGCGCCCGCTAGTACTTCGACCACGGCGCCCGCGAAGGAACCTGCCAAGGAACCCGCCAAAGCGCCCGCAAAGGAAGACGTGTTGTTTTCCGACGCCTTTGCGACGCTGGATCCGAGCTGGCGGACGAGCAGCGGGCATTTGCGAGTGGAGAACAACAAGCTGCTTCAATTGCCGCCGGCGGAGACGCGGCTGCTCAATTTGTACGGCGGCAGTTTGTTCGACGACATGGATGTAAGCGTCGATGTTCAAATGACGCAGGCCGGCGACGCAAATTGGTACGCGGGGCTGATTTTTTGGGCGGAGGACACCGACAACTGCTATTTCGCCGGTATTTGCCCGAAAAACGGGAATCTGGGAGTGGCGCGGGAAATGAAAGGCAAGGACGTGTTTCCGTTGCCCTGGTACCACGATGACATCGTGAAGATGGGCACCGACGCGGTGAATAACATTCGCGTGGTGACCCGCGGCACATTGATCACCGTATTTGTGAATGGCAAGCAGGTGGTGGCATTTCACGGACAGCCGCCGTCGGGAGGCGGGATGATTGGCGTGATCGGGGCTTCGGGCAAGGAATTGTACGTGTGGCAGTATTCGAACTTGATCGTCAGTAAGCCAGCGCGCGGAAGTAGCGGCTAGCCGCGATCAGGATGTCGCCGCTTCCAGCGTTCATGAGCCGAAGCGTGTGGAATCGCCACAGCCTGAGACAGCATTGACTCCCAAAGAAGATGAGTCGGCAATTCTTTATAAAGACGACTTTGCGACATTGAATCCCGGATGGGCCAACAGCGCGGGCTATTTGCACGTAAAGAACAACAAGCTCGTACTACAGCCACCCACTGCAACCAACAAAAGCATAACGTCGCTGTATGAAGCGGATAAGTTCGCCGATGCTGACACGAGCATCGACTTGCAGTTGGGGCGCGGCGCGGATGGAACGGGCAACGCGGGGCTTGCGTTTTGGGCCGACGATCCGCAGAACGAATATATCCTGGCTGTGAGCGAGCAAGGGCGCTTCGCGGTGGCCCGATACGTGAAGGGGCATGTTACGTTCCCGGTTGCCTGGCAATCGAGTGATGCGGTGAAGCGGGGCGCTGAAGCAGTGAACCATTTGAGAGTGGTGACCAACAACTCGAAAGCGACTGTGTACGTCAATGGCAAGGAACTGGTGACGATTACGGGGCAGCCGCCGGATGGAGGCGGATTCATGGGCGTGGCGTGCACCACCTCGGAAAAAACGGAGCACGAGTGGGAGTTTTCAAACTTCACGATCAAGAAACCGAGCCGCTAATTCCGTCTGATGCAGGTCGCACGGTGCGTCAAGCGTGCGCTTTTTGACGGCTGTAACGAGGCAAAATATACTCTCCAGACAGGTGTGTCGTTTGTGCGACGAGATCGATAAGCGTTGTTGTCGGAAGTGACGGCAGTGGCTTCGGTGATTCAAGGGGAGCATTTATGAGTCGGGCGTTTGCAGGTTGTGTTCGTCGCAGGATTGACGATGTTATCCGCAGGATCGCTCAGTGCGGCCACTTCATGGGACCACGTGCCGGTATGGCCGAAGTCGCAGCGGGTGGTGATTTTGGACGATCCCGATAGCCGCCAGGTAGTCGCCACGGCGACCGACATTGAATGGCCGGCGATTGTAGAAAAGACCGACGGGCAATGGCTCAAGATCAGCGATCCCGGGGCGTACAACGCGGGGCCGGTGGACGGCTGGCTGCGGAAGGACGACATTTTGCGGTTGGAAAACGTGCAGTCGTTTTGCACGAGCAAAATCCGCCACGGTGGTGGGCGGGACGGCGGCGACCCGCAGTCACCATCGTTGGCTGATGCCTACTGGATTCGCGGAATGTTTTGGGAGAACCAAGGCGGTACTGAAAGCGCCCTTGCCGATTACAACCAGGCGATTGCCAACGGATTGAGGACGGGGGACGTTTATCTGCGATTAGGCCGCATGCAGACGCAATGCGCGGGTAAGTTTGCGGATAACAATGCCCAAGGGAATTCGTACATTTGCGAATGCGCCGACAAGAGCTTCAACCAGGCGGGCAAGGCTTTCGGCGAACCGGACAGATTGGCGCCGGCGCAGTACTACATTGCGCGAGGCGATGCGGAAAGTGCTCGCTTCCTGGCCGATGGAAACATCGACCATGCCAAGCAGGCGTTAGGTTACTACCGCGACGCGGAACGAAGCAATTCTTCGTGGTCGTTGCCGCCGTACAAGCAAGGCAAGCTGCGGCTGGTGGCGCTGGAGCAAGCCGCGAAGAAAGATCCGAAGCAGCAGCCCGACAAGCGCACGCTGCTGTTGGTGATTCAGGACTTGACGCAGGCGATCCGGCTGAATCCCAATTGCACGGAAGCGTACGAAGATCGGGCGGACGCGCTTCGCCTGCTGGCAACGGCGGCGGCGGAAACGCCAGCGAGCATGGCGTCGCTGGAGGAGAATGGGGAATCACAAGATCGGCCGATGGCGCTGCATTTGCCGGTCGATCCGCCGGCGGGCTCGATCCTCTCGATATTGGAGCAGGCCAATGCGTCGGCCGACCGGGCTTTTTTGCTGAGCAACAATCGCGGCGCTCGGGCATTGGAGGTGAAAGCGCGGATCGAGTTTGCCATTGCGCAGGAATTGTACAAGCCGCACAATCCGGCATTGGAGCTGGACAAGGTGGCGCGATTGGACCGGGCATACAACTTGTTTTTGGATGCAATCAACCTGGCGAAATCGGCGGCCGACCACAGCAGCACATTCAGCGACATCGTCGGACGGTTCGGACTGGCACTGGATTATTACGACAAGACGAACATGGTGGCGGACGATCTTTCGAACCGCGGCGCCACGAAGGTGGCCGCGAACAGCACGAAATTGAAATCGCAGTTGGAGATTGCGAAAAATGATTTGTCGCTGCAAAAGGAAACGCTGGAGAAGTTGAAGAGCGACGATCCGCAACGGGCGCTACTGCTGGCGAACATCGATGCCGCGGAGAAGCAGGTGGATGAGGCGAGCCTGGCGCTGGAGAAGAGTTCCAAACAGGTGGGCGATTTGGAATTGAGCAAGCTCGCCCACGGCAAGATCAGCGCGGCGGCCGATGCGCTGGCTCGGGCGGGCAGCACCAGCAGCAGGCAAGGGGAAGCGATTCGGCAGACGGTGGAGGTGCCCAGCGTGGCGCGTCCGCCGCGACCGTCGTACACGCCACTGAATCTGGACGCGAAGTAGGCAGCCTCAACCCGGCCTTCTCCGAGGGAGGGAGACAGATTTATTGAGCGGGTGTCAGCGGCGTCGCATTGGGCGTGAGCGTGTTCTGCTGCAACTGCAACTGCAACAGCGGCGCGCCGATGCCGGTGGGTGAGCTGGCCGGCGGATAGTATTTTTCCTTCAAGGCGCGCGTGCGGAACTGCTCGTTGAGATAGTTCAGCTTGTTCTCCAACAGGTCGCGCTCGCCGATCAGCTTCATGCGCTCGTCGGAATAGGCTTTGTCGGACATTTTTTCGCGGGACTGCCGTTCGTCGAGCTGCTTGATTTCGTCGATCACGCTTTGCAAGCGGGCGCGGATGACTTGCTCCAGGGCGGCGGCATCGGCCGTCGAACCGGCTGCGCCCAACAGGCCGATGCTGTTTTCGTCGATGTTGACCGCAGCGGATACCGTGCCCACGGCCTGCGATTGCTGGGTGGGCAGGCCGTATTCGTCGACATAGAAGTTGACTTGCTTGGTGCGCAACAGCGGGGCATCGTGCAGCGCGTAATCGAGGATGGTGAGCGTGAGCTTGGCCAATTCGTCGCGGCCTTCCGGGCCGACCCAAACGTAGACGCCGCAATATTCGCCGACGAAGTTGCAGCAATCTTTCGGCACATCTTTCTTGCAGCAGCTCGCGTGGAACCAGCAGTCTGACTTGAGGCATTCGGAGGTGACAATGCCGTTGGCGCGCGCTGAAATGTCGCCGTCGGGATCGCCGGTGTAGAACTGCTTCATACGGGTTTGGCAATCGGGACAATGTTCGGAGGGGCTGCCGTATCCGCAACTGCTGACCGCCTGCTGGTAGGCGCAGCGCATTAGTTCGAGCTTGCGCGGATCGTTGACCGGCGTGAGGGTGAACGATTCCTGGCAGGAGCGGGAAGCGTTGCCGGATAAACTGCAGCGCACTGAATAGCAAGGCGCCAAAGTTCTTGGGGGTGAATGCGGCCGAGGAGCCACCGGTGATGGGCCGGCTGAAACCGCCGGAAATGCTGCCGCTGCCCTGATCGGTGACGTTGGCCGCGCCTTGGTTTGGAAAGGCGAAGGAGGGGAGCGAATCGTAGTTGTAGACGAACATCGCCAGATTGTTCAGCACTTCTTGCTGTTGAATTTGGGCGATGGTCCAGGATTCGCGCACCGCGTTTTTCTGCAGTTGGAGATGCGTGCAGCCCGGAGCCGCGGTAAGGGCGGCGCAGCAAAGCACGCCGATCCATGCGGCGCGAGCGGGGCGGTGATGGCCACGGCTTGGGACCACAGGCTTTCCTGATTACGCTAGCTAGGGCATCTGTGGAGACTATATTGACGGTATCGGTTATGCCGGTGGGCATCTGCAACAAACCGCAAATCAGGTGCGGATCGAGAGATATCGGATATGCCATCCCGAACGTATGCGTTTGAGTGTGACGGCTAGGCAGACTGCGGAGACGCTAGCAGGTTTCGAGCGATCTCCCCATTTGCCGAGCGTCGATCGGCAACGGGATAACTTTGGTTTGGGCATTTTTTGCTAGCGTGGGAGACTACCCAGCAACTTTGTGATGGTCGACGAGGCATTCATCAACGATCAGTCGCTGGCGAAGATGCCGCTGCCGCTTGCGCAGTTGTTTCGCCGCGCGCTCAACGCCAAGACGCCGCTGGAGCAACATTTGGCCGCGGGCCGGATTGCGGAGTTGGGATTGAAGCTGCTGGCGTGCGGCGCGATTGTGGAATATTTGGCGCTGGATAAGCCCGATCCTGCGCTGCACGGAATGTTTGCAGAATCTTGCGCGGCCATCGCTGGGGCATTGGTGGGAGTTCGTGCGGCGGCTCGTGCCGGTGCTGGCCGACAGCGGCCACCGGGGTACGCAGTCGCTGCGGCAGTTGTTGCTGGGGCGAGCGCGCGATGATTTTCCGCGGGCGGCGGGGTTGGATGCGGCGCTGCGCGAAGTGTTGGAGATCGGCAGCGGATCGCGCACCACGGTGCGCTTGAGCGAGCTGTTCGAACGGATGATCCAGCATCGCAACAAGGCGCAGGCGCATGCTGCGCCGGAAATGCGGAACGAAACGTATCATCGGCGTTTGGCGACATCGCTGCTATTGGGATTGGGGGAAGTTTTCGATCGCATGGATGTTTTGGCCGGGGCGAAATTGCTGTACATCAGCGAAGTGCGGCAATCGGCCGACGGGTGGCAGGTGCAGCAGTTCGATCTGGTGGGCGAGCATTCGCGGCGATTGGCGCCGTGGGAAACGCCGCGGGAAGCGGCCAATCGATTGCCGGATGCGGAGCAAGTGTATTTGCAGTCGCTAAGCGCGGCGGATGCGCCGCTGCATTGTGCGTCGCCGCTGGTGCTCTACGAGCCGGAAACCGAAGAATTGCTGCTGTTGAATTCGCGCGGCGGCAAGCGGGATGTGGAGTATCTGTGCTACACCAGCGGGCGCGTGGAAAAACAGCCTGCCAAGCTTCGCGGCCAGCAGGCGGAGTTGCTCAGCAAGCTGTTGAAGGTGGAGATCAGTCCGGAGCAGATCGATACGCTTAGCGGCGACGGCGCCCAGCGGCGAAGCGGGCGAGGTGGAAGCGCCGGCGGGGCAGCGGATGCTCGGCGAGTTTGAATTGCTCAGCGAGTTGGGGCGCGGCGGGATGGGGGTGGTGTATCGCGCGTGGCAACCGTCGCTGGGCAGGCAGGTGGCGCTGAAAAAGCTGGTGCGCACCGGGGAGAAATCGGAGCAGCGGTTTGCGCGGGAGATTCGCGCGCTGGGCAAGGTGGAACATCCGAACCTGGTGAAGATTTACACCTCGGGCAGCGACGGCGATCAATGGTTTTATGCGATGGAGCTGGTCGAAGGGGCGCCGCTATCGACGGTGTGCGACCAGTTGCAGCAGCACGCCAGCACGATGGACGAAGTGAATCAGACGACTTGGAATGAGGCGGTCAGCACGGCGTATCAACTTGCGCGGGAAGGGGAGAAGCCGCTGTCGGCATCGACGCAGGGGGGCGGCGGACCGCTGACGATGCCGATGCGAGCGGCTCCTGAGCCGGAGGTTCTGGAAACGCCACATCGGCTGCGGGCGGGCAAGAGCTACGTGGCGCAGATCGTCGAGTTGATGCGGCAGGCGGCGATGGCCGCACACACGTTGCACGAAGTGGGAGTGGTGCATCGAGACATCAAGCCGGGGAACATCATCGTGACGGCCGACGGGCGGCAGGCGGTGCTGATGGATCTGGGACTGGCGCAACTGGCCGACGAAACCGAAGGTCGGCTGACGCGCACGCGGCAGTTTATCGGCACGCTGCGGTACGCCAGTCCGCAACAAGTGCTGGCGGCGGGAAAGCTGGATCGCAGGAGCCGACATTTACAGTCTGGGGGCCACGCTGTGGGAACTGCTGACGCTGCGGCCGCTGTTCGACGCGACGGATGAAACGCCGACTCCCGAATTGATGGAAAAGATTTTGCATGAAGATCCGGCGCCGATCCGGCGATACAATCCGCACGTGTCGCGCGATTTGGATGCGATCGTGGCGCACTGTTTGGAGAAGAAGCCGGAGCGGCGATATGCGACGGCGCGCGAGCTGGCCGACGATTTGGCTCGTTATTTGAAGGGGGAGCCGGTCAGCGTGCGGCCGATCAGCCGCGCGGAGCGCGTGGTGCGATGGGTGGCGCGGCGACGAGCGGTGGCGGCGGCGTGGGGCCTGTTGGGGTTGGCGCTGGTGCTGGCGGCCGGAGGAGGCATTGCGTACTGGCGCTGGCAGCAGGCGGAGGAGAATTTGGACATCGAAATGTACGGGACGCGAATCGACGGATCAGCCGCCGGAGTTGCACGAGGTGTATCCGGACGTCGATGAATTCATCCGCGATAAGAAAGTAGCGGCCACCAAGCCGGTAGGATGGCGCGATCCGGCGGAAGGGAATTTCTTCTGCGTGAACAAGACGGGCGAGCGGAACGTGAAACTGTTGATGTGCAATCTATCGAACTTGTATCACTACACAGAGCCGGAAGACACGGGGCCGTCGCCATTTCCAAAGCAAGGGGGCATCTGGCGGACCGTGCCGCTGGAGAGTTCGGCCGATGCGACGCCGCGGAAGATCGAAATTTTCACCGGGTTGGGTTGGTACGCATTCTTTGTGCGCAATGCGCGGGGCGAGATTTGCCCGCTGTACGCCAAGGATGAAAAGGGAGAGGATTACCCGCTGGGAGAGACGAATATATTGACCGCGCGGCGCGTCGTATTGACAATAACCGAAGCGCCGTTCGGCGGAAAACGACGGTATTTTGCGTCACTTACCCGGGAACAATAACCGTGGCGACGAGGAAAAGGTGATTGCTTCGCGGATTAGCAGATGGATTGTTCTGGCGGCCTTGGCGGTCGGCATTCGCGCGGCAGCGGCGGAAGATGAGATCGCGCTGAAGCTGCACAACGAAACGGCGCAGACGCTTGATGTTTTCATCGCGTCGGAGAAGAGCCAGGCGGAGAAGCCCTGGGAACATTTGCAAATCGAGGGCGACAAGGACGGGAAGTGCGCGCTCGGCTTGCCCGATCGTTATGTGGTGGTTGTCGAAGCGGGCAAAGAGCGCTGGCGCTCGAAGCCGATTGAGCTGAAAGAGTTTCTGACGGCACACCCGGGTTATTTGCTGCGCATCAGCGAGACGTCGAAGTCGATCGCCGCGCAAATTGAACCCGGGCGGGAGGCACAAGCCGCCGCGCCCGAGGCGAACGAATCGGCGCCGCCTGCACCGCCGGAAACGCTGCGGCTAAGATTTCGCCAATACGATTTGGCGAACCAGGATATTTGGTCGTTGGCGCCCCATGTGCACAAGTTGAAATTGCATAACGACATGGCGGAGCCGGTGGATGTTTACATTGCACCGCAGAACAGCCAGGAACCCGACCCGTGGACGCATTTGAAGATCGGGCCGCGGAGCGACGCCGTCGCAGAGCTAAAGGCTGTGGATCCGTTCATTGTGCGGATCGAATTGGCCAACGGTTCGGGTCGCTCCCGACCTGTTTACCTGCAGGAGTTTTTGGACGAGCATCCGGACTATGTGATGGCGGTGGGCCGGACGTACAAGGGGGTGGTGACGGGCACGCCGTATTCGTCGGATTCGGCCGAGGGGGCATCGCCAGGCCCCTCGCCGCACGGCAACGCGAAGCCTGCGGCGAAGTTGCCGCCGATATCGATCGGGCCTGACGAGCAAACGCCCGACAGTTCGAAAGCTGGGCATCGGCCCACGCTAAAGGTGGAATGGGAGAGGGCGGGGCGCTAGCGCAAAAAGGTCTGGCAAATTGGTCCAGGTTTCTTGACGGCCTGGCGCGAGGCGCTCAAAATAAGCGCCATCTTCGTGCCTTTCTTCGCCATTCACGCTCCACTCGGGGAGGCATATCATGACGAACGCGCGCTACGCAAAACAGTTTCTTTGGGCGGTTGCGGTGCTGATGATTTCGGCGCAACTGGTGCGAGCGGACGAGAACCCGCCCGTCATCGTACGCAACGATCTGCAAGATACGATTGAGATTTACATTGCGTCGGAAAAGAGTCAGCAACAAGTCGCCGTGGCACCATTTCACTTTGGAGGCCGGTCAATCGCACCAGGTAAATTTGATTGCTCCGGATCGCTACTTCGTCGTACTGCAGATCGGCAACGAGCGATCACGGTCGAAGCCGCTGGAACTGAAGAAGTTTGCGTTGTCGCACCCGAACTACGTGATGCGCGTGAGCGAGATTGCTGACATGAGCATTGGGGCGGGGCCTCCGGGGGGCATGGCGAGCCAGAAGCCGCCGAGAATTGGCGCGTCGGTGGCACCAGACCCCGATAAGCCAACACCGTCGGACTATGCATCACTGCCGGTTGAGTTTGAGCGGTACGACATGAACGACCAGAGTATTTGGGCGGTGTCGGCCGACAGCGTGACGTTGAAATTGCACAATGATTTGGACGACCAAGTGGACGTGTATATTGCGTCGAAGAAGAACGAGAGCGCGAACCCGTGGACGCATTTGCAAATACCTGCCAACGGGGACGACGCGATCATTTTGAAATCGCCCGATCCATTTTTGATTCGCATGGAAGTGGGCAGCGAGTCGGCGCGCTCCAAGCCGGTGGAGTTGAAATCGTTTTTGGCGAAGCATCAGGATTACGTGATGAACGTGGGCAGAAGCTATCAAGCGATGATGGCGGGCGTCCCGGCGGGGGGCGGAGGGGGCGAGGAAAAGCCGCCGCCGTTGAAAGTGAACGTTGTTCCAGATCCACATAGTCACACTCCCACGCCACCGGAGTACAACCCAGACCCGATGAGCAACCTCGGAGGCGGCTCGGGCTCCGGTCAACAGTCGAGCGGGCAGCTTAGCATTGAGTGGGAGTGAAGCTGACCGACGAAAACGATTCAAGGTGCATCGTTCGTGGCGATGAGAACGACGCTCTAGGCGCGACGAACTGGGTGCAGCGCGATTTCGAAACACGCGATGGATAACGTGCATGAAGTTTCGATACCGGTATGTGAACTTCGGCACGAACTTTCAGCCGGCGGCCGGTGATCGGGCGGACTCGAACGGCGCGCCGGAGCGGCTGCACGCGAACGAAATTGCGCTCGACGTGGGAAGTTCTGTGTGGTCCGGCGACGGCGAGGCATACGCGGTTGTCGACAATCATTTCTATCCGCATCCATTTCCTTCCGCGGCAGCCGGGGTGCTGCACCTGGCGGGGAAAATTCATCGGCGGTTTGTGGATCGGCAGCAGCAGCCCGAAACGGTTTGGTTAGTGTCGCACCGGCAGCCCGACTTCGATGCATTCTGCGCGATGTATCTGGCGCGGGAGGTGATAAGTGGAACGATCGAGCCGGATGGCTGGGCGGACCACGGCATCCGTACGGAGGGCTGGTGCGAAAGCCGTGAGGAGATTGATTGGTATCGTCCCGCAGTGGGACACTTGCCGAGTTCGCGGCGATGGCCGGTGCTCTTGGCGGCCTATGCCTCGTGCGTCGATAAGTGCCGGCCGATCGATTGTCCGCGGCACCGCGGATTGCATTCGGTGTTGTACGCAGCGTTGTTGCGAGGCCGGCCGTACCTGGCGGAAGACAGCGGCGCGTTGCAGTTTTTTGCCGAAGTGCAGCAAACGTTGAGCGATTCGCAGCGCGATTTGAATCCGCTTTACGATTCGGTTTTGGAAGCGAGCGCAACCTTTGCGCCGGAATTAGCGCTGTTGGACAGGCAGCAGGCAGCCTATGAGCGCGATGTTCGGCGAGCGCGCAAAACCATCGTTTTTCTGCAGCATGCAAACGTTCCGTTCGGCCAATGGTATTCGAAGGTCGCTTCCACTGCGTTGGCGCTGCCGGGAAAAGATGGGCCTGTCGTGAAGCCGGAGCAGGTGATGCCAGCGGGCGGAGGTTGCCGGCAAGCCGATGGCATTTATCTGCGCGACCCGGAGTGCTTGTTGTTCAAGGAATGGGTGCGAAACGATTTGGACAATTCGTCGATGCGACATGGGTTCACATTCACTGCGATTGCGTACAGCAACGAGCGACCCAACTCGACGACGAACACCACCTCGTACTTCTTTTCGCTCGACCCAGAACGTGCCGAGCGTTGCCATCTGTACAATGTGTGGGCCCGGCTGCAAATTCAGGAGCTGCAAGCGCTGCAACAATCGCCGCCGGAGAGCGATGCCGTGCCACACGCGTGCAGGCCGGGCTTTGAAGCCCGAGCGGGCAAAGAATACGCCGCGCTATTTGGCGATCCGTGGTTCGACGGAAGCAGCTACGAAGCCACGATTGTGGCCACCCCGGGGCAGGGGACCGCCATTGCCGCACCTGGGGCGACGGCGGCTGACTTAAGCGACGACCCATTGGCCTGGATCGTTCAAGAAGAATTGGAGTTGGCGTTTTTTCGGGGAGAGTTGCAGATATGGAATTTTTCAACCTCGGGGAACGCCAGCGCAGTTGCGCGCAGCCCGAAGTGCTTGCACGTCGGGGAAGTGCTTCGCAGGCAAATTCCGCGCGCGCCGGCAGGGACGTGGCGATTTGCAAGCACTGAACTGAGCGATGAAGTTGACTTGCTGGCGGGAACGGTGGCGGAACAGATTGGCAAATTGCTGTGGCGCGTACTCGATCCGGATAGCCGCAGCACGGTGCCGACCGACTTTGTCGAGCGGCATTTGATTCGCCGGGCCAATTGGGTTGGCATCTGGAGCCGACAAGGGATCGTGATCGCCATTAAAGCGGGCGACGCACGCGTCGCCGAAGGAGTTCGACAGTTATGTCAGGAACTGTCGGGGTTGGCCACGGCGATCGATGACCTGAGCCATCGCCGCGGCGACGCCGATGAATTGCTCGTGGAAGGAGATGAATTGGTGCGGCGGGTGGTGCACGTGAAGCACGAATTGACGCTGCCGGAAAATCATTTGGTGCGGCGATTTTTCGAATCGATTCGGCTGGATGAACTATTGCATTCGCTGCGCGATATTAACACCGCGGCGGCGCAGCGAGCGGCCGCCGCAAGCAATCGCAAGCACTTGGAACACCAGCAGGAAATCGCAGCCCGGCTGCAGAAGAACGTCGAGCGGATTACGGCGATTCAACGGATCGTGCATGCGATCGAATATCTGGTCGTTGCGTATTATGGCGTGATGCTGTGGGGTCACTTATTCCCGCACTACGACGAAGGTTTGATATTGCTGATCCCCATTGCTCTGGCGATCGGACTGGTCGTGCTGATCAACCACTCCGTCGAGCGACATTGGGTGGAATGGGCGGTGTTTCGCCGGTCGAGATTGGCGCGCCGACTGATGCAACTGTTTCGCCCGCCGCGCGACGGCTAAGCGGCGCTGATGTTGGGCCGCCGCTGGGAGCGTGTTGAATCGGGGGAGAGAGCCAGATAATCTGCGATCCCCGCAGGAACATCGAGCCCCGCTCGGCGGAAGTAAAGATCGACCATCGCGGCCAGCGAGCGCGTGGTGAGGGAGCGCCGATATAGCCTGCGGATGGGAAAGTGAATGTAGGGATAGGGGTTGGCCTCCCAGACGACCAGTTGGCCATGATGATCGTAGCTGTAATCGAATGCGACGAAATCGAGTCCGAGGGCTTTTCGGGCCAATTGGAATGCCGCATGGTTTGGATCGGGACGGCTGGTGTAGGCAATTTCTTCTTCGCTGAACTGGTTGGAGAAATCGGCCATTCCTCCCTTGGATATCCAGTCGCGGCAGACGTGCAAACTGATGGGTAGTCCCAGATCTCCCGCAGCCAAGTAACGATATTTGCGATACCGGCGATCGTGAGGACTTTGCACATCGATGAACTCGATGGCCACGGGGCGAGCAAATCGGCGTAGCGGCAGCTTTCGAGCGTCGGCGGGCGTATCGGCGCGGCAAACCAGCCCGCCGTGCCCCCAATCTTCGCGCAGCAGAATTGGGAGATCTAGCCCGCCGCGCGTTTCGCGGAATTGCTCCGGATTCTCGATGCGCACCATCTTGGGTGTGCGGATTCCGGCGCTGGCGATCAACTGAGCGCCGATTGATTTGGCCGCATTGGGGAGGCGATCGACACGGTTGATGATCGGGATGCGGCGCTGGTCGCACTGTGCAGCTAGGGCGTTGGCCTGCCGATAGGCCGACGGCGACCAATTTTGCACGGGATCTTGCAGCCAGGGCACGTGCAGCACGTACCGCGACCAATCGACAATTCTGCACGGGATGCTGTGCAATTCGAACAGCGCCCGGACCTCGGGAAATTCCTGCTCCAGCCAGTGCAGCAGCACGTTGTAGAAGTGCGGATACTTGCTGGGGTGCGCGCGATCAGAAAGCGGCGATGGCCGCTGACAAAGCGGCGGTTTTGGATGGCATCGTGCAGTTTCAGGGGCCAACGGCGCACGATTGCCTTGAGCGAATATCGAAGGTGCGATCGCCGGCTCACAGCTTGCCTTCCTTAGCGCCGATGAGATGGTCGGTGGCCACCTTGCGCACCAGAGTCAGGCCGCCTGCAAAGGGCAGATCGACCACTTGCAATTTCGGATCGGTCTTCAGTTGCTCGACAAAATGTTTCACGGAGCGTTGATAGATGCGATCGGGCCCGTAGAGCTTGACGATCGATTGATCGAGACTGTCGTGCAGCAAGATGACGCCACGTGGAGGCACAAGATGTTGGAATGCTTCGTAATCGTAGCGCGCTTGTTGGGCGGTGTGATAGCCGTCGATCATAACGATCGCCGTTTCATCCAGCGAGCGGTACGTTTCCGTTTCGACGAACTGCTGGGTGGTCATCAGGTGGTGCTCGACGTTGTGGACGTCGAATTGGGCGAAGTGCTCGCGGACCGCCTGCGGGTCTTTCCAAAAATCGTCGACCAGCGAAGGATCGATGAATAGGACCGAACCGTCTTCGAGGTTGTCGGCCAGGGCTTTTCCGAACACGAGGGGCGTAAAGCCGCGCCAGGAACCGATGACCACGACTCGCTTCGGCCGAATGAGTCGCACCAACCCGTAGTACAGCCAGCCCATGCCCAGATTCAGATCGTCGAGCCTCTGGCAGTGCCCCATTTGCAGGAGCTTAGGATCGTCGAACAGTTGCCCGATCCAGTGGTGCAAGATACTCGAATTGGCGGATTCCAGGGTCTTGGTTATCATCTCGAAATCCAATAAGGATGGCGCAGAGTTGCGGGCGGTCGAAACGTTGGAAACGGCTAAAGAATCACAGTAATTGCCAAATACGTCAAGATCGTTACGCCGCGCAGTTGCGGCAAGATGCCAAAGAGTCGCGAATGATCTCCAGAGCGCACGGACGGCGCTGCTTCCTATACAGCCAGCATATGGCGGGGACGGGGCATTTTGTCCGCACGTGCGAGATTGCCAAAGCACTGGGCCGGCGCCATGAGATTCGGTTGATCGACGGCGGACGACCAGTTCCGCGAGAATTTTCCCGGGCCAACATCCAAGTGGTTTCCTTGCCGCGGATCCGCCGCGATGGGCAGGGCATTGTGCCGTTGGATTCCGACGAGCCGATTGCGGGCGTCATGCAAAGGCGGCTGCGAATATTGCTGGCGTCGATCGAACAGTTCCAGCCGCAGGCCGTCGTGATCGAACATTTTCCGCTGCGGCGATGGGAGTTGCACGCCGAAATCATCGCCCTGATCGAACACGCGCGCGAAGTTAACCCAGCGGTGAAGATCGTGAGTTCCTTTCGCGACATCCTCGGGTTGTCTCGCTGCGATCCGCCGACCGAAGAGCATGGCTGCAAGATATTGGAAGTTCTGCATGAATACTTCGATCAACTGCTGGTGCATGCCGATCCGCGCCTGATTCGGTTAGACGAGCAAACTCGATTCGCAAATCGCATTGAGATACCAATAGAATACACGGGCTACGTGTCGCAACGTTTGGGCAAGGGGCATACCGACGCTGCACACACGCAGCGGGAAGACGGAATGGTGATCGCCAGCGCTGGGGGAACGGGCGATACGTTCCTTTTGGAAGTCGCCATCGACGCGTGGACTCGGGCGACGGTGCGGCGAGCGATGGGCAAAAGCACGCTGTTGGTGTTCTTGCCTCTGTCGATCAAACCTCACGACGTAGCATTGCTGCGGCGGAGGGCCGGCGATCATTCCATTCGTCTGATGCCGTACACCACGGATTTTCTTGATTGGATGCAGCTATCTGATCTGTCGATCAGCCACTCCGGGTACAACACGTGCACTAACATACTGGAAACCCGCACACGGTCGATCCTGGTTCCGAACCTTGAAATGTCAGATCAGAGGCTGCGCGCTCGCCGACTCGCTGAACGGGGATTGGCATGTTCGATCGAACCGGCCGAACTGACGCCGGACCGTCTGGCTGATGCCATGATCGATCGAATTCAGGAGCCGGCGCCGGAGCACGACATCGATCTCGACGGCGCGAGCGCCACATGCCGAATTCTAAATCGGATTTTGGCCGAAGAGCCAGCGATTGCTGCGCCTGCGCTGGAAAGCGCCGGCAGTTGAGCAACGAGCGGGGGCCTGCTGAATACTCTCCGCGCGAGTCCGCGTGTTTAATCACACGCGCGGGGAGAGCGTTGCTTGAAGAATTTGATCTGCCAGGCTGGGGACGGCGGATTGCAACTCCGCAGACATTCGCCGGGAGGCGCCTGGGCTGGCGATCTGCAGATCGTTTTGGGCGTGTTGAATCCGCTCGACCAGATTCAGGGGTAGTGGAAGCCACTGCGCGTAGCTGTCGGGGTGGTCACAGCTTTCTTGACGCGGGAAGCGGTTGCGCGGTAGAATCTGGGTGTTGAGCTGCTCGTGACGGGTAGTTCAAGGCATCAAGAATTGGCCCCGCTGAACAGGAATTTGCCTGTCGGTGGGGTTTTCTTTTGGCCACGCTGGCCAATGCGGTACACAGAGCAGCCGCTCGCAGGGTGAACTGCAATTGCACGGCACCGGGTTGAAGCAAACGGGACAATCCCACGAAGTTTTTATCCCAAACAAGGAGGTCAGCATGTTAGTCCTCAGTCGAAGAGCAGGAGAACGGATTCTTATCGGAGCAGACATTGAGGTCGTGGTGGCGGAAATCCGTGGAGATCGGGTGAAGCTCGGACTTGAATGCCCGCCGGAAGTCCGAGTGCTGCGCGAGGAATTGCAGTGGCACGCGATGCCGCGAGAGTTTGACGAGCGGAAATGGCGCCAGCGTATCGGCGGGCGGCCGTATTCGAACGTCGGAGGAACCTAGCCATGAATGCCGAATTGAATCTTGAAGAATACATGGCGGAAATCCGCCAGCACGTGTGCGCGCGATGCATCGAACGACCACCCGGCGGCCCGCCGTGCGCCGCTGGGCAAACGGTGCGGAATTGAATTGAATCTTGAGCGGCTGGTGGACTCGGTGCACACCGTGCGGAGCCAATCGATGGACCCGTACATCACGGCCTTGCACGACGATGTTTGCCCGCACTGCACCAACGAGCCGACCAGCCAATGTCCGTGTCCGCTCAAGATGGTCAGGTACCGCATGACATGGATCCGTCGGGGGCTGCCTCCGTCTAGCCGGCGAGTATTTGGCCGATGCCGTGTGGCGAGCAGCCTAACTCAACAATGCGGGCGAGGGTTCCCCGTTCCAATCGCGCTCGTCTCGTCCTCCTGGCTTGTACGGGGTGATGGTGCTAATAAGTTGGGGCCTGGGGAGGAACCTCACGGCCGCTGGGTCCTTCCCAGATCGTCACGCCGCCAATAGTTGTTCCTCTTGGGCAATGGCCCACACAAAGCCGACGAGTTCCCGTGCCACCGCGGTCACGGCTTTCCGACTACTCTTGCCACGATCGATCAGTCTTCTAAAGCGGCGCAACAAGCGCTGCTCGGCTCGCTCCGCAATCGTCCGAACTCGGGGAGCTACCAGCTCTCGACGCGCATTAATCCGCTGGGAGGCACAAGGACCAAAGCGATAATTCCAGGCGGATTCCACGAGGATCCAGCGCGCATGACGATTGCCAGTGCGGGTAATTCCTCCCTGCCGCCGAGCGCCGCCACTGGAGTGTTCGCTCGGCACCAGGCCGAGATAGGCCATCAGTTGCTTGGGGGTGCGGAAACGCTTGAAGTCTCCGATCTCGGCGGCCAGCACCACGGCCGTCAGAAGATCCACGCCGCGCAGCGCTTGCAGGGCACGGACCAAGGGCCCCAAGGTCCACCGCTCGACCAGTTCGCTGATGTCCGCGGTTAATCGTTGGATCCGTGCCAAGGCCTGTTCCACGGTGCTGACGTAATCGCTGAACACACGTCGCGATGCCTCCTCGGGGAACTCTTGAACTTTGATCCACTTCCAATGTTTGCCTGTCCATTTGCCGCCTGCCGACCAGCGACGGCCGTGACGCAAGAGAAACTTGTCCAGTTGTTGCCGTGCCACGCGCTCCACCTGAACCGCGTCTTCCCGGGCCCGCTCTAAATCACGCATCGCTTCGGTTTGAGCCTGGGGAACCGAGACTTCAACCAGATCGCCTGAACGCCGGAAGTGAGCCAACCGCACCGCGTCGCGACGATCCGTCTTGATCCGGCGATTCTTCGCAGTGGGCACCAGCGAAGGCGCCACGACCACGCAGCAAATGCCCTCTTCATTGAGCCGCCGCGCTACACCATAACCCGTCGGACCCGCCTCATAGCACACCCGCAATCGAGACTGGGGACCGAGACGATCGAGCACCTTCAACAGCAGCCATTCGTCGGCCGGAATCGTCTCCAGCAATCGCGCAGGCTCCCGCCCATTCTCCGCCACGGCGACGGAGATCGAATCCTGGTGTACATCCAAACCAACAAAGCGTAGATTCCTTCTCATTGGACCAGTCCTCCCGTTGTGGCTCGGCGCCCACGCGGTACCCCCGCGCAGGCGTAATCCACGTTATACGTGAGCGACTGGTCCAACCATTTTGTCTCAGCGCCTAACTCGACGCTCGACGGCGCAAAGCTTGTTGCAGAAATGAGAAAACCCCTCGACTTGCTGGTCGAAGGGTTTCTTGTCTCATCAAGTCGGGGCGACAGGATTTGAACCTGCGACCTTCTGACCCCCAGTCAGACGCGCTAATCCAGGCTGCGCCACGCCCCGAAAGCGTGCATTGCCGAGTTGAAAACCGCTCAGCGTGCTCAAAGTATGGCACACCGCGGCGGCAGATTCAATGCTAGCGGAATTGCCGAGCACTTTTGCCCTTGACGCTTCTGGGCAGGCTACCTAATCTTCGCCGCCCGCTGATCCAGGGGGAAAGCGCCCGGCGGCATTTCTCGGCCCGCCAGAAATTCCCCGGCGCAGAAACTTCTCCGCTCGCACAAAGGATTGCTCGCATGAAAAGGGTTGCCCTCGTCGTTCTCGGACTGCTGGGAGCCGTTTCTCAAACGGGTTGCAGTTGCTGTTGCTTCCACGACTGGTTTGCGAAACCCGCGGCGGTGCCTGCGCCCACGTATTGCCCGCCGCCGGCAGTGTCAACAACAGCGCCGACGTATTACGTTCCTCAGCCGACAGCGGCAGCAGCGCCTGTTGCTGCGCCAGCGATCATGCCGGCTGCCGCGCCGGTCGTGACGCAGACGGTAACGCCAGCCGTGCAAACTCAACCGTGCGTCTACACTGCGCCGGTAGTTCAGCAGCAACCTTGCTGCGTGCCATGCACTTGCACGTGCCAATAAGCCTTGGCACGATGGTTAATTTGAAAGCGTAGCGCATTCCCGGCATCGATTGGCAGTTGCCTGAGGCGACGACATTCTGCGCCAACGTTGGTTTCCGGTTGGCATATCTCTGCGCGTGCGGGGACTCCAGTAGCCTTTTCGGTTCGGCGGGAGCATCTCGCTGCCGATTGGGGGAGTGCGTGGCGTTCGGCTGCGTCCTGCAAACGGTATCCGGCTGGATGGCCGTCGGCAAAGTTTGCCTGTTTTAACCGACCGGAACAGTGCCGGGCGTCAGAGTTTACCAAATGCGAACCACCGGCAATTCTGGGTGCAAAACCGTATCGGGCGTGCCGATGATGCAGTTAGAACCAAGCATGCCAGCTAGGCAAAGCCTGCCACCACCCATCGTGCGTTCCCGCACTCGCACGGCTTTCCTCGACCCGACCCTCACCGACGCCGTTCGCGCCGATGATCCATTCGCACCTCATCACATTTTGCAACCTTATGCGTGGCGCTGCTGCGCCGCGACGGTGGATGGTGCGCGCAGCATGGGCCGGGGGCATTGTCGTCTGCCTGAATTTGCAGGCGGCGATGGGGCAGGTGGCGCCGCTGCCGCCGATGGTGAATTTCTCCAGCCCGTGGAGCAACTTGGGTCAGCAAGTTCAGCCACCACCAGGTGAGACACAACAAGCTTCGACAAACTACGACGATTCGAAGGCGGCGGCGGAGCAAGCATCGTCGCAAAAGCAACCGACGCCAAAGTATCTGGCGCTGCAAGATCAGCCGCGTTCCGGGCTGGTCGATCTGCTGCAGAAACCCGCGTACAAGCCGCCGTCGTCGAGCGAGGAACCCGACATATCTCACGCATGCTGCGATTCGGACCCGTGGCACTCGCAGGTGATTCCGCAGGGCATTATTTACCAGTCGTACATGGCGGGGACGAAGGAGCCGCGGTTCTCGACGTTTTTCAATCAAAACAGCGCGATGGGCGACATGTGGGACGTAGCCTTGGGCGGCCGCGCCGGCATTTGGCGATACGGCAACGAGGACCCGAACTGGCCGGAAGGATGGCAAGTGGATATTGAAGGGGCGGTATTTCCGCGGCTGGATCCCAATGGCGTGAGCACGCCGCTGATCGGCGACGATTATCGTTTCGGCATTCCGGTGACGTATGGCGGGGATCGCTGGGAATTCAAGGTGGCGTACTATCACATTAGCGCGCACCTGGGGGATGAGTTCATCATCCAAAATCCGGCGGAGGCCGCCTTGCGAATCAACTATGTGCGCGATGGCGTGGTGTTCGGCGCCGGATATTTTTGGACTCCGGCGCTGCGGATCTATGGCGAAGTCGGCGTGACGGCCGCTTCCGGCGGCGCCGAACCGATGGAATTCCAATTTGGCTTTGAGTGGATGCAAGCGCGCAACACGGGCTTGCGCGGCGGGCCATTCGTGGCGGTGAATGCGGACTTGCGACAAGAGGTCGATTACAACGGCACTTTCACCGTGCAATTCGGCTGGATGTGGCGAAAGTACGTGCGCGGATCGAATCTGCGCCTCGGCGGCCAGTATGTGACCGGCAAGAGCGACGAGTACGAATTCTTCCAGCAGAACGAATCGCGAATGGGCTGGGGATTGTGGTACGACTTCTAAATTGAGCGGGCCGCTCTCTGCGGCCGTCTGCCCAGCCTGTCTAATATTGATACGTAATGGCCATGCCCGACGCCGTCGTCGATCGGCAGGGGCACCACTTTCCAATCCGACGGGTTTCGCTGCGTCGTATCGACGGCGGTGGCGGCGCAGTAGGCCATCCACCATCCTAAAAACGCCTGCGATGGGAAGTGAGCATCGTCGTTGATGCGCGACCAGGCGGGTAGCACCGACAGTGCGTAGAAACTGGTTTTGAGCCAGCAGTTTTCGGTCATTTTGGCGGCATCGATGAAAACGACGCCGCCGACAAAGGCGTGACCGCTGACGCCGTTGTTGTCGGCAAAGGGTTTCCAGCGGCTGCCTGCATTGTTTTCGCCGGGTCGACCACCGCCGGTGACATACTGCATAAGCAACATGGGTGGCGCACCGACAAACATGCTGCGCATGCTTCGTTCGCCCCATTCGCCCAGGGCGTTGCCAACGGGCCAATCGTACATGATGTCGCCGCCCAGCCAGCCGGCGGCCATTGCGGGAATCATGAGAGCGCCGTTGCCGAAATCCTTGCACCAGACGGCGAAATGATCGCCAGTGGGACCACGCACATGCTGTTGGTACTGCTCGCGCAGTTCGCGATCGCACTGCGAATTGGCAATAACGGCCGCCACGCCAAACGCCGCGCCGAGCATTTCGAGATTTTCGCAACTGTAATAGTTGCGGTAGTCTTGCTTGATAGCCGGCCAGAGGTCGGACATATCGTCCTTGAAGTGCAACCTGGTAGTCGGCTGATCGTCGTCGGCAATGGTGAACTGAACGCTGCCGTCGGGTGAGCAAAGATTGGCAGGGTTGCAAGGGGGCGGAGTTTTGCACGGCGGAGGATTAGACGGCGACGAGGCGTCGGACGGCGGCAAGAACGTAATTGGACCTGAAGCATCCACGGGCACGGCGGTTTGCGGACTGTGACCCCAGCCGCTGAGATTGCGAGCGTGGCAGCAGCCGACAGCGCAGACCGCAAGCGCAGCAAATGAAATCAGATGCAGCCAGCGCTGGATCATGCAGGCCGATGCTCCGCCGGCGTGCCGCTGCGCACGGGTGACGGTCCCCGCTGGGCAGTTTGGCGCCGCAGTTCAGACAAGTGGATAAATTGGCCACACTACGGCATCCGATCGCGCGCCTCAGGGACACAATGGCCGCTGAAGGAAGAAACGCAGCGCGCGAAAGTTTGCCGGTTGGGTGTAGCTTTCCGATAATGGACGATGTAACGCTTGCGTTATCGTTATCATCGGAGCCCGGTGAAGCAGGCGAAGAACCTGCCCGATTTGGCCCGCAGAGTCGCCGGGAGCGGAAAAGTCGTGGGCAGATAGCCCAAATTACAACGAGGTGCGACGGTGGCGGGCCGGTGGTTTAGCCATGCCAGCAAACCGGGCGAACCCGCAACTGACTGAAATCAGGCGGTTTTTCGGATTTCCGTCGAGGCAGGTGGGCTTTGGAATGCGACCGTTGCCGACAAGAGTGCTGGCTGATCATGCACGTGTTGGGTTTCATCAACCCGCAGCCAGTCGTCTAAATTCCACTTCAGAATAGTGGAAAGTTCGCGCACATCGTCCCGAAAATGATCGACAAGCATCCGCCGATCTTGCGGACTGAGTTGAAAAGCCGGTTGTTGAAGCGTGTCTAATTTAATTCGCGCTTGGAGAGCGAGCGGGAGGACCTTGCGGGCGGCTCGGGTAAATTCCAGCAAGATTTTTCCTGTGCGAGTGCGGCGCAACATGTGCCAGCGGCGCGCACCGGTGTTGACCCAACGATTTGCCTGGGGGAGTTTCAAGTTTTCGACGCCGATGAATTCCGACAGATCGCGATAGAATTTTTGAGGCGTCTGTTTCAGCTCTTCGTAAGCGGCGGATGAATAATTGCTCGCGCGGAAAGAGGGCCAAATACCGGGCAACCTGTTGCGAATACATAAAGCAGCGTTGGTAATCCCAGGCCCATTCCCAGCCGGCCGCCATCCGCTGGTGGCTGCGGCGAAAAGCCTCGGCAAAAGAAGTCGCAGGTTTCGCGGCCGTCGCGCTGCATCATCGAAAACATCGAAAACGCCGATTCGACGGGGTTGCGCAGCACGATCACGATTTTCGCGCGCGGGCAGAGCTCCGCGATTTTGCGGGCCGCCTGGGGGCGGTGCAGGTAGCACGGGCTGATATCGGCAGCGACCGGTTCGTCCGTGCGATCGGCGTAGAGCGCCAGATAATCCGGCAAATTGGTTACACTTCGGCCGGCCGAGGCGGTTGTGTCGCCCGGGCCCGTGAAATGAGGCAAGCCGTTGAAGTAGGCCATGTAATTGGCCTCTTTGACGGTTGGCGACACGTAGATTTGAGGATGCGCCTTGAAGTAATGGTAAATCGAAGTCGTTCCCGCCTTAGCGGCGCCGACGACAAAAAGATTCGGCAGGCCCGACATTTCCAATGACGCCCCGGTAGCGGCGGAATAAAAATAGAACCAGATCAGAATAGCGAAGCATTGGAAGATTAAGAGAATTTAATTCGCTGGGCAACGGCAAAAAATAATCGGCGTGCCAAGCGCGTGGATCGATGCTTTGGCGGAACGATCTCGCGGTAGAGAAGCGTGGCAGTGCTAGCTGCCGGAACGTTCGGTGGCGTCGCCGGACTTTGCGGCCGGAGGTGATTGGCTTCCGCCCGGCTGGCCATTGCCCTGCTCAGCAGTTCGCGGCACTCCGATTACTTCGCCGTTGGCGGGAGCCCGCGGATTGGAGGAGGGGCCGAGCAATTCTTCGACTTCCAAGTCGTCGAGCACTTCGCGTTGCTCCAGAGCGCCGGCCAGGACATCGAGCTTGTCGCGACGCTTCGCCAGTAGTTCCATCGCTTTGGCAGTCGGCCTCGTGCAAGATTCGAGAAACTTCCTGGTCGATCGTCCAGGCGCTATGCTCGCTGAATTCGCGCTGCTCGTAGATTTCGCGACCCAAAAAGGGATGTTCCTCGCCGGTACGATAAGCCACGGGCCCGATTTGCTCGCTCATTCCCCAGTGGGCCACCATTTTTCGGGCCAGCTTGGTGACCTGAGTGAGATCGTTTTCTGCCCCGGCGCTGTATTCGTTGAATACCAGCTTTTCGGCGGCTCTTCCGCCCAGCATGAACACCAGGCGGTTGTTCAGTTCGGCCTGGCCGATGTTCAACCGATCTTCTTCGGGCAAAAGCTGGGTAACCCCCAGTGCGCGGCCGCGCGGGATGATGGTGACTTTGTGCAGCCGATCGATGCCGGGCAGGACCCAGGCCAGCAGGGCGTGTCCGGCCTCGTGATAAGCGGTCATTTTTTTCTCTTTGCCGGTGAGCAATTCCTCGCGCTTGGGGCCCATCAGCACTTTGTCGCGGGCATACTCAAAATCGTCCATGTCGACTTTGTCTTTGCCGTTGCGCGTGGCCCACAGAGCAGCTTCGTTCACCAGATTACGGATATCGGCGCCGGTGAGCCCGACCGTGCCGGCGGCCAGCCGTTCCAAATTCACGTCGGACGCCAGGGGCACTTCGCGGGTGTGCACTTTGAAGATCGCCAGGCGCGCTTTTTGATTGGGTCGATCGACGGTGACGTGGCGATCGAATCGGCCCGGGCGCAACAGCGCCGGATCGAGCACGTCGGGCCGGTTGGTGGCGGCCAGCACGATGACGGATTCGGTTTGGCTGAAGCCATCCATTTCGCTGAGGATTTGATTGAGCGTTTGTTCGCGCTCGTCGTGCCCACCGCCGAGGCCTGCCCCACGATGACGGCCGACGGCATCGATTTCGTCAATAAACAAGATGCAAGGGGAGGCCTCTTTGGCGGTTTTGAACATGTCGCGCACGCGGCTGGCGCCGACGCCGACGAACATCTGAATGAATTCGGATCCGCTAATGGAAAAGAAGGGCACGCCGGCCTCGCCGGCAACGGCCCGAGCCAACAGCGTTTTGCCGGTGCCCGGCGGGCCCCATCAGCAGCACGCCCTTGGGGACGCGGCCGCCGAGGCGGGTAAATTTTTCGGGATTCTTCAAGAATTCGACGATCTCCTGCAGATCGTTTTTGACGTTTTCCAAACCGGCGACGTCGTTGAAGGTAATCGTCTTCTTGCCGGCTTCTTCGTATCGCTTGGCGGGACTTTTGCTGAAGCCGGAGAGGATTCCGCCGCCGAGAAATTGATCGCGCGTGCGGCGGAGCATGATCCACAACCCGGCGAACAACAGCAGCGGCACGAACAAGTAGACGAATAAGAGCATGAAGGTGTTGTCGGCGGGGGGCTGGGCGGCAATTTCCACCTTTTTCTCGCGGAGCATCGGCAGCAGTTCGCGATCTTCCACCGGCGGCAACGTGACTGTGAAATTCAGCGGCAGCAATTCGCGGCCGGCTTCGCTTTTGGATTCGGTTTTTTCAGTCGACTGGGCGGGGCGATTGCGTTCGGTGGCGCCTTCGCCCAACAACCGCTCGGCCCAATTCGTGGCAGCCGACGGACCTGGGAGGCGCTTCGGGGCGGGTGTGGAAGCGCCCGAGCAACTGATGCTCCTCGAACTCCACCTCCGAAATATTGCCAGCTTGCAATTGCTTCCAAAAGAAGTCGTAGCTGATTTCGGTGCGATTGACGCTGGAGCGGCCGAAGTACAGGAACACCAACAGCGCCAACACCACCAGCATCAGCAAGATGCTGTTGGGGCTGAGGCGCGGGCGTGAGGGGGCCGGGCGAGGTCCTTCGACAGCGGGCTTGTTACCGTTCATCGATGCCAACTTTCTCCGAGGTGATTTTACCGCTGGACCGGCTTGCCGTTTTCAAATTCGTCTTCGCTGACAAGCTGTCCCTGATCATTCCAGGTGGTTTCTTTGCCCTGGCGTTTTCCGGCGTGATATTCGGCGCGAATCGCCATTTTGCCGTTGGGGTGCCACTGCGTTTGGGTGCCCTCGTATTTTCCGTTGACGAAATGCAACTCGGCTTTTTTTTGGCCGTCGGCAAACCAGGTGATCGTAGTGCCATTCACGGCGTCGTCGTGATACTCTTCCTGTTTGCTGGGCTTGCCCTGATCGTTGTAGTAGATCCAGCGTCCTTCGCGCTGGCCATTTTTATAGCTCACGTCGCGTTCGGGCAAACCATCGGGTTTGAACAGCGTCCAGTGGCCGTCCAATTTTCCGTTGACGTAGTTTTCCTCTTTGGCCAGTTGGCCGTTGTCGTACCACATTTTCCAGGGGCCATTTTTCACGCCGTCGAGGTACATGCCTTCCTCAAACTTTTGGCCGCCGCGGTAGAACGTTGAGTAGCTTCCATGATTGACCAGTGGAATTGTCGCTGTATTTTTTTACTTGCCGACGGATGTACGGGCGTGCCGTCGGGAAACTTCGTGACTACCATTTGTTCGCCGACGAGTTGCGGCGGCGGTATGCCAGAATCTTTCTCCGCCGAGCCGGACGACGCAGCTTGATTCGACGCATTGGCTTGCGGCGACTTCCGAACTGTTTTTCACGGCAGCCGACCGGCCGCAACCGGCAATTCCTAAAACGGCTAACGCAAACCAGCCAAACAAGCCGACCCCAACCATCCGCTGAACCGAACATCGCGACATCGCAAATCCACTCGTTAATTGGTTAGAGGCGACGGAGCCAAACATGGTGATACGCCCTGCTATAATTTTAGCCTGTGCTTGTGAAATAGGGGATGGCTGAATCCTTGACGCGGAACGTGGCCGATGGCGGAATAGCGGCTCGGATCGGCGATTTAGCGGAACAAAACAATCAGCGAGCCTAGCAGCGTCGACATGCGCACACCAGACGAGCAACCAATTCTACGTTACGGCGCAGTGGCGGTGATTGTTCGCCAGGGGCGGCTGTTGGTAATTCGCCGCTCGCAGCACGTGATTGCCCCGGGCTACCATTGCTTTCCCGGCGGGGGGATTGAGCCCGGCGAAACCGAGGCTCAGGCCCTGGTGCGCGAGCTGCGTGAAGAGCTGAACTGCGAGGTGCGACCGCTGGCGCGACTGGGCGAAACCGTATCGCACTGGCGGGTGCATTTGGCCTGGTGGCATGCCGAGATGGCGGCCGACGCCCAGTTGACGCCCAATCCGCTGGAGGTGGAGACGATCGAATGGTTGACGCCGGAGGAGATTTTGGCCTTGCCGAATTTGCTGGACAGCAATCGGGAGTTTATGGCCAAGGTGCTGAGCGGCGAGGTGGTATTTCCGCTGGGATAAAACTTCGCGGAACTTGAAGTTAGAAGGGCAGATTTTCCTCCATCGCCATTTGCCGTTCGGCCTGCTGTTCAATCTCCACCTCTTCCAGCAGACGGCGTCGCTTCCAGTCGCCGCGCGCGAACCAAAAGCCTGTGATGATGGCGGAGAAAACAATCGAAATTGCAACCGCCCACCAGATACCGTCGGCTCCCAGCGGCGTGTGCTTGGAAAGCACGTATGCCAGTGGGAACCGCAACACCCAGAGCGACACGATGGCCAGCACCATGGGCGCCACGGTGTCGCCGGCGCCGCGCAGGGTGCCGGTGAGCACTTGCTGCAGGCCGATGAAACCGAATGCAAGGCACAGGATGCGGATCAGGGTGGCGCTTTCGGCAATGGCTTCGCCGCCTTGAGGCATGAGGAACGCCGAAACCGGTTGAGCGACGAAGAACAGCGCAATGCCGGCGGCGGTGAGCGTGGTGAAGCTAATGATGCAACTGGTGAGGTTGGTTTTCACGGCGCGGTCTACACGACCAGCCCCGATGTTCTGTCCTACAAGCGTGGAAGTGGCCAGCGATAAGCCCATGGCCGGGATGATTGCGCAACTGAGCACGCGCTGGCCGATGCCGTAGGCGGCGATGGGGATGGTGCCGAACGTGGAGACCAACAGCATCATCATCGCCACTCCCAAAGCTTGGGTGGATTGCTCCATGGAGGCGGGAAAGCCGATGCGGACCAGGGCGGCAATCATGCGGATATCGGGACGAAAATTGTGCCAGTGCAGAGTGATGCCGTGCTTGCCCCAGATGAGCAGGCCAAAACCGATGGCCATCGCCAGGAATTGCGTGCAGAGTGTGGCCATGGCGGCGCCGGCCACGCCCATCGGCGGAATCGGCCCCCAGCCGAAAATGAACAGGGGATCGAAAGCGAAGTTCAGGATGACGGTGCCCAGCACAATGAACATTGGTGGGTAGACGGTTCCCAAACCGCGCACCAGAGCCTGATAGGCAAAGAAACCAAACACGAAAACAAATCCCAGGAACGTGACCTGCAAAAATCGAACGGCATCGGGGAGCACATATTGGTCGGCCCCCATGAAGCGCATGATCGGCCGGGAAAAAACAAAGCCGATGGCCGCCAGCACCGCCGAAATGGTGAGCGACATCAACAGCGTTTGCGCGGCGACGTGGCTTACGCCGCGCTCGTCTCCTTTGCCGCGAAACTGGGCGATGAGCACAGTGCCGGCGATCGGCAATCCGCCGCCCAGCGAAATGCAAAGAAACGTGACGGGGAAACTGAGCGAGACTGCGGCCACGGCCTGGGCGCTCAAGCGGCCAACCCAGAAGGTGTCGGTCAGTTGATAGGCCGTTTGCAGGATGTTGGCCAGAATGATCGGCACCGACAGCCGCACCAGCGCCAGCGAGATCGGCCCTTCCGTGAGCGGCGTTTTGGAATACCGCATCGTCCGTGGACGTATCATGCTCTATTGCAACCCTCGGAATAGCTGTTGGTAAAGCTGGTTCTTCTTGGACGTCATTGGGCCGGGGTTTTTGTCGTCGCGGAGCGTCGTATAAAGCATGGCATATTTGGCGTCCAAATCGTCGGCATAGTGGACGATCATCGCTTCGGGGGTCATGGGCACCTTCGGCGCGCCCCATTCCGGCCGGCCCTGGTGGGCGACAATGACGTGTTCCAAGCGGAGCAAGGTTTCCTCGGTTAGCTTTCGATCGGCGGCGAATTCGCGCACGATGTCGCGGCCTTGCAGCATGTGGCCGATGAGCGCGCCTTCGGCGGTGTACACGGCGCCCATCGGCTCCTCGCGGTACTCGCGAGTTTTGCCGATGTCGTGCAGGATGGCGCCGGCCACCACCACGCTTTTATCCAGCCGCGGTTGCAGATCGGGATAGTAGTCGTCGTACTTTGTCGGCCAAATGAACGCAGGTGCGCGTGACGCTGAGAGTGTGCTCCAACCAGCCGCCGACGTAGGCGTGATGATTTTTTCGCGCCGCAGGCAGCGTGAGCAACATTTCGCGATTGGCTTTCAAGATGTCGCACGTGAGCCGCTGCAACGCTTTGTCGGTGATTTTTTGCCGGGCGATGTCGACGAGTTCGTCGAACATTTCGACCGGATCGAAGCGCGACTTCGGCTGCAGCATCAAGGGGTTGAAGCCCTCGGCGGCGTCGGCGTCGATGACGGCGCGGATTTTCTTGATCTCCAACTGCGGGCCGAAATTGGTTTCGCGGTAGGTGGCCCGGAGCTTGTAAAACATGCCGGCCTCCCAGGTTTGCCGGCAATCGACGGCCCAGGCGGAATCTTGCCAGATGGGAAAGCTGACTTCGCGGCAGGCATCGCGGAACGTGACCTTGAAATACGGTTTGCCTTCGCGAGTGGTCAGTTCTTCCTTGGCGGTGAGCAGCGCGAAGAAATCGGCTTCCTGGCCGGGGGCCAGATCGGAAAGCGTGGCGACGGGAAATAATCGGGCGGAGGTGGCCATAGGGTTAGGGGTCAGGGGTCAGGAGTCAGGAGTCAGGGGGCGAGTATTCAATATATTCTATGACGCGCCGCCAAATCCTTTGGGGTGCGATTGGTGCCAGCGCCAGGCGGTGGCCACGATGGCGTCGATCTCGGTGTACTTGGGCTGCCAACCAAGCGTGCGCTGGGCAAGCGTGGAATCGGCCACCAGTTCGGCCGGATCGCCCGGACGCCGCGGGCCGATTTCGGTGGGAATTTTGTGGCCGGTGATGCGGCGGCAGGATTCGATCACTTGCTTGACGCTATAACCGCGGCCGATACCCAGATTGAGAGCCAAACCCTTGCCGGGCTGCAGATGATCCAGCGCTCGCAGGTGGGTTTCGGCCAGATCGTCCACGTGGATGTAATCGCGAATGCAGGTGCCATCGGTTGTGGGATAATCGTCGCCGAAAATGGTTACATTTTCGCGCTGGCCAAGTGCCACCTGCAGGACGATGGGGATCAGGTGCGTTTCGGGGGTGTGATCTTCGCCGATATCACCAGCGGCGCTTGCACCGGCGGCGTTGAAATATCGCAGCGCCGCGTAGGCAAATCCATAGGCGCGGGCGTAATCGGCCAGCGCACGTTCGATGGCCAGCTTGGTGAAGCCATAGGGGTTGATCGGCAGTTGCGGTTCGTCCTCGGTGATGGGAATTTTTTTGGGCGTGCCGTACGTGGCCGTGGTGCTGGAGAATACGATCCGCGAAACGCCGGCGGCGCGCATGGCCTCCAACAGTGAAATACTGCCGATCAAGTTGTTCTGATAATACTTCGCGGGATCGGCTACCGATTCGCCCACTTGGGCAAAGGCCGCGAAGTGCATGACGGCTTCGATGCGCTGCTCCCGCAGCGCCGTTTCCAATCGGGAGCGATCGAGCAGATCGGCCACGATGAGACGATCGGGCGGCACGGCCTGGCGATGGCCCAGGCCCAAATTGTCGTACACCCAGACTTCGTGTCCGGCCTGCGAAAGCCGGCGCACGGCATGACTGCCGATGTATCCGGCGCCGCCGGTGACGAGAATTCGCACGGGTGAAGATCCTCTGGCGATAGCCGCTACAACCACTACAAGCCACGAAGATCGCCATCATAACTCATGGCGGCGGAAACGACCACCGGACGCGGCGGCTGTGCGATTCAGTTCGACTGGCGGCGATGCCGATGCGCAAGATGCGGAGGAGTTCCGCGTTCGCAGTGCACATATCAGGCACCGGCTCATCCATGTCCAGCGCCAAACGAGGTCCGAAGCCGCGACCGCCGATGCCGGCGGGCAATCCGGCGAAGCGGTGGATCGAATTGTTTCTCGATTACAGCCGCAGCGAATGTCATCTGGCGGAGAACACCGTGGCGGCGTACCGGCGCGACCTGGCTAAATTCGCCGAGTGGCTGGCGGCGCGGAAAATTCAATCGCTTACGATCGGCGAACTGGCGGACTACCCGGCGTGGTTGAATGCGCGAAAGTTGGCGCCGGCCTCGGTGGCGCGGCATTTGGTATCGCTTAAGGTGTTCTTCCGCTATTTGCAGTTGGAAGGATTGCTGCGAAACAATCTGGCGGAGTTGCTGGGCAGCCAAAAACTATGGCAGCGCGTGCCGCAAGTGCTTTCGCCGCAGATGATCGACAAGCTGCTGAGCGCGCCGGTGGCGCGCGATCCGTTGTGGCGGCGCGACCGGGCCTTGCTGGAATTGTTGTATGCCACCGGCTGCCGGGCGTCGGAAGTTTCGAACTTGCGGCACGACGACGTTCATCTGCGCGAAGGGTTTTGCCTGGCGCACGGCAAGGGAGAACGCGAGCGCCTGGTGCCGCTGGGCCGCCGGGCGATTGCGGCGGTGCAAGAATATTTGACGCACGAACGGCCGGCGCTGGCGGAACAATGTGCGCTGCCGCCGCGGTGGCTGTTGCTTTCGCGCCGCGGCAAGCGGCTACGGCGGGAGCGAATTTGGGAACTGGTGAAGCGCTACGCACTGCGTGCCGGGCGCCGGCCGCGATGGGCCCGCACACGCTGCGGCACAGTTTCGCCACGCACCTGTTGGCCGGCGGCGCCGATTTGCGGCAAGTGCAAGAAATGCTGGGCCACGCCAACATTCGCACGACGCAAATTTACACGCACGTCGATCCGACGCGGCTGAAACAAATTCACAGGCAGTTTCATCCGCGCGGGTGAGACAAAAGGCAGAAGGCAGAAGGCAGAAGGCTTAACGCGCTGCGACGCTTCACTTGTTCCAGCGGCTGGAGGCGTATTTCGATTTCAGCGTTTCGGCCGCTTCCTTGGAGCGCTGCGGCTTATTCAATTGGTCCCACAGGCCCTTGAGATAATAGAGGGCCTCGGCGTGCTGATCGGGCACCTGGTTGTACAGGAGATCGACGTGCAGAAAGGCGTACAGCGCGTCTTTGGGCTGTTTTAGTTTCAGGTACGCCTGGCCCAAGGCGTTGTAGGCCATGGCCAGAATTTGATTGGCGTCATTGGGCGTCTGATCGATCGCCTGTTTCAACATCTTCACGGCCTCGGGGGCGCGGCCTTCATCCACCAGGCACTTGGCTTTTCCGATCCGCGCGATCTGCTGCAGATTTTCGACCGTTTTGCCTTTGGCGTCGGAGGCCAGGACCGTTTCGAAATGCACCATCGCAGGGTCGGGCTTATCCTGCGCTTCCAGCGAGCGGCCCAAGCCAATTTCCGCGCGCAGTTTGAATTCCGGCCAGGGGGCCGCGGCCAATTGGTTGTAGTAAGCGGCGGCTTGATCGTAGCGGCCGATGGCCACCAGCAAATCGCCGATCGCTTCGTTGGCGTCGTAAAAGTGATAATTGTCTGTGTTGGCATTGACGAACGCCAGCAGTGAGCGGCCCGCCGTTTGCACATCGCCCGCGCCGCCGGCGGCCAGGCGCACGGCGGCCAGCGCGCCATAGTAATCGATGTCCTGGCGAATCGATTCGACAGCGCCGCGCTGCGGCGGGGGAATTCGATCCAAAGTTTCCTGCACTTGATCGTAGTGGCCGGAAAATACGTCGTTGCGAACGTTCATCAATTCACGCGGTTCGTTGGCAAACTGGATGTATTTGATTTCGTTGACCGGAACTTCCTTGGGACCTTGCAGCAGTTGCACGACGACTTTGTCCTTGGTCATTTCCTCAATGTGGCCGGCGACGGACTGACCGTTGAGCAAATAGACGCGATCGAAATCGCCCTGGCGCGGACGGCCGCCGGCGACAGCGCAGCCAGAATAGCCAGCAATGCGGCGCAATATTTTGGCAAGCGGTTCATGGGATACGTTTCAGCTCTTTTCGGCGTCGTCGGGCAGTGCAGCCGGTTTCTGATCGAACTCTTTCAAGCCGACGGCTGGCTCGTGCAGTTCCTGCTGGATGTTGCGGAGCAATTTGTCGTAGCGTGGTTTCCATTTGTCGCCGCCCAGCGTGGGCTCAAACTGCATCGTATTGCGGATATCGTTTTTGGCCAACTCGAGCAGTTTCTTTTGTTCCGCCTTGTCGGTGCGCGTTTCGCCGAAGCGGCTGCGGCAGAGAGCGACGTTGTAGCGGGCCTCGTGGAAGATGTCGCGGAATTGGGGATCGCGAGACGTTTGCAGCGCCAGCTTGCCCCAGCCCCAGATACTGTTTGCGTTGCCGGCGTTGCCGCCTCCCTTGATAGCCGACACATAGAAATCGGGATTATCGGTGTCGCCGCGGAGCTGATAGGTTTTGGCCGCTTCGATCTGGGCCGGCAGCAATTGCGGACGCTCTTTCAGCAGCCCGCCTAGTATCGAGATGGCTTTGTCGTAGTTGCCGGCGCCGCGCTCGGCGATGGCGGCGCGAATGCGGATGCCGGGCAATTTATCGGCCGGCAGATATTTGTCGTCTTTGGCGGCGCGGTCCAGCATGTCGTCGTAGGTTTTGGCGGCTTGCTCGAAGAGCGCCTGTGCTTCGGGCGTGGACTTGCCGTCGGGTTTCAGGCCTTCCGCCAGGCTATCGTAGGTGGCTGCAACCCAGTTGAGCGTGCGGAAATCGGCGCCGGAGCCGCGCTGCGAAATGCGCCGCAGGAACTGCTGGACCGCCTCGATGAGCTGCGCTTGCTGCTGGCGATTTGCGTGGCGACCAAGTTCCTCGAGTTGCTGCTGCAGATCGTAGGCCAGGCTGACCAGCAATTGCGTCAGGCGGCCCTCGCCTTCGGGATCGTTGGCGTAAATTTGCTCCAGCGCATCCATGGCGGCCGAGGCCTTATCCAACTGCTGAGGCTCTTCGCCCACGTAGGCACGCAAGGCAGCCTTTTGAATTTCAGCCGGCAAACCTGTGGCCAGTGCCGCGGCGTTGTTGTCCTTCAGCAACGTGAGCGGACCGATTTTCGGGTCTTCGAGCATGGCCACGGCCTTTTCCGGCTGAGACAGCGCGAGATAAAGTTGCGACAGGGAAAGTGCAGCCAAGACGGCTTGGCTATTCACCTGCCCTTGCTTGCGCAAGCCGGCGATGCCGTGCTCCAGCACTTCCTGCGATTGTTTGGCGAGGGCATCGAGTTCCTTTTTCAGTTTGGCGTCGTCCTCCTTGGAAGCTGACCCGGCCTCACCGCCGCCGGATTCTTGCTCGCGCATCTGCTGCATGGTGCGCAGATACTTGTTCCACAGCGCCTGGCCCAGCTTGATTTCCGCATCCGGGCGGCGGGGCGAATCGTCTTTAATGTGGCTGAGTATTTCCGTTCCTTTATCGTACTGGCCCGCGTTGATATAGAAACCGATCAGCAGGTCCAGCGCCAGGTCGGCCTCCGGCATGTCGGCCCAACGATCGGTCACGTAACCGGCCAGGTCGAAGATTTTGTTTTGCTCGAAGCTGAGATCCTGATCTCCAGCTTCCTTTTCCTGGCGATATAAGGCATCAAGCGCCGCCAGCGCCACGCGGGCGGCGGGGCGAGCATTGGCCGAATCGGGATATTTTCTGGCGAGATATTCTCCCAAGACCGCTGCCTCGTAATAGTGCTGCTTCTGGTAGTGAAAATAGCAGAGTAGGTAGCGGGCGAAATTCAGCTTTTCGACATCTGTTTTTTCGTCGGCCGCGGTGATGGCGCGCTGGAACAAGCCAAACGCCTCGTCGCTCAGCTTTTCGATGGCGGATTTGAGCTCCGCGATTTGGGCGGCATCGGGCGGGCGCTCCTGCTGGAGCAATTCCAGCTCCAATTGATCGCTTTTCAATTGATCGACCAAGTCGCTGCGCGCTGATAGAGATCGTCAAAGCTCGTCAATTTGGAGTCGTCGATCTCCGGTGCCGAGGCGGCTACCGAAACCGCGGAGGTGCGCTGCGGCTCGGCGCCGCGCCGCCCAATTGAGCCAGCATCTCCCGCGCCTGGTCTTGAACGGCAGGGTTGCCGGAGCGCTGCGTGTCGACGACCAAGTCGCGGGCGTCGCGCAAATATGATTTGGCTTTGAAATCATTTTTTGGCAGCGCGTGGGCCGCCTCCTCGAGCGCCGTGGCGGTGGAAAGCTTGACAGCCAACCAATCCGGATCTTGCAATTCGGGGCCATGAGCGCTTTTGGCCCAAGCGAGCGCTTTGTCGATTGCCCCGGTATAGTTCTTATCTTGAATCCAGCATTGCAGCGCGTAGCGGAACGCCTGCGTTTTCAATTTTCGGAAGTCGGGATCGTTGTCGGGCAAGGCGGCAATCAAATCGTCGTAGGCCGCCAGTGCTGACTTCGAATCGCCCAATTCCTGGTAACAGCGTCCCTCGTAGAATCTTGCCGCGAGGCCGGCGCCACGCCGCGGATAGTCAGCGTACAGTTTCTTGCATTGGGCCACCGCGTCGTTCAGCAGCTTTTGGGCGTCGGGACTGCCGGCGTCGAACGTTTGAGCCAGATCGAAGGTGGTTTGCGCGGCACTGATAAGCGAACCGAGCCACGAAGTGCCCAACTGCTCGCGTTTGTCGGGCTGCTCACCCTTGGGGATTTTGTCCAGATCGGCGCGGTAGCGTTTGGCGGCCTCGTCGTATAAAGCGCGAGCCTCGGTATACCACGCCTGCGCTTGTTTGCGGTTGGCGGTGGAAACGGACCCTGTCTTATTCGTTTCGTGCATCAACTGATCGGCGCGATACCGCAACATGCCGGCCAATCGCTCGCGAGCGGTTTGGGCCTGCGTGTCGTCGGGGTTGGCAGCAAGGAACTCGCGGAGCCTGGTCTGGGCTTCGTCGAGCTGCCAGCCGCGGAGCTGCGGATCGTGGATCGCCGAGGCGCCTTCGATCAAGACCTGTGCCTGCTGGAAATCGAGCGTGCGCTTCGCTTCGTCGGGCAGCGTGGTGGCTGCGGACAAATGCTGCAGATAATCGGCCGCGGTGTCGAAATAGCCACGCTGGCGAAGTGCGTCGACAAACTGCTGTGAATCATCCGCCGCGGCGCTAGTGGCCGCTGCATTGGTGGCCGCTAGGCAGAGTGCCGTCAATAATGCCAGCGGCACGAATCGCGGAGCCTGTGCGAACATCAATTTCCCTCGCGCCACACGCAGCGCCAGCTTAGAAGTTGCCTCTTCCGGTTCCATCTCCATTATAAGATAGCCCCTTGATCTAACAAGCAAACCGCCGAGTTGCGGGAAGGCGAATGATGCCTCATGATTTGCAAAACATCTGGATTTCGGTGAGATAGTTCCTGGGGTTGCCTTTGAAAATCATGCCCGGCCCTTTGAGATAGACTTCGCGGGTGGGCACGACGATTTCGAAGTTCTTGGCTTTGACGTAGGTGAGGATTTTCTCGTAGGAGCGGCCCAACTGCTGGTAAGGACCCTTGTGCAAGAGCGCGACGCAGCGGCCGCCTGGCAACTGGCGGATGGAGATGCCGTCGGCGGCTTTTTCGCGCCCCTGGTTGCCGATAGGGAAGCAGGCTTCGAAGTCGGCATCGTCTTCCTTGTACTCGGTGTCGTAGTGCAACAGAAAGCAGGGGCCGCAAATGAAGCGTCCCAGCCGGCGACCGATTTGCGAGAATGCCTTTCCGGAATCGCTGTAGCGCCCCTGCATGCGCAAGCCGGCGATGAGCATCGAATCGACGGACTTTTCTTCCGCTTCGAACGGATGGTTTTTCATGGCGGACCTCGCTTGGCGTTGCTGGCGAATGATTTGATCCAGCCGCGATTCAATCTGCCGGTAGTGCTGGGCTTTGGCAGCGAGTGACTGCTTGTGGTGCTGCAGATAGACGAGGATGTCGCTTTCGTCGTGATAACCGTTCAAGATTTCCGCGATCTCGGCCAACGAGAATTCCAATTCGCGCAATTGGAGGATGACGCGGGCAGCTTCGACCTTGTCGGCGGCGTAATAGCGGTAGCCGGTTTGGTCGTCGACGGCCGACGGCGTTAGCAAGCCCTGCGCTTGATAAAAGCGCAGGGTCTTGACGGTGAGGCCGGTCAACTTGGAAAACTCGCCGATGCTAAACACGCTAACCTCGCCTGGAGTGAATCATCGCGGAGGCCCAATCACATTCACGGCGGATTGAATCGCGCTGTGCTGAAGTTCCATGCTAGGGCCTCCCGCAACGGGAGAGTCAACACAAAAAATTGAAGGTAACAAGAAAATTGTGAACCGCAAAAGCGGCCGGGCCCCCATGTAGCCGGCCCAGGAAAAGTTACTCAGATTATCGCAACCCTGCTTGACAGTGCGGGCGAAAACAGAAAACTATAAGGTCGGCACGGATGATCGCCGAAATTAACGAAAGGAGTGATTTTCTGACTATCTCTTTCCGCTGAATTTCCCATGTCCGGTGCGCCCGCGACCGTTCAGCCTGCCGACCCTTGCGAGCCGCTGTGCGCGGTGACTTTGACAAGTGAGAATTCGGCGTTGCCACTGGTCGCGTGTACGGCGACAGGCGAAGCGGCGAATTTCATCACGCATGGCCTGGGGCTGCTGTTGAGCGTGGCTGCTTCCGTGGTACTGATGGTTGCCGCGCGGCACGGCGATGTTTGGCAACAGTTGGCCTGCGGGATTTATGCGGGCACAATGGTTTCGGTGTATGCGACTTCAACGCTGTCGCATCTCTTTCGCGAACCGCGACGGCAACTCTTCTTTCGCATGTTGGATCAGGGTTGCATCTATTTGTTCATCGTCGGCACGTTTACGCCCATCGCCGCCACATTTCTGCGCACGGCAATTGGTGGATTTTATTGTCCGCCATGTGGGCCATTGCTCTGGCGGGCTTTCTGAGCAAAGTGGTTTTCGTGCATCGCATCGACGGAGCGTCAGTGGCAATACCCGTGTTATTGGGATGGATGCCACTGCTGGGCGGGCGGCCGATGCTGGAGTGCGTGCCTGCAGAGGTCGTGGGGTGGGTGCTAGCCGGGGGCGCATGTTACACCGTGGGCACGTTGTTTTTGATGTCGGATCATCGGCATCGCTATTTGCATGCGGTGTGGCATTTGTTTGTGATGGCCGGCAGCGCTTGCCATTTCTGGGCCATTGTGCGTTATACGATTCCTGCGGCGTAGGGCAATTCTCGGGCGCCGAGTCGAAGTGCAAAGCTGGCGGCACGCGATTTGTGCGCTTTGCATTCGGCACTGCGCATTTTTCTTTCGCCCCCTTTGCAAAGCGCGGCCGCTAAGTTAGGTTGCTGACATGCATCTACTTGTTCGATCTTGATTCGTTTGAGGAACGTGAATGCGTCGCGCGAAGATCAGCATTATCGGCGCCGGGAACGTTGGCGCCACCACTGCCCATTGGTGCGCGGCAGCCGAGCTGGGCGACATCGTGCTGCTGGATATTCCGCAAACCGAAGGCATGCCCGCCGGCAAGGCGCTGGATTTGATGCAGGCGTCGCCGATTGTGGGCTTCGACGCCAAAATTGTCGGCACGACGAATTACGCCGACACCGAAAACAGCGACGTGGTGGTGATCACGGCCGGAATTGCCCGCAAGCCGGGCATGAGCCGCGACGATCTACTGTCGACCAATGCCAAAATCGTCGGCTCGGTGGCGGCGGAAATAAAGAAGAGCAGCCCGCAGGCGATGGTGATCGTGGTCAGCAATCCGCTGGACGCGATGGTGCAACGGGCGTGGCAAGTAACTGGTTTTGCGCCGAACCGCGTAATGGGCCAGGCCGGCGTGCTGGATACCGCGCGTTACCGCACTTTCCTGGCGATGGAGCTGGGCGTAAGCGTGGAAGACATTTCGGCGATGCTTTTAGGGGGGCATGGCGATACGATGGTGCCGGTGCCCAGTTGCACGTCGGTCGGCGGCATTCCGGTGACGCAATTGATCGATGCCAAACGGCTGGAAGAAATAGTGCAGCGGACCCGCAGCGGCGGGGCGGAAATTGTGGGCCTGCTGAAAACCGGCAGCGCGTATTACGCTCCCGCGGCCGCCACCACGCAAATGGTCGAGGCCATTGTGCGCGACAAGAAGCGGCTGATTCCCTGCGCGGCGTACTGCGATAAGCAATACGGCGTGGGCGGATACTTCGTGGGAGTGCCGGTTATTCTGGGAGCCGGCGGCGTGGAAAAAATTATCGAGTTGAAACTTAACGCCTCCGAACAGGCCGCTTTCCAGAAAAGCGTCGATGCGGTCAAGGAATTGGTGAAAGTGATGGCGGGGCTGACGGGCTAGCAGACGACGCCAGCGGACTTGAGGTTGACACATTTCCGGCTGGTGATTTAGAGTCCGAACTTCCGACACGGTCACGATCGATCCCACCTAAAACTTATCGCCGCGTGGCTACGTTGCGGCGTCGCTGGAATATGAATCGAATTCAAGCGGAGGCGTTCGCCATGCCTGCGGACATTTCGCCGAGTACGGATTGGTGCGCGGCCGGCACCATCAGCACGTCTGAGAGCGATTTTCCTCACGCGGTGTTTGCGCCGCTGCATTACGAGCCGAATTACGCATATCCGCTGTTGGTTTGGCTGCACGGCGGCGGCGACTCCGAACGGCAATTGCGGCGAATCATGCCGGCGGTGAGCCTGCGAAATTACGTGGCAGTGGCGCCGCAAGGGACGCTGACAGTGCCAAGAAAGAACCACCCGGGCAACGGGTATCGCTGGGTGCAAACGCCGCAGCACGTGGCCCAAGCGGAGCAGCGAATTCTTTCGGCCATTGCTGAGGCGCAGCAGCGGTTTCACATTCGTTCCGACCGGATTTTTATCGCCGGGTATGAGTGCGGCGGCACGATGGCCTTCCGCATTGGCAGCGAGCATGCCGATCGTTTCGCCGGCGTGGTTTCGCTGTGCGGGCCGTTTCCGACGCAAGGCACGCCGCTGGCGAAGCTGGACGCGGTGAGAGAGTTGCCGCTGTTTGTGGCCGCCTGTCGCGAAGGCAAGCATTATCCCACCGAGGAGGTGTGCGACAACTTGCGGTTGTTCCACTCGGCGGGCATGTCGATTACGCTGCGCGAGTATCCCGGCGAAGACGTACTGACGCCGCAGATGCTAGCAGACATCGACCGCTGGGTCATGGAGCAGATTACGCTGCCGCCGCCGGTGGTCATAACGCCCGATGCGCGCGAAAGCGGCGTGGGCTGAGCGAAAGCCGGTGTCTTGTAATTTTTTCTTGCTGCGCGCGGCACGCCGTCTCTGGCAGCAAATCAACGTGGATTGACACTGCGGGTCGGATTTGAGTACAAACCCGCCCGCTTTTTTCCACGGAGGGATCCCCATGCTGCCGCTGCGCCCCCAATTCGAACCCGACGATAAAGATGATCAGGCCAACCACGTGCTGCCATTTCCCGGCGCCCGCGGTCCGGAACAACTGTGGGTGAACGTTCGCGCGCTGGTGGACGACGTGCTCGAGATGGTTTCGCCGCAGTTGCGCTCGCAGAGAGTTCACATCGAGCTGGACATTCCGCATTCGCATCGCGTGTGGACGAACGAACGTTCGTTGCGCGAATGCGTTTGGCACCTGGCGCGTAATGCGCTGGAGGCAATGTCCAAGGGAGGCGAGTTGACGATTACTTCATACTCCGGTCCGCAGCGATTCGAGTTGGAAATCGCCGACAGCGGCAGGGGGATTTCCGATGAGTTCCGCCGCCGTATCGCCAATCCGCAGCATTTCGACGCAGACAATTTTCTCGGGCAAAATTTGGCCGCTACGCTGCGCGTGGCGGCAGGACAAGGAGGGGAAGTAACGGCTCGCAATTGTCCGGAAGGGGGCGCCGCGTTTACGATCCGCCTACCGAACCGCGCCATGAAGGCGGCGGCGTGAAAGATTGCGCCACGCCGCGTCTGGTTCGGTTGTTCCGATCACTTTTCGCTCAGGGCATTCGCCACGGATGGACGTGTTGAATAAAACCTTCGCTCGCTTGAGCGATTGGTATCGCTCGTTAACGCCTGGCGCCCGGCGCGCGGCCGGCGTGCTGCTGGTGGTTTGCGCAGCCGGCGTGGCGCTGGTGGTCAATCAGCAGTCGGCAGCAAACGAAGCGTATCTGTTCGGCGGCGAGCCGGTTGCAGCCAGCCAATTGCCAGCCATGGTAGAGGCGTTCGCCAGCGCCGGCCTGACGGATTACGAACTGCCAGACAATCGCATCTGCGTGCCGCGCAGCAAGCAAGCGGTTTACATGGGCGCGTTGGCCAGTGCCGGCGCGCTGCCCAACAACTTCGGCGATTCGCTGCGAAGAATGCTGGATCGCAGCAGCAGCCCCTGGATCGGCAAACGGCAACAGGAAGAAATGTCGAAGATCGCACTGCAGGACGAGTTGACGAAAATCGTCGACTCGATGCCCGGGATCGAATCGGCGTCGGTGCTGTACAACGTGGAAACAGAGCAAGGGCTGCATACGCGGAAGCAGATTACCGCCAGCGTGAACGTCAAGCCGGCGGGCAACCAATTGCTGAGCATGCGGCAAGTGGACATGATCCGTCACGTGGTTGGGCCGCCGATCGGCGTCGATCCGCAATGCGTGGCGATTGTCGATTTCAACGGCGCAACGTACCCGGCCAAAGCGCCAAGCGAGGCGGCAGATACGGGCGCCGATCAGTATGCCAAGACGAAATTGGAATACGAGCAGAAGTACGCGGAGAGAATTCGCGCCGCACTTGGCTTCATTCCCAGCGCGCTGGTGACGGTCAATGTTGAGCTACGTCCTGAGCTGCAACAACGAGAGGCGGCGGCGCCAAACGACTTGCGGGGGGCAGCAAGCGGAGAAAGCAAAGTAATCTCCAGTGGAGTGAACGAGCCGGCCGCGATCGAATCGTTGGTTGACGCTGTTGTTGGCCATGCGCCGTCGAGCAACGCGCCGGCTCGCCAGCTAGAACGGAGCGCGGCGGCCGATTCGCAGCAGGTCGCCACGGGCCGCCTGACGCCGAAGCGCGTGGCGATATCGGTCGCGGTTCCAAGCAGCTATTACGAAGACGCGTGGCGGCAGCGACACGCCGGAGCTGCAAATGCGCGATTGTCGCAATTCGATACGGAAGCGTTGCAGCAAATTCAATCGGAAGCAAACGCCAACATCAAGCAACTGGTGGCGCAAGCGGTGCCCTGGCCCGATGACGCCGGCCAAGATGGCGCCCGGCTGGTGACAGTAACCGCATTCCAGCGTGGGGCTGCTGCTGAAAACGCAGTTCGCACTGCCGCCGAGCATCGCGCGACCTGGTGGGAGGAGCATGCAACCGCTGTGGCTCTGGCAGTTCTAGGATTGGTCAGCCTGTTGGCGGTGCGCTGGATTGTTCGTTCCAGCACGTCGGCGGCGACGACGAATCCGACGCTGAGAGTGGCTGACGAGACATTAGACGGATTCGACGACGGACTGAGCGGGCGGGAAACGGGCGGGCGTTTCCGCGGCACGAGCGGCCCATCGCTGCGCGAAGAATTGGCCGGCATCGTACACGACGATCCGGATAGCGCCGCCAGCGTGCTGCGCAACTGGATCGGCTCGGCCAGTTGAAGGAATGGTGCATGAGCAAACATGAATCGTCGCTTCGCAAGGCCGCCATCTTAATTGCATCGCTCGATGCGGTGACCGCCGAAACACTGCTTGCGCAGATGCCGCCGGAACAGGCCGAGGCGGTGCATGACGAAGTGCTGCAACTGGGTGCGATCGATCCGGCGGAACAAGAGACAATCATCGAGGAGTTTTTCCGTCTCGGTCCGTTGATTCCAGAGGCCGATCCGCCGGGCTTGGAATTAGACGACACATTGGCCGTCCGCGTCGCTAGTCCAAGCGCAGCGCCGCAAAGCCGAGCCATTCGATCGGAAGGCCATCAGCGATTCCAGTTCCTGCAAGACATCCAGCCGGAGGCGCTGGTGCCGTTTGCCGAACGTGAACATCCCCAGACGGTGGCGCTGCTGTTATCGCACTTATCGCCGGATCGGGCAGGGCACGTTTTGGCGCGGCTGGGGCCTTCGCTGCAGGCGGAGGTTATTCGCCGGATGGTTGAGCTGGAAGCGGCCGATCCGCTGGTGGTAAGCGACGTGGAGCGGGCCGTCGAAGCGTGGTTGCAGGCACAGCAGACGCAACGGATGCCGGCCGCCGGAGTCGCGGCGGTATCGGCGATATTAAATTCGGCCGACGGGGTGGCGCGGCGACAAATTCTCAGCAATCTGGCAGTGCACGATCGAAACTTGGCGCATAAGTTCGCGCATCAGTTCACCGGTCATCGCCGGATCACGTTCAGCGAAATGTGCAATTTTGACACCGATTCGCTGACTCGCGTGATTCGCGCAGCGGAGGGGGAAACGATACTGTTGGCGCTGGTCGGTGCACCGCCCGATCTGGTCGAGCGAATTCTCGATCACCTTCCCAAGGAGGAAGCGCGCTGGCTTTCCAAGGAACTTGAGCACGTGGGGCCGACGCGACTGACAGACATCGACCGTGCTCAAGAAACGCTGGCCGACCTTGCCAATCACATGCTGGCCGACGGGCGGCTGCCGGGCATCGATCGATCGCATTTGACCGCCGTGGCATAGGAACGTTCATGTGAGCTGTGAGCCGTTAAACCTTGACTCCTGATCTTCTGACCCGTGATTTTCAATGGCCGGCATCATCAAATCAAAATCTTCGAAGCACCAATCGCAGCCGGCTGTGTACCGGTTCGAGAATTTTTCAGCGGCAGCCGTAAGCGGCGCCGACGATTCCGACGCCCGCGCCGCAGCGACAATTGAAGCCGCCGAGCGGCAGGCCGAGGAAATTCGCGAGCGTGCCGCCGAAGATGGCCGCCTCGCGGCGGAACAACTGCTGGAGCAGAAAGTCAACGAGCGGATGGATGCCGTGCTGCCGATCGTTCGGGCTGCGGCGGCGGAACTGGCCGACGCCAAGCAGGAGTGGCTGCGGCGCTGGGAACAAAGCGCGGTGCAACTTGCCGTAAAGATTGCGGAGCGGATCGTGCGACGTGAAGTAGCTCATTCGCCGCAGATCACGCTTAATTTGGTGCGCGAGGCGCTGGAACTGGCCGCCGGCACGCAGCAATTGAAAATCCGGTTGCATCCGGCCGATTTTTCGGAACTGGAAGGTCAAGTTAAACGTCTTGCTCAGGAAATTTCCCGAGCCGCCAAGTCCGTGGTGGTGCCCGATGAAGCCATTTCGCAGGGCGGGTGCCGGCTGGAAACGGAACACGGCGTGATCGACCAGCAAATTGAAACGCAATTGAAACGCATCGCAGCGGAGCTTTCCGGTACAGATGCTTGAACTTGCCGACCAACTCGAGCGGATCGTGCCCACGGCGCTGGAAGGCAGCGTGGTGCAAATTGTCGGGCTGACGGCGGCGGTTGCCGATTTTCCGGCCCCGCTTGGGGCGGTGGTGGAAGTCGAGCGCGACAGTGGCGGCTCGGTGCAGGCCGAAGTGATCGGTTTCCGCGACGATTTGACGCTGCTGTATCCTTATGAAAACCTGCACGGCGTGCGGCGCGGCAACCGCGCGCGCCTGGTGCGCACCGTGCGCCGGCTGCGCGTGGGGGAGGGGCTGTTAGGCCGCGTGGTTGACGCCCAAGGGAGAGCGATCGATGGGCGCACCGAGCCGGCTCTTTCGGATCGCACCGAAACGAATCGGCGTCCGCCGCCGCCGATGGAACGTCCGCGAATCGATCAACCGATCGCCACCGGCATTCGCGCGATCGACGGGCTGCTGACTTGCGGCAAGGGGCAGCGGATGGGAATCTTTGCCGGCTCCGGCGTGGGCAAGAGCGTGCTGTTGGGCATGATGGCGCGGTACACGTCGGCCGACGTGATTGTGATCGGACTGATCGGCGAGCGCGGCCGCGAAGTGAACGAATTTCTCCAGCGCGATCTGGGCCCGGAAGGTTTGGCACGCAGCGTTGTAGTGGTGGCCACCAGTGACGAGCCGGCGCTGCGGCGGGTGCAGGCCGCTCAAACCGCCACCGCCATTGCCGAATATTTCCGCGACCGCGGGCGCGACGTGTTGCTGCTTATGGATTCGCTGACGCGGTTTGCCATGGCCCAGCGCGAGATCGGCCTGGCCGCCGGCGAGCCGCCCACAACGCGCGGCTATCCGCCTTCGGTGTTCGCGCTGATGCCGCCGCTGTTGGAAAGGGCAGGGCGGACGCAACGCGGCAGCATCACGGGGTTCTACAGCGTGCTGGTGGAAGGAGACGATCCGCAGGAGCCGATCTGCGATGCCGTGCGCGGACTGTTGGATGGCCACACGTGGCTGTCGCGCAAACTGGCGGCGCGCGGCCATTGGCCGGCCATCGACGTGCTGGAGAGCATCAGCCGACTGATGCCCGACATCACCTTGCGCGAACATCAAGATGCCGCGCAATCGATTCGAGAACTGCTGGCCGTTTACCGCGAACATGAGGATTTGATATCGATCGGGGCCTATCGTTCTGGCGCAAATCGGCGGGTGGATATGGCGATCGAACTGCTGGAGGCCCTCACGGGGTTTCTGCGGCAGCGAGTCGATGAACCTTCGACGCTGACGGCAACGCAAGATGCGCTTGTCGAATTGCATCGGCAGGTGATGGCGAAGTTGCACGGCAACGTCAATCCGAAGCGCTCGTAAGGCAAATGCTCGATGGCGATTTTTCGTTACCGACTGGCTCCGATGCTGCGACTGCGCGAAAGCGAGCGCGATCGATGTCGGCAAGAGGCGGCCGAGGCACTGCGCAACGAGGAAGAAGCCGCGGTGCGCGTGCATCAGTTGAACAACGAGTTGGCGGAATTGCGAAAGAGCGTGGAACGGGCATCGCGTCCCGGGCGGATTGCGATCGATCGATTTGCGCACCGCGAGCTCTATGAACGGCAACTCAAAACCGATCTGCGGCAAGCGGAAGAGGCACACCGAGCAGCAACGGCGGAAGTCGAGCGTTGTCGCCAGAGGCTGGTGGACGCCAATCGCGAAGTGCAGATATTGGAAAAGCACCGCGAGCAGCAGTTGGCCCGCCACCGCGCCGCGGAGCGCAAACTCGAAATCAAGCAACTCGATGAGCAGGCAATCACAGCGAATGCTAGCAGGATCGGCGCGAAACTGCGGCAATTATCCTAACTGCACAAAGCACGCGCGCAACATTGGCGGCCGTGCATCAATGGCGCGCGAGGCTGGGGTTGCTTCCAGGGCTAATTTCAGCGAAAAGCCCGCCTCATTTCCGCTGCTTCTCCGCTGACAGCACGGGCTAAGTACGTGGCGCCTATGGCTGCTGCAAAAGATCGAACGGGCCAGGCTCAACTCGATATGCGCATCGAGCTGGGGCGCGCGCACTTAAGACCGGAAGAAGCACAGGAGTTGGCGGCAGGCTCGTTGGTGACGCTGGAGCAACTTGCCGGTGATCCGGTGGATATCTACGTCAACCAGCGACTAGTGGCACGGGGGCAACTGCAGGTGCTGAACGAGACATTTTGCATCCGAGTTACTGAACTTATAGGCCGCGAAGCGCTGCCGGCCGCGGCCTGAATGAATAATCGCTATGTTTGATCGCCGACGCCTCCGATCCGTTTACACGCCGGTTGCGATTGCGTTGGGCGTGATCGGTTTCGGCGCACAAGCCCGGGCCGACGATTCGCTCTTTGCGCAGCGGCAACCGAACCAGGCCGCAGCGGCGGCCAATCCGGTGCGGCAAGCAAGCAATTCCGAGCCGTCGCGAATGCCGTCGCCGGCCCGGGATGCTTCGTTGCCGCTGCCGAGCGCGCCGCAGCGCGACGGTCAGAAGGTATCTTCCGGGACACACACATTTGAGGCGGTGCTGAGCGTTGTCGGGAGCCTGGCGGCCGTGCTGGGACTGTTCTTTCTTGTGGCGTGGATCGCGCGCCGCGGACTGCCCTCGTCGGCCACGAGCAGATTGCCGACGGAAGTGGTCGAGGTACTGGGGCGCGCGCCCTTGGCCGGGCGGCAACAAATGCAACTGCTGCGGTTAGGAAACAAACTGATCTTAGTCTGCATCTCGGCCAGCGGCGTTAGCACGCTGGGAGAGGTCAACGACCCGGTCGAGGTCCAGCGCCTGGCAGGAATGTGCCGCCCCGGCAAGGCAGCGGGATCCAACGGCGTTGCCAAGAACCTGCGGCAATCGCTGCGGGCGATTACCGGGGAGGCCGGCGATGCTTAGTTGTCTGGCGCTGCTGCTATTGCTCCGGTTGTGTTCGCGGCGATTTGCAATTGCCGCGGTTGTATTTGCGACAATTTGCCTTGGAGCGCCCAACCATTCCGGGGCTGAAGAACCGCTGAACACGGCCGCCAAGCTGGAATTGCCGGCGGCCTTGCAAGGGGGCCCGGAGAAATGGACTAGTCCGGAAGGATTGTCGTCGTCGTTGGAAGTGATGTTGCTGTTGGCCGTGCTCAGCTTGGCGCCGGCAGTGCTGTTGATGACCACTTGCTTCGTGCGAATCGTGGTGGTGCTGGGATTGTTGCGACAGGCCTTGGGCACGCAGCAATTGCCGCCGGGCCAGGTGATGACGTCGATTGCGCTGTTCATTACGGTGCTGGTGATGTGGCCCACTTGGAAGCAAACCTACGACACGGCCATCACGCCGTACACTCAGAAGGAGATTGGCCCGGGCGAGGCGTGGCAGCGCGGCACGCTGCCCATTCGCCGCTTTATGAGCGCCCAGATTCAACGCACCGGCAACAGTGCCGACGTGTGGTTGTTCTACAAATATCTGCCGCAGGCGTCGGCCAATGCAGTCGAGCCGAAAAGTTACGACGAAGTGCCGCTGGTGGCGCTGTTGCCCGCTTACATGCTGAGCGAGTTGAAGACGGCGTTTCTGATCGGCTTCCAGATTTATTTGCCGTTTGTGATTTTCGACTTTGTGATTGCCAGCGTGACGGTGGCGATGGGCATGCTGATGCTGCCGCCGGCATTGATTTCGCTGCCTTTCAAACTGCTGCTGTTTGTGCTGGTGGACGGGTGGCACCTGGTGGTGGACATGTTGCTGCAGAGTTTTCAACAGTTGACGTGAATGGCACAAAACCCCCGGGCCGAGCCCGGGGCTATCGACAAATATGGATCCGCAAGACGCAATCGATTTGGTGCGGCAAGGCCTGATGCTGGCGCTGTGGGTTAGCGCGCCGGTGCTGGTGGTCGGGCTGATCGTGGGGCTTGTCGTCGGATTGCTGCAGGCACTCACGCAAGTGCAGGAGCAAACCGTGGCGTTCGTGCCCAAGCTGGTGGCAATGGTTCTTGTGCTCAGCATGACGTTGCCGTGGCTGATCATGCAGATGGTCGATTACGCGCAGGATTTGATCAAAAACATTCCCCATTCGCTGTAGCGCATTGTGCTTAGTTTCTATCTTAGTCCTGTGCTGACTTTTGCCCTGGTGCTGGGCGCGTCGGGGGGATGGTTATTACCGCGCCGGTGTTTAGTTTGCCGGTGATCCCCAAGCAACTTCGCCTGATGTTGGCGGCCGTGTTGGCATTGGTAATCGCGCCAACTCAATGGAATGCGAAGTTGGCGTTGCCCGACAATCTGGCGGCGATCGGGGCGGCGGTAGGGGGCGAATTGCTGATCGGTTTGATCCTCGGCCTGGGCGCGGCGATTTTGCTGGCCGGCGTGCAGGTGGCTGGGCAGGTCATCGGCCAAATGAGCGGACTTTCGCTGGGGGACGTACTCAGTCCGGGAAGCGACGATGAAGTCCCTTTGGCAGCGAACCTGCTGTACTTGGTGGCGCTGGCGATTTTTCTGACGATTGGCGGGCATCGGTTGCTGGTGAGCGCGCTGATGGAAACGTATGTGGCGGTGCCGATCGGACACGCGGCGCTGCCGGAGTCGCTTGGAACGCTGATTCCGAATTTGCTGTCGGAAAGTTTCTCGTTGGCGGTGCGCGGCGCGGCGCCGGCGATGATCGCTCTGTTGCTGAGCAGCCTGGTGTTGGGACTGGTGAGCCGCACGCTGCCGCAATTGAACATTCTGTCGCTGGGGCTGGGGTTGAACGCGCTGGTGATGTTGGCGCGCTGGGTGCATCGATCGGCGCGATTGCCTGGCTGTTGCAGGAGCAGCTCGATCCGGCGCTAACCACGGTCATCGCCGCTTTGCGGCCGGTGGCGTCGTAATTCGAATCTCGATCACAGGGCGATTCTGCTAAACCGCAAGCGCGATTCAAGCCAAGCGGCTAAAATATGGCCGACAGTTCTTACGATAAAACGATCGCACCTACGCCGCGACGGCGGCAGCAAGCCCGCGAGCAGGGTCAGGTGGCGCACAGCCACGAATTGGCATCGGCGGGCATGTTAATTGCCGGACTTGCGGTGTTATTGCTGCTGGGGGGAAAACGGTGGAGTTCTTTGCGCATTTGGCGCAGCGGCAGTTGGGGGGCGAAGCGTGGCTTTCGTCTGGCGGCGATGCCAGCGTCGATTTTGTCGTGCACCAGTGGCGCACGGTTGCCTTGGAACTAGGCCAGGCGCTGGCGCCGATCTTGGGACTGCTGCTGGTGGTAGGCGTGGCGGTGCACCTTGTGCAGACCGGCTTTTTGTGGCTGCCCGAGAAGTTGCTTCCGGATTGGAGCCGCATCAGTCCGGTGAGCGGACTTGCGCGGATTTTTTCGACGTCGACCGGCGTCCGCTTGGTGCTTGGGTTGGTGAAACTGGGAGCGGTGGCGCTGGTGGCGTTTTGGAGTCTGTATCATCGCCGGGATGAAATCCTGCGATTGCCGGCGCTTGAGCCGCAGCAAATCGCCGCCGCAGTGGTCGACATCACGCTCTGGACGGGCCTCAAGATCGCAGCGGCGTTGGGCGTGTTGGCGGTGCTGGACTACGGTTACCAGCGCTGGAAGCTGGAGCAAGATTTGCGTATGACGCCGCAAGAACTGCGCGAAGAGCTGAAGAACCTGCAAGGCGATCCGCAAATGCTCGCGCACCGCCGCAATATTGCAAAGGGAATTGGCCAAGCCGCGGCCATTCGTCGCAGCCGCTGCCGGCGGTTGAAAGAAAAGACGCCTAAAGGTAACGGTCATGCACTATATCTATCTGTGCATTGCGATTGTGGCCGAGGTGATTGCCACCAGTTCGCTCAAGGCCACGGAGCAGTTCAGCAAACCGCTGCCGACGATGGTGGTGATTGCCGGGTACGGCCTGGCGTTTTTTCTGCTGAGCATCGTGGTGAAAACGCTGCCCGTGGGAATTGTGTATGCCATTTGGTCGGGAGCAGGAATCGTGCTGGTGGCGATTGTGGGACTGGTGTGGCTGAAGCAAAGACTCGATGTGCCGGCCATGGTCGGGATTGCGATGATCCTTGCGGGCGTCGTGGTGATTAACGTATTCTCCAGCAGCGTGCCACACTTGAAGTAGACGCCAATGCCATGATTTTACTCTCGCGACGATTGGCAATTTTCTGCGGCCTGGCCGGTCCGGCAATCATGTTGATCGGCACGCTGTGGGCCGCCGCGGTGTATCAAGGTAAAAAAGAGGAAACTTATTCGCCGCTGAATCACTTCATTTCCGAATTGGGAGAAGTGGGCGTTTCGCGGGAAGCGGCGGTGTTCAACGGTTGCTTGATTGCGGGGGGCGTTACGTTGGCGGTGTTCATGGCGGCGCTGGGAGTGTACCTGGGCAACGTTTGGGGATATTTGGCCGCGGCGGTTGGTGTTTGGTCGGGCCTGTCGTGCAGCGTGGTGGGAATGGTGCCGATGAACGACCTAATGCCGCACATTCACGTGGCCAATTCGTTTTTCTACAGTGGTCTGGCGGCGGTGGGGCTGTTCACGATCGCCATTTTGCGCGACCGCCAGCGCGACTTTCGAAATGGATGGTCGTTCCGGGCGTGATCACGTTTGCCAGTTTCGCCGCCTTCCTTTCGTCGCTTCACATTCCGGCCATCCCGCAGCCGCGAACGCTGGATCCCAGCAGCATTGCCCGACCGGCGGTTTGGATTCTTCCCATATTCGAGTGGCTGATTTTCGTCACGGTGCTGGGCTGGGTCGTGCTGGCCGCGTTCGATCTGATGATAAAACGGCCGGCGCGGGCGACAGAATGACCCGCGGAGCGTTCGCGGAAGAAAAACGTCTCTTGCAAAACCGGGCGATGGGCGTCAATTTAGCGGTCGCCGTATGGGGCTGGTGCAGGCGGTTTGCCCCCGCCGCTAACCGCTGACTTTAGCCACGACATGCCGCCGCCCGTCCAAGTACCCTCCAAACGCCGACCGGACGAAACCCTCGCCACGGGCCACGAGACGTATGTGCCCGACGATGCCAGGATGCGCGAGTTCACCTGGCCGGCGGTGGTGGTGGGGGCGGTGCTGGGAATTATCTTCGGCGCCTCGTCGCTGTACCTGGTGCTGAAAGTGGGGATGACGGTTTCGGCATCGATTCCCGTGGCGGTGCTTTCGATCACGCTGTTCCGCGCATTCTCGCGGATGTTCGGCTTTAAGCCGGCCACGATTTTGGAAAACAACATCGTGCAAACCACGGGCTCGGCGGGGGAATCGATCGCCTTCGGCGTGGGCGTGACGATGCCGGCACTGATGCTGCTGGGCTTCGACATGAGCATTTGGCGCGTGATGGTAGTGTCGATCCTGGGCGGGTTGCTCGGCATTCTGATGATGATTCCGCTGCGGCGCGCTTTCATCGTGCGGATGCATAAAGAACTGCGCTATCCGGAAGGCACGGCATGCGCGCAGGTGCTGATTTCGGGCGATCAAGGCGGGGCCACAGGGCGATTGGTGTTCATCGGCTTCATTCTGGCATTCATTTACAAATATCTCACCCTGGCGGCCGACATCCTGCGGGAAACGATCGTCGTTCCCTTGCGAGAGCAGTACAACCGCGTGGCCGCGCTGACGACCGATTTGGCGCCCGAACTGTTGGGCGTGGGCTACATCATCGGCATGAAAACATCGTCGGTGATGATGGCCGGGGCGGTGATCGGCAATTTGGTGATCGTGCCGGCCATCGCGATGTTCGGCGACGCGGTGCCGGGGCTGATTCCGCCGGGCATCGAGCGCATTGCGCAAATGGATATCGACACCATTCAATCCAGCTATTTGCGCTATATCGGCGCGGGCTGCGTCACGGCGGCGGGCATCATCAGCATGTTCCGCACGATGCCGATGATCATGCGCTCGGCCATGTCGGGCATTCGTGGATTGGGCGGTTCGCGCGGCGGGGGAGGCCGGCAGAAACGCACCGAGCGCGACATGCCGCTGTTGACCGTCCTGATTGGGTTGCCTCGTGCTGCTGGTGGTGTTGGCGGGCATTTTGATGACCGAGGTGAAGCCGCTGACCGCGGTGCTGGGCGCGCTGTTGGTGCTGGGCTTTGGATTCTTGTTTGTCACGGTATCGTCGCGGTTGACTGGAGAAATTGGCTCGTCGTCGAATCCGATTTCCGGGATGACCGTGGCTACGTTGGCGCTGACGTGCTTGATCTTCGCCACGCTGGGGATGCGATCGCCGACTGAGGCGGTGTTGGCGCTTTCGGTTGCCGCGGTGGTGTGCATCGCGGCCAGCAACGGCGGCACCACGTCGCAAGATTTGAAAACCGGATTTCTGGTGGGGGGCACACCGTACTGGCAGCAATGGGCGATCGTGGTCGGCACGCTGACTTCGGCGCTGGTCATCGGCGGCACGTTGTTGCTGTTCAACAGCGCGGGCACGGTGTACAGCACTCGGGATGTGCCGCGCGTGGCGCTTTCGCCGCAGCAGTACGACATGCTTACGGAGCGCGTTTACTACAACGGGCAGGATTATCGCGTGTGGTGGGTGCGGCCGGGCGAGTATCCGAACGTTTTGCCGGGCAAATATTATGTCGATGCGAATCGCCGCCCGGCGGTGCTGGTGGATCCGGCCATTACCGGCCGGCTGAACAGGACTGACAGCGGCGAGGAAGTGAAATTCAAATTCCCTGCGCCGAAAACGCAGGTGATGGGAATCATCATCAACGGCGTTTTGGGGGGCACGTTGAATTGGGGTCTGGTGTTGATCGGCGTGATGCTGGCGGTGGGCATCGAGCTGTGCGGCGAATCGTCGCTGGCGTTCGCTGTGGGCGTTTACATCCCGATGCAGTACACCACGCCGATCTTCCTGGGCGGCGTCATTTCCTGGCTGGTCGGCTGGTGGGGGCGGGGAAAATCGAAGCGATCGCAAGACGAAGCCACCGCCATGATGGAAGCGGAAACCAGCCCCGGCACCCTGTTGGCCAGCGGCTACATTGCCGGCGGCACGCTGGCGGGCGTGGCGATTGCCTTCCTGGAATTCTCGCCATGGCTGAAAGAGAAACTGAACTACCATCAGAAGATTGTGGGAACGTTTGTCGATTCGCGTTGGTTTCCGCTGAGTCTGTTCGCGGTATTGATCGTCGTGTTGGCGATTGTCGGCATGCGGCGTGCGGACAACGGTAAAGAACTAGGACTTGTGTTCATCGCCTCAGAAACAAAAATTGGCCTCATGAAACTTTTACAACTTACCGCCGCGCTTATGTTAGGAATTTCCATGTTGCTTACGCCATCGATTGCGCCTGCCGACGAAGGGATGTGGCTGTTCAGCAATCCGCCCAAGAAATGGCTCAAGGAAAAATACGATTTCGAGCCCAGCGAGGCGTGGCTCAAAAATCTGCAGCAGGCGGCGGTGCGGTTCAATAGCGGCGGCAGCGGGGCATTTGTCTCGCCCGAGGGATTGGTGATTACGAATCATCACGTGGGGGCCGATGCGCTGCAGAAGCTGAGCACGGCGGATCGCGACTTGGTGGCCAAGGGCTTTCACGCGAAGACCCGGGAAGAGGAACTCAAATGCGTGGACCTGGAATTGAACGTGCTGATGAGCACCGAGGACGTAACCTCGCGGGTGAACGCCGCGGTGAAGTCGGACATGAGCCAGGCCGATGCGCAGAAGGCCCGCCGCGCAGTGATGAACACGATTGAAAAAGAATCGCTCGACAACACCGGGCTGCGCAGCGACGTGATCACGCTGTATCACGGCGGCGAATATCATCTCTATCGCTACAAAAAATACACCGACGTGCGGCTGGTGTTTGCGCCGGAGCAGGACATCGCATTCTTCGGCGGCGATCCGGACAACTTTGAATATCCGCGCTACGATTTGGACATTTGCTTCTTCCACGTTTACGAAGACGGCAAGCCGGCCAAGGTGGAACACTATCTTCCCTGGAGCAAAGCCGGCGCGGGAGAAAACGAATTGGTGTTCGTCGCCGGCAATCCCGGCCACACCGACCGGCTGGATACCGTGCGGCATTTGGAATTTTTGCGCGATCGGATGTATCCCTCGTCGCTGCGGACCATCTTTCGCCGCGAAGTGCTGCTGAGCACCTACAGCGAGCGCAGCCTGGAGAATGCCCGACGGGCGAAGGACGAACTGTTCGGTTATCAAAATTCCCGCAAAGCACGCCTGGGCGGCCTGGCCGGCTTGCAAGATCCGGCGATCATGGACCGCAAACGGAAGGAAGAAAAGACGCTTCGCGAAGCGATCGCCAAGAAGCCGGAGCTGAAAGAGGACGCCAAAGCCTGGGACGAGATTTCCGGCGCCATCGACGAATGGAACCGCATCTATATCGAGTGGGCACTTTTGGAGAACGGCACGGCGTTCAATAGCGAACTGTTCCAGATTGCGCGCACGCTGGTGCGGATGGCGGAGGAAGACACGAAGAGACAATGCCGACCGGCTGCGGGAATATCGCGAATCGAACCGCGAATCGTTGGAACAGCAATTATTCTCCGAAGCGCCGATCTACGACGATCTGGAAACGGCGAAACTGGGCGATTCGCTGAGCATGTTCATGGAACAGGCCGGCGCCGACAACCAATGGGTGCGCAAAACGCTGCAGGGCCGCTCGCCGCAAGCCCGGGCCGACGAATTGGTGCGCGGCACACGGCTGAAGGACGTGGCGTATCGCAAACAGTTGGCCAAGGGGGGCCGTTCGGCGATCGAAGGCTCCAACGACGCCATGATTCAATTGGCGCGGTTGGTGGATCCGCCGTCGCGCGAAGTGCGGAAAACGTACGAGGAAAAAGTCGACGAGCCGATGAAGCAAGCGTACGCCAAGATCAACAATGCGCGGTTTGCCATCGAGGGAACCAGCTCTTATCCCGATGCCACGTTCACGCTGCGTCTGGCGTTTGGCCAGGTAAAGGGCTACACGCAGGAGGGGAAGACAATTCCGCCGTGGACCACCATCGGCGGCGCGTTCCGCCATTCCGATGCGCACGGCGCCAAGCCTCCGTTTGTGTTGCCACAAAGTTGGTTGCAACCGCCGCAACCGCTGAACATGGATACGCCGTTCAACTTCGTTTGCACGGCCGACATTATCGGCGGCAACAGCGGCAGCCCGGTGGTCAATAAGGCCGGCGAGTACGTGGGCATTATTTTCGACGGCAACATTCAATCGTTGGTGCTCGACTTCACTTATACCGACGTGCAGGCCCGGGCCGTGAGCGTGCACTCCAGCGCCATCCTGGAGGCGCTGCGGAAGGTGTACGGAGCCGACGCATTGGCGGACGAAATCGAACGGGGCCGGTCGAAGTAACTTGCGCTGGCCGGCAAGTGCCGCCTGACAAGGTCGGCAAGGGGCTATTGTGGGTCGGTTCGGACAGGGTAGAATGCCGGCCTGGATTGTGGCGGCGTACGAGGCAGCCTCATCCATTCTCTACGCGCCTCTCTGTCGATGGCCAGTCGCGCCAGCGGCAGTTTTTGCATCGTTGAATTCGCACTTGGGCTACGGTCGTGGATGCTGCGCCGCGCTTTTGCCGTCGGGCCGCGTACGAATTGTTTGTGGCGCAATTGCCGACCTTGGAAGAAACCGACTCGTTGGTGCGCGCGGCGGTGGCCGTGGCTATGCACCATCGGGACGACGCCGATCCTGGCGAGGTGGAACAAATACTCAGCAGCCTGGCGGGGGAAATCTAGCAGCCGGGTGTCGTCGGGCAATCCAAAGGCGCTGATCGCGCGATTGCACCAGGTGCTGTTCGACGAACGGGGCTTCACGGGCAATGCGGACGACTATTATGCGCCGGAAAACAGCTATTTGCCGTGCGTATTGGAGAGCCGGCGGGGCATTCCCGTCACTTTGTCGCTGATCTACAAGAGCGTGGCCCAGCGCGTGGGCTTGTCGGCGCGGGGCATTAATACGCCAGCCCATTTTCTTGGCGTCGGTGGAAGCCAACGGCTCGTGGATGATCGTGGACCCGTTTGACGGCGGCATGATGCTTGCGCGGGACGAGGTATTCGATCGATCTGGAACAAATGGCGGGCTCGCCGATCGTGCGCTGCGACGAGCTGCTGGCCACGGCCACGCACTTGCAATGGATTGCGCGAATCGTTCGCAATTTGGAACAGATCTATGAACGTGCCGGGCGCAATGGCGACAAGCTGGCGATGCGCGAATTGCTCGCGCTGGTAACGAGTGCGTAAGACTGGTGGAAGAGCGTAGATAAAGTCCGGCTGGCTTCGGGCCGGCTGAAAATGATCTACGTTGCCGCAGCCGCTCTGGCTATACTTCTCCCCGAAAATGCTGCGCGCAATTGCCATCCGTTAACGTCACTTCGAAGTGAGTGATCGTATCTTCATTGCGGAAAGGCGCATGTCTAAAGCGTAAAAAGGGGGGAGCCGAAGTTAAGCTGTGCCGGTCGAAGCGGTATTTCTTCAGGATTCGCAAACGTCCCACGATGAAAAGTGAGTAGTTGGAATGTCGGAAATCGAATCGCGACATAACGGGACCTACGAAGTCAGGCATTTTCGTTCCAGACCGGAGCTTTGGAAAGCTCAGGTGTTGGCCGACATGCCGCTGTCCAGCCGAATCGGCATGCGAAGCATAATCGTTGAAAGCCGCAAGGACCCGCGCGTCGCTCCGATTTTGGATGCGCTGGCCGAATGCTGCCGTCAGTTGGGGCATCGGGTGGGGCGATGGCGCGGACCGCTGTCGGGCCGGGTGCCGCATTCGCGGCGTTTGCCGGTGTGCGACGTGGCGATCGTATTCAACGGATTGCATCGGAGCTACGAGCACGTCGCTTTCGAGACTTGATTCTCTGGGAATCACGCCGATCTTCGTCGAGCTAGGTTGGTATCCGCAGAACGGCACATTTCAAATCGACCTGTGCGGCATCAATGCGCTGGCCAGTTGGGCCACGGCTGCCGCTTGACGTGCCAGCCGCGGACGCCATTGACGGTGCGGCCACAAGGGGATTTGCTGCTGCTGTTGCAACTGGATAGCGATTCGCAACTGACACATCTGTCGCCGTGGTTTGCCAACATGTCGGACTGGGTCAGGCACATGAGCCAGCACTCGCGGCTGCCGTTGCGCATTCGCCGCCATCCGCATGTCGCAACCCTCGGCGGAGGTGGTGCAGTTAGTTGAGGAATACGGTCTGCGGTGGGATCATACTTCATCTTTAGCTGAATCACTCGCCGGCTGCCGAGCCGTGGCCTGCGTGAATTCCTCCGGGCGCGGTGGAAGCCATTGCCCAAAAGATTCCGGTGCTGTGCTATGGGCAGGCGGTATTTCGCCATGAACACGCCGTGTATTGTTTGACCGATGATGGGGCGCAAACGGCGGCGGTGACCGCGGCGCTGGCGCAAGGGAAATGCGCGCTTGCGGAAGAGGCGATCGATGAATTGATTGGTCGGATCACTGCGCGGCAATGGACCATTTACGACGTGCCGACACGTTTGCCGGCTCTTTTGCAAGCGGCGTTCCGGCAGCACGACTCGCGACCGCGCAGTGCGGCTTTGCTGGCGCGATTGCAACCTGTGGAGCGCGTGGCTTCGTGGGTTTCATCCGTGCGGCGAGCGGCAGGACTGTATGCCGGGTTAGCCGAGGCGCGGGCAAGTCTGCTCTTACAGACCCGCCATTTCTGGCAGGATAAGCGGGAAACCGCTAGCGATTTTCCGATTGCTTGACCGACGTACAAACGGTATCTTTCAGCCGCGTTTGTAGCAGCAGAGAAGCGTGCATAGCGGTGCCAGTGCACGGCGCGGCGTGATAGCCCGAAGCGCTTACAAGGATGTTACGCAGGGAGAGCGGCTCATGACGAAGCCTTTGATCAGCGTCGTAACTCCTTGCTTGAACGAGGAGGAGAACGTCGAGCTTTGTTACGAGGCGGTGCGGGAGGTGTTCGCCGGCCTGCCGCAATTCACTTACGAACATATCTTCTGCGATAACGATTCCAGCGACCGCACGCCGCAATTGCTCGAGGGCCTGGCGGCCCGCGACCGCCGGGTCAAAGTGATTCTAAATTCGCGCAACTTCGGGCCGATTCATTCGGTGCACAATGCTTTGCTGTCGGCCAGCGGCGACGCGGTGTTCGTGTGCTTGCCCGCCGATCTGCAGGATCCGCCGGAGATAATTCCGCAGTTTTTAGAAAAATGGCAGGCCGGATTCCAAGTGGTGTATGGTGTGCGCAAGAAGCGCGAGGAGCCGCTGTATTTGCGGTTGCTGAGGAAGGTGCACTATCGGCTGATCACGAAAATTTCGGAAGTTGACGTGCCGGTGGATGCCGGCTTGTATCAATTGATTGACCGCGTGGTGCTGGATGCCATTCGGCAGTGCCCCGATCAATATCCGTTCATTCCGGGCATGATCGCCCACTGCGGATTCCGCAAGACCGCGGTGGAATACACCTGGCGGCGGCGGAAGTTTTCCGTTTCGAAGGCAAAGTGGCTGGAGATGTGCGATCAGACGCTCAACGGCCTGACGTCGTTTTCGCGCGTGCCGCTGCGAGCGGCGTTTCTGGCCGCGCGGCGCGTCGTTGGCTACGGGATTCGTGTTGGCGATCGTGGCAGTTGCGGGCTGGCTGCGCTCGAGTGCCGCCAGCGGTTGGTGGGCGATTGCCGCCGGATTGTTTTTCTTCGCCGGGGTGCAGCTTGGCTTTTTGGGAGTGCTGGGTGAATACGTCGGCGCGATTCATCGCCAGGTGCGGCCACGGCCCATCGTCGTGGAACGCAAGCGGTTGAATTTCGACGCACATCCGGCGATCTGCGGCCAAGGCTCCAACCTCGACGATCAGGCAAAGCTGTCGCGCGAAGCGGCGTGAGCGGCGTGGAAAATTCGATTACTTCTGGAATGGATGCCTCGCACGTGATCGATCCCTCAGCCACGCCATCCGCAACCGTGCGTCGCCGCCGCGGATTTTTCTTGGGCGCGGGAGGCGATTCGGAAAATCCATCGACGCGAACCGACTGGCAGGCTCTGTGGGACGGGCTGCTGCATCGAATCGCTCAGCGGCCGGCGCGATTTTTCGCGCTGTGGGCGCTCTGGCTGAGCGGATTGTATTTCCTGCTGGGACCGGCATCGTATGTCCGTGTGATCGACGCCGGCAACGGGTCGCTCGCCGGCGCGGATGTGGGCGGGGCGAGCAAGTCTGGCATGGCGGGCCCGGCGATTGGTTTCCGCTGGCGTGTTGCGGATCGGATCGGGTGCTCAACGTTTATCGGCTGGAATTGCCCAGCCTGCTGTTTGCCTTGCTGCCAGGATGGCTGGCGTACGGAGCAGTGATGTACGTGCAGCGATTTGTGGCAGGTTATTTCTTTTTTCGTTTGCTGCGCGACGATGCGCGCATTGGCGCAGGCGTGGCCTTTGCCGCGGGGCTGGCATATTCGCTGTATTACCAGCCGGGCATTCATTATCAATGGGACGGGTTTCAATTGTTCGAAGGGCTCGGTCTGCCGGCGTTGCCGCTGTTGCTGTGGGGCCTGCACCGGCTGCACGATATGCGCAGCCCACTGCGCTACGTTTGGGCGGCGGCCGGCGGAATTGCTTTGGCGATGTCGGCCAATTATTTCCAGGCGATTTTCTTTCCGCTGGTCGTGATCTTCTGGTTCACCTGCATCTGCCGGGTGCTGGATCGCAAGATGCTGGGCCTGTCTGACGGCGATGGGATTTGCCTGGCTGGCGATGCAAGCGCCGCAGATTTTGGCGGCCTCGCAGTTCGCGCCGCTTTCGCATCGCGCGGATATGGTCATCACTTCTCAATCCGATTATGTCAAATACATCGAGAACGTGACCTATTGGCCCAAGTTGATCCTCGATTCCAACGCGCATACTGATTGCAGTGGCCGGGGTTGGATTGGTGCTATCGCGGTTCCGAGAGCGGCGGTTGCTGTGGACCGCGGCGGCCCTGGCGGCAATGTTGTTTTTCGTGCGAGAGTATTATTTCATTTCCGATCACATCTTCGTCCCATATGCGTCTGTTGTCGGGATTCCACTTTCACCGCGTGGTGACGCTTGCGCCGTTTTTGATTTCCCTGGCCGCCGGTTTGGGAATCGAAGCGCTGGGCGATCGTTGGCGCATCGACGTGAATCAGTCACGGCGGGCGCTGGACCACTTCGGCCGGAGCGATGGCGACGTGTGTGGTTGTCATTTATCTGGCCGCTGTCTCCGGCAAGGTGAATGGCGATCGATTTAAAAATATGCTGAACGGCGAAAGCTTCGAGGCGCTGTACCGTCATCCGGATGTCCAAGCGATCGCCGACCGGAAAGCTGAACTTCCGCCGTTTCGCGTGGCGTCGATTACCGATTGCTGGCGGGCTGACTTGGGAATTCAAAGATTCAAGCCGCTGGACGTTTGCCCCCGGTTACGCCTGGGCCTATGGCTTGGAAACCGCCGACGGCTACCTGGTGCTGTATTCGCACCGCTACAAAGAGTTCTGGTCGCAGGTGCTGGCCGGAGTGATGGCCAGCGACGTTTGGAGCTACCACAGATACGAGGATTGGGGAAACATGGTTTATCTGTGGAAGTCGAGCCGAAAAATCGCTCGATGTTCCGCTGACGTTTGGCGATACGTACAATCTCGATTTGCTGTCGCTGGCGAATGTGCGTTTCATTTTTTCGCCAGTTCCGCTGGATGATTCGCGATTGAAACTGTTGCCCTCCGCAGTTGCGGGCGCAACTGGTCAACCGCGCGAGTCGCAAACCGTCTGCGCGGCTGGCGGGCATTCTCAAGGGGCGAATGGCCGTGGGAGCCGCTGTACGTGTACGAGAATCGCGAGGTGCTGCCGCGATATATGTTCGTGGGGTCGGTGCGAGTGTGCGACGGAGAAGAGGCGACATTGGAGGCCTTGAGCCAGTCCAAGGCGCAGCGATTTCTTGCAGCGCGCGGTGCTCAATTGCAGCGACGCGAAGAATATCTCCGCGGATCAATTTCAAGGCGATGACGGCGAGGTGAAATTGATTTCTCGATCGTCCGACGATTTGGAGTTGGAAGTGCACTGCGACGGTCCGGGGCTGGTGGTCGTGGCCAACACGTACAGTGCAAATTGGCATGCGGAAGTCGACGGCCAGCCGGCTGAAGTTCTGCCCGCCAATTACACCTTTCAAGGGGTGCGGGTCGAAAAGGGAATCCACCGCGTGCATTTTCATTATCGCGGAGCCGATCGTTGGGCTTCGTTGTGGGAAAATTGGACGCGGAACGATTCGACGATCACGAAGTAACCGCAGCCCGATGCTAGCAGGCTGGTTTGCTCTCGACTTACCCCTGGGGTAGGGAATAAGTTGTGCAAGCGATCAGGCGGTGAAGGATTCGCCGCATCTGAAAACAGTCAATGGATTGACGCCGCATGTCATTTGCCGTTGTGTATCCGACGGAAATGCCTCCCGCCATGATTCTGTGCGGCGGGCAAGGCACGCGCATCCGCGACGTCGCCGAAACGCTGCCCAAGCCGATGGTGCCGGTCGGATCGCAGCCGATCATGTGGCACATCATGAAGACGTACGCCGCCTTCGGCGTGCGCCGGTTCATTCTGTGTTTGGGATACCGCCGCGAAGCGTTCATCGATTACTTCCTCAACTATCGTGCGCGGGCGATGGATATCACGGTGCACCTGCGACAACAAGACAACGTGGTGTTCCACGGCGGCCACGAAGAGGAAAATTGGGAAGTCACGCTGACCGATACAGGCGATCACACCATGACCGGCGGCCGCGTGGCCCGCGCGGCGAAGTATCTGCGCGATAGCGACGAGCACTGCTTTCTGACGTACGGCGATGGGCTGGCCAACGTCGACATCAGCCAGTTGCTGGCATACCACGTGCGAGCACGGCAAGGCGGTTACCATTACGGCGGTGCATCCCAGCAGCCGGTTCGGCGAAATTCAGCTCGACGGCGAACAGGTAACTTCGTTCTACGAAAAGCCGCACACGGATGCGGGATTGATCAACGGCGGCTTCATGGTCGTGCGCCGCCGTTTCATTGAAAAATATCTGAACACCGATGCTTCGCTGGTGTTGGAACACGATCCGATGCGCAGCGCCGTGGCCGACGACGAAATGCAAGCCTTCGTGCACGAGGGCTTTTGGCAATGCATGGATACTTTTCGCGAATATCAATTGCTCAACCAGCTTTGGGAAAAGGGAACGGCGCCGTGGACCGAACATTGGAAGCGGGCGCAAAAAAAACCAGAGGCCAACAAATCGCAGCCGCCCACCGCGGTGGGGCCGGCCGCACCCAATGGAAATACTCCGCGCGTGGGATTCGCTGCTTAGCGAATCAAGCAGATCGAATTCAACACAAACCGATAGCAGGGGGCAATGGATCAGCAAGAAAGCCAACTCCGCTCGTCAATTGTCGATCGCACGCGGCAATTGATTCGCCAGCGCCTGGCCAAGCCTGCGCACGACGATGCTGCTCCCTACGCCGGCCGGGTGTACGACGAAGAAGAAGTGGTGGCGGGCGTCGAGGCGATGCTCGATTTTTGGCTGACGCTGGGGCCGCAGGGTTCCGCTTTTGAACGCGAGTTGGCCAAGTACCTGGGCGTGCGCAACTGCGTGCTCGTGAACAGCGGCAGCTCGGCCAATCTGGCGGCGGTGGCCGCGCTCACTTCGCACAAACTAGGAGAGCGGCGGTTGCGCCCCGGCGATGAAGTGATCACCGTGGCGGCCGGATTTCCGGCCACGGTGGCGCCGATCATTCAACACGCCGCCGTGCCGGTGTTCGTGGATGTCGATCCGACGACGGCCAATATCCGCGTCGAGCAGCTGGAAGACGCCTACTCGCCGGGCAAAACCAAGGCAGTGATGGTGGCGCACACGCTGGGCAATCCGTTCGATCTAACCACCGTCGCGCAGTTCTGCAAGGACCACAACCTTTGGCTCGTGGAAGACAACTGCGACGCTTTGGGCAGCCGCTACGACGGCAAGCTTACCGGCACGTTCGGCGATTTGAGCACGCAAAGCTTCTATCCGCCGCACCACATCACGATGGGCGAAGGGGGCGCGGTGAACGTGGTGCGCGATCCGCTGTTGAAAACCATCGTCGAGTCGTTCCGCGATTGGGGGCGCGATTGCTGGTGCGCCTCCGGCTGCGATAACACCTGCAACAAACGCTTCGGCTGGCAGTTAGGCGAATTGCCGGCCGGCTACGATCACAAATTTATCTACAGCCATCTGGGATACAACCTGAAGCCAACCGACCTGCAGGCGGCCATCGGTCGTGCGCAATTGAAAAAGCTGCCCGGGTTCGTCGCGGCCCGCATCCACAATTGGAACTATTTGCGGCGATCGCTGGCGGGTTATGGCGATCTGTTCGAGTTCATGCTGCCGACGCATGCCCGCGGCTGGTCGGAAAAAGGCTTCACGTGGGCCTCTGTGCGCACGAAGGTCGAGCCGAGTTGGTTTGGGTTCATGATGCGCGTGAAGCCAACCGCGCCGTTTTCGCGCAGCGAATTGGCCAGCGCGCTGGACCAGGCCCGGGTGGGCAATCGCATGCTGTTCGGCGGCAACCTGGTGCGACAGCCGATGTTGACGATCCTCAAGCGTCAATACGAAACCGGCGATGGGCAATTCGCCACGGCGCCGTTTCGCGTGGTGGGTGATTTGGCCGGCTGCGATGCACTGATGAATCAGGCGGTGTTCGTGGGAGTTTATCCGGGTCTGCGCGAGGCGCAGTTAGATCACGTGGTCAACGTGATCGACCAGTTCGTGGCGGCCCGAGGCGGACGCAAATCACTTCTGGCCGCATAATGAGACTTCGATGATCAAGAGTTCAGTCGATAAATCGGCCGTCATGGCGCTGATCCGCGCGTGCAAGGACGATCCCAAGGCACATACGCTGCAACTGCCGTCGCTGGAAGTGGCGCGTTTGGTGCCGCTTGGCGCTTGGGTGCTCAAGCGGCCGGAATTGGTCGAGCAGTTCGCGCAGTGGCGCAGGAATAATCAGCACGCGTATCCGACGGTTTTCAACGTCACGTTCGAAGGCACGCGCCGCTGGACGCAGGCCCGGGTGATCGACGATCCGGAGCGAATTCTGTTCGGCGTGTTCGATTGGCAAGATCGGATGATCGGCCACGCCGGATTGGCGACCTTCGATTGGGCCGCGGGCGACGTCGAAATTGACAACGTGATGCGCGGCGACAGCATGCACAAGGGGTTGATGACGGTGGTTACGAATCGGCTGGTGGAGTTCGCGTATCGGCAGTTCGGCGTGCAATCGGTCAGCTTGAAGGTGTTCGGCGACAATCATCGCGCCGTGCAGCTTTATTTGCGGTGCGGCTTCAAGGCCGTGGAATCGATTCCGATGGGCTGCGAATTTACTGACGGCGAGATTCGTTGGATCGCTCAGAAACAATTCAGGTCCGGGCAAACATTTCGCATATTTTTGAGGATGACGCATGACCACGCTCAGGAAAACCGCATTGAAAAAGCGGCTTAGCGCCGGCTTGAAGCCGGTGAAAAAAATACTCACCGCCGGTCCATCGATCACCGAGAAGGAGATCGCCTACGTGACCGATGCGGTGACGCACGGCTGGAACGAAACTTGGAGCGGTTACCTGGACCGCTTTGAAAAAGCATTTGCAGAATATTTGGGGGTGAAGCATGCACTGGCCACCTCCAGTTGCACCGGCGCACTGCACCTGGCCATGGCCGGCCTGAAGCTTAAACCGGGGGACGAAGTGATCGTGCCCGAAATGACCTGGATTGCCAGCGCCGCGGCGGGCTGCTACTGCGGCGCGAAGGCGGTGATGGTCGACGTCGAGCAAGATACCTGGTGCATGGACCCCATGGCTCTGGAAAAGGCGATTACGCGGCGCACCAAGGTGATTGTGCCGGTTCATTTGTACGGCCATCCGGCGAACATGGACGAGATTTGCGCCATCGCCGAAAAGCACGGCATCGAAATCGTGGAAGACGCCGCACCTTCGCTGGGCGCAAACATTCGCGGCAAGAAAACCGGCACGTTTGGCCGCGTGGGCGCGTTCAGCTTCCAGGGGGCCAAGATCATGGTCACCGGCGAAGGGGGCATGCTGGTGACCAACGATACCGAATTGTTCGAGCAAATTCGGCTGCTATGGGACCATGGCCGCGATCCGCACAAAACGTTTTGGAACAATCAGCTCGGTTACAAATACAAGATGTCGAACATCCAGGCGGCACTGGGACTGGCGCAACTGGAGCGGATCGAGGAGCTGGTTGCCCGCAAGCGCGAAATATTCTGCCTGGTATCGGGAGAACCTGCAAGATTGCCAGAACTTCCAACTGAATACCGAGCGGCCGGGTTATCGGAACATCTATTGGATGACGAGCATCCTGGTGAAAGACGGCAGCCCGAAGAATCGCGACGAAGTGATGGCGGAGCTGAAGAAGGCAAACGTCGATAGCCGGCCATTCTTCCATCCGATGAGCACACTGCCGATGTTTGAAAAACAGAACTCGCCCACGGCGGCGGTTTTGTCGCGGCAGGGAATCAATCTGCCCAGCGGACATAATTTGACGCGGGAGCAAGTCGATTACGTTTGCGACGTGCTGCGCGACACCCAACGGGGCTAGCCGCCATGCAAGACGACGTGCTGCGGGAATTCGCGGTGGATATCCGCCGCCTGTCGATCGAAATGGTGGCCCGGGCCAAGGCTTCGCACATTGGCAGCGCGCTGAGCATGGCCGACATTCTGGCGGTGCTATTTGCGCCCGGGGGGCGGTTGCGGTTACGACCCGAAGAGCCCGCCTGGCCGCAGCGCGATCGGTTCGTGCTGAGCAAGGGGCACAGCTGCGTTGGTTTGTACGCGGCGCTGGCTCTGCGGAGATTCTTTCCGATCGACGAACTGCAACAGTACGGGCAAGACGACTCGCGGCTGATGTCGCACGTGTCGCACAAAGTGCCCGGAGTCGAGTTTTCCACCGGATCGCTCGGGCATGGTTTGCCCTTCGCTTGCGGATTGGCTCTTGGCGCTCGGCACCGCGGCGAGAATTGGCGCACCGTGGCGCTGTTGTCCGATGGCGAGTTGGACGAAGGCTCCAACTGGGAAGCTATTTTGTTTGCCGCGCACCACCAACTCGACAATGTGTGGGTTGTCGTCGATTACAACAAGATCCAAAGCTTGGGACGGGTGGACGAGGTGCTGCGGTTGGATCCGCTGCCGGAAAAATTCGCACTGTTCGGCTGGAACACGGTGCGCGTGGATGGTCACGATCTGGCTGCCTTGCGCGCTGCGCTTAATTTGGACAATCCTTGCCCCGGCAAACCGACGGTGATCGTGGCCGACACGGTGAAAGGGGCCGGCGTCGATTTCATGGAAGACAAGTTGCTGTGGCATTACCGCCCGCCGGACCAAAGGCAGCTTGCAGACGCACTGGCGCAATTGCGCGCCGCCTAGCACACCCGCCCAAGGAATTCGCCGTGCGCAACGCATTCATCGAATCGCTGATGGACGAAGCGGGCCGGCGCGAGAACGTGTTTCTCGTGGTGGGCGATCTGGGATTCAGCGTGGTCGAACCGTTTGCCCAGAAGTTCCCTGGCCGGTATCTCAACGCCGGCGTGGCCGAGCAAAACATGACTGGCGTCGCGGCCGGGCTGTCGCACTGCGGCTACAACGTGTTCACGTACTCGATTGCTAATTTTCCGACGCTACGTTGCCTGGAGCAGATTCGCAACGACGTTTGTTATCACCGCGCCAATGTGAAAGTGGTGAGCGTGGGGGCCGGCCTGGCTTACGGCGCGCTGGGTTACAGCCATCATGCGGTCCAGGATTTGGCCTGCCTGAGGAGCATGCCCGGTATGTTGATGGCCACGCCCTGCGATCCGCATGAAGCCCGGGCGGCCGTTCGATTCCTGTGCGATTACGACGGACCGGCATACCTGCGGTTAGGCAAAGCCGGCGAGAAAGTACTGCACGATGCGCCGTTGGTGTTGCAAGTGCCGGCGCTGCCGCGGTTATGCGACGGCGACGGCGTGGCCATTTTGGCGTGCGGTTCGTTGGCCGACGTGGCGCTGGAGGCGGCGCCGCAACTGGGCGCGGCGGTGTACAGCGCCGCCTTGTGGCGGGACGATCCGCAAACCGGGGAAGCCATTGCGCAGCTTGGTGCGAAGCCATCGCCGCGTCATTGTGGTCGAGGAACATCTTCCGGCCGGGGGATTCGGCTCGTTCGTGCGTGAACAATTGGAGCCCTGGCCCGATTTACAATCGCGTGTGCGCTGCCTGGCGCTGCGTAGCGCGGTCTGCGACAAAGTAGGCAGCCAGCAATTCCTGCGGCGACAAAGTGATTTGACTCCCGAGGCGATCATTCGCGCCGCCGCTTAATTCCAGATCAATCCGCCAGCGATGCCCAATTATTCGATCGTACTGCCGACGCTCAACGGCCGAGAAACTCTGGCTATCACGTTGCCAGCGATGCTCAGAAGAATCGGCCGCCCGGACGTGGAATGGATCGTGAGCGACAACCGTTCCGACGACGGGGGCTACGATTGGCTACTGCAGCTATCGGCCACCGACGGCCGCCTGCGCGTCGTTCGCCCCGGCGCATCGGTTATGCATCGGCGAGCACCTGGAGTTTGCGTATCGATTCGCCAAGGGAGAATGGTTGTGCCACGTCGGGGACGACGATCTTTTGCTGCCGGAGCGCTTCGAGAACTTGGATCGTGTGATCGATCAAACCGGCGCTGAGATTATCCGTGGGCGATTTGTGCGTTATCTGTGGCCAGGATACCCGAATGCGAACGTGGCGAATTCGTTGGACCCCGACCAGCGCTTTTCCGACGGCGTTTCATTGCTGACCGGACACGAATTGGCGCGGCGTCTGCTGAACGACAAAGTTGTGTTTCCCGGCGGATCATGGGCGGTGCGCCGCGAAATTGTGGAGCAAGTGCGGCAGCGTGCGGGCTGGTTCTCCTCGCCACAGCATTTGGAATTCTTTGGCATGCGGAGCGCTGCGTGCTTGAGCCGCGCGCGGCGATCGTGGATTCGCCGCTGATGATTCTCGGGCGGCACGAGAAATCGAGCGGCTCACTGGCGTATTTGCCCAAGCGATTGCTCGGTGCTCAGCCGGTGGGATTGGAGCTTTGAAGACCCGCACCCGTACCGACATAGCCCGTTTCCTTGGAAAGCGTATTGCACGTTGTCGCTGGATGGGGCGATGCAAGTCAAAGCGTGCTTTCCAGAAGAATTGGCCGGCGTGGAAATCGACTGGACATTTTGGACCGATTTGATTTTCCGCGAAGCCGCAGAGCTAACGCGCATCGGACAATTGCCGCCGTCGGTGATGCCCGAATTCTTCAAAGCGGTTGCAAAAATACCGGGCCAACGCTCCGGCTATTGGCGGTGGCGCTGGGCGCGGAAGACACTGGAGCGGCCGTGGCGGAGACTGCAGGAAATTTCACGGCCGTGGCGCCGTGCATTGCGGCGCAGCGAAGCCAGATTGCCACGCACCGACACTAACTACGGTTGGACAGATCGAATCTATGGTGCCAGAATGGGCTTTGCCAATATCGCCGAAGCGGCCGATTGGTTCGCGGCGAGCCGGCCGGCTGACAAGCAGCGTGCACAGGCCGCGTAAAGCGCACACCAGCTATGGATTCAGCGCATCGTGTAGTGATTGTCGGCGGTGGATTCGCCGGCTTGAACGTCGCACGCAAATTGCGCAAGGCAGCCGGCTCAAGTTACGCTGATCGATCGTCGCAACTTTCATTTGTTTCAGCCGCTGCTGTATCAAGTGGCCACCGGCGGACTATCGCCTGCCAATATTGCGGCGCCCTTGCGGTCATTGTTCAAGCGGCAGGCCAATGTCGAGGTGTTGCTGGGGGAAGTGACCGACATTGACGCCGCCAACCGCAAAGTAACGCTCGGCGACGCCGGCATCCCGTACGACACACTGGTGATCGCCACTGGCGTGCGGCATCAGTACTTTGGCCGCGACGATTGGGAGCCCTTCGCGCCGGGACTGAAGACGGTGGAAGATGCCACGGCGATCCGCGGCCGGATCCTCTCCGCGTTTGAGCAAGCGGAGCGCGCAGGCCGATTCGGCGGTGAATCCGCAATCCGATCCCGAACAACATTCATGCCTGGTTGCGATTCGTGGTCGTGGGGGGCGGACCAACCGGCGTGGAAATGGCCGGCACGCTTTGCGAACTGGCGCGCGAAACTTTGAAGGGCAATTTTCGGCACATCGATCCGGCGCAGGCCGAGGTGATTGTAGTGGAGGCCACCGATCGCGTTTTGCCGACATTCAAGCCGGAATTGTCGGCCAAGGCACTGGCGTCGCTGGAACGGCTTGGCGCCAAGGTGCGGCTGAACACGCGCGTGACCGACATTCAACCGCATCAGGTAACAGTTGATTCGGGCACACGCAAGGAAAACATCACCACGCGCACCATCTTGTGGGCCGCCGGCGTGCAGGCCTCGCCGCTGGGAAAAATGCTGGCGAAGGCGGGGGCTCAACTCGATCGGGCAGGGCGGGTGATTGTCGAGCCGGATTGCAGCGTGCCCGGGCATCCCGAGATTTTCGTGGTCGGCGATTTGGCGCATTTGATCGGGCCGGACGGTCAGCCGCTTCCCGGCGTAGCGCAGCCTGCGATTCAGGAAGGGCGATATGTGGGCAAGCTGATTCGCGCGCGCCTGCAGGGAAAAACGATGCCGCCATTTCGCTATCGAGATTTGGGAAACCTGGCGACGATCGGCCGGCATGCCGCCGTGGCCGACTTGGGGTGGTGCCGATTTTCCGGCTGGCTGGCCTGGTGGGTGTGGCTGTTCGTGCACTTGATGCACATCGTTCAATTCCATAATCGCGTGCTGGTGCTCACGCAATGGGCTTGGAACTATTTCACGCGCAACCGTGCGGCGCGGTTGATCACCGAATCGGCCGCGGTCGAGCCGCGCGAATAGCCCGCATGGCGCAGCGCAAAAAAAGCCGCCCGGCCGGTCGTCTTAACCAGAGGCGCGGGCGGCAGTCTTTATGGGCGAATCAGAGCGTCGAGTGTGTTCAGAATTCTTCGGCCTGATCTGCCGGCTTGAAATTCTGGCTGCGACCTCCTAGCGTCGTGCAAAAGACGATGACGGCGTCGTTGATTAACCTCCCAGCATCTTGGCGATGATGAAGATCAAAATAGCGCCGCCCAATCCCCCGCCCAAAAGCAAGTAAAGGATGGAATATCCAATTGCGCCAAACAAAAAAGTGGTAGCAAGGACGGACATGTTGTGCTCCTAACAAAGCTCTCCCGTGCGGCGGTGCGCTCAGGCGCGATGTTGTTTGATTTGCGATCTTGTTTGATTCACGTTTTGCAATCCGCATCGAACCGCCACAGGCAATTTGCAAAGCACGTGCCACAGACTGCAATTGGCTTCGACGTGTTGTTGTTAGCCGGTGGCCTGCAATAAGTTAGGCCACCGAGTTTCGCTAGCAATTCGAGCCGATGGCGGCATGCGCAGGACTTCACTCCGCCACGATCTGATGCGGTTATATTGGTCGTGCAGCGATCACTTGCCGACCGAGCTTCGCTCTCAACGGCCGAGAATGGCCATGCATTCTCGCGAAACTGGGTGGACTGGGGAGCTGGCAAAAACTTTTCTGAATACTTTGACTCTAACTATTGAGTCGAGCTTTCCGATAACCCAAGGAGGATACCGGTTTTTCGGTCCAGATTAGCCCTAAGTTCGCCTCTGGCGTGTGAACGCCACAGAGTTCAGGGAGGAATTCATGCGGGGGGCGGCTGGCCTACAAAGCGGCAAGAAGCGGCGCAACGGCCCGACTCCGCGCCGCTGCGCGGGCGCATTCCGCTCTTATTGATGCTTGCATCCGCGCTGGCCTCAAGCGGCTGCACTCCCTGGCGCGAATACCTTGGCAACGGCTTCAAAGTTGGGCCCAATTATCGCCAGCCGCCGGCGCCCGTGGCCGAGCATTGGATCGATGAAACCGACAAGCGGATCAGCACCGACGAGCCCGACCTGAGCCACTGGTGGACGACGTTCAATGACGCCGACTTGAACGACCTGATCCGCTCGGCCTATCAGCAAAACCTCACGCTGAAGGAAGCCGGTTACCGAATTCTGGAAGCCCGCGCGGCGCTGGCGATCCAGGTCGGCAATCTGTTCCCGCAAACGCAGCAAGCTGTCGGCGCGCTATTCGCGAAATGCGGTGAGCACGCTGGCGGCGAATCAGAATTTTCTGCCGCAGCGATTCTTCGACAACTGGGACCTGGGCTTCAATCTGGCGTGGGAGTTGGATTTTTGGGGTCGCTTCCGCCGCGAGATCGAATCGGCCGCCGACGTGCTGGATGCGTCGGTGTTCAATTACGACGACGTGATCGTCACGCTGTTGGGCGACGTAGGCTCCACCTACGTCGAAATGCGCACTCTGCAGCAGCAACTCCAATACGTGCACGACAATATCGCCATTCAAACCGAATCGCTCGATATTGCTCAGGCCCGATTTCGCGGCGGTTTGACCAGCGAATTGGACGTGCGAACAGGCCACCAGCACTTTGGCGCAAACCGAGGCACTAATTCCGCAGCTCAGCAAGCAACTGCGGGCGGCGAACGATCGGCTGTGCGTGCTGCTGGGCATTCCGACGCGGGATTTGACAAAATGCCTGGGCGACAAGCCAATTCCCGGCGCATCGCCCGACGTCGTGGTGGGCATTCCCTGCGATTTGCTGACCCGCCGGCCTGATATCCGCCGTGCGGAGCGCGAAGCGGCGGCGCAGTGCGCACAAATTGGCGTGGCCGAATCGGACTTGTATCCGTCAATTGCGATTACCGGCACTTTCGTGTTCGATTCGGAACGGTTTACCGATCTCTTCAAAAACAAGTCGCAGCAGGGCACCGTCGGCCCGGGCTTCCAATGGAACGTGCTGAACTACGGCCGGCTGGTGAACAACATTCGCGTGCAGGATGCGAGGTTCAAAGAGCTCGTGCTGGCGTATCAAAACATGGTGCTGCAAGGCGAATTCCGAAGTGGAAGACGGGCTGGCGGAATTCCTGCAATCGCAACTGCAGGCCAAGGCGATGCAGCGCAGCGTGGATGCGGCCGACAAAGCCGTGAAGCTTTCCATCGTGCAGTACCGCGGCGGACTGGTCGATTTCAACCGCGTGGCGCTGTTGCAGCAGAATCTGGTGCAGCAGCAAGATCTGCTGGCGCAAGCTCAAGGAGACATTGCGTTGGGATTGATTCACACGTACCGCGCTTTGGGCGGCGGTTGGCAAGTACGTTGCACGGGCTTTGGGCCGGCGGAAGCGGCGGCGGCAGTCGACGGCACGAATCCCAGCGGCGAGACGATTCCGCCCGGCACTCCGGCGCCGAGCGGCCACGCCGCCGATCCAAATTCGCAACCCCCGCAACCGCAACGCGGATTGCCGCTGGAAGGTCCCAGCGGGCCATTGCCGCCGGGCGAGGCGCCTGGCGCAGGCTACCGTTCCCTCGCGCCCGCAACAATGCGCCAGGCGCGGGACACATGGGATCTCAACATTATTGGCGCCGGCTACGCACAACCAAAGACTTTTTCACTAGCAGGATGACGTCAAGCCAGTGGCAAGCACGGCTGCGCTGCCAGCAGCACCGGCCCAGCAGCGATTTTCCGCAAGCATCGCCAGATGCGTTCAACGATCCGAAGTCGGCGGATGTATTGCGCGGCGTGCTTTCTGCGTATCCCAGCAATGCCGCTTTGCCGGCGTCAGATAGTAGCGGGGCAGCTCGCCGCGATAACTGCCGCTTGCAGGCACAGGCCGATTTTCTCTGTTTATGCATGCGCGCCTGCTGGAAATCGCATCTGCCGCGGCGCGCTATAATCCTAGCGCCGGGACGATTTGTCCTCACCGAAATGCCGCCCGCAGACATTTCGCTAAGATCTTCCAGCGTAAAGGAGCCCGCCATGAACGCCACACGCACCGCGATACTCGCCGCCGGGTTGTACGTTGCTGTTAACGATGAGTTGCGCCACGTTCGCGATTGCCGAGACTGCCAACGACGGTTGGTATTCCGTACCGGAAACGCAAACCACGTATTACGCACCGGCCGAGACAACCGCCGATTACGCGCCACAACTACCTACTACGCTCCCACGACCACTTACTACGCGCCAATGACAACTTACTATGCGCCAACCACCGCGTACTATGCTCCGACTGCAACGTACTGCGTGCTACTCGGCGCCGGTGATGACCGAGCGGAAATATTGGGTGGGCAAGCAGGTGTGCGAAACTTCGGAGCGCGAAGAGAAAGTGACCGTGCGAAAACCCGTGACGGAAACCGCGGAGCGTGAAGAGAAAGTGACCGTTCGCAAGCCGGTGATCGAAACCGCCGAGCGCGAAGAAACCTACACGGTGATGAAACCGGTGTATGAAACCTCCGAGCAGGAAGCAGCGCGTGTGCGTGCAAAAGCCCGTGTACGAATCGGCGATGGCGACGAATTACGTGACGCAGTATACGCCGTACATCGCCTATCAGCCGGTGAGACTGGGTTGGTTCCGCTGGGGCCAGGTGGCAACAACGATGTATGCGCCGCAGGTCGTGGCGCAGCAGACGCCGGTTCAAACGGTGCGCTACATTTCGCAGGAAGAGGTGCGCAAGATTCCGGTGAACACGGTGCGCTATGTCGAGGAACGCCAGACGCGCAAAGTGCCCGTGACCACCGAGCGCTGGGTGGAAGAACAGCAAGTGCGCAAGGTGCCGGTGACCACGGTGCGCTATGTCGATGAAGAACAAGTGCGCAAAGTGCCGGTGACCACGATGCGCACTGTGTGGGAAGAACGCACGGAGCTTGTGCCGGCGGGTACTAAGAACTGCCGCCGACCGTGGGAAGCGAGAGCGTGAAGCAGGCTCCTGCGGCATTCGCTTCGTAGCGCAGGTCGCCGCCCATGTCGCGGGCCAAGCGCCGGCTTAGCGCCAGGCCCAAACCTACGCCGGGCGCGGAATGCGCTGCCTCGTGGGCCGATTTGTGAAACGGTTGGAACAACCGGCGCTGTTCGACGGCGGAAATTCCCGGGCCGTGGTCGCGCAGGCGAATCTCGGTTTTCCCGTTTTCCGCGGCGATCGACAGATGCAACGTTCGATCGGTCGCCGAAGCGGCGTACTTGCAAGCGTTGTCGACCAGATTGAACAAAATCTGCTCGACGATCGCCGGGATCGGCCCGCACCAGATCGCTGCTGCACTGCGTCGGCCGATCTCGAGCGACAAATTCGAAATTTGCCTGCGTGGCGCGATTGGCCAAACGTTGGGTGGCCACCTCGAGCAGATTTTCGACGGTAGCGTTTCAATTCGCCCGCCGGGCCGGCCGCGTTCCAATCGGGCATAGGCCAAGCACGTTGGCCACCAGATGCGTCAGTCGATCGGCTTCGACTCTGCAGCGTTTCCAAATAACTGCGACGCTGTGTTTCGTCGCTCACCATGTCTTGGCTGAGCATTTCGGCGTACATGCGGAACGTGGTGAGCGGCGTACGCAATTCGTGCGTGACGGCCGAGACGAATGCGGCGCGGCGCTCGCTCAGCGCCAATTACTCCCTGCAGCAGCACGGCGGCGGCGAGTGCCGCCACGAATCAATGCGCACCAGGCGACCAACAGCGAACTCTTGATAGGCGATAGGCCGTTGGAAATCAATTCCGGCAATGGGCCTGGAATCAATTGAACAGGCAACGAAGCCAATCGCCGCACCGTCGACGGGATCGGCATTGGAATCCGGAACCAAATCGGCATGCGGCAGCAGATCGGCCACATCCCCCAGCAATTGCTTCTTGATCACGGGCCAATTCAAGAAGCAGCCCTGCATATATTCCTGTCCGCCAACAACCACTCGCCGCGCCAAAACCAGATCGCTGTCCCAGCCACATGGGCGTCATCATCGACATGTGAACTTCGGACGATATTTGACTGGCGGATTGGATGGACTGGGAGCTGTGTTGTTTAGACGTTCTGCGCGGCGACATTGCTTTGGGCGAATGATTTTTGACGAGCCTGATATTCCATTTGCCCTCGCTGACTTTGCTGCGATCTGCGCGGAATCGTTTGGCGCATTGGCGATTTCAGTCTGATACGTGCCGGTAGGCCGCGGGCCATTGATTACAATTGGCGGCGATCGTCCATTCAACTCCGAATCTGCGCCATCGCTTCGAAAGATCGTCGAGTTGCGATTTGTTCGTCTCGTACTGCGATCGGCTCACGTATTCGGGAACCGCCATTTCCCGAAACTTTCCCTCGGGCACTTGCGGCGATGTCCAGCCGTGCGAAGGATCGAATTGAAAATGCAAGACTCCGTTGCTTGATTGAGCTAAAAACGGAGAGGGGATGGTGACGTCGATGTCGCTTTTGTCTTGATTGAACATGCGGGCATATGCTCGTTCGGCGGAGTAGAACGAGTTGTAGACGAAATAGGGGCGGGCATTTTCTTGAGCTATGCCCGGGGCGATCTGCGAATCCATCCGCCACAGCGCTAATCGAACGTTTTCCTCCTGCGCAGCCTGGCGGCGCGCGGTTAATTCGGCGGCGTCGGATTGCAGTGCTTTAAAACTCAGCCAGCCGACGGCGGCGATCACAACGGCCAGACAGGCGGCGAACGTGAGCCAGATTTGCCAGGGGCGGTGCATGCAAAGGGTTCGGGGTTCAGGATTCAGAGTATTCGGCAGCGAACATGTAGCCTTTGCCGCGCACGGTGAGAATTACTTGCGGTTCATCGGAGTCGTCGCGCAGTTTTCGCGCAGGCGGGTAACGTGCATATCGATAGTACGCGTGGAAAGGCCGCGGGGGTTGAGCTGCCAGACACGGGTAAGCAGTTCGTCGCGGGAAATGGCTCGGCCGGAATTGGCCGCCAGATAGCGCAGCAACTCGGCTTCCTTGTCGGATAGCTCGGCGCGCTGGCCATCATCGAAACGAACCTCGAAGCGGGCCAGATCGGCCACGCCGCCGGGAAAGGGGACTTCCGAAAGTTCGCGCGGCCGCTCCGGCGAACGGCGCAGCACGGCTTCTACGCGAGCCAGCAGTTCCTTGACGCTGAACGGTTTAACGACGTAATCGTCGGCGCCCAGGCGTAGGCCTTCGACGCGATCGTTTTCTTCGCCGCGGGCAGTGAGGATGATGATGGGTTGCGTAGGGCGCGCCTGCTTCACCGCGCGGAGGATGTCGAGCCCCTCGCAACCGGGTAGGACCAGATCCAACAGCAGCAAATCGTACGATCGCTCGGTGGCCATCTGGCGGCCGGTGTCGCCGCGGGCCGCCTCGAAAACGCCATAGCCGGCGAATCGCAGGGCATCGACGATGCCGCGACGAATGGCCGGATCGTCTTCGACTGCTAGAACGGTTTGCTGCTGCATGCAGTCGCCTGAATTTGATATACGAGGCGATGCCTATTCTAACCGGCTGCGTGGCGTTCACTGATTACGCGAAACGGTGTGCGTCAGCCGTTATTATCCAGCGCGGTATAAGCGTCGCCGGAAATCAATCCGAGCCAGGGATCGCTGCTGGGGGTGAGGAAAAGTTGGCTGTAGACTCGTTCATTCAGTGTATCCACGTCGACGTCGGCGGGCACGCTTCCATTGGATAGCCATTCGTGAATCTGCCGGCGCATGGTGTACTCGTTTCGCACGGTATCGATGGCGACAGCAGTATTGAAACGAATTCACGATTCGTAACAGCGGGTTTTCCACCCTCGCCTTGCTGGCGGTCAGGGGCGCCGCCTGGCCGGCCGTGGGATGTTGCGAACGGATGAGTGCAATGCTTGCATGGTCCAATTCCGCGTCGGCCCGATGCAATTGCGCGATGCGGCTCCAAACTGCATCGTCGGTTTTTGCGGTTAGGTCAATCGTATCGGCCAGAGTGCCGGCGAGCACAACAGTTTCGGCTGCCCGCTTGGCTACGGCAAGCTCGTTGGCCGCGACGGCCGTTGCAGATTTCCCTTGGTGTTCGTCCGTCGCCTCGGGGGAAGACGGATCATAATCGGATGGCAACAGGCCAAGAGCCGCCAGATCGTTTTGCCAATTTTGCCGGAGCATTTTCTCTATCGCTACGTGATAGTCCAACAGATAATTGGCGCGATCGATTTCGCTCATCCCGCGGATGCCAAACACGGCGACGCTGGCGGTTTCAATCCCGTTCAAGAACGCCTTGGGACCGTACAGGCCGGGCAGGGCGTCGATGACGCGGCCATCGCTGTCGAGCACGTAGTGGATGCTATTGCCGGTGAGCGTGCGCTCCAGTTTGCGGCCGTCGCCGAAATCGATCGTCACTTGGGGCACGGGCCGAACTGATTGCCAATGCAGAATGAACCGATCGCGCAATACGTTGCTGACTTCTTCGTTGGCGTAGAGCGTCGTGCGGAAGAAGCGACTATTGGCACAACTGAATTCGTCCGTGAGTTTTCCCAGCAGTCGCAGCGACAGAATCGGTTTGCCAGATTTCCTGGCTGCGGTCTTAGCGGCCTCGAAATCGGTGTACCAGTAGAGCCGCGAGGCGTAACAATCGCGCTGAGCCCCCACGGCATCGAGCGCCGCTTTGACGCGTTGCCACGTTGGATCGGCGGCGATGGCATCAGGGTCAGCGCGCTGTTTTTCAATCCAATATCGGTGTACATCTTCCAGCGCTTCCAAGCCCGCCGGCCCAGCGTCGCGCAGCGCGGCAATTGCCGACTGTGCGGTTTTAGGGTTCTCGTTAACTGCGTCAACGGCCAATTGCTTCAAGTTTGGGCCATTACCTTTGGCCCAGATAGAGCTGGATGATGCCGCCAAACCGACGAACATCGTTCCAATCGCCAGAAAAAGTGTTGCGCGTCGCATGATCGGACTCCATTTTTACAGAGAACTGTGGTTGCCGGCGCAGAAATGGTTTCGGCGCGATGGGCAATGGCTGCATCTGATAGTACCCGGGACGGACCCTTGCGAATGTAAAGCGTTTGTAACGAGATCTGGCCCGCTAGCGTGGGCTGGCCGCGGTTGATCTGACGTTCGCGCCACCGGGCAGTCCTGCTATCCTTCCGGCCATGTCAATGTCCGTGGAAACAGAGCCCCGAGAGATTGGCGACACCTCGCCCGCCGGCCTCATGGCGATCGGCGCAGCCAGGAAACCGATCCAACCACCGGACGAAGCAACTCGTCTGGCCCGTGCTACTGGCTCTTTTGGGAGCAGCGGCACTCAGTATCGACGTGCCGCTGGCGCAATGGGTGCGGTCCAAAGGCGTGCCCGGCGGAGTGAACAAGCTTTGCCAATTGGCGGAGGTGTTTGGTCACGGCGCAGGAGCGGCGGCGATTTTGCTAGCGGCTTGGGTGTTGGCGCCGCGCAGCGCACCAGATTGCCGCGCACGATCGGGACGACGTATTTGGCAGGCTTGGGGGCCAACGTCGTGAAATTCTTATTGGCACGATCGCGGCCGCACACCATCGAACAATTAAGAGGCACCAGCCCGCTGGCCACCTTCCACGGCTGGTTGCCCGCTTTCTCGCACGGGTCGGCGTGGCAGAGTTTTCCATCCAGCCATACCGCCGCGGCGGTTGGATTGGCGCTGGGATTGAGCTGGGTGTTTCCGCGAGGTAAATGGCTGTTTGCGGCCTTTGCCGTGCTTGCCGCCGGTCAGCGAATTGTCAGCAGTAATCATTTTCTTAGCGACGTCCTTTGGGGCGCGGCATTGGGATGGATTTGCGCCGCAGCGTGTTTGCCCGGCGGATGGCTATCGCCGCTATTCGACCGTCTGGAAACCTGGCAGGCGTCCCTCGTCCAGCGCGTCGAACGATAAGCTGCGTAAGCCGCAGCGTGTTTGCCGCCGCCGAAGACTTTTCGGATTCGTCGCAAATGGCCGCAAGGTAACGGCTTAGCTACAGCGACGGTTCTATAAATTGATGCGGAAAAATCGACAATTCCGCGCCTAACGGACCGATAACGATTGATGAGTCTAGGGGACTTGTCGATGCGCCGGTTAACCCGCCCGGCGAAACATCGGAGAGCGCATCTTTGCGACGTGTACGTTGCGGTGGAACTGCAACGGTGTGCGTCGCCCAATGAGATGCGAAAGACACAAGTCCGCCGTTTCGATTCGCCAGAGGCGCGTCGGCATTCGATCGCTTCTGGAGATCGCAGCCAGACAGACTTAACCGACCTGACACAATAGCGGCGTATCGCAAGGAGTTTGAATCATGGCACGGAAGCCCGCACATTGGATTTTGGGGCTGGCGCTGGGCGCAGCGCTGCCGGTGACTGCGTCGGTGGCGCTGGCGAACGAGCAACCGACATTGGCCAAGCCGTCGGCGAGCGACAAGGAGGTTGCTCCCGCCTTGGCTACTGAGGAAACGCCGACTATCGCCGCTCCGGCGAAGGCCGCGCCGATTACCGACGACGCTGCCGCCGACGCCACGCCGTCGACCGAGGGCACTGAAAACGGCGTGGAAGTGATCCGCGAGCGGCATCCGAACACCGCCGTGAAGATCGAGCGGCACGTCACGCAAGATGCCGAAGGCAATTACTACAACCACGGTCTGTGGACCGAGTGGGACGAGAAAGGCCGCCTGGTCGGCAGCGGCGAATACCGCTACGGCAAACGGCACGGCCGCTGGCTCCGCTGGTACGGACCGAACAAAGCGCCGATGTTGCAAGGCGTGTTGTACAAAGATTTCCAACCGCCGTTCGTGGCCGAAGCCACGTTTGAAGACGGCGTGCTCAACGGCACTTGGAAGGTGTTCGATTCCAAGAACCGCAAAGTGAGCGAATGGGATTTCGATCACGGCGAGCGCAACGGCAAGAGCGTGTGGTACTACCCGAACGGCCAGAAGCGCCGCGAAGTCGACTATAAGCAAGGTCAACTCGACGGCGAAGTGATGGAATGGGGTCCGGACTACAAGTTGGCGACCCGTGAAAAGTACGTCGATGGCCGCCGCCTGGCCCCGCAAGTTGATAATTACGCCCCCGGCCAGAAGCGTGCCGAAGGTTGGGTGCTGTACGGCAAGGAAATCACCAAGTCGAACTACGATTTCTGGACCGGCACTGCTACTGTCCAGGTGACCGGCACCGAAGGCACCAACCAGCGCCACGGCTTGTGGACCTGGTGGCACAAAAACGGCCAGAAGCAAATGGAAGGCCGATACGAATCCGACCTGCCCGTGGGCAAGTTCACCTGGTGGTATCCGAACGGCCAAAAGCAACTGCAAGGTGAATACGTTGCCGGCAAGCAGCAAGGCAAGTTCACCTGGTGGCACCCCAACGGCCAGAAGCAGTTGGAAGGCGCCTACGTGGCGGGCGTTCTCAGCGGCAAATGGACGCGCTGGAACACCGACGGCCGCGTAGTGGAAGTCGGCGATTACTCGGCCGACGGCAAGCAGCAAGTTGCTCAAGAGCCGCGGCCGCTGCAAGTGGACGATGCCGGCTCGCCGACCTTGCAGGCCGAGCAGCCCAATGCAGAGTCGTCGCGCTTGAAGCGCTAGACCGATAGCAAACCGTCAATCAGGTCGAAACGAACAAGCCCGTGGGACGTGTGCCCGTGGGCTTGTTTTATTTCCGCGCCGCGGCACTGCCTGCAAGGAATGCGCCCGGAGCTGATTGGGTCAAATGGCGGTGGAAGATAGCGATCGCTGCCGCACAAAGGCTGCCAGCCCGGCGAGACCGAACACGGCCAGCATCAGCGTGCTGGGCTCGGGCACCGGCTGCGTGTAGACGGACAGCGAACTACTGCCTTGACCGGCATAACCTGCCGACCAGAGGTCGTAATCGGTGCTGGAGTTCACCACTCCGTCGTAATCAAAGTCGCCAAAGAACCAGCCGTTCAGCGAGCCGCCGACCGTGAAGCCGGTTTCCCAAAGCGAATAGTCGATTGAGATGTCGACGACGCCGTCCAAATCGGCGTCGCCGTAGTAGGTGTACTTGATCAGCACGTCCGTATGGCTTACCGGTACGGCACCTCCGGAATCGGCGCCGAAGGGCCAATTCTCATACAAAGTTCCGCCGGCGCCGTCGTCGTTGAGGTCAATTCCCACGGCACTTACACCGCTGGAATCATTCGCGGCCGTGCTGCTGGTAATTCCTAAACCGGTCCACAGCGATCCACTGACGTTCAATCCACTCTTGACCTGCTGGGTCAATGCGGCCAAATCGCCATTGTGCACGATAAGGTTGTTATCCGTAATGTCCAACGTAGCCGTGGGGGAACTGCCCCCCGCGATCGATAGCCCTGTCAGCGCAACGGGCGCAGCGAGCCCGGCCTGAATTTGGGCGGCTGTTCCGTCGTTCATTGCCAGCCCGCCGGTTCCCAGAGCACTTGGATGCGCCACGACAAGCGTGGCGGTATCGTTCAAAGTTGTGTCGCCGCTATAGGTGTTAGTTCCGCCGAGGACTAAAGTTCCGGCGCCGCCTATGTTCAGACCGCCTGTGCCGGCCACGAGCGTGCTGACGGTAGCTGTTCGATTATTGACGGTAATCGTTGGAACGCCGACAGCTTCCAGCGTCAAGATGTTCGAACTGCTGCCGTCGTTGTCGAGACTCCAATCGTTGCTGGGCGATGTGTCGCCGAAAACAAGATTGCCAATGGTTCGAGGCGCGGCGAGATGGACCGTGTTGTTGGAGTTGATGTCGAGTGTGCTGAAGTCGGCCGTTCCATTGGCACCGTCGGCGACAGTGCCGCTCGACCAGTTGCCCGTGTCGGCATCGCTCCACGAGCCGCCGCTGGTGGCCGTCTCCCAGATGCCATCCGTGCCTGACACGGCAAAGACCCGGCTGGTCGCCGGTCCGAGCGCCACTAGACCTGTGACCGCCAGCGCGAACATCCAGCGGAGGACGACTCGGGAAATCGACCAACACGTGCCGGGAATCATGGCAAAACCCGCCGAAAAAATTCGAGCAACGATTGGAGCAAGGCCCACGACGAGTAAAAGTGCGATCTATCTTACATTCAGCACGGGGAAGAATACCAGGATTTTTCACGCCCCGGGCCGGATTAGAGAAGGGCCAGTAGCGTCGGCAGAACCACTTGCCGAACTTGATTGACCCTAACCGCTCTGGGCCCCAGCGGCCACATGTGATTGCCGGCGAAGCTGTTGCAAGACGATGCTGATCAGACCCAATGCGGCCAGCACCAGCGTGCTGGGCTCCGGCACCGGCTGCACACCGACGGTCAACGGGCTGCCTTGATTGGCAAAGCCTGCCGACCAGAGGTCATAGTCGGTCGTGGAACCAATCGTACCGTCGTAGTCGAAGTCACCGAACTCCCACCCGGTTAAGGCGCCCCCGGAGGACGCGCCTGCCGTCCAGAGGTCGAAGTCGAAAGTATTAGTGACCACTCCGTCGAGGTCAGCGTCGCCGTAGTAGGTGTACTTCACTAGCACATCGGAGTCGACGACCGATACGGCACCGCCGGAATCGGCTCCTTGAGGCCAGGTGCTATACAACGGGCTGCCGCCGCCGTCGTCGTTTTGAATGATGCCCACGGCCGTGGTGGCGTTGGCATCGTCACGCGCCGTGGTGCTGGTAAGACCAGCGCCCGTCCAATCGAGATTGACGGTGGCTGCGGCTGCGGCCTGCGCGGTCAACGTGGCCAGGTTGCCGTTGTGGACGATCATGTTGTTGTCGGTGATATCCAAGGTGGCCGTGGGGCTGCCGCCGCCGGCGATCGTCAGGCTGGGCAATTGCACCGGGCCGCTCAAGCCGGCTTGCAGCTGAGTGGTGGCGGAGTTGTTGATCGCCAGGCCGCCTGTGCCCAGGGCATTGACGTGACCGACGACGAGGGTGCCGCTGTTCACCGTAGTGCCGCTACTGTAAGAGTTGTTGCCAGAGAGGGTTTGGGAGCCAGCACCTGTTTTCACAAGCGCGCCGGTCCCAGAAACAATGCCGGCCAAGGTTGTGTTGGACGATCCAGTGAACGTCAAAGCGTTGCCGCCGGTGGCGACGGTGCCGTTGACTACAAGATTCCCACTAGCGGCATTGAACTGCTGGGCTGCGCTGAGCGTCAGGTTCAGTCCGATGGTTTGGGCGCTGGTAGAATTATTGGTGATTCCGCCGGCGAGCGTCAGCGCGTTTCCGGAAAGAGCGAACGAGCCCGCGGTGTTGTCAAACGTGATGGAACTCGCGCTGGTGAGGCTATCGTTGGAATTCGAGAGCCGCGTCGTTCCGGCGAACATGAGACTGCTGCCATTGGACGGGACCGAATTCCAATTGGCAGCGGTCGACCAGTTGTTGCTTCCGCCGCCGCCGCTCCAGGTAGAAGCTGCGGTGCTTTGCGGCGTGAGACTGAAATCGTCCACGGCTAGTCCGTCGTCGGACGCGGAGGCGTCGAAATCCAGCCAGCGAGTCCAAAAGCTCGCGCCATTGGAAATACTTACGCCGGTGATCGAAGCGGAAACATTGGAGAAGTTGCCGCCGGCGTTGCCGTCTCTGGCTCCCGCGGTTCCCGTAGTGTTAGGCGTAATGAAATTCAACGCGCTGACACTGGTCCACGTGCCCGAACTCAGGCTGGTGGCATTTGTGCTGTATTGGAAATCGAGTTCATCGGTGCGGCCGGTGGTGGCGCCCAGCCGCCAAAGTTCGCCGGTATACGCAATATCGAGCGAGGAAATCATGCTTGCCGTATTGTTGGTGAAGGTGGCGCCGATGGTGGAGATCAACGAGCCGGTAAGCAGTGTTCACAGCGCGCGATCAGTCACAGCGTTTGTGCCTGCAACCCCGAAGCTGTAAGTATCGCCGGTGGTTCCGCTGCCGGTGCCCGCCGTGTAGGTTATGTTGGCGCCGCTGCCGCTTTCCGAGAATGCCCAGCCGGCGGGAAGTGTGGAGGAAGTTCCTGATGTGGCCAGCGAATCGAAATTCTGCGCGTATGCCGATCCGATGGTCGTCAAACTAATCGGCGTCGGAGTGATGGGAGTTTGAACGTCGCCTGGGGCAGATCGCGCAGAGATCGAAAGAACTGCAAAGAGCTGCGCCGCAACAAAGAATCTGCGTAGCGCGATGTGACCGCCAAAATGCATGAAAACGTGTTTCATGGAAAACAGTGCGTCGCCGAAAGAATCGTCGCCGAGAAGCTACAGAGGCGCGACACTCAATCTACCGCCGGTGTCGCGCGTGTCAATTACGATCGACGCTGCGAACGAGAGAAGAACGGGGTTGGCCCGACGCAATTACTTCAGAATTTCAAACAAGTTGCTGTGATCGTCGGTCCAATAGCCGTTGCGAACTGGCTGAACGTCAGCAGCAATGTGTGCGGCCTGCGGATATTTGGCGATGAGTTGCTTGTTCTTGGTCAACAAGAGCCACTCGGCTGGGAATTTTCCTTCGGCCGCATTGCCCAAGGACGAGAACCGCAAAGGCGTGAGCCCGAATTCGCGCGCCACGCCGCAGACGACCGGCGCCAGATTCAAGTAGCGATTGGAAATGTTGACGGCGATCGCCCCATCGGGCTTCAACCGCTGCAGATAGATCTCGAACGCTTGTTTGGTAAGTAAATGTGCGGGCACGGAATCGCCGCTGAAGGCGTCGAGCACCAGCAGATCGAAGCGGGGCTCGGCCGCCGATGCCGATTCACGCTCCAGCGACAATCGGCCGTCTCCCAGTTTCACTTCAACGTCGCCGCGGCACTCTTTCAGATAACTGAAGTATTTGTTGGCCAGCCGCAGCATGTCGGGATTGATTTCGTAAAAGCGGAAATGCTGGCCGGGCTGCGCATAGGCGGCCATGGTGCCTGCGCCAATCCGACCACACCCACGCGCAAATCGGGACGGTTGGCGAAAAACTCGAACGCCCACCCGCAACCTGTTTCCGGGCCAAAGTAGGCGTTGGGCAGCAGGTGTTTTTCTTGATCGAAGAACTGCACGCCGTGAACAATGCGCCCGCTGTACATCAGCAACTTGCGCTGCAGGGGATCGTCGGTATCGCGCTCGATGACGCGCGACACGCCATAAAAGCTGCGCGAGGAAATGTTCAGTTCCGCCTCGCCCGACTCAACCCGGGAAAGGTAATTGAAGCCGACGAACAACAGCACCAGCGCGGGCGCCAGGTAATAAAGCCGTCGCAGCGAAGCCGCCGAACGGCTGCCCAAAAACGTGCCCGCGGCTAGCACACAGCCGACGATCAAGCAGATCTTCCATTCGAAGAAGGTGGAAAACAGCACCGGGGCGGCGAGGCTGACGAACAAACCGCCCAACGCGCCGCCGGCGGCAATCATCAGATAGAACGATGTCAGATAGCGAGCCGCCGGCTTGAGCCGCACCAGCTCGCCATGACAGACCATGCACAGGAAGAACAACGCCGCAAAGTACATCGCCAATTCCACGACGAAACTGAACGACACGTTCGCGCCGGTGGTGATGAGTTGATCGACGGCGGTGACCAGGCATAAACTCGCGACTGCAGCCAGGGCAAAGAACTTGCGCTGATACCAGCGCTCGTGGTCGAAGCAAATGATGAACGTGAGCAGATACAAGCTCAGCGGCATGACCCATAAGAACGGGATGACCGCCACGTCCTGGCACACGTGATTGGTGGTGGCCAAGAGCATCATCGAGGCCAGAGCCGGCAGGGCCAGCCACAACAATCGGCGGCCGATGGTCGGCGGCGCTTCTTCGACGGCGCCGTGTTGGCCATTCGTTTCGATCGCGGCTGGCTGGCGTCCGCGGGTGAACCAGCCGGCAATCGTCGCCGAAACGGCACACAGCACGGCAAAGGCGACGAAGCCCCACGTCCAATATCGCGCTTGCGAACCGATGTTGAACGCCGGCTCGACGTAAAACGGATAGCTCAACAGCGCCAACAGCGATCCAATATTTGACAGCGCGTACAGCCGATAGGGCGAGCGTTTGGGATACGTGCGGCTAAACCAGGCCTGCACCAACGGCCCGGTGGTCGATAGCGCGAAATACGGTAAACCAACGCATACGGTCAGCAGCATCAGAATGCGCCACGTGGGGGACTGATCGGGCGCCGGCTTCCAGGAAGCGTCGGGGGCGATCGGCAGCACCGCAAGGGCCGCACCCAACAGCAACAGATGCACCGCCGCTTGAATCGACGGCTTGAACACCCGTTGGCTTAAATGCGCATACGCGTATCCCAGAAACAGCACGGTTTGGAAGAACACCATGCAAGTGGTCCACACTGCGGGCGTGCCGCCGAACCAAGGCAGCACGTACTTGCTCAACAGCGGCTGCACTTCAAATAGCAAGAAGGCGCTTAAGAAAATCGTCAGCCGCAAAAATCCAACTGAGCCAGCCGAGTCGGGGAGTCGTTTTCATCGGAGAATGAATCGGTGGATTTCAAGGTATAGCGACTCCTAAAACCTAGCTCACGGCCAGAGCGGGCCGAGCGGGAAAGAGAAAAACGGGCGGACGCGTTTACCCCGTAACTAGCCGAAGCGTCTAACCGCGCGCCAGCAGCTTTTGCAGATGCAAAACCACCTGGTCTTCCAGGGCGTCCATATCATTGCCGAAATAGCGGACGAACATGGCGCGGTTCTCGGCAAGGTGGCCGTACTTGTCGGGTCGGCCGCCACCTTCGAACGGCCCAATGCGGCTGACTTCTTGCAAGAAACCGAAAAACCTGGGCGCTTGCCGCTGCACCAGGTAGTGCGTCAGCGCCCAGGCGGTGGCGTAGCCGGTGGCGGTCAGCTGGGCGGCTTCGACGGTGTCGGTCACCAGGTCGCCGTGGGTTCCAGGCGGGCGACGGCGCAGATATTGGTCGAGCTGATACAGGCGCAGTTCGTTCAGCTCGCCCGGGCCTTTCCATTTCAGCCGCGAACCGACCGTCGTCGGAGCGAAATACTCGGCCAGGCCTTCGCACAGCCACATCGGCCAATGGGACATCCGCTGCTGCACGCCGATATTGTGCAGAATTTGATGCGCCCCTTCGTGAGCGATTGTGCTGATGGCTTGCCGCAATGCCAGTTCCGGCGCCATTTCGCTCAGCCGCGATTGCTCGTACATCACCACAAAATTAGTAATGGGCGAATAGTACGCCACCACGCCGGAGGGCATCCGCTGGAACATTTGAAACTCCTGTTCCGTGCGGAACATGATCACTACCAGCGGCACCTCGGGCTCGTGTACATCGATCTTTTGTCCCTTGGCGTACAAGTAGACGCCAGAGTACATCGGCTCGAGGATACGGCTGGCGCCGGTGTAAAATAGGTCGCTGGTGTTGTACAGAAACAAATGCCGCCGCGTGACGTGAGTTTTGAAGCCAGCGAACTGCCGGGCCGTCAATTCGGCCGCCATTTGCTGGGCCGTGGCGGCGGTAAAAGGTTTGTCGGTATTTGTGGTTTCTTCGGCCGGCAGCGCGAGCAAGCGGCCGTTGGGCAAAATAAGCACGAGAGACGAACCGACTTCGGCCAGCACCCGCGCGATGACCTCTTCTCCCCCCGAATTGCATTGAACGCAGCGATTGTTTCCCGGCCGCACGGGTCCGGAGGGGAGTTCGAGAGAGAATTCGCGGGGGTCGGCCAGGGGACTGGCCCTTTCAGCTTGCCGGGGCAATTGCGCCCAAGCCAACCCGGCGATACCGCCGGCCCAGGCGGCAGCGGCAGCCGTAGCGACGGAGGTGAGCCATTGGCGGCGGTTTTGCCGCCGCAATAAACTGTCGCTTATGTGGTAGTTTCCCAGCCGATGGCGTGGCAGCATCGCAGTCGCTACAAAAGATGGCCCAGCGCAAGTAGATACATTTGAGGTTAGTCGCCCGTGACTGCTGCAACAAGTGCTCGCGGTACTGCCAGGCTGGCGGAACTCGCACGCTGCCGGCGGGGTTTAATGCCTCGGAAGATGTCGGTGGGCAAGGTAAATCCGATTTGAATTAAAGCGCGAAACTCTTAAACCCAAACGAGGAGCGATTGTTATGAACATTGTTTTCAGCTCACTGAAAGTTGCCGCCGCTTTTGCCGCGCTGAGCCTGCTAACGGCCTCAGCGGTTCAGGCACAAAATGGCGGCCCGCGCGGATTCGGCGGCGTGGGGCGCGGCGGCGTCGGCGGAGGTTTTGCGCTGCTGCAAATGGACGCTGTTCAAAAAGAGTTGAACATGACGGAAGAGCAAAAAAGTGAAATCACGAAGCTGGAAGAGGAGCTGCGCGATCTGCCTCGCGAAGAACGGCTGGCCAAAGCGGCGGAGACGCGGGAAAAAGTCGAAGCGATCTTGAAGCCCGAACAGAAAGAGCGTTTGGAGCAAATTGGCTTGCAAATGGCCGGCGGTCGCGCGCTCACTCGGCCGGAGATCGCCAAGAAGCTCGGGCTAAGCGAAGATCAACGAGATAAATTGGACGACCTGTATCCGCCGCCGGGTGGATATGGCACACCTAGCGCCGCGCCGCGCAGTGGCAATGCCGGCGGGCCCGGCGGCCCTCCGGGCGGCGCTCAGGGAGGCAACATGCGCGCCATGCGCGAGGAAACGAACGCCAAAGCGATGGCGATCCTCACGCCTGAGCAGCGCACACAGTTCGAGGAGATGCAAGGCAAGAAGATCGATATCGACCCCAGTCAAATGTTTCGCGGTGGCCGTGGTCAAGGTGGCGGCCAAGGTGGACAGGGCGGCCCAGGCGGACAAGGCGGCAAGGGTCGTCCCAACGGCTAACCTCGCACGACTCGTTCCGTTCAGCGAATTCCCACGCATGCTTTCACATCGGGCTCGCATTCGGGCAGCAGCTCGACGGGCGGCCCCTGCGTCGCCCGATCGACATCTGCCTGACTTAGTAGGAAGATCATCATCGTGTGGCCGACGCTGAAGTCGGGCTTTCGCGCGCAAAAACGAGCACAGTCGGGCCAAGCGTAGGTTCTCGTAGAGCGTAAACAACCGATCGACCTCCGCTTGCGAAGCCCCCGTAGCGAGTGCCTTCCGGGCTTCCGGGTCACTGGCGGCGCGCTGATAGGCGGCCACTTGCTCGCGGCACTGCTGATAATAGTTTTCAAATAGGGCGTTCCATTTGCTCGGGAATTTTAGGTACACCCCTTCGAGCAGCGTGGCGCTGATGCAATACGTTCCCGCGGTCAACGGCTCGGGAACGTGAGGTTGATAGCGGTTGAAGAAGCCGGGCAGCAGCGTGGCGTCGATGCCATAGTACTCGGGCGATGCGGTGCCGAAATAGCAGAGGTAAACATGCCTGGCATCGTCGGGATGCGAATCGAGCCATTGCTTCAACCCTTTCAGGTCCTGTCCCCAATCCAGCGAGCTATCGACCAGGTGCTTGTAGCCGTTTTGTGAACCGCCGGCCAACAGATTGAAATAGGCCAGATAGTTCGGCCAGGCGGCGAAGGCTTCGACCACTATCAGTAACAGCGACAGAGCGACCAGCCACCGCGCGGCGAGCATCAGTTTGCTTGTGGCTTTTGGCGGCTCCAGCGCTCGGACTTTGTTCTTGCGTGCCGCTGATTCTTTTGGCTGTTCCGCCTGGGGCGATTGAAACCAAGCCGCCGCGGCGCCGGCCAAGATGAACATCGCCGGATACGTCGGCAGCAGATGCCGGTGGCCAATATTCAAATGACTGGTCAACGAAAAAATCCAATACACTCCTAATAGCACCAACACCGGCGCGATGGAATACAAACGCAGAAGTCGATCGGACGGCGCCCGCGATGTCTTGTTCTTTGCGTTTGCACTGCGGCGCCAAAACCATGGGCTAGTCAGGGCCAGAAACAGGATGACGAATACTTCCGGCGGCGTCTTGACCAGCAGGACGTAGGGAAAGTAGCTGGTCCACCCGTGAATGCTGAACGCCCCGTTGAGAAATGCCTGACGCTGCTGCGCGGTAAGCATCGTGAAGGCAAAGCCATACAGGTATGATTCCGGCAGCAAGTGGTGCTCTTTGGCAAGCTCGATGAATGAACGCGTGAACCCGAAATTGCCGGTGTTTTGTAGCAGCATATCTAACGAGACGAGCGCCGGCTGCGGGACTGGGGATGGTTGACTTTTCGAATAACGCAATCCATAGGAAATCCAGATGAGTGCCGCGACAACTAAAACTTGGATCAATGCCACTCCGAAAAAAGTCGCTAGCTGTTGGAAGCGTGCTTTGATTTCACGGCGGCGTCCGAGCGCCCAAATCAGCGGCGTAGGGTTGAACAATCGGATCGCCACCAGCAGCGTCGCCATGGGAATAATCAATACGCCGGAATACTTCGACAGGAACAAACCGGCCAGCGCGAAACAACTCGCGGCAAAAGTGGACCAGTTAATACGGTGCAATAACTCCCATAGCAACCGCACCGCCAAGGTGAAGAACAAGGCGATGGCCAGATCGGCCGTAACCAAGAATCCGTGGCTGAGCATCGTGGGCGAGAAGGCGTAGAGCGCCAGGCTGATCAGACCGGCAATCGGTCCGAATAACTGCCTCGAACAGAGATACACCAGCAAGCCCAAGGTGACGCTCAACAGGCCGATCATGGCGCGGCCGTGGAGCAGCATTGCATCGGCGTCGTTGCCAGAGCCGTGAAAAAGCTTGTCGGCAAAGTCCCATTGATTGCCGGTTTGCCACGTTACGTCGTCCAGCGCCGGTAAGCGATATCCCTCCAGCCAAACCGGCAGCGCCGCCCAGCGCTGCGGCCAATTGCCGCTTTCCGGATCCATGCGGTAATCGTTGGTGGCCCAGTAGGTATAACCGCTGGAGAGGTGCGTGATCTCGTCGAACGTGACCGACTTGCGGCTGGCGGCGGATAATCCCAGCGCGAAATGACACGCCAACAGCGCCACCACGGGCCACCGACCGGCGAGGAACGTCGGAAGGAAGCCGACATCAGATTTGGGAAGTTTTTCCATCGCGAGCGATCTGGGAGAATTGCTGTTGCAAGCTCCATCGTGGCTTGCAATTTATTTCGCTGTCAATAAGCTGGCCTGCAACCTATTCTCTAATAGCGGCGACTCCAACCAATATTCATTCACGCAAGCGCTTGCCTATGTCGGCAGACGGCACCGGGATTTTCTTGTCGGTCGTAATTCCCGCATACAACGAAGAATTGCGCTTGCCGAAAACGCTTTCCGCGGTGGTCGATTATTTAAGGCGCCAATCGTACACGTGGGAAGTGGCGGTGGTGGACGACGGCTCAACCGACCGCACCAAGCAAGTTGTCGAAGCCGCCCGCGCCGCCGACAACCGCGTGCGGCTGGTGGAATATGCCGACCGCGGCAACCACGGTAAAGGATACGCCGTGCGCTATGGCATGGTGCACGTGGGGGGAAAGTACCGCCTGTTCATGGACGCCGACAATTCCACCACCGTCGATCATTTCGAAAAATTCTTGCCGCTTTTAGAATCGGGCGCCGACGTGGTAATTGGGTCGCGTGCCGCCGAGGGAGCGGAAATCACGGTGCACCAGGCCTGGTGGAAAGAATTCTTGGGAGTGCTGGGAAACCGTTGGATTCGTTTTTGGGCCATGCCGGGAATCCAAGATACCCAAGCCGGGTTCAAAGTGTTCACCACGAAAGCGACAGAAGACGTTTTTCCGCGATTGACCATCAGCCGGTGGGGGTTCGACGTGGAAGCGCTGGCTGTCGCCCGCCGGCGGGGCTATAAAATCGCCGAGCGGCCCATCCATTGGGAAAATGACCCCAATACCAAGGTGCGATTTCGCACATATCTCGAGGTGTTGGCAGAAGTCGTAAGAATACGTTGGAACATCTGGAAAGGCATGTACGACAAGCTGCCAGAGTGAGAGTGGGTAAGTTGGCGAGTGCATCCAAGGGCCGAAAATCGCCCGTTCCCGCTTGCATCGACGGACAAGGTGCGGTAGGCATATGGTTTCAACCGAAACTCGACGCACGCAACCCTCCGCGAAGCTGGCCATGGCACAATCCGCCGCAAAATCGAAGGCCTCTGAGAGCCGATCGGTCGAAAGAAAACATCCGGAAGCCAAGCAGGCCAGCGGCCAGAAATCGGCGACCAAGAACAAGCGCATTCTGCTGGTCGATGACGATCAGGAAATTGTCGAGTCGATGCGCCTGGCGCTGGAGTCGAAGGGATTTCAGGTGCTCGTGGCCCGCGACGGCAATCAGGGCCTGGTGCTGTGCGAGCGCGAGGATCCCGACCTGGTGATTCTGGACATGATGATGCCCAAGCGCAGCGGCTTTCTGGTGCTGGAGAAGCTGCGCCGCACCCGCCCCGTGCCGCTGCGGGTGATCATGATTACGGCCAACGAAGGCAGCCGCCACAAGGCCTACGCGGAAATGCTGGGGGTTGACGACTACATCCGCAAGCCATTTGCCATGGATCGGCTGATGGAAAGCGTGGAGCGTTTGCTGGCTTAGCGCCCCGGCTTTGTTCGGCCTGCGATTGCTGGCAGCCACTTGGTGAGCTTGATTTCGGGTTGTGTCCAAACGTTCCCCAAGCGGGCGAATCGCGTGTAGGATCCGTGGCGTGGCGCCTTCCGGCGGAACTATCACGCCATTCTCAGGTTAACGAGCCTTGCGGCGGGAACGTTTTCGCCCGCCAAACCGCACACCGGCACGGAAGTTGATATTGCCTGGAATCAGGTTTGTAGCAATACTAGAAATGGAGATTGGCGGTCAGCGGTGGCATCGTAAGTCACTGCTGGCTGTCGTAAGAACGAGAAGCAGGTTCCCGCCGGCTGATCCGCCAGATAGCTCCTCCCGCTCTTTTGCAACTTCTCCCTCGCGCTCGCGCTGGCGAGCCTCTGAGTTGCCTTTAGCCGTTTCCGACAGCCTTATTGCTGCGCGGACGCGGCAATCGCGCGAGGCAGCTACAGCACCCGGCACTGCAAGCGTGGTGTCGTCCGATAGGTCGACCTGGGGAGGATTGCAAACTCAGCTTGCGAGCTACCACGGAGCAGTCGAAGGAATCTGATCCACGTTCGCTCCGCAAGAAAGGCGCAGAGGGCCGCACCGCTGCCTCCGCGCTTACCCGCTACATTCCTTATCCAGCGGTGCGGAGGACATGCCATGACTGGTGGTCGCGAAATTCTTTCTCTCATCGGCCAGCGTCAGGATCTCGACCAATTTCGCCGCAAAAACTGGGAGGGCACGTTCGATCAATACCTCGACGTGCTGACCAGCGATCCGCGCCCACGCGCAACGCCTTTCAGCGCGTGTACGACATGATCATTTCGTACGGAGTCGACACGTACGAGGTGTCTCGTGAGAAACGCCTCCACTACAAGTTCTTCGACGATCCCGATTACAACGGGCACGACGCGGTATTTGGCCTCGATCATGCTTTGAGCCAATTGGTAAACGCCTTCAAGAGCGCCGCCAAGGGCTACGGCATTGAAAAACGCGTGCTTCTGCTGCACGGCCCGGTAGGCAGCAGCAAAAGCACCATCGCCCGGCTGCTGAAAAAGGGACTGGAGCGGTATTCACAGCACGACGACGGCGCGTTGTACACGCTGGGCTGGGTCGATCTGGAGAATCGCGAACAGGTGCACTGGTGCCCGATGCATGAGGAACCGCTGCATCTGATTCCCACGCGTTTCCGCGACGAAGTTCAAACGCGGCTGAACGCCCAGCGCGGCGCCAACGACTTCCTGGTGCGCATCCATGGCGAGCTGTGCCCGTTCTGCCGCTACGTGTACGGCGAGCGGCTGAAACGCTACGACGGCGATTGGACGCGCGTGATTGCCGACGTGCGGGTGAAGCGTCTGATTCTGAGCGAGCAGGACCGCATCGGCATCGGCACGTTCCAGCCGAAGGACGAAAAGAACCAGGACAGCACCGAACTGACCGGGGACGTGAACTATCGCAAGATCGCCCAGTACGGCAGCGACAGCGACCCGCGGGCATTCAATTTCGACGGCGAGTTCAACATCGCCAACCGTGGCGTGATCGAGTTTGTGGAAGTGCTGAAGCTTGACGTGGCGTTCTTGTACGATCTGCTGGTGCCAGCCAGGAACACAAGGTCAAGCCGAAGAAGTTCGCGCAAACCGACATCGACGAAGTGATCGTCGGCCACACCAACGAGCCGGAATACCGCCGGCTGCAAAACAACGAATTCATGGAAGCGCTGCGCGATCGGACAGTGAAGATCGACGTGCCATACGTCACCACGCTCACGGACGAAATCAAAATCTACGAGAAGGATTACAACAAGGAAAAGGTGCTCGGCAAACATATCGCGCCGCACACGATCGAGATGGCCGCCATGTGGGCGATTCTCACGCGGCTGGAAGAGCCCAAGAACGCGAACCTGACGCTGTTGCAGAAGCTCAAGCTGTATAACGGCAAAACGTTGCCCGGCTTCACGGAAGACAACGTGAAGGAGCTGCGCGAGCAGGCCGCCAGCGAAGGCATGCTGGGCATTTCGCCGCGGTACGTGCAGGACAAGCTTTCCAATTCGCTGGTGTCGCATCCGGAGTCGGTCTCTATCAATCCGTTCATGGTGCTCAACGAACTGGAGGCCGGCCTGAAACACCACAGCCTGATTACCAGCGAGGAAACGCGAAATCACTACCGCGAACTGATCGGCGTGGTCAAGCAAGAGTACACCAACATTGTGAAAAACGAGGTGCAGCGGGCCATTGCCGCCGACGAAGACGCCTTGAAACGCCTCTGCGGCAACTACATCGACAACATCAAGGCCTACACGCAGCGGGAAAAAGTGCGCAATAAGTTCACCGGCCAGTACGACGAGCCCGATGAACGCCTGATGCGCTCGATCGAGGAAAAGATCGACATCCCCGACAGCCGGAAGGATGATTTCCGCCGCGAGATTATGAACTACATCGGGGCCTTGATGATCGATGGCCGCACGTTCGACTACAAGAGCAACGAACGGCTGCACCGGGCCCTGGAACTAAAACTATTCGAAGACCAGAAAGACACGATCAAGCTCACCAGCCTGGTATCGAAGGTCGTCGATGCCGAAACGCAAGCGAAAATCGACGTGGTCAAAAGCCGCCTGATACGCGACTTCGGCTACGACGACGAAAGCGCCACCGACGTGTTGAACTACGTAGCCAGCATTTTGCGCGAGGAGACGCAAAGCCGTAATTGGTCATTTGTTTGCCATGGTTCTCAACGTCGATCACGATCACCGCCGGTTCCGCCAAATCGTCCGCGGCAAAATCCGCGAGAACTTGCGGAAGTACATCACGCACGGCGAAATGATCGGCCGCAAGGGACGGGAACTGATCAGCATTCCGCTGCCTCAGCTTGACGTGCCGCATTTCCGTTACGGCAAAAACGGCTCCGGCGGAGTAGGGCAGGGGGATGGAGAAGTCGGCCAGCCGATCGCCGGCGGCTCCGGAGAAAAGGAAAGCGGCAAGGGCCAGGCCGGCAGCGACCCGGGCGCGCATATTCTGGAAGTTGACGTGACGCTGGAAGAATTGGCAGCCATCCTGGGCGACGAATTGGAGTTGCCGCGCATCCAGCCCAAAGGCAAGGCCACCATCAAGCAGGAAAAATCACGCTACGACAGCATCCGCCGCACCGGCCCCGAATCGTTGCGGCATTTCAAACGCACGTATTTCCAAACGCTGCGCCGGCAGATTGCTTCGGGCAATTACAATCCCGAGAAGCCGGTCATCCTGCCGATCCCCGACGACAAGCGTTACCGCGCCTGGAGCAGCGTGCAACAGCCGGAAGCCAACGCGGTGATCGTCTACATGATGGACGTGTCGGGCTCGATGACCGACGATCAAAAAGAGATCGTCCGCACTGAGGCCTTCTGGATCGACACCTGGCTGGCCAGCCAATACGACGGGCTGGAAGTGCGCTACATCATCCACGACGCCGTGGCGCGACAAGTGGATGAAGAAACGTTCTATCACACGCGGGAAAGCGGCGGCACGCGGATCAGCTCCGCCTACAAAGTTGCAGTCGATCTGATTCGCACTGAATTCAATCCGACACAGTGGAACGTGTACTGCTTCCAATTCTCCGACGGCGACAACTGGGGCGAGGACAACGACCAAAGCCTGCGGCTGTTGAGCGACGAACTGCTGCCGATGGTCAATTTGTTCTGTTACGGACAGGTCGAAAGCCCCTACGGCAGCGGCGAATACATCCGGGCACTCAAAGGCCGCTTCGGCGAAAAGCACGAATCGTTGGTGCTGTCGGAAATTGAAGACAAAGAAGCGATTTACGGTTCGATCAAGGCCTTTCTGGGCAAGGGAAAATGACCGCCGCGCGATGCGGGGCACCGTTTGCATAAAGATTTACCAGCCATGGCTACCGTTACGCATTTCGATCCGTTGCCCGGCTATTTGGCGGACATCCAATGCCAAATGGAAGAATATGCGCGCGGCTACGGGCTGGATTTCTATCCCACGATTTTCGAAGTGGTGGATTACGATCAGCTCAACGAGATCGCCTCGTACGGCGGCTTTCCCACGCGCTATCCGCACTGGCGCTTCGGCATGGAGTACGAGCAGCTTTCCAAGGGCTACCAATACGGGCTGCAGAAAATCTACGAACTGGTGATCAACAACGATCCTTGCTACGCGTACCTGATGCGGTCCAACGCCGTGACGGATCAGAAGTTGGTGATGGCCCACGTGTATGGCCATGCTGATTTCTTCAAGCACAACAATTGGTTTTCGCAAACCAATCGCAAGATGATGGACGAAATGGCCAACCACGGCAACCGCGTGCGGCGGTATCTAGATCGGTTCGGCGTGGAGGAGGTCGAAACGTTCATTGACGCCTGCCTCAGCGTCGAAGACCTGATCGATCTGCATTCACCGTTCATCAAGCGCGCCGAGGAACCGCCGAAGTATGAATTCAAGCGGCATGATGAAGAAGAACCGCTGGCCCCGCCTGGCCGGTTCGCGGCGAAACCATATTTGGAATCGTACGTGAATCCGCCTGAGGTGCTGGCGGCCGAGATGGAACAGCGCCGCAAGGACCGAGAGCGAGAAGAGAATTTTCCCAGCAAGCCTGCGCACGACGTGATGCAGTTCGTGTTGGAACACGCCCCTTTGAAGCCGTGGCAGGTGGACGTGCTGTCGATCATCCGCGAGGAAGCCTACTATTTCGCCCCGCAGGCGCAAACCAAGATCATGAACGAAGGCTGGGCCAGCTATTGGCACAGCACGATCATGACCCAGCAAGGCCTGGAGCCGGGCGACATCGTCAACTACGCCGACCATCATAGCGGCACGATGGCCAGTTCGCCGACGCGGCTGAATCCTTACAAGCTCGGCATTGAACTTCTGCGCGATATCGAAGACCGCTGGAATCGGGGCCGCTTCGGCAAGGATTTCGACGAATGCGACGACATGGTCCAGCGCCGCCAATGGAATACGAACACCGGACTGGGGCGGCAAAAAATCTTCGAGGTGCGCCGGATTTACAACGACATCATGTTCATCGACGAGTTCCTAACGCTGGATTTCTGCCGCCAGCACAAGATGTTCTCGTTCGGCTACAACGGCGAGACCGAAACGTACAACATCGAAAGCCGGGAATTCGACAAAATCAAAGAGCGGCTGTTGTACAACCTGACCAACATCGGACGCCCGATCATTGCCGTGCGCGACGGGAACTACAAAAACCGGGGCGAGCTGTTTCTGGAACACCAGCACAACGGGGTCGATTTGCAAATCAACTATGCCCGCGACACGCTGGCCAATCTGTACCGCCTGTGGACCCGGCCGGTGCACATCGAAACCATGTTGGAAGGCAAGATGACCACGTTTTCGTTCGATGGGAGCGAACACAAGACGGAAACGGCGAAATAGGTGACTGGCCGGAATCGCCCGGCATCAAAAAGGTAGTCGAAAAAACTTCCCCAACTGATAAACCCAAGCGAAACGAACCGATAACAACTTTAGTTTTTCACCCGTTGAGACCCCAGTTTGTCGAGGTGCTGCTATGACACTGAAAGCCCACGCCGAAACGGCGCTTTCAAACCTGTCGTCATCCAGCCCGCAAGTGCAAACGATCGCCGTCACGGACGGCGGCCAGGAACTGACCGCCAAGCTGACGGGATTGGATGCCCTGGCGCTGGCTTTTGAACACATCACGTTAGTTTCCAGCGCGCTAGCCGACGCCCCCATCGAGCGGCTGAGGCTGGTTGCCGACGCGCTGGCCAAACGCCTGACCTATCTGCTGGAGCCGATCAGCCCGATCGAGGTCGATGCGGATCAGTGCATCGTGCAAATGCGCTCCAGTCCGCCGCAGCGCGACGACAACGGCACGCGCTACTATGAGCTTTTGGTGCGGCGCGGCGGCGAACTGAGCTTGCGCCGCTACCAACGCCAACGCGCCGGCGAACGGCGGAACATCTCGGCCCAGATTACCCGCGAAGTATTCCTGCGTCTGGTGGGCGATTTGTCCGACGCGGCAAAGTAGTCGGTTGGCTACGAACGATTGGCTGGTTATATTGAGCCAGTTGCCTTTCAGTTCGGAGTCATAATGAGTCAAAGCGGCGCGACGGAAGTTTCTTTGGAACCGCTGGAAGGCTGGCACTGCAGCCATCTGTTTTATCGCTTCGACCGCGCACGATTGGCTGGCATGTCCGCCGCCGAGAGAGCCAAGGGACGAGACGAGATCATCGCGGCTCTCGACCCGGCCGGCCCCGATGCTCCGGCGCACCTGCAAACCAGCATCGTTAGCGGTCACAAAGCCGATTTCGGCCTGATGCTGCTCGACGCGAATCCGCTCAAGATCGACGCCGTGCATCAGCGGCTATTGGCCGGCTCGCTGGGCCCGGCGATTGTGCCCACGTACTCGTTTACTTCCATCACCGAAGTTTCGGAATACGTTCCGAGCCTGGAACAATATGGCAAGCGCCTGGTGGAGGAGGGGGAGCAGCTCGACAGCCCGGCGTACAAAGCCAAGCTGAAAGCGTACGAGAATCGCGAAGCGATGATGCGCCGCCAGCGATTGATGCCCGACTTGCCTCCCTGGCCTTCGACGTGCTTTTACCCGATGAACAAAAAACGCAAGGTCGGCGAGAATTGGTTTACGCTGCCTTTCGCGGAACGCAGCAAGCTGATGTCGGAGCACGCTCGCACGGGCATGACCTTTGGCGGCAAGGTAACGCAACTGATCACCGCCAGCACCGGCTTCGACGACTGGGAATGGGGCGTGACGCTGTGGGCCCGCAATCCGCAGTTCCTCAAGGAGATCGTTTACACGATGCGGTTCGACGAAGCCAGCGCTCGCTATGCGGAATTCGGCCCGTTCTACGTGAGCTACGTGACGACCGCGGCCGGCATGTTGGAGCACTGCCGCGTAGGAAGGGCGTAGCAGGCTGAGGGCGGTAGCCGTCACTTCGGGCTTTTCTGGCCCGCCTTCTTCTCAATCTCCGGGACCAGCACCAGCGTCACTTTCGTGCCGCGCGAGGGAATGTGCTCGGTGAACGCCTCGAACTCCAGCGCATCGTTGCTGTCGGTGCTTTCGATCGGCAAATCCATGGTGGCGTCGGGGAAGTTGGAAACGCAGATCAGGTCGCCCACCTCGGCCAGGTAGTATTGCTTCTTTGTCGCCTCGTCGGTGTAAAACCCGCTGCCGCCGAACACCCAATAGCTATCCATCGGCTTTCTTGTTTTGATGTCGCGCACCCAATCTTGCGCGCGGGCTTTTTGTTGTTTTCCGTTGGCGTCGGTCCAGTACACGAACACATCCACTTTCGGACCGGTGGCCGGAGTGTATTTGGGCTGATATTTCACGGTCGTGCCGGGAATCGCGCCTACGGCCAATAGCGCCGCGTGCACCATTGCGGCCTTTGTGTCCAACGACACCACCGATTCGTGCTCCTTGGTTCCCTTGGGCACGGCGAACATTTCCAGCATGCCGCGCGTCAAGCAAATTTGCCCGTCGATCACCACCTGATGATTGTTCGTGTCGATCCACACATTTTCGCCAAGCTGCTTGAGCGTGGCCGTGGGATCGGCCGGGTTTTTCTTCGTGGCATCCGCCGTCGATTGTGCCGGGGACGGAGAATTCTGTGCGGAAGACTTTTCCGCAACTAGCAGCAGCGCGGCGGAGGCGCAGACGGCCAACACAGGCAATTTCAATTCGCGCATGAACATGGCGATCTCTCCTTCACCTGTTAAGATAACCCGTCGTCCGGCCGATCATCAATTGCGATAAACCAGTTTCATGGCAAACACAACACAAATAGCCGAAAATCTGGCGAAGAGTGCGCGGCCGCATCGCCGATGCGGCACGGCGCAGCGGGCGAATCGAGCGCGAGGTTACGTTGGTTGTGGTGACCAAGTATGTCGGATCGGATACTGCGCAGGCACTTGTAGCAGCCGGTTGCGGAGATCTGGGCGAAAGCCGGCCGCAGGAACTGTGGACCAAGGCCGAGGCGCTGCGCGATACCGCCGTGCAATGGCACATGATCGGCCATTTGCAGCGAAATAAAGTCGAGCGGACGTTGCCATTGGTTTCCCTAATTCATTCCGGCGATAGCCTGCGGCTGTTTGAGGCGATCAACAAGTCCGCCGCGGAAAGCCAGCGCCGCGTTCCGATGTTGATCGAAGTCAATATCTCCGGCGATGCCGCCAAGCATGGCTTCCAGCCGATGGAGGTTGAGCCGAATCTGCCGGCCATTGCGGCGCTCCAGGCCATAGAAATTCGCGGACTGATGACGATGGCCGGCCGTGACGAAGATGCAGTGCAAGCGCAGCACGAGTTCGCCCAGCTTCGCCAATTGCGCGATCGATTGCGCAGCGTTGCGCCGCCCAACATCAAGCTCGACGAACTGTCGATGGGCATGAGCGGCGATTTCGAAGCCGCCATTGCCGAAGGCGCCACGATCGTGCGCATCGGCTCGGCGCTATTCGAAGGCATCCAGACCAGACAATAGCCAATGCTGCAGCTAGCACCCTATGCCGACGGAATATTGCTCGTCGTTCGGGCCCAACCCGGCGCACGCCGCAACGGCATCACTGGAATTCACGCCGGCGCGCTGAAAGTGGCGGTCAGGCAAGCGGCCGAAAAAGGCAAGGCCAATCAAGCAGTGATCGCGGTCCTATGCGACGAACTTGGTTTGCGACCAGCGCAGATCGAGCTGCACAGCGGCGCCACGAACCGCCAAAAGCGATTCATCATCCGTAACATCACAACCGTCCTGTTGCAGCAAAAGATCGCCGAAGCACTTCAGCAATCGAACTGAATTATTCTTCGTAGCGAATTTCTTTGATCTGGAATTTCATCGTACCGGCTGGAACCGGAATTTCGACCTTCTGCCCCACCTTGCCGCCGATCAGCCCCTGGGCCAACGGACTGGTGACCAGAATCCTTCCGGAATCGTAATCCTCTTCGCCGGCGCCGACCAAAACAAAGGTTTCGTCATCGCCGAATTCGAGGTCTTTCACGACCACCGTGGCGCCAAAGGCCACCTGATCGCGCGGGGTCTTGGAGGTATCGATAATCGATGCCCGCGCCAACTTGTCGCGCAGTAAATTGATTTTCGCCTGCAATATACCCTGCGACTCGCGAGCGCCGTGATATTCCGCGTTTTCGCTCAAGTCGCCTTCCGAGCGAGCCGTGGCGATGCGCTGCGTAATCTTGGGCATCTCGACGTTTTCCAAATTGTCGAGCTCCGCCTTCAGCTTTTCGTAGCCTTTGCGAGTGACCGGCACCAGTTCAGACATTTCACAAACTCCGACAAAACGTCCTGAGCGCAAAAAAACGCGGCCCGCTGCTGGCGGACCGATGCAATTATTGTGCGCGACAAAACAGCGGCTGTAAATACGAAACCCGGCCAGCGGCGAAGGGCAAATTTCAGGCCCTCCCCGGCCGATTTTCTTCCGGCAAATACAGCACGCGCCCGCACGATTTGCAAAGCACCACGCGCCCCATGTTGATTTCGTTGATCACGTTGATCGTGAGTTGCTGATAACAGCCGCCGCAACTGCCGCCTTCGATGGCGGCCATGGCGTCGGGGCCCTTGGCCTTCACCACTCGCTGGTACACTTCGCGGAAATCGTCGGGCATCGAGGTTTCGGTTTCGCGAAGTTCCCCTTCCAGCCGCTTGATATCGGCCCGCAGCGAATCTTCTTCGGCCCGCACGTGCTGCTGCAACTTGGCCAGATCGTCTTTGACTTTGGCCACCTGTTTCTCGGCATCCGGCACCAGGCCCTTGAGCACGTCGATTTTTTCCAGCGCCTCCAGAATTTCGTCGGCCAAAACGCTGCTGGCCATTTCATCGGCGGCAATCTGATCCTTCAGAGCCTGATATTCGCGATTGGTGTGCGCCTGATTCAGCTTGATTTTCAGCTCGCCGATTTTTCCTTCGGCGCTTTTCAATTGCAGTTGTTTTTGATCGGCGGCCACCCGCGCGGCTTTGATGTCGCCCTGCGACTTGGTCAGTTGCTCTTCCACCTGGGCCACTGCGGCCGTGCGGGCCCGAATTTGCTTCGGGCCGCGCTCCAACCGCTCGTGCAAGTCGGCCAGTTGCCGATGAATTCGGTGCAACTGTCGCAACACGGCAGCGTTCACGGCCATCACAAATACTCCAGGTGAAGCGTCGAGTCTTTCAATGTATCAGATTGCGGCAATAAAAAAACCGCCGGCCTTTCGTCCGGCGGTTTTAACTCATTTTGTGCAAGAAGCTTTCTGCTAACCTGCCGCGGCTGTGACGGCGGAAAGCCCGCTTAAGAAACCTGCCAAATGCTGGCTGCGCACCGGATGCTGCAGCTTCTTCACCGCCTTGGCTTCAATTTGCCGCACGCGCTCGCGCGTGACCTTGAAGATGCGGCCCACCTCTTCCAGCGTGTAGGTGTAGCCGTCGCCCAGGCCGTAGCGCAGGCGGATGATTTCCCGTTCGCGGTACGTCAGCGTCTTCAGCAGTGCTTCGATCTTCTGCCGCAGCAGGCCGTTGCTGGCCGAATGCACGGGGCTTTCGGTGCCGCCGTCCTCGATGAACTCGCCGAAGCTGCTGTCTTCGCTTTCGCCGACCGGGCGATCGAGGCTGACCGGATGCCGGCCGATGTTCAGCACGCGCTGGGTTTCTTCCAGCTCCATGCCGGAAGCTTTGGAAACTTCCTCGGTCGTCGGCTCGCGGCCCATGCGCTGCTGCAGCTCCTTGGCCACGTTGCGCAGTTTCGAAAGCACGTCGATCATGTGCACCGGAATGCGGATCGTGCGGGCCTGATCGGCAATGGCCCGAGTGATCGCCTGACGAATCCACCACGTGGCATACGTGCTGAATTTGAAGCCGCGGCGATACTCGTACTTATCGACCGCGCGCATCAGGCCGGTGTTCCCTTCCTGAATCAGGTCCAGGAAGCTGAGCCCGCGATTGCGATACTTCTTGGCGATGCTGACCACCAGCCGCAAGTTGCCGCTGGAAAGCTGGCGCTTGACGTGCTCGTAGTCGGCGAATTGCCGCATCACCACTTCCAAGCCGATTCCGCAGGCTGCGGGGGCTTTCCAAGGTGAGCATCATCAAATCGCGCAGCTCGCGGCGCAATTGATCGCGCTCGCCCATGGCCGCGGGGCTGGATTTCAGTTCCGTCAGGCGGCGGCGCAGGAAATCCATCCGCCGCGAAAACTCGCGCAATTGCTTCACCAGCGGTTGCACGCGGCGCGTGCGCAGGCTCAATTCTTCGACCAGTTGCAGCGCCTTGCGGCGGCGACGGCAGAACCTGCCGCGCGCGTCGAGCTTTTCCTGCCGCGGCGTACTGAGGCGAATCAGCTTGCGGAAGTCGTCCCGGTTGTGCTGGCGGATCAACTGCAACGTGCCCAGGTTGTGCGGCATCCGGGCCAGAATCTGTTCCTTCGTCAATCGCTCGGTCAGCGACACCTTGATCGTCCGATCGAATGGCAGCGTGCCTTGATGCACTTTTTGCAGCGTGTCGATCGTCACCTGCATGGCGAAGTTGCAGCCCAATACCGAGCGGCGGAATCGCTTGCGGGTGACTTCGATCTTTTTGGCCAGCGAGATTTCCTGCTCGCGCGTCAATAGCGGAATGACCGCCATCTGGCTCAGATACATGCGGACCGGGTCGCTATTGAGCTTGCGCAGCTCGTCGGGCGGGAGCGTGAGCGTTTCTACTTCCGCGCTTTCAGCCTCAGGCTTCTTGCCGCTAGCGGCCCCCTGCGGCGGATCGGTCAGCAGTTCGATGCCCGCCTCGTCCAACGCCATCAGCAAGTTGTCGAGCTTCTCCGGGTTCACCGCCTCATCGGGCAGATACGCGTTCACCTCATCGTAGGTCAGATACCCTTGTTTTTTTCCTTGGGCAATCAGTTCATGCAAATCCTTATCGCCGTGGTGCACCGCAACCTCCTTCGCGCCCTTCCATGGACGCGCTAGGTCCACAACTTCGTCGGCCGGCGCGGCGACACATTTGCGGGAGTCGTCGCGCCGACCGGGCCAGGCTCTCACCCATCCGTGGGCGAGGAAATGCCTTGCCGCGTTCGTTCCTTGTTCGATCAATCGTTCCAAGACCGCCAGTTCCTCGTCGCTTGTGAGTTGAGTGTCGCGCAATTGTCGCGCGTGCTCGTCGACGGCCGCTTTGATGTCCCGCGACGCTTGAGCGTATCGAGCAAATCGCGCAACCGCACCGCTGGCTCCGCCGTCGGCTTCACGTTGCCCTTTTCGTCCAATAGTTTTGGCGCGGCCGTGTTCGTCCAGATCGACCAGCAGATTTTTGATGGCCGGCTCGTCGAATTCCAGCAGCAGCCGGTCGAAATCGGGAGTGATGCCGTCGCGGCTCAACTCGCAGCAGCGAGTGAAGATGCGGCTGGCGATCGGCGATTCCATTTCGTCCGGCGGCGCGACTTCGGCAGCGGCGGGCACCGCTTCCGGCTCTAATAGCACGATTTCTAAAAGTTCGCGCTCCCAGGACGCAAGTGATTCCACGGCGGCTTTGTCGGCGCCGCTTTCGCCTTCGGTGTAGCCCAGTTTTGCTCGCCGGCGAAGATCGCGCAAACGCATCCGCAGCTCTTCTTCGACCACGCCGTACTGCCGCGACAGCCGCGCCAGCACCTGATGCTCCCGCAGCCGAGCCTGAGCGGTCGTGCCCGATTGCAGGCGCGGCGCTCCGGCCAACGTGGCCAGGATTTCCTCCAATGCCTGATGAATCTGGTGCATGGTCGGCACGCGGACCTAGCCGCCGGTTCAGTGCCCCGAGCTTGTGCTCTACCGCGTCGATGGCGCCGTCCAAGAACTGACGAAACGCTTCCGCGCCGCGCTGCAGGAGAAAATCGGCGGGATCCAAGCCATCGGGCAGCGTCACAATCCGCAAATCAACCTGCTCGGCCACGAATAAACCGAGAATTTCGTTGGCGCGCCGTTGGCCGGCCTCGTCGCCGTCGAGCACCAGCGTAATGGAATCGGCAAATCGCCGCAGCAAGCGGATATGTCCTTCACCCAGCGCGGTGCCCAGCACGGCGACGGTGTTGTCGAATCCAAACTGTCGCGCGACGATCGTGTCAGTATAGCCTTCCATGATCACTGCCATTTTCGTGCGCGTGATCGCGTCGCGCGCCGAATCCAATCCGTAGAGCATGCTGCTTTTGGAGAACAGCGGCGTCTCGGGCGAGTTGATGTATTTCGCTCCGGTTGCGGCAGGTGCGCCCGAGGCGTCAGCGGTTGCCTGCGGCAGAACTCGTCCTCCCAGCGCGACCGGCCGGCCTTGCACATCGTGAATGGGAAACAGCACGCGGCCGCGGAAGCGATCGTAATGCCCGCCGCCATCTTTGCGGATGATCAGGCCGACGGTTTCCAGAGCCTTCGTCGTGATTTCGGTGCTTAACGCCTGCTTGATCAGCCAGTCCCAGCGATCCGGCGCATAGCCCAAACGGAATCGCTCGATGCTCTCGGCGGAAATCTGACGGTCGGCCAGATAGCGTCGTGCCGGCTCTGCCTCCGGGGCACTCAGCAGGCATTTATGGAATCGCTCTTCAGCCCAGGCCATCGCCTGATAGAGCGCTCGCTTTTCATCCGTATCGCCCGTATTGCCGCCGCGCGACGGCTTCAAAGCAATCCCGGCCCGTTCGGCCAGCATCGCCAGGGCTTCGGGAAACTCGACGTTCTCCATCTTCATGATGAAGCTGAAGATGTCGCCGCCGATATCGCAGACCCAGCACTTGAACGATTGCCGCTCGGGATTCACATGCAAGCTGGGGCGCGTGTCGTCGTGCCAGGGGCACAGGGCCTTGTAGTTGCGGCCTTCGCGCCGCAATTGCAGGTAGCTGCCGACCAGCTCGACGATGTCGACTGCCTGCCGGACACGTTCCTTGATGTCGTACGCTGTAGCGGAAGACACCGGCAACTCCTTTGCGGTGTTGTCACGGGTAAGGTGGCTGTCGGCTGGGAAAGAACCCGGCCCGAGGGCCCACCCTGACCCAATTTCCGCCGGCTTACAACCCTCCATACAGTTAAAGCCGGCGTTGCCATCCATGGCAAGCGGTCGATTATAGCGCGTCGCTAAAAGGCGGGTCAAGCTGAGGATTTTGCGGGCGAAAAACGCCGGTTCCGAATCCCACCGTCACTCGCCGCAGCAGCGAGATTCAGCGATAGCAACCGTGGTGCGGTTTGAGAAGTGAATTCGCCAAAGCTGAAAAAACGATCGGCAACGGCGAATTAATGGCCGCGCGCGACACCATTGCATGCGCTGCAGTGCAATAAGCCCCGGCATTTGGGCGGGCCGCTCGCTTGCGCGCCTCGGCACATGGTTTGCTAAGAGCAGGCACGACGAAAACAGCTGCGAGCCCCGCGCTCGAGTGCGAATCGAAGTGTCGCGCTTCATCAAAGGAGAATTTTCATGGAAACGGACCGCCGTGCACCCCAACCGAACAACGCTGCTAGGCACAAAACCAGCGGCTTCACGCTGATTGAATTGCTCGTGGTGATTTCGATTATTGTCGTTCTGGCCTCGCTCGCGCTGCCGGCGATTATGAAGGCCCGCGAAACCGCCCGCTCAACTCAGTGCATTTCCAACCTGCGGCAGTTGTATTTGGGCATGCAAAGCTACGTGGATATCAACAAGAAGCATCCGCCCTACCGGTGGGAAGACCCCAATGTAGTTAATCAATTCGGCGTCGTGCGGCCGCGCTGGCAGTGGATCATCTCCGATTTTCTGGGGCGGCCGGCGCAAGATCCTGACCTGATTACCACGGCCCTGGCGGAACCAGTGCCGACACCACTTGCACCGACGTACCGCTGGACATCGAGGTGTTCTTCGACCCGGCAATGCCCGACAACAAAAGCATCCGCAACGGCGCCTATGGTTACAACTTCCAGTATCTGGGCAATAGCCGCAACATGGTCGATGGCGACGTAACCACGCCGATGATTCATTACCCCGTTGCGGTCATTCACGACACCAGCCACACCATTTGCTTCGGCGACAGCCGGGGAGGCGGCACGCCGCACGGCGGCCACTCGATGACGCTCGACCCGCCGCACATGCGCAAACGTTCTGATGGCGCGACGGTCGATTCGCCCTCGCCCTCCAGGATGCCGGGCTTCGATCCGTACGGCCCGGATGAAACCGGCACCGACATCGTGGTTTATTTCTCGCCGGCGGAAGCGCGGCACAATAATCGCGCCAATGTCGTCTTCCTGGACGGTCACACCGATTCGCTGACGCTGGAGGACCTAGGTTACGTCGTGACCAATAATGTGGCCCAGCCGCAAACCAGCACGACCTTGCCTTGGGGCGACAACCGTTTGTGGACCGGCCAAGGACACGACGAAACCTCGACTTATTTCGACGAGTTGTAAGCGGCACACATTGGCCGTCAATTCGCCGCCGAATGTGCCGCCGATTAGGGATCGTTCCTCTGGCAAGGATGGCCTTTATGCATGAACCGCCCGCCGCACAGCAACGCATTTCCGCCACGGAGGAGTGGTTCAACTTCAAAGTGAAGTTGGCTTGCCCGCGCTGCGCGGCGTCGGGGCTGATTCCGGTGCGGCAGTTGGATCGGGCCCTGGTTTGCCGCGCGTGTTGGACGTGGTATCGAGTCGATCCGACGGAGCTGGTTGAAATTCCCGCGCCTCCAATCCGAATTCAGGTGGAAGTGCGCGGCTCGATGTCCGACTACCGTGCGCATGTAGTATCGATCGAGGATGTGACGCGCAAGAGTATGCGAAGAAGGCTGGCGGATGCCGTGCGCAGTTTCCGGGAGAACGAATTGCCGTGGCGGCGTATCGGTTTGGTGCTCGGCCTGGCTGCGGTTCTTCTGTGGTTCATTTGCCTCGGGCGCGAGCAAGGCCCGGCGGTTATTTCCGACGAGCCGCTGCCGGCGGAGCTTAATGCCCGGGAAAAACTGCTTGTCGAAGCCTGGCTTAGCGACGACTTGCACAATATGCTGCGGCTGGCCGGCTCGAGGCACGACCGCGCCCTGCGCCGCTGGCTTTCCAAAAATCCCATTCCCGAGGCAGCCAAAACACCCATGTCTGATCGGATGGTCACGATCGACGTGGCTTCGGTCAGTCAGTCGAACTCGAAATCAGCCGATGTTGTCGCCCGGGTAAGCTTCCTGGCCGACGCTAGCGGCAAGGGTGAACTTACGGTTAAGCACCGCTGGACAACCGACAAAACGGGCACCTGGTACTTTTTGCCCTACGTGCAGCCGACGCGGCGGATGCGCTACAAGTAAGGCCCGCATTGGCTTGCAGATTCTGATTCCGAGTGGGTCGTTCTGGGCCCCAAATCGGGCGGCGAAACCGCGTCGGCCCGCGAAATTTCAGGTATGATAGTAGTTAGCGACGCTACTATCCGGAGGAGGGCATATGAGCCAGGCTATCGTTGATCCGGGCGAATTGCGGCGATTCGTGCAGCACCTGAAGCAATTCAGCGGCGAAATGCTCAGCCAGATGCAATCCATCCAGCGGCAACTGGTCGCCTTGGGCAGCACGTGGCGCGATCAGGAGCACCAGCGGTTTCTGGAGGAATTCGAACAGCAGATGCGCACTTTGTCGCGCTTCGTCGACTGCACCAACCAGTACGTGCCCTACTTGTTGCGCAAGGCCGAACGCATCGAGGAATATTTGCAACAACGCTAAATCGAACCGGGAGTGCTGACTGGTTGACCCCCGACTCCTGATTCACGCCATGTCCCAAGCCCGCGTCACCAATGTCGCCGCGCTGCCCGAGTTCCGGGCGCAGCTTGGCCACGTTTGCCCTCGAAACGCGGCAGGCGCTGGGGGAGGTTGAAATGGAGGCGCGTCGGGCACTGGATTGGATCACCCACGATCGGCCGGCCTATTGGCAAGCGGAAATCCGCCGCAGCACCGAGGCGGTGGCCCGGGCGAAAGACGAGCTGGCCCAAAGCCGCACCTACAAGCGAATCGATGAGTACGTTCCGTCGTGTGCCGAAGAGAAGAAGCTCTTGGAGATGGCTAAGCGTCGGCTGGAATATGCCGAGGCGAAATTGGAAACGGTGAGAAAGTGGAGCCGCGCCGCGCAGCAGGCCGTCGACAAGTTCAAAGGCCCCATCCAGCGATTTGCGGCCGTATTCGATGGCGACATTCCGCAGGCGCTGGCGGTGTTGGATCGCATGAGCGATGCCTTGGCGCGCTATGCAGCCACGGGAACGCCAGGGGCAATTACCTGGGAAGAACTGGTTGAAGACAAATCGCGGCAATCGGTGGCACGCCCGGACGTCGAAGCCAAACAGGCTGCCGGCGGCTCGACCGCTCAACGAATGCAAGAGACCAAGGCGGCAACATGAACATCGCCGACCTGACGATGGGCTCCGCCAAGATCGCATCGGCGTACAAGACGCTGCGATTGCAATGGCAAGCTACGAAAGAACACTGGCACGATGCCAATTGCCGGCGCTTTGAAGAATGCTACATTGATCCATTGGAACCGCAAATTCGGGACGCACTGGAGGCGATTGGCAACCTGGCGGAATTGCTCGGCCGCGCACAGCGCGAATGCGAGTGATCACTGACCAGAACATCGACACGGAACAAGAGGCAGGCGCATGAGTTTCTCCGCCGGCTCGCAGCGTGAAATGCTCGCCGAGTTGCACAACTTGGCCGCCGAGCGCGAAGCCGCCGAGGCGCAGGTGCGCACCCAGTACGACACGGCCACGCAGCGCGCCCAGCGCGAATTGAGCGACTTTCGCCAGACGGCTATCTTGCGCTTTCAGATGGACCGCGATTCCACCCAGCGCGAATACACGTCGCTGGTGGCCCGGACGGCTTCGAATTACGACGCCAGCAAGGAAGCGGCCGATGAGGAATTGCGGCGTACCATTCGCGAGGCCAACGACAAATTTATCTCCGACGAACGCCGCGCCAAATCCAAGCTGGCCGAATCTACTTGGGAAACCAACACGGTTTTCGAAGCAACCCACAATGCGCCACAAATTCAACTGGCCGAAGAGGAAAAGCAATTCGCAGCGATTGCCGATTCGCTCGCTCAGCTTTTGCAAAGGACCAACCAGCGGCTGGCGGAGTACCGCCTGCGCCGGCTTGTGCGCCCATTGCCGCCGGAGCCTGTTTCGGCGCCGGCCACAACCGAGCCTGTAGCCGCGAAGCTGCAAGCGTGCGCCCAACGCGCCTCCGCTGAAGCGCAAGCCTTGGATGTTCCTTGGCCACCTCGCTTGCTGGTCCGTGGAACTCCCATCGGAATTTCGTTTGCCGTGTGGATTGTGTTGTGCGGGCTGGCGTTTCTGCTGTTCGGCGGCCACAACTGGGCCTGGCTGATCGTGGGCAGCATCGCCGCGATTGCAGCGCTTGTGACCGGCGCGATTGGGCTGTACCGCAGAGCGCTGCGCACCATCACGCCGCTGTATGTAAAGCTGCACTTCACGTTGCAGGAATTCGCGGAATTGCGCGTCGTGGCGGTGAAACAAGCCCGCGAACGGGCCGCCGCCGAAACGCGGCGGATTATCGAGCGCCGCGACCACGATCTGAAGGCTGCGCAAGAGAAGGCCGATCAAACTATCGTTGAAATCACCGCGCTGCGCGACGAGTCGATCCAGCAGGCCGAGGCGAAAAACGTCCGCCTTCAGGCCGAACTAATCGAAACTCGCGATGCGGCGCTGGCCCAAGCCGAAGCGATCTATCCGAAACGGCTGGATGAGATTCAAAAGCGATATCAAGAAGAGCTGCACGTCGCTCAAAATGAATTCGAGTCGGACATGAACGCCGCGCGGTTCCAGCGCGACACGGCCTGGGACGAATTGATTCAAACCTGGCGCGCCGGCGCGGAAAACATTCGCGGCGCGATCGAAGAATGCAATCGCCAGAACGAGCACTTTTTCCTGCCGTGGGATAATCCTCGATGGAACATCTGGACGCCTCCCAGCACGCCGCCGCCTGCGATGCGGTTCGGGCAGTTTCACGTCGATCTGCACACGATTCCCGGCGGCATCTCCGGCAACCAGGAACTCAACGGCCTGATTCCCGCACAGTTCGACTTGCCTGCGCTGCTGCCGTTTCCGCAAAACGCCTCGTTGCTGCTAAAGGCCTCGGGCGAAGGGCGCCGCCGGGCAATCGAAGCCATTCAGGCGCTCATGCTGCGAATGCTGACCACGATTCCGCCGGGAAAGGTGCGGTTTACGATCATCGATCCAGTGGGTCTGGGGGAAAACTTCGCGGGCTTCATGCACCTGGCTGACCACGACGAGCAACTGGTTACCAACCGCATTTGGACCGAGCCGCCGCACATCGAAGCGCGGCTGGCCGACCTAACCGAGCAGATGGAAAACGTCATCCAGAAGTACTTGCGCAATGAATTCCGCTCGATCGACGAGTACAACGAATACGCGGGCGAAGTGGCCGAACCGTTCCGCATTTTGGTGGTGGCGAATTTCCCGGTGAATTTTAGCGACCGCGCGGCGCGGCGGCTGACGAGCATCGCCACCAGCGGGGCGCGGTGCGGCGTGTACACCTTGATGATTCACGACGTGAAGTTGCCGCTGCCGGCGCAGTTCGACATGAAAGAAATCGAAAACAGCGCCGTGGTGCTGAAATGGGATGGAGAACATTTTATTCGCACCGATCCCGATTATCGAAAATATCCGCTCACGCTCGATTCGCCGCCTCCGGAAGAACAATTCACGCGGCTAGTGCAAGTCGTGGGCGCGGCGCGAGAGTGGCCAAGCGCGTGGAAGTGCCGTTTGAACACGTGGCGCCTCGGGAAGATGCCCGCTGGTCCGGCGACACCGCCGGCGGCATTCACGTGCCGCTGGGCCGCGCCGGCGCCACCAAACTGCAGGCCTTGAAGCTGGGCGAAGGCACCGCCCAGCACGTGCTAATCGCCGGTAAAACGGGCTCGGGAAAATCCACGCTGCTGCACGCGCTGATTACCAACGTCGCGCTCACCTACAGCCCTGATCAAATCGAGCTGTATCTGATCGACTTCAAAAAAGGCGTGGAATTCAAGACCTACGCGACTTATCAACTGCCGCACGCGCGGGTAATCGCCATCGAAAGCGAGCGGGAATTCGGCTTAAGCGTGCTGGAAAAACTCGATGCCGAGCTCAGACGCCGCGGAGATTTGTACCGCGACGCCGGGCGCAAGACGTGGCCGGCTATCGTGCCGTGGCCGGCGCGCAATGCGCTGCCGCGCATTCTATTGATCATCGACGAATTCCAAGAGTTCTTTACCGAGGACGACAAGCTGGCCCAGGACGCCGCGCTGTTGCTGGATCGCCTGGTGCGGCAAGGCCGCGCCTTCGGCATGCACGTGCTGTTGGGTTCGCAAACGCTGGGCGGCGCGTACAGCCTGGCGCGCAGCACGATTGGCCAAATGGCGGTGCGCATCGCCCTGCAGTGCAGCGAGGCGGATGCGAACCTGATTCTCAGCGAGGACAACTCCGCGGCCCGGCTGCTCTCGCGCCCCGGCGAAGCCATCTACAACGATGCCAACGGGCTGGTGCAGGGCAATCATCCGTTTCAAATCGTGTGGCTGTCGGAAGAGCGCCGCGAACGCTATTTGAAAGAACTGCAGCAGATGGCCGAGCACAAATATGCCGCACAGGCCGAAGCTCGTCCCCCGCGCCGATCGTTTTCGAAGGCAACGTGCCGGCCGACATCCGCCGGAACAAAGCGCTGAACGAGCTGCTGCGGGCAGCCGACTGGCCGGTGCAATCGGCGCCGGTTCACGCCTGGCTGGGCGACGCGATTGCTATCAAAGATCCCACCGCCGCGGTGTTCCGCCCACAAAGCGGCGACAATTTGTTGATCGTAGGTCAGCGGCCCGAAAGCGCCATGGGGCTTTTGACCGCAGCCATGATCAGCCTGGCCGCGCAGCATCGGCCCAGCGCCAAGGGGGCCGAGGTGGCCTCCGCATTTGCCGCCGGCAGCGCCGCGCGGTTTTACGTGCTCCAGCACGATCGGCCCACCGATGTGCCAATTGACCATTCGCTGACGGATTTCCGCAGCGGGCTGGCTGCCTTATCGACGGTGCTGCCGCACGCGTTGCATTCGGCCGGCCGGCGCGATTTGCCCGCTCTATTGACCGAAGTTTCAGCCGAAGTGCAGCGCCAGCAAACGGAGGACGATCAACGGGCTGCGGCAATTTATCTGATCATTTCCGACATCGGCCGGTTCCGCGATTTGCGCCGAGACGAAGGAGACTTGGGTTTTTCGTTCTCCAGCGAAGGAAAACCCGCCAGCCCCGCACAGATGCTAGGCACAATCGTGCGCGACGGTCCGGCGGTGGGCGTGTACACGCTGGTCTGGTGCGATTCGCTGAACACGCTCAATCGCACGTTCGACCGGCAAACGCTGCGCAAATTTACCTTGCGCGTGCTGTTCCAAATGAGCGCCAACGACAGCAGCCACCTGATCGATTCGCCGCTGGCTAGCAAATTGGGTCCGCACGTGGCGATCTTCCAGAACGAGGAAGAAGGGCGGCTGGAAAAATTCCGCCCGTATTCGTGGCCTTCGCCTGATTGGCTGGCGGCGGTTCGGGAGCAGTTCCAAATGCGCGCCGCGGCCGAAAGCATTTGACTTCCGCTGCCCGCGGCCGGTGCCGCGCGTTGGCGAATTGACTAGCCTTTACGGACGCTCCTCGGCCGTTACATCCAAGGTGCTTACTTTTCCGTTGCGAACGATCACCACGGGCACTTTGGCGCCGATCGGCGTGCGGGCGATCATCAGCAGCAATTGATTCGGGTCGGTCACGGCCTGACCGTTGTATTCGACGATGACGTCGGCGGGTTGAATGCCGGCTCGCTCCGCGGGAGCGCCTGGCTTCGTGGCGGCCACTAAAGCGCCGGTGGAATGCTCGGCCGGCAAGTTGTACCTGGCAGCGGTCTGCGGAGTAATCGGCTCGCCTTCCAGCAGCACGCCGATGAAGCTGCGCACCACCTTGGACTTGGCGCGCAGCTGCTTATACAGCACGTCGCGCACCACGTTGCTCGGAATGGCCAGGCCGATGCCTTGACCCACAATGATGGTGTTGATGCCGATCACCTTGCCTTCGATGTCGACCAGCGGGCCGCCGCTGCTGCCGGGGTTGATGGCGGCATCGGTTTGCAAGAATTCCTGAATGACGTTGGAGGTGGATACGTGCTCGCGGCGATTTTTGGCGCTAATGATGCCGGCCGTCACGGTTTGGTCAAAGCCATATGGATTGCCGATGGCCCACACCATTTCGCCGACTTCGACTTTGTCGCTGTCTCCAAGCTCGGCGGCGATCAGATCGCTGGCATCGATTTTCAGCACCGCCAAGTCGACTGCCGGATCACCCCCGACCGTCGTCGCCAGATATACCTGTTGATTCTCCAGCACCACTTCGATGCGGTACACTCCTTCGATCGCGTGCTGGTTGGTGACGATATAACCGGCCGGATCGACGATGACGCCCGAGGCCTGGATGCGCTCGCCAATCGTGCGCGGATTGCCGCTGAGCAGTGAAGCCAGATCGTCGCGCACCGCGATAGTGCGATACGCGTTGATGTGCACCACGCTGGGCTTGATTTTGCGATAGACCAGCGTGAACGCCTTGCTGAGCGCCTTGAAATTCATCTCGGGCGCCAAATCGTGCAGCGCCCGCAGCTCACCACGAGTGCGGAAATACTGGATGCGCTCCATCATTACGGGCACATAGGCCAGCACAATCACCGCCAGCAGGAGCATCAGCAGAAAGGGAATTCGGCTAAATATCCACCGCGGCGGCCTGGGAGACGACAACCCAGGCTGAGTAGGATCGGCGGACGGAGGATATTCGTTCATGTTTGGATTCAGCCGCGCCAGGTTGAGTTCGCCGACGCAATAAGCCCTCAGTATACCGTAATCCGCCGATGCGCCTCGGGCCAAGCCCCTGACCGTAGATTGCGGGCTTGAGGCGGTCATTGCCATCCGCAAATTCCGGCGGTCAGCGTGACTGATCCTTTCGGCACAACCGGCATTCCCCGCAGGAGCGCGCGCATATTCAATGCCCAGAAATGCTGGTCCATGCGTACATTGTCCTATCTTTGATAGAGCCACAACTCCCTGAACTCCAACGTTTGGGGTTCGGGTGCCGGCACGTTACTCCAATGACACCGTCGTATGGGACAGCATCCATCGCTCAAGCCGACTCCGCTGCCAAGCACTCCGCGCTGCGAGAAGTGTAATGCCCGAATCGATCCCAAACAGGGGTGGTGCGGCCGTTGCGGGTGGTATCCCACGTTGGAAATTTTCCTGGACCTGCAGCCGTGGGACCGCGAACCGACGCCCGAGGAACGAGTCCAACAAAACGAGCCGGACAAACTCGAAGCGTGGCGCAAGCTGATTCCGGTTTGGGGCTGGGAACTGATTGGCGGCGCCGTCGGGGTGCTAATGCTTAGCCTGTTGGCGCGGTTCATTTTGCCAGCGCACGGCAACTGCCGGTTCGTGTGGACGATCGGACAGATGATCGCGGGAGGCGTGGTGCTTTTTGGGGCGCACTTAGCTTGTTACCTATACGCGGCGTTGGAGAACGAACGGCTTTCCCCGCTCGATATCATTGCGCGGCCGCTGACGATTTGGTTTACCGTGGGAAGCTCGCTGCCGGCGACATTCTGGCGCGTCAGTCTGGCGATCTGGGGGCTGGCTGCGATCACTTTTGCACCTTTGGTCGGCGGATTCGCGAATCGGGATTTTATGGATTGGGGAGGCCACCCGGCACGCATTAGCCTGGTCAAGGCCATCAGCGCGCAGGCCGAAAATCAATCCGGCAGCGTCAACGGCCTGCAAGACGTTATTGAAAACGCGGCGAAAGAAGCCGATGAGCTTGCGCCCAGCGACAATGCGAAAACCGCGCAGCCGTTGCTGGCGGTCGATTGTTTGATACTTGGCTTCGACCCGGCGGGAGAAAGCGACTTTCAGTCGCTGATACTGGCTGCCGAAGTCGATGGAAAGCTGAGGTACGTAGGCACCGTCAGCCATGGCATCGTCCCCGAAGTGCGGGCCCAACTCAACCAGCGAATGAAGAAGCTGGAGCAACCCAAGCCGTTCATTCCCTGCGGTGTGTCGGCCACCTGGATCAAGCCGACGCTCACGTGCCGCGTGGCGGCCAAGGAGTGGTCGGAGTCGCACAAGCTAGTGCGGCCGGTGTTCAAGGAATTACTGAACGAAATTTCGGTTCGGCAGTGAGCGGATTGCCCCAAGCGCCGCGTCAGAGTAGGTTAGAGCACTGAGATCGCATTCGCTTAGCTGTTGACGGGCGCTTTGCATGTCGGCGTTGCCGCCATCCCGTTTTTTTCCCCCCGCGCAGCGGGCCAATCGCTGGGGATTAGTGCTCATCGGCGGCAAACTTTCGCTCGATTGGCTGTTGGACGCGTATCGGCACGGCATTTTTCCCTGGCCGCTTTTGGACGATTGCCCGGAAGTGCAATGGTGGTCGCCCGATCCGTGCGCCATTTTCGAGTTGAACGGACTGCACATTTCGCGCCGCCTTGCGGCTACGCTGCGCAGCGGGAAATTCAGCGTCACCAGCGACCGCGATTTCGCCGGCGTCATCCAGGGCTGCGCCACCGCCGCCGGCCGCGAGGGGGGCACCTGGCTAACTCCTGAGATGATTGCCGCCTACCGGCAGTTGCACGAGTTGGGCCACGCGCGTAGCGTCGAAGTTTGGCAGGCCGGCGAGCTTGCGGGCGGCGTGTACGGCGTGGCGATCGGGGGCTTGTTTGCCGGCGAATCGATGTTTTACCGCCGCCGCGACGCGTCCAAAGTGGCGCTGATGCATTTAGTGCGTCATCTTAACGAACGCGGCTACACGCTGTTCGACATTCAGCAGCTTACCGAGCACACGGCCAGCCTAGGAGCGATCGAAATTCCGCGCAACGATTATCTCCTGCGGCTTGCCTCTGCTATCGACCTTCCGGTAACCTTCGGCAAGATCGGTTCCGCTTAGATTTGACATTATTTCAATGAATGATTTGTTGATTTTCGAAGTCGCCGATGAGCGGGGAACGTTGACACTGGGCGAGTCTCTGGCAGCGGTGCTTCCCAGCAGCTGTGTGATTGCCTTGATGGGTTCCTTAGGGGCGGGCAAAACACGGCTGGTGCAGGCAGTTGCCCGGGCTGCCGGGGTTGAAGAAGGCGTTGTTGCCAGTCCCACATTTGTTTTAGTGCATGAATACGCCGGGCGCGTACCAATCTTTCACTTCGATGCGTACCGGCTTCGCGGCGCCGATGAATTTCTGCGCTTGGCCCTGAGGAATATTTTGCCCGCGAAGGCTGGAGCTTTGTGGAATGGGGCGACCGCGTGGCAGGGGCCCTGCCGGCTGAGCGACTGGAAATTGCCATCGACGCGATCGGCGCAACTGCCCGGCGGTTTACAATTCGCGCGCGGGGCGATCGCCACGAAAGCGCAGTAGTAACGTTGCGCCAGCTACTGCGCACTGCGCCGGCCGCGCCACAGTCTACTTAGGCACGCCAAGAACAACTATTTGTTCTTGTTTCGTTCGACGTCGACATCGACGCCCGGCGCCTTCACTTCGACGTTGCCCTTCTCGGCCTTCACATCCACACCCGGCGCATGCGTTTCGACAGCCGGGCGATTCTCGGTCGCGGGGGGCGTTTCGACGGCCCGATGTTCCTCCACCGCCGGTTGATTGGGCGGTGGGGGCGGCGGGTTTCGCTGATCGCTGCAACCCGCTAGCGGCAAGATCGAACCGAAAATGATTGTATAAACGGCTGCTTTCATGGTTTTTCTCCGACTTAAAGGGATCCTGGAGTTCTCAGATGCGAGGAGAAGCGACGCAAATTCCATGCCTGCTTACAAAATAAACTTGCTCAGGTCCTCATCTTCCGCTAGCGCCGCCAACTTCTGATTCACATAAGCGGCGTTGATGGTCACCTTGCCGCGCCCCATGTCGGGCGCTTCGAAGCTGAGCTCTTCCAGCAACCGTTCCATGATCGTGTACAGCCGCCGGGCGCCGATGTTCTGCGTGGTTTGATTCACTCGAAATGCGAAATCGGCTAGCGAGTCCACGGCGTCGGGCGTGAATTCCAATTCAACTCCCTCGGTGCTCAAGAGCGCAAGATACTGTTTTGTAAGCGCACTTTTGGGCTCGGTGAGAATGCGGATGAAATCGTCCTTGGTCAAATCGGTGAGTTCCACGCGAATCGGGAAGCGCCCCTGCAGCTCGGGCATCAGCTCGCTGGGTTTGGCGCGATGAAATGCGCCGGCGGCAATGAACAGCACATGATCGGTATGTACGTAGCCGTACCGCGTTTGCACGGTGGTGCCTTCGACAATCGGCAACAGATCGCGTTGCACCCCCTGGCGCGAAACATCCGCCCCTTTGCCTTCGCTGGCCACGATTTTGTCGACTTCGTCCAGGAAGATGATGCCCACGTTCTCGGCCAACTGAATCGCCTGCTGATTGATGTTTTCCTTATTCAGCATGGAGTCGCATTCGTGATCGAACAGAATTTTGCGCGCATCGGCCACGGTTACCTCGCGGCGCACGGTGTTCTTGGGTAGAATTTTTTCGAACATCCCCTGCAGATCGAAATCGACTTGTTCCATGCCCATGCCGCTGAACATCATCGGCGTGGCCTTTTGCTCGATGGTGATTTCCACTTTGCGCTGTTCCATGTCGCCGGCTTCAAGCATAGCCCGCATTTTTTCCCGCGTGCGTTCGTGGCGCTGGGGCGATTCGGGGCTCTCGGCGGCGGCATCGTAGTGCGGCGGGGGCGGGGCCAATAAATCGACCAGCCGCTCGTCCATGCGCCGCTGGGCTTCCGCCTCGACGTTTTTTCGCTCGCGCTCGGTCACCAGCGTAATGGCGTTTTCCACCAGTTCGCGGATCATGCTTTCCACGTCGCGGCCGTAGTAGCCGACCTCGGTGTATTTCGTGGCTTCGACTTTGATGAACGGCGCGCCGGTGAGCTTGGCCAGCCGCCGCGCAATTTCAGTCTTGCCGACGCCGGTCGGGCCGATCATCAAAATGTTCTTCGGCGCCACCTCGGCCTTCATGTCGTCGGGCAAATGCTGCCGCCGCCAGCGGTTGCGAATGGCGATGGCCACGGCCCGCTTGGCGTCGGTCTGGCCGACAATGTGCCGGTCGAGCTCTTCGACAATCTGTCGCGGCGTCAACTCGTGCATCAGAGTTCTTCTACGACGATGTTGGTATTGGTGTAGATGTCGATTCCGGCGGCGATTTCCAGGGCCTTGCGGACGATTTCGGCCGTGGAAAGGGAGGAATGTTCGACCAGCGCCCGGGCCGCCGCGACGGCGTACGAACCGCCGGAACCGATGCCCAGCACGCCGTCGGTCGGCTGAATGACGTCGCCGGTACCGGAAACCAGAAGCGTATTTTTTGCGTCGACTACCGCCAGCAAGGCTTCCAACCGCCGCAGTGCGCGATCAGTGCGCCAATCCTTGGCTAGTTCCGTCGCCGCCCGCGGCACATTCGAGGGAAAATCTTTCAGTTTCGCTTCGAACCGCTCCAGCAGTGCGAAGGCATCGGCCGCCGCGCCGGCGAATCCGCAAATGACTTTGCCTTCCGCCAGGCGGCGAATTTTCACCGCATCGGCCTTCATCACCGAACTGCCCAATGTCACCTGGCCGTCGCCCCCCAGTGCCACTTTGCCCCGATGCCGCACCGTGAGAATGGTTGTGGAGCGAACTTTCATATGCCACGGCCGCCCGTAAAAAGAAACTTCCGCGATCCGATTTGCCAGTATGCCGGAAAACGCACTCGCCTGCCAGGGGGAGCGGCCGCGACGTATAATTCCGCAGTCTCATGCCACACACCAAAACATTCCACATTCCAGCGCTCGATTGCCCCGATGAACTTGCGCTCATCGAGCGCAGTCTACGGGGCGCGCGTGGCGTCGAGGCCTTTCTCCCGATTATCTGGCGCGCAATCTCCGCGTGGAGTTCGATCCCGACCAGACCGACGCCGCCGAAATCGTGCAATCGATCGAGCAGGCCGGCTTCACCGCCGAGGAAGCCGGTGCATATCTGCGGGTCGTGCCGAAAGCTGCCACGAACTTGCAGTTGCCGCGCACCACGCTCGTGGGCGGATTGCTGCTCATTGCCGCCGCGCTGGCGTGCTGGATCGCGGGTTCGCTCACGTGGCCCGTCGCAGTGCTGGCGATCGCCGCGGCCGTTGTGTCGGGCGTTCACGTCGCATTGGCCGCCTGGCGGGCAATCCGGTTGCGCGCCTGGATATGAACGTGCTGATGACGCTGGCCGCAACTGGCGCCATTGTCATCGGCGATTACTTTGAGGGCGCGACGGCCATGTTTCTGTTCGCGGTTTCGCTGTGGCTGGAACGGCTCAGTCTGACACGCGCCGAAAACGCAGTGCGCTCACTGATCGAATTGGCCCCCAATGTGGCTCATCGCTTGCTTAAGCGCGGCACGGCGACCGAAAGCGTGGTCGACGTCGACCCGGCGGAGCTAACCGTTGGCGAGCACGTGTTGGTGCGCCCGGCGAACGGATTCCGGCCGACGGCCGGGTGCTTTCCGGCGAATCGGCGGTGAATCAGGCCCCCATTACCGGCGAAAGCGTACCCGTGGAAAAGCAGTCTGGCAATCATGTTTTCGCGGGCACGCTCAACGGCGAAGGCTCGCTGGTGCTGGAAGTATCTCGCTCGGCGGAAAATACCACGCTGGCGCACATTGCGCGATTGATCGACGAGGCGCGGGCGGCCCGCTCGCCGACGCAGCGCTTCATCGACAACTTTGCCCGGCTGTACACCCCGGCGGTCATTGCGCTGGCACTGGCGCTGATGATTGTCCCATCGCTGCTTGCGCAAGGGAATGTGGCCTGGGCAGCGCAAGTCGGCACGCTGGGGTGGATTCACCGCGGATTGGTGCTGTTGGTGATCGCCTGCCCGTGTGCATTGGTCATCTCCACGCCGGTGACGATTGTCAGCGGTCTGCATCAAGCGACACGCAACGGAATTTTGGTGAAAGGGGGCGAATTTTTGGAGAAGGCAGCATCGCTAGAAATTCTGGCCCTCGACAAAACCGGCACGGTGACCACTGGATCGATGAATGTAACCGGCGTGGAACCGTTCAACGGTTCCTCGCCCGAGGACGTGTTGGCATTGGCCGCCGGGCTGGAGCGCCACAGCGAGCATCCCTTGGCGGTGGCCATTACTGCTGCGGCCGCCCAGCGCGGCATCATTCCAAAAACAACCGCCGGCGCCGCTGCCCTGCGAGGTTTGGGCGTTCGCGGCGAACTGGACGGCGAGAATTACTATCTGGGCAACCCGCGGCTGTTTTCTGAACCGGAATTTCGGCTATCGAACGCCGACCGCGCGAAGCTGCAAAGCGCTAACGGGGGCACGCGCGCCTGGCTAGGGACCACCGATCGATTGATCGGCGTAATCCAACTGGCCGACCGGCCGCGCGGTGGCACGGCCCACGCCATTGCCGAACTTCGGCGTCTGGGGCTGGAGCGAATTGTGATGCTTACCGGCGACAACAATTCCGTGGCGCAGTCGATCGCGCGCGAGATCGGCGTCAGTGAATTTCAAGCCGACCTGATGCCGCAAGACAAAATCGATCGCGTGCGCGCGCTGGCCGCCGAAGGCCGCACCGCGATGGTCGGCGACGGCGTGAACGACGCCCCTGCGTTGGCCGCCGCCGACGTGGGCATTGCGCTGGGGGGCAATCCAGCGACACCGCCATGGAAACTGCCGACGTGGTGGTGATGGCGCCCGATCTGGCGAAAGTGGCGGAGCTAGTCCGATTGAGCCGGCGCTGCCGGCGGCTGCTCAAGCAAAACATCGTGTTCGCCTTGGCCACAAAGTTGGGAGTATTGCTTTTGGCCGCGGGCGGTTTCGCCACGATGTGGATGGCCGTGGCCGCCGACGTGGGCGCCAGCCTGATCGTCATTACCAACGGCATGCGCATGATCCAGCGGCGATAGAGCGAGCGTCTGAGCTATGCCGCGGCCGACGCGCGGTTGGCGGCCAGCGCCTTCAGCTCCTCGGCAATCGGGCCGCGCAGCGCCGCTTCCAAATCGGTTAGCGCCCGCGCCGCCACAATTCCGTCGACCACGCGGTGATCGCACAGCAACGTCACTAGCGATCGGCCTTCGTCGTCCACCGGGCCGTAGGTCAAACTGCTCGTGAGAAAAGTCTGATGCATGCGGTTCAGCACGCCCTGGCCGGCCAACGTGCTCATGGTGAACGTACCCATTCGCAGCGCACGTTTGCGTCCGGCCAAATTTTGGTTCCACCAGTAGAGCAGTCGCCGCACCGGTGTGGGCAGTCGACTAAGCGTAATTTGCCGGCGAAAAACTTTCTGGACCGGATCGTTTTGATACACGTCCAGTTGGCGTTGCAGTTGAACCAGCGCGCGTGATTCCGGCCGCGGCAACCGCCCCCAACAGATCCGATCCTCGCCCAAGTACTGGCGGTTAACGACGACCATTGCGGCGCTGTGCGATTCCTCGGCCAAGTGCGGCCACGGCCAGCGAACGTAGGTGCGCCGCAAGGGCGGATGGCACTGCGCCGCCAACGCATAGGCCTTCACAAAAATCGCGGCCCAAGAGATGCGCGGCGTCGCCTGCTTTCGCAATTGGGCAACTTCCGCCAGATCGCAAATCTTTTCGATCGGAAACAGCGGCACGCGGCGGGCGAACTGCAATCCGTCGAGCACCAGGCGACGGTTGATGGAAATCGACACCCACTTGGAGCTGGGAGCTGCGTGCAACGATTTCGCGGATCTCTTCCATGATGGCGGCTGTTTAACACGCTGCGAAAAGTGAGGCAAGATCGCTTGCCTGCCAGTCCACTAGCCAATGCGATGTTTCCCAGTTATGCTCGCAAGCATGGACGCCAAAAACTCCTTCGCCCGCAGCCCGGAATTGATGTCGGCCGGCGATACGGGGTTGCTAGTGGTCGACGTGCAGCAAAAGCTGATCGGTTTGATCGAGGGCCACGCGCGAATCGTGTGGAATATTCGGCGACTGCTCGATGCCGCTAAAACGCTCGGCTTGCCGGTACTGGCGACGGAGCAGTATCCAGAAGGATTGGGGCCAACCACTGCGGAACTGTTGCCGCTTTTGAAGCGCGTATTTACTAAAACCGCCTTCAGTTGCGGCGGCAGCGCCGAATTGTGCCAACAACTGCGCACGCTGGGGCCGCGCAAATGGCTCGTGTGCGGCATCGAAGCCCACGTGTGCGTGCAGCAATCGGTGCTCGATCTATTGGCGGAAGGTATCTCGATCTACGTGGCGGCCGACGCCATCGGTTCGCGCTACAAGGTCGATTACGAATTCGCGCTGCGGCGGATGGAAGCCTCCGGCGCAACGCTGACCTCGGTCGAAGCCGCGCTGTTCGAATGGTGCCAGGATGCCAAAGCGCCGCAGTTTAAGCAAATCAGTCAATTGGTGCGCGAATCGGGCCCGAACACCTAGGCCGCGCCTTAGCGACCAGCGCGAAGCAGCGTAAGCCGTAGCAGATTCAGCGCCTGCTTTCCGCCTCTGGCTTTGAGAATGTTGGGATGCCCGGCGTACGGCGACGATTTTACCGTCGCGCCCTGCGGCCCCACCACGGCATACCAGAACATCGGCGGCTCGGCAGCGCCAGCGTCAACGGTCGGCAATTCGCCGACGGCCAAGCCATAATCCGCGCCGAATTTTGTCCGCACTGCTTCAGCCATGAGGGCCACCATTTGCTGCTGCGCCGGAAGGATCGGCGGCTGAAATTCCCAGCAGTTGCGGCAAGGCCGCGTGGTTTCGCACCACGACACCGCCGAGATACCGCCCGGCGCTTTCGGGGACCTCCGAAAGCCAATGGGCGATCGTGCCGCCGCTGCCTGATTCGGCGGTCGCAAGCGTCTTGTTTTGCGCAAGCAACAAGCGCACCACGGCGTACTCCAATTCGTCGTCATCCTCCCCGAACACCAACTCTCCTAATTTTTCGCGAATGGTGGCGATCGTCGGGGCTATCACCTCGTAGCATGCTTCGGCAGAAGCGCCCGCCGCGGTAATTCGCAGCGTAATAGTCGCCCCGTGCACTGTAATGCCCACTTGCGGATCGCGGCCGCGGCGAATCATATCGCCGAGCATCTGCTCCAAATCGCTTTCTCCCACGCCGAAACATTTGATTTGCTTGTGGCGAATCACGCGCGGCTTGCCCATCAAGGCGGCAATGGCCGGGGCGACAGTGTCGCGCCACATCTGGTGCATCTCCGCCGGTACGCCGGGCAAGGCGAACACTCGGGCCGGCGACTTGCCGGGCGCGGCAATTCGAGATCGATTCCCGGCGCCGTGCCTTGCGGATTGGGAATCATCCGGCTGCCGCCCGGGAAGAGCGCTTGCAGGCGATTTCGCTCGGGCATGGGCCGCTTGCGCCGCGCAAATAAGCTTTCGATGTGCGCAGCGCGGCTTCGTTGAGTACCAGTTCCACGGCGGAGGCGACCGCCAGCGCGTTGCGCGTCAGATCATCGGCCGTGGGACCCAAGCCGCCGCTGGAAACGATTAGATCCACGCGCTCGGCCGCCTGCCGAAACACCTGCACGCTGGCATCCAGATCGTCGGCCACGGTGGTGTGATACAGCACCCGCACGCCCAATTCGCCCAGCCGCGTGCTGAGCCATTGGCTGTTGGTATCCAACCGCTGGCCGCTAGTGAGCTCGTCGCCGATGGAAATGACTTCGGCAAGCATGGTCGGTGATCAGCGGTCTGTAGCCAGGGCTTGTTCGACAAGGTTGCGCGATTCACCGGATAGCGGCAATTGCAGCGCGGCATCGCGCCCCAGCGGCGACATTTTCTTCCACGTCTTGCGCACAATGTCAACCAGCTTGGCAGCGTCGTGCTGACGAGCAAAGTCGGCGAAATAATTTTCCAGAAACACCAGGCACACCACGTCTTCCAGAAGTTGAGTTTCCGGATCGGCCTTCAAACGCTCTTTGCGCACCAGCGACTGCACGCGCTCGATCGTCGATGCATCATATCCCACGCTGCGCAGAATTTGCCCGAGCTTCTCGGCATGCATTCGCTTGCACTCGTTGCGCCACTTCAGGTAGCCGGCACGATCCATCGGATAACTGTTCCGCGGAATCGTCCAGCGGCAAATGTGTTGTCCGTGGGCCGCCAATCGGAGCGGCTCGGAAGCATCGAGCGCCAGCCGATCGAGCCACTGCGTCATCCGCCGCGAGTAAATCAATTCTTTCGCCTCTTCGTGGCCTGCGAACTCTTCTCGATTCGGATCGGCGGCGTTGGCTTCGTCGATTTTTTGAATCGCCGCGGCAAATCGAGGGCTGGTTTCGGTCGAGCTCATGACAAAATCTTATTCGTACTGCCGGGACCGACCAGAGGGTGCGGCGGGCGGCCCACCAGCACGCTGCACATGCCGCCGCGCTGCGCCACGTTGACCACCTGCTTTTGCGATGCCCGGCCGACAATTGCCAGACCGTATTTCGTGGGCGCGAAACCGAGCACGGTGTAAAACGGCTCCAGATGCACCGCGCCGTCATCACCGACGAACGGAAATTCCCCGACGGGAATGCTCACCAGTCGCTGCACAACCTGATCGCCCGAGGCCAGCGCGTTTTCAATTTCCCGCTCCCACTGCGCCGAATCCAGCAGATGCCCCAGCAACACGCGATCGCCGCCGTAAGAGCGATTGGGCTTCAGCACCAGCATGTCTTGATGCTTGCGCACAAATGGCAACAGATCGCCGCTTTCGCCGTCGGGCAGCGTGGTGCGGCGGTCGAACAGCAATCGCGTCCAGGCCACGTGGCGGCGGAACACCTGCCGTTCGTCGGCGTTGAAATATTTTCGCGCCAGCGCCGGCTCCGTCAGAATTTCCCACGTGCTTTTGTGATCGAAATCGCCGGCGATCGTGGAGATCATCCGATTCTCGCGAAATAGCCGCCGCATCGGCTCGATGTTCACGCCTTCGTTGTGCTTCAGCGCCACCAGGTCGCGGACCTCGTAATCGCGATACGCCACGTCGACCGGAGTGTCTTCGTACCAGACTTCGCCGTCTTTGACGTACAGCTCCGCCGGATCGGCGTGCAAGATTTTCAACCCGTGGCGATGCAAATAGTATTCCGCCAACGCGGTTTGCTCGTCGATGCCACAGCCGGCGTATTTCGGCTCGACGAAGCACACGTGCTGCCCGGTGCGGCCGATCGCCTCCAAGTGTTCCAGCACCTCCTGGATGAACAGCTCCCGCAGGTCGGGGCCACGTTCCAGTTGCAATTGCGGGTCAAATCGTTGCATCACCGGCAACACCAGGTCGGCGATCAAGCTGTCGCAGGTGGGTCCCAAATGAATTCCTCCCACGCCCGACAGATTCGGCTCGATAAATCGCAGCGAATCTTTCCACATGGGGCTAGTAAGTTCGATCACGCCATCCAGCCGGCCGAATACTGGATTGTTGTCGCGCTGCGCCGGCCCCCAACTGTCGTGCAGCCACTCTTCTTCGTCGGCAGCAAGCGGCACAATGCGGCGCACCTCCGCATCGGCCAGATACATTTCCGGCAGCCGCTTCAGTGCATTCAACAGCGTGAGCGACACGAAGTGGAGATACGCCAACTGATCGGGCATGGCCGCCTGCGGACGCAATAGGGCCCGGATGGTTTCCACTTGCCCGTCGCGCTCGTAGATCAGGCGGCGCTGGCGGGCCTCGTGGTTCATTCTGTCGATCAGCGACGCTAGTTCCTGGGGCGGCAGCGCATAAAAGACCTTTCGTACCCGGCTATCCAGGCTCAACCCGCTCAGGCCAAGCTCTTCCAGCGGCGTAAGCGTAGCAGACCTCCTAAATCGTGCTAACGAGGGGGGTGCTCCTGCCGAACCGCGCAGCACACGGCGCTTCATTGTCTCAGTCGGCGACAATACTGCCAAGGCGTAGTAATGCGAAGGCGTGGTTGCGGCTCACGCCGCTTCGGTGGTAGCGGGCCGGCGGCGCTTGGCCGCGGATTTGCCGCGCCACCGGCGATGAACCCACCAGTATTGCTCCGGAGCGCGGCGGATGATGGTTTCCAACACGTGCGTGTACCACTGCGTCAGCGCGGTCACGTCGCGCAGGGCCGGATCCATGGTTTGCGGTTCCAGCAGCGATTCCATCGCCATCTCGTAATGCAGGGGCTTATCCAATCGGCGAGCGTAGCCGACCATCAGCGCGGCCTCGTTCGTCAGTGCGAAAACGGCAATCGCCTTATTGGTGGAAGCTGGTCGGCCAAAAAAATCGACCCAGCATCCCTTATGCCCGGCATGTTGATCGGCCAGCACCCCGAGCGTGCCGTGCCCCGCCAGCAATGCGGCGGCCTCCTGAGCGCTGCCTTTCTTCTGCAGAACGTATTGGCCCTTCAGCTCGCGGAAATGATTGACAAAGTTATCCAGATACGGATTATCGAGCGGCCGTGCCACGGTAAACGTCGAAAAACCGAACAGCCCCAGGGTGTATCCGGCCAGTTCGAAATTTCCGAAATGCCCGGAGACGAACACGCGCGGCCGGTTGCTGAACAATTCGCGCATCATCCAGGCTTCGTTCTTGAAGTGCATGTAGTCGCGCCAATTGGTGTCGTGCACTTTGCGGGGAAAGTGGGCGATTTCCGCCAGCATCAAGAACAGGTGCTCCCACATGCGGCGGCGCAATCGACGCCGCGCCGGCGGCGACATGTGCGGGAAGGCATGCTGCAGGTTCTCGTCGATAAGTTGCCTGCGGAACTCAAGAACGCTGGTCATCAGCCAGGCCAGCCCGCGTGCCATGCGCTGGCACGATTCAATCCGCACGGCCTGCAGAACACAAACGAAGACGCGCACCAACAGATAAACTGCATAGTGTCCGAAATCGGTGAGCCGATCCTTAACCTGCATCGCAAGTTCGTCCGTAAAAATAGTGCCACAGGCAAACCGAAATTGTGACAAGCCGGGCGCACCAGGCAAAGAGCGCTTTGCCGCCGAATTTCCGCAGGATCAACCCTTCGGTTCGACGAAAAACACGGCCAGGCTGATGGAGTTCAACAGCACGTGCACAGTGAGCGACGGCAAAATCCGATGCGTTCGCTGATACAAAAACCCCAGCACCAGCGCGAACACAAATAGCGGAATGGGCGCGCCACCTTGTCCCCAGTGCATGAGCGCGAACAGCGTCGAGCTGACGACGATCGGCAGCATTCCAAGTGATAAACCGAACAATCCCAGCGGAACTCCGCCGGGGCCGACGGCCGGCGGCTCTTCGCTGTCGATCACGGCGGATTCATCCGCATCGAGATCGGATTCCGCCCGGCGAGCAAGCCGCAGTTCGACTTTCTCCAGCCAACCCTGCAGCAGTACGCGAAAGAAAAATTCCTCGAATACTGGGGCCACCACAACGGCGGAAACGCCGGCCACAATCCACATGGGCAGATCATTCTTTTCCTGAACCGCGGTCACCAGTTGGTGGTGATAGGGAACCCAGGTGGTAATTAACCGCTGCAATCCGAACACCGCCGGGGCGGCAGCCGCAAATGCGATCGCGCCGCAGCGCACATCGTATGGTGCGCGCTGAAGATTGATGCCCAAATCGCTCCACCGGGCGTCGGTTTGCCAAAACAGAATCAGCGCGGCAACCAGCAGCGTGAGCACATTGGCCGCCAAATTACCGGACAGCACGATAAATCGCGTTTGCGGATCCAGATTGTTCCAGTCGCTGGGCATTTGCACGCCCGACCATTTGACTGCAACGCCCAGACAAAGCCCTTGCAGAAAGATAATTGCCGCAATGACGACGGCCAAATCGATGCCACCCCAGGGAACCAAGCGGCGCGGCTCGTACGGCAGTAAAGGCTCGCGCCGCCACAAGCGCCGTGCGGCCCACACCCAAACCACCGCGCCGCCGATGAAGATGGCGTCGACCAGAAGATTCAACAGCACAAGCATGGTGGCCTTTGCTCGGGCAAACGCTACGTGCCGCGCACCAGCCGCACCGCGGCCCTCACGTAGGCGTAGCCGGAATAGACAGTCATGGCGATCATCGACCACACCGAGATTACGACCGTCCATTGCACCCATCTAGGCTCGACATGCATTTCAAGCGGCGCGACTTTCAGATCGTAGCTCAGCCAGAACAAGCTCGTCCCGGCGGCAATGCACTGCAAAATGAACTTGAACTTGCCGGAAATCGAGGCGGAAAAATCGGCGCCTTGCTGCTCCAAAAAGCTGCGCAGCGCGGTGACGAGAAGTTCACGCCCCAACACCAGCACCGCCATCCAAGCCATCAGGCCGGAATTCGGATCGGCCGCCAGAAAAATATACGTGCCGCAGATGACCACTTTGTCGACAAACGGATCGAGCATGCGGCCGAGAATGGTGATTTGCCCGTAGCGGCGTGCCCAAAACCCATCGAGCCAGTCGGTGCTGGCGGTGATGATGAACATCCATAATCCGGCCCAATACCAATGCAGATGCAATAGCACAAACAACACAATCGCCAACAGCAGGCGGACGGTGGTCACCTGATTGGGGAAGTTGACGATCGTGCGCTCGTCGTATTTCACCTGGCCGGGCGATGGCTGCGTGCTGGTCGACATGACAGGACCATTGTACGCAGGAACCGCTAATTCGGCACAGAGCGATTGATGGTTACTTCCCCGGCCCCACCGCGGCGGCCACCAGGTCATATTCAGAGGTCGCCACGATCTCGCAGGGCACAATCTGCCCGGGCTTCAATCGCTTGCCGCTGACATACACCATGCCATCGACGTCGGGAGCGTCGGCGTAACTGCGCCCCAGCCAGGCATTCTTTTCGCCGGGCACCGCGCGGTCGATCAGCACGTCGAAACGCTTGCCGATTTGCGACTCGTTCCAGCGGAAAGCAATTTCCTGCTGCACGCCCATCAAACGGTCGCGCCTTTCATTCTTGGCGTCCTCGGGCAAATGATCCGGCAAACGCGTGGCGGGCGTATCGGCCTCGTAAGAGTAGGTAAACACTCCCAGGCGCTCGAACTGCTGCGCCTTTGCGAAATCAATCAGCTCGTCAAATTGTTCGTCGGTTTCGCCGGGGAAACCGGTAATGAACGTGGTGCGCATCACGAGATTTTCGATCCGCGAGCGGAGCCTGGTTAACAACGTCTCCGTTTCCGCGCGGTTTACGCGGCGCTGCATGCGCTTGAGCATCGTATCGTTGATGTGCTGCAACGGTAGATCGAGATACGGCAGAATCTTGCCGCCGCCGGAAAGCACGTCCAGCAACTCATCCGTAAAATACATCGGATACAAATACATCAGGCGAATCCATTGGATGCCGCGCACTTCGATTAATCGCGTCAGCAGTTCCGCCAACCGCGGCCGGCCGTATAGGTCCATTCCGTAGTATGTGGTATCCTGCGCCACCACGATCAACTCGCGCACGCCGTCGGCGGCCAATTCCTCCGCCTCGGCCAGCACCTCTTCCATCGGCTTGGTGGCGTGCTTGCCGCGCATCTTCGGAATCGCACAGAAGGTGCACAGCCGGTCGCACCCTTCGGATATTTTCAGATAGGCAAAGTGCCGCGGCGTAATCCGCAGCCGCGAACGGTCGGAAAACGGCGTCGACGGGGCCGGCTGAAACACGCTCCGCTGCTCGGCCAATCGCCCCACCAGCCGGTCGGCCACTTTGGTCACTTGTTCGCGGCCAAATACGCCAACGATGTAATCCACCTCTGGGCATTTTTCCAGCAGCGTTTCCTTCTCGCGCTCCGCCAGGCAACCGGAAACAATTACCCCCCGCGTATCCCCGCGGCGCTTCAGAGCGAGCATCTCATGGATTGTGCCGTACGATTCCTCGCGGGCGCGTTCGATGAACCCGCAGGTGTTAACCACTACGAAGTCGGCCCCTTTGGGTTCGTGCACCAGGCGGTAGCCATCCAACTGCAATAGGCCAAGCATCCGCTCGCTGTCGACCAGGTTCTTCGGGCAACCTAGGCTGACAAAGGCGTAAGTGCCTTTGCAGGCAGCGCGTGAGGAGTTGGGGGCGTTTTTCGAGGCAATCGCGGTCACTGGAAAATCCAGGAAACTAGTAGCAATAAAACCGAATCACTCATCCTACTGCAATCGCCGCCAATTGGCGAGTGTACACGGCAATTACACGGCCGGTGCATATGCACATACAACGAGGCCGATATTGCTCGCATTCCCGCAAACCGCGCCCTTATAATGCGTGCACCTGCTTTCGGTTGGATGCGTGAAAACTCAAATTGGCTAATGATCAACGATCTGATCAGAAGCGTCTTCCGTTTGGGCGGCTTGGAAGTGTTCCGGCGCAAAACCATGCCTCGCGGCGTGGCGCTGGAAGTCGATCTGGTGCGCTTGATTCCCCGGCCGCGCATCATTTTCGACGTCGGCGCGAACATCGGCCAAACGGCAATTCGCCTGGCATCGCTGTTCCCCACGGCGGAGGTCTACGCTTTCGAACCGGTGCGCGAAACATTCGTGCATCTGGCTCGCAACACTCGTTTCAAGCGGCATATCAAGCCGCAGAACGTGGCCATGGGCGCCAGCGACGGCAAAGCGAAGATGAAAATCGCCGCCGACTCCACCTGGAACCGTATTGTGACGGAAGGCGAAAATGGGTCGTCAAAATTGGAAGAAGTGACGCTGCGAAGCGTCGACCCGTTTTGCCAGGAGCACGGCATCCAGCACATCGAGCTTTTGAAAACCGATTGTGAAGGGTTCGACATGGAAGTGCTCAAGGGAGCCAGCCGCATGCTGGCCGAGCAGAAAATCGATTGCATTTACTGCGAGGTGAACTTCCTCCGCGACGGCCGCCACGGCGATTTCTACGAGATCGACACGTACTTGCGGCAATTCAAATACGTCTTCTATGGCCTTTACGATTATTCCGGCTGGCAGTACGACGTGGGCCAGGAAGGCTTCACCAATGCGCTGTTCGTGGCGCCGCGGCTTCAGCAATTTCTCGGCCGGGCCCTTGCCAATCCAGCTAGCACATAGTATAAATATGTACAGTATTGTGCGTTGCATCCCGATCCTCGCTTGGAGCGAGAGCACCGGGCAGTGGCCCACGAAATCGGCGAGGCAACCGCCGCGCAAGTGTTCGCCGAACTATGAGTCGATCCGCGCGAAGCTCCGCCCCGCGCCCGGGAAATGGTGGCCAACGGGCTGGCGTCGCGGCTACTGCTGCCGCGCGATTGGCTGGCGGCCGACGCGGCGGGGTGCGATTGGAATTTGATCGCCATCAAAGATCGCTATGCCACGGCCAGCCATGAATTGATCGCTCGTCGAATGCTCGACTTTCAGCCGCCGGTGATTGTATCGGTTTACGATCAAAACCGATTGACGTGGCGCAAGACCAACACTCGCTGGCGCTTGCCCAAGCCTAGCCCGCAGGAGATCGGTTGCCGCCGCCGCGCACACGAATCCAGCATGGTGGCATACGACGACGGGCCACCTGCCATTCGCGCCTGGCCGATCCACGAACTGGTATTTTCATTTGGACCCAAATTCTAGTAGTGGGTCAGTATAATTCTTGAGGCCCGGCCCATCGGTTTGCAAGGCTGATTGGGTACAATGCGGGGATGTTCGTTGTCATTACTTTATTGTCTGTTGTGATTGCCTTGGTCGCTCTGTACGCCACTCGCAAGCGTCCGCTTCTCGATAGAGCGGGAATAACGATTGGCTTAGTCTTTCTCTACGGACTTGTCGCCATTGTCTGGTTCGTTTGGCTTGTAGGAGACAGGTAGCCGGGAAAAATTCCCAGGATTAAACTGACCCACGACCAACTAATGCGTAAACATGAGCGAGCCCGCCTGGCGGCGCGAAATGGTACGTGTTGAGATCGACGAGTTCGCCGAGGTTTGATAGGCGTTATCGAGTCGTCCTTTGGGGCAAAAGCTGCTCGATCTGCCAACGCAAATCATCGGCGAGAAATGGTTTGGAAACTACCGCCGCGGCACCTGCAACCTGGAAGCGCTCGATATCGTCCGGCCGCAGAAATCCGGCCAGTGCGATCACTGGAACTTCGCCCAGCGCACCTCTCAGCTTCGCCAACGCTTCCATTTCGCTCGGCGAAGTGTTGCGGGTGTCAAACAGCACGCAATCGAAGTCCTGGCTCGCCGCTTCATTGAGATTGCGAACCCAAACGGCGTTCCAGCCGCATTGCCGACACAACTCGAGCAGCGAATCGGCGCTCTCGCGCATTTGAGCAGACACCGCGATAAGCGGTGCGCCATCGCGGACTGACGGGTTCGAGTACGTCGTACTGCATCGCGCCAGCAAGCGATCGTCGTCGGTGGCGGTCGCCGGCATCGACCACGAGGATAAATCGGCGGCCGGTCGCGCAACGCATCGCTGCCAATTGGCGCGGATCGTCGCCGGCCACGGCTTGCCCGTTCGGCCGCTTCCATCCATCCATGTTCCCAGCAGCCGGAAAATTCGCGCGAGCGGCGCGGCGCGGCAAAGCGGTTCGACCTGGCGAGGAGAAAACTCACCCGGCCACGACTGAGCAACGACGATCAACGCAGGCGAAAAACCCGCGTCGATAATTGTCCGTGCCGATGCAAGATCGGCCGCGTGGATCGCGCCCTGTTCGATCATGCGCCTTGCCGAGGCGCGGAACTCCTCGCGATTCGCATCGCCGATGAAGAGCGTGGGTAGCGCGGCAGCCGTCATTGCGTCAATCTCGCCTCCGCAGATTTGATCGCCTTGAGCACCGCCTGCGCATCGGGCGCCGCGCAATGCGGCCAACAACTCCGCGTCCGCCACCAGCCGGCTTAGCCGAGCCAACAACTGTAGATGGCCGCGATCGTCGGTCGAGCAGATCAAGAAAAACAAGTCGGTCAGCACGCCGTTGCTCTCGCCAAAGGGCACGCCGCTTTCCGTTCGGCCAAAGGCGATGAACGCCTGGCCCAGAATGCTCGATAGTGGCCGCCGCGCGTGCATCAATGCCACGCCGTTTTCCAGCGCCGTGGGATGCAAATCTTCGCGGGCACGCACCGCGTCAATCATTTTCTGCGGATCCCACAGCCAACCGGTGCGCTCGGCGACTTCCACCATCGAGGTGATTACCGAGTTGCGAGTCTTCGCCGCCAGCGGCACTTGAATCGCGGGCAGGGGCAGTATGTCGGCGATGGGATGGGGCGCTTCCCAATGCCCACTGGCGGCGCGCAAAATGCTTTCCATCTGCTGCAATTCCTCGTCGTCCGATAGCCCAATGCGGCGTTCCAGCCAATGGTGCACATCGGCCTGCGAAAATCGCCACTGACCTTGCACTTTGCGACCCGGTAGCTTGCCCCGATCGGCGAGCCGGGAAACCTGATCCGGCATAAGGTGCAAGTAAGTGGCCAGTCGTTGCACGTCGAAATCGTCCTCGCTCATGAGTGATAGCGTAGTGCAGCGGCAACCCATTGGGCAACCGATGTTGCACCGCTTTAGCGCCGCCTGATTGTCTTGCCCGGGCGAATTTGCGATGTAAAAAGTTGCCTTGACACGATAGCGGAAATCGCCACAATTCGCCCCCGGATTTAGGGATCGCCCGGCGGCGAAGATCGCTGCTGCCGCTGGCACGCTCAGCGCGGCGATTCCCGACGAACGCTTGCACTTCTCTGTCCGCCGGCGAAACGGATGTTCGCCAAACGACAGCTTATCGGTTCGAATTACACGGCAGCTGCTTCGCTTCGGCGGATCAAGCTCGCAGGGCATGGAGGCCTTGCAACATGCCGGAAACTATCTCGCGCATCAGGCGTTCGCTTGCGGCACCTGCTGCCGGAAGCAGATTTCGTCGGAGCCGACGACGTGGTCGTTCAGGCGTGCTCCGCCGATTCGCGCTCGTGTTGCACCGGCGACCTGTTTGCCGCCTTGATGGGCAGCCACGTCGATGGTCACGATTACGTCGCCCAGGCCGTACAGCGTGGCGCATCGGCAATTCTCGCCGAACGTTTCGTGCCTGCCGCCGGTGTGCCTGTTTGCATCGTGCCCGACAGCCGGGCCGCTTTCGGCCGCATTTGCCAGGCGCTGGCGGGCAATCCGAGTCAGCGGGTGAAAGTGATCGGCGTCACCGGCACCAATGGCAAGACCAGCACCTGCTGGTTGATCGCCAGCGTTCTGGAAGCGGCGGGCCACCGCGTCGGATTGACCGGCACGGTCGTCAACAGCGACAGCGTCGCGGTTGAGCCCAGCGACATGACCACGCCGGCCGCGCCGGTGCTGGCCGATTGGCTCGCGCGGACCGCGGCTCAGCAATGCTCGCACGCCGTCGTGGAAGTTTCCAGCCATGCCCTGGCACAATCGCGCACGGCAGGCATCGAGTTCGACGCCGCCTGCGTGACCAATGTTCGCCGCGATCATCTCGACTTCCACAACACGCTGCAAAATTATCGCGACGCCAAGGCCCGCCTGCTGAAACAACTGCGACCCGATGGATTCGCGGTGCTCAACGCCGACGATCAGGTCACGTGCAGCTTTACGTCGCTTGCGCCAGGCGCGGCATTGACCATCGGCATCGACAACCAGGCGGAAGTCACCGCCGACATTATCGATCGCAATCTCGGCGATCAAACCTTCCTGCTGCATGCCGGACACGAAAGCGTGCCGGTGCGCACCCGCGTGATTGGCGATGCCCATGTCTACAACTGCCTGACGGCGGCCGCCGTGGGTTTGCTGTACGGCGTGAAGCTGACCGACGTCGTCCGCGGCCTGGAAAAGCTGGAAAAAATTCCGGGTCGCATGGAACGGATCGATTGCGGCCAACCGTTCGGCGTGTTCGTCGATTACGCCCATACGCCCGATGCTCTGGAAATCGCCCTGCGATCGCTGCGCCGGTAACCAGCGGGCGATTGATCTGTGTATTCGGCGCCGGCGGCGAGCGCGATCGCAAAAAGCGCCCATTGATGGCCAAGGCCGTGGAATCGCTGGCCGACATTTGCATCGTGACCGACGACAATCCGCGCCGCGAAGATCCGGCGAAAATCCGCCGCGGCATCCTGCGCGGCTTCCAATCATTTCAGAGCGTCAAGGAAGTGCCCGACCGCGCCGCAGCGATCGAGTGGGCGCTTCGACGGGCGACCACCGGCGATTGCGTGTTGATCGCCGGCAAGGGGCACGAAGATTATCAGCAGATCGGCGCCACCAAGCGCTGGTTCGACGACCGCCAAATCGCGCGGCAACGGTTGTACGACCATGCAGTTTCGCCGCAGGAACTTCTCGCTTCACACCATCGCTTGCGAGCCGGGTAATATCTCATGCTATTCACGCTCAGACAACTTCGTGAAATCACCGCCGGCCAACTGCGCCTGGGCGCCATGCCGCCGCGGCATGGCGAGACGACGCACGTCGGCCCCGTCGTAACCGATAGTCGGCGCGTGCAGGCAGAAATGACATTTTGGGCGTTGCGCGGTCCGCGGTTCGACGGCTCCTGCTTTGCTGAAGATGCAATGGTGCGCGGTGCATCCGGAGTGGTGACGCAGCGCGACGTCGAACCATGGGCCGGCCGCTGGTCGCTGCGCGTGGCCGACGGCTCGCGAGCACTCTGGGCGTTGGCTCGTTGGCATCGCCGCGAATTCACCGGCAGCGTTGTGGGAATTACCGGCAGTGTCGGTAAAACCACGACAAGGTTGATGATCGACGCCGTGCTCGGGTCGAAATTTTCGGGCGTCGCCAGCCCGCACAATTACAACAATCACATCGGCGTGCCGCTGAGCTTGCTGCGTCTGGAGCGGGAACAACGCTACGCGGCGCTGGAATTGGGCGCCAGCGCCAAGGGCGAAATCGCTAGGTTGGCGGAACTTTGCCAACCGCAAATCGGCGTGATCACGCGTATTGGCGAGGCCCACTTGGGTACGTTCGGCACGCAGCGCGATCTGGCCGAAGCAAAGGCAGAACTGCTGCCAGCTTTGCCGCGCGACGGCGTGGCGGTGCTGAACGGCGACGATCCCTGGCTGCGTCAACTGGCCGTTCGCTCCGCGTGCCGCGTGCTCTGGGTCGGCCGCACAGCAGCGTGCGATCTGTCGGCTGTCGAAGTACACAGCGCCGGCGGCCTGCTGCAATTTCGCGTCGATTCGCAGCGCTACACGGTTCCCGTGTGGGGCCGTCACCACCTCACTTCCGCGCTAGCGGCGATTGCCGTGGGCCTGGAGTTCGGACTAGCGCCCGCCGAAATCGCCGCCGCCCTGGCCGATTTCCAACCACCGAGCATGCGCTGCCAGGTGACCGACGTCGCCGGCGGAAAGCTCATCGACGATTCGTACAACTCAAGCCCGTCCGCGATGCGGGCTGCCTTGCAGCTACTGCGCGAAGTGGAAGTACCCGGCGAGCGCGTCGTGGTATGCGGCGACATGAAAGATTTGGGGCCCTCGAGCCAACAATGGCACCGCCGCCTGGGCGACGACGTGGTCACCCGTTGCGGCGCAGATCGGCTGTTTGCCTGCGGCGATCACGCCGACGACGTGGCTGCTGGCGGCCCGCGAAGCCGGCATGCCGGCAGCCCGGGTGACAGCTTGTCGCGACATTGAACATATCATTCCGCTCGTGCAGCGCAATTTGCGACAGGGAAGCGCGGTGCTGGTCAAAGGATCGCGCACGATGCGTATGGAACACATTGTCGAAGCGATTCGCAAAGCTGCGTAATCGCCATGAATTCACCTCTTCAACTTTTCACCTCTTCATCGTTTCACTTTTCCAACAAATCAATCGAACCAAGTTGTGGGTTCCGTCCGCTGCGCCGAGCATTGCGGGATGCGAAGCGCTACCCTCCCTCCTGGGTAGGAGCAACAGGCTCGCCGACCGCGGTTTCTGGGTCAACCGCACGGCGAGTGCTTCGCGACGGAGCCAGGACTGAGCACCGCGAGCGGTGTGCAAACACCGCTCCGGTGACTCAGGGAACACCATCGCCGGAGGGCAACAATGCCCTTCGGCGCCCGCGCGTAAGCTAGCCCTTGTCGCCAATCCCGAGTCCCTCGTCTCTCATCTCTCGCCCCTAGTGCCGCATTCCAAACCATGCTCCTCTGGCTTGTCGATCGATTGGCGGCGCTCTGGCCGCATGCCGCCTGGACCGCTGAGCTCAGCGGATTGACCAAAATTACTTTTCGTACTGCGCTGGCGGCGCATGGCGAGCTTTTTGATCGCGGTGCTTTCGGGCCCACGAGTCATTCGCTGGCTGCGAACGCGTTTCCGCGAACCTCCCTGCCAGCGCGTGCCCCAGCTTCGCCAATTCCAGCAGCAAAAGGCCTGGACGCCCACGATGGGCGGCCTGTTTCTGGTGGGCGGCATCGTCGCCGCCACAATACTGCTGGGCAATTGGCAGAACAGCTATTTGCCCATCCTGCTGATGAATCTCATGGCGCTGGCCGCGATCGGCGCAGTCGACGATTTACACAAACTTTCCGGCCGCGGCCCCGGGTTGCGTCCGCGAATCAAATTGGTGGTGCAATTGGCGGTGGCGGCCGTGTATCGCACTCTGGTTGTACTTCGTGAATCGACATCAGTCGGGCGGATGCGATTTGCAATTGCCCTTTGTCGATCGTAGCATTTCACTGGGCTGGATGCACATTCCATTGGCGATGCTGGTGCTCGTGGGCAGTTCCAACGCGGTGAATTTGACCGACGGGCTCGACGGTCTGGCCGGCGGATGCCTGATCACCTCCGTCATTGCCGTCGGGGTGATGACGTACCTCGCCGGCCACGCGGAATTGGCTCGCTACCTGGGCGTCGTTCATGTGCCGGAGGCGGGCGAAACCGTGGTTGTGGCCGGAGCGATCATCGGCGGCACCCTGGGCTTCCTCTGGTTCAATTGCCAGCCGGCGCAGGTATTTATGGGCAATATTGGTGCACTGTCGCTGGGTGGATCGCTGGGTATGTTGGCCATTATTGCCCGCCAGGAATTGCTCCTGCTGGTGGTCGGCGGCATCTTCGTCGTCGAAGCTCTGAGTGTGATCGTCCAAGTGGGGTCCTACCGGCTGTCGGGCCGCCGCGTGTTTCGGTGTGCCCCGCTGCACCACCACTTTCAGCTTCTGGGTTGGGCGGAAAACAAGATCGTCGTTCGCTTTTGGATCGTCTCGGCCCTTTGCGGACTGTTGGGATTGGGCGCACTGAAGCTGAATAATTCCGAGAATCCCGCCTCGCAGCCGGCTATAATATCCAGCACCGAGCATCCCGCGCCTGGAGTCAACCAACCCGCGTTTACCGATCGCAGCGATATCGCCCGGTACTAATCGGATCCCGGCCGAACGCGCACGAAGATCGTCGCAGAAGATCTCGTTCTGGTCTGCCATGAGCACCGCTCCGCTCCATATTGTGTTCGCCGGCGGGGGCACGGCCGGACATCTGTTCCCCGGTCTGGCTGTGGCGGCCGAGTTGAAGAAGCTCCCCTCGCCGCCGCGGATTACGTTTGCCGGGGGAGGCAAATCGTTCGAGTCGAAACGCGTGGCCGAAGCCGGTTTTGATTACGCGGAATTCTCCTGCGCGCCGATGCCGCGCGGCCCCGGCGGGTGGCTGCGATTCGCCGCCAAAGGTTTTGCCGGACAGCGCGCGGCGCGAAAATTTATCCGCCGCGAAAACGTCAGTTTGGTCGTCGGGCTGGGCGGATATGTCAGCGTGCCGATGGCGCGGGCCGCCGTCGCAACGCGCACTCCGCTGGTGCTGATGGAGCAAAACGCCTATCCCGGAAAGGTCACCCGCTGGCTGGCGCGCCGCGCCGTACTCATCTGCGCGGCGTTCGATGAAATGCGTCAGCACCTCGATTCGGTTGGACCGGTGCGCGTGACGGGCAACCCGATTCGGGCCGAATTTCGTCCGCGAACCAAGCCGCGCCCGATGCGCCGTTTTGAGCATCGGCTGCTGGTGCTCGGCGGTAGCGGCGGTGCAGCATCGCTAAACGAGCAGGTGCCGCGGGCAGTAAAAATGCTCCAAGCCTTCGATGGCGGGCTGGCAGGTCGTGCATCAAACCGGATCGCGCGATCTTGAGGCCACGCGCCGGCGATATCACGAACTGGGGCTGGAGTCTATCGCCACCGTCGTGCAATTCGTGGAAAACCTTCCGCAGGTGCTGCGCCGCGCCGATCTGGCGGTGTGCCGTGCCGGCGGCACCTCCCTGGCGGAGCTTGCCGCCATCGGCGTGCCGGCGGTTTTGATTCCATACCCCGAAGCTGCCGACGACCATCAACTCCAAAACGCGGAAGTATTCGCGGCGGCGGGAGCAGCTCGCGTGATCAACGAGCAATTGACCAACGGCAGGCTCGACGAGGCGGTTGCCTCCACGCTGGGCGATCTGCTTGCCGATCCTGCCAAGCGCGAACAAATGGCCACCGCGATGCACGGACTGGCCCATCTCGACGCCGCCTGGCAAGTGGCCCGCATGATTTACGACGTCGCAACGCAAAAGAACAAGCCAATCGCCGAGTAACTCGGCAATTGCTAGCATGACCGCTTGGCGGCATTGACCCTGCGTGCGCCGCCGCCTCTATCATCACGCCGCCAAAGCGTTGCTGAATCAATCCCGCGACCCGCTGGAACCCTCATGCTCTCAGAGCCCATGGCATTGAAACGTTCTGCGCTTCGCCTGGCCACGCGCACTTCGTGGGCATCGGCGGATCGGGAATGCGCGCTGGCGGCGGTGATGGTGGCGCAGCGCTGGCACGTGAGCGGTTCAGATCTGGATGCCGACTCGCAACGCGATTTAATCGCCCTGGGCATCCGCGTTTCACACGGCCATGCCGCCGGCAACGTTCCGGCCAACGCCCGGCTGTTGATCTACAGTGCGGCGGTGCCTGCCGAAAATTGTGAGCGTCGCCGCGCCGAACAGCTTGGAATTGAGAGCGTAAGCTATGCCGAAATGCTGGGGCGAATCGCTGCCGATCGACAGACGCTGGCGGTGGCCGGAACGCACGGTAAATCGACCGTGACCGCCATGACCGCCGAAATTTTGATCCGCGCCGGACTAGATCCCACCGTCATGTGCGGTGCATCGCCGGTGCTGGAAAGCAGTGGCCGGCTGGGCCACACCGGCGGACGCTTCGGCCGCGGCAAAATCGCGCTTTTGGAAGCGTGCGAATACCGAGAAAATTTCCGCAACTTGCGTCCCAACGTTGCGGCACTGCTAAACATCGAGCACGATCATTTCGATTGCTTTCCCACATTCGATGCGCTGAAGGCCGCCTTCCTGCGTTTTGTGGAAAGCATCGCCGCAGATGGCCGACTGATTGTTTCCGCAGATTGTCCGCGCGCCGGCGAAATCGCTGGCGCTTCGGGCAGGGCGTTGGCGACATTCGGGCTTTCGCGCGACGCCGATTGGCGAGTCGTGCACTTGGAGCAATCCCGCGGCCGTTATCGGTTTGAGCTGGTGCGCCACGGCCGGCCCCTGACGCATGTCAGCTTGGCGGTGCCGGGGCGGCATAATGTGCTAAATGCTTTGGCGGCGGCGGCCATCGCGCGTTATTGCGGCGCATCCGTTCAGCAAATTGCGCAGGGGCTGGCGCTGTTCCGCGGCCTCCATCGCCGCTTGCAAGCACGCGGGCATTGGGCCGACGCCGCGTGGATCGACGATTATGCCCACCATCCCACGCGAAGTATCCGCCACGCTGGCGGCAGTGCGGCAAATGTTCCCCGGGCGGCGGCTGGTGTGCGTATTTCAGCCGCATCAGGCCTCGCGGCTGGCAGTCTTACTAGACGAACTGGCCACCAGTTTGCACAATGCTGATAAAATAGCCGTGGCCGACGTGTTTCGTGCCCGTGAAGGCGTGTCGCTTGCCGGGCGAAGCCACGTCGGCCGATTTGGCCGCGGCGCGTGCGTGCGCGGGGGTGCGATGTGCTCGACGAGCACGATCCGGCGGCCATCGCCCAACAATTAACTTACGAACTTCAACCCCGCGACGTGCTCGTGACCATGGGAGCAGGTGACCTTGGCAAAATCTTCCACCAGTTTCAGCAGCGGCTTCGACGAAATCGTGCGGTCGCATGAACCGCTGGCGCCGCACACGTGGATGGGCATTGGCGGCCCCGCGGAATACTTCGCCGAGCCGCGCTCCGTCGACGAACTGCAAGCGCCTGGTGCGCCGCGCGGCGGAAGAAGGCCTGCAAATTCGCATCCTGGGGGGCGGATCGAACCTCCTGGTGCGCGACGACGGCGTGCAGGGCGTGGTCATCCGCCTGTCTGCCCCGGCATTTAGTCAGATCGAATCGGACAAGCGTTTGGTGTCCGCGGGCGGAGGGGCTCGGCTGGGCCACGTGATCTCCACCGCCGTGCGATCGGGTCTGGCCGGTTTGGAAATGCTGGTCGGCATTCCCGGCACCATCGGCGGCGCCTTGCACGGCAATTCCGGCAGCCACGGCGGCGACATCGGCCAATGGACCTGTCAGGCCGACATCATGACCCGCACTGGCGAAATCATTCACCGCAATCGCGAAGACCTCGTTTTCGCCTATCGGCAAAGCAGCCTCGACGAACTGGTGATCTTAAGTGCCCAGTTCCAACTGGAAGAGGAAGACCCGCAGGAACTGACCAAGCGGATGCAAAAGCAATGGATCGTGAAGAAGGCTGGGCAGCCGCTGGCGCATCAAAGCGCCGGCTGCATCTTCAAGAATCCGCGCGGATCAGCGCCGGCATGCTGATCGATCAGGCCGGCTTGAAAGGCACTCGTGTGGGCGGCGCGGAGGTGAGCGACCGCCATGCGAATTTCATCGTGGTCGATCGCGACGCTTCCAGCCAGGACGTGCTGCAATTGATCGATTTGGTGCGCAGCCGCGTCGCCGAACTGCTGGGCGTGGAATTGGAATTAGAGATTCAGATTTGGTAGTCGCCCGTTTAGCATCGGCCCGCAGGCCGACTGTCCGCCATGGATGGCACACTTCACAACAATGCGCGACGGATCGCCGTGCTTTCCGGCGGCGATTCGGCCGAGCGCGAAATCAGTCTGGCGAGCGGCCGGCAAGCAGCCGCCGCGCTCACCGAGGCCGGCTATCAGCCCGCCGCGATCGATCCCGCAGTGCAAGAATTGGAATCGATCGACTGGCATTGCTTCGATGCCTGCTTTATCGCGCTGCACGGCGGGGCCGGCGAAGATGGGCGCGTGCAGGCTGCGCTGGAACAGAATCGGCATTCCGTACACCGGCAGCGATTCTACGGCTTCGCGGCTGGCGATGAACAAAGCGGCGGCCAAACAGCGATTCGTTCAATGTGGCGTGCCGACATTGCCTTATCATCGTTTGGCCGGGGACGCCTCTGCGGCTATCAAAATTTGCTGGGCCGCTGGTGGTGAAGCCTGAAAGTCAGGGCTCGAGTTTCGGCGTTGGCGTTGCGCGTAATCGCCGCCGAATTGCAACAGTGCCTGACGGCGGCCATGCAGTTCGATGCAAACGTCGTCATCGAGCCCTTCGTCGCCGGGCGCGAATTTACCGTTTCGCTGTTGGGCCGCGATCCGCTGCCGATGATCGAAATCGTCGCCCCGCGGCAGTTATTCTCGTACCAGGCGAAATATGAGAACCCGGCCACCGAATTTCGGCTCGACACGGCATTACCCCCGCACGTCGAAGCAGTCAATTTATCGCGCCGCCGTCGCCGCCGCTGAAGCCCTTGGCACCGCCGGGCTGGTTCGAGTCGATCTGATGCTCGACGGGCAATCGCGCCCATGGGTCTTGGAAGTGAACACCATTCCGGGGCTTACGGTGCGCAGTCTGTCACCCCGATCGGCTCAAGCCGCCGGGATCGAACTTCCGGCGCTAGTGGATTGGATGATCCGCGACGCCATTCATCGACACCGTCGCATCGCGCACAGACCGAATCGCTTGCGTTACGATGCTCCTGCCGCCGCCGTCGGCAATTTACAAGGACCGCATTTTTGAGTCCCGCTGCCAAGCAAGAACCGCGCGGATGGTTTGGCCGCTTGCGCGCTCCACAAACCTGGCTGCGCCCAGAAAGCCTGCGTGGCCGCGCGATTCTGGCAATTGCGGTAGTCGCGGCGGTGTTTTTTGGCTCGCGATTGCTCTGGCGCATGGTGCGCGAACACGTCGAAACAAGGCCCGAATATCAAGCCGCCGTCGACAATATTCAAATCACTCCACTGCCGGCTTGGATTCACACCGATGTGAAAACGGAGGTGATTCGCGATGCCGGGTTGCCCGCTGAGTTGTCGATCCTCGATGACCGATTGATCGATCGACTGAAGCAGGCGTTCGCCCTGCACCCCTGGATCGCCCGCGTGGACAAGGTGGAACGGTCGTATCCCAACCACATTCAGGTCGAGGTTGTCTATCGCCGCCCGGTGGCAATGGTCGAAGTTCGCGGCGGGTTGCTGCCGATCGATGCCGAGGCGGTGCTATTGCCCACCGCTGATTTTTCGCCGGCCGAGGCCGAAAATTATTTGCGCATTTCCGGCGCATCCAGCAGCCCGCTGGGCCCGTTGGGCACCGCGTGGGCCGATCCGGCGGTGGCGGCGTCCGCAAAGCTGGCGGCTTTATTGCAGCCGGTTTGGAGCCAACTGCAACTGCGCCGGATCAGGATTCGCAATCTGATTGCGCCGAGCGGCGCCCAGATGATGTATCTGGAGCTCGCGACCCGATCGGGCACAACCTTCGTCTGGGGGCCCGCGCCCGATACAGAAGCGCCACAAGAACCGACGGCGGCGGAGAAACTTTCGCGCCTGAAGCAACTGGCCGGCAAGCAGGGATCGCTGGATGCCACGCCGGCTGACGAGCGCGATTTGCGCCGCCGTGCCGCCCCGGTCGCGGAAGTGCCGAAGGCGGAAGCCAAGCAATAGCTACTTCGGCTGCATCATGCGGCGGCCACGCTCGACGATTTGGCCCCCCGTGCGAATTTCCGGCCGCATGACGCTCATCTCGGCCGGGGCATTCACCCCGATGCGAACGACACCCGAGCCGATACGCACAACCGTCACTTCGACTTGATCGCCAATCAAAATTCGCTCTCCCACGCGGCGTGTCAGCACAAGCATGGCAGTTCCCTCCTGGAATACGCGAGATCGACTTCCTGTCTAATGGCCCAATTCAAAAGCCGCAAGCTGCGCGGTGGGAAAATCGCCACCCTTTTGCACTCCGGCCACGCGTGCTAGCATAGCACTGCTGGCACAATAACGTGCAACGCCGATTTCATCCGCGGAATAGCCGCGATCTGCTGTCCAAAGAATCCGCTTTCTCACCGGTGCGAATCGCCCTGTTAGGCGCCGACGACGTTACCCTGGCGGTGGCTGCCGCCGCGGTGCGCATTGGACGCGACCAAATCGTGCAGGCCGCCGCGGTCGGAGGCCGTGCCGCGGAACTGCTGAAACTGATCCCGGGCTTACAAATCGACGACGATTGGGAGCGATTGCTGGATAGCAGTGCTATCGACGCGGTTGTGATCGCCGCCGACCAGCCTGCCATACGCGTGGAGCAACTGCGGCGGCTGATTCAAATCGGACTGCCAACCCTGGTTTCGCATCCCATCTGTTTGTCGATGCTCGACTGCTATGAACTGGAAATGATCCGCCGCGAAACCGGCTGTGTTGTGCTGCCATATCTGCCGGCCCACTGGCATCCGGCGGCAACCAACGTGCAGATATTAGTGGCAGACAACGAAAGCCGCCGAACTCAGCGTCGAGCAATTGGTATTTCAGCGATTTCTCGGCCCAGCGCGACCGAGAACAGTGTTGCGGCAATTCGCGGTGGACGTCGATTTGTTGCAATTCATCGCCGGCGTTGCCACCAAGCTGCACGCGCTCGGTTCGCCTGGAAGTGGGGGCGCCCACTCCAACCTCGCCGTGCAAATTACTTGCGACGAAGGGTTCGTGTGCCGTTGGCTGGTGCGTCCCGTGGAGCACGCACTTGGCGGCGAAATATCGCTGATTGGCCCGCAAGGCAAAGCAATTCTGTCGATGCCCGACGGCGGCGAGCCGTGGCGGCTGGAAATGCGGATCGCCAAGGAGTCGCACACTCACGAGTTCCCTCGCTGGGATGCGCCCGCAATCGCGTTGGAAAAACTCGCCGCCGCGCGCACCGGCGAAGAGGTCGATCCAAGCTGGGCCGAAGCGGCGCGCACTGTCGAACTGGCGGAAACCATCGACACCAGCCTCGTCGCGGGGCCGCACCATCGACCTGCATCGCGAAGAATTCAGCGACATCGGCACTTTCAAAGGCACCATGGCCTCGTTGGGCTGCGGATTGCTGATTGCAGGACTGGTATTGGTCGTGCTGGTGGCGATGGTGCGCGTGCTGGCGGTTCAGGCCGGCTGGAACGGCCTGGTGCAAATTCTCGATTTCTGGCCGTACTTCTTGCTGGCTGTACTGGGGATTTTTCTCGTTTTGCAGTCGCTGGTGCTGATTGGAAAGCCTCCCAATTTGCCTAACCGGCAGGGCAAGCCCGACCGGACAAGCGCCGCCGACCGACACGATTTGTCGTCGTAAACGAAATCTGGGCAGGCTGTTCCGGCCATCCGCTGACGCATTAAGCGGACTGTAGCTTATAAGCCGATTTAATCAGCGTGCCCCTCCGCTTCCACGGCGTTTGGGCAGCACGCACCCGCCGGCCTGTCTATACGACCGGGCCCAACTGCCAGCGATACCCGCCTCCCACGGTGAATCGGCGCCTCATGTCCAACTTCGCTGCCCGCCGTACGTACTTAACTCGCATACGCGCGCTAGGAATTGCAATCGTCTGCGCCGCCGGTTGGTGCCTGCCGTTTGCCGGCTCCGCCGGGCACGCCTCCGAGCTCCGCCGCACCGCCGTCGTGAAGGCCGTGGAAGAAGCTCGCGATTCGGTGGTCAACATTCACGGCCAGAAGACGCTGCTGCCCACGGAAGATCCGCAAGCGCACGTCGAAGGTCCGCGCAAGGTAAACGGAATGGGCACAGGCGTGGTGATCGACGAGCGCGGCTACATCATCACCAATTTTCATGTCGTCGACGGCGTGAAGAAAATCGAAGTGTCGCTGGCCAATGACGACGACTATGTGGCCCAGCTTATTTCTACCGATCCAGTCAACGATCTGGCCTTAGTGAAAGTGAACGTGCCGCATAAATTGCCGGTTATCAACATCGGCACCTCGAGCGATTTGATGGTCGGCGAATCGGTGATCGCCGTGGGCAATGCCTTCGGGTACGAGCACACGGTCACGCGCGGCATCGTCAGCGCCTTGCATCGCTCGGTGCAGGTTAGCGACACGCAAAGCTACGACGATTTGATCCAAACCGACGCCAGCATCAACCCCGGCAACTCCGGCGGGCCGCTGTTGAACATCGACGGCCAAATGATCGGCCTCAACGTGGCAGTGCGGGCCGGCGCCACGGGCATTGGTTTTGCCATCCCAATCGACAAGGCCATGACGGTAGCCGCCAAGTTGATCAGCGTCGAGCGCGTCGAGCATAAATGGCACGGCGTGAAGGAAAGCGATACGCCTGGCCGCGCCGACGGAGCCGTGGTTTCGACCATCGACGAAGACAGCCCGGCCGCCAAAGCCGGAATCAAACCCGGCGACGTCATCACCGCCGTCGGCAAGCAGCAAGTTGCCCGATCGATCGATTTCGAACGGGCAATGCTAGGGCACGACGTGGGCGACGATGTGAATGTCACCGTTCGCCGCAACAATCAACCTGTGACACTCCAACTGGCGCTGGCCGACCTGCCGCAGAACGCCACCCAAAGCGAAGACGCCTCCTGGGAACTGTTGGGGCTGAAACTTCAACAGATTCCGCCGCAGCAATTCCGACAGTTGCAGTCGCGCTACCGCGGCGGCTTGTCGGTCATCGCCGTGCGGCCCGACAGCCCCGCCGCCAAGCAGGGCATCCGCCGCGGCGACGTGCTGGTGGGCATGCACATTTGGGAAACCACGTCGCTGGAAAACGTCGACTACGTGCTCAACCGCCCCGACTTCAGCGATTTCGAGCCGGTGAAATTCTACATTCTCCGCGGCAGCGAAACGCTCTACGGTCATTTGCCGGTGTCGGCGCAGCGGCGCTAATTGCCCACCGCCGACTTGTATTGAACGCCCGCGGCTCGTATCGTCGGCTTCATGGAAGCCGATGTTATTCGCTGGCTGCGCGAACATCTGCCGCCTCACCCGCTGTTGAGGCTGGGCATTGGCGACGATGCGGCGCTGCTGGCCACGGCGGGCCGCAGCGACATCGTGGTCACAACCGACTTGATCGCCGATGGCGTGGACTTCGATCTGCGCGAGCACCAGCCGCGGCGCATCGGCTGCAAAGCGCTGGCGATCAATCTTAGCGATCTGGCGGCCATGGCGGCGCGGCCGTTGGCGGCCGTGATCTCTTTGAATCTACCGCGGCAAAACGGCGCCCACATCGCCACCGAACTGTACGCAGGCCTGTTGCCGCTGGCCGAGCGATACCATCTGGCCATCGCCGGGGGCGACACCAACAGTTGGAATGGCCCGCTGGTGATCAGTGTCACGGCACTAGGCGAAGTTACTGCCGACGGCCCGCTGTGCCGCCGCGGTGCGCAGCCGGGCGATCGGATCATCGTCACTGGCAGTTTTGGCGGCAGCATTTTGGGCCGCCATTTGGATTTTCCACCCCGCGTGGAGGACTCGCTGCTATTGAACCAGCGATTCACCCTGCATGCGGGAATCGATTGCAGCGATGGCCTGTCGCTGGACTTATGGCGCCTGTGCGAAGCCGGCCGCTGCGGGGCAATTGTCGACGTCGATCGAGTGCCGATCGCGGACGCCGCCAAAGAACTCGCCCAACAAGACGGCGGATCCGCATTGGATCATGCCTTAGGCGACGGTGAAGATTTCGAATTGATTCTGGCCGTGCCGCCCGATTCGGCCCAGCGCATGCTTGCCGACCAGCCTTTGGATGGCGTGCCACTCACGGATATTGGCGAGTTCACGGCGGACCAGCACTTACGTCAGCGGGATAAGGCGGGCGGCGCCAAGCCGCTGGAACCACGCGGATATCAGCATCAATTCCAATAAACATGGACGCAACCAATGTCCTGGCATCGCATCGCCGCTGTCGACAGCTGTCCTCCGGGCCGTAGCCTGGAAGCTGTGGCTGGCCATCAGGTCGTGGCACTGTTCAACGTCGACGGACAATTTTATGCGCTGGATGGCGTTTGCCCGCACCAAGGCGGGCCGCTGGGGCAGGGGACGCTTGAAGGCTGCGTGATCACTTGCCCCTGGCACGGATGGCAGTTCGACGTTCGCACTGGCGGCCACCAACTCAACCGCAATCTCGCGCAATCTTCGTTCGAGACAAAAATTGAAGACGGCGCCGTGTGGGTGAACGTTCCCGAATGCATCCTTTCCCCCTCGCTTTCGCCTTGTTCCACGGGTCCGATTTTTGCTATCGTCACTGCGTAGAAAGCGATATCAAACACCCTCCGGATCGACCGTCTTGATTGGTTATCGTTCGTTTCGCAACGGTGACACTCCGCGATTGGCGGAAATCTGGCGCACGCGCGCCGGTTTGCGCGGCTACGTTCAGCCAATGACCACCACGCTGTTGGAACGCCACGTGTTGGCGAAGCCGTACTTCGATCAGGCCGGACTCATCGTAGCGGTGGAAGACGATCGCCCCATCGCCTTTGCCCACGCCGGATTTGGACCGACCGAGAATGAAAACGCCGTGTCGCATGAACTGGGCGCTACGCTGCTGGCGATCGTGACACCGCATCCGGACGAAGCGAACATCGCCGCGGAATTAATCGCCCGCTGCGAGGCGTATCTGCGGGCCAAAGGCGCCAAGGTGCTGTACGGCGGCGGCGTGCGGCCGCTGAACGCATTCTACCTGGGTCTGTACGGCGGCAGCGAAATGCCGGGCATTCTGGATTCCGATCCGCAGCAGCAAGTGTTTTTCCGCTCGGCCGGCTATCGAGAGATCGACCGCACGGTCGTCCTGCACCGCGAAATGGCCGGCTTTCGCACGCTCGTCGATCGGCAGCAAATGCAGTTGCGCCGCAGCACGCGGGTTGAGTGCATTCAAGATCCCGCGTCGCACACCTGGTGGGAAGCCTGCACGGTCGACGAGTTTCCGCGCACGCTGTACCAGCTCTATCTGCGCGACCAGCCCGAGCTGGCCGCCACCGCCACGCTCATCGATATGGAAGCCTTCAGCCATACCTGGGTGCGCGCACGGCGGGCATTTACGACGTGTGGGTTTCGGAGCCGCTGCGCCGCCGAGGAATGGCGGTGTCGCTTATTGGAGAGATCTTGCGACAGGCGGCAGAGCAGGGGGTCGGGCTGGTCGAGGCTCAGACGATGCAGCACAACACCTCCTCGCAAGGCACATTCCACAAGCTCGACTTTCACCAAGTCGATTCCGGCGTCGTGTTCCGCAAGGAATCATGACACCGCTGCTCTCCTCTTCTTCCCTTCTGCTCTTCTCCTTCTGGCAGTGCCTGTCACTACTTGCCGTCCAGCCATCGTACGTAATCGAACAATTCTCGCTCCGGATCACCGCCTAGCCGCTGTAACCGTTGCGACAACGGGGGCGCTGCGCCGGTGCGTCGCACTTCCGCCAGATATTCCTGCAATAACTTCGCGCGGATCGGCTCGGTTTCCAACATCCAGTGTACCCAGGCCCAGCTTTCGGCGTAATCGGTTTCCGTCATCTCGGCCGGCGAGCGCATGGCCTCCAATCGCTGGAGATTTGGATGCCACTTGCCCGCCCTGGCCAATTCGTTCAGCTCTTTCACGTGGGGAGCATTCAACCCGCGCGTCCCGCGCGGCACTTCGAAGTATTCTGCGATCCCTTCGTCCAGCCACAGCGGCAAGTTTTCCAGCACCGAGTGCAAATAGCCGTGGCACACCTCGTGACGCAAGTCCTCTGCCGTGCGATCGCCCCACTGAGCGTACACTGCCAGGCGCGTGTCGGTTTCGACGAAGAACGCCCGCCGATCGGGAAAATTGGGATACTTCAGCCGAATGAACTCGGTAAACTGCTCGGCATCTTTGAACAGGTACACGTTGATCGTTTCGTCCGAAATCGGCAGCCCGAGCTTGTTGTTCACGTCCAATCGCTCGGCATTGATTTCCTGCAGCAACCGGTGCTGGCTGGGCAGTGGAAAATTGGTGTGGATTACCAATTGATCGAGCTTCACCGTGTATTTATCGGGCAGCGCGACAGCCGATCCATTGGGCCGCCACATCGCGCAGCCGGCTAGCGCGGCGAATAGCACCATCGCAGAAATCAACCGGGAGCTCCGCATCCCCGCGCCCATCGGTCCTCCATGACATTTAACCGCGGGGTCTGCCCCGCGCGATGGTACGAAAAACGCGGAATGATAGCAGCCCTGCCCAGCTTGGCAAAGAGCACTCGCCCGCCGACAGAATTGCCTTACGTCACGGCAAACTTCTGCCGGGCAATGAGCGCGTCGAGTTCCTGCTTCAGCCGCGCGAGAATTTTGTCGTAGGGAAAGGCGCCCAATTCCTCGCTGCCGCGCTTGAGGTTCACGAAATTGGGGCCGCACCACAGGCCCAGGTCGGCGTCGTCGGTTTCGCCCGGGCCGTTCACGCGGCAACCCATCACGGCAATCGTGATGTGATGATCCTCGGCGTAGCGAGTCATCTCCTTCACCTGCTGGGCCAACTCGACAAACGCCTCGTTCTCCACGCGCGAACAGCTTGGGCAACTGATGATGTTCAGGGTTTTCAATCCGTAATCGACCACGCTGCGCACTCGCCCGGCGGCAATGTCGGCCAGAATCGCGCGGCCCGCTGCAATTTCCTCCCCTTTGCGCGGATTGGGCACCGTGAGCGAAACGCGAATCGTGTCGCCGATGCCGCGGCTGATGAGTTGCTCGAAGGCGATGCGCGTTTTGATGATCCCATCGGGCGGCATGCCCGCCTCGGTCACGCCCAAGTGCAGCGGCACGTCGGGCCGCTGCTTCGGCAAATCGGCGATTGACTTCGATCACCTTCCGCGGATCGGAATCTTTCAGCGACACGCAATAGCGCGTGAAGCCGAGGCTATCGAGCAGCTCGCAATGCTCCCAGGCGCTTTCGAGCATGGGGGTGATCGAATCGGCCGGATCGTACTTTTCCTTCTTGGCCGGATCGACGCTGCCGCAATTCACGCCGATGCGAATGGCGCAATCGTGCTGTGCCGCCGCCTCGACGATGAACTTCACCTTCTCCTGCCACGGCTTTTCGCGTTCGTGGTGATACAAATGCCCCGGGTTGTAGCGCACCTTGTTCGACGTGCGGCGCCACATCGGTCACCAGGCGATAATTCTCTTGCAAATCGACCGCTAGATTGGCCGAGGTCTGGCGGCGAATTTCGGCCAGCGCCTCGGCATCCTTGCGGTTGTCGACGGCAATCCGCACGACGTCGGCCCCGGCCTGTTCCAAGTCGCGCACCTGCGCCACGGTGGCCGCCACATCCTGCGTGGCCGTGGCGGTCATGCTCTGCACGGCAATCGGATGACCAGCGCCGATCGTCACCGTGCCGATCCGCACCGGCCGAGTTGGATTGCGTTCGATTTCAACCATTTCGACCATTTGCAAATTTGCTATTCGATTTGTCCAGCACGTCCATTATTACTGGAAGAACGAGGGCGGATAAGGGCACTTTAACCCCACTTCTTGCCCAGTTCGGCCAGGCCGGCGCGCTGCAAATCCTCCGACGACATCACCGGATGGAACCGCACCCCGGCGTTGAAATTCAAAAACCAGGGCTCGGCCAGGGCGGGAATCTGCGACGCGTTTTCCACGTCCACGATCATCAATGCCGTACGCTGCCCGTCGATTTCGGTGAAGTACACCGATTCGGGTTTGATCGCCGCCAGAATCTTCCCCATGATTTCCCCGACGGCTCCCTTGCGAACTAGCGAATTGAATGGTTCATTCGGAAAGCGGGCCGTGACAAACATTCGCATCGAAACGTCTCCTTAAATAATTGCCGCCTTGGAATGCATTTGGGCGTTCATTCCTGTGCCGCACTGGTATTGATCACCGGTTGCGCCTCGGTTTCTCCGCACAACACAATCAACAAGTTGCTAACCAATCTTGCGCGCTGCGCGTCGTCGAACGCCACGACCTTGTTTTCCGACAATTGATTAAGCGCCATCTGCACCATGCTCACTGCCCCATGCACGATTTTGGAGCGGGCGGCGATCACGGCATCGGCCTGCTGGCGGCGAAGCATCACGCTGGCGATTTCCGGGGCGTAGGCCAGGTGCGTGAGCCGTGCTTCATCGACCACCACGCCCGCCTTGGCAAGCCGCTGATGCAACTCATCTTTTAACGCCGCAGACACCTCATCCACACTGCTTCGCAGCGTGTTCTCATGTTCCTCGCCGTGATCGTAGGCGTAATTATTCGCCAAGTGCCGCAGGGCCGTTTCGCTTTGCACCTTCACATAGTTTTCGTATCGATCCACGTCGAAACAGGCCTGGGCGGGGCTGTCGACGCGCCAGACCACCACGGCGGCAATTTCGATGGGATTGCCTTGCTTGTCGTTCACCTTCAACGTGTTGCTTTCGAAATTGCGGCCCGCAACGAAATCTTCTGTTTCGAATATAACGGATTGATCCAATAGAACCCACTTTCGCGCACCGTTCCCACGTACGGGCCAAAAAAACTGAACACGGCCCCTTCGTTCGGCTGCAGGGTGAAATGGCCTTTCAGCATGAACAGCCCCAGCCCGGCGATCAGCATCGCGAGCAGCCCGCCGGGATTTTCCGCGATAAACAAACCCATTGCGGCCAGCGCTCCCACGGCAAAAATCAGGAAGTTGACCGGCAACATCGCCCAGCCCGACGCCGCTTTGGTTGTTTTTTCGGTGGTCATGCGACAGTCCCACATGTCGAAAGCAAAGAAGAACTACGCGGAAGATACTCCCTCTCGAAGGCAACGATAAGGAGATATGCTTCCGCGCCGGCAAACGCTAGACACCGATATCCTCGTTCCACAGCTCGGGCTTCTCGCGGATGAATGTGCGCATCATTTCGATGCAGCGGGCATCTTGCAGCACTTCGACTTTCACACCGCGGCTGCGGAGCAATTCCTCTTCGCCCATGAACGTTTGATTTTCCCCCACGATCACGCGCGGGATGCCGTAAAGCAAAATCGTGCCGCTGCACATGGGGCACGGGGATAGCGTGGTGTACAGCACGGACTCCCGATAAACCTTCGCCGGCTGCCGCCCCGCGTTTTCCAGCGCATCCATCTCGCCGTGCAGAATGGCGCTTCCTTTCTGCACCCGGCGGTTATGGCCGCGACCGATGATCCTTCCCTGATGCACAATCACCGAGCCGATGGGAATGCCCCCTTCCGCCAAACCGGCTTCAGCTTCTTCGATTGCTGCTTTAAGAAACGGATCCATCGACATGTTATGGGTTAATCTTTTTCTCTGCGGCTTGCTTTTGCGGTTCGCCCATGCCCGCCGCGTTCAGGAATTCAAGCACATCGGGTCCCCAGATGGCAATGCCTTCTTCCCAGGTGGCGAAACCGTAGTGCCCCTCTTGCGGCGTCGTGCCGAAGGGTGGATACAGCTTGGCGCGATTCAGCCCACCCTTTGCCGTAATGATCGGCCCCAATACTTCGCTGGGCCCCACGCTGTAGTCGTTCTTGGCCTGGATAAGGAATATTGGAGCGTGCGCTCTGCGAACGGCTTCCGCTTCGCGCTTCTCCAGCGGCACATTGCCCCACGACATCGCCCCCGGCGCAAACGGAATGAATGCCTTGCAGTCCAACCCGTTCTCAGCCGCCAGCAGAGTTTGAATTCCGCCGTAAGAACAGCCCGATACGGCGATACGCTTTCCATCGATATACGATTGTTGCCTTAGCCAAACGACCGCGGCCACAATATCGGCGTTGTACGCCTCTTGTAGCTCGACGGCTTTCTTTTCCACCAGTGCCTTATTGGTCGTTATCGCTTTGTATTCGTCCAATATGTCGCCGATGTACTTTCCCGGCGATTGGCCGTGGCCGTGGCGAATCGGCAGAAACAACACATAGCCATGCTCGGTGTAATACTTTCCAAGTTCCGGATGTGCCGTCGGCGACAATTCGCTGCCGTGGTTCCATATCACCGCGGGAAACGGCCCCGGGCCGGCCGGTTTGTAAATCCAGCCGTGCAACATCCATCCGCGGCTGGGAAACGTCACCGGAATCGCGGTTTGCCGGAAGGCTTTAATCTCTTTGGATTGCACATGCCGAGCAATCGGTTCACTTTGTCTGTTTTCTGCTCCCGTAAGCCCGACACATGAAGCGATCCAAACCAGTGTCGCAACCAAACCAATCGGCATCGCGCGTAAGTTCGGTTGCATGTCGCAGCTTTGCCGCCCGGTGTAAAAGTTTCTACAAAGCACAAGAGATACCTATCGCGGCCGCATTTCACCCATCTTACCACGGACCGTTTTGCGAAGTTGCACTACTGGCAAACTCGCGACCAACATGGTACGGTTTAGCAGGGACCAACCGTTGGCGCAACTGATTTCGATCATACCTCATCCGCGCTCTCTCAACGGAAGGTAGGTTTGGCTTAAGAATTGCACTCGTTCTGTGCGATGCGCCGTACTTAACTCGGAGAAATCGCCATGGCAGACGAATTGAAAGGCAAGAAAGTGGCCCTGCTGGTGGCCAACGGCTTCGAACAAGTCGAGTTGACCGAGCCGAAAGGCGCCTTGGAGGCGGCCGGCGCCAAGGCACTGATTGTTTCGCCGGAAAAAGGCAAGGTGAAAGGCTGGAATCACACCGATTGGGGCGATGAGTTCCCGGTCGACGTTTCGCTTTCGGAAGCCAAGGCCGAGGAGTTCGACGCCCTGGTGCTGCCCGGCGGCGTGATGAATCCCGACAAGCTGCGCCGCAACGAATGGGCGTTGCAGTTCGTACGCGCGTTCTTTGACTCAGGCAAGCCGATCGCCGCCATCTGCCACGGACCGTGGACGCTAATCGATGCCGACGTGGTGGCCGGCCGCAAAATGACATCGTATCCGTCGATTCAAACCGATTTGAAAAACGCCGGCGCCAACTGGGTGGACGATGAAGTGGTGGTCGACAACGGCCTGGTCACTAGCCGGAGCCCCGACGACCTGCCGGCATTCAATCGGAAAATGATCGAAGAGATTGCGGAAGAAGCTCACGCGCCGCCGGCGTGACAGTCCGAAGGAAGCGATCGCTTATTGGTCTGTTTGCTTTACTTGGTCGGCATATCGCGCGTTCAATCGCGCATCGTCACCCTGGCCGTGGCGGATATACCAGGCAAGCCGTCCCAACAGTCGCGCGTAGCTAAATAGCGCTGCGGCCGCCGCCGCGCAAGAAGACTAGCGGCGCAAGTTTTCCCAGCGATGGCGATCGAAATCGCGACGACAATCGCCACGCCCGCTGCCAGTACAGCCGCCAATGCGTAAAACAACACCCAGCCTGGCCACGCCGTGATGAGGCTGCGCCACGTGGGCGCCGACAGGGGCCAAATCGAGTCGGCTTCCATCGACGAAAGCAAAATGATTGGAAAGAGGAAAAACGTGCCAAGCGCAAAGATTGCGTTGAAGCCGGCCGTGCCCAGCGACGTTTGCGAAACGAGCGAGGCGATTGCCGCCGCCGGCACAATCGACCACACCAGCAGGTATCCCACGCGCACGAACACCACCAACCACTCGCGCCAATCTTTGTCCGGCCAATCGGCGGCTTTGTCGTTGTTGTAAGCCGTGTTCGCGATGACATCGACCATGCATGCGGCGCCGTAACTAAAAGCGAACAAGCCAACTATAAATGCGACCAGCGCGAAGCAAGCGGCAGAGACGACGCCCATTTCTCCGCCCACCGCAAACGCCGACGCAATCAGCGACGCAATGCAGCCGGCGATGCTTAAGAAAATCGAGAGGAAAATCCATTTTCCGACGGCATTCGGCCACCAGGCGAACGAAAAGACGCCGGAAAAGAAGGCCCACTTGAGCGCGATCCCCTCCGGCGGCAACACCCAATCGTCGTCAGGTATTTCCGGCGGGGGCGGCTGCTCAAGGGCTGCCTTATAAGCTTCGATTCGCTCCGGCGGCGGTTCGGGCACCAATTCCTCTTCCGCAAGTTCCACCGCCTGCCCCGCGGATGAAGTCTTCGCGGATTCGTCCACTGGTTCGCTCGTCAGATCGCCCGCCGGCGCCGCAACTAACTCGGTCGAGCATTGCCGGCACAGAATCCGCTGGCCAAGCTGGTCCTTGGCAATCTCCCGTCGCGACCGGCATTTGGGGCACACAAGCCAAACCGTCGACTCTGCACTTTCGCTCACTAGCGAAGCCCCATGAAAAAATCAGGTCGGAAGTTGCTCGACCAGGCTAGCCGTCATCCTACCTCAAGTGCGGGCTTGCGCAAAAAAACACCCTGGATCACATGATCCAGGGTGCCTTAGTGGCGGGGACAGGATTTGAACCTGCGACCTCGAGGTTATGAGCCTCGCGAGCTACCGGACTGCTCCACCCCGCGTCATTTTGAAAGCCGCGGCAGCAATGCGACCGGCTTTGAGATAAGCCGACCTGCGGCAAAACCGCGTCCGATGGATTATATCAGAACCGACCCCGCCGTCGAGCCCATTACGGCGGCGCAGCTGCACCTCTTTGGCCGGCACGATACGACGTCAGCCAATCGGCAATTCTGTGAGCCACCAGCGTATGGTTCTGCGATTGCGCAATCTCCAACGCTTTCTCGGCCGCGGCAATAGCTTCCGGCGAGCGACCCATCTGTGCGTAGGTGAGCGCCATGTTGGCGTAGGTTTCCGCCGAATTGGGTTTCAGCCGCAGCGTTAGCTCGTATTCTTCCAGCGCTTGTGCGTAGCGGCCTGTTTTGAGAAACACGTTACCCAAATTGTTGTAGGCATCGGCATAATTCGGGTTCAGTCGCACGCTTTCATCAAAATGCGATTCGGCGTCGCGGAAATCGTTCGCTTCCAAGAATCGCACTCCTAAATTGTTGTGCACGACCCAACATTCCGGATTGTTTCGCAGCGTCTCGCGATACAGTGTGATGGCATCGGCGAACAAACTGCTTTGCTGGCGGCTTAGCATCAGAAGCGCGGCAAGCGCCGCCACGGCAGCACCGTTCGCTGCCCCCTGCCAAAGCCCGCGCGCTTGGCTGCGCCAGATACTCCAGCCGGCGGCCGCCAGCGCCGATCACGCTGATAATGGCCAGGTGCTGATAATGATCGGCCACGAGTGAAAACCGCATGAAGCCGACATCGACAAAGCCCAGCACTGGCACTAGCGCCACGCAAAAGAACATCCACGCGAACAGCAGCCGAGCGTGCCCAGCCGGCCGGCCATTTGCGCCGCGACCACAGCACCGCCGTAACCGCCACACAAGCCGCTAGCGGCAACCACCACAGCAGGTCGCTCGTTGGAATGTGCCACAGCGGATAGATAAACACCAAATCGATCGGCACGAGCGCCTTCGATAGATAAAACCACACTGCGGCGCCGGCGCCGGCCAGCCGTTGTGCAATCGTGACGTCGCGAACCACCACGTCGGTGCCGTGCGTGGTAAACCACACGTTGACCGCCGTCAGCCCAGCGGCAACAACAAAAAACGGCGCGGCCCGCCACAGGTCGCCGCCGGTTATTCGCTGGCGCTGCCACCACACAATCAGCACCAGTACCAAGGGCAAAATCGCCACGGAGCCCTTGCTGAGCATCGCCAGCACGAAGGCCAGCAGGCTAAGCCAATACCGTCGATTCCATCCGCCTTTCTCCTTTGCTCCTCTTCTGCTCTTCTCCTCTTCTGCCTGCAAGTACCACAGAATCGACATCAAAACGAACACCATCGCCAGAGCGTTTTTCTGTTCCGAAATCCACGCCACCGATTGCACGTTGACCGGGTGCACGGCGAACAAGAGCGCCGCCAAGAATGCGCCGGGAATCTCAAGCATCCGCAGAATGCGCCAAATCAGTAGCGCAGACGCCAGGTGCAGCAGCCAACTGACGACGTGGTAGCCGATCGGATTTGAATCCGAAATCCGCCATTGGAGCCAGAATAGCGAATTGGTCAGCGGCCAATAATCTTCCGCCTGCGTCGAAAACCAAATCCGCGCCAATCCATCCGGCGCATCGAACCAGGTCGTTCGCAGTGATCAGCTTGTCGTCGTCCAAAACAAATTCGCCGCGCAAGCAGGGCCAATAGGCTGCGGCGATCGCCGCAGCAATCAGTGCCGCGCCGCCCAGGCTGCACAGCCATGGCAGTTTGCCTGGCGCGGCGGGGCGCGTCGAACTGGCGACAGCACGTAACTGCGAAGTCATTTGTTTGGCGCGCCGGTTTCCGCAGGCGATCCGGTTCCCGACGCACTTGGATGGCTCAAGCGGTATTGGTTCAACCAGGCGGCAATCTTCGCCGCAGGTTTGGTCAGTCCCTGGGCTTGTGCCGCCGCCAGCGCCCGTTCGGCCGTGGCGATGGCGTCGGCCGATCGGTGCAATAAAGCGTAGCATGTTGCCAAACCGACCAGGCTGTCGACGTCGTTGGGTTCATATTGCAACGCCTGTTGAAATTGCTCGATGGCGTCCTGCGGCCGCTGAAGCTGCATGAATGCGTCTGCCAGGTTGTAGTGTGCCTGAAATGAATTGGACTCCAATTCCAAAGCTAGCTTGAACTGCTCAATTGCTTCCGGCAATGCGCCTGTTCGCTTGAGCACGATGCCCAAATTGTTATGGGCTTTGGCGTTTTCCGGCGCATACAAGAGCGTGAGCTGATACTCGTCGATGGCTTCCTTGATGTGCCCTTCGTTAAACAGCAGCAGGGCCAGGTTGTAATGCGCGTCGGGATACTCGGGGCCGAATCTCAATCGCTTGTCGGTACTGCTGTGCCGCAGCTTGCAAGCGGCCTTGCCGATCAAGCAATATTCCCAGGTTGTTGTGCGCCTCCGCATAATCGGGCTTGATCTGCAGAGCATGTTCAAAACTTTCCGCGGCTTCCTGCGGTTGTCCCGCATCGACAAAGTAAACCCCAAGATTGTTGTAGGCCATCCAACATTTTGGATTGCGTTCGATCGTAGTTTGATAAAGCTCGACGGCATTGCCGTACATTCTGGCCTGCCGCCAGCTCAACGCTGCATAGGTGGCCAGCAACGCCACACACGCCAGCGTGCCGACCCAGCGTGCCTGCGGCCCAAGTCGAGACGATACCGATTGCCAGTGCGGCCGCCGACAGCACGATCATCCCCAGGCACGAGAGATACTGAAAATGATCGGCCACGTACGAAAAAACAAACGGATAAACGTTGAAAAAACCCAGCACGGGAAACAGCGTGCCCACGAAGAACAGCCAGCCCGCCAGCGGCGCACGCCAGCGATGCCTCAACATAAATAGCACCACGGTTGTCGTGATCGCGGCCAGCGGGAACAGCCATGCCCGCAGCTTTGCCGGATCGATCGGCCATCGCGGATAGATGAAGATTAAATTGCTCGGCCAAATGAGCGTGCCCAGGTAGAAACAAACCACGCGGCCCGCCAACAAGCATCGTTGAACGAACGTCAGGTCAAAGGGCGCGCCTTGGGCGCCGATCAAGTTCCGCTCGATCCACGCGGTGAACAATCCGGCCACGGCCCCCAAAGCAAACAGCGGAAGCAAAGGCAACACGTCGCGCTTCCAGGAAAGGGTTCCCCGTTGCCACCAGAAAATCACCAACAGCGCTGCCGGCAGCGTGGCCGTCACGGTTTTGCTCAATAGTCCCAAAACAAAAAGCACCACTGCGGCGATATAAGCATCAGGCGTCCGTGACCGGTCGAAGTGCAAGTAGACGAGCATCGCGCTTAGGTAAAACACGGCCGACAGCGTGTTTTTTTGCTCGGTAATCCACGCCACCGATTCCACTTGCACCGGATGCAATGCAAAAATCCCCGCGGCCAACAGCGCGCCCGGAACGTTGAGCTTGCGCAAGATCAGATAGATCAAGCAAACCGCAGCGCAATGCAGCGCCAGGTTCGCCAGGTGATAGCCCAGCGCGCTGGTACCCCACAAATGGTATTCCAGCCAGAACGCACTGTGTAGCAATGGATAGTATTGTTGCGTGGCGCCCGGCAATAGTTGGCCCGCGGGCCCAACCCGATACGCCTCAAACCAAATGCGGTGCAAGCCCCTCAGCGATCGCAACTCGGGCTTGGTGACATGGGCATCGTCGTCCCACAGAAATTCGCCGTGCAATGCAGGGTAATAGGCCACGCAAGTCGCGGCGACAATCAACGCCATGCATGCCCACGCGCCGCTGCCAAACGATCGCCTTGGCATTGCGACCGATGGTGGGCGAGCGTCTTTTAAGGCTTGGCTCTTTCGCCGCGGCATGAACACCCGCCGATCTGATAGCAGTCGCACACCGTGGAAACAGCTTCAATAGTCAACATGATTCGCACGGCGGAATAAAGCAAGCCAGATCGGCATTCTCGAATTTCCGGTGGTATGCCATGCTTACTTGGGAAACTTGCCGCCGGAGTGCCAACGGCAAGTTCAACCATCGCCTCGAATGGAAAGACCGTTTCGCCATAATCAACATGATCAGGACGCTACAATTCGCCGCCGCCGTGTTCTTGCTCTTCGCTTCTGAGCCATGCCGACCTGCCGGCGCCGCCAATCCGCAGCCGGCGTCCGCAGTCGAGGCTGCCGATTCGCTGTTCAAAGCCGGAAAGTTCGCCGATGCCGCAAAAATCTATGCTCAGGTTGCCGCTCGAGATCCGCAAAACTATTCCGCCGCGCTGCATTTAGGCTGGATCGAACTGTTATCGAACGACCTGGACAACGCGCAGAAATCGCTGCAGCAAGCTCGACACATCCGGCCGATCAACAGTGCCGTCGACCTGCTGCTGGCCGAGGCCTGTTATCGCCGCGACGATTTTCCAAAGGCCGCCGCCTTTTTGCGCGCCGCAGGAAAGCTGGCTCATGCCGATACGCTGGCCAGCTTCCAGGGCGTTAAGCCCTACGACGTCCAGGCCGCCGCCAAAAGCACGACCTTGAAATTGGCGACGACCGACCCGCTGCCCCTGGTGCAAGTTCGAATTAACGGGGGCCGCGAGGCCTATTTCATGCTCGACACCGGCGCCTCCGAAGTGCTTTTGGACGCCGATTTCGCCCGCCAACTCGGCGTCAAGCAGTTCGGCGCCGAAGCCGGCACTTTCGCCGGCGGCAAGAAGAGCGCCGTGGGGCACGGAAAGATCGGCTCGATCACGCTGGGCGATTGGACGGTGAAGCATGTTCCCGTCGCAATCGTCAATACTCGCCAGTATTCCAATCTATTCGGCGGCAAGCAGATCGACGGCATCATCGGCACGGCATTGCTGTATCACTTCGTCGCCACGATCGATTACCCCGAAGCAAAACTCATTCTGCGGCGCAAAACCGCCGACAACGTGGCGGAGATCGATCCGGCTTCGGATAATACTATCGTCGTGCCGTTTTGGATGGCCGGCGATCACTTCCTCGTGGCCTGGGGAAAAATCAACAACCTGGATCCGATGCTGCTGATTGTCGACACCGGATCCGCCGGCGGCGCGAAGCTGGCCGAAACCACGCTCGCGCAAGCGGGAATCAAGCCTGTCGCAAAGCCAGTCGTTCGAAGGCGTCGGCGGGGGCGGCAAGCCTGGAATCGATTCCCTTCAAGCTCAAAGAGCTGTCGCTGGGCGACGCTACGCAACACAACGTCCGCGGCTGGTACGAAGGCGCATTTCCTTGGGAGCACTCGCTGGGCTTTCACGTCGGCGGCCTGGTCGGGCACGAGTTTCTGAAACTCTATGCCGTTACCTTCGACTTCGATCGCATGCGCATCGTCCTCGAAAAGAAATCAGCGCCGGATCAAGCGCGACAACAGCCGTGGAATCCAACCATGATTCGCGCACAATAAAAGCCCAGGGGGCTGCAACCCGTGGGCTTCGGCTCCATTTCATTACCAAATTTCCACGCGATCTTCCGGCGCTCGATACATTTTTTCGCCCGGCTTGATGTCGAACGCATCGTAAAACGCCTGCACGTTCGATACCGGCACGATCGTCCGGAAGCGATCCGGCGAGTGCGGATTGGTCAGCAGCATCAGTTTCAGTTCTGCGTCGCGAATGGCCTCGCGCCACGATTGCGCATAGCCCATGAAGAATCGCTGCGGCCCGGTGAGCCCATCGATCACCGGCGCCTGTTTCCCGTCCAGCGATTTCATGATACGCGGCGTAAGCGATCGTCAGTCCTCCCAGATCGGCAATGTTTTCTCCCAGCGTCAGCTTGCCGTTGACGTGCTGATCTTCCACCGCCACGCAATCGTCGTATTGCTTCACCAGCTTGTCGGTCTTCGCGTTGAACCGCGCACGATCTTCGGCGGTCCACCAGTTCTTCAGATTTCCCTGGGCATCGGAGCGGCTTCCTTGATCGTCGAAGCCGTGCGTAATTTCGTGGCCGATGACCGCGCCGATCGATCCGTAGTTCACTGCATCGTCGGCCGCCGGATTGAAAAACGGCGGCTGCAGAATGCCGGCCGGGAACACGATCTCATTCAGCGAAGGATTGTAATAAGCGTTGACCGTCGGCGGGCTCATCCCCCATTCGCCGCGATCCACCGGCTTGCCGAGCTTGTTGATTCGGTACCGCGTTTCAAACGCTTCGGCGCGCATCACGTTTTGCACGTACGAGTCGGTGCCGACTTCCAGCTTGGAATAGTCGCGCCACTTGTCGGGATAACCGATCTTCGGCATCACAGTGGCCAGCTTCGCCAGCGCTTGCTGTTTCGTCTCCGGACTCATCCAATCGCGCGATTCGATCCGCTCCTTATAAGCGGCCATCACGTTTTTCACCAACTGATCCATCCGCTTTTTCGACTCGGGCGAGAAGTATTTTTCCACGTACAGTTGCCCCAGCGCCTCGCCCATCGTCCCGTCGATCGTGCCGATCACGCGCTTCCAGCGGGGCCGCATTTGCTTCACGCCGCGCATTTCCTGCCCGTAAAAGTGGAAATTCTCCTGTTCGAACGGATCGCTCAAGTAAGGCGCGGTGGAATGGATCAATCGCCAGCGCAAATACGTTTGCCAATCCGCCGCCGGCACCGAGCCCAGCAGCTCGCTCACGCGCTGGAAAAACTCCGGCTGCCCCACAATCACGTCGGTAAATCCGCCAACGTCGAGCCCCTTCCAATACAAATCCCAATTCAGCTTGGGCGCCAGTTCGCCCAATTCCGCCAACGTTTTTTTGTTGTAATTGTTCTCCCGATCGCGCAGTTGCACGGGCGTGCGCGAAGCCTCGGCCAATTTCGTTTCGATCCGCAGCACCGTGTCGGCGTCTTTGGCCGCCTGTTCCGGCGATTCGCCCAAGCAGCGTGAACATTCTTGTCACGTGCTCGCGATATTGCTGGCGAATGCGCTTTCGAATAATCGCCGGTGCCCAGATAGTATTCGCGATCCGGCAATCCCAGGCCGCCTTGCCACAACTGCACGGCATAGCGCGTGCTCATCTTCTCGTCCTGATCGACGCCGAATCCGAACAGCCCGCCGATGCCGTTGGCTTGCCAATGCCCCACCAGCGCGATCACGTCGTCGGGAGTCTTTGACCTGCGAAATCTTCGCGAATTCCCCGGCCAGCGGCGTAACGCCCAATTTCTCGCGCTTGGCGTCGTCCATGGCCGTTTGATAGAAGTCGCGCAGCTTGCGCTCGTTGTCGGTAAGCTTGCCCCCTTTCTTCGACAAGTCTTCGACGATCTCCCGCAGCTGCACCAGGTTGTCGTCGCTCAGTTTCGAAAACGCGCCCCAGCGGCTGTACTCGGCCGGTATTGGATTGTTCTTGATCCAGTTGCCGTTGACGTATTGAAAGAAATCGTCCCCCGGCTTGACCGACGTATCGAACCCCGCGCGATCGATGCCGCTTTTGAGCGCCGGCTCCTTGCGCCAAAGCGTGGCTGCTAACCAAAAGACACAAAATCGCCGACGCAGCCAAAAACCGGCTCAGAGAATGCGATTGCATGCAGTATTTCCTCAAGGTGTATACACTTCGATTACGCGTTTCCGGCCGCATTTGTTCTCGCCTTTCGCCGCCGCCCACGCTCCCAAAACTGTGTGCGGCCAGCGCATGGTATAGCCATTTCTCGCGGATTCAAGTGGCAAAACGAGCCAGGGTAGCATAGACCGCAGACGCTGCAAATGCGGTTTCGCCTCACCGCTCACACGAATTCCAGCTCACACTGATTTCAGCCCCAGCATTTTCGCCAGCGTGCTAAACGTGCGGCCAATCGACGCACGAGGGGGCTTCGACATCGTCCGCTCGATCACAATCACCGTCTGATCGTCTTGCGCAGCAGCATCGCCACGCCATGATCGCAGGGCACCGACAATCACGTCCGCCAGTCGCACCGGATTTGTCGTCGCCGCTTTCTGTACGATCTCCAGCAAGCCCGTCTCGCCCAGTTGCTTCCCTTCGGCGTTCGCGCATTCGGTGATAGCATCGGTGTAGAGCACGATGATATCGCCCACTTCCAGCCGCAAGGCGAACTGCTCGTAATCGGTCGGATCCAAAATTCCCAGGGGCAAATTGGCGACTCGCTCCAAATGATACCGCGCCTTGGAGCTGCGCAGCGACTGGCAATCGGCCAGCGATTCCAAATCCACAAACCGCCATTGATTCCGGTGCTTGCTGTACCACAGCGGCCGGCCGTGCCCGGCGTTGCAAATCATCAGATGATTCGTCGGTTCGAAATACGTCAGCAGCACCGCGGTGGCAAAGCGCCCCTCGTCATCGATCGTGGCGAATTCACGGTTCAATTCCTTGGCGAATCGCGTTTGATCCAACGTGTTGATGTATTTGCGCATCAACTTTCGCAGATTGACCGCCACGCCATCGACCGACGCTCCGTGCCCCGAAACGTCGGCCAGCGCCAGCCGCGTGACGTAGCCCGCCCCGCACGTCGAAACGTAATGAATGTCGCCGCCGCCGGCGTGCGATTCCAAGGGACTGCTGTCGATCCAAACATCCAGCCCCGGGGCATGTGTCAACTGCCGCATGGCCCGGTTGCCGCCGACAATCTCCATACATTGCAGCGAATACTCAGCCGATGTTTCCGCGCTCATGGCAGCCTGCGTCGATTCCCCGTGCGCCAGCGGCCCCGCCATCCCTTGCGCAACCAGTGTATCCGCTGAATAAATTTCTAGCCAACCGAATCATCCAGTTTAGTCGTGGGCGTACAGGCATTTGCCGGGGTCGATATAATGCAGGGCTGCATTCTTGCGTCCCAAGGAGAGTCCACAATGGCACACGTGCACGTGTTCAATAAGGATGGCAAACTGGTCGGCCCCATCGATTCACCCAAGCTCGTGTTGAGCGACGACGAGTGGCGCAAGCGACTCACCCCCGAACAATTTGACGTGCTTCGCAGCAGTGGAACGGAACGGCCTTTCTGCGGGGTGTTGCTCGACAACAAAACACCCGGCGTCTATTCGTGCGCCGGCTGCGGGCTGCCACTTTTCGCTTCCGACGCCAAGTTCCATTCCGGCACTGGTTGGCCGAGCTTCTTTCAGCCGATTGCGGAAGGCAATATTGCAGAAAAAGTTGACCACAGCTACGGCATGACGCGCTCGGAAATCAACTGTGCCCGCTGCGACGGCCACCTGGGTCACGTGTTCGACGACGGCCCGCGCCCCACGGGGCTGCGCTACTGCCTGAACTCCGCCTCGCTGAATTTCACCCCCAGCGACCAGTTCGCCTCGCTGGCCGACCCCCTGGCGGAGAATTCGCCCGAAAAGCCGGCGCCGATCGAAAACAAGTAACGAACCAGGTAACAGCGATAAGGCCGTATAGAACTCAAGCGACTATGAAGCCGTGTGTGGGTCAACTGCGGTACTACTAATCTTGCCTGCTGCCGAGTTCCGAGGTGGTATCGCTTTCCGTTTCGGATTTCGTCGACTATTCGAGTTGCCGACGCTTGGTTCTCTTCCCACAGCGGGAATTTTTTTTGTGCGTCGTCTCAGGAGTTCATCCAACCGGGCCGCGCTCGCTCATTCGTTTAACCGATCTCGGGATCAGCTGATCCAACTCCGCCAGCTTGGCGATTTTGAGCGCGCCGTCGCGGTCCGTCTTACGTTTGATGTGCTTCCATTTCCAGGCCTCCTGGTTGGGATTGCCGATCAGCACCTTGTGCCCTTTCGAAGTGCACACATCGTGAACCCATCCTGCGATCGTGCAGGATTCCGATGACAACCAGGTCTGGCTTGTATCGTTTCAGGACCGCCTTCAAGTACGCCTGATCCGTGGACATCGCCCAGAACTCGGTCTCATTGGTCGTCGTATCCAACAACAAGTCACTGACTGGAATTTGCCGAGGTCGATCGCGAGAATCCGTGACATGGTCGTGTGCTCCTTTCGAGGAAGGGAGGATGCTGAACCATCCGCTAACCTGATACCGCTAGCGAAACGGGGTCAACACGGACACGGCTTACATGGATTCTCGGAATTCAAAGTGCCGCATCGCCGTCAAATCGGCGGTTTTCGATTTTGTAGCACCTGGCAGCTCCGCTACCTAGACCAGCACCGACGAGCTTCGGAGTTGCGCCGTCAGCCAAGCGTCAGGAAGTAGCGCCGCAGCCGCGGGCGGCGAATGTTCTGACAACTGGACGAGCAGGTCGCGGACGTACGCAAACGGCTCGACCTGATTCGCCTGGCGCTCGCCAGGACGCTGTAGAGAACCGCCGCAGCGGTGCCGCCATTCGATCACCTCCATCCACCCTGCCGCACCGTAGGGCTGCAGGGCGGATGGAGACAGTATTTATATGGGCTTCGCCGACGACATGACCGCCACTCGAGTGACTGGCGACGCACATGGCTCGCTACGCCGCGACAGTGCTGGTGCGGACCACTGACAATTCGCCGTGAAACCGCAGCCAGTCGCGATGAAAATCCTGGCGCAATTGGCTGATCCGGCCAGCCGACATCTGGAAGCGTCGAGCTGCCTGGCTGGTCGAGTTGCCCGCTGCCAAAAACTCCGCAATCCGTCGCTGCCGCGGTGCGAGCCGCGACAACCAAGCTGGAAAATCGAGACGAAAAGCCGCCTGCTGGTCGACCGGCGTGTGATAGTCTTCAACCAGCGCCTGGCTCCATGGACCCGAGTCATCAGCACAGCGATCGAGCCGTTTGACCTGAAATCTTTTTTGCCGCTGGGCATAGCCGGACAGGACGTCATGCACTTTCAGCCGGCCGCCAACGCGCCGTCCGGCACGGACCTGCCGGATGGCGAACTGTGCCAAGGGAGTCGGATATGCCATCGCCGCTTTGCCTTGGCGCACGAGTTGGATGAATGCGCAATAGGCGTTGGCTATGACCTCTTCCGTCAGCTCCTCGCGAGCTTCGGCACGTAAGCCACGGAAGGCAAACATCGCTTGCTGCCGGATTCGGGGCAACATTTCCAGAAACTTCTCATGCACAGACTCTCTTGAGCAATCCAGGGAGCTAGTTCTTATCGGCGCGATCATGGGGCGTCTCCTCAAATACAAAGTGAGACTGCCCCTTGCGGGGCAGCCGTGTCGAGAAAAACACAACTGCCCCGCTTGATCGCAGGGCGATATCGAGTCGTTAAAACATCTGGGCGAGTCGTACCGCTCCAGGTTGCAGCCCGCCTACAGAAAAAGCCCCGGGCACCGCTTCGCAGGCAGGCGTTCGGGGCTAATCACAGCAAGAAAAGTGGGCGCGGTTAGCTAACGGTGCCCGCACCATAGATTATGGTGCAACATCCGTAGAGATTTAGTTCCTAGGATTGAATGGAGCGATCCCATGCCGGCAATGGCCGCGATCGCTTGCTGCGGAAAGCGTTTGGCAAATCTCTTCGCCGAAGAGGGGATCGTCGCCGCCTCTGGATCCTGCCGCCGCCCAAAGCACTCCGCAAAGTGACCAAGGCGGCGCGAGGCACTGATACGCGAGACCAACTCAAGGGCGTAGGTGGGGTGGGCAGTGGAATCTGATCGGCTAAGAAACCCGCTTATTTATTGGACCGCGATTACATCGGCTGGTAAACTGTCGCTGCCAACCGAGAGGCATCTCAACGCGGGGGACTGCTAATGAATCAAAACAGATCGTCGATCTTACGCTGCGCAGCGGCCGCAACGATGCTATTGTCTCTCGTCGCGACAGCAAACGCGACTCTTGTTGTCGGTTTCCAATTCTCAGACGGCGGCACGAGTGTCACTGTGCCGATCACGGGAGGAACTTACACCGTAAATGTAGTAGCCTCCGTTTCCGGAGTCACAGGACTGACTAATTTTGGTCTCCAATCGGGCTACTTCGGGGCCCTGAGCGCAGTTCTCAACGGCAATCTTGGCAATGGCACGTTGGACGGCGATGTGACGGACAGCACACTGTTCGCGGCATAGAACGCCTATAGCGCCCCTGTGAACGGAGATATCGCAGACGACAATTCGGACGGGCACAACGATCTAGGTCCTGTCAATGGTACGCCGAAGCAAAACAGCTATGGTGGTGGCGGCACGGTTCATCCATTTTGGATGCGGCCTGTTTCGGGTGCGACTGCCGTGATGAATGGCGGCACTACTCCGCAAGTGTTCGCCACCTTCGCTGTGACCGTTCCTGCCTACGTGCCCAATCTCAATTCGGGCGCATTTTTACAGTACAATCCGCAAATCGACCCCTCGGGCGTTTCCATTGACTGGAGTTGGGACGAGGTTGTCGGAGGTACGACCACTCACAGAGCAGGTGTGTTGAGTACAACCACCGGCCCCACCGCTGTGAACGTTGGCACGTCGATTACATTTATGCAGTTCCGGAGCCCGCTTCACTCGTGCTGATCGGTATGGGCACAGTCGGGTTAATCTGCTGCGGCTATCGGAAACTATGCGATCGATTGCTCTGACGCATAGGAGATTTGAAAGACTCGACCCTTCGCAGAATTTCCGCAGATTCTCAAGTACACCCCACAGGGCTCGAACCTGTAACCTTCGGTTCCGTAGACCGATGCTCTATCCAATTGAGCTAGGGGTGCAAATCGTGCATTGCAATCTATTGCACGCTTGGCAACCTAAGTTACCACGATTTCGCTACGCGGCAAGCCCATCGATGGTTGGCTCGTTCTCGATCGACAGCAGTCGATCAGAAATGTTCGCCGAAAACTGCCGACGCTACTTCCCCTCGTGCCGCGCCAACTGCGCGTACCAGAAATCCCACTGCGGGTCCCCCTCGCGAAACGTGAACACGGCATCGGGCAAGGGCGCCGCCACGTCGCGCCGCGAAGGAATGCGCACGACCAACCGCGCCATCCGAGCGACGCTCCAAACTCCAGACATCGGGCAGCGGTTGCGGGGAATCGGCGAGCATGCCGGCTTAGGTGGGTGCAGGCGTGGGTGGGATGTTGAAACGGTCCTGCCCGAAGCAGCGGAGCTTTCCCTCCGCTCGGCAGGGCCGACTTAGACACATTATTGGAGTCTAGGTCAAGATCGGCGCTAGCGATTCCCGTTTGCGTTTCACGCCCGATTCCATCGCTAGCAAGCGGCGTTTTGTCGCCAATCCCTGCGGTGCCGAGTAACCGCCCAAGCGCCCGCCGCTGGCAATCACCCGATGGCACGGCACCACCAGCGGAGTGCGATTTTTCGCCATCACGCGGCCAACAGCCCGCGCCGCGCTCGGGCGGCCCGCCACCGCCGCCAACTGGGCATAGCTGCGGCGTTTGCCCCCACGGGATGCGGCGGCACGCGGCCGCAACTTTGCGCGCAAAGGGGGTCAGATGCTCGACGTCCACCTCCACGTCGCGCAGATCGTCCGGCTCCCCGGCCAACACGGCAGCAATCCGCTCCGCCAAAGGGCGGTTCCATGACGAGCGCCGCACATTAAATGCGCCGTCGACATTGAGCCAGTCGATGGCCGATTCCGCGTTGCGGTGCCCGAACGTCAAAGCTCGCAGCACTTCGCCGCGTCCCAACATGGCACACCATCCATGCGGCGTTTTGAAAATAGCCAGTTCGTCGTGCATGGGTGTTCCTCCTTGCGGCCGGTGTATGGCAGATTCTTGGTGGCATCAAGACGGCTTTGACAGCCTCGCCGACCGCATTTTATACTGGCTGGCGAAAGTCGCAAGCAGAGGGCTCTGCTCCTTGCCGCCCCGTTCGTCTCGACTTGAGCATCGCAGGAGCAACAACGAATGAACCGCTACGCTAACTTGTCTGACGATTTCTACGTCAACATGAATCTCAGCACCGAGATGGAGCTGCCCCAGCAGCGCGACACGGTGCTACATTATTTCGAGCGCATCCAAAAGAAATATCCCACGATGCGCAAGTTCTATTGCCGCGAGAAGCGCGATTTCGTGCTGGAGGAAGACAAGGACCGCTCCCAATATCGCTGGACCACGGTCGAACCCCGCCGGCTGTGCTCCGGGCAGGTGAACCCCAGCGACATCGACGAGGCGCTGGAGCAACACCGTCTGGTGCTGGAATTGGCCCCCTACATGCTGTCGGTCAGCCCGTTGGATTGCGAAGCCCTGGACTTGCTCTTCGGCTTCGACTTCACGTACCGCGGTAACCACAACCAGGTAGTGTCCGAAGCATTGGGCCTGAACCCCGCATTGGAACGGCTGCTCGACATTCCTGGCGCGGGCGTAATCAACTACGAGCCGTCGCTCACCTTGTCGCTCGATGAAGAATGCCGCGTGCAAATTCGCGTCAGCGTCGAAAGCCGCACCAACGCCTATCAAATTCGCACGGGCGAGTTTCCCGAAGAGCAGCTCAGCGTGTATGTCACCGCGCGGCAATACGGCAGCTTGAGCCCTGATACGACGTTCGTTCAAACGCTCGACAAGCTGTCGGAGCTGTGCCGCGACGTGGTCGACAACTATGTTGCCGAAAACATTCTGCATCCGCTGCAGCGCACCATCGCTGCCAAATAATTACTCGCGCCGCCCTCTGCCACGACCGCCGCGGCCGCGACCCCGTCCGCCGCGGGAACCGTGAGTGCGCTCCATGATGATGCTCGTGCGGCGCATTGGCGCGGGCCTGCATGTTCGTTTCGATGATCATGCCGATTGCTTCTTTCCAGGTGAGAATGTCGCGCACCGAGCTTTTGCCCTCGTGCTTTTCATCAAGCCCGCCGGCCTCATCTTCGGCGTTATCCAGATCGGAATCATCAGCGATTCCGGCCGGCCGCTCGCCGGCAGCCACCGATTGGGCCAGATGATCCAAGCTCGACGAAATCCTGGTCTAATTCGTCTTCATCGCCTAGTCGGCTGGTGGCTTCGGCAGGTCTTTCTCGTCTCGTCTCTGCGCCGACCGGCACCCTCGCGCGATCCACCTCGCCCGCGGCGTCCGCGCCGCCTGCTGCCGCGTTGCCCGCCTTGCTCGTCGCGTTCTGTTTCCGTTTCATCGCGGAACGATTCGCCTTCGCCGCCGGCGCGTGACTGAATCTCTTCTGCAAACTCGCCGCCTTCCTCGCGCGGCTGATCGCCACCGCCGCGCGATTCCGTTTCCGGGTGACGCTCCCGGCGACCATTGCCGCGTCCGCGCCCGCCTCGGCGGCGGCGGCGCTGCGAACGATCGCGGTCTTCCGACCCTTCGTCGCTTCGCTGCCGGTATTCGGTTGTCTCGCCGAATTCCACCTCTTCGAATTCCACATCACGAACTTCCACCTCGCGATACTCCTCGCGCGATTCGGAACGTTCCGCCGCGTGCTCCCCTTGCCACTCGTCTTCGTCTTCGAACGAACCGCGATCCTTCTTCTTCCGCTTCGGGCCCGCGCACACCCGGCGGCGGCCAGCCGAGCGCTTCCGCCACGGGATCGTGCGACGATTTCGGCGGCAAAATCGACGAAGCCGGTTCACTCTCGGCCGGCAGCTCAATCCCAAATTCATTGGCCAGCGAAGCCCAGCCGGGCTGCGACTTTTTCGGCGGCGATTGGCGCGCCGGCGGCGTGTGATGTGGTTGCGTAGCGGGCGGCGGCGGAAGCGGCGGCGGCGGAGGCGACGCAGTTGGATCGACCCCCAACTCCGAAGCCAGCGAATTCCACGGAGTCTCGTTGATCGTCGGTCATGATGTTCCTATTGAATTGATTTGCCGCGGAGAACGAACGTCAGTATAGGGCGGTCGTGCGGAGCCTTGGAAGCCGTCTATCCTGCGCCGCCATTTCCTGGCTTCCTGGTCTGGGTATCAATGCCGTACGCCGCCCGTGCCACGTTGCGGTTGGTTCAAACCGGCCAAAAATCGTAGAATTCGTGGCATGAGCGTGACGTAGTTTTTCTACGGAGGATCCATGAAGCAAGATCGCAAACCCGCTGCCCGATGCCGCACGTCGAGGAGGTCGAGGTGCGCGGCCACATCATCGATAGCCTCATTTTGCCGAAGGTTTTGGACCTGATCACCGCCGGCGGCGGGGCGTTCAAAATCAAACGCATCACCATCGGTCAGGGCCGCACCGATCCAAGCTATGCCCTGCTGGAAGTGCGGGCCGATACGGAAGAGGAACTGGCAAATATTCTGGCTCAAATCGCCGACCACGGCGGCGTGCCGACCGCGCTGCAACGATGCCCAACTGGTCGATGCCGACCTCGATGGCGCCTTCCCCGAAAGCTTTTACAGCACCACCAATCAGCGCACCGAAATTCGCCTGGGCGGACATTGGATCGAAGTCGCCGAGCAAGAGATGGATTGCGGCGTGGTGGTCGATCGACAGGCAAAAACGGCCCGCTGCATTCCCATGACCGACGTCAAACGCGGCATGCCGATCGTAGTGGGCCACGCCGGGGTGCGTGTATTTCCTGAGGAACGCAAGATCGAACGGCAGGCGTTCGAATTCATGAACAGCGCCGTTTCCACCGAAAAGCCCAAGGGCGTGGCCATCCGCCAAATCGCCTCCGAAATGTTTCGCACCCGGCAAAGCGGCGGTAAGCTGCTGTTGGTCGGCGGCCCGGCGATCGTCCACACCGGCAGCGGACCGTATGTGTGCGAATTGATCCGCGCCGGATATATCCAAAAACTCTTCGCCGGCAATGCACTGGCCACGCACGATATCGAACAATCGCTGTTCGGCACTAGCCTGGGCGTGCATTTGGAACGCGGCGATCTGGCCGAGGCCGGGCACGAACATCACCTGCGGGCGATCAACCGTATCCGCCGCGCCGGCGGCATCCGCCAGGCAGTAGAGCAGGGGGTGCTCACCAGTGGGATCATGTACGAATGTGTCAAGCACCATGTCGATTTCCTGCTGGCCGGTAGCATCCGCGACGATGGCCCGCTGCCGGAGGTCATCACCGACGCTTTGGAAGCCCAGCGGCAAATGCGCACCGCAATTCGCGACGTCACTTTTTGCTTGATGATCGCCACCACGCTGCATTCGGTGGCAGTCGGCAACCTATTGCCCGCCTGGGTTAAAGTGGTCTGCGTCGACATCAATCCATCCACCGTAATCAAGCTCAGCGACCGCGGCTCGTTCCAGACCGTCGGCCTGGTAACCGACGTCGAACCCTTCCTCCGCGCCTTGGTCGAAGAAATCCAAGCGCTCGCGCAAACCGTAGCATTTCCCGCTCGTCCCTCAGCCCTCGCCTCTGCATTCCATGTCTCGCATCCTCATGTGCCCGCCGGACTACTACGGGATTGAATACGAAATCAATCCGTGGATGAGCCGCAAGCGGCAAAGCGATCGGGCGGCGGCGGTGCGGCAATGGACCGATTTGAAACGATCTGTTGGAAGAGGCCGGCGCACACGTCGAGTTGCTCCAGCCGCAGCCCGGTTTGCCCGACATGGTGTTCACGGCCAACGCCGCAATGATCTATCGCAAGATCGGCTGTGATGGCGCGGTTTCGGCACGCGCAGCGGCAAGGCGAAGTGCAGTACGATGAAGCCTGGCTGCATACCGACGGCTTCGAAATCCGCCACGTGCCGGAAGATTTGCACTTCGAAGGGGCCGGCGACGCGCTATTTTGCGGCGAAACGCTGTTCGCCGGCTACCGCATTCGCAGCCATGCTCGCGGGCATCAGCAAATCGGCGAGATGCTCGGCTGCCGCGTGATCCCGGTGGAACTGGTCGATCCGTACTACTATCACCTCGACACCTGTTTTTGTCCGCTGGCGCCCGGCCAGGCGATTTACTTTCCGCCGGCCTTCGACGACTACGGCCGCGCGGCATTGGAAGCGCACGTCGACGAATTGATCGAGGTCGAATGCCGACGAAGCCCCGCGCTTCGCCTGCAACGCCGTGGTCGTGGGGCACACCGTGGTGACCAACACCGGCTGCCGGCAATTGCACGAGACGCTGCGGCAGCGCGGCTTCACGCCGCGCGAAACGCCGCTGGATGAATTCGTCAAAGCCGGCGGCAGCGCCAAGTGCCTGACCTTGCGGTTGGATGGCGAAGAAGCGGCTGCCTGGAAACATTCGTACCTAACTTGCGTCCTTGCATCGAAAGCCAATCGTGCTCCGCCGGTCAAAAGGACGCCACGGAAACTTTCGCGGCCGCAAGGGAAACCTCAGCGATTTTCGGCAATCGAGTTGCAGTCGAAAAACAGATCCATGCTCTCCATCACCGCATCGGCGATTTGCTGACGAGTTATCAGTCGGGAATGTCGCTTGACGGTGTTTTACCTTGCCGACGACAATCGCAACTGTCGCGTTCTGGCTGCGCATCCGTGTCATCACATCCAGCAACATGTGCATCTTCGTCGACCACAATAAAACGCCGATCGGCTAGTTCGCCCAGCGCCACGGGTTTCTCCACCGGCTGAGCCGGCCGCAAGGCCGAGTCGCGCGTGAGGAATCCCACCAGGCCGTCGGGGCCTCGACCAAGAATGTGGAAATCTTCGGTCGTTCCAACGCGGTGCGCACAAAATCGTCGATCGTCGCGTTCGCCGGCAGAGCGACAAATTGCGTGTCCATCACTTCGCAGAATCTTCTTGAAGTGGTAAAAGTTCGCCTGCAGGGCGGAGGGAATTTCATGGCCGCGGCGGGCAAGTTTCTCCGTATAAATGCTTTCCCGGTGCAAGATCGATTCGGATTCCGAAGCTCAGCGCCACGGTAATCGTCATCGGGATGATCACGGTGTAGTCCAAGGTCATTTCGAAAATCATCACGACCGCCGCCAGGGCCGCGCCGGTCGAACCCCCCACTACGCCGGCCATGCCCGCCACAGCGAACGCCGCGCTGTTGATCGGCAGGTGCGGAAAAATCTGATGCATGGTAAGCCCAAACATGCCGCCCGACGTCGCACCCAAATAAAGCGCCGGGGAGAAAATTCCGCCCGATGCGCCTGATCCCAACGTGAGCGAGGTCGCCAGCAGCTTCAGGCCAAACAGCAGAATCAGAAACCAACTGATGCCGCCCGAAAGAATGTCTTGAATCGTCGAATAGCCCACGCCTTGGATGTAATAGTGGCCCGCGGTCGTCAGCAGTACGTACATCATCACGCCGACCACCAGCATGCCCAGAATGTGGCGCACGTAGTAATTGCCCGGAACGCGGCTTTCAAAAAAATCTTCGAAGCCGTAAATGGCGCGGATGTATAGAACCGACACCAGGCCCATCAAAACGCCCAACACCACGTACAGCAGCAAAACATACGGATCGGTGTGGTGGAAATACAGCGTTTCCAACTGCGGAATGACAAACGACGGATGGTCGCCAAAAAATAGCCGACCCACGTACGAGGCGGTTACGGTGGCGATTGTCACCGGCACGATGGTGCGCGCACTCACCTCGTGCACCATAATCTCGAGTAGCAAACAGCACGCCTCCCACGGGCGTGTTGAATGTGGCCGCAATGCCCGCTCCGGCGCCGGCGGCAATCAGCGTAATGCGCTGCCAAACCGGCACGCGCAAAACCTGCCCTAGCGTCGAGCCGAACGTCGATCCGATTTGCACAATGGGACCCTCTCGTCCCACCGATCCCCCGCTGCCAATCGATAGCCCCGAGGCCAGCGATTTGATCACCGCCACCACCGGGCGCACGATGCCCTTGTTGTAGTAGATGGCATCGATCACCTCCGGCACCCCGTGGCCTTTGGCTTCCGGCGCAAATTTAGTCACCAGGAAAGCCACGCCAATGGCGCCGATCACCGGCGCCAAAATCACCCACGCGCCCCATGGACTCGGCGGCGGTGTGAACATTGGCATCGTAGAACACCGAAAAATGCCCCAGGAAAAAAAGATTGTGAAACAGCGCGATCAAGCCGCGAAACACGACCGCGCCCAATCCCCCAACCACGCCCACGGCCAGCGCAAGCCCGTAGAAACGCAACGGTCCTCGAAATTCGGCAACGGTGCGCATGGCGATATTCCTTCAATGTGTCCCGCGGTTGCGCGGCGCGGTCAACGCCTCGATCCGCAGGCGTGATCAGAGTTTACCAAACTCGCGGGCAAAACTACCCTAGCTTGACTTGCAACGCTGACGCAATCTTGTTCTCATCGTGAATAGAGTCCACGTTTGGCCCCAGGTAGTAAAGGTGAAATGAAGGAAAACGACGGCATTCATGCGGTCAGCACCGACGGTATAACGATCTCTCCCTGCGCTGGATTTAGTCGTCGAGGCGGCCCAAGTTCCGCCGGAATATCACCAGCGTCGATCGTCGGGTCGTGTGGTTGTGCGGAATTGCGCTGGTGATTGGGGTGCTCGGCGCGCTGGTTTCGCAGCTGTTTATCAACCTCATCGCCTTCATCACGAATCTGGCGTTCTATGGCCGGATTTCGCTCACGCCGATCAGCCCCGGCGACAACCACCTCGGCCTGCTGGTGCTGCTGGTGCCGGTTGCCGGTGGAATTATTTGCGGATTGATGGCCCGCTATGGCTCCAAGGCGATCCGCGGGCACGGCATTCCCGAGGCCATGGAGCAAGTGCTCACCAATCGCAGCCGTATTCCGGCACGGATTACGTTTTTGAAACCGGTTTCGTCGGCCATTGCCATCGGCACCGGCGGACCGTTCGGCGCCGAAGGGCCGATTATCGCCACGGGCAGCGCGCTGGGTTCGCTGGTCGGACAGTTTCTGCGCACCACGCCCGCGGAACGACGTACGCTGTTGTCCGCAGGCGCCGCGGCAGGTATGTCGGCCATTTTCGGCAGCCCGGTGGCTGCGGTGCTGTTGGCCATCGAGTTATTGCTCTTTGAGTTTCGCCCGCGTTCGATCATCCCTGTCGCATTGGCCAGCACCACCGCGGCGGGCATGCGGCTGATTTTTCAGAGGGCCGCATCCGGTGTTTCCCATGCCCGACGTAGCCGCACCGCAACCTCTCGGCGATGGCATTTTACATTTTGTTGGGTGCGGTAATGGGCGTGGCCGCGGCTGCGGTAACCAAGTTTGTATATGCCACGGAAGATGCCTTCGAGCGCTTGCCGATCCATTGGATGTGGTGGCCGGCGATCGGCGGCATTGCGGTCGGCGTGATCGGATACTTCGTTCCGCGAACGTTGGGCGTGGGATACGAAAACATTTCGGCAATCTTGTCGAATCACTGGGCCGTTTGGACCGTTGCCATTTTGTGCGTGGCGAAACTTATTTCGTGGACCATTTCCATCGGCAGCGGAACTTCCGGCGGAACCATGGCTCCCTTGTTCACCATCGGCGGCGCGATGGGGCAAGTGCTGGGCGCCATGGCGGCGCGCGGTTCTGCCAGCCTTGGCCATCGATCTGCGAGTGGCCGGTTTGGTGGGCATGGCGGCGATGTTTGCCGGCGCCTCCCGCGCGTTCTTGGCCTCCACCGTCTTCGCTTTCGAAGCCACGTTGCAACCGTTCAGCTTGCTGCCGCTATTGGGCGGATGCGCCGCCAGCTATCTCGCCGCAACGCTGCTGATGGAAACGTCGCTGATGACGGAAAAAATCGTGCGCCGCGGCGTGGCCACCACCCATGAATACGCCGCCGATCTGCTCGCGCAAGTCACGGTCCGCGAAATTGCCGGCCATCCCGTCATCATCCTGCACGATTCGCAAACGGTGGCCAACGTGCGCCAGTGGTTCGCCGAGGGGGCGGAAGAATCGAAGCACGCGGGCTTTCCCGTTCTCGATACTGCCGGCAATTTGGTGGGCGTGTTGATGCGCCACGAGATCTTAGATCGCCAACTGGCCGACACCACAAAGCTGAAAGACTTACTGCGTCGGCTGCCCAAATTCGTCTACGACGACTGCACGGTGCGGCAAGCGGTCGACCACATGGCGCGACACGAGCATCGGCCGGCTGCCCGTGATGACGCACGATCGGCCGCCGCAGATTGGTCGGCATCGTCACCCGCAGCGACATTATTTCGGCTTTCGGCCGCGGCCTGGCAGAAGGCGTTCGCGAACCGCCGACTTTGAAGCTGCCCAGTTTCCGCCGTCAAGCGCCCGTCGCACGGGCAGCGGCTGACTGTCTATTTGCCCACAATCATTCCGCCCGGCGCGAATTTGGCGATCACATCCTCCGGCACGCCAAAATTTTGGGCCACCAGTGCATCGCGGATTCGACGCCAGCCAGTCGGCCAGATCCAACGATTTGTACAGCCCGTGGTTGAACACCAAGAGCAGCTTCAGATCGTCGCTGCCGATGTTTTCGATATAATGGCCGAAGCCTTGCGGAATGTAGGCAATGTCTCCCACGCCGAACTCGTCGGTCCGCGCATGGCCGTGCGAGGCAAACACTGTGGCCCGCGCCTTGCCGGCAATCACATACTGCCATTCGGCGGCATGCGGATGCCAATGCAGCCCACGCACGCAGCCGGGTTGAATTGTCATCGTGGCGCCGGTCATCGTGGTCGAGATCGGAAATTCCACTTGCGAAACGATTCGCAGGTGGCCGCCTTTAAACTTTCGCGGCTCCTGAGCCTCCAGCGAATACTTGTGCGTTAGCGGTCCGCTGTGCTGTGAGCCCGAGGCCGGATCGGTCGCCAGCGGCGGCGGAGCCTTGCCCGGCACGATGTACACCTCCTCCTTGGGAAACTTGGCGAATGTGGCCGCCGGCACGCTGAAATTCTTCGCCAGTGTTTCGGCCGGCGTGTGGCCGACCCAATCGGTCAAGCTAAACGTGCCGAACTCAGAGAAACGTCCGTCGTCGAAGGTGAGAATAAAATGACATCCGTCGGCCAGCGCCTGAATCGAATGCGGATAGCCGCGCGGAAAATACCACACGTCGCCGGGCCCAAAGTCCGCCGTTTCGCGCGTGCCATCGGGCGAAAACACCGTGATGCGGCAATGCCCGCTGAGCATGTAGGCCCATTCCGCCGCGATGGCATGCCAGTGCAATTCGCGAATGCTGCCCGGCGCCAACCGCATCGACACCGCCGCAATGCCTTCCGAGACCGGAAATTCATCGACGTTAGCTTCCTTGGCCGAGCCCGCCGCATTCACGCGGCCTTTCTGATCCTCCATCGCATAACGAAACGACGGAAGTTCCTGGTCATGCGAATGCGCCAACGAGACCGCATCTTGTTTCGGCATGGATAGACTCCTGAAATCCTCTTTTCGTCTGCCGATCTTCGCGCTCTCTGCGTCTCTGCGCGAACTTCCTGTTGGCGTCACTGCGCGAGGTCCTTCAATACCGGAAGTGCTTGATCTTTTCGCCGCGGTGGTCGATTTCGGTCATGGCTTCGATGCCGATCTCCAGATGCACGTCCGACCAATTCTGAGTGACCTTGCGATCCGATTCCTCGGTCTTAATGCCCTCGGGCGAGTGCGGCGTGTCGGAAACTAGCAGCAACGCGCCGCGGGAGATTTCGTTGTAGTGGCCGACGATGAAAATCGTGGCGGTTTCCATGTCGATGCCGATGCAGGTCATCCGCTGCAAGCGCGATAGAAACTCGCCGTCGTGCTCCCACAGGCGGCGGTTGGTGGTGTAGACCACGCCGGTGCGGTAGTCGAGATTGCGCGCGACGATTTTGTCGGACACGAATTTATGCAGCTTGAACGAGGGCAGGGCGGGCACTTCGGGCGGGAAATATTCGTCGCTGGTGCCGTCGCGGCGGATGGCGGCGATCGGCAGAATGAAGTGGCCGATTTCCGTCGAATCTTTCAGCCCGCCGCACTTACCGAGGAACAGCACGCCTTTGGGATGCTTGGCGGAGAGCAGATCCATAATCGTGGCGGCGTTCGCCGAGCCGATGCCGAAGTTAATGATCGTCAGGCCGGCACTATTGGTTGCCGACTGCATCGGCCGCCCTTCGCCGCAGATGTTGCAGTTGAATTTCTCCGCGAAGTGCTCCAGATAATACTGAAAATTCGTCAGCAGCACGTAATCGCCGAACTGATCCAGCGGCATGCCGGTGTAGCGCGGCAGCCAGTTGCGGGCGATCTCCAAACGATCTTTCATCACGGTCATAGCGTCCCCATGGTTTTCCTCCAGTGTAGCAAGAAAGGGGCATCCCAGGCGAGAGCGCGACGTTCTGCGAGGCACGCCGCGAACGAGTCACCGCGAGGTCGTCTGCGCATTGGCGCTGGCGGCCGTAGCCTCGGCCACGCCATTGAGCAAGCCCGCCAGGTCAATCGTTTTCAGCGGGCGCGACGAGGACGGAGGCGGACCAAGCGACAAATGAACCCGCAGCGGGGCAGGTTCGAAAATCATGGTTTGGATTGTGTTGCCCCCTTGGTTGACGTCGTCGAGCAGCCGGCCTACGTCGCTGACATCCAGCTTGTTGATCCGCTGGGCGGTTGTCAGCCTTGCATAGCGCGGACACATTGTATTCACCGTCAAGCCGGCGGTGCGGAAGTGATTGGTGCAGGCGCACAACCCGCGGTCCGCGGGGCGCCGCGCAACCGTCTTCGTGGTCATTTCCAGCACGATCGCTTGATGGCGGTCGCACAACGCCACGTTGCACATCAGCATTCGATTCTGCTGGCGGAGCAATTTTTCCGCCTCGTCCACCGTGGTGCATTCCTCCAGCACCCGGCGAAAGCAAAGATCAATGGGCGTTCCCAGCAGGTTGATTCGCGGCGAGTTTTCCGATGAACGATGCACTTCAAGCTGTGCCAGGCACAGGCCCGCGTCGTTCATCCCGGTAAACACTCCTACGACGCCGGGGAATGCCGCCGAGGCGAAGGCGTGCTTGCCTTGCGGCCGGTAGATGATCAGCAAGCCGTAGCGATCGAGAAAGCCGAACGTGGGAAAGTCGAGGTTGCGGCCAAACAACGGGCCGTCGGTCGCCGAACGCTCGCTTTCCACCGCTAACGTGGAACACGCCGGCGCCTGCGAAAGTTCGTACATCACGTTGCCTAGGATCAGAAAATTCAGGTCGACCGCCGACGCTTGCGACATCTTCTCCAGTTCATGGCGATGTGCTTCGGGAAATTTCGGCAGCAGAAATTGGCCGGTTTTGAACAACGCCGCGACCGGCTTATCGAATCCAAAACCGCGCGCGAACGTTTCTTGCCGGCCGGCCAGCTCGCTCAGCGGACCTTTGAGCAACGTGCCGAGTTGCTGGCCCATTTCCTCGGGCGTGCCGCTGACCGATACGACCGGTAAACCCTGAACGAATTCCAGCTTGCCGGTTTGACACGAACCTGCAACGAAACGCGACCCATCGGCTGCCAACGCCGACTGCCCGGCGCCGAAGATGAGCACCGCGAAAAACAATCGGGCGATTCGGCCGATCGAGCAGTCGGGCATCGTTTCTCTCCTGAAAGCGACCTGCGCAGAACGAGACCATTCTAACGCTTCGGGCTCAAGAGAGAAGCATCGGGCGCGCCAGATCAGCGATTTGCCGGGGCCGTCGATGTCGTCATCAGGCTGCCGTTGTTGGCGACGTTAAACAGCGGCCGATAGGGATCGCAGCTGCAGCAAGCGTTGCAGCCGAAATGGTACACGAGGTTGAATCCAAGGTTCCAGGATTCCTGGCCAAACCCATCGTGATTTCGATTGCTTGACGGAATCAGATAGTTAAAGCCCCCGTCGATCGACCAACATTTGGCCAGCGGAACTTCGAAATCGGCGCCGACAATCGGGCCCATTTTGTCGACGATGTCTCCGGTGTCGCCGTCGTCGTTGAAGAAGCCGACTAAGAAGCGAATGTCTCCTCCCGAGCAAAAACGCCGCTGGTAGAAGAAATTGTATTGACTGACGGTTTCAGCGAAATGCGCGTCCATCACGCCGGTTCCAAACCAAAAGCCCACTTCGTTGCGACAATCACAAAGCCAACTAACCTCGGCGCGTATTTGTCCCACGTCGAACGTGTCGGCGGCATTGAAGTCGTTATGCAGCCAGTCGTACACCACGCCGTATTGCAAACCCTGGCAGCAATCGGGCCGGTGAAACAAGCCGGCCGTGAGGAAGACTTGCGTGCGGGCGTCGTCATTGCTTGCGGTGCCATACAAGTCACTTTGCGTCGCTTCGAAGCCAATTTGTCCATTCAGGCCCATCCGCCTCACAATCGGCACCGCCCAGTTCAAGCCTTGTTGGAAACCGAAATTGTGGGTTGTCGGTCCCGTCAAAATGACGTCGGACGGCACTTTAAAGCTGTGCACGCCGCCGTACACCGTCAATTCCTTGGTCCAGTACCAATCGTTGCAGGAATTCGCATACGGTCCGATTCCTAAGCAGCGGTCGATCGGCGCCAGAAACCACGGGCGACCATAGGGGCTGCAGCAATTCCCGTCACAATCGCCGCCGCCACAATCGCCGCAGCAGCAGCCACCGCCGCAACCGCCTCCGAAGCATCCTCCACCCGAGCCGCCGCATGTATCGCATCCGCAGCCGCCGCAATTGCCAGATTCGCAGTCGCCACCGCAACTATTTCCACGTCCGCCGCCGCAACAACTCGACCAGTGTCGGCCGAAGCCGCAGCCGTGGCCCGAACCGCAGCAGGAGCAATCGTTGCAATAGGGATTGGTGTATCCGTCGCAGCCGCAACCGGTCGGAAACGGCCCGCCCATCATCGGACCACCGTCGCCCATCATTGGGCCGCCGTCGCCTATCGCGCCATCGTCGCCGCCGTTTTCATATTGAATCGGTCCCCACGTCACCGGGCCGGCTTGCGTGGCGGGGCCGGGCGTCGGCCCGCTTTGCATTGTTGATCCATCGGGCATCATGGAACGTCGCGATGTCGGCGTGCCGGGCATGATGGTTTCGCCGCCATTGAGCTTACCGACCAACACTTTATTTCCTTCGATGAACACCGCGGTCGGTGACGGATGCAATGCCTCCTGCGCCGGCACCCGCCATCACCGAACGGACAGGACGCCGCACTTGCACCGGCGTTTGGTCGGCGGAAGCGTCGGCCATCTGCATTTCATCTCGCGGCGGATTTTCCTGCACGTAGCCATTCGGCCCGTATCCATTCGGCGGGCCGTAATAGCCCGACTGCGATACGGAATTCTGATTTTCGTATTGGTTCCACTGCCGCTGCGCCGGGCCGTTGCGCGGCATGGCGTAATGCGGCTGCTGGTAGCTGGGGGCGTTCTGGTAGTTGCGTTGGTTGTTGTTTTGATAATTCGGCGGCGCCGATTGGAAATCGGCGCTCTGGTCGTATCCAACCTGGCGGTTGTCGTAGCGATCTCCGGGAAACAGGTATTGGCCGAGATTGATCTGTGCGCGGGCCGACTGCGCTTGGGACATAAACATCCCGAGCATACGCCCAGCGCCACGATCAAGTTCGCCGGCTTGGAGAATCTGCAACGCATAGACGCCGTCTCGAAGAACCAAAAAAACACGGGCATAATGCGGCACTACAGTGTGCCAGCGGTTCTATCGGGGTTTGCCCAGGCGGAACTTTCGGAAAAGTTTCTAGAACCCGAAAGGTTTGCGCAGATTACCTGCTGGCGCAAGCTGCGGCCGAGAGATGAACGCTAGCAGGCAGATCACGCGAACGCCGCCACCAGGGCCTGGTTCAGATCGTCGCGCAGATCTTCGAATGCTTCCAGGCCGACCGAGAGGCGCACCAAACCGTCGGAAATCCCGTGCGCGCGGCGATCGGCCGCGTCGTAACTTGCATGCGACATCGCGGCCGGCTGCTCGATCAGCGATTCCACCGCGCCGAGGCTCACGGCCAGTTGGAACAGCTTCGTCGATTCGGCCACACGCTTCGCGGCGGCGAAAGTTATCGCCCAGATCGAAGCTGAGCATCGCCCCGAATCCACCGTGCATTTGGCGCTTCGCAGTTTCGTGGCCGGGATGGGCGGGCAAACCGGGATACAGCACGCGTTTCACTCGCGCATTGCTTCGTCAGCCATTCGGCCAATTGCTGCGCCGTGCGGCAATGCTCGCGCATCCGCAGTTCCAAGGTTTTCAGTCCCCGCGAGCAAAGATACGATTCCCACGGCGCCAGCACCGCGCCGGTGGCATTCTGAATGAAGTACAGGCGATCGAACAGTTCCTTGTCGCGCACCACGAGCGTGCCGCCAAGCAGATCGCTGTGCCCGCCGATGTATTTCGTGGCCGAGTGCATGACAATGTTGGCGCCGAGTTCCAGCGGGCGAGTGAGCGCCGGCGTGGCGAAGGTGCTATCGACGCCGAGCAAGATGCCGCGGCTCGCGGCCAGCTTCGCACACGCGGCAATATCAGTGATCGACAGCAAGCGGATTGCCGGGGCTTTCGATCCACAGCAGTTTGGTTTGCGGCGTGATCGCAGATTCGACGGCCGCCAGATCGCCCGTGTTTACAAGCGAAACCTTCAACCCGACCGGTTGGGCAATTTTGTGGAGCAGCCGGTACGTGCCGCCGTAAATGTCGCTGCCAGCCGAGAATGTGGTCGCCGGGCTTAAGCAGCATCGTCACACAATGCGATTGCCGCCATGCCGGAGGAAAATGCCAGGCCGCCAGATTCCGCCTTCCAGATTCGCCAGCGTCGTTTCAAATGCCTTGCGCGTGGGGTTGCCGCTGCGGCGTGTAATCGAACTCACCCCACACGCCGGCGCCGGGCTGCACGAATGTGGAGGTCAGATGAACCGGCGGAATCACCGCGCCGGTTTGCGGATCGCGCTGATTGCCAACGTGGATGGCGCGCGTTCGGAATTCCATCAGCAATCGCTCCTACGCTTCGAGCGCTTGCTGCAAGATCGGCAATCAGATCTTCCGTGTTTTCGATCCCGCAGGACAGCCGAATCATGTTGTCGTAGATTCCGTATTCGCGGCGTTCCTCTGGCGCGCACTCGTAATAGCTCATCACCAACGGCTGCTCGATGAGCGATTCGACGCCGCCGAGGCTGGGTGCGATGCGCGGATGCGCACGCGATCGACAATCTTGCCGGTTTGGCGCCAATCGGCGTCCTTGACGAGAAACGTGACCAGCCCGCCGAAACCTCGCATCGTGCGCTTGGCCACTTCGTAATATTTATGCGACGGCAAGCCCGGATAAAACACCTTTTCGATGCGCGGGTGCGATTCCAAGAACTGCGCGACCGCCAGGCCGTTTTCATTCTGCCGCTGCATGCGCAGCTCGAACGTCTTCAAACCGCGCTGCAACAGATAAATGTTCTGAGGCGAATTGATCGCGCCCGTAATCCCACGCAGCTTGCGAACCGGCTCCAGCTTCTCGGCGGTGCTTACCAGCGCTCCGGCCAGCAAATCGTTGTGACCGCCCAAGTATTTCGTGGCGGAATGCAGCACGTAATCGATGCCGGCGGCCAGCGGCCGAATGTTGTACGGCGTGCCCAGCGTGGCGTCGATCAGCGTTTCAATGTTGTTGCGCCGGCCAATATCGGCGAACCGCTCCAAATCGATGACGCTGAGGTGCGGGTTGGTGGGTGATTCGCTCAAGAGCAGGCGAGTTAGCGGCGTGATGGCGGCCTCCATGGCGTCGTAATCGCAGGCCGGCACCTGCCGCGTGACAATTCCAAATCGCGACAAATGCTTGAGGCAGAATTCCCGGCTGCGGTGATAACACTCGTCGAAGAAGACGATCTCATCGCCGGCCTTGAGTTTTGACAACAGCAGGATCACCAGCGCCGACATGCCGGTGGAAAACAGCAGGGCCGATTCGCCCCCTTCCAGGGCTGCCAGTTTCCGCTCGACCACGCGTTCGCTCGGATTGCCGTAGCGGCCGTATTCCTCGCGCTGCTGCTTCTGCTCAATGTAATCGATCACCGACTGCGTGTCGGCAAACGTGTAAGTGGCGGCGGGATAAATCGGATCGGTGATCGAGTTGCGGTCTTTCTGGCGATCTTCACCACCGTGCACCGCCAGGGTCGAAGGGCCGAATTCCAGCGCGTTCGACTTTGCGGACGTGCCCTCATTGGTTTTCGCGGTTTTTGATTCGGCGCTGTTCGACTTCGGTTTGGCCGGTTCTTTGGTCATTGGTTTGGTTGCCATTTTCTTTCAGAGCCGCCGGGCAGCTCCCCACATGGAGTAAATAAAAAACCTCGCTGCGGGAAGTTGCCGGACCAACAAAAAAAGCCGCCTGTGGCAATGCACCACAGGCGGCTTTCATGTTCTGGTTCAGGCTGAATCGCCCCGGCTGCTCCCGTGAGCGGGCCGAATTTCGCGATGGCACTTTAGCAGTTCTGAAGGCTGCAAGCGGCCGCAAATCCCGTTACTCAAAATTGTAGTGTGCCGCCGGACCGGTCGCAAGCAACAAAACAGGCGGCTTTTACCGGTGTTTCCCCGACTAGAACTTCAAATCCGGCAGGCATCCGACGCTGCTGAGCGATTTCAACAGCGTGGTTTTGGCTCCTTTCAGCGAGCTGGCAATCGACTTGGCCAAGGCGTCGAAATTGAAAGTTAGCTTGAAGTTCGAGGAACTCGAATCGAAGCAGTTCAGCGCCGTGGCCATGATGTCGCCCGAATCGTTGCCGCCGCAGAACTTGGCGTTGTCGGCGTTGCAATGCACCACGGCCAACAGATCGAAGCCGGCGCCGGTATCGACGTTCAGGCAGTTGTTGGCGCACACGTCGAGCAGTCCGACGAAGTCGATTCCTTTGCCGGTGCACAGCGACAAATTATCGCTATGGATTCCCGCGAGAAACACAAGATCCATGCCGTCGCCGGTGTCGAAGCAGGCTGTCGAGCAAGATGGCGAAAACGTGTTGGTGGTAACGCTGGCGGTTGCGACGGTTTGACACGCCGTGACGCCGACCGCGACCAACAGGTCGTTGCCGACGCCGGTGTTGACGGACACGTTGCCCACATTCAGGTGCAATAGCACCACCGCGTCGTTGCCCTTACTGGTATCGATACACAGATCGCAGGGCAGGCAGCCGTTGAACACCGCCACCACGTCGTTGCCGCAGTCCAGCTTGGCATTGATCGAGCAAACGTTGCAAAACGTGGCCGATTTCTGCCCGCAGATTTTGGTTCCGAGCAAACCTGTCACCGACCAATCGCCGGAGCTAAGCTGCGTGACGGCAATAATGTTGTTTTTCGTGTCGCCGCAAAGTTGCAGGCAGCCCCCCGAGAGGCTGGCAGTAACGTTGCCGGCCATCATCATGCGGCCTTCAAGAGATTCGAACTGTCGTGCTTGGCGACGATAGCTTCTGGCAGCTTTCATGATACTACTCCGTTGCTTGGCGAAGAGATGGAAGATGAGACACGGTAAACTGAGGAATATACATCGCACAGAAAAAACGGGAAGACTTTAACAGCCAATAGACGTAAGGGCATAGCTGATTCTGGGCAATCTGGCAATGCGGCCACGCCAGCAAGAAATGCCGATAAATGGTAATGACGCACGAGATATGCCCCTCCTTTGCCATGGCCACATGCATTTCGGCTGAGGCTGCCTTGACGGGTTGTGGTGAAACTGGGACAAGACTCCCCCGCGCACCTCTGGCGTGCCTCCTGCATGCGCGTTTATCCAGCAAGGATGCATTTATGACCCGCCCCATTACGGTCTGGTGCCTCGTTTTCGCTGCACTCGTTTTTGCTTCGCAAAGCGGGTGTCGCTCACCCTACTATGCCGACCAGGGAGCACTGGCCGGCGGCTTAGGCGGGGCCGGGTTGGGCGCATTGGTCGGCAGCGCTAGCGGTCATGCCGGCGCGGGCGCCGCTATCGGCGCGGTGGCAGGCGCGGTTACAGGCGGCGCAGTTGGCGGCGCGCTCGATGACATTGACGCCCGCAACCGGGCGCAAATTGCCGCTACGATGGGCCGCGCTCCGGCGCCCGGCGCAGTGAACGTCAGCGACGTGGTGGCCATGGCGCGGGCCGGTGTGAACGATCAATTGATCGTCAACCATCTCAATGCCAACGGATTGGCTCGGCCGCTGCAAGCCAACGATGTGATTTATCTACAACAAAATGGCATTAGCCCTGGCGTGATCGACGCCATGCAGCGAACCCGTGTGGCCGTGGCGCAGCCTGCGCCCGCCGTTGTAGTACCAGGCGGCCCGCCGCCTTCGACGGTGGTGGTTGCCAGTCCCGGTTATTACTACGGGCCGCACTGGGGCTATTACCGCCGCGGATGGTGGTGAGCTGAAGAGCGAGTAGGTGAATACCTGAGTAAGTGCACTTGAAGGTGGATCAGTTCGGCTAGAGTTCTCGCTTACTCACCTACTGACTTACTCATCTGCCTGCCAACAAAAAAAGCCCCGCGTCCTTGCGGGGCCGAGGTGAGCCAGGGCTCGTGGGTACCCGGGCTCGTGGGGTGCGATTGATAGCTCCGCCGGCTGCGGCGGAAGCTAAGCGGCGGCTGATCGCTTATTCATTCTGCAAGACCACAAACCGGTTTCCGGCCGGCGTGTGGACGCTCAGCAAAATGCCGTCCTTGATCGATTCGTGCTTGAGCGCCGCTTCGAAATCTTTGACGTTCTTCACCACGGTCTTATCGACCTTGTGGATCAGCATGCCGGGCGCAGGCCCTTCTGGGCGGCAATGCCGTCCGGATCGACCTTGCGAACAATCACGCCATCGTTGCCGTGATAAGCGTCGGCTTCATCGGCAGTCACGTCGCCGACTTGCAAACCGAGATCATCGGAAGTGTAGTTGCCGGACGTCGAATCGTCTTCCAGCGACTTGTGTTCGCCGCCGCGGCTGGCCAGCCCGAAGTTCTTCGGCAGGGCCTTCACGGTGACGTCGACCGTCATCGTCTTGCCGTCGCGGAGAATTTCCACAGGCTGCGAGGTGTTTAGCGGCGAGCGTTCGACGAGCTCCTGCACTTCGCGAGGATTGTGCACCGCCTTGCCGGCGAACTTGGTGATGATATCGCCTTCCTGCAACTTGGCCTCGGCGGCCGGAGTGTCGGGATAAACTTGCGAAATCAACACCCCCTCGTCACGCTTCGCGCCGAACTTGGGAGCCAAGTCTTCGGTCAGCTCACCGATGGCGACGCCCAGATAAGCGCGCTTCACGCTGCCGTTCTTGATCAACTGATCGGTCACCCACTTGGCCTGATTGATGGGAATGGCAAAGCCCAGACCTTGGTAACCGCCGCTGCTGGAGGCGATGGCGGTGTTGATGCCGACCACTTCGCCATCCAGATTCACCAGCGGTCCGCCGGAATTGCCGGGATTAATGGCGGCATCGGTTTGCAGGAACTTGGTCCGCTCCGAGCCGAGTTCGCGACCCTTGCCGCTGATGATGCCGGCGGTAACCGTCTTTTCCTGGCCGAATGGATTGCCGATAGCAATCACCCAGTCGCCGATTTCCAAGTTGTCGCTGTTGCCCAGGTGGGCAGCCGGCAGTGGCTCGTCGGCCTTAATGTGCAACACGGCCAGATCGCTTTGGGGATCGGTGTGGATATCGGTGGCCTTGAATTCGCGGCCGTCAGCCAGCCGCACGGATACATTGTCGGCGCCATCGACCACGTGATTGTTGGTGAGCACGATGCCCGACTTGTCGATGATCACGCCGGAACCCATCCCCTCGCGGGGCGGAGTTTGCCAGGTGAATTCTTGTCCGCCCTGCATATCGGGGGGAAACATCTTCTCAAACGGCGTGCCTTTGAACGGGTTATCGCCACCAAACTCCTGGAAGCCGTGGAAGGGATTTTCGCCGTGCGATTTCACCTTCCTGGCAGTCTCATGCGAGTAAACCGTTACCACGCTCGGCGTAGCCGCGCCTGCCGCTTCGCGGAAGGCGTTGGAAAGCGCCTTGGCGTGAATTACCGACGGATCGTTGCGCAATTGCTCCGGCGTCTTGGGGGGCGTGGCGGTTTCCGACTTAACGCTTGTTGCTACAGTTGTCCTGGTGTTGTCTTGACCGACGACCCGGTTTTGCCGCAAGGTCAGGCCCAGCGCAAACGAGGCTGCCAACGCCACAACCACGATCAAAAACCAGCCTCGGCGAAACGATGCTCCGCTCATACACAAATCCTCCTGGGAAATCCAAAAATAGCAAGAATTTCAGAATTTAAACCGCCGGCCGGAATGCAACCCACGAGGGAATAGCGGCCCGCAGTGCCTCTATCCACCAGTTACGCGACCACTTTTCCATAGGTTCGGTCGGGGCGGGTTCTGACGGAATTGCGGTGAAATACCAAGCCTGTCCATGCGGCTCAAGATCAGGTGAGCAATTGACAAAACCCTTGGTGGGAGCTAGGTTTGCAGCAGATTATATTTTGCCGTCCGTTGAAAAGGGGGACGGTTCGCTCGAAGCCAATCCGCACGAACGGCTCGCGGGAATCCCCCTTTTCTACGGGCTGCCGGTTAAAAGCAGTCGTTAGTTGCGAGCATGGCTTGCATGAGTAAACGTTCCGGCCCCGTGGGGACAGAAGATCTGTCTCCCGAGCTGATCGTGCGCTGCGAGGCGCGCGTCGGTTACACGTTCTCGGATAAATTGCTGCTGCAGGCGGCGCTCACGCACGCCTCCGGTGCGCTGCACCGATTGAAATCGAACGAGCGGCTGGAATTCCTGGGCGACGCCATTCTGGGATTCGTCGTTTGCGAGCGCCTGTTCCACTTGTATCCCGACTATTTGGAAGGCGATTTGACGAAGATCAAATCGGTAGTCGTGAGCCGGACCAGTTGCGCCAAGATCAGCCAAGAATTGCAACTGCAGGAATTCTTGATTCTGGGCAAGGGCATGACGACGCATCCGCGCGTACCGCCGTCGCTGTTGGCCGACGTGTTCGAATCGCTGATTGCGGCTATTTATTTGGACGGCGGCGAGGCGCCCGTGCGGGAGTTCATCTATCGTTTTGTTGGGCCGGAAATCGAAGCGGCAGCTTCGGGCGAAGTGGGGGGCAACTACAAATCGGCCCTGCAGCAAATGGCCCAGCGCGATTATGGCACCACGCCCACCTATTCGCTGTTGGATGAAAAAGGACCGGACCACAGCAAGTGCTTCAAGATTTCGGCCCAAGTCGGCAGCCATCGATATCAAGCCGCCTGGGGGCGCAACAAGAAGGAAGCTGAGCAGCGCGCGGCGCGCAACGCCCTGTGCGAAATCAGCGGCGAGGAAGTGCCGTATCCGTCGGATTGACTCCTAAGAACGGTTGTCGCGAACCGGACTGAGGACTTCCAGCTCACACCTCTGCCGACTGAGGTTGGTACGGCGCAACGTCTGCGCGGCGTGGCCAGGGCACAAACGCCGGCACGCGGCGTTGGTACGAGGTGTATTTTGGGCCGAAGTGGGCCACCAGGTCGCGCTCTTCGACTTTGGAAGCCAGCACCATGTAGGCGGTCAACGTCGAGGCGAACAGCAAATGCCCCACGCTCATCGTCGGCGTCGCCCAGCTAGCCATGAACCAGCCCAGGTAAAGTGGATGGCGCACCACCCCGTACAACATCGGCGTGCGGAACGGAAGCGACGTGTATTCCCGCTCCTTCAAATGCAGCCACACCTGCCGCATTCCGAACAGATCGAAATGGCTGATCATCAAACTGGCGGCCGGCACCAACAGCCAGCCCGCCACAAATAGTGCGGTCAGCAGATAGTAGAAGGGACCGGAATTAAAGTTCCAGATCGTGATATCCACCGCGCGCCACTGCCAAATCAGCAGCATCACCATGAGGTTGGAAATCAGCACGTACGTGCTGCGTTCGATCGCGTGGGGCACGAAGCGGGTCCAGACTCTTTTGAATGCGGGGCGTGCCATGAGGGAATGTTGCAGGGCGAACAGGGCGATCAGGCCCAAATCGATCAAAATCGCCGAGCCAATCGGATGGCCGGCGGGGAAGTCGATGGTTTTGGCGACCAGGAAATTTCCGACGAAGCCACACAAATAGGCGTACACCGCAAAAAACATCAGGTAACAAACCAGCCCATACGCGAAAAAGGCGATGCGTTTCATGTGCGAATGTCCTCTTCAAATTCCAAGACCGTGAGTTAGGTGCTCGAAGTATGCGGCCCCACAGGTATTTTGGAAAGTTGACTTGCAGTACACTTTCGGGTTGACTTGAAGTACACCCGTCGGGATCTTCCTGATGTCAACGTTCGCGGAGAGCGTGCCATGGCTACAGCCACTCGCCAGAAACTTGTCGAAACCGCCCGCAAGCGTTTCTACCGCGATGGCTTCCGCAACGTCGGCATCGATCAGATTCTGTCGGAAGTCGGCATCAGCAAGACCGCCTTCTACAAGCACTTCGAGTGCAAGGAAGACCTGATGCTAGCGGCGCTGGAAGACCAAGACCGCTGGGTCCAAAACACGTTCTTGGAAATGGTGCGCACGCGCGGCGGCGAAACCGGCGTCGGCCAATTGAACGCGCTATTCGACGTCGTGGATGAAATTATCCACTCTGACGATTTTCAAGGCTGCATCTTCGTCAACGTGGCGATGGAATTCCCGCTGCAGCACGACCCGGCCCATCTAGCTGCCGCCCGCAGTAAGAAAGCCATCGAAGATCTGGTGGCGGAGATTGCCGCCCGCGCCGGTGCCGCCGATCCGCGCGGCCTGGCGCAAGAGCTGTGTCTGGTGATGGAAGGCGTGTATGTCACTCGCCACGTCACCGGCAAGCCGGAAACGATCGACATCGCCCGCCGCATTGCCCAGCGCATCGTCGCGCAGCATTTAGGGCCGAATTGAGGACGGGATGGTTCGTCTCCGGAGGGCATTGCCCTCCGGAGACGGATCGCACTAGTTCACGGTTTCAAAGCTCTTGCGGTTCAGCGAGCCGAACGTGTTGCCGCCGGAATCGGTGAACGTGTCACTGCCGGCCCCGCCGCCGAAGTTGGCTGCCCCCGCGATGGATGCGCTGTGCACGTCTATGCTATCGGTGCCAACTCCCAGTGCGATGTTCAAAGTGGCGGAGAGGAAGCCGTCGATCGTTACCGAGTCGTCCCCCACGCCCCCGCTGACACGTGTCAATCGGTTCACCGTGATGCTGGTGAACGAGAAAGTGTCGTTGCCCGCGCCGCCGGCGACCCTCAAGGCGTTGCAAGTGTCGCCCGACAGCGTAATGGAATCGATCCCATCGCCCCCGGAGATGTTGATCATCCTGGCCACGTTGGAGTCGGTAAGCGAAAGCGAATCGTCGCCGGTGTTCAAGGTTATCGTCAACGATCCAGCGGTAACGTGGGTGAAGTTCATCGTGTCGCCATTCTCGCCGCCGTCGAACGTGGCGGCATGGCTCACCGAAAGCGTGTCGACGCTCAGTTGGTCGACGCCCGGCCCCAGCGCCAAATTCAGCGAGCCCGCCGTGATGTGATCCATCGCGATCGTATCGTTCCCGAACGTGGATCCGAGGATGAATTTATTTGTGATGGTGCAGTTGGACAGCGTAACGTCGTCGTTTCCGATCGAGGTGGCGATCGTCAGATTTTTCGCCGTGAAACCATCGACGCCCATCGTCAGCGGTCCAAAATCGTTCACCAGCGCGGCGTGCTGGACCGAGAAGTCATCGAGCGTGAAGTTGTTCGTGCCCATGCCGCTGGTAATCACAAAGTTATAACCGGCGCCGCCTTGCACCGTCACGCTGTCGGCCACGACGGTGTTGGTTCCGTTGCCCAGGGTAATGCCCAGGCCATTGCCGATCGATACCGGCCCAAGATGCGTGTCGACGGCGCTATCGACCAGGCCGCCGGTGTTATCGAATTGCCCCATGGCGATGACGATATTTCCGTCACCGGCGGCAATGGCAAGGCCGGCCGTCAGCGTCAGGTTGGTAACGACGATGACGTCGTTCCCTTTGTTGACGCCGGAAAGTCCGCCGTTGAAATTGAAGCTGATTCCTGTGACACCGGTGAACAGCGTGGTGCCGCTGATCGTCGTGCTATCCAGACCCAGAACTTGAATCACACCGGGGGAGCTGTTGAACACGGCCACGCTGTTGGCCAAATCGTCGCCGGCGATGGTCAGCACGTTTCCCTGCAGCGAAGTGGTGACGGTGCCCGCCAACACGCGGCGGGTTTCCAGGGCTTCGAAGGTGCAGACTCTTCCTGCGCGTTTGATTTTCATGGAGGTCTGTTCCAAAAAGGAGGTGAAAAGACCGAATGGGCCACACGCAGGCCAAGGCCCGGCCACATGAGCCATCCGGCAAGAGATCGCCTCAACCGGGTTTCGTCAGAACGGCGAAAGCACGCTTGAGATCGCGGGTAAGTATCAAATCGCACGGTCTGCAACAAGAGCGGCGATTTGAGATGGGGCGGCCAGGGAACCTTGCTGGCATCGGGCGGCTCGAGCCGTCAAGCGCGATCCAACAGCCAATAAGCCAGCAGTTTCACGCGATCGTTGACCAGGAACCACCCCACGGCATATCCCCAGACCAAAGCGGCCCAGCCCCAGCCGATGGGTGTCATAAACATGCCGTAGACGGCAATCAGCGTGGCGAGCGCTTGCGTGCCGAACACCGCCACCAGCAGGATCCTTGCGGGGCGGATCGACCAAAACGGTCCGCGGGTGCGCGTGACAAAGATTGTCAAATGCCCGGCCACGGAAAGTTTCAAATACATAAACGTCCGGATCGTATCGCGGCTGAGATGAAACACACGCTCGCCAAGATAGAACAACCCGAACGAGGCGATCACGCCGGCGATGCCCAGCACCGTGGCCACGGTGAGAACGCGGCGCATGTTCCAGCTTTCCGGCGAATCGGCGTAATGCACCCGATCGTAGGCGATCGACAAAATGGCGCCGTCGTTCAGTAGCGCCAAGAGCACGATCATCACCGCCGTGACGGGATAGAAGTTGAACACGAGAATCGACAACGTCATGAACAGCAGCACGCGGATGGTTTCGGCGATGCGGTAGATCGCATAGCTGTTCATCCTTTGGAAAATTTTGCGGCTTTCCTTGATGGCGTCGATGATGACCGACAGGCCTGGGGTTAGCAGTACAATGTCGGCGGCGGCACGGGCGGCGTCGGTGGCGCCGGAGACGGCAATGCCGGCGTCGGCTTTTTTCAAAGCGGGGGCATCGTTCACACCGTCGCCGGTCATGCCCACGATGTTCCCTTGCTGCTGCAGTACTTCCACGATGCGAAACTTGTGCTCGGGAAACACTTGAGCAAATCCGTCGGCCTGTTGAATGATGGCCGCCAAAGCGGTGTCATTGGCCGGCGCCGATTGGCAATCGCCGAGAAACGCGCTGGCATCGAGAATGTTGTCGCCCAGCCCAACCTGGCGGGCAATTTCCTTGCCGATGGCCACCTGGTCGCCGGTGACCATTTTCACCGCGATTCCCATTTGGCGCGCAGTGGCGATGGTGGGGCGCGAATCTTCCCGCGGCGGATCAAAAAGTGGGAGCACGCCCAACAGTTTCCATGGCCCGGCCCCCTCGGCCCGCGCCACGCCCAGCGAACGAAAGCCTCGCGCGGCGAATCGGTTGATGGCCGCTTCCACTTCGGTGCGGATTGCATCGGCCTGTTGCACGAGAGCCAAAATAACTTGCGGGGCGCCCTTGGTGACGCGAAATTCCCGGCCATCGGCCCCGCGCACCGCGGCCTCGGTGCGCTTGCCCACCGGATCGAACGGTTGAAAGTGAGCGACCTGGTAGGTGGATGTCTCGGCGGCATTTTTCAATCTCGCCAGAACCGCCAGATCGATCGGATCCTGATCCTCCGCGCGGGATGCCAGCGCCGCGCTCGTGAGCAATAATTCGGCCGTCACGCCGGCAATGGTAAGCGGATCGCCCAACGTCAGGCGATTTTGCGTGAGCGTGCCGGTTTTGTCGGAGCAAAGCACTTCCATGCCGGCCATTTCCTCGACGGCCACCAGCCGCGTGACCACGGCCTGCTTGTGGGCCAGCTTTCGCGCACCAACCGCCATCGTCACAGACAGCACGGTTGGCATGGCGACAGGAATGGCCGCCACCGTGAGAATTAGAGCGAATTGCACGGTTTGCAAAAGCGGATCGCCGCGCAACAGCGCGACGGTAAGAATCAGGGCCACCAGTGCGACGGCGATTACGATCAGATAATTGCCGATTCGCAGCACCGCCTTTTGAAAATGGCTGACCGTGTGGGCCGTTTCGACCAACTGCGCGGTTTTGCCGAAGTACGTATGCTGGCCGGTGGCGTACACCAGGGCGTCGGCTTCGCCGCGTTTTAGTGCCGAGCCGGAGTACACCACTTCGCCCTTGGAGCGCGAAACAGGAAGCGATTCGCCCGTGAGCGCCGATTGATCAACCTCCACCGGATCGTCGTCGAACAGTTTCGCGTCGGCCGGCACGATGTCGCCCAAGCGGAGGCGAATCACGTCGCCGGGGACCAATTCGCGGGCCGGAGCCGTTGTCCACGTGCCGCTTCGGCGCACTTTCGCTTGCAACGCTAAACGGGCTTTCAATGCGGCGATCACGCCGGCGGCCTGATATTCCTCCCAGAAGCCCACAATCGCGTTCATCACCAGCAGCACCAGGATGATGGCGAAATCGGTCCAGTGCCGCACCACGGCCGACAAGATGACCGCCACCTCGATCATCCAGGGAATCGGGCCCCAGAAATACGACAGGAATTTTAACAGCGCACTTTGTTCATGCTCCGCCAGTTCGTTGTAGCCGTACTGCTGCAAGCGGCGATTGGCTTCGTCGGCTGCCAATCCTTCGTGCGACGTATTGAGTTGCTCCAGCAACTCCGGCAGCGGCAGCTTCCCCAGATCGGGCTGAGAGGTCGACCCTGACGCAGGTCCGTGAAAATGCAGATGCGCGGCCATTGTGAAACCTGCTGCACCTAGCGGCTAAAATCCTTACGCAATTATGCCAAGAATAATATTAGCGGGTTCACGCGGTCTTGTAAGCCGATTCACCTGGCCGGAGCAATGGAATGCGAGCGACGGCCGGCAAATACTTGACGCCGCCGCGGCGGCGCGGTATCGGCGCACCAATGAAATATCAGCCGCGATTACACATTGTGCTGCATCAGCCGGAAATTCCCTACAACACCGGCAGCGTCGGGCGCACCTGCGTGGCGGTGGGGGCGAAATTGTGGCTGGTACGACCGTTGGGTTTTCGCATCGACGACTACTATCTCCGTCGCGCGGGACTGGATTATTGGGAACACCTGGAGTGGGAAGCGGTGGACGATTGGGAGGCGCTTGTCGTGCGACTGCGCGCGACAGCGCCCGGCAGTCAACCCTGGTTTTTCACCAAAACCGCCACGCGGCTGTACACATCGGTCGAATTCCAAGAAGCCGACGTGCTGGTGTTCGGCGGCGAGTCCAGCGGGCTGCCCAAAGCGCTGTTGGAGGCCAACCGCGAGACGGCCCTGCGTATTCCGATTCGCCCACAAGTGCGAAGTCTGAACCTATCGAACAGCGTAGCAATCGCGTGCTACGAAGCACTCCGGCAATGGGCGAAAGCGAACGACTAAATCAGTCATTCCTGGTGGCCCGATTGCAAAAAGATGTTGTTGTACAGTGGCAAGTGCCGGTAGTAGACCTCCAACATGTACGTTTGCAGGCACGTGACGTATAGCCGGCCCCCTTCGCTACCAAACTTGCAATTGGTGGGATCCCAACTGCCGGCTTCGGCCCCTTTCTTGATTTGCATCTCAGGCACGAGCTGCCGCATGATTTCGTTCCATCGCTTCCAGGGCTCACCGCCAAAATGATGCAGCACCTGCGTGGCGTAGTACCAGTAATACGGATCCAGTTGGTAATCGCTCAGCTTGATCGGATTGTTAGCCAACATTTTCACGCCCGCGACCAGTCGCGGATCATTGTGCGACCAGCCAAGGTACTCGCGGCACAGCAAACCTTCTGCGGTCATCGAAAGGGTCGGCGGAGAGCCGGGACGATAACAGTACGAAGCGCCCTCGTCGGCTTGCGCGCTGTCTAAATAGCGCGACAAGTTTTCCAGCGTCGCGGGGGGCACGTCGAGCTTGGCCATCCGCGCGCTTTGCAGCGCCATCGAGAACCAACCGCTGACCGAAGTGTCGGAGTCCATCCGATCGGGCTGATAGCGCCAGCCTCCTTCGCGCGACTGGTACTTCACGCAAAATTGGATGGCTCTTTCGGCCGGGCCGCGAAAGGCGGAATCGGCCGTCATGCCGTAAAGTTCGCATACGGCGATTGTCGCCAGCGCGTGGGTGTACAGTTCGTGACTGGTCGGAGCGCCGGCACTTTTGAATTGCCCTTCCTTGCTCTGCGTTTTCAACAGGTAATCCCAACCTTTTTTCACGACCTGCTTGTATTCGCCCACGACGTGCGTGCTGCCGTCGCCTTGAAATGCCAACAGCGCCATGGCGGTCGCGGCGGCGGGGTTATCGGAACCACCGCCGTCGGCGTACGAACTGCGGAGATTCCAGGAGCCGTCGCTGCGCTGATTGCGTTTCAGCCATTCCAGCGCCCGATGCACGGCATCTTCCGTGGTCGCGTTGCCGCCGAACGCTTTCAACAGCACCACCTTCATCCCCTTTTCACGGCCGGTAAGTGCCAGACCGATGGGCACGTCGGGCATGGCGCCCGTGTATCCCTGGCCGCTGGCCGGAGCAAACGGCGAGGCCATCAGCGGAATATCCAACGCCCCCGGCTTCGGCGTCGCCAACGGATCACTCACCGGCGGCAGGTCCGCAGGCGAGTACACCGCTTTGTCCGCCGTAGGATCCGGAGTGGGCGTGGAAAGATCGACGGAGTTATCCAACAGTTGGTCCCCCAGTTTTTCGCCATACACCGCCTGCATTTCCTGCGTCGCTCTTTTCGTCGTGGTCAGGATCGTCAGGCCCAGCACAATCAGAATGCACATGTGCAGCACCAGGCTGGCCAACCACGGCGGCGCGTTTGCAAACAGGTCCTCTAACTCCGGAGTGATGACTCGCAGCCGGCGCTGGGAAACAGCATCGTTGGAGCCCGGCAGGGGTCTCGGCGGCGCGGGCAAACGCGATTGATTCGAAGATGAAATCGTCGGATCCGTCATGTTCCGCTCTACTCACGGATCGCGGATGAGGAAAACCCGGAGCAGGTGCCTCTGGTGCGCCGGAAGATGCGACTGCTTCAATTCTAGCCCTGATGCAAACCGTTCTCAATCTGCCGGCGAGCTTGCATGCGGCCGCGGCAAGGGGTATTTGGTTTTTACAAAATCGGGCTCGATTGCTAACATCTGTGCGGCCTGGCCTGGTCGCCGACTGTAAAAATTTCGCATTTAGGAGCCAATCCGATGCTTTCCATACTTCGCGGCCTGATCACCGTCGTGGGCCGCGTGTTGTTGTGTGCTGATTTTCTTCTCCAGCGCCGTAGGGCAGATGATTCCGCATTTCAACGACGTTGCCACGATGATGCAGCAGCACGGCATGCCGGCCGCCAAACCGTTGCTGGTGGCTGGCATTGTGTTTTTGATCGCCGGCAGCTTGTCGGTCGTCGTCGGATACAAGGCGCGGGTGGGGGCGTTGTTGCTGCTGGTGTTTTTGGCAGTGGCGTCGTACTACTTTCACAATTTTTGGGCCGTGGAAGAGGCGCAGCGCCAATTGCAGCAGGTGCAGTTCATGAAGAATCTGGCGATCGCCGGGGCGCTGCTGATGATTATCGCCAACGGACCGGGACCGATGAGCTTCGACTGCGCGGCAGGCAGCAGCTACGACGACGTACCAGCCGACAGAGACGACGGTGTAGCGCCAGGTTTTCGCGCGGCCGGCGGTTGCCCGCTTCTCGGCGCACCGCCAGGCGTTGATGCCAGAAGAACAGCGCGACAGCGCCACCGGCCAGCCGATCCACGGTGCAAGCTGCAGCCAGGCCGGTGGCGGCGGGGCGACGTCAAATCGAATGTCAGTGGGGCGGGTTTCTGCGCCGCGCTTCGCCCAAGAAAACGCTCGCCTGCCAGATGCCCGGACGTGGCACATCGAACAACGCCGCGCGAAATAGCTTGTTCGTGGCGTCGGTCGTAGTGGCCGGCGTGTTCGATCTCCAGCCCCGCCTGGTCGACGCAGGGCTCAACCGGACCGGAGATCGGAATGTCGTTGCGCACCTTGCCGGTGTCGGCATCTTGCACCAGCACGCTGACGTCAATTGGGCCGGCCCGCAAAACCGCCGGCGACGTGAAGACGCTGACCTGGTAACTCCCCGCAGCGCTGCGACAACCGCAGCGTGCCGCCGTCGGCCAGCGCCAGCCCAGGGCAAAGGATCAAGCCTCACGATGAAATACAGCTGAATCTCGTTTGCATACCGATTTCATCCGCCCATCGTGCCGCGCATTTGCATTGGCTGTAGCAAAATCCAAACGCCGACTGCAAACAGCGCAAGTGACAATGTCGCCCACGGCACGGCGGCTTTAATGGCCGACCATCGCGAACTCATCAGCGAAAGCGCCATCCGCCAGGCCGTATATAACGAAACCAGCAAGCCCACGTCGAGCATCAGCAGTTCTGCCTTCAACAGCCAGTCGGGCGCTGGACGACAGCACGAGCAAACCCAATTCGGCGCGCCAAGCGACGCCAGCCCGAAATCGGCGGCGAAGCGCTGCGTGACGGGAACAATCGTGTCGTAGCTGGTGAAAAAATGGAAACTGTAATGGGCCATCCACATGGCGAAGCCCAATGGCACCAGCGACCAGGCGAAGCGGCACGCCAACTGGCGTGCCGACACTTTTCGCAGGCCGAGCCATCGGCTGCCGGCTGTGGCGGCGCCGATCATGAGCGCGGGAAGTGCGAAGAGCGCCAGAACATAGAAGATCGTCACCGCGAGTAACGCGGACGATTGACCCAGCGCGCGCGCTCAGTTGCCGAAGCGTTTCCACGACCGGCGCCACCATGCCCGCGGCATTGGCAAACGCGCCGAACACCAAAACCACCGCCAGGGCGGCGAAATCGAACCGACGGCTTAAGCGGCCAATGCCGGAGCGCGGACCATCGCGCCAGAGCGTCCTGGCCGGCACAACGGCGATCAGGCCAACATTGTCGTGTGGACAAGCTTGCACACAATCGAGGCAAAATGTGCAATCCAAATTGCCGGCCTTGCGCGGTTGAAACAGAAGCAGTTCGCAGCCGTGAAGTTGCGCGACGCTTCGATGAGCACCCGCTCCATCGGCCCGACCCTGGATGCAATCGTGCGTGCGGCATGCGGTGCAGATGGCCGGCTCGCGCACGCGCACTTCCAGCGGCGAAATGACCGAGTGCACAAAGTTGAATTGCCCAATTGGGCACACATATTTGCAGAAAGCGGCGTCGCAAAACGTGCCGTCGATCACCAGCGCGCCGACAAAATAGGCCAGGACAATCCAGGCGGTAATCCAGGGGCTGTTCCACAGGGCCAGCGCTTCATACGCCCATAGGAACGTTGCCAGAATCGCGACTGCGAGCCACTTCGAGCGCAGCCAGGTCGGCCAAGCGCGGGCAGCGGGCAACCAGCGGCGGGCGATGCTGCGCGGCAACATAAACGGGCAGCCGTAGCAAAAAACATTGCCCACGGCCAATAACCCAATAACCACCAGCCCGCGCCAATGAATCCACGGGACGACGCCGGCTAGATTCATGGGCCCGGCCTGCGGGCCGCGAAAACCGTCGAGCATGACCGCGAGCGTCACAGTCAATACAGCGAACTGCACGACGCGCCGCGTAGCGCGGGCGCGGAGCAGGGGCCCGAATAGAGGCAGCTTTAACAAATCCCAATGTCGAATGGGGAAGGGGGAAGGGGGAATGGGAACTGCAACGGAAGTATACGCCTCGCGGTGCTCAGTCCGACTTTGCAGCAGCCGCACGCCGATGATCGCCAGCGGCACCAGAAACGCCACCGACCCTGGCACCCACATGATCACGCCAGCGATCGATTGATCGTCGAGCGCCGACAGACCGCCCAGGCGCGGCATCGACGAGTAATAGGGATACAACACCTGATCGGAAAACGTGAGCAGCGCGGCGAGGATCGTATTCTGCACGTCGGCCAGAATCAAATACGGCGCCAAGAGCCACGTCGACCAGCCCGGCCGCGCCGGATACGGCCGCACCACCGGGTACCAGAAAATCAATCCCGACAGCAGAAAGCACGCGTGCTGCATGTGATGCCAGCCGGGATCGGTTAGCGCCAGTTCATATGTGGCCGGAAGATGCCACAGCCAGGTGGCGGCGACAAAGATAATCCAAGCGGCCGCCGGATGCGTGGCCGCGGTTGCCAAACCAATCAGCGGCGGCCAGCGCAACAGCGGCACGGCCCAATAGCGGCGCACTTCCCGCGGCAATCCGCGCAGCAGCGGAAACAGCGGCGCGCCCAGCCACAACAGCGGCGGGGCCAGCATCATCAACAGCAAGTGCTGCAGCATGTGCACTTGCAACAGCAGCGGCGCAAACGCTTCAATTGGCGACGCCAGTGCCACATAGATCGTCGCCAGTCCGCCGATGAAAAGCGCCGGCTGCCCGCGATGCCAACGCACCGGATCGCGACGCCGCAACGTTCGCCACCCACGAACATAAATTCCCGCCGTTAGCAACAGCCCCACCGCCAGCCACGGCTGGGCCGGCCACGACGAACACACGGCGTCGAAATTGGAAGACATGGAACCCGACGATCACTCATTACAAAACTCAAACTACGTTCACTTCAGCGGCGTTTGCGGCGGCTCGGTGCCCGCGGGACGCAGGCTTACTAAAAAATCAACCAGCGCCGTCATCTCCGCCGGACTCATTTGCTTGCCATAGGCGGGCATGTTGCCGCCGCCGGGCGTACCGTTGCTGATTTGATCAACTAACAGATCGTGCGTGAGCCGCGCGCCGACATGGCTAAGATCGGGCCCGCGCTTTCCGCCCACGCCATCCAGCGCGTGGCAATTGCGGCATTGCTTGTTTTGAAACACCACTGCGCCCTGCAACTGCAGCGGCGTGGCGGTGCCGACCATCGAAGGCGGCACCGGATCGGCGCTCCAGGCGGTCATCACTGGCGACCATGGGGCAATGTTACCCAAATGCGTCAGCACGCCGAGAGCGGTGTAGATCACAATCACACCCAACACTGCCACCGGCCGGCGGCTGGGTGCCCGCTCGCCACGGTTGGAAATAAACGGCACCGCCAACAGGCTGATCACCAGCACCGGCGGCAGGACCAGCATGATCATCGTCTCCGCCGACGGCGGGCTGAGCGACAATAATCGCGAACAGCCACATGAATGGCCAGTCGGGGCGCGGATTGGCGCCGGGCAGCGTGGGATCGGGCGGGGAGGTGGGGCCTTTAGGGCCAACCAGCGCGGCAATCACCACGACCACCACCACCGCAAGCGCGGAAAAGAAAATATCCTTGGTCATCGCGTCGCCGCAAAACGGCTCGCCGCGGCGAAGTTCCTGTTCGTACTCGACATCGTAGGAGCGTGGGTCGACGATTTGCCCGGGCCGCGGCGGAACGCTCACTCCCAGCTTCACCACCAGCCACAAATGGACGGTTAGCAGAGTGATCAACAGGGCCGGGAATCACGAACACGTGCAGCGCAAAAAACCGGCTGAGCGTATCGGCCCCGATGATCGGCCCGCCTAACAGCAAATCGACAATCGTCGGTCCCGCGCCCGGCACGCGCCCCACCATGGCCGCCCCGACGCCGACGCCCCAATAAGCATCCGGATCCCAGCGCAGCACCTGGCCAGTGAACGCCATACCCAACGTGCACAGCAGCAAGAACACGCCGACAACCCAGGTCAGTTCGCGCGGATATTTGTACGCCCCGTGCAAAAACACCTGCGTCATGTGCACCAGCACCATCACCACCATCGCCGAGCTCGACCAGTAGTGCAGCGATCGCAAAAACCAGCCCCACGGCTGCTGATAGTTCAGATACAACAAGCGATTCGTAGGCCTGATCGGCGCTGGGCACGTACGTGAGCGCCAGACCAATGCCGGTCAGAATTTGAATCACAAACAGCGTCAGCGACGCGCTGCCGAACACGTACCACCAGCCCATCGGCCCGTCGAGTTCGCGCGGCACCGGATGGCGCATCATCGGCAGCAGGCTTTCGCTGATGCCGAGTCGATGGTCGAACCATTGGAGCAAGCGTTTCATGCGATTATCCGTTCCCCGCCGGGCCTGGATGAATTTGTGCTGCAGCGTCGGCAGGAACGGGGCCTGAATATATAGTTGCGGCTCGTTGTCGTTGGCTTCTTGCGCCACGCGCCACACGCACTTGTACAGACCCTCCGGCGGCGGACCGCTGGCACGCTGGCCGTCTTCGTAGTACACGCCGCCATGGCAGGGGCACATGAACAAGCCCGATTGCGGGAACCATTCCACGGGGCAGCCCAAGTGCGTGCAAAAGTTGGTGAACACCAGGAATTGATCCTGATATTTGTCGTCGCGCCCCAAATACGCGCACGTAAACGCCGGTTTGCGCGACCACGCCGTCCCAGGGCTGAGCCAGCGGATTCTTGAACGACTCCAGACGCGTTTCATGCAGCGGGAATTTGCTGCACCGGCCCCAACGCCACCCACGGATACGGCTTGGGGCGCTTCAGTGCGCCGGCGATATAGCCCACCCCTGGAATGGCAACCAGGGCGGCCGCCGCCGTGCCCGCTAACGCAGTGAGCCATTTGAGAAAGCTGCGGCGCGGCGTGGCGCCTGTCGATTTGCCTGGCTCGTTGTTCATGGGATCGATGAGTCCGTGGGTTCTGCCGGTTCGAGAATGCGTTCGGGGCGTTTCTGGTCGGCCCGCCATTGGTCCAGCAGGGCCACGAGATCAGTCACCTGCTCGCCCGTAAGCGGCTTGAAGTTTTCGTCGCGGCCGTCGGTATCGGCGTAGCTGGGCATGTGCTCGGAAAGATCGTCGCGGCCGGTGATGATGTAGCGCCGCAACACCTGGTCGCTCGAAAGGGCCAGAAACGCGGGATCGTGGATCGCGCCGCCAATGTCGGCCCCCTCGCCGTTGTGTCCATGGCAAGCGGCACAGGCCATTGCCCACACCTTGGCGCCGGCGGTGGCATTTCCCGCGGTGCTGGGCGATGTCAGGGGCGGCGCATTTTTGGGCAGCTTCGCTTGTACCCGCCTCCTGCCATGTTGCGCGAATCCCTTCCACCAGTGCCGCCACCTGCCCGTCGGTCAGCGGACCGCCGCTTTTTTGCGACCAGGCCGGCATCAACGTGCCGGACCGGCCGTCGGCGATTACTTTGTGCAACTCGTCGTTGGTCACTAGCGATAAGTAAATCGCATTGTTCAGCGGCGGTCCGGGGCCTTCGGTTCCATCCGCGCCATGGCAGCCGGCGCAGCGCTGCGCATAGAGCACGTGGAATTTCGTGATGTCTTGCGGCATGCGGTAAGCGTCGGCGGGATTCGGCTTGCCGGGCAGGCTGTCGTTGCAGCCGGAAAACAAAATGCTCATCGCCGCCAGGCAGCCCAGCCAACCGCTGGGAATCGACGGACCGCCGACATCGCCGCCGGGACCTCGCGGCGCGATCGGTATTTCTTCGGAGCGCATGATCACAATCGAAGTGGTGATGCCGTACACCAATTGCGACACAACGTACCAGGGCCACTGGATGTAATGATTCAGCACCGGATTCACCAGGCCCATCAAGCTGTGGTTTGCGCCGGACCAAAGCAGCGGCAAAATCAATCCGCCAAACAATAGCGGGCCGCCGGGAATCGCCGGCAACGTGGGCAACAGCACTCCGCCGACCAGACCGAACCCAATCGACATCAGCACGTGCATGATGCCCGCCCCGACCAGCAGCCAGGGATGAAACGCCTCGAGTTGCAGCACCAATTTATCGGGCGGCAGATTCGACAAGCCGGGCACCACCACGCCGGCCAACAGATTTACCGGGAACCAAATCGTGTGGCCGCTCCAAACGCCCCAGATAAGCGCGGGAATGGGCATCAACAATCCGCCGAAGATGCCCCCTTTGATGCCGGCCGATATCGGGTGTACTTTTTCCGGCAATTGAAATCGGTAGCCAACGACGCCGGGCTTGAGTGGAGTGACAGTGCCGGGGCGCGGAACGGCAGGCTTGCGCGCTGCGCGTGTTCCGCCAGCGGTTCGTGCTCGTGACCGCGGCCCGGGAGCAATTGCACAATCCAGCCGATCAGGCTCAGCACCAACAGCACGCCACCGAGGATGCAAAACACCAGGCTGGTTGCCACGCCCAGCGCCAACAGCGCCACGGCCGCCGCGATCACGATTGGCCAGGCCGTCGGGCGCGGCATTTCAACGGAATCGTGTTCTCGCGGATTCGTGGCCATTGCTCGATCAAGCTCCGATCAAATACACCAGCGAAAACACGACGACCCATACGGCGTCGACAAAATGCCAATACCAGGAAACAACTTGCACGCCGATGGTGTTTTCTGGCGAGATTTTTCGTCGCCAGGCGAGCGCGAAAACAATCGACATCACGATTAATCCGACAGTGACGTGCGCGGCGTGGAAGCCGACCAGGGTGAAATAACTGCTGCCGAACAAATTGCGGCTGATCGTCAATCCATAGTGGCCGATCAATTCGCTCCATTCCTTGGCGGTGCAGGACAGAAAGGTGACGCCCAGCAGAATCGTGAGCCCCCAAAAACCGAGGAACGTGCCGCGGCGACGCGCGGTGCGCCGTGCGCTCCGCAAAATGCACCGTGGCACTGCTGCTGAACAGGCACAGGCTGCCGACCAGCACCAGCGGCAGATGAAAGACCTGCGCCGGCGACGGATTGCTATCCTTTGTCTCGCGCAGGAAAACGATGTACGTGGTGATTAGCGTGCTGAAAAACGCCACCTCAGACAGCAAAAACGCCAGCATGCCGGCCTGAGCAGGCAGCAGGCGGCTGGCAGCAGGCGGCTGGCGATGTACGGTGGCAGGTGGGGAAACGCTCATCATTCGTATTTCCAATCGGGGTCGTCGGGATGTTTCAAATCCCACAATGGGCGGCGGCTACGTACCGCCGGAATTTCTTCGAAGTTGTAACTCGGCGGCGGCGACGTGGTGCCCCATTCCAGCGTCCAGGCGTCCCACGGGTCGTCGCCGGCGGGTTTGCCCCAGCGCAGCGACCACAGAATATTGACGACAAATATCAAATAGCTGGGCACCTGCACCGCCGCCCCCAGCGTGCTGATCTTGTTCCACAATTCCCAGGGCCGATCGGGCAAGTACGTGTAAATGCGCCGCGGCATGCCCAACATGCCCGACACGTGCATCGGCCCGAACGTCAGGATGAAGCCGATCAGCAGCAGCCAGAATTGCCACTTGGCAAGCCGTTCCGACAGCATGCGGCCGGTGACTTTAGGAAACCAATAATGGATGCCGGCGAACACGCCGAACAACGTGCCGCCGATCAGCACCCAATGGAAATGGCCCACCACGAAATACGTGTCGGACACCTGGAAATCAAACGGCGCGGCGGCCAGCATGATGCCGGTCAAACCGCCCAGCACGAACATCGACAAAAACCCCACGGCAAACAGCATCGGCGAGGCCAGGCGAATGCGACCGCCGTACATCGTCGCCAGCCAGTTGAAAAACTTGATGCCTGTGGGAATCGACACTAATAAGCTGGCCCCGGCGAAATACATGTCCACTGTGCGATTCATCCCCGCCGCAAACATGTGGTGCGCCCACACGCCCATGCTGATGAACACAATCGCCATCGTGGCGGCCGCCATGAATTCGTAGCCGAACAGCACCTTGCGGGCAAAAACCGGGATGACATCCGAGATCATGCCGAAGGCGGGCAAGATGAGAATGTAAACTTCCGGATGTCCAAAGAACCAAAACAGATGCTGCCACAGAAACGCCGAGCCGCCACTTTGCGGACTGAAGAAGTTGGCGCCTAAAACCCGATCGAGTTCGACCATCACCAAGGCCGCCGTCAGGGGCGGAATGGCCATCAGAATTTGGATGGCCGTCCAGAGGATCGTCCAGGTAAAGAAGGGGAGCTTACCGAGCGTCATGCCGGGGCAGCGCATGGTCAATATCGTGGCGACAAAGTTCACGCCGGCGGCGATCGTGCCGATGCCGCTCACCAACAAACCCAGCGCCCAGAAATCGACACCCGACCCGCGGGCAAAAGTGCGCTCCGTCAGCGGCGCGTAGGCAAACCAACCGATGGCCGGCGGGCCGCCCGGAACAAAGAAGCTGAAATACGCCAGCAGCCCGCCGAATAGCGTGACCCAAAACCCGAAAGCGTTGATGCGCGGGAAGGCCATGTCGCGGCGCCAATTTGCAGCGGCACCACGTAGTTGGCAATACCGATCAAGATGGGCATGCCCACGAAGAACACCATCGTGGTGCCGTGCATCGTGAAGAATTGGTTGAACGTGTCGGGCCCCAGAAAATTGTTGGCGGGCTTAACCAATTGCCAGCGAATCGCCAGGGCCTCGCAGCCGGCAATCACCAAGAACACAATCGCCATCAGCACATACATGATGCCGATCCGCTTGTGATCGACCGTGACCACCCAATCGTGCAACACCGCGGTCCACGCGGGACGATCGATCAATGCGGGTTTGGCGACTGTGGCCATAAAGAAGGGTTCAGGGTTCGGGATTCAGCGTAGGGTCATCAGGTAGTCGGTAATTTGATCGACGGTTCGATCGTTCAAGCCGAAGGCCGGCATCAGGCAGCCCGTTTTCAAATCCTGGGGATTTGCAATCCAGCGGCGCAAATTCAGGCGATTCAATTCGATCGTGCCGCCGGCGATGGTTTGACGAGCGGCCAGATGCGTCAGATCGGGTCCAAATCTCCCATGCGCCGCGGTGCCGCGAATCGTATGGCAATTGACGCACGATTGCGCCAGGAAGCTTTGCTTGCCCTCGCGCACGGTTTGGTCGTCGACCGCCGGCTTGGCTTCGTTCGCCAGCCACGCGGCGTAATCGCGCGGCGAATCGACGTACACCCGCAACAACATGCCGGCGTGCTGAGTGCCGCAATACTCGGCGCACTGGCCGATGTACAAACCCGGTTCGCTCGATTGGAACCACATTTGGTTAGTGCGGCCGGGAATCAAATCGGTCTTGCCCGCCAAGCGCGGCACCCAAAAGCTGTGGCACACGTCGGCCGACTGCAGAGTGAGATACACCGGCCGTGCCTGACCGCCTGGCGCTGATTCGCTTTCAGAATCTGAGGCCGCCGCGCTGGCGGGCACGTGCAATTCGTTGGCGGTGACGATGCCCGGCAATCGCTCGTCGCCCGGCTGGATGACGTACTCCCACCACCATTGATGGCCGATCACGGTGGCGTGCATCGGTTCGGCGCCGGCGGGCACGCGGTTGGGATTGACGCGCACTTCGAACTCGGTGCGAACAATCACCAAAATCAACAGAAACACGATGATGGCCGGCGCCACGGTCCAGGCGATTTCGATCGGAACGCTGCCGTACACCTGCGGCGGCTCGTTGGGCACGCTGCGCGGCACAATGTCGTCGGGCGGCTTGGCGCGGCGGAACCGAACCAGCGAAAACACGAGCACGCCCCAGACCACCGCCAAAATAAAAATCGCCGCGGCCGTGACAAACAGGAACAGATAGCGGATGGCGTCCGCCGGCGGCGAGGCGGGGCTCAGTGTAGACACGTTCTCCAGCGGTCCACCCGCGACAGCCGCTAGCAAAAACGCTTTGAGCATCGTGAGCCCCTTTGACGACGCCGCGGCGTCGCCGGTTGCTTCCATGACCAAGGGCGGACGGCTCGGAGCGCGCCGCTCATAGACGAACGTGCGATCAATGTATACAAAGAAAGGCGATTTGGTAAAGCGCTTTTTGCGATTCGCCGTTCCGCAGATGCGTTTCTCGTCAACATGGATGATGAAGATGTCCAGCACCAGCGGCCAGCACGAGATTGTTGTGTGCCACGGCGGCGCGGCGCTGGCGGTCGAAGCGGGCGGCCGAATTGTCGCCGCCTCGCAACACGCCATCGCTCAGCGCGGCCGATTCACGCTGGTTCTATCGGGTGGTTCGACGCCGGAGCAAACCTACACGCTTTTAGCGCGGCCCGAGTGGAAGGCCCGTATCGATTGGGTCCATACGTGGATTTTCTTCGGCGACGAACGCTGCGTGCCCCCCGCCGACGCCAATAGCAACTACCGCCTGGCGGCTCACGCGCTCTTGGAGCCGGCACACATCGATCCCAAGCACGTGCTCCGCATCCCGACCGATTTGGGCAGTCCCGCACTATGCGCGCGCACGTACGAATCGCAATTGCGGTCGTTCTTCGACGAACACGATGAAGCAGGCCACTGGCCGCGCTTCGATCTGATCTTGTTGGGCCTGGGAAACGACGGCCACACGGCCTCGCTATTCCCAGGCAAACCGGCGCTGAAAGAAACCACAACCTGGGTCACGTGGAGCAAGCCGGGCATGCTGCCGCCGCCGCTCGATCGGGTAACGCTTACTTTTCCCACAATCAATGCCGCCAGGCAGCTGATGTTTCTAGTATCGGGCTCAGGAAAAGCTACGATTGTGCATGAGATCTTGGAAGGCAAGCCGGCGGTGGACAAGCATCCCGCCGAGGGTGTGCGGCCGACCGACGGCAAGCTGATTTGGCTGTTGGACGAAGCCGCGGCGAAACTATTGAAGCAAAAATCGGGGCCATCGAGCTAAAACCTATGGCGACAACCCAGGTAATACGTGCACGCGGACCGGCGCCCGGCAAGGCACAAACCCTGATGGCCGCCGCCGCGGCCAAAGAGCCGCTGTTGCTGGTGCTCTTCGGCGCGACCGGAGATTTGTCGGGCCGAAAGATTTTGCCGGCGCTGTTCTCGCTGTGGCAGCAGAAATTCCTGCCCGAAAATATGGCCGTGGTCGCCGTGGCGATCGACAAGCTCGACGACGATCAGTTCCGCGATTTGGCGCGCAAATCGGTGAGCGAACACGGCCGATTAAAACCGACCGACGACGACCAGTGGAAGCGATTCGCCAAGATGCTTTCGTACCAAACCGTCGATTTTTCGGATGGGGCCAGCTTCGATAGCCTGGGCAAGCAGTTGACGGCCGTCGAAAAGCACTACGGCCTGCCGGGCAATCGGATGTTTTATCTGGCGATTGCCCCGTCGTTTTTCGCGCCGGTGATCAAGCAGCTTTCGGATCATAAGCTGATTCATCGGCCCCGGCCCAATAAGCCATGGTATCGGGTGGTGATCGAAAAGCCGTTCGGACATGATCTGGCCAGCGCCCGGGCGCTCGATGCGGAAATTCATCTGTATCTGCTGGAAGATCAAATCTATCGCATCGACCATTATCTGGGAAAAGAAACGGTCCTGAACCTCATGGCGTTCCGTTTTGCCAACGCCATTTTCGAGCCGCTGTTGAATTGCCAATATGTCGATCACGTGCAGATTACCGTGGCCGAAACGGTCGGCATGGAAGGACACCGCGGCAGTTATTACGACCATGCCGGCGCCATTCGCGACGTGATGCAAAATCACGTGCTGCAATTGCTGGCCTACGCCGCCATGGATGCTCCGGGCGGATTGAAGGGCTTGAATGTGCGCACCGAAAAACTGCGCGTGCTGCGAAATTTGGTGCCAATCACTGCCAAGAACATCGATAAGTTCGTCGTGCGCGGGCAGTATTCCGCAGGCTCCGTCGACGGGGAGAAGGTGCCGGCCTACCGCGACGAAAACGGCGTCGCTAAAGATTCCAATACCGAAACCTATGTGGCGGTGCGCACGATGGTCGATCTGTGGCGCTGGGCTAACGTGCCGTTTCTGCTGCGCACCGGCAAGCGATTACCGAAACGGTCCACGGAGATTGCCATCCGTTTCAAAGACCGGCCTTTGCGTCGCACGCCCACGATGGAAGTGGAATTGGATGGCGTGGGGGCGATTGCACCGGAGCCCAATGTGCTGGTATTCCGCATCCAGCCGGATGAAGGCATCAGTCTGTCGTTTGTCACCAAGCAGCCGGGCATGGGCTTTGCCATCCAGCCGGTGCGAATGGATTTCGATTACGAGCAATCGTTTCACGTCGGCTTGCCGGAGGCGTACGAGCGGTTGGTGCTCGATGCGATCAAAGGCATTCCGCTCTTGTTCATGCGCACCGACGAAGTTGACGCCCAATGGGAATTCATCACGCCAATAATCGAAGCCTGGCAGCAACAACCGCCGCCGAAGTTCCCCAATTACGCAGCCGGCACGTGGGGGCCTTCTGAGGCGGACCAGTTAGTTACAGATTGCCAAGGAAAATGGCGCACGCCGGAATGATTAACCGCGCAGTCGTGAAAAGCGCGAAGGAGCCTTCACAATGCAACTCGGCATGATTGGTTTGGGCCGCATGGGGGCCAATATGGTGCGGCGGCTGATGAAGGGCGGGCACCAATGTGTCGTCAACGATCATAATCCGGCGACCGCCGAAGCGCTTGGCAAGGAAGGGGCAATTCCCGGCAAAACTCTCGCTGAGTTTCTCGCCAAGCTTTCTAAGCCGCGCGCGGTGTGGATGATGGTGCCGGCCGGCGTGGTCGACAGCTTGCTTCGCGATCTGGCGCCGAAGTTGGAAAAAGGGGATATCGTCATCGATGGCGGCAACTCGTATTACATCGACGACATGCGCCGGGCTAAGGATATGGCCGCCAAGGGAATTCGATATCTCGACGTCGGCACCAGCGGCGGCGTGTGGGGCTTGGAGCGCGGCTACTGCATGATGATCGGCGGCGCCAAAGATGCGGTGCAGCATCTGGATCCAATTTTCAAAACACTCGCGCCGGGTATCGGCAACATCGAACGCACTCCCGGACGTGAAAAAATCGGCGGCACTTCCGAGCTCGGCTACTTGCACTGCGGCGAAAGCGGGGCAGGGCACTTCGTGAAGATGGTTCACAACGGTATCGAGTATGGGCTGATGGCCGCCTACGCCGAAGGCCTGAATGTGCTCAAACACGCCAATGTCGGCAAACAGAAGCAGGCGACCGACGCCGAAACCACGCCGCTACGCAATCCGGAACACTATCAATACGACTTGAACTTGCCGGATATCGCCGAAGTGTGGCGGCGCGGCAGCGTGATTGCCTCGTGGCTGTTGGATCTAACGGCGGCGGCGCTGGCCGGCGATCCGCAATTGAAAAACTTTGCCGGCCGCGTCTCCGATTCGGGCGAAGGGCGCTGGACCATTCAAGCAGCCATCGAAGAAGGCGCCCCGGCCCCGGTGCTCAGCACCGCGTTGTACGAACGATTCACTTCGCGCGGCGAAGCCGAATTCGCCGACAAGCTCCTGTCCGCGATGCGCTACGAATTCGGCGGCCATCTGGAAAAGAAATCCTGACCATGATTCTGGCCGGCGACATTGGCGGCACGTCGACGCGCTTGGCGCTATTCGACGTCAAGAATGGGCAATTGTCGCCGCTGGTGGAATCGAAGTATCACAGCCGCGAGCATCTCGGGCTGGACGAAATCGTCAAGACGTTTGTAGCGGCGCAACCATGCGACGGCCGGAAACTGCCGATTGAGCATGCCGCCTTCGGCATCGCCGGCGTGGTGCGCGAAGGACAAGTTCACACCGTCAATTTGCCTTGGGTCGTGTCTGCCGCTCAGCTCGCGAAAGAATTGAAACTAAATGAAGTTCATCTGCTGAATGATCTAGAGGCGAACGCGCACGGCATTCCCGCGCTGGGGCCGAACGACTTAGTAACGCTCAATGCCGGCAAGCCCGATCCGCAGGGCAACGCCGCGATCATCTCGGCCGGCACGGGTTTGGGGGAAGCGGGGATCTATTTCGACGGTGAGCAATTGCATCCGTTCGCCTGCGAAGGCGGCCACACCGATTTCGGGCCGCAAGACCAGCTCGAAACCGAACTGCTGCTGCATCTGAAGGAAAAATTCGCCCAAGATAGCGACGGCCACGTGAGCTACGAACGCGTCGTTTCGGGCCCAGGGCTGCGCAACATCTACGAGTTCTTGCGCGACACCGGCCGCGGCAAAGAAACTCCGGAAATAACCGCCGCCATGCAATCGGGCGATCCGGCGGCGGTCATATCCAAGGCGGCGCTGGCCGGCTCGTGTGCACTGTGCGTGCAGGCAATGGACGTGTTTGTTTCTATCTACGGCGCCGAAGCGGGCAACCTGGCTCTGAAGATGATGGCCACGCGCGGCATCTGCATCGGCGGCGGAATCGCGCCGAGGATTATCAGCACGCTGAAGGAGCCACGGTTCCGCGAAGCATTTTGCGCCAAAGGCCGCCATCGCCCCCTGCTGGAAATGATTCCCGTGCAAGTCATCATGAACGATCAAACCGCTTTGCGCGGCGCGGCCCGGTTTGCCGCAGTTCGGGCCGGTCTGCTTGCGCCATGGAAGGACTAGCGGTTTCCCGCAATTTGGCCCTCTCGCCCGGCCGTGGTTCCACTAGCTCAGGGACTTTCGAGCTAAGTTTCAGAGTGGCATCACTCCCCAGGGCCGCATACACAATCCTGCGTGGCCCACCGCGAAGACCGATCCATTCCCACCACAAATCGTCGGAGCGACATCATGAGCGCAGCGCCCGCCAGTTTGCCGCGAACCTCGCCGGCTCCTTGCGGCGATGGAAAACCGTCGAAAGTGCCCAAAGTCTTGTGCATCGACGACGATCCTGCCGTCGCGGAATTCATGCAGGCGCAGTTGAGCGACTACCGCGTGCACGTGCTGACCGCGCAATTCGGAACGCACGGCTATTGGAAGGCGCTGGTGCACCGGCCGGACGTGATCATCACCGACCTGCGCATGCCGCAAGGCTCGGGCGATTACGTGGTGGAATGCCTCAAGCGGAACGTGGCCACGCGCGACATTCCCGTCATCGTGCTCAGCGGGCGCAACGATCTCGCGCTTGTGCGCTATTTGACGGCGCTGGGCGTGGCGCGTTATTTCGTCAAGCCGACGCCTTTTTCCGACCTGTATGAAGAACTGCAGCGGCACATTCCGCTGGAGGCGCGCGAAGAGGCGCCGATGAGGGACGAGTGCTGAGGAACCAGATGCGAGGGAGCCTATATGGCAAGCCACATCCAAAACTGGCCCGGTGCAAAGCAGCAGCCCAAACGCATCCTGGTGGTGGACGACGATCGAGATATCGTCAGCGGACTGAGCGTGCGCTTGGAGGCCGCCGGCTACGAAGTGCACTCCGCCTTCGACGGCGCTAGCGGGTACGACGCAGCCCTGGCCACGCAACCCGACGCCATGATTTTAGACGTGCGGATGCCTGTGATGGACGGGCTGTCGATGCTGGCCAAACTGCGCGAGCTGCCCGAAATGCGCACCACGCCGGTGATCGTGCTGTCGGCCAGCCTCAGCGATCATCAGATGGCGCTGGACATGGGCGCCCGATACTTTTTGGATAAGCCGTGCGATTCGCGCACGCTGTTGACGGCGCTGCATTCGGTTTCCACCTTGGCGCCGGCCATGGCGTAAGTTATCCCGCGAGGCAGCAATGCTCTCCGGACAATCCATTCTGATCGCCGACGACGATCGGCATCTGGTGTATTTCCTGTCGCTGCGCTGCCAGCAGTTGGGCTTGGAGGTGCACGAGGTGTACGATTGCGTGGCGGCGCTCAACGAAATCCACACGTGCTGCCCCGACGCGGTGTGCCTCGATGTGAATCTTCCCGGCGGGAACGGGCTCAGCCTGTGCGAAATGCTGTGCACCGACGATCGCATCGCCGACATTCCAAAAATTATCCTCACCGGCCGCAGCGATCCCGACACCATCCGCCGCTGCCACTCGATGTGCGCCTACTACGTGGAAAAAGCCAGCGACGTGTGGGAGCGGATGGCCCCGCTACTCATCGAAGTGCTCGGCCAACCGGCGGGCCACCCGCAGCGGCCGGCTCACTTCGATTTATCCAGCAACGCGTAATCGTGGAACGTCATCTCCTTGACGTGGCGCTCGCCGGGCGTGGTTTCCACTTCCAGCAGGCGATCCGGCAGGTCGAAATTGCCCACCCGCGTCCATGTGTTCAGATACGTGCTACTGCTTTTGATTTGGCCCGTCTTTGCGTCCCAAAACGTGGCGCTGAAGGTGCGGGGCAAATACTTCCCTTCATTGTTGCGGTCGGTTTCAAACACGCTGATTGTGAATTTTTCCGAGCCGGCACGGCGATTGACTTCTGTCACCATGTCGTCGCGAATGCGGTAGGAGCTTTCGTACTTGGCATCGCCCAGCCGGATCAGCCGGCCCAGGGGATGATCGACGTCGTCGTCGGCCAGCGTCGGCTGTTCGTCTTCGGGCACCGACGGCATGCGATGATCAACGAGCGAGCCCAACTGTTCATCAACCCATTCGCGCAGTTTTTCGTTTTTGAGTGACGAAGTAACAGTGCCGTGCTCGTCCACCGTCACCTTGCCTTTTTCCTCCTTGTCGTCGATTTGAACGGTCACGTCGGCGGTGAAACCCGGAAAGTGCTCCCACACAGCGCGATTGGCGCAGGCGCGGCGCAATAGTTCCACAGCGGCGGCATCGCCGGCCGTTTTGTTGGCAGCAGCGGGCGACGACTTCGAAGCGTCGGCCATCGCCACAGGCTCAGCGGCCGACGGCGGCAAACGGAACGTAAGCGTGGAATAATGGCGCACCTCATCGTACTGCTTGCCGTCTCGCTGGCCCGATTGCTTCTGCTCGAGCCGAGCGCGGAACGCGTAGTCGCCTGCGGCCGGCCGCTCAAGCGTGGCAACACCGGCCTTGTCCAGCTTCAATTCCCGCTCTTCGTTGTTAGGCAGAATGGCCAGCAGTTGAGCGTCCGTCGCCGGTTTGCCGTCGAACATCACCGCGAGTGAAAGGGAATTGCCCTTCCAGTGCGGCTGCACTTGCAGCGCGAGCACATCGGAGGCGCCGGCCGACGCAAGGTCTTCGCCACGACCGATGACCAGATGACGTGCTTCGTATTGCAGCAGGAAGGTTTCGCCGCCGCGGGTGACGACGCCGTAATCGCACATGGCGTCAATCGAGCAGGGGGATTTTGGCTCGATTGCGGAGGACCAACTGCCCGTGTCGCCGTTATCTTTTTTCTCCAGCGTCAGTGGCTGGGCAGTGCCGCTGGGCGTGGAGACCCAAGCTTTCGTGTGCGACACCTTATCGAGCAACTTGGCCTCCCCCGCGCGCAGGTTTCCGAGAACCAGAGGTCGACCGTCGATGGCTTGTCGGCGGGAGACGCTTCGAGCCAGAGGAAGTGGGCCGCCGTGGAGCGGCAAACGCAGGTTAGCGCGAACACAAATGCAAATTTGATTATGTGTTTCATGATGGATGTTTGGGGGTAGGAAAAGTGGGGCGGGCGACGAACGCACGCCATCATTTTTGCAAAATCAGCTTTCCGCTGCGAGTCAGCCGCAGGCGGTAAATTTCCTCGCCGTGGCGAATCCAAATCTCTTTTTCGCCGCGCAATAGCTCCGCCGAGGGGATTTCACGCGGCGTGTGATAGGAAGCCGGCGGCGATTGAGGAGGTTGATTGGACATCGGCGCAATTTGTAAATTCATAACGTTTGTTTGCCCGCTGGGTCTAAAAGTCGGCTTTCGGTTCGCCGTCGTTGCGGTTTGCTAGTTGTTTGAGAATCGTCAGATCGATGTTGTCGCGAATCCGCCGAACGCTGCCGTCGACCATCGCAAAATTAACGCCCTCCGGATGATCGCTGCGGAATGATTCGTATTCGGCGGGGAAACCGTACGGATACGTTTGGATTTGCGTGGCATTGAGTGCTCCGGCGGCGGAGGCCCAAGTGATGCCGGGATAACCGACCGCCCAGCGTGTTTCGCCCCACTTCACGGGATTGCCCGGCTTGCAGGCGGTCCAGGTGTAATTGGTAAGGCCGTAATTCATTTCGCCGATCAGCAGTGTTTTGGAGGTGCCGTCGCCGGCGGCGATTTTTGGAATTGTGACAATGCCGAACTTCGAATGCACGATGGCGCCGTTTTGCGGCGGCAGCCCCGGAATGTTGAACGCTCCGGAGAAGGAAATCTCGGAACTGGTCGAAACGGCGTAACTGCCCGGCGCCCCCACTTCGGCGCAATTGGGATCAGGATCGGGTACCTCGCGCGGCAATTGCATGCTTGGGCAGAGATAGATCGGAACGCGAAGGTTGGAAATTTGCTGATTGGCATCGCCGTAGTCATATTTCTTGGAGACCGTGAACTGGTCGGCGGCGTTTCTCTCTTCGATATACGGCAAGATCAATAGAAACGTCCCGTTGAAATTGAACGCGGTGGTGTTTTCGACCGCGGCCGCCGGCGGCAATCGTTTGTTGCAGGAGTGATGCAGCTGTACCGCCAGCGCCTGCTGCTTCAAATTGTTCCGGCAAACGGCGTCGGCGCCGCCTCCCGCGCCGCTTGCACCGCGGGCAGCAATAACGCCAGCAAAATCGCCACGATCGCGATGACCAGCAGCAATTCGACCAGCGTAAACGCCGCGCGCAGTTGACCGCAATGTACCGCTTTGAAGCAAGTCGCTTTCATGGTGTATGCCGATAGCGCAACCTCCAGACGCCCAGTTACGATATCCTCGTTCGGCTTCCGGCGAAGAATAGAACGCCACTGCCGAGAACCATCAGCAACCAGGCGGAGGGCTCGGGAACTGTAATCACTTGCAACAAAGGCCGATCGGCCGCCGTGCCCAGCAGGGCGTCGGCGCCGGCATCGGCGGCGTAAAACGTGGCGCCGACTCGACGGCCGGTGTCGGTGTCCTTCACTTCGTCGTGCTGCACGAGCTCCAGACCATTGTTCGCAAGCGCGCTAATCGTCCAGTCTTTCACGAGTTGCGTAATGTCGAAGGAAACCGCGCCGCTGGTGCCGCTGACGACTTGCGATGCGAACGACGACGCGGCGAAGGAAGGCTGCGTGACCCAACTCACGCCCGATTCTGTCCAACTGTCGGTAATGGCAAACGCATCGATCGTCACCGGCCAAGTGCAACTGGGATCTTCATAGAAGCCCAAGCCGGGCGTGGACTGCAGCGTGAGCGCGGCGGAAATAATGTCGGCGTCGGTGTAGCCGGAAAGCGCTGCCAGATCGAATTGCAGCAGCGAAACGGTGTTGTGAATCGCCGGCGCCGATGTTGTTTTCGAAACGCCTAGAATGTTCTTGTACGAAGCCATATCGCCAAGGTTGCCGGTTGCCGTAGTTAAATGTGGCATCCGATGGCGTGCCCACAAATCCCTGGTACAGAAATGTATCTTTGCTCGCAGATTCGTCGGGCTGAATGTTGATGACGGCGGCGCGGGATGGCAACGCCGTTAGCACGACCAGCACCGCTGCAGCAATCCTTTGGAGCCAAACGTGCACCGGCTGAAACCGGTTTGGCCTGCCACACACAAGTTGTAATTCACAAAGCATTCGACCATCTGCTGAAATCATGTAAGCCTCCGCCACATAGAAAGTGAAAACTGCTGCCACGCGCCTGGCCGGATGCTGGGGCCGCGGATGGCGAGTCTGACGGGCGAGAGGGAAAGCGAATTTACCCGTGGCAAGCTACACTCGCAGACGCAATTGTGATTGAGTCTCAATTACGATCGCCGTACTCTAGTGGTTTAATGTGCCCCGTCAAGCGCCCAGATGTGATCCGCGCTGGAAATCCGGATGGCCGCTAGAAGCCACTGCCAGCGGCTATCGCCTCTTAATTGACCGATGGATCCGGCGGTTGGTGCTTTAGTTTGATGCCGGCCAGGCGGGTCGTCGAAGTCAGATCGTGGCACAATTTGTCCCACAAATCATCGCCGCTCCAAAAAACGTACTCCGCCTTGCCGGGGGCCGGGAACCACGCCCCCTCGGCCAATTCCACGTTGAGCTGGCCGGAATTCCAACCCGCGTAGCCCGCGTAGAACCGGGCGGCGCTATCGGGCTGTAGCACCAAATGTTCGATCTTGTCTTTGGCCGTAGCGAAGTACAAATTTGGCAGCACTTCGCTTTCCGATAGGAATTCCTCGGTATGAATAGCCATTAGTGGGCCGGCACACGGACCGCCGTGATAGATCACAGCTTCGGTAGTGCAGGGAGTTTCGCTCACATTGCCCCACACGTTTTTCAGCAGCGTGCAGCTAGGGCGATTGAGAATCAACCCCAAGGCGCCTCTTCGCCGGAGCGCACCATCAACACGACTGACCGAAAAAAATTCGGATCGCCGAGCTTGGGTGATGCCACCAGCAGGTTGCCTTGCAGCGAACTCATCTGCGATGCAATTTCGATGAATGCACAGGCCGAAGGTCGCGCAGTCCGGTTCCACCAGCACTCTAACGGTCGAGTATGAGGTACAACAGGGCCCGGAGCAATGGGCCAGCGGCGAAAGTGCCCGGTGCCCGCACCATTGGAATCCCCTCCCAAGCCGACTAGAATGCAACTATGCGCCGAAGTTCTGATTGTCGGCGCATTTTGGCGGGTAGCATCCGGCCGCCCACGTCAACGGCAACGCTTTTCTGGGTGGTTTCTTTCTGCTTCCGAGGAGTCTGGCATGTCGAAATTGAGTCGGCGAGCGATTTTGGGCAGGTCGATCGCGAGCGTGTTGGCTGCGACTGTTTTATCGTTTGGCATTCGATTGTCGCAGGCTCAGATTACCGTCGAGTCGGTCATTGGCACGGCGGTTTCGAATTCGAACGATCCTCAATATCAGGACGTGGCCAACGCGCTGACGCGCTTTCAAAATGGCGACGTGAACGGAGCTCGGGAGCTGTTAGATCGCGCGAAGCAGAAGAATCCCAAACTCGCGCCGGCTGAAGTGATGCTTGGCCGCCTGCTGTTGGCCACCGGTCAATTGACGCCCGCGCGGGCCGAGTTGGAACGGGCAACGAGCACTTACCCGAACGATCCCGAAGCCTATTTGCTGTTTGGTGAGGTGGCATTGCGTGAAGGGCGGGCGCACCGACGCGGAAGCCCTCTTCTTAAAGGGCAAAGCGCTGGCTGACGCATTCAAAGACAACGCCAAACGGCAGCGAAACTTCTTGCTGCGAGCCGACGCCGGCTTGACGGGCGTCGCCGAATCGCGCGAACAATGGGAACTGGCTCAGAAGTACCTCAAGGACTGGCTGGAGCTGGATCCCGAAAGCGCGCCGGCGCACCAGCACTTGGGCCGCACCTATTTCAAGCTCAGCAGCGGCGATAAGAGCTACGACAAGGAAGCCTACGAAGAATTCCAGGCGGCCGCCAAGCTCGATACGCAGTTGACCAATCCTGACATCATGATGGGCAACATGTACGAGGAAAGCAAAAACCTGCGCAAGCAGCCAAATTCATCGAGGCGGCCGTCAAGAAGAATCCGCAAAATCTCAAGGTGATGTTGGATGCCGCCATTTGGGCGATGGTGACCAACCGCCTGACCGACGCCCAAAATTACGCCGACTCGGCCCTGAAGATCGATCCAAAGTCGGTGGATGCCCAGGTGCTCCGCGGCCAGATAGCGCGGATGACCGGCGACTTGAAAACGGCCGAAACGCTGCTGGAACAAGCGCATTTGCAGGCCCCCAGCAATCTGAACGCGGCGAACCAATTGGCGATCGCGCTGGCCGATCAGAGCGATGCCAACAAGCGGCAACGCGCTTTGGAACTGGCGCAGATGGATTTGCGCGTTTCCAGCCAGGGCAACCAACTCAACTCGGAAGCGCTCACCACCCTGGCCTGGGTGTACTATCGCATGGGCAGAGGTGCGGATGCGGAGCAGCTAGTCGCGAAAGTCTTGCAACGCGGCGTTCTCAACTCCGACATTGCGTACTACGCCGCCAAAATTCTGCAGGAACGCGGGCGGGTTGACGATGCCGTGGCTCTATTGGAAGCGTCGCTGCACAACCCCGCGCCGTTTATCCAGCGGCAGAACTCGACGGAACTGCTGAAGCAGCTTTCGTCAAAGAAACCCGAGTCGCAGGCCGCCAAGTAAGGCAGCTCGCATCGCGAATATCTCCACCGCGCGCAACAGCTAATCGGTCGGCTGCGGCGGTACGACGGAGCGCGAGTCGTCATTAGCATTGCGCGACGACGTGCTCTGCGCGGATTGCGAGCGCTGGTCGCTGGCTTGACCAGTGTTCGTTTTCGCCTTGTTAACCGATCCGGCTCGCGGCGGCGAGCCTGGATGGGCAAATACCGAAGTTGGTCGCTTCGCGCGGGAATTGTCGGCGGGGGCTTGTTCCAGTGATCGCGTCCATCCGTCCGATTTTGGCGCTACCTTGGCAGGCGTAGGCGTCTGCGACGAGTCGGACGATTCGCTTTCGGAGTACGGCTGGTTGTAGCCCGCCCAATTATCGTTCCCGCCATTCCACGAGCGCCGGCGATCGCTGACGTATTGCGTTTGATTGTCATGTGGTTGACCGTTGGCTTGTGGATCGCCGCCTGGCGGATTCGCCGATTGTTGATCCGCTGACTGCTGGTTGTCGCCGTGCGGCATGCCATTGCCCTTTCGGCCACGGTCGCGGCGGATAAAGCCGGTTGGCGTTACCGCTGCGCGGCCGGTGGGCGTCATGGCAGGCACCGGTTCGATCGACCACACCCGCTCTGGCCGGCATTGCGCGGCCTGTTGCCATCCGCCATGGCCGTAAAACTTCGTGGGTACTTCCAGCGACGGGAACCCGACGTTCTGGCCGTTATGAAAGCTGGTGAACATTTCCAGGGCCTGAGCACGGGAAACTAAAACAGCCATCGCAGCACAACACAGCAATACCAGACGATACATGGAGGGCTCCGGGGGAAGGACGCAGCGGGCGGGGGGGCAGGGCGGGAGCGGGCAACCGGCCGGCGAGCGCGGGAGTGCACGCAATACTATTGTGCGCTCTGTTTTGCCTTTTGATTCGCACCCTTTAGAAATTATTTTGCCGCCCCGCTCCCAGCCCCAGATCGTGGAAGTTTAATACATCTATGCACACAGAATGGGTGCTCCGACGCCCCGTGCAGCTAACGGTGAACGCGCATTCCCCACACAAGCCGCACGGCAACCATAGGCGTTGCATTTTCCAGGCGGCGGGATTCCGTGCGGCGAGACGGATGCCTATAACGGTCGTCCGGGCAAATTATTCCTGCTGCGGGCAAATGCGCGGTCATGCTCGCCGCACGGGCGGCGCGATGATGCCCAACCTCGGGGAATTAACGGATATGGCACTCTTGGCGAGCGATTTTGGCGGATTCATCTAGATGGGGATTGTGATGCTGCTGATCGCAGGTTGCGTTTTCCTTTCGATCGTTTCGATCATCCTGCTGTTGGCCGCGGCATACCGGCTGCGAGACACCACACTTGTGGCGCCGGTGGCATGGGCGATCCTGAGCCTCGTGCTCTGGGCGCATGCCGCCGCAATGCCGATGCGCGACGCCCAGGGAACTGCTTTGCCGGGGGATCGCCAAACAATCGTCGCCGTTGCGTTGCTTAGCACGGTTTGCCCATTTGTCGCCGTGTTGGGGGCCCGGCGGCCGCAAAACAAAATCTGGCCGTTGGTGGTGGCCTCGCTCTTGCTGATCTTGATTCTTCCGGAACTGCCGAACCTGTTGGGGCAAGGCGATCGGCAGTTGGCGCACGGTGTGTGGAGATGGTTTTTTGCCGGCCTGTTGATCGTCGGCTGGTTGAACTTTCTACCCACTCGACTGATCCTGGCGGCAACGCTTTGGTGTTTGCCCGGCCTTTGGTGGGCGTGCAGCGGCACAGTGCCTTGGCTCTTAATGCTTGCGCCGGAGCTGGCGTGCACAATCGGTGTGCTTGCGGCAAAACAGTGGCGGACGGCGCGCAGCCCGCGTGGCTGGAATCGGGTGTGGCGCGATTTTCGCAATCTGTACGGCGTGGTCTGGGCACTGCGCGTGATCGAGCGTGCCAATGCCTTGGCTAATTCGGAGGCGCAGCGGTCGCCCTGGATTGGTGGGGCTTTCATCAACTGCCGCCGCCGCAGGTTGGCAATCCCGGCCCCGCCGCAACTATCGAGTTGCAAAGGGCGCCAACGCCGCGGCAACTGGCGCTCATCGAGCCCGGCTTGCGAAACCTGCTGCGCCGGTTTGTATCGGACCGCTGGATCGATGCGCGGCTGGCTGAGGCTCCGTCGCCGTCGGCCGACTAACGCCGGGCGGGTGCTGAAAGCCGAGGTTTGTCAGCCTCGGTCGCACGTTCTACAATGGTGCGGCGGAATCGTCTGCCGGCCGGTTGTTCATTGCACACGCAAAAGGTCATTCGATGAATGAAGATCTAGAAAAGGTAATGAGCGACATCGATCGTTCTGCTGAAGAGTGCTATGCCGAAATGCGAGAGAAAGCCGCCGAATTGTGCCAATCGGTGGAAACCTACGTGCGGAAGGAGCCCGTCAAGGCCGCGGTCATTGCCGTCGGCCTGGGATTTGTGGCCGGAGTGCTGCTTGCGCGGCGATAGTGCATCGCCACGCGTCTTCAATTTCTTTTCGAACTCAAAGCCATCCAACATGCCGGACGACGGCTCGCCAGATTCGCAGGAAGCAAACCCCGGGACGCCGCTGCCAGACGACGCCAACGCGACGACTGATGCCCAATCGGCCGACGATCGTCGCGGGCCCGACGCATTCAACGAAGCCTTGCAGCACCTGGCCGAAGCCCGGGAATATGCCGCGTATCTGGCCGCCGCGGAATTCGATCGTTTGAAAATGCGGCTCCGCCGCGCCGCCATGTGGGCCATTATCGGCCTGGCGGCGGTGGTGGTGTTTCTCGCCATTTTGGTGACTGCGGTGGGGATGCTGCTCTGGGGATTGGCAACGTTGTTTGCGGCGCTGCTGGGTTGGCCGATGTGGGCAGGTGCGCTGATCGTCGGCGGAGGGGTGGTGCTGATAGCAGTCGCCGCGCTGCTCATCGATTTTTGGGCCTGGAACCATGGAGCATATGCTGCGGCGCGGCGCCGTTTCGAAGCCCGCAAACGAAAGCAGCGGGAAAAATTCGGACGGAGCGTCGACCCGAACGATGACCAGATGCGCGCTTCCGACGGCTAGCATTCGTCGGATCAAGATGCGCCATTCTCCATTCCTCCGGGGGGTGCCAGATGACGCTTTGCAAATCCGATACCTCAGGGCATCCGGACCGCGAAGAAATGCAAAGCTTTTCGGCTCACGATTTTTTCTCGCGCAGTTGCTTGTATATGCACCAAGTCGGGTGTAGCATAATCGCCGCGCTTGCGGGGCGAAGGAGCGCATCGAGCGCCTCAGTTTTCTTGAGGCAAACCATGTTGATGAAGCTTGCGGTTTGTTTCATTGTGGTAACCGGCTTGTTGGCGTCGGCGCCCGCTTACGCCGAAAAGCCGAAATCCGGCGACATCCAAATGCCCGCCGCTGCCGCGCCGGCGGACCAAACCGCAGCCGGCGCCGACGTCAAACTGCACGGACGCTTGCCGCAGTTTTATTCCAAGCTGGACGTGAGCACCGAGCAACGTCAAAAGATTTACAAGATCCAGGCGTCGTACGCTTCCAGGATGGATGCGCTGGAAAAGCAACTGCAGGACCTGAAGACACAATGCAATGCAGAGGCCCGCACCGTACTAACCGCCGACCAACAAGCGAAGCTCGACGAACTGGCTAGCGAACGCAAAACCAAGAAATCGAAAGACGTGAAATCGACCGACGCGAAACCAGCTACGGCGGCCGAAAGCAATAAAGTCACCGAGAGCGCTGCGAAATAGCAGACGGAAGATCCTGCAACTTGACTAATCATTCGCGGCGACTCATTCGCCCGGCGGTGGTCGGCCACCGCCGGGTCTTTTTTGCGCCGGAAGCGACGCCAGCACCGCATTGCATGAACTGCAATTCATCGAGCCTGGTGGGGCGGATAAGAAATCCTTCATCGCGCTTGTTGGCCCATTTTTGGCTCACTATGCTCGAAAACGTGGAGTGTTTTCATGCGCCGTGCTTTTACACTTGTCGAATTGCTGGTGGTTATTGCCATCGTCGGCATCCTGGTCGCCTTGTTGCTTCCGGCCGCCATGGCTTCCAGAGATGCAGCGCGGCGGATTCAGTGCACCGATAATTTGAAGCAAATCGGCCTGGCTTTGCTCGATTATCACAATATCCACAAGGTTTTCCCGGCCGGGTACGCGTCGAACTACGATAGCGATGGAAACGATACGGGCCCCGGTTGGGGTTGGGCGTCGCTGATCTTGCCACAGGTCGAAGAGCAGGCCATCTACAAAACCATTCATTTCGATCTGCCGATCGAAGATCCAAACAACGGCGTCCGCGTGGCCAATATCGCCACTTTCCTATGCCCAACTGACGACGCGAAACGGGTCTGGCAAGCCAAAAGCCGCGACGCCAGCGGAAATCCGGTGGCAGTAATCTGCGAAGTCGCGGCCGCCAACTACGTGGGAATGTACGGCACGACCGAGCCGGGCGTCGACGGCGATGGAATGTTCTTCCGCAACAGCAAAGTCGCCATGAAGGACGTCACGGATGGGAGCAGCCATACGATCGCCGTGGGCGAGCGCGCCCATCAACTCGGAAATGCCACCTGGACCGGCTCGGTGACCGGCGCATTTCTATTCCCCGAGGACGACAACATCGTCAGTCGGCCGGAACTCGAGCACAGTTCCGGAATGGTGCTCGGCCATGCCGGCGAAGGGATCGGGCCGGGGGCGGCCGGAGGCGACGTCAATCAGTTTTATAGCCTGCACGGCGCCGGCGCGAATTTTCTGTTCGTCGATGGCCACGTCGTTTTTCTCTCGGCCAACATGGATTACAAAATTTACCTGGCGCTGGCCACCAGGGGCGGCGGTGAGACGATTACGGGAAGCTACTAATGCGCAAGTGGATTCTGTTGGTTCTTCTCGTTTGTGGCTGCGGGCATGCTCGGCTGGAGGAACACCGAACTGCGATGCCGGTCGCCGAGGTTCCCAAAAAACTCCTGAAGGCGGCGCATGAGCGGTTTTCAGATGTCAAGTTTGACACCGCTTGGAAGCTTGATACCGGCGCCATCGAACTGCGCGGCAAGAACAAAATCGGCAAGATTCACGAAGTCGAAGTCTCGGATACGGGAAAAATTCTCGAGGCGAACTAGCGCTTTGAACCATTCCGGCGCCAGCGGCGAAATAGGTGATCGGGCCAGCACCGTGTGCCGTAAAGCCCAGGAGGGCTTGCCCGGCGGTGGCCTCCCGCCGCCGGGCTTTTGGGTGCCCGCGCCGCCAGCCTACACGCGTGGCGAAGGCGCAATCCAATGCAAAAAGAAATGCGTTGGCAGATAAATGCCCAGCGGCACAACGACCATAATGATGGCCAGATAGACCACGGGCGAAATATATTTTCCCACGCCTGCCACGCCAAACACCAAATTCATGTTCTCTTGTCGCGTCGACACGAAGTAGCTGGCCAATACGACAATCCACCAGACGATTGTTTGGACCACCAGCGCGCGCCCATCGTAGCCGAATCGCATCACCATCCATAGCAACAACCAGGGCATCCACACATGAAACAGCGATAGCAACCGAATCCGCAGCGGAATTTCCGCTTTGAACATGTAAGCGCTCAGAGTCAGAAATCGATTGCCCGCGATGAGCCGAAGCAAGATGTCGACGGCCCACGCCAATTCGAAAACAAATACCGACAATGCCTCGACGCTCGCCAGCAAACTGCTATCCAGCCACAGGGCCAAGGTGCCGACGATCAGCGCCGTATCGGAAATCCAAAGAAAATTCTGCGGGCCGTAATACCACCAATAAACCGGCACAAGAATGCAAACGAACAAGGTCTGAAGAATTTTGACCGCCAGGAGCATAAAGCCGCACGCCTAGGGCCATATCGGTTCAAACCCCAGATGGGTACGATTCCGGCAACTCGTGCTGAAAGCTATCTGGCACGTGCAGCGGACGCAAGGCGCGAGTCTCGTCAAGATACAACAGTGCGTCGCAGCGGCGGGGCAGCACCGTCGGCACATAATTGCCAAATGCTTCGTACTGGGGCCGATAAACCACTCCGATGGTCCGATGTCCGCGCGGCTGCAACAATTCGCTGTGCGCTTCCGCCGGATCGAACATAGCAGCGCCGAAATAACCGATGGGCAACGCCCACGTCGACGCATTCTGCTCCGGCCAGTCGGTGGCCGAAACCAGCCGCCCGGCCAGCAGCTTGATATCGAATCGATACTGGCCCGTGAGGTTGTCGACCTGCTCTTCGCGGGCAGTCAGCAAATCGACAAGCAGCGAGGCCAGCCCCGCCTGATGCAGCGATTCAGCGACGTACCGATTGCACCGGATGGCGGCGGCTGCCGCTGCCGTGAGCGAACAATACAACGCCCGAAGCGGAGCGCGGAATTCCCAACGAACCCTCGATGGGATCGGCTTCGGCGCCGATGCGCGTCGTTTGTTCGGCAATGTCGCTGGTCGATGCCATGGTGTTGCCGGGCACCGCCGCAACCGCTTCCAGGCGTTTTGATCAGTGCGTTCTGGCCGGTTGACCAGCGCTAATCGGCGATTGGTCCGCCGAATCGTGCGGCCGTTTACCCGTCTCCAAATACGTTTTCGCTCGATTCAAAATGTCGCTCATGCGTCCTTTCGGATCGGCGCCGAACAGCCGTGCAGCGGCATGGCTGATCAGACCGCCCGGCGGGTGGTACGTCAGCGAAACGTTCACCTGCGTCTGGCCATGGCCATCACTGGCAAATTGCGCCCATCCGTGATACCGCACCGCCGATGCCGGCGCGCTTTCCCATGCCAGGTGCTCGTTCGGCTCGCACCGGGTGATGGTTTCGGTCAGCACCAACTCGTGTCCGGCGGGGCCGGCTACAACCTTTTCGTAGCGGCTGCCGCCCAGCGCGCGCACCGACTTTACGGTGTTGCTCAGCCTCGGCAAATTCAACGGGTCGCTGAACAGTTCGAACACTTGCTCGACCGGTGCATCGATCGTGATGGATTTTTGCACGCGGATGCCGCCTGCTTCGTCCGTCAGGCCCAACCAACTGCGGCCGTCGCGATTACTGGCCGCCCGCGCGCACAGGCCCATGCCGCAAGTTCCCAGCAACGCGCTCAGGGGAGAGCGGTGCGCGAGGAAATTGGCCATCAGTGCCGCGCCCGCGGTGCCGGCCGCCAAGCGCGCGCTGGGCGACCAACGCTGTTGGCGCCACTGGCCGCGCCGGCCGGTTCGCGCCGCTTCCGCCTGACGTTCGTTTCCGCCGGAGTTGTCCAGCGCATCCAGCGCGTTTTCCACGCTCTGCACCCCGTGAATCGACTGTACCGCCGACACGAAATGATCGAGCTCGTTGCGGAGAATTCTTCCGCTCAACGTCACCCGGCCTCGGTGGGCGGAAACGTGAACCGAAGACGGCTGCGATACATCGCGCCCAACTTCGACCGCACGCGCTCTTCCAACACGTCGTCGGACACGGGTTTGCGGCGCAGCGAAGAAGCCGCCTCGGCGATTCTTCCGTACACACGGTTCGCTGCGTCGCGGGCGGCCAACATCGCCGCCTGATTCGCTTTGCCCATCGAATGACGCGTTTGATCGCGCAGCAGCGAACGCCGGCGATGTCCACGCTCCGGATCCAGATAATACATCAATCCAGCGCCAAGACTGGCTCCAGCCAACCAAGACAGCGGTCTAGCCATGACAGAATTCCTTTTAGTTAAAGGGCCGATCCATGCTCAACGGAAGAATTGTTTGTGAAATTTCCAGCCTCCTCCAGTAGCTCCTGAACGACGCTATCCGGCGTCGGAGCAAAATCCGCATACCACAAACCAACTGCCGCAAACTGCCGCGGTTGCACTGCGCAAACCAATTCGTCTACCTGCCGGCTCAGTTCCGCGCATATTTCCGGGCGCCCACTGGCACCGCCACCACCAATCGCTTGGGGTGTTGTTGCCGCAGCGCCTTGATCGCGGCCCGCATCGTCGAACCGGTTGCCAATCCGTCGTCTACCAGAATGATGGTTCGATTTTCTATTTCGAGAGCCGGCTGACCATGCCGGTATTTTTCCTGTTGACGTTCCAATTCGCGGCGTTCCATTTGCGCCGCGCGCTCAATCGCGTCCTCGCTGGTTCCCAGCGAGTCAACTACGTCACCATTTAAAACCTGAATGCCTCCGCTGGCAACTGCCCCCAGTGCTAATTCTTACGCCCGGGCACGCCGAGCTTGCGTACCAGGAACACATCCATGGGGGCGTGCAGCGCTTTGGCGATTTCGAAGGCCACCGGCACCCCGCCACGAGGCAACGCCAACACCAAAACGTCGGAATTATCGCGATATTGCCGGAGCTGTTGGACCAAATACCGCCCGGCTTCGAAGCGATCGGAGAACACCATAAATTGCCCTCCTTCCGCAAGTTAACTGCCGGCATGGGCCGGCAAACTCACATTTCGACTAGGAGGAAGAGCGTTTACTCAGACTCTTCACCAATTACCTCATCTTTTCTACTTTGCAAATTATATGCCGCCCCCCGCGGATTGTTTGAGAGGTTTCTGGCTATTCGCAGGCATCTGCTTTGCAATTCTTTACAAGCGGCAGTTCCTGCAGTCAGGAGACACAAACATGGCGCATCAAAAATTCCAGCTCACCAGCGATGACTTCCACGATGGCGATGTCATTCCGAAAGTGCACACCTGTGAAGGAAAGGACACACCACCTGCGCTAAAGTGGAGCGACCCGCCGGCCGGCGCCAAAAGCTTCGCCCTGATTCTCGACGATCCCGATGCCCCACGCGGCACTTTTACGCACTGGGTTGTGTTCGACCTGTCGGCCGACGCGCGGCAACTTCCGGCGGCGCACGACGGAACTGCCGGCATCAACGATTTCCACAAGACAACCTACGGCGGGCCGTGTCCCCCGGTCGGTCACGGCGAGCATCGCTACTTCTTTCGACTGTTCGCCTTGGACGTCGACAGCCTTTTGCTACCTGCAAGGGCCAAGCGAAACGAAGTTGAAAGCGCCATGCAAGGCCACGTGCTCGCCGAAACGCACTTGATGGGCCGCTACGCCCGCAACAAATAAGCGGCACTAGCATCGCAGACCTTTTAAGATGTGGCGACGCGCGGCTGCGGATGCTAAAGTCATGTGCAGGGGGCCCGCGTTCAGAACCATCCCGGCGGAAGCATTGAATCCGCATCGACGGAAGTCGCACGTGATCGCAACCTCTGCAAATTCGAACGCCGCAAATTTGAATGCCTCCCTGGGACAGCTTCAGGAACATTTGCACAAACTCAACCCGTCGGCCGACTCTTACGCCGCCGAGTTCCTGGAAGCGTTATTGGCCGCCGCCCAGCATTCCGGCGCGAGCGATTTGCATTTGCGCCCGCGCCGAATCGCTGGAAATCGACATTCGCATCGACGGCGTGTTGCAGCAGCTCGGCACCTTTCCGGCGGGCCAAACGACCGACATCGTCACGCGGCTGAAAGTGCTGGCCAATTTGCTAACCTACCGCACCGATGTGCCGCAAGAAGGGCGGATTCGTGATGGGAATTCCGCGGTGGAAATGCGCGTCAGCACCTTGCCCACGCTGTACGGCGAAAAGGCGGTAGTACGGTTGTTTGCCACGCAATCGCACTACCAATATCTGACCGATCTCGGGTTGCCCGACGTCGTCCACGATCGATTGGAACGAATGCTCAATGAAACCTCGGGGGCCATTTTGATCGCCGGGCCGGCGGGCAGCGGCAAAACGACAACCATCTACGCCTGCCTGCGCGAAATCGTGCGCGAAGCAGCGGCGGCCGCAGCGTGGCCACCTTGGAAGATCCCATCGAAGTGGCACTAGCCGGCGTGGCGCAATCGCAGGTGAACGAGCACGCCGGGTTCGATTTGGCCGCCGGGCTGCGGGCCGTATTGCGACAAGATCCCGAAGTAATCGCCGTCGGGGAAATTCGCGATCCGGCGACCGCGATCACTGCTTTGCAGGCGTCGCTCACCGGGCAGCTCGTGCTTACGACATTTCATGCGGGCAGCGCAGCCGAGGCCCTCGGGCGGCTGTTGGACATGGCTATCGAGCCCTATATTTTGCGGTCCGGTATTCGGGCCGTCATTTGTCAGCGGCTGGTGCGGCGACTTTGCACCTGCGCTACCGCCGGTGATGGAGAGGTAGCGCGTCTGGGCCTGCCCGTCGCACGGTTCCGCCTAGCTCAATCATGCCCGAATTGCCATGGCACCGGATATCAGGGCCGCTTGTTGCTGGCCGAAATGCTGCTGATCGATTCGGCAGATTTGGCCACGGGGATTCTTCAACGCTGGGACACTCACCGGCTCGAAGAGGCGGCCCTTCGCGGCGGAATGACCTGCCTGTGGAAACAAGCTTGCCAAGGCGTGGAAGCCGGATTGACCAGCCCCGACGAAATTCGCCGGGTGCTGGGTTTTTCTGATGCAAATCGCCCCACCGTCGGCTAGAATGCGCGCAGGGATGGAAGGAGGGGGACAGTGGGCGCTTCCGACTCTTCCGGCGCCGGCATTTCTCTGGATGAACTCGTCGCGCTGACCGACGAAATGGCGGCGCTATCGCGCGCCGGTGTGCCGTTTGAAAGCGGTTTGGCGCACGCAGCCCGCGATCTGGCCAAGCGGCCCGGCGCCTTGGCCGCCACGCTGGCCCAGAGAATGCAGCAAGGGGAATCCTTGCAGCAGGTAATCGCCGGACGGCCCGACGTTTTTCCGCCGGCGTATCGCGCCGTGATCAACGCGGGCATTCGCGCCGGTAAATTGCCTTTGGCGCTGGAGGGATTGGCGGAATCTTCGCAGCGCATGGCCGAGCTGCGCCGCGCGACGCGTGCGGCGCTGGTCTATCCTCTGCTGGTCGCGTTTGCGGCGTTCGGATTGTTTATCCTTTCAATCACGCGCTTTCAGCCCGCCGTCGGCCAGGCATACGAAGCACTGCGCCTGCCCGCCGATCGATTGAATCTGATTTTGATTAAATTGGGCCGCACCGCGGAAATTTGGGGACCGGCCGTCGCCGGCGCCGCATTGCTGTTGGTTGGCTTTTGGTGGCATCGTTCCAAGCGCATCAGCGCTGCCGAGCACCGCTCTGGCGAGGATCACCCTTCGCCCGGCTGAAGCAATACGGGCAGTTCGCGACATTTGCTGACGTGCTTGGGCTGTTGATCGAACAACAATCGCCGCTCGACGAATCGCTGGTCGTGGCGGCCGAGGCCAGCGGGAATTCCGATCTGAAGACCGCGGCGGAGGCGCTGGCGGAAGAAATTCGTCGCGGGGGCGCCGGCGAATCGATCGTTCGCCGGCTGGAGCAATTTCCGCCGATGCTGGCCTGGCTGCTGGCGAACACCAGCCAACAGCCGGCCCCGCTGGCGGTGGCCTTGCGCAGCACCGCCGACAGCTATCGCCGTCAGGCCCTGCGGCTGGATACCTGGCTGCGCTGGTATTTGCCGATGGCGGTGACGGTGCTCATCGCCGGCACCGCAGTTGTTTTGTTTGCGTTGAGCATTTTCGTGCCGTGGTTTGGGATGCTGCGGCAGGCGACGTTTGCTCCTTAGGTGTAGAAGATATTCACTCCCTCCTGATCTCGAACGATGGCCGATCAACCCCAACAACTAGCCGATCAATTAGCTACGCTGATCCACAGCGGTCTGCCGTTGGCGCCTGCACTGCGCCGCGAGCAAGGAACTGCCCAATAGTCGCCTGTCGGCGGCATTCAATCGGTTGGCCGAACAGTTGGATTCCGGCTGTTCGTTGGAGGCGGCACTGGCGGCCGAGCCAAAATTGCTGCCGCAGCACTTGCGGCAATTGGTCACGTCCGGCGCAAAGTCCGGCAAGCTGGCCGACGCGTTGGTGCAGTTTGTCGATATCGACCGCTCCTGGGTCGATCTGGGACGCAGCATCCGGCTCGCGGTGGCTTACCCGATCGTGCTGCTTTCGCTGCTGGCGCTTTTGGCCGTTGCTTTGGAATTGTTCATTGCTCCGAATTTCCTGCGCATTTATACCGACTTCCGCACTGCGCTTCCGTATCCCACTCAGATGTTAATCTGGCTCTCGGGCGGGCGGATTGTGGTAATCGCCGCCATCGCCGCCGCATCGCTGGCAGCGCTCTTCGTGGTTTTGAAAGTTGTGCTGCCCGCCGCATTTCGCCGCCGGTTGATCCAACGAATTCCATTGCTCGGGCCGGTCATCCGCTGGCGTGCAGTCGCGTTATGGTCGCGCTTGATGGAATTGATGCTGATGGATGGCACCACCGTGCCGGAAGCATTGCAATTCACGGCCGCCGGAGTGAGGGATGCCAACCTGAAGGCAGAAAGCGTGCGCTTGTCGAACGCGGTCGCAGGTGGTCAAAAACTTGCCGACGCCATCAGCCGCTCGCGGCGGCTTCCCGCCTCGTTGGCCCCGATTGTGCGCTGGGGAGAAGATTCCGGCGCTCTGCCCGAAGCCTTTCGCACGGCGGGCAACATGTTCGAAGACCGGGCGCAACTTCGCGCCGCAGTGCTGCTCTCCTCGCTGCCTCCCATTCTGTTCGTCGTAGTCGCCTTGGGCGCTTTGATCCTGTTGAATGCATTATTGTCGCCGCTGTTTCATTTAATCCGCGGTTTATCCACCGGATTGTGGTAGGCCGCAATCTGACCTGATTATGCTGCTGCAATTACCTGATGCTGTGTGGGTCCTGGCAATTGTGCTGTTCGCGATTGCGATCGTGCTTGTAGTGCGGCGCTTCACGTGGGGTTCCCGCAGCCCCGGTTCGCCGGATTGGGTAATCGACGTAGCGAAAGCTCTGCTTTGGGATGTTTTTTTCATCCTGCTGCTGCCCTTGATGTGCCTGGTGGCAGGCATCTTCGGATTCTTTTTGTGGCTGGCATCGATCGTCATTGCCGCGATGATCGCAGCTCGATATCGCCAAGCCGAGCGCCGGGCGTTTGTATGGTCCCTGACGACAGCGGCGGAAAAGTCGATTCCAATGTCAGCCGCGGTGCGGGCCTATGCCAGCGAACGTCGCGGCGGTTTTGCACGCCGAGCGCGGCGGCTGGCCGATGCGCTCGATCAAGGCAAACCGCTGGACGCCGCGCTGCAGGAATCGCGAATTCGCCTGCCCGACGACGCCCTGGTGGCCCTGCAATTGGGCCTGAAAACCGGCGCGCTGCACGAATCCCTAAGAGCCGCCGCCAGAAACTCGGCGAACATCGACATCGCCATGCAGTCGGTGCTCGGGCAACTGGCGTATTTGTCGACTGTGTTGCTGGTGGTAGGGGGCGCACTGGCGTTTTTGATCCTGAAGATCATGCCGACCTTTTACAAAATCTTCGCCGACTTTCATCACCGGCTTCCCCAAATTGGACTGCTGGCAACTAGCTATCCCAATGTGGCGGTCTATGTATGCGAGCTGGCCGCCGTGGTGTGGGTCATCGCCGCGGCGCGTTACAGCGGGCTGGTGCGCTGGGATCCGCCGCTGCTGCGGGCATTTTGGCGGCAGCTGGATCAAGCCATTGTGTTGCGGTCGCTGGCGCTGGCCGTCGATCGCCAAGGCGGTTTGCCCGGAACCCTTGCTCTGCTGGCCGATCAATATCCCAAGCGATACATTCGCCGGCGCTGCACCGGGCCACCACGCGCGTCTCTGCCGGCGCCGATTGGTGCGATGCACTCAGCGCCGCCGGATTGTTGCAAACCGCCGATGCCGCCGTGCTTCGCGCCGCGCAGCGCGTCGGCAATTTGGCGTGGGCGCTAAACACCACCGCTGATCGGTTGGTGCGCCGATTCATGGCACGGATGACCTTGTTGAGCTCGATCGGTTTCCCGTTGCTGCTGCTGATCATCGCGGCGGCGGTATGCTTGCTGGCTCTTTCCGTGTTTGTTCCCATGACCAATCTCATCAGCAGCCTCGCATGACTCACTTACGACGCGGTGCAAGCATTTTGGAAGCGGTCGTAGCCCTGGGAGTGCTGGCAACCGCCGTCACCGGCGCAACGCAAATCCTTCTGCTTACCGCCCAACAGCGGCACAGCGCCGATCGTTTGCTGACCGCCCAGCTCGAGGCTGCCAACGTCCTGGAACATGTCGAAGTGCTGCGCTACGAGGAAATTACCCCCGAGGCAATGAATCACCTCAAGCTGTCGGCAGAATCGCAGGCCGCGCTGCCCGGCGCCAAGCTCAAGGTGGAACTGATCGAAGCAAAAGCCCCGCAGCTCCCGCACAAACGCATCACAGCTAATATCACCTGGCGCAGCCTTGGCGACGATCGCGCGGCAACGCAACTGACCACTTGGAAGTACCCCGACGCGGAGGCCAAGCCATGAATTGCAGCCGCCCGCTCGTTCATTCATCGGCCTCTAAGCAGCACTCACGTTGCGGCACCACGCTGCTGGAAATGCTAACGGTCATGATGATGGGGTCAGTTGTGCTCGGCGGCGTCGCTGTGTTTCTAAGCGGCATGTGGCGCAGCCGGCAAGCCGCCGAAGGCTACGATTCCATGCTCAATTCGATCGTGCGTGTAGCGTCGCAATTCCGCGACGACGTACATCAGGCAACCTCGGTCGAACTGCCGACCGGCGATGCCCAATCCCGCACGGCTCGGTTTACCGCCGTATTACCAGGCGAACGAAAGGTGGAATACCGGGCTGAGGCGGGCGGAATTACGAGGATCGTCCGCATTGGCCAACAAGTAAAGCATCGCGAATCGTACGTGCTGCCCATTAACGCCACGGCGCGTTGGGAGGTCGTGTCGTCGGGCGGAAATGTCATTGGCAGTTTGTTGATCAACCGGCCGCTGCAAGTCAATTCCGCCGAACCTTCGGAAAGCCGCACGATGCGCATCGACGCCGTTGCCGGTTTGCATTCGCAATCGATCGCCTTAACCCAAAACGAAAAACAATGATTCGTCGGCCTCCAAAACACGTACCGTCGCGGCACGAATCACACGGCGCGTACCGTGCAGGAATAGTTCTGTTCACCACCATCGTGGCGCTCTTGGCCGCAACCATCATTGCACTGGGCATCTTGCGAGCCGCGATCAGCCAATACGGCAGCATTCGCGACCAGCGCCGCCAACTGCAAACCGAGCAACTGGCGCAAGCGGCGATTGGACGTGCGCTGGATCGGCTACGTACCGCCGCCGATTATCGCGGCGAAACCTGGGAAGTGCCCGCCGACGAGTTAGGCGGCCCACTGGCTGGCGAGGTGCTCATTGAAGTTAGCAAGCCCGGCGTCGCGGGCGACGATAACACACTGAAAATTTCGGTACGAGCCGATTATCCTGCAAACCAGTTTTACCGCAGCCGCCAGTCGCGCGAACTGCTGGTTACCTTAAAGCCACGGGAAACCATGCCATGAAAGCCCCACACCGCGCATTCACGTTGGTCGAACTACTGGTCGTCATCGCCATCATCGCCGTTCTGATTGCCATGATGCTGCCGGCCGTGCAAGCATCAAGAGAAACTGCGCGCCGCGCGGAATGCTCCAACAATCTAGCCCATCTCGTGTTGGCCGCCCAGCACTACCAGCAAGCTCACGAGGTCTACCCGCCGGGAGTGATCGACGAAAAAGGCCCCATTCATAGCATTGCCCAAGGCAAACATCAGGGTTGGGCAATCCAATTGTTGCCCTACATCGACGAGTTGCCCGTCTACAAACACGTCGACTCATCGGCGAGCGTTTATGCGGACGCCGACGCGACGGCCCGAAAACTGAAAATCAGCATGTTGGAGTGTCCCAGCGACGTGGGCGTCGACTTGCCGTATGGAATCAGCAGCTACGCAGGCTGCCATCACGATGTCGAAGCGCCGATTGACGCCGACAATCACGGTGTGTTCTTCCTCAATAGCCGTTTGCGGAACGAAGATATTTCCGACGGCATCTCGCATACGCTCTTCGTCGGCGAAAAGCTCGCCGAGAAAAGCGATTTGGGCTGGATGAGCGGCACCCGTGCCACGCTCCGCAACACCGGCACGCCGCTCAACACCGGATTGCAATCTATCATGACCGCAAACTCCGGTCAGCCCCGCGGTGACAATGCCGGCAGTGAAGATACCGGTGCTGCGCCGGCGTCTGAAAAGAGCAACGCGGCCGGCTCAACTGCGGCCCCATCATCCGATCCGACCTTGCACGTCGGCGGCTTCGGCAGTTGCCATCCCACTGGCGTTAATTTCGCCTTCGGCGACGGCAGCGTGCGGTTCGTGCCGGAATTGATCAGTCAGGACGTCTTAGAGAAGTTGGGCAATCGGGCCGATGGCGAACTGTTGGATGCGCCGTATTGAACCTTCAGTCGACCGCAATCATCACGTTCGACGATTTGATCACCGCGTACACTTTCTGGCCCACTTTCAATTGCAAGTTGTCGGCCGAGCCTTTGGTGATCACCGACACAATCTCCTGACCGCCGGACAAATCGACAGTAACTTCCGAATTAACCGCTCCGGGCACGATCGACTTGATTTTGCCTTGCAGCATGTTTCGGGCGCTGATCTTCATAAACTTTCTCCCCTTGGCAATCGGGCAGCCACGCCGAGGCGCGAACGCTTAAGAGTTTCGCCAATCGAATGCGAACGTGCAAGACTCTCAGCGCTCGGGAGCGTTATCCGCGCCAGGGATGATTACGGCGCTGAACTAGGAACTTCGGCGTGCGCGAGGAGAAACCAGGTCGGACGGTGAGCATGCCGTCTGCGACGGATCGCCCACACCTCAAGCAGGCCCAATGCGGCCAGCACTATTCCCGAAGGCTCGGGAACGGGGACCACCGTTGCCCCGTTGCTGTCGGTAATCCAGCCGCTGCCCCCCGATCCGGCGCCCATGGTGTTTTGCACGTGGGCGGCGATCACAAAGGGGCCGTGGCCGCCGGCATCTGCGCTCAAGGCATCGAACGACTCCGCGGTGATGCCATCTCCGCTAATGGTGTATTGCAGCGAATCGCCGCTGGAGAAGGTGTCGTCCGTGTTGCCGCCGGAGGTGAACACGAATCGGATGTCATATTTGCCGTCGCCGTCGGCCTTGAAGTGATCTTCTTGCTGGGAAATGGTCGGCAGGTCAAATGAGCCGTTCTGCACGGGGTCGGTGAACATCAGTTCGCCCAAATCGTCGCTCAGGCTTGGATCAATGTTGAAATTGAACTGCACCACGTTCTCGTTATCGCTGAGGTTGGGCGCGCTGAGCGCGAAAAGCACGGTGCCCGGCGTCGGCGTATCGGTCACCGTCATCTCGATCCAGGGAGTGGTGGCGGAGGCGGGCGCTGGGCGCCGCTGAATTCAACGTCGGCCCCCGCCGTCAGCATCATGGGCGCAGCCCGCGCGGTGCTTGGCAGAATGAATACCGCCAGCGCAACGAGAATGTCGCGAGTGCCTCTTCGGAAGAAACGCATCACAGTTGTCGGATTCACTAGCTGTCGAAATCTCACTTGCCCGAAGCAATGACCTAATTCGATTGCATCCTCAGCGTGCAACGCGGTCAACCGATTTGGCGCACCCCTACAGCCACTTCATCCCTGGTATTACTGACTTCGGGGGGACAGGCCGCAAATACGATGAATTCCATCTTGAATTCATACGCGGAAAATGCAGAGAAAGCCGCGCTCGCGTATCTGATGCGCATTCGGCGCGCGGAAACCGCCCGACTGAACCTTGCTAGCGCTGCCAAGCGAAACCCGCCAAGCCGCACAGAACTGCCGCGGCAGGAGTGTCATCAAAATGGGCGGCACAGGACTCGAACCTGTGACCCCTACCGTGTGAGGATAGTGCTCTAACCAACTGAGCTAGCCGCCCAAGCAATCTTCTACAATACGAATTCCGGCGCAAGGCGAAAGGGGTTTCGCGAAGATAATTCACACGACCGCGCTGGCAAGTGGGGTTCGCACGGCAAGCTACCTGGCCTTTTGGCCGTAGCAAGCCACTTCGAACCACGTCATGGCGAATCCCGGCCGCGCGGCAAGAAACGAAGCAGATCTCGGATCTGCCAATTGACGAAATTGTTCGCGATGCGCACGGTCGAGATAGGGCCATATCAGTCGGCGCAAGCGAAGCAAGTAACGGCGAAGATACTCGCTTTCCGCCCGCCCCAGCGGTTGGCCACGGTCGATCGGATAGGTTTCGCGCCGCACGCCAACCTAGCCGCGCGCAGCATAAATGCTTCCAGCCGCCGCGCCAGGTAGCGCTTCTCCGGCCGCCGAGTACGCGCGCAATATGCTTCAAGTTCCGCATGCCGAATGGCCAATTCCAAATCGGCCGACCACGGCAGGAGCACTTCGTGCAACGAATCGGTTTCCAAAACTGCCAGCCAGCCGCCGCGACGCACCATCCGGCTCATTTGCCTCAAAGCGAATTCAGGGCGGCGAAAGCTGATGAGGCTGTGAGCACACCAAACCAGTTCGAAACTGTCGTCGGCAAAAGGCGGCGATTCGATCCGCGCTGCAACGAAATAAACGCGCGTTGATTCGTCGGCAACCGCACGTCGCGCACGATCTGCGAATACTCCTGCGCTACATCGGCGCCCACGACAATGCCGCGCGGGCCCACTCGATCGTCCAGAAAACGGGCATACTGCCCATCGCCGCAGGCCATATCCAACACACGCCCGCCGGCGGAAAGTGGCAAACGCTCGACGATCTGCCGCAACTCCGCCCAATGCGCATGGTGCAATAGACGTACCGCGGAACATCGTGGGCCTCGGTTTCGGATCTGCCCCGATTCGAAAATAGAATCTGCGGAGCAGACCGTTCTGGCACAGGCCTTGCATGGTGGGGCAATGGCGTGATTCGATCAGTTTGCCAAATTCCGACTTAACAAAAGGGAGCCAATCATGCGTTTCTTGCCATTTTGGGCGATCTGCAGCGCACTTTTGATCGCCGGTTGCGAGCAGCCAACGACCAATCCGAACGCAAATCAACCGGGCGCAATGCCGCACACCGTGAACAAGCCGGCAACTGAATTGCCAAATCAAACCACGCCACCTGCGACCCCTGGGCAACCCTCGACGCCCGGCGCGCCCGGCCCGATGGAACCAGGCCAAAGCGCCCTGCCGCCCAGCGGCGCCGTATCGCCCAGCACCAGCCCGCCCAGCGGTAGCAACATGGCTCCTATGGGAACCACCACTTCAAGTTCGCACAACAAATAGCGAACTGAGAAGAGCGGCCGGTAAACAGGGCGCTTAAGAAAAGTGAACCCGGCGCACGTACCGCCGAAGCAAACCGCGCTGCTTTGCGCAGCTTTAGAATTACGACCCCGACGTCTCGCTCGACTTATTCTCCGCTTGCGGTTCAGCCAATGGCGGCTGAAACTGCGGTACCGCAGGGGCATCGTGGGTGGGGGGCTCCTCAGTGCGCGGATCGGAATATTGGGTTGCCGATTCAATTTGGCTTTCGATTTCGCGCATCCCCTTTTTGAACTCGGTCATCCCCTGACCCAAAGCGCGCATCACTTGCGGCAGCCGATCGCCGAACAGCAGCACCGCCAGCACGGCGATGATGGCCATATCCATCGGACTCAAAAAAGAAGCCAACAGCGGCATGGGCGATCCTTCAAGCTTTGCGGAACAACTAGACACACGCCGAGCCACAGGCCGGGCTAAGCAGCGAAACGCGGTTGGGCGTTACTCCGGCTTCTTTTCCGTGGAAGCCGGTTCGTCTTTCTTGTCTTCGATGCCTTGAATTCCCTTTTTGAATTCCACCACGCCTTCGCCCAACGAACGCATCACGCTGGGCAACCGATTGCCGAACAGCAGCAACACGACAAATGCGATAATAAGCAGATCGGGCGTGGAACCCAAAAAGCCGAATACAGGGTCCATGGAAAGCTCAGTTGGTTGGGGCAGGTTCGGCTGGCGGGCGCAGAAAAAACGGGTCACAAACACCGCGCTGTGCCGGCTCTCTCTGGCCCCGAGCGCCGCATGTACGGACGATTTTCGCAGGCTGCCGGCTGCAAGAATCTACCTTATTTTACAGGCACAGGAGGGGATGTCAAACTGACGCTGCCGCGGTTGCCACGGCGGATAACCGTTACGGCAATTATACATGGAACGCCGCACACCCCGGCTTTAGACCCGCATTATTAGCCTGCGGCTCACGGATTGGGCCGAGCTCCGACTGCGCACCTGCGAACTGCGATACACCGGTAAGTAACGGTAATAAACCTCCAAACAAAGGGCCGACATGGCGGTGCTGTACACTCGCCCGCCGTACCCACCCCAGATGCACTCGGGATCCCAACTGCCGGCGGCCTCTCCATCAGTACGCTGCTTCGGCACCAACGTGTTTTGCATCGCCTGGTTCCAACGATCCCACTTGGGCCCCTGCAATTGATACATGCCCAGCGTCGCGTAATACCAGTAATACATATTGATCTTCCCGGCGCCGGGCAGTTCTTCCAACACGAAGTTGGCAGCCTCCTCGGCGGCCGGATTCTCGCGCGGCATCCCCAGGAATTCGCGGCACACCAGCGCTTCGGCGGTCATCGTACGTGTCGGCCGTTCGCCGAGGCGATAACTTGCCTTGCCCCCACTCGCGCCGGAGGAAACGATGCCTAGAAATCTCGCCACGCCCTCGCGGGCCGCGGGCGGCACATCGATATCCGCCATTTCGGCGCTCTTCAGCGACATCCACTGCCAACCAAGCTGACTGGTATCACCTTGCTCGCCGGGAGATTCAATCTGCCGATATCGCCAACCACCGGTCGCTTTGATCTGCCCGCCCAGCGTGTAGTTGATCGCCGCTTTGGCAGGCCCTTCCAGGCGTTTGTCGCCGCTCATGGCGTAAGCTTCGCACAGCGCGAACGTGGCCATGCCGTGACAATACATATAGGCGTACGTTTCGGACTCGCCGGCCAAATTTCCATCCTTGCCTTGGCTGGCGATCAGAAACTCCAACCCCCGTTGCACGTTTTTCGCGTACGGCCCCTGTTTGTGCGTGTTGCCCGCACCCATAAAAGCCAGCAGTGCCAACCCCGTCATCGCGGTATCGGCGCGTGCGCCCGCGCCTTGACGATTCTGCCCCAGCGCGGCCGTCTCGCGACCTGCGCCAAAACGGTCGGCATCCCAGCGGCCATCGGCGCTTTGATTGGCGGCCAGCCACGCGAGCGCGGCTTGCACCGCGGCTTCCGATTCGGCACTGCCGCCGCGGCGGCGCACAAGTTCAGCGCGATCGGTGGCAAAGCGATCGGAATAGACCTCCGGAATGCCGCGCGAAGCCACTGGTGCGGATGCAACTTCAACCATCGGCTGCGACGCGGCGGCGCTTTTCTTGGTGTCCGTCGGCGCACTTTCAGTGTTCGCATCGCCTGATTGCCACTGGCTATCGGCGGATGTATCTGGCGGCTCCGGCAGTTTCGCAACCGATGCGTCGTGATCCTCCGCTGGCGCCGCTTCGCTTGGCTTCTCCTCAGGCTTCGCGTCGGCGACCGGTTTCTCAGGCTCCGCGTTGGCAGGCAAGTCGGCCAGTGGCGGGGCAGGGGGGATCGCCTCCGCAGTTGGCGCACTCAACAACGGCGGCGGCAACGACGGCTGCTCGCGCGCTTCTGCCGGCGGGTCCTTTCCATCGACGACACCCACGCCCGGCGGATCCGCCGAATCGTCGGCGACCGCGGCGGGATCATCGCTGCCCTCCTCGGCGCCATCGACCAGTGTAACGCTGATGTTGTGAGTGTAGCCGCCGGTGGCGGTGACAATTTCCACCGTCGTCGCGTAGCAAAGCAATAGCAGATGGGCCAACAGCGACAAGCCGGCGCACTTGCGCAGCGGGTGCGATTGCCCCCAGCTGGTGCGAATCATCACGCCCAGCGTAACGATCAGAAACGCCAGGCCGATCCACAGCAGAATCCACGGCAGGTTGTGGAGCGTGAAGAAGCGAAGCATGGCATGCAGCTGGCGCCTCGCAGCAGGCGGAAAATTGATTCGCGGCTGCCGGCTGCCTGCTGCATGCCGCCGGCAGCCTGCCGTTTACCGCTTCTTACTGTCCACTTTCACCGAAATTGCCACCTCGGTAATCCCGGCCTGGCGGCAAGCGTCGTACACGTCGGTCATGCGGCCGTGCAGCGCATTGCGGTCGCCGCGCACCAGCACGCATTGTTTTTGAAATTGCTTTCGCGCCTCGGTCAGTTGCCGAATCAGCTCGTCCAAACTTACCGGTTGCGTGCCCAGCAGAATGTGGCCGTCGGGCAGCACGTTGACCACCTTCGGCGCCGGGGCCGCCACCAGCGCACCGTGACTGCCCACCGTGGGCACTTGCAGGTCGATCGCCTTTTCGACGTCGGTGAAACGGGCCGCCACCAAAAAGAAAATCACCAATGTCAAAATGACGTCGATCATCGGCGTCAGATTGAGCGTCGGTTCCTCAGGGGCGGCGGTTTTGAGGGGCATAATGAAGGGGCGACAGACGAGTGGCGAGGGGGACGCGGCTCATGCGGCCGATTTACGGGGACGGCGCGACGGGCCGGAATCTTGCAGCGCCTCGGCGGAAATCATGTTCACCACGTCCTGGCTCAGGTTGTCCAATTGCACCACCAGCCGATCCACGCGGCTGACGAAATACAAATGGGCCACCACGGCCGGAATGGCCACCAACAATCCCATCGCCGTGCAAAACAGCGCTTCGCTGATCCCCTTGGAAAGCATTTCCATCCGGCCAACCGCTTCCGATGCGGCGATATCGCTAAATGCGCGAATGATGCCAAACACCGTGCCCAGCAAACCCAATAGCGGGCTGATCGTGGCCACGCCGTTGAACACGCGCAGGTAGCGGCGCAAATCGCCGGCCGCACGTTCCCCGGCATCGATCACGGCCTGCTCCACTTCAACCGCGGGGCGGCCCCACTTGCGCGCCGCGGCGGCGAAAACTTTTGCGGCCGGGCTGCCGTTCTCCTCGCACACCAAAAGCGCTTCGTCCCGGTCCAGTTGCCCCTCGTCCAATTGATGCAAGAATCGTTTGACGAACGGGCCAGGAATCACGCGGGCGGTTCGCAGGCTGATGAATCGTTCGAAGGCGAACACCAATAGTACGAACGAACACGCAAACAGCGGATACATCATGAATCCGCCGTCGTGAATAATGCCCAGCAGGCTTTTGTTGGCAAATCCGCCGCCGTCGCCGGCCGGGCCAAGGTTGGCGGCGTCAGCCGAAGCCGCACTTGTCGCGGGCGTTTGCGCCACTGCCAGGTGCGCCGAAATGCCAAACAGAATTACCAATGCCGGCCAAGCGCACCACCAGGCTGTTGATCGATTGCTGGAGAGCCTGGGCATCGGGTGCATCCTGGGGTTGTGGATCGCAGATCGGAATCGCTAGCGACGTGTGGTGGTGGTGGCCTGCAGCCGCTGGCTGGCATCGGCCGTGAATTCGGTCTGCGGATACTTTTCCATCATGCGGGCGTACAACTCGGCCGCCTCGCGTTTTTGTCCCAACTTTTCGTAGCACTTGCCCGCTTGCAATAGCGCCGCGGCCTGCCAATGCGGATAGGGATACAGAATTTCCACGCGCATGTATTCGCGCAACGCGGCCGAATAGTTTTCCTGCTGGAAGTACGAATCGCCGATCATCCACTGCGCCATGGCGGCGGTTTCCGTCTTGCCACCGGCGGTGGAATGCACCACGCGCGTGAAAGCGGCCCGGGCGTCGTCAAACGAATTCTCCGCCATCAACGATCGGCCGATCAGGCAGTCGGCTTCGTATTGCTGGTCGAATTCGGGAAAATCGCGGGCAATGGTCGCGGCCAGTTCGCGGGCTTCCGTCCAATGCTTCTCTTGGAACAGCAACTGGGACCGGCGCAACGGTACGATGGCCGTCCAACGATCGTTGTGCCCGGTGATGTGCTGCGCCAATTGGTCGAAGCGTTTCTGAGCGGTGTCGTAATCGTCGGTGCGGTAGGCAATTTCCGCATACCAGAATTCGGCGGCCAGCGCGAGTTCACCCTTGGGAAATTCGGCGATCAGCCGTTTCAGCGGCGGCTCGGCCTCGGCCCAATGATGTTCGGTAATGGCCATTTGGGCCTGCAGATACAAAGCGTGCTCCAGCACCGCCGGCGGACAATCGCCGTTCACAAGCGGCCTGAGCAGTTCCCCGGCGGCCGCCCGATTCCCGTGTTGCGAAGCGCGTTCCGCCAAGCGGTACGTGGCATCGGCCCAGAACCGGCTGTCGCGATGCTCGCGGTAAATCTGCCGGAAGATCTTGTCCGATTCGTTGCCCCGACCCATGTCGCGCAGAGCCCATGCCCAACCGTACAGCGCCGCATCCACTTCCGGGTTGTTGGGATACTCATGCACCAGCCGCCGGTACATCGCAATGGCTTCTTCGTCTTCGCCCAGTCGATCGTGCAGATGCGCCGCGGCCGCCAGCAATCCCGGCACTTGCGGGGCGTTGCGATATTGAGCCAGCGCCTGGCGATACACGTTGGCGGCGGCCGAATCGCGGCCCAAATGTTCCAACGCCTGACCCCGCGCCAAAGCCGCGCCGGCTGCATGGGAATCGTTGGGATACTTTTCCAAAAACTGTGCGAAGATCCGGTCGGCGCTTCGTAGTCACCCAGCCTCGAACGGCTCCATCCCAATCCGGCCATGGCCTTGGCCGCCATTTCCGCCGGGTTGTCTTCGCCTTCCAGCGTGGCGAACAGATCGGCGGCAATCGCATATTGGCCCGCCAGGTAGGCCGCGTCGGCAACTTGCAGCGTCACCGCCGCGATCATCGTGCTCTGCGGATATTTCGCGCGGAACTCGTCCAGCGTTTTGCGGGCTTCGTCGAGATGATTGGTGCGAGCGAAACAGACAACCAGCGCCGAACTGGCGCGTTCGGCGCCCACGTCCTGCCGGCCGATGGCCAGATACTTTTGCAACGGCTCGATGGCCTGAGAAAATTTCTCGGCGGACACCAGGGAGGTTGCCTGGGCCAATAGCACATTGGCGCGCAGCGAACGCAGCGCGGTAAGGTCGTCGACCGATCCGGGCTCCGCCTCGGCCGCCGGTTCGTCGGGCCGATCGGTGGCGATGGATGCCAGCTTGTTGTCGATCGCCACGCTCAAATCGCGGAGCGTCGTCATGGCTTCGTCGTTGCGCTTGGCGCCTTGCAGCGCAACCGCCAACAGATAGCGGTTCGCCAGCGATGGAGGATCGTCGGCGGTGTCGTCGATTACCTGCAAGGTGCCGATCGCGCGGCGGAATTCGCCCGCCCGGACCATGGCTTCCGCCGCTTGAAAACGGGCGACTGCGGCGCGGCGGCGTTGCTGCTCGTCGAACGTCGGCACTCTCCGGGCCGCGGTTTTTTCAGCAGCGACATGGTTGGGGGCCACCGGCTTATCGGCCGCCACTTCGCTTTGCGTCTCCGTCGAGACTTCAGCCTCAGTGCGCGAAGACTCGTCTGCCGCCGCGTTTGCGGCGCTCGGGCTGGAGTCGGCTCTTGCGAGCCGGGCGGCGCCGCCGGCGTCGGCTCTTGCGAGGCCAGTTCGTGTGCGGGGGCGTCGGGTCGCGCCGTATCGGCGGCCGGCGACTTGCTGACGGCGCCGCGCCGATTGCGATGTCGATTCGTCGATCGACAGCGCGTCGTACGGCGCGTTTAATGATGCGATCTCGGTCTTGGCGCGGTTCTGCAATGCCGCGCTCAGCGTGTCGGCGGCCGCGTTCCATTGCTTTTGCGCCTTCTGGCCTGGACCATCCAATGGTGGGCTTCCTCCGCCAGATCCTTGTTCGACGCGGCTTCGGCCAAAGCGTGTTGTGCATCTTCGTAGCGGCCGAGCTGATACAGCGCGTGGCCGCGGCCCAACTGGGCTTGTGTAATCAACGGACTATTGGGAAATCGCTGCACGACGGAATCGTACATTTCGAACGCTTGCTGATTTCGACCCACCAGCGTGGCATCGTCGCCCAGTTCCAACAGGGCCATTTCGGTCCACGGACTGTGATCCCGCTGCGCAATTTCGCGCATCAGCGCTGTGGCGTCGTCGGTCTGCTTTTGCTCCGCCAGGGCATGGGCCAGATTCAAGCGGCATTCGTCGGCCGACGGCTGATCTCCGTAGTGGGCGATCGACTCGCGGTAGTACTGCGTGGCATCGGCGGTATCGCCCGATTTCATCGCCACGTCGGCTTGATACATCAGCACGATCGAATTCAGCTTGTCGTCGGGATACAGCACGCGAAACTGCGACAGCCGCACCCGCGCTTCGTCAATCTTGCCGCTCAATAGCGCCGACTCGCCGGCCCGGAACATCGCATGCTTGGCATACGGCCCGCTGGGCGCGTCGGCCAAAAGATCGATGAACACGGGATAGGCGTCGGTATACCGGCCCAATTGCACCAGCGCCTCGCCCTGATAATACATGGCTTTGGCGCGCTTGGCGTTATAGGGATGCTCGCGCACGAAGCGCGCGGAACGCGTTGGCCGCCGCCGCCCAATGCTGCGCTGAATACTCCTGCGCAGCGGCATTGAATTGATCGTCGGTCTCATCGGCCCGCGCCGAAATGCGCCGCTTACGGCGCAGCACAACGCGCAGGCAAACACGAATACCACACGCAATTTGGCGGCGTACATCCTTGTACTTCCTGCCTATTGGCAATCAGGATAGTGGCGGGATTCAAACGGTGCGGCGCAGCTTTGTAGGCGGGAATGGCCATCGGCCACGGGTGCCTGCGCCGGCTATCTTGCCATCCATGGCAAAGCCGAAATGGCTTCGGCTAACGGTTTTATCGGCCCCTGCGCGACGAGTTTCCAAAGGACGCACTGATAGCAAAACCGGCATCCTACGACATTGGCGTGCTAGCGTTGCCGCACAACCGGCGCGACACTCAAGCTACTGCGCCCGGTCATTCCGATATTGCGCAACAAAAAACCTCCGGCGGCTGTGCCGGAGGTTTCGATTGTCTGACGGCCGCTTCGTTAAACTCGAAGCAAACCACAAGGTTCATTAGTATTCGTTCGACGGGCCGAAGCTCACGTCGCCCACCACGTGGAAGTGTTCGTGGTCGACATACACCACTTCTTGGGCGTCTTCATCCACTTTCGTGAACGGAACCGGCCAACCCACTCGCGTGATTTCGGTGAAATACACGGTGCACTTGTAGTGAGCATGGTGCACCTGTGCCGGACCAATGAGCGGATAGAAACGCGGCGGATCGACGTAATCGGAGATTTTTGCCTTCACTATCCGCACTTTATTGCGCTGGATTTCGTGCAGCATCGGCAAGCCGCCCTGAATCGGCCGTGCTTTCTCCAAGGCCCGCATCACTTCGTCGTCGCTGGGCGGATCGATCGCTTCCACCGGGCCGCCCGCGGTGATCGGTCCTAGAATCGGCACCCGTTCGTAGCGCTCGTGGATCCAGAAGCGGTCTTCTTGTTCCTTCTGGACGTACGGGCTCACTGGGATCGGTATCGACAAGAAGCCCAAGTTGGGCCCTTGCGTGGTGATCCAAAAGCAGCCGGTGTTGGCGAGCGTGACGCTCGCGGCCAACGCTAACAAACACCAGGAGGAATTGCGTGACATGCCAAGGCTCCTCGAAACGAATCGGTGGCGCACGAAATCGCCAGAGTTGTTATCGAGTGAAGCTGGGCTAAACTTGCGGATTTTTCCTGATATGCGGAAAAATCGGGCATCCAGGAGAAGCTGCTAGCAAGGCCGGCGACGAGAGGCGAGTGACCAGGCGCAAGCGATTCCAAATTGACTCCCGACCCCCGACCCCTCACGCAAAAAACCCCTGTCGATGCTTGCACATCGACAGGGGCCGGAGATGTTCGATGTGCTGTTTCTAGCCCGCCAAATGTTTGTCGCGATCCGCAATTAGTGCGAATCCTTGAAGTCCAAAAACCACCAGCCGTCGTCCCATTCCAGCGTCACTTTCCGCCAGCCCAGCGGCACTTGCGGGTAAGGATAGAATGGGCCGATGTACGGCCACGCCGTCGGCGAGTATTGCTTCGGATACGTCACCGCGGCGTAGTTCGGGTACGATGCGTAGCTCGGCCAAGCATAGCCGGGCATCTGCGGATGATCGAAGTGGTACGGAGCCGCGGCGCCCGGACCCGTCGGCACATATGCCGGCAGCGGTCGAGGAGGGCCGATAACTTCACCCGGACCGCCGGGTCCAGCACCCATCGGCGCCGGGGGGCCGCCCTGTTGCATCGCCACCGATGTGTACGGCACACGGCGGCTGGCGCCCATCGGAAGCGGCATCGGTGCGCCCGACTGGTTTGGAGCGGCAGTCGGACTATCGTCCATTTGCGGCGGCGGGCCGGCCACCATCAGGTCGCTCTTGGCCTGGTCAGGAATGTCCATCATCCCGGCCTGGACCACGCTATGACGGCCGGAATTCTGTCCGCCGCTGCGTGAATCGACGCCGGCCTGATTCGCGCTACCCGGTTGACGCAAACCGCTGGCCGATTTGCCGCCCGATTTCGCCGAAGCGATCGTAAGGTTGTTCACCACTCGATCGATGCCGTTGGTTTGTTGGGCGATCGACAGGGCGGTAACCATCTGATCCTGGTTGGCTACCGTGCCATTGAGCCAGGCGGTGCCGTCTTCCACCTTCACGCCAACGCTGTATCCCTTCATCTTCCCGCTGGTGCGGAGATTGTTGGCGATTTGCTGCGCGGTTTCCTGGTTGTCGGCCCAAGCTCCGCCGGGCGCGAACATCACCAGCCCTACCGCGGCTGCTATGCAAAACAAACTTCGCATGATTCCCCTCCTGTGTAATCGCATGCTCGGCAATCGAGGCAAATCCGCCGCAGCGGATTGAGCTGGAACCGGCGGTAATTCTCACAAGGCTGAGCTGCCGCACGCAGTCCCTCCGCGCAACCTCGACGCCCGAGGTATCTCACTGACTATTTGTGTCGGTTGCGGATTATGCCGAAGGGGAGTTTTTTTTCGATTTTGCCGGAAGTGGCGATAATATGGCTAGCGGTGCTAGCGGGGATGGCGCCTTTCAAAAAGCGCGAGCCGGAAGGCAACGCCCTCCGGAGCACTACCACGTGCTGCGCGCTCTCTAAATCGTCACCGGCCTGCTGGCATGATCGAAATCGCTGATCGCCAACAGAATCATCCCGCAGAAGCTGGTGGCTGACAGCATCCAGCACGTGCTGCCGATCACCCACGCCGCGCTGGTGGAAATGCCCACCGCCACCAGGGCCAGAACGAAGAAGCTGTGAAACAGCGTCTGGTGCCTCCAGCCAATGCTCAAGCGAGCTAGCATTCCGCCGATCCAACCCACTAATTGCACCAGCACAAACAGAAAGATCGCCGCCGAGGGACACAAATCCAGCATCAGAGCACGCTCCCCGGATCCATCCGGTGTGAGAACACTTAGGGCCCAGCGTCCTTGCAGGCCGTCGCTGCGGCACAAAGCGATTCGCGTGCCAAGAGCTGCCGCCGCCAGAGTGCGGCGCACGCGCGCACAGCAGAAAACTCGATAAATGCCGAGAAGTGCCGCAAAATTTATTTCGCGCGCCGCCGTGCCAGCTACGCACCGCGCAGCTCGCCGCCTTTGCAATTTCTACAATCGGCAAACTCCGGCACATAGCCGGAGGGCAACGCCCTCCGGAGCCGCAAATGATCTTCTATCGATCCCGTCCGCCGTTTTCACTGCGCGCGGTGCTGGCGGGCTTCAATCGCGACTTCAATTCGGTTTCCAAATCCGTGATGTGAATATTGCGATTCACCACCTTGCCCTTATCGTCGACCAGTATCATCGTGGGCAGCGTCAGAATGCCCATCTCGTTGGCCAGTCGGCTATCCAATCCGCCGGTCTCGTACAATTGCGCCCAGGGCAGCCGGTTCTTGGTCAAATAGTCGCTCAAATCGGCGAAGTTGTTATCCAGACTGACTCCGATCAGCGTGAAGCCGTTTTTGCCGTATCGGGCATACATCTCTTTGAGCTGTGCCAGATCGACCTTCGAGGGTTCGCACCACGTGGCCCAGTAGTCGACCAGCACGTATTTGCCGCGGTACTTCGAAATATCTTCGACCTGCCCCAGTGTGTTCTTCGCACGCAATTGCATCGGCTGACCGACGCTATCCAGCCGCGTGATCGCGCCCCGGGCCTTCACGGCCGCCGAGCTGCCGCCGAAATCGGATACCAACTGACCGTACCATTTCTTGGCTTTTTCATCCTGGCCGGCGAATTCTTGCGCCAAGCCAAGCTGCAACAGCGCCTCGGCCGTTTCGTTGGCCTTGGGATAATCTTTGACGTACTGCTCCAGATTCTCCAGCCATTCGGCCTGCACCTTCACGAAATCGATCTCGTGCTTTTGCAGTTTGGAGCCGTAATCGGCCTGCAGATAGCGATATTTCACCATCGGCGCCAGCGCCGCATCGGCTGGATTAGCGGCCAACTTTTCCGCCAACGCCTTCAGCTTCTCGACTCCGGCCGGATACGAGCCGGTTTGAGCGGCGGCGCTAATCGAGTCGGCAAACTGGCGAATCCACTGCGGACGATCTTTCTCGCCGATTTGGTCGGCGATTTGCAGCGTCAATTCCGCCCGGCGATCGTTCAGCTTCGAGATTTCTTCCTCGCCCGTGGCGCGGCCCACTGCTTCATCGAGCTTCGATAGCTCGTCCATCATCTTCTGCACTTGCTCGTTCGGATTGCCTTCCGCCGCGGCGGCGGCCGCCATTTCAGGACGACTGGCCGTGTTGAAGAAAAAGCCGTCGGCATCGGCGATTTTGTCGGACGATTCGGGAATCGAGGGTGCGTCGATCACGCGCCACGTATCGCCCACCTTCACCAGCGTGCCAATCTGTACTTGGGCGTCTTTCCCCTCGGTTTCAATCATCGCTAGCACGTTTTCGTAAACGGTGACGTCGCCGTTGGCGCCTTCGCCCGGAACCAGGCCCGGCTTGGTGCCGCCGAAATGTACCCAATTGGTTTTAGGACCAATGGCCCGTTGCTTGCGCACCAGTTCGGCAAAGGCGTTGGGCGCGGCCGTAATTTTATCGGTAAGCTGCTTGGTTTTTGCGGCACTTAGTCCGAGCGTTTTTGCTTCGGCCGGCGTGAGCAACACCCGGGCAAAGCGGGCTGGATCCTTATCGCGGATCGCCAACACCACTTCCGACGTAACTTCCTCGGGCGAAATCAACTTCCAGGAATCGATCCGTCCATCTTCCGCCTTATCGAACCCCCAGCGCGTGCCGGCAGTGTTCAGCCACCGCGACTGGTCGGCCTTGCCGTTGTAGTTCGAATCGATGTCGCGGTACACCTCGATGCCGTCCCGGAAATAGCTCCAGCGATCGACCACGTTATCGCCGTTGGTATCGACGAATTCGCGCAGAATTTGCCCGCGCGAATTGCGCACCACCCAGCCCGTCTGGCCGTCGATTTTTTCCGCCTTGATCGTGCATTTCACAGCGTCGGCGGAAGATGGAATTTCGTAATCGACGTCTTTCTGAATCGGCGTCAGCTTCAATGCCTGCTCCACGCTGGGGGCGGCGGCTTTGGCGAAAGCCCCAGCGACGCAAACAGAAGTGGCAACTGCCAAAATTCCCAGTCGGCGAAGCGTGTGTGACATCGGAACGATCCTCGTATGGCGTTTGGCGATTAGCAGACGAATTTCAGGCAAAATCGCTAATTGGCGATTTGCCGCGCGCAATGGGTGCGCAATCACAAACCCTGCTATCTTTTTCGGCCAATCGGGGTATGCCGCATCAGCCTGGAAAATCGACTTTTCCGTCTGCGGAATTTGTTACGGAAAAGGCCGGGAAGATGTGCTGGGTGCACAACTGCTATCTAGTGCGTGACTGTGGTGGCGAATGGATTGCCGAATGTCGAACACTTACAACCGACAAAAAGCCTTGATTCCTCGGCGTTTGACACCCCACGGGCAGTCAATAAAATACGCTATCTTGCTTTACAGGCCTGTGGTCAGTGAAGAAGCTGGGTGAACCGCTTCGCATCCGTCGAAGTCGATTCCAAACAGGCTCACCGGCGCGCATAGCTCAGTTGGTTAGAGCGCCACCCTGATAAGGTGGAGGTCCTTAGTTCGAATCTAAGTGTGCGCACTATTTAGTCCCTGAATCCTGAGCCCCGAACACTTCCCGGGGACGTAGCTCAATTGGGAGAGCGCCGGCTTTGCAAGCCGGAGGTTGCCGGTTCGATCCCGGTCGTCTCCACTGCCAGATGAACTGACCGCCACTAGCGGAAACTCGAAAATTCCGCTTCCCTCATGCAGCCTTCTTCAGAGGCAATGCTGGCGGCACTTCGGGCGTTCTTCGCCATGCACTTTGCCGCTGGCCGGCTGGATGATTTAGCGGCAAGCTTATCGGTCCGCTCGATTCCTTCCTCGCGGCCGCCCACAAATCGCTTAACTCGCTTATCCAGCCCGACGCCGAAAGCTGCTCAACGGCTACGAGCCAACACACAGGCAACAACTGCAGGCACAAGCGGAAATAGGCAGCTTGCAAATGCCAATAAACGGGGTAGGGGGTCAGCACAAAGATGACCAACACGCTCGCTGCCATCATTGCCGCCAATAGCCGCGCATGCCAAATGTCGGCTGGCAGCGACTTGCGCCGCAAGCAAAGCGCAGCACCGACGCAAGGCCAAACGAGGTTCCATTTCGATGTCCGAAAAAAGTTTTTCAATCCATACCACGCCACCACTGCCGGACGCCGCCACAGTTGCCGCAGCCAATCCCACTGAAAAACCGCGGCATAACTGCGCATGTAGGGAGAGCCGGGAATCTGTCGGCGAACTCCTATGACATGCATGGCGACGATCACCAATGTCGTTGCGCCCAAGCAAGCGGCCGGAGACACGATCCGCTTCAGCGGCAGGCGGCGCAATCCCGCCCCCAACAAAATTGTCAAACATGCCGCCGCAGCCCACAACATTCCTTCATTTTTCGTCATGGCCGCCGCGCCGAACATCAAGCCGCCCAATATTGCCTGGCGCATGACCGTCGCGGATCCATTGCATCATCGCCAGTGTTCCCGCAAGCACGTAGCATGCCAGCGGGAAGTCGGCCTCCGTGGAAATGCCCGACCCCTCGCCCACTTGGAACAAAAGCGGCGCCCCAAGAAACATTGCGGTGGCAAAAGCCGCCGCGCGCGGCGAGCAATAGCGCCGAAACTCACTGGCCAGGACCGAAGATACTGCAATCACGAACGCTAGAAAAACGGCACGCAAATGCAAATCATCGGTTGATCCCTGCGCCCAGAACATTTCGGCTTCCGCCAGGGGAACCAAAAGTGGATACCGGGAGTGCAAGTGCACGCGATCAACATCTTGGAAGTCCTCATTTTGCAGATCGCCCGCATTGAAGAGACTTCGAGCTTTTAGCGCGTAGATGGCGCGGCCGTCGAAGCCCGTCGGTTTCGTGCCCAGCGCTGCCCAGGCAGCGGCCAGGAGCACCAACAGCACGACACAACACAGCGGAGCAGGCAGGTCGAACCACCAGCAATTCCGCAAAGCTGCCCACCATTTCGTCGGACGCCAATTTCGCGCAAGATACAATCCGCTGAGAATGCCGCAACCGATCAATGCGGTCGCAAAAGCAGCGTGCGTAACGCGGCCGCAAAAAATCAAAGCGGCGTACAGGTACACACTAACCGCGGCCACGCCGACCAGATACGACCAGCCCCAGCCCGGCGATCGCTTCTGATCGCCGCGCGCTGGCCCACTGGCGAATTTCGAAGTGCACAATACGGCATTGATTTGGGCGCCGGCGCCGCTGATCAAAGCTAGACAACCAAGCGATCGTAGAAGTTCGCTCATCGCACCTTCTCCCAGCGACATTCCGCAGTGCGATCGGCGTCGTAAAAAACTTCGTAGGTAATCCCGTGCCCACGGATAAATGCTTCACGATCTTCTGGCCGCAACGGCAATTGGCGATTCCAATACGCTTCCACCGGATCCTTGGGAAACCCCTTCACGCAGGGTCTCGATTCGATATCTGCCACTACTTGAAATGCCTCGCTGGGCAATCGGAATACCTTCCGCGGATAAACTTCATAGGCGAAAACGGATCCTTCATGCGAACCGTGGAACAAGATGTGCGCGTCGGGCGGCAGTTCACGGCGACATCGCGCCGCGAATTCGTCGATGCGGCCGGGCATTTGATCCGGCGATTGATTGTTACGATCGGCCGAGTGCTGCAATGACAGCCAATGGTTTGTGATCACGTGCTCCGGGTAATAAAGGACGCTCCTGAAAGCTAACAGACCATGCAGACCAAGAAGCAACAGCACCGCCGTGCGCTGCCAGCCCCATGAGCGCCAATCAACACGCATCGCCTTCAAAACCAAGTCCGAGGTCGCGGCCCAAACAATCAGGGCAAGCATCAAGCATTTCCTGGCGTTCGCCGCGCTGCGAAACGAATCGACGGTGGCTTCCGTCGAAGTCGAATGCACTAAGGCAACTAAAAGCCACACGCCGCAGAGCGCAGCGGCAACACGCGCGATGCCGCCTAGCGCCGGCGCCAACCACTGAACCGAGGAACAGGGCCTCGCCGCTCGTCGCTATCTTCAGCAATGGCAGCCGCGTGTTGCTCCATGGTTCGGCCTTCGCAGCAGCTTCTGTTGGCCCGCTTCGGGTGCGAGGGAATTGAATAGCCGAATGGCAGCTCCATCGGGGGGCGAAAAATACTGTGCCAAGGTTTCCCCCGGCAATACCAGCATCGTTTCGCCTCACCGCCGAAAAAGAATTTGGTCCGCAATAGTCGCAGCGGATGGCGTGCTAGCAAGTCAAAACAGCCTCAAAGCAATGGCGCACGCCGCTTCGGGCCTCCTTAGCCGCTGCCGGATCGATATTGCCGCTGCGCCCATCGATCGCTTAGGTTCCTTAGCCAGCATGTCGGTTCGGGCTGTTCGCCCCGGCCGGCTAGACAGCTTAACTCGCAGGGAGGTTGCCATGAGCACCACCGGACTGAAAGTTTCTCCGATGCAATGGGTCGACCTGGACCAACTTACGGACGTCGAGCCTTTGAACGACACCGACCTGAAGTGCATGGCCGAGGTGCGCGAAGTGCTGAAGAAGCACGGCAAGCGGGAACGTTTCGGCGTCGCCCTGCTGCACAAGCACTTCGACATGGACGACAACGAGGTGCTGCTGGAATACAGCGACCATGATTCTCGCGAATTGGTCATCAAGGCGGTGAAGCGCGAGGAAGCGGAAAATACCGTCCCCACAATCTGGATGCTCTTGGACGATCAGAACAGTGCCGTGCAGTACTGCAACAGAAGTCCGCAATCGGACGAAGACTGCAAGGCTCCGGAGCGCAGTGTTACTCCGAAGTAAACGTCCGCGCCACGCGGAAGCCTGCGGTATTTACGTGGTACGACGGCAGGTAATCGTGCCGAGCGGCGCAACGAAGGTAACAAGGCGTAACGTCGTACGCCGCGCCGCGCAGCACACGCTTTTCCTGATTGTCGATCGAAAGCACATCTTCCACGTCGTCCGACGCCGCGCCGTCTTTCGCCTGTGGGTAATCCAGGTAGCTGTCCTGACACCAGCACCAAACGTTCCCCAGCGTGTCGAACAGTCCGAAATCGTTCGGCTTGGTGGTTCCCACGGGCCAACTGTGTTCGTCGGAGTTATTTACAAACCATCCGTACTCCGGCAATAGCTCCTCCGACTCGCCGTAAAAGCGGCTGGTGACCGCACCGGCCCGGGTGGCGTATTCCGCCTCGGTCTCGGTCGGCAAACGATACCCCTGGAGACTCAGGTAGTTTTTCTTGAATTTCACCACTTTGCCGTCTGCCGATGTTTCGTAGCACCACTGTCGCGGATCCAAACCGTCCTGTTTGCTCAGCCAGTTGCAATACGCGGCCGCCTCAAACCAAGAAATGTTGATCGCCGGGCAACTTGGCCTGGGGGCGAATCGTTCCGTGAATTCGTATTTGGGGTTGTAGCGGCGATACTCTTCGATAGTCACCGGCTCGCTGCCGATGGCGAACGTGCGGCCGATTCGCGCCATGTGCTGCGGCTCGTCGTCGAATCGGCCGGTCTCGCTGGCAGGAGAACCCATCGTGAACTCCACTGGCCCGGGAATCACCACCATGGTCTGGCCCTGGCTGTTCACAAACCACTGCCGCGATTTGTCGCCGGCCGCTTTCAAAGCTTGTGCGATTTTTGCGATCCGCTTTTCTCGTTGTTCCTTGGCGGCAGCGCGTTGTTGGGAAATCGTGAGGAGCAAATCCTGTTGACCTTGCCGCAACAGCCACTCCGCCGCCGTGCGCAGCCCGGGATCGTCAGCCGTCTCATAGATTTCCTGCAACCGCGTCGCCAGGGCGTCGTCAACGATGAGCGGGAACTCGCCTATCGCCAAGATTAGCGCGGCGAGCCGATAGATCCGGTTCAGTTGCCAAGCGTTCCGCCAGCGGCTGCGGTTTGGCGCCCAGTTCCTGCAGCCGATGGATAACATAGCTGCGCAGCCGCGGATCAGGGCTCCACTTCAATAGCGGCCACACCGTTTCATAATCGCCCAACTGGTACAGCGCAACGGCCAGGTTCGCTTGCCGCGTCGCCAGCCGTTCCTTCTCCTCGTCGCTGGCCTCCAGTTGCGGTTTCCTTCCCAACTCGGTCTTAGCCCAGGCGACGAATTGGTCTTTGTACTTGAACGAAGCGCGGAACATGGTTGGAAACTGGAAGGGCGCGGAATCGGCCAACAGATCGAACAAGCTTTGCGGCTCGTCGGCCAGATAATCCGCCAGAATGACTGCAGCATACGTGCGTGGCTGTTCTTGCCGGCTCACGGTCTGATAAATTAGACGAAGTCCCCTGAACAACTGCTGCTTCGCAGGCCGCAGGGCTTCCAGCCACGCCAGGAATTCGGAATCGTGTCGGGTCACCAGGTTGGCCAACACGAGCGCCTCGATCTTATTCCAGCGCGAATCCGCCGGTGCAAACGTGGCCAGCGCACAGGCAGCCTGAAAACACTCTTCATTCGATCGCGTCGCATCGAGCGCCGCCTGCCACAGCGGTTCGACAATCTCCGATTGATACGGCAAAAGCGCATCGCGCACCACCGGAAATTCGGCCGGCGTCGCCCCCAGCAACCGCTCCCGTAAATCGGCCACTTCACGCTTCTCGACCGGCAGCAATGCCAGCTTCAAATGCAGTTGAGCCGCAGACCCTTCTTTCGCTGCGGCTTCCTCTTTTCTCAACAGTGGATTCGACCAACCGCGATAGCGATCGATTTCTTTTACTATATTGGGCACCTGCACAATGTCGGCTGACATGAGCTGATTGACGAGCGACTCCGCTTCGATCTGCCCATAGAGTTCGCAAGCGCCAAACAGCAAAAGCAGAAGCAGAAGCACCGCAGCGATGCCTCGCCGCTCGTGGAAGCGATCCGCCTGCTGCATCATTTTCCGCTGCGGCTGTGTCCAATTCTTTTTCTTCGTGAGCCAGCGAATGCTCAGCCATTGCAACAGCGAGGGAAGCTGCCGATTTTCCGGCCTCGCGGTCCACAGCCCTGCGCGATCGGCCAGACGCAATTCGGCTCGCCCGCGCCGCGTTTCTTTTTGCTTGAGCGTCAACCACTGCCGCAATGAGTCGACCAGGTAATCGTGCGTCAGTTGGTAGTACTTCTCTAGCGGCTCTACAACCGCATCGCAGGCCTCCGCTGCGCGCCTCTCCTCAGGCTCCGTCGGCGTGATCAGGCGCAGTTCGCCGTTAAGGATGCGAATCAAGTCGTCGAACTGCCCAGGTTTATCCGCGTAGCCGGAAGCTGCCAGCAATTCGGCGTGCGACCGCATGTGCCCTTTGATGTCGGTGCCCGATTCCGGCAACAGTGCCTTCAGCACCGCTCGCGCCGCCGGCTGGTGATGACGATGCTCCCTCGAACCGAACGATTCCTCCAGGAAATTGACGCCGATCCCCTCCGTTCCACCCACTTCGCGCAGCGTGGCTGAAATCCACGGTTTCCCCTTAACCATTTCCGCAAACAGCGCCAGCCGCACCGCGATTACCCGCCCATCCTGTGCGAGTCCTTGAATTGCCTGGTCCAGAAAGGCCTCTTGCTCTTTGGTCGGCTGGCTCTCAAGTCGGCCCAGCGCCCGGCCAAATGCGGAAAGCACCTTGTGCGCGTGAATGGTGTCGAACAAATCCACCGCGGCCATGTTCCGGCCTTGAAGCAACTCAATGTTCACATCTTCCATGAACCGGCTGAGCGCCATCCAAAAATCGTCGCGCACCAGCACAATGCATTGCACGTGCTGGCCGTCGCACTGCCGCAGGGCCTGGGCCAGCTCCGAATTTTGCGTATCGCCGTGAGTGTGCAGCCATTGCTCGAATTGATCGAGCACCAATACTACTTTCCCGTTTTGCGAACCGCGCAGCGCTTTGATGGTTTCGACCAGCGACAATTCGGCGTTCAACTCCGGCCGGCGTTTGCGCAATACCTTCAGCAGCCGGATTTCCGTCTCATCCGCGCTGGCTTCGACATACACCGCCGCAACTCGCTCATTCAGCGTGGGCAGCAAGCCCGCTTTCACCAGCGACGATTTTCCGCAGCCGCTGGGCCCGTAGATAATTCCCACCGTGAAGGTTTCTTCGTCGCCGTCTTCAATACGATGCTTCCAAAACCGAATGCTCTGGGGCAGGCCTTCCTTGTCGCGCGGCCCGGGCAGCAAATCGAGAAAGAAATCCGCGTCGTAAGCGTCGAACGATCTCAGGCCCTTGGGCACAATGGCTACGCTGGCAACGTGGGCCGCATCCCGCCGAATGGTTTTGCCTTGCACCGTGCGGAACGACGGCGCTTCGACTGCCCGCGCTTCGCCGCCATGCTTTTCGCTTTGATCCGGCCGCTCGACCTCGAAGTACCATTCCAAAATCGGCATCAGTTGCGCAAGCGACTGGTAGACGTCGTCCACGTTCACTTGCTCGTCGAAGCCGTGCGTGCCGACGTTCCCCAACTTGCGCACGGTGTTGGCGTAGGCGTCCAGCCGTTCGGGGAAAAAGCCGTCCTTCACCAACCGCTGCAGCAGATTCTCCAGCGGCCGGGTGCCGGGAGGCTCGTTCACTCGCTGCTGGTACACGTCGCGGACCACGTACTCCAGCACTTTGCGGGCCCGCGTCAGCGCCATCTCCGGCGAGGCATCGGCAATCTTGACAACCTGCCGTACCCCGTCGCGCAGCTCGCGAAAATGATCCGGCAAATGTTCCAGCCGGCCCAGCAGCGATTGCAGCGTAGAATCCATTCAACTTGTTCGCCGGAGCGGTATGAATCAGCCAGACCGCCGAATCCATCGACAGCCCGACCTGGACCGCGCCATCATAAAGCAAAAGCCAGCCATCGCAAACGCCGGTCCTACCGCCACGCCGACGAAATTATGTCAACGAACGATCTGTGCGTGGCTAGCCTGTCGTTTGCGTCAACGCCCGGGCGCTTTGACTGCCAGTGCGGCGATCCCGCTCCACGTCGATTTCTTTCTCGACGTCGGTCAATTCCGACAGCAACCGCTGCAATTCGGCCCGCAGCGTTTGAAACGATTCGTTGACTTGCGCTAAATCGCCCTTACGGCCCGCCTGCTCCAGCTTGATAGCGGCGTGCGAACACGGTCCGGCGCACATGTTTAGCAATGCCCCTTTCAGGCAATGGGCCGCTCGAGATACCGTTTGACAATCGCGCTGCCGGACCGCGGTTTCGATCTCCGCCAGCAGGGCAGGGGAACGGCTGAAGAACAGCTTGATCATCTCTTCCAACAAATCCAGGTCCGATTCCACCCGCGCCCGCAGGGCCGGCACGTCGAGAGCTTCCTCGGTATCCGCCGACTCACCGGCCGGCGATTTCTCGCAGGCCGTCGGCGCTTCGCACGTTGTCGGCCCGTTGTTTATGGCCCCCTCGGAGCCGTCTGCGTCCCTGACGTCGTCGCGCGGAAGGAATTTCTCCAGCGTGGCGAACAGTTGCAGTGGTTCGATCGGTTTGGAAACGTAATCGTCCATGCCGGCTTGCAGACACCGCTCCCGATCTCCCTGCATGGCATGGGCGGTCATGGCGACGACCGGCAGGTGCGCGCCAGTAGCGCATTCTTTGCGGCGAATGGCGTCGGTGGTTTCAAAACCATCCATTTCCGGCATTTGCACGTCCATCAAAATCAAATCGAACCGTTCGCACGCCAAGGCCGCAAGCGCCTGCTTGCCGTTTTCCACCGCTTCGACAAGGTATCCACGTTTCTTGAGCAGCCCTGCCGCAACGCAGCGATTCACCGCGTTGTCTTCCGCCAACAGCACGCTGTGCGAATGCCGCTGGCGATTCGCTTTGGAAGCCTGCACCGCGGCGGACACGGCGGCGCTGGCCGCCTGTTCATTCAGTGCGACGGTAATGGCCCCGTACAATTCCGGCGAGGCCACCGGCTTGCGCAAATAGTTTTGAATTCCCACCGCGCGGCAACGGGCGGCATCTCCACCGCTATCGGCCGACGACAACATCATGATGGCCGCTTTCGGCAGTTCGGGCTGCGCCCTGATTTTCTCCGCCGCGGCGAACCCGTCCATGCCCGGCATCATTGCATCCAGCAACACCAAAACGAAAGGATCCCGCGCGGCCACGGCTTGTTTCATCGCCGCGATCGCCGCGGCCCCGCCCCCCACGGACAAAGGCCGCATCGACCATCCTGTAACCAGCTCTTCCAGAATCCGGCGGTTGGGCAACATCGTGCGCGCCAAGATCAAACCGCATCGTGAAATGGAAGGTGCTCCCGCGGCCTGGTTCGCTTTCGGCCCAAATCCGCCCTTGCATCAGTTCCACCAATTATTTCGAGATCGCCAGCCCCAACCCGGTGCCGCCGTAGCGCCGGCTTGGCGTGGCGTCCCCCTGCGTGAAGGCCTCGAAGATCATCTGCTGCTTATTCGCCGGAATTCCAATGCCCGTATCGCGCACCGAAAAGTGCAGCACCGCGCTGTTTTCATGCCGACTTTCAGCGACAACCTCCGCCACCACTTCCCCCCGCTCCGTGAACTTGATGGCGTTGCCCACCAAATTCACAACCACTTGACGCAAACGAAGCGAGTCACCAATCAACGCATCGGGCACGTCGGGGGCCACCCGGTGCGTCAGCTCCAAGCCTTTTTCCGCCGCCCGCAAGCCCAGCGTCTTTAGCACGTCGCCCAAATACTGCGCGCAGCGAAAATGGCGCCGGGTTAAGCTCCAGCTTCCCCGCTTCGACTTTCGAAAAATCGAGAATGTCGTTCAACACCTGCAACAGCGCGTCGGCCGAACTTTTCACCATCTCCAGATATTCACGCTGCTCCTCGTCCAGCGCCGTGTCGAGCGTCAAATCGGTCATCGCGATGATGCCATTCATGGGAGTGCGAATTTCGTGCGACATGTTCGCCAGGAATTCGCCTTTGGCTTTGCTGGCGGCCTCGGCGGTTTCCTTCGCCAATCGAAGTTCTTCGATCGCACGTTCTCGGTCCGCCAACAGCCTGCGGATTTCGCGCCACCGCCGCCGCGAAAACACGCTCAGCGCGAACGTCAAGAAAACTGCCACCACAAACATCTCGTCGAGGTTCCAATCCTCATATGCTCGAACGAAATCAACAACGTCTTCGAAGATGTTGATATGAACCGATACGACCCACACCAGGCAGGCCAGCACCGACATCACGATCAGGTCGATGATGATTGTGGTTTTTTTCGCCGGGAGAGAAGGATCGGCCATCATCGTTAATTACTCGATGGATTGCTATGTGTCGCACATGGAGAATGCGGCGTATCGTTCACGCATAGATTGGCGCATCTTCGCCCAAACGGCGCCGCGGTAAAGTTGCGGCAAGCCGCATCGCCCCCGCCACGCCCTCCGGCGGTCGTTCTTCGAGAGCTAGATTACGATTCCGCGAGGAATCGGCCGGCGATTTCGTAGAATGGGCCGGCCGGACGGCAGCGCGCCACTTTCAAAAGCACGCTCACATGCTCCTGGTTGAGTCCCGTCATTTCCAAGCGCAGCAGCTTTTCTTTGACCGTCTTCGTGTGATACATGCACAACCCGACGATCGAAATGTCGCGGGTGATGGCCAGAAACGGCTCGGCGACCGGCTGGTGTCGGTCGTCTAGCGGCGTCACCAGAACGGGAATCGTGATCGGGTAGCGCAGGTGCAGGCGGCGTTCAGAGCCGGCATAGAATTTTTCGCCACGAATCACTCGCCGGATAAAATTCACTACTTCGGCCGGCGGCGGCGTTTCCTCTTCGTCTTGGACCGCGAGCGGTCCCTCACCGTACGTTCCCATCGCTATGCCCCTATGTGAAACTTCAATTGACTCGGTCACTGGAAAGCCCTGTGGGGGCCGCCGGTTAAGTCCAGCGCCGCCCCAAAAGGTCCCTAGAAAGTATGGATTGCGGACCGGCAGAGGGCGGTCAATGAGATGCCGCAAACCAAAAGGCGGGCTGCCGTAGTGGTAATTCCCATAATATCCGGCATAAACCCAGCACCGTAACGGGGGCCGCATCCGCCAACTCCAGGCGCTGGCGATCAAAATGCCGACAAGAAAGCTTTTTGATAGTTAGAATATGCAGTTTCCAAATTCCAGGATCGGCCTTTATACCCATGTCTGAAAAATACATCTTCACCGTCGCCGACCTCACCAAAAAACACGGCCAGAAAGAGGTGCTCAAGAACATCTGGCTGGCGTTCTATCCCGGGGCCAAGATCGGCGTCTTGGGCAAAAACGGCGCCGGCAAAAGCACGCTGCTGCGGATCATGGCCGGCGCCGACAAAAACTTCGACGGCGAAGCACGTCTCGCCGAAGGCTTCACCGCCGGATACCTTCCGCAGGAGCCGCAACTCAACCCGGCGAAAAACGTCCAAGGCAACGTCGACGAAGCGGTCGATCACGTGCGCGCCGTCCTGCGGCGATTCGACGAAATCAATAACCGGCTCGGCGAAGTCACCGATCCCAAGGAAATGGAAAAACTGCTAGGCGAACAAGTCCGCGTGCAAGACGAAATCGACATGCACAATGCCTGGGAATTGGATCGGCAAATCGAAATCGCCATGGACGCCATGAACTTGCCCCCCGGCGACGCCGACGTCACGAAGCTTTCCGGCGGCGAGCGGCGCCGCGTGGCCCTCTGCAAAATCCTCCTGGAAAAACCTGACCTGCTGCTGCTGGACGAGCCGACCAATCATCTCGATGCCGAAAGCGTCAACTGGCTCGAGCGGCACCTGGCGGAATACCCCGGCACCGTGGTGGCCGTCACGCACGATCGATATTTTCTCGACAACGTGGCCAAATGGATTTTGGAATTGGATCGCGGCCGCGGCATCCCCTGGGAAGGCAACTATTCATCCTGGCTGGAGCAAAAGCAGGCCCGCCTCGCGGTGGAAGAAAAACAAGCCAGCGCCCGGCAGAAAACTTTGGAGCGCGAATTGGAGTGGATTCGCCTCGCCCCGCGCACGCCAGGCCAAAAGCAAAGCCCGCATCAGCGCCTATGAGCAAATGTCGAAGGAAAAATTCGAAGAGCGCGAACAAGAGTTTGAAATACAGATTCCCCCAGGCAAGCACCTGGGCGGATTGGTTGTGGAAATGAAAAACGTGACCAAGGGCTACAGCGATCGGGTGCTGATGGAAAACTTGAGCTTCCGCTTGCCGCCGGGAGGCATCGTCGGCGTCATCGGCCCCAACGGCGCCGGCAAAACCACGCTCTTCCGCATGATCACCGGCGAAGAAAAGCCGGACAAAGGCACCGTCAAAATCGGCGATACCGTCGAACTAGGTTATGTGGACCAAAACCGCGACGCGCTCACAGCCGAGAACAATGTGTTCGAGGAAATTTCCGGCGGGCACGACACGCTGGAAATGGGCGGCCGAAAAATCAACGCCCGGGCTTACCTGGCGCGGTTCAACTTCACCGGCCCCGATCAGCAAAAGAAAGTCGGCGACTTGTCCGGCGGCGAACGCAACCGCGTGCACCTGGCCAAGCTCTTGCGCCGAGGCTGCAATCTGCTCTTGCTCGACGAGCCGACCAACGACCTCGACGTCGATACGCTGCGGGCACTGGAAGAAGCGATCGTCAATTTCGCAGGCTGCGTGGTCGTGATCAGCCACGACCGTTGGTTCCTGGACCGCATCGCCACGCACATCATCAGTTTCGAAGGCGACGGCTACGTCCACATCTGCGATGGCAACTTCCAAGCCTACGAAGAAGAACGCTGCCGCCGCTTAGGCCAAGACGCCGAACAGCCGCACCGGTACCGCTACAAAAAACTGGTGCACTAAGCCGGCGGTTCACTTCACTTCACCGCAGTCGGCGATGATGATTTTGGCCTGCGTGGCGCCGCTGGGCGTTCCTAGCGCTTCGATTTTCTGCACCACGTCCATGCCGTCGACCACTTTGCCGAACACCACGTGCTTGCCGTCTAGGAAATCGTTCTTCGCCGTGGAAATAAAGAATTGCGAACCGTTGGTGTTCGGGCCGGCATTCGCCATGCTCACGGTGCCCGGACCGGTGTGTTTAAGCGTGAAGTTTTCGTCGGCGAATTTTTCCCCGTAGATCGATTTGCCCCCCGTGCCATTGCCCGCGGTGAAATCGCCCCCCTGGCACATGAACCCGGGAATCACCCGATGGAACGGGCAGCCCTTGTACCCGAAGCCTTTTTCACCCGTGCACAAGGCGCGAAAGTTTTCGGCCGTCTTGGGCACCACGTCGCTGCGCAATTCAATCACAATGCGGCCGAGATTCTGGCCGTCGGCCGTCACGTCAAAATAGCACTTAGGAAGCTTGGTACCGGATGCATTGGGATCCGCGGCTCGCAGAAACGGCGTTCCAAGCCCCAAACCGAAAATCAAAAAGCCGAGAAAAAGTCTGCGCGTACACATAGATCCTCTCCGTAGGTCAGTGGCCGGGAATTCTCGCTTACAGGAACCGCCGAGCATTCTAGCGAAATGCGGCAGGATAGCCAGCGCGGGGACGCTATCCCCCAGTAGTGAGCGCAAGCGTGTCCGTAAGCGAAAGCTAAACGATCCGTGCGCGCCGCAGCGCAAGCAGCGTGCCGCCGATCGCTAGCAGAACTATCGTCGACGGTTCCGGCACGGGGATCGTGTAATCGGCCACCACCGGCAAGTGGTCGCTGGCATACCGCAGATCGAGCTTCAATTGCGTAGCGGAAATGAACGTGCCTTCGTCCATCACCACGCCGTTTAGCGAGGTGTTGCCGGCAACGTTCGTGCCGCCGTGGTACGAAGTCGTGCCGTTGTTGCCGAACGTGTGGTACGTGCCGGATACCAGCGACAATCCGCCGGCGGCTGCGGTATAGACGTTGTTGGTCATCAGCTGCAAATCGTCTCGCGCCGACAGCGATGTCGCTGATTCGGTTTTCAGGTAATTGTTCGAGTTCGCCGTCCAGTCGATTCCGGTCGCGCCGGTTGGGTTGAAGGGATCGACACCCTGATTCGTCCCGGCGCCGACCATGGTTTGGTATGACGCATCGCTGCTGCCGTTGATGTTGTAGTCGCCGACGTAGAGAATTCGGGCATCGGAGGGGAGCGATGCTGAGTTCAAGCGTATGTTCGTGGCTTCCAAGTTGCGATCCGAAGCGTCGCTGGTTTGATCGCCCGCTTTGTAGTGACTCACGTAAATGTAAAATTCATTCGCGGCCGTGGGCGTGACGTTCGCCGGCGCAAACTCGTAGCGCATCACTTGCCGATACATCCCGTTGCCCGAGCCCAGCGGCGTCGCAATCCCCACCGATGCCACCAGTTGCACCGCCTGCGTATTGTAAACCAGCGCGTTGGGACCGTTGCCAAAACCTGCGCTGCCGCTTTGCGAACCTTGAACAGGGCTGCGGGCATATTTTCCGGGCGTGCCGTAATAGGTGTTCAGCGCGCTCACAATCGGATCGATCGTGATGGTGTTGCTAGTTGTTTCTTGCAACAAAAGAATATCCAGCGGCTGGACGTTGTTGTTCGCGCCTACCGGCTCCTCGCCGATGCCTTCCAGCACGCCGCCATCGGAAACCGTGCCCGTGTATCCGCCACCGCTAGTTGCCGGCTGCACTAAGCCCGGCCGCGGAACGCCGGCAGTTCCCGAAAAGCTGCCGATATCGTCTTCGATGTTATAAGTGACGATGCGCAGAGTTTGAGTTTGCGCCGAAAGGGTTGCCGTAAAGCCAATCGCCACGAAAAAGGCAACCCAGGCCAGGGGAGTCCGAGTTGTGAATCGCTGCATTAGCGCTCTCGCTGTCCGTCGCTGTTGCCGCTGCCACTATCCGCTTTTCAAAATCCTAAGAATATACCAAAGCTCCATTCCTGTCACGTGTTAGGACGAAGTTTTTCCACACCATTTGAGGTAACTCTCCGCCCGGCGCGGATTGACGATGCTCGACGAAAGCTCCTGAAATTGATAGGATCACCGCTCCTCGGCCAAATCAGGAAAGCTTATGCCTACGGCGGACTTAAGCGGCAGAATCGCCCTGGTTTCGGCGCCAGCCGCGGAGCGGGGTGGGGCATCGCCGTCTCGCTGGGGGACGCCGGGGCGACCGTCTATGTGACCGGCCGCAGCCTGCGCGGCAAGCCAACCACGGAAGGTCTGCCCGGCACAATCGACGACACGGCCGATGAAGTTACTCGTCGCGGCGGTAAGGGAATCGCCGTTCGATGCGACCACACATCCGACGACGACGTCACCGCCCTTTTCGGCGCATTCGCGAAGAACAAGGTCGGCTCGATCTGTTGGTTAACAACGTCTGGGGCGGCTACGAACATCACGATTTCAAAACCTTCATGGCCCCGTTTTGGGAACAGCCAAAGCGCTATTGGGATGCCATGTTCGTGGCTGGAGTTCGTGGCGCATCTGATCGCCAGCCAGTTGGCCGTGCCGCTCATGATGCCGCGCAAGCAGGGCTTGATCGTCAACACTATCGCCTGGGACGCCGGCAACTACCTGCGCAGCATTTACTATGATCTTGCAAAAACCGCTGTCTCGCGCATGGCGCTGGGCATGGCACAAGAGCTGAAACCTCACGGCATCGCCGCCGTGGCATTGGCGCCCGGGTTCATGCGCACCGAAAGGGTGATGGCCGCGCATGCGCAGCATCCGTTCGACTTAAGCCGCACCGAATCGACCGAGTATTTGGGCCGGGCCGTAGTGGCGCTGGCAAGCGACCCCAACGTCATGCAACACAGCGGCCAAACGTTCACCGTCGGCGACCTTGCGCAACAGTACGGTTTTACCGACGTCGATGGAAAACAACCGCCGCCTTTTCGCACAAGTTAAGGGCGCGCCTCTTTACCGCGCCGCGGCCGCGGGTTAACTAGAATCCTACGACCTCCGCAGAAGCGCTCGTGGGAAGCGCGGCGGCTGTTCGAGGAACCGATCATTTACCGTGGGGAGGGTGACCCGTGACGATCATTCGCGTTGGAACCACGCAGAAGTACGCAGAAGGTTGGGAATTGGCATTCGGAAAAGGCAGCAAGCGCAAATCAAACGGTGCCGCAGTCGCCGTAAAGAAAAAGAAACGCAAAGCGAAGCGATAAACGCCCGGAAAATGACCAATCCTTGGCGCATCTAACTAATTGGTCATTGGTGCTTGGTCATTGGTCATTCATTCCGTCACATCAGCGTGCCCGATTGTGGGTCCACGCCGATGCCGCCGGTCAGCTCCACCAGCGCGTCCATCACGCTCAACAGCGCACTGGGGTCGAGCATATCTCCCTCATCGTCCTCCTCGTCCCCCACTGCGTCGATCTGCTGTTCGAAGTGCAAAATGTCGAACTTGGCGTCGCACTTGCTCAACTCCGCCAGCTTCGGACGGTCGGCGGCATCGATCAATCCCTTCATCTCCTGCTGCAGTTGGGTCACCTGTTCGGTCACTTCATCGCCGGATTCGTAGCTTATGTCCATGGCCGCGTAGTCTTGCGGCGCGCGGATCGTCAGCGATTCGAATTGCCCCTTGTCGTCGGCCTCCGCGTTGACCAGTTCGAAGCGCGGACTGAGCGTTTTCAGCATCCGCTCGACTTTCGCCAACGGCGGCCTGCGCGAGGCAGGAAACATCACAAAGTACGTTTCACGCCACTTGTAACCGTGTTCTTCGAAGGTTGACATGGCGATTGCTTGCCCGGCACGTGCTGAGCCCCGGCGAGCCGACAGTGTAACACGCCTGAAGATCGGGAGCGACTATTCTTCTTCTTCCCAGTTGCCGTCGCCGTCTCCCACGCCTCCCTGCCATTGCTCCAACGCCTGCAGTACGGCGTCGCGCTCCTCGCGCTTGGCCCACACCGATTCTCCCTGCTCCAAGCGGATTTCGTAATTGCCTTCCTGTGTGCAATCCTCGTGGCCGCAAAAATGCGGCGTGGCCGCCACCCACAAAATCCGGTACAGCGGTATATGCTTGTCGTCAACGACACAGAAGATAGACATGGTGTAAATCTCTAATAACGAATTCCCGAGCACCAATGTTCAAACGCTTGACTGCGGTCATCATTGGACATTGGGGAATGGATCATCGGTCGTTCTTGCTGCAGTGTTCGTTCCAGCGTTATACGATTCTACGATCCGCCTGCCAACTCGGTTGCACGCCGGGCGGCGGCCTCCACGGCCGATATCAACGCGCCCCGCACTCCGTGGTTTTCCATCACGTGTAATCCAGCAATAGTCGTGCCGCCCGGGCTGGCGACCCGGTCCTTCAGCACCCCGGGATGTTCGCCCGTGGCCAACACCATTTCCGCGGCTCCCTTGACGGTTTGCGCCGCCAGCCGCAACGCGACGTCGCGCGCAAGCCAAGCCGCACGCCGCCGTCCGCCAGCGCCTCGATCATCACGTACACGTACGCCGGTCCCGAGCCCGAAAGACCGGTAACCGCATCCAAAAGCTTCTCTTCCACGGCAACTGCCAGGCCAACCGAGCCCAGTAGTTGCGCCACCAGTTGGCCGTCCGCGGCCGTGGCGCCGGGCCCCAAGCAATAAGCACTGGCGCTTTGTCCCACCAGGCACGGCGTGTTCGGCATCACGCGCACCAGCCGGCAAGGCCCTAATCCTTCGGCCAGCGATTGCAGGCAAACGCCGGTGACAATGGAAATCACCAGTTTGTCGGCAGATACAGCCCCGCGCAGCTCGGCCATCGCTGCCTTGGCTTGTTGCGGTTTCACAGCCAGCACGATCACGTCGCTATGCCGCGCTATCTCGGCATTGTTCGCCGCGATTTTGCTCTTCGCCAGCAAACGGCCAAACTCTTCAACCGCCGCCGGCACAGGATCGGCCGCCGCAAGCTGACCTTCTGCTAGCAACCCGCTGCGTACGAACCCCTGGGCCAATGCCCGGGCCATCTGTCCCGCGCCGATAAACCCGATCGATTGACTCAACATGCGCATCGTCAAGCTGTTAGGCACTCTGCTATCAATCTCCAGCAATGCTACGTTACGCGGCTCAATCCGACAACGCCGCAGCGCGAATTCCTCTGGACCAAACCGGACGTTTTTGCGACACTCCGCCGGCTTTTCCGGGGTGATCTGGGCCTGCGGCCCAACAGCGCAATCTGCTCTTGCAGCACACGACCACGGAGGATTCCAACCATGTCGTTGCGTCGAACGTTTGCGGCGGTATGTGCGGTGGCCCTTGGCAGCGCAGCCATTCTCACGCCTGTTGATGGCTGGGGACGCGGATCCAGCGCCCCTCAGTCACAGGCGCCGTTATGGTCCGGCGGCAACGCCGTCACCAAAGACGGCTCCCAAATGACCGTCGTGGGAGGCAACCTGGACCGCGACATTCCCATCGTTGACTTGGCCAACAACAGCAAACTCAAGAAGAAGCCGGCGCCCTCGTTCTGGAGCCGCCTTGTGCATCCCAGCCAATGGTTCAGCGGTTCGAAATCCAAAAAGTAAAGGTGCTCTTCCACGGGCGATTATGATCACTTCACGTCGGTCTATCGGCGCGATGATATTTGTGGGCTGGCTGCTGCTGTCGGCTCTGCCGGGTTGCAGTATGTTCGGTCGGACGGCTCCCGCCAGGCAGCATAAGGACGGACCGCAAACCGTCTCGGAATGGATGAGCCAGCCGCGCGTCAAACCGTAACTCATCGCGGACCAACTGCGCCGGCCTGGCGTCAGAGCCGGGCTGCCCTTGAGCCCGGAAATCAGTGAATCATTCGATCGCAGAGTTTTTCGTCACGTGCATCACATGGGCAGATCCTCTTCTCTATGGTTGATGTCCGTCGCAGCGGCGTGTGCCTGCGCGCTACTGGCCACCGGCTGCGCAACCCCCGCCAAATCGTCGAACTCCGCTGTCAATCACTCGCGCTCAAAAGTTGTTTCCGATAATTTTCCCGATGCGGCGACCGCCGGCCTGTTGCCCCCACAGGCGCAACACAAGCAATGAACCCGGCTTAAGCGCGGTACCAATCAGAGGGGTGCGGCGGGCATAAAGATTGCTCCCATGTCGCGCCATCTAGCCGCAATTACCCATTTTTGCTATCAAATGGGGAAACTGCCGATTGGATTGCCGGCGCTAGCAAGACTTGCTCCCGATCCGGTCGAAGTAAAGCAAGCAGGAAAGTACGTCGCCGGCAAATTGTGGTTGTCCGATTTGCGAGTTCGTTTCGAACGAGCACCACATGGAGGTTCCAGTCAGCACCAACCGTGCTACTGCCGGCTCGCGGCCGAATTCGCTGCCCGCTTCAACCGGTCCCGCCCAACGATTCGCCGGTCTGTCACCAGCAGGGTGGCGTAGCACCAACTAGACCATTGCCCACATGATCCAAGTGTTTGCTCAGCGATTCGTTCGCTCGGCGCTGCTTCTGGCCGCCGCCGCAGTGCTGCTGTGCGGACCCACGGCCTCGCCCGGCGAATCCACCACCCAGCAACAGCCGCTTACGGCGCGCGACTTGAATGTCTGGGGACGCTTTGGCGTAGGCACTTGGAAAGAGGTGCGCATCGTCACCGAAACCCTCAACGAAAAAGGACGCGTCGTCGATACCACGGTGACCGATACAAAAACCACGCTCGTCCGCGCCGATTCGCGCCAGCTCGCCTTGCGCATCGACGCCACCGTCGACGTGGCCGGCAAGCGCTTCGAAAGCCGACCCAAAACCATCGAATGCGGCTACTACGGCGAAACTGCCGGTGACTCGGCCGAGCCAAAAGTGCTGGGCACGGAAATGGTCACCATCGAAGGCCGCCAGGTGGCCTGCCAAATTCGCCAGGTCGTCACCGGCAGCGGCCAGCAGAAGCAATTGGTTCGCATGTTTTTGTCCGACGATGTTGAACCCTTCGTGCTCAAGCGCGAAACCATCCCGCTTAAAGACGACGGCAATTCCTCCAGCGATCAGAAAACCACCGCCGAAGTGATCGGCCTCGATCTGCCTTATCACGTGCTGCACGGCATCAAGCCGGCCGCGTTTGAGCGCACCATCCAGCAAACCACCAAGGGCACCAACATTTCGCTCGACGTCACCTGCCTCGACATTCCCGGCGGCATCGTCGCCCGCGCGTCCAACGAGCTGGACGAAAAGGGGCAGGTGGTGCGGCGCAGCATGCTGGAGCTGGTCGATTACAAAATCGTCTCCGACAACGGCGACAACGACAAAGACAACCCGGGCGGCATGCAGCGATTTTATTCCCGCCGCGAATTGCGCCGCGCCCGCCACGGCCGGTAAGCAGATCGGGCGGATCGTCACGCCGTTGTGTGGCACGCCCTCCAAGGGAGTGGCTGCCTGCGACCTGCTGCCTGCCACCCACCGCCTACTGCTTATCGCCAATCTCAATCGGCTTGGCCGTCGCCCCCGCCGCCGGCTGAATGCCCAGCAACTTGGCCACAGTCGGATGAATCTGCAGCGTATCCACCCTGCCTAAATCGCGCCCCGGCTCATCCGATCCCCATTGATACAGCAGCATGAAGCCCAGCATCTTGTCGTCTTGCTCGGGATCGTAACCGTGCATCCCCTTCAGCGACTTGGGATCCTTCGACACCGGAACCGGCTCGGGGTAATCGTGATTCGAAAAGTAATAGCCCGGCTCTAAGCTCACCACAATATCGCCGGTCCGCGTGGGGTTGTTATACCCCCATTTCTCGGGCAAATCTTCCCGCGTCCAGAACTTCAAGCAATCGGCCTTCTTCAGATTGTCGATGATCGATTGCTTCACCTTTTCGCGCTCGGGGCCCGGCACGTCGTTCAGATAAATGTTCGCCACGCTGCAACTGTAAACAGCCCGCACCGGATCGTTTTCCATGCCCCATCGCCCCATCAAATGTTTCAGGCTCACGAGTTTTTCCACGGTTTCCATGCCGTGATCGGTCGTGAGCAGAACATATAGCTTGTCTCCCCGTTCCGGATGCATGTGCGCCTTGAAAATGTCGCACACTTGCCCGATCGTTTTCTCCAGCACCTGATCGGTTTCGCGCAGCGTCTTCGTGAGCGCTGCCGATTCCGGGCCATCCTGATGCCCAATGTGATCCAGCGCGTATCCATAACCCATCAGCAACTGCAGAGGTTGCTTGTTGTCCGGGTTTTCCGAATCCTTGCGATACACGTCCACCAGCTTCTGCAGGCGATCGGCGTCGGAAAGCTTCACTTCAAATTTTTCGTTGAAATAGGCGGGCTTCGCCACATCCGGTCCCAGCTTGTCTTCCCCTTGCGACAGCGGCCAATCCATCACCGCCGTCCGAATCCCTTGCCGAGTAGCCGTTTGCCAAATCGGTTCCGCTTCCAGCAAATGCGGATCGCTCGGCATGTTGTATTCCTGGCCGATCGACATGTCGTAAAACTTGTTCGACATAATGCCGTGTACCCCCGCCGGCACCCCCGTCGCCTCCGTGGTATGACTGGCAAAGGTGATCGACGGGAACAGCGGCGTCAATTGCCGGGTGTATTCGCCATGGTCCATCAAGCTGCGCAAATACGGCGTTTCGCCCCGATCCACGTAATCCCCGCGGCATCCGTCGGTGCTAATCCATAGCACCACGTTTTTGCCTTGTTGTTCAGTCGCCGCGCACCACCAGAACCTGCTGAAGGCCCCGCACTCGCCGATGGCGATTCACCTGCCGATGCCCCTCCACTCGCCGATGGCCCAGCATCCGCGCCGTAACAAGCACCCGCAAGCGCGCCGGTCAGCACTAACCCAAAAAGCATTCGCAGTCGCAATCGCAGTTGCATGGAGATCACCGTTGGAAGAGCAGGGTGGAAATGAGACCGATTTCGATCATCTTAGGGCTGGAGGAGGTGGTTTGCAAATGGGCTGTCAGCGCGGGGCGGTGATGGCGCGCTGCCTTCGATCAAGGCAACGGGGCGATTTTTTCGGGCCGCTGGAGATTAGCGGCTTTGCGAAATGCCTCGCGCAGCGCCGCCTGATGAAGCTTTGCCCATTCCATCACCAGCGCCAGCGCCCGCGGCGGCAAGTTGCCATCAATTATCGACAGTGCGTCGATATCGATCTTCGCCGTATCGCCACTGTAGATTGCATGAAAGTGCGGCGGCAGATGATCGCCATAGAAAATCTGAATGACGATCCCATAAAACCGCGAAATCTCAGGCATGAGAGAGCCGCTTGCCGATCGCCGGAAAAACTTGCTCCGCCGTCTTGCCGGTCATGCGCAAGTAAAGCGCATCGGGGCAAAGATCAAGTTCGCCGGGCCACTGAACCGCTCCGTCGTCGGTCACCTTGACGTCGTCGAATACGCCAGGCACATTCCACACTTCGAACACGCCCCGGCCGGCAAGCGACGACAGATCGACCACCCCGGTTTCGCCGTTGTCGAATCGCAGCTCCAATCGGAACTGTGGCAGCGGTTTGGCATCGATGATTCTCATATCTCAATCCTACCACGCTAGGCAATCCCGGCGAAGTAGTTCCTGAAGCTGCAATCTATTGCTGAGTCATTTTTTTGGACTCCGGCGTAGCCAATGCTTCGTGTTTTCCATCACCTCAGCAATTTTTTGATTGTATGCAGGGTCGTCGATTTCACGAATCTTTTCCATTGTGTTCGAAAACTGTTTAACGAAAGCCTCTTTGTCATCGTTCTGGCCGCCGATCCGAATTTGAACCCTAATGTGGGGCGGCATGATTACGTCAATGAATATCGCGCTCTCTTTGCCTGATTTCTTTTTTGGAACGACGAATTTTTCATATGCCATCCACAGCAACGAAGCAATCGAAGCTACTGAAGCGATATTTGTGCGTACTATCTCAAACCCAAAACCAGCAGCCCAAATAGTTCCTGGGGGCGGGGGTGCGCGATCATAGACGAGAATGTCGGAATTCTCTCGCGAGAAAATCAACGAACTCGGTGGCTGTCTCTTTTGGTGCATTCGCCACCTAAAGTTGAGATAGCGCGGCACCTGACATTTTTTCAATTCTCAACAAAGGCTACCAAGTCAATTGACTCATTAGTGGTAATGCTTCACCGGTTGTCAAATGCACGATCATCTATGAGAATGCGGAATTGCTTTTTGCCTACGAAGAACGGTCCATTATGTCGCCCAAGCTCATCAAGCAAGCCATCACGTTCGACGACGTTCTGCTCGTCCCGCGCTACAGCGAAGTGGTGCCCGCCGAAGTGAATGTCGCCACGCAACTCACGCGCAACATCCGCCTGAACATTCCGCTGGTGAGTTCGCCGATGGATACGGTCACTGAAAGCGACATGGCCATTGCGCTGGCGCAAGAGGGCGGGCTGGGCGTCATTCACAAAAACATGTCGGTCGAGCGGCAGACCGAAGAGGTCGACAAGGTCAAGCGCTCCGCCAACGGCATCATCTTCGATCCCGTCACGCTGCCGCCGGAGGCCCCGGTGGGCCGGGCGCGAGATCATGGATCAGGCGAATGTCTCCGGCGTGCCCATTGTTGCTAGCAGTGCCTCGCCGGGCGCGAAGCCAAACGCCCGCAAGCTGCTGGGCATCATCACGCGGCGCGACCTGCGATTTCAGGAAGACGATAGCAGGCCAATCTCGGAGATCATGACGCGCCAGCACCTCGTGACAGCACAGGGGACTGTAACGCTTGAGGAAGCTGAGAAGATTTTGATGGCAAATAAGGTCGAGAAACTTTTACTGGTTGACGAAGATTATACGCTGACGGGCCTGATTACCATCAAAGACATCGACATGCAGAAACGCTTCCCGGCGGCCTGCAAAGACCGCCGCGGACGCCTGCGCGTCGGGGCCGCCATCGGAGTTCACGACTACGAACGCGCGGAAAGTTTGATCGGCAAGCAGGTCGACGTGCTGGTGGTCGACAGCGCCCACGGGCATTCGGCCAATGTGATCGAGACGGTTCGAACCATAAAACAACGGTGGGAGAAGATTGACGTGGTCGCCGGAAACGTGGCGACCACCCAGGGCTGCGCCGATCTGATTGCCGCCGGAGCCGACGCCGTGAAGGTTGGCATCGGGCCCGGTTCGATCTGCACCACGCGGGTGATTTCCGGCGTGGGAGTTCCGCAGATTACGGCGATCATGGATGCGGCCGAAGCGGCGAGTTCTTCCGGCGTGCCGATCGTGGCCGACGGCGGAATTCGCTACTCCGGCGACATCACCAAGGCGATTGCCGCCGGGGCGAACTGCGTGATGGTCGGCGGACTGTTCGCCGGCACCGCCGAAAGCCCGGGGCAACAAATCCTGTATCAAGGCAGAACATTCAAGGTCTACCGGGGAATGGGTTCCCTGGGGGCCATGGTCAAGGGATCGAGCGAACGGTATCGCCAAGGAGAACAGCGCACCTCAAGCAAGTTGGTGCCCGAAGGCGTCGAAGGGCGAGTGCCCTTCAAGGGACCGCTGAGCACGTTCGTGTATCAGTTGGTCGGCGGACTGAAAGCGGGCATGGGCTACTTCGGCGCGCACGACATCCAGGAGCTGCGCAGCGGCACAATTCATTCAGGTGTCGCACGCCAGTGTTAGGGAGAGCCATCCACATGACATCGCCATTACGCAGGAAGCGCCAATTACACCGCGGAATACCGGGAGGAGCTCGACTAGAGTTGCGCTCGCCGCCATCGCCGTACTCTGCACGCTATTGGCCGCGCTAATTTCGACCTCGCGCCCGGCGTTCGCCTCCGACACTCTCAACTGGGGCGATGCAAATCACGAAAACAAGCTCCGTTGGCTGCCCTACCGGCCCGAGCACAACGATGCCGACGCTAAAACCGCCGACGACAATACCGCGCAGTGCAAGAAATCATCCTGCACCAGCGGCGCGTGCAAACAGGCCGACTATCATTGCAGCGGCAGCGCCCAATGCAGCGGCGGCACAGTGCAACGTGTCGAAGTTCACCAGCCTGCCGCCGAAGCGTCCAGGCTGAACTCCAAAGTCCGCTTGGCCGCGGCCGAGGAAGAAAATGCCGCCCCAGTGCTGAACGATCCGTTTGAAGACAATCATCCGTCGTCGGGCTATCAACATCCGATCTCCATCACTCCCGAAGACGTCGATTCGGCCCCGGCGCAGCACGAGCCCACAACCAGGCAGCCGCAGCGCGTGGCCCAACGTGTGCCCCCCGAACCGCGCGAACTGCCCGGCCAGTCGGTGCAGGTCTATCAATCTCGGCCGCCGGCCACCCCCGGACCCGATTCGTATCAACCGGCCCCAGCCGAGCAATTGCCCGACATGGAAGGCACGCGACAAGCATTGCAAAACCCCGCGGAAGATTGCCGCACGGCCTACGACAAGCTTCGCGGAAACACGCTAGATAAGGTGAGCATCGACATCACCGTCAACGGCAAGCAAGGCGACGACATTCCCTACGAATGTGCCCTCACCACCGATCAGTTCGTCCCGCGCTGCTGGGAGGAAACCTGCTACACGTGGAAGGCTTCGTCGCTGTGCCACAAGCCGCTGTACTTCGAAGAAGAGGGGCTGGAACGCTACGGCCACTCGATGGGTTGGATTGCCGAAGACTTCGTCTCCTGTGCCCACTTCTTCGGCAACGTGGCCTTATTGCCGTACCATGTGGGCGTGGAAACCCCGTGCGAGTGCATTTACGACTTGGGAGTGTATCGCGTGGGCGATTGTGCCCCGTACATTTGCGATCCGTTCCCGATCAGCCTGCGCGGCTGCTGCACCGCGGCAGTGGGATACGGCGCCACGATCGCCCTGTTCCCGTAATTATCCGCGCTGCACGGCGCATGAAATCGAAGCCCGTTTAACCCCGGCCCCCAGGCCGGGGTTTTTTAATTGTTATGATGAGTGTGCCATGACACTCATTCTCACTCGCGCCCAGGTCCGGGAAGCCGATCGCCGCGCCATCGAGGAATATGGCATCTCCGGCCTGGTGCTGATGGAAAACGCCGGCCGCGGAACGGCCGATGTGCTGTGCAGGTTAATAGCGGGTCGCGGATCGGTGGTCATCGTCTGCGGCAAAGGCAACAACGGCGGCGACGGTTTTGTGATCGCCCGGCATCTCGATCTCCGCGGCATCGCCGTGTGCGTCCTGCTGCTGGCCGATCCAAAGCATTTGACCGGCGACGCCGCGGCGAATTACCAGATCATCGAGAAGGCCGGCCTGCGAATCGTTCCGTTTGGGGTGGCACGCCCTGAGTCCGCGAAGGGCGTGGTCTTCGACATCGATTGTTTCAACGAGCAAATTCGAGCCGCCAACTGGCTGGTCGACGCCATTCTTGGTACCGGCGCCACCGGCGAACCCAAACCGCCGTTGGCCGAAGCGATCGACGCAATGAATGCCAGTGGAGTGCCGATTCTCGCCGTGGACGTGCCCAGCGGTTTGGATTGCGATACCGGCGTCGCGGCGAAGCACACGATTCGCGCGAGTCACACGTGCACATTCGTCGCGGCGAAACCAGGATTCTCCGCTCCTGGCGCAAGCCTACGTCGGCCAACTCCACATCCTCGACATCGGCGCCCCGCGAACGCTAGTTGAAGAGCTCGCAAATCGCCGCAAGCGTGGCACGCCCTGACTGAAAGGAAGGCCGTGGAGCCTAGAATCACGCCCTTCGCCGACTCAGGGCGTGCCACCCATAGGGCAGCTTAAGCGATAATCTCTTTAATCACCTTGCCGCTGGTGATCGTCAGCCGTTCGTCGCGGCCGTTGTGCTGGAACGTCAACTGCTCGTGATCCAACCCCAACAGCGCCAAAACCGTGGCGTGAATGTCGTGCACGTGCGCTTTGTTCTCCACCGCGTATAAACCCAACTCGTCGGTCGCGCCGTACACGGTGCCACCCTTTACACCACCGCCAGCCATCCACATCGTGAATCCGTACGGATTGTGGTCGCGCCCCGTGCCGCTTTCGCTCATCGGCGTGCGGCCGAACTCGCCCCCCCAAATCACCAGGGTGCTATCCAACAATCCGCGCCGCTTCAAATCTTTGATCAGCCCGGCGATCGGACGATCGGTCTCCTTACAGTACTGGCTATGATTCCCCTCCACGTCGCTGTGCGCATCCCACTTGCTGCCGGAACCCATGTACAACTGCACGCATCGCACGCCGCGCTCCACCAAGCGGCGCGCCATCAGGCAGTTGCGACCATTCGCGGCCGTTTCCTTTTGATCGATGCCATACAGCGCCAGCGTTTCGGCCGTCTCGCTCGATAGATCCGTGGCCTCCGGCGCCGCCGATTGCATCCGGTAAGCAAGTTCGTAAGCGGCGATCCGCGCTTCCAAAGCGTCGTCTTCCTGCCGCCCCTGCAGGTGCCGCCGATTCAGTTGCTGAATGAAATCCAGCGTGTGCCGCTGCCGATCGGGCGTAGATCCATCCGTCGGCGCCACGTGCAGAATCGGCGTTTTGCCGTCGCGGAATTTCGTGCCCTGATACGTCGACGGCATAAAACCCGTGCTCCATTGCACGCTGCCGCCGGGCGGTTCCGCAGGATAATCGGTCATCACCACGAAACCCGGCAAGCTTTCGGTCACGGCGCCCAAGCCGTACAAGGTCCACGAACCCAAGCACGGCCGGCCGGCCAAAATCGCGCCGGAGTTCATCTCGCAAACGCTGCTCACGTGCGTCAGGCCGTCGGCCCAGCAAGAACGAATCACCGCCATCTCGTCGGCGCAACTGGCGATCTCCGGCAGCCAATCGCTAACCCAAATGCCCGACTCGCCATATTGCTTGAACTTCCGCTGGCTGGGCAACAGCGGCGTGTCTGCCGTTTTGCCCATCGCCGTTTCGGGGCGAGTAAAGCTCGACGGCAGCGGTTTGCCCGCCAGCTTGATCAAATCCGGTTTCGGATCGAACAGATCCAAATGGCTCGGTCCGCCGTCGATGAAACACCAGATCACCGACTTCGCCTTGGCCGGAAAGTTCGGCTTCTTAGGCGCAAGCGGATTTACAAATGCAGCGGTCGCCGCGGAAAACGCTTCGCGGCTCAACAGCGACCACAAGGCCAGCGAACCAAAGCCCGCCCCGGCGCGATACAAAAAATCCCGCCGAGTATGCGGCGATTCAAAATGCGGAATGTTCATGGCATTCAGGTAAGTAAGGGAGTAGGTGATTAAGTAACAAACACAATTCAGCGCTGCTTCCTACATACTCACTTACTCACCTACTAACTCCCTCCTTAATCCACATACAAAAACTCATTGGAACAAAACATGGCGTGACAAAAATCTAGCACCGCTGCCGCTTTCGACCGGTCGATCTTCGCCGGCGGCGGAGCCGGCAAATGATCGCCGTCCATCTTCGTCCCATACTGTGCGATGGTTTTCGTTTCCGTTTCGATAAACTCTTCCGCGGTTTTGAGTTCATCTTCCTGCGGCGGCCGGCCATAGGCCTCGATGTACGCCTCGCGCACCAGCTTCCCCTCGTCGCCGCCAAAATCCGCAAGCAACTTGCCGCTCCAATGCCGCGCGGCCTGATCGGTCAATTCGCCGTTCAATAGTTCCAGTGCCTGCGGCGCCGTCGTCGTGGTGGTCCGCCGCGGACAACTGTTGTGCATGTCGGGCTGGTCGAACGCTTCGAAAATCGGCAGCCGCATGTTGCGCTTCGCGAATACATAGATCGAACGACGGTCGCGATCGGCGGCCTTGTCGTCGGGATCCCAACTGTAGCGCGAATCGGCCAGTACCGCCGGCAGCTCCGGCAGCGCGCTCGGCCCGTACATTCGCAAGTTCAATTGGTCGGAAACTTCCAGCATCGCATCGCGCAATGCTTCCCCTTCCAGTCGCTGCCGGCGCGCGTGCCAAACCAAATTATCGCTCGCATCGGCGGCCAGCCCCTTCGCTTGTTCGGCGTTCGACGGATCGACCTGCGACGTTTGACAATATGCCGCCGACAGCACCATCATTCGCTGCAGCGGCTTCAGATGCCAACCGTTGGCCACCAGCTGGGCGGCCAGCCAATCGAGCAGTTCCTGATGCGAAGGATTCCCGCCCATCGCGCCAAAATCGTTCGTCGTGGCCACAATCCCCTGGCCGAAGTGAAACTGCCACAACCGATTCACGATCACCCGCGCCGTCAGCGGATGATCGGGCCGCGTCAGCCATTTGGCCAGCGCCGAACGCCGGCCCGTGGAATTCGGTTTCGTTTTGGGCGGCTTGATTTCAGGCTCGCTGGCGCCCAGAAACACCGGAAAGCCAGGCGTCACTTCCTTGCCGGGCTTGTGATAATCGCCGCCGGCCAGCACGCACGTCGGCGGCGCTTGGGTGTCGCCGTCGAACGCGGCCATCGCCGTGGGCAGCGGCTGGGGCTTCATCGCATCGAACTTCGCCAGCTCGTCCATCTGCTGATCGTACATTTTTCGCTCTTCCGGCGGGCAGCGTCGGTACGCCCGCTCCAAGCGCGATTCCACCCATTCCTCCGTTTCCGCCACCAACTGCTTTTGCATGCAGTTGCGCTTCTCGGACGGAGTGTTGATCGCCTTCACCGTGTCGGGATCGTACGCCGCAATGGCCTCTTCCATGGCCTGTTGGCGTTCGTCCGCCAGTTCCGAATCGATCGATTTGCGGATCGATTTGGTGGCCCTATCCCACGCCGCCATGCGTTTCTCGTAATCGTCCTTCTGCTTTCGCGTGGCAATCGAAACATTGTCGGCCGGCAATACGGCCGCAAAGCACGCCTGCAAGCGGTAGTAATCCATTTGCTTGATGTCGTCGAACTTGTGATCGTGGCAGCGGGCACAGCCCACCGTCAGCCCGAGAAACGCCAGCGACGTGTTCTCTGTAATATCGTCCAATATTTCCTGCCGCTGCTGCACGATGTTCGATGCGTTCACTTCTTCCGGATACAGCCGCAACAATCCGGTCGCGATCAGCGCCTGCGGATTGTTCGGCTCCACTTCGTCGCCTGCTAACTGCTGGCGGATGAAGCGATCGTACGGCAGGTCGTCGTTGAACGCCCGAATCACATAGTCGCGGTACTTGTAGGCATCCGGCCGCACGTCATCTTTCTTGAACCCTTCCGTCTCGCTGTACCGCACCAGGTCGAGCCAATGTTGCGCCCAGCGCTCGCCGTAGCGCGGCGAGGCCAACAGCCGATCGACCACCTTGGTGTAAGCCTCGGGCGATTGATCGGCCAGAAAATCGGCCTGTTCCTTCGGCGTCGGGGGCAAGCCGGTCAGATCATATGTCACCCGCCGCAATAGCGTCTGCTTATCGGCCGGCGCGCTGGGCGAGAGTCCCGCGGCTTCCAGCTTCTGGGCGATAAACACATCCACTGGGTTGCGCGCCCACGTGGTAAGCCACTTCAGCTTCGGCACCTCCGGCCGCTCCAGCGGCAGGAAGGGCCAATCGCCTTTATTGAATGCGGCGGTGCGGGCGGAGTGCGAAGCGGCCTGAGTCGCAGGGCTTTTGCCGGCCGGCTGCGACACAACACTCTTCGCCGCCGATGGCTGCCCGGCCGAAGCCAGCAGCATGTCGGCGGCAGCAGCGTTATTCCCTCCAGCCGCCACGGCGGCCAGCGCCAACACAACAACAGAAACGCGTGGATATTTTATGCGTCCACTTTGCCGAGCCGCACGACGCGAGCCCGGACCCGGTTTGGGCTTCATGGGCGTGTGATTCCTCTACGAGCTAGTCGCGGAGGCGAGATGCGAGATTCTTTAGGGTGGGAATTACTTGGCGGGACCGCCTTAGTTTTGCACAACCATGTTTTTGTTGCAAGCGCGGGTACTGCGTCCTGCCAATTGCACCCCCAATGACCCTTCTGTAGGCTGTTGGCGGCGACGACTTTGGGCTATTTCCGCGGTGCGCCGCGTTCGTGCCTTTGCTGGCAAAGTGATACAATTTAACATTCATTCGCGCCACACTTGTATCTGCACACTGGAGGATCAACATGACCGGCTATGCTCATCCTGAAGTGCTGGTCACCACCCAGTGGGTGGCAGACCACCTAAGCGATCCGCAGCTTCGCGTCGTCGAATCGGACGAAGACGTGCTGCTGTATACCCAAGGCCACGTTCCCGGCGCGGTGATGATCGATTGGCACACCGATTTGCAGGACGCCGATCGTCCGCGATTACATCGGCAAAGATCGCTTCGCCGAGTTGTGCTCCTCCAAAGGCATCGCCAACGACACCACCGTCGTCTTCTACGGCGACAAAAACAACTGGTGGGCCTGCTACGCCTTTTGGGTCTTCAAACTGTTCGGCCACGAAAAATGCCTGGTCATGAACGGCGGCCGCAAGCGCTGGGAAGCCGACGGCCGCCAATGGTCGCGCGATCCGGAGCCCAAATATCCCCGCACTTCGTACACCGCCAAAGATCCCGATCTGTCCATCCGCGCTTTCCGCGACGAGGTGCTCAAGCACACCCGCGCCGGCAAGCCGCTGGTCGACGTGCGATCGCCGGGCGAATACATCGGCGAATTGATCGCCATGCCCGATTATCCGCAGGAAGGTGCCCTGCGCGGCGGCCACATTCCCGGCGCCGTGAGCATTCCTTGGTCGAGGGCTGCCAACGACGACGGCACATTCAAATCCGCCAAGGAACTGGAAAGGCTGTACTGCAAGGAACGCCGTCTTTCGCGCCGTGGCCGCACCGTCGCCTACTGCCGCATCGGCGAACGCTCCAGCCACACCTGGTTCGTGCTGCAATACCTGTTGGGTTTCCAAAGTGAAGAACTACGACGGCTCGTGGACCGAATGGGGCAACATCGTTGGCATGCCGATCCAACGCGGCCCGGAAGTCGGCTCGCGCAGCCACAGAAAGAACCGCAACCGAGTCAGCATCGTAACGCCATCGCTCGCCCCTCGTCTCTTCGTCCATGCCCGCTACCGCCAAACTCGACCAAATCGTCGCCGAATTCGCCGACCTCGAGCCGCGCGAGCGGTTGGAACTGCTGTTGGAGTTCGCCGAAAAACTGCCGCCGCTGCCCGAGCGCTGTCCGCCCAGCGCGACGCCGGATTGAACCGCATTGCAGAATGTCAAACACCCACGTTCATCTGGGTCGAGGTGGTCGACGGCCGAGTGCAAATGTACGCCGACTGCGCCCCGAAGCCCCCACCGTGAAAGGCTTCGTCAGCATCCTGGTCGAAGCTTTCACCGGCGCTACGCCGGAAGAAGTTTTGGCCACGCCAGAAGATTTGCTCAAGCGCCTGGGCCTGATCGAGGCGCTGGGCATGGTGCGCATGCGCGGCCTGGCCGCCATCCAACACTACATCCGCGCCCAAGTCCGCAAAGCCGCCGCGTGACGCGAAATCGGTCCTCGTTACTGCCGGCCGCAAGGCCGGACCCATCTCATTTCACGTCATCTTCCGCACCAGCCAATCCCCAAGCCGCGGAAACAGTTGGATCACGCCGATGAACAGCCGCGCCAAACCCGGATAAATCAACTCCGGCTGCCCTCGCCGGCAGGCGCAGAATTACCTCCGCAAGCTTCGCCGGCCGGATCGGCTGAATTCGCACTCCGGCGCCTGGCTTGCCCGCGCGGGCTGGCAATCCCCCAAGCTGGTCGGCATAGCGCTGCCCCGAATCTTCGCGGGCAATCGGTCCCGGCGAAACGAGCAAGACGTGAACCCCCTGCGGCGCCAGCTCCAGCCGCAATTGCTGCGTGTAGGCGGCCAAAGCGAATTTCGTCACGGCATAGGCCCCGACATATCGGCTGGCCGACTTGCCCGACAGCGAGCCAATGTTCACCAAATGTCCCTGGCTGCGGATTAAATACGGCGCCGCCGCCCGTGTGCACCGCACCGCACCCAGAAAATTCAACTCCAACAAGCTCTGAAAATCCTCGGGAGTGATGTCCAGCACCGCGGCCCGGGCTGAGCGCCCGACGTTGTTCACCAGCACGTCGAGCCGGCCGAAATGATTGATGCTCCGCTCGATCAGTGCGTCAACTTGCTCTTGTTGGGTCACGTCCGCCGGAATGGCCAACACCTGGGTGCCGAATTGCCGCAATTGCTCGGCGACTGCTTCCAGCGCCTCAGCCGAGCGCGCCGAAACCACCACGTCGGCACCGGCCCGGACGAACGATTCGGCCAGGGCACGGCCCAAGCCGCCGGAACCGCCGGTAATCAGCACCACTTTGCCGTTCCAATAGGCTGCCGCCCGGGCGGACGCTCTGCCTAATTTCACCGGTTGCGGCAGATCCACGCCGGCTTGGCCCGCCACGGACGCGGCTGCTGCGGTGGTTGTCGACGACGTAGTGCCCGCGGCCATGGCTAAATTCGCATCAGGGGACAATTCGAGATGCGCCTTCGAACCTCGAATCTAAATAGTAGAGTTTAGTCTAACCCTGGCGATGTTTCGACGCCAGCGCAGAACGTGCGCCCTTCGTGCTTGCCCTGGCCATACAAACTCCGTACTATCCACACGATTGCTCCGGGCTTCAAAATTGTACAACCAACGGCTCACCCTCGCGGCTTGATGCGCACACAAAAGCTCACCGATCAATTTCAGAACGTCATCGACCTGGCCGCCCAATTGGCCGAGGTCGTCTCGGCCGATGCGCTGATGATCCTTTTGGAAGGCGTGACCGATTGGGCGCAGCTACGCCGCGCCGTCGGCCGGCGGCGCGTGCTGCTGGCCGCCGATTTGGCTTCGGAGTTACAAGGCGCGGCAGAAGCCGGTTTTCCCACCGTGGTGCTGAACATGGCCGACAGCCCAGTGCAGGAAAAGCTGACCCAAGCGCTGTTGGAAAGCGTGGCCGACGACATTCTGGCGCCCGGCGCCCGCGTGGTGGCCATCTACAGCGGCTTCGAGGCCGACACGATTGACTCCATCAGCATCATCCACTTAGGCGAACACTTAGGCCGCCTCACTTCGCGTGACCTGCGCCAACTGGAAACCAAAGTGCCGCTGGACACGCTGAAAGTGGTTGTCGATTTGGCCCTGGACATCGGCCGTGAAGGGCGCGAAGGCAAGCCCGTCGGCACGCTGTTCGTCGTGGGCGACACGCGCAAGGTCGTCGGCTGCAGCCATCCGGTGGGCTTCGATCCCGTACGCGGCTACAGCCGTAAGGAACGCAACCTGTTCGATCCGAAAGTGCGCGAAGGAATTAAGGAAATCGCGCAAATGGACGGCGCATTCGTCGTCAATCCCGACGGCACCGTCGAGGCCGCCGCGCGCTATATCGACGCCTCGGCGGAAACGATCACCCTTTCCAAAGGCCTGGGAGCGCGACACTGGGCGGCCGCGGCCGTCACCCGTAAAACCAAGGCCGTGGCCGTGGCCGTCAGCGAATCCAATGGCACCGTGCGCATCTTCCACAACGGCGAAGTGATCCTGCGAATCGAGCCCTTCCGCCGCGCCATGAAGTGGAAAGATTTCGAATACGAACCGCCCCCGGCCGAATAATTAGCCGAGCGACGACGCCAGCGCGACGTCAAAAATCAGCGGCTCGTTCGGGCCAACGTTTGGCGGCGAGCCCGCCGCGCCGTAGGCCAGGTCGGATGGTATATAAACGCGCCACTCGGAACCAACGTGCATTCCTAACAAGGCAATGGCAAAACCTTCAATCACACTATTCACGGCAAACGATACGGGACCGCCGTGCATGGCCGAACTGTCGAACACCGTGCCATTGAGCAATGTTCCCACGTAATTTACCGACACCGTGCTGGTGGTGCTGGGCTGTACGCCGGTGCCGTTTCTTATAATTTGGTACTCGATCCCATTGGACATTTTCACGCCCAGCGGAATCGACGAATTCACCGGATTGAAAATCAAAACCGATTCGCCCGCCGCAGAAACCGTGCCGTCGTCGTGCGGCACTCCAATCCCCAAATCCACCACGCCATCGCCATTGAAATCGCCGCTGGCCAACGACGCGCCCAGATGCTCGTTCACCGCGGACACCGGAGCATCGGGTATCGAAATCCCCAACAAATTGTTATCGCGGTTCCAAACCTGGCTGTTCGTCGTGCTTAATCCTGTCGTGCGCACACCGAGCAATACGCGCACCGAGCCTTCGTCCATCACGCTCAAATCCTCGTTGGGAATGCCGATCGCCAAATCGGCAACGTGATCGGAATTGAATTGCCCGACCGCAAGCGCCGAGCCAAAGTCATCTCCCAAGGCGGAATCGCTCTCGATACCCGCACTGTTCTCATTCCACACCTGATTGTTGGTAATCGTCAACCGCGAACTGCTGCCAAACAACACGTGCACCGCCCCCGCGTTCACCGCCGGGTCGCTACTGGCGGAAATATTCTCCCCGGGTGCTCCAATCGCCAGGTCCAATCGGTTGTCACCGTTGAAGTCGCCGGCCGCCAGTGCCGCGCCGAGGTTGGCATTCGCGTTCAAATTGCCCAGCATGTTGGACGTACCCATGCTCCAGAATTGATTGTTGGCAATTTTGATGCCGGCTCGGGTTCCGTACAAAACATTCACCCCGCCTGCGCCCGCATCGCCGCCCACGGTTTGTCCCGGCACGCCGATTGCCAAATCCTGAAATCCGTCGGCGTTGAAATCCCCCGCCGCCAGCGCGCTGCCGTACAAATTGTTGGCAGCCAAACCGCCGACGATGCCGGCCATGTCTTGATCGAATAACTGGTTGCCCTTGGGTTTCAACCCGCCGCTCACCGCGCTATAGATGATGTTGACTGCCCCGGCGTCGCTGGTTGATCCCACGTCTTCATTTGCTGCGCCCACCGCCAAGTCAGGGCGCCGGTCGCCGTTGAAGTCACCAACCGCCACCGCCGAACCGAAATGATCGCCCGATTCGGCAACCCCTTGAATGTTCGTGCTGTCTTGCGTCCACACTTGGAAGCCGGTCGTTTTCAAGCCGGTCTTACTGCCGAAGAAGATGTAGACCGCGCCGGCGCCGCTTTTGCCGCTGACGGTTTGTCCGGGAACGCCCACAACCAAATCCGCAAATCCGTCGCGGTTGAAATCACCCACCGCCAATGAAGTGCCGAACAGATCGCCCGACGCGGCGCCCGTCTTGGTCAACTGCTGAGTGTTTGGCGTCGTTAGATTGATCTTGAACTGCCCGGCGTAATGGCTTCCATACTGAATCTGTACGCCTCCTGCGTTCGAAAGGCCGTTCACCGTTAGATTGGGCATGCCAATAGCTAAATCGGCTACGCCGTCGTGATTGAAATCGCCGGCCACCGCGCTCAGCATCGCCGGCATTCCAACGGCTCAAAGCGGGCTCGAAATCCGTCCCGGCGCTGACGCGTTCGCCGCGACATCCCGCGCGATTGCCCCCAACGCCCGACGCCCGCAAACACGCTCCGCAACGACTTCGGCCAAGACACGCGGAAATCTCCCAGATGCAAAACTTAGATGCGAATTAACGTTGTGGAACACGTTCCACACGGCCACCCGCCGCGCGATTCGATACGCCTTCGCGACACCAATAGAAGCTGCTCTGCGGCGATCAGATTCCTCTCCCCTTACTTCCACCCTAATCGTCCGCCGGCAGGTTGACAAGCTATTGAACACCGCTCCGGCAATAATGTTTCCGTAACGCCACAAGCACGCCCGATCGCCCCGTCTTTCGGCCGCTTGACGCTAAAGAACGCCGGCCCCTACGATCCACATTCACCGCGTCGCATCCCCTATTCGTATGGCTAAAGCGTTCTACGATTGAGCAATGGCAAAATCGCGACAAAAACGCCTGCCCGGCCTGGAAAGCGAACCCGCCGATGCCGCGGCCGGCGCCGCCAATCCGAGCATATCGACGCCGTGCACCGACCCCGACGCTGCCCTGCTAGCCCGCATGGGCGCCGACCGTACCGAACTGCCGGCCGAAGCAATCGAAGCAACCCCCGAGCAGGCGCAAACAACGCCCGATCTGTCGGGCAAAACGGTGTACGTGGTCGACGCGCATAATTTGATCTTCCAAGTCTTTCACGCGATGCCGGAGATGACCGGCCCGCGCGGCCAGCCCACAGGCGCGGTGTTCGGCTTCACGCGCGACATGATGTATCTGCTCGATCAAAAGCAGCCCAATTATCTGTTCGCGGCGTTCGATCTTTCCGGCCCAACGTTCCGCCACGAACTGTACACGCCATATAAGGAACATCGCACCGAAATGCCCGACGCCCTGCGGCCGCAGATCCCGCAAATTCGCCGCGTGATCGCCGCCCTGGGAATCCCGGCGCTGCAGTGCGAAGGCTACGAGGCCGACGACGTGATGGCCACCATGGCGCGCATCGTCGACGAGGCCGGCGGCCAGTGCCTGCTGGTCACCGGCGACAAAGATTGCCGGCAGCTCATCACCGACCGCGTGAAGCTATACAACGTCCGTAAGGATGCGCTGATCGACGCCGCGGCGCTGGCCGCCGATTGGGGCATTCGGCCCGACCAGGTCGTCGATTTCCAATCGCTGGTCGGCGATTCGGTCGACAACATTCCCGGCGTGCCGCTGGTGGGGCCCAAAGTGGCCGGCGAGTGGCTGAAGGAATTCGACACGCTCGACAACCTGTTGGCGCACGCCGAGGAGCTGCCCAAAGGCAAGCGCAAAGACAATCTGATCGCCTCCCGCGAGCAAATCCCCATCAGCCGACAATTGGCACGTCTCGAATCGCACGTGCCCATCACGCCCGATTGGAACGACGCCGTCACCGGCAGCTTCGATCCCGCCGGCGCCGCCGAACTGTTCGCCGAGTTCGGCTTCCACAGCCTCACCAATCAAATGCGCGAGCGCGCCCGCAATCAGCGCCGGCGTTCACGCATAAGTACGAAACCATCGCCACGCCCGAACGCTTGAAATGGCTCGTCGGCGAAATGAGCCAACAAAAACAGATCTCCATCGACACCGAAACCACCAGCATCTATCCGCGCTGGGCCGAAATCGTCGGCTACTCCTTCGCTTGGAAAGAGGGAGAGGCCTATTACGTTCCGGTGCGCGCACCCGCCGGCGAACCGCAACTCGATCCGGCCAAACACTCGAAGCCCTGCGGCCGGTATTGGAAAACCCGAAAATCGCCAAGATCGGCCAGAATCTGAAATACGACATGATCGTGCTGCGCTCCGCCGGCGTCGAACTGGCAGGCCTGCAGTTCGACACCATGGTCGCCAGCTACCTGCTCGATGCCGGCGAGCGGAATCACAATCTCGACGAACTGGCCGGCAGGTATCTGAATCACGTCACGACGAAGATCGAAACGCTGATCGGCAGCGGCAAAAATCAGAAACGAATGGACGAAGTGCCCGTCTCGCAAATCACCCACTACGCCGCCGAAGACGCCGACGTCGCCCTGCGGCTGGTGCCCCCGCTGGCCGCTCGATTGAAAGAATCAAAGCTCACCAAACTGCTCGACGACGTCGAAGTGCCGCTGATCGACGTGCTGGTGGAATTGGAATCCAACGGCATCAAAGTCGATGCCGACGCGGCTGGCGCGAGCTGAGCAAGCAATACGGCAAGCGCCTCGCGACGCTGGAAAAAGAAATTTACGAATTGGCCGGCCACGAATTCAACATCGCCTCGCCCAAGCAATTGCAACAGGTGCTATTCGTCGAGCGGAAGCTGCCGGTGCTCAAAAAAACCAAAACCGGCCCCAGCACCGATGCCGAGGTGCTGGAAGAACTGGCCGACACGCATCCCGATCCGCTGCTGAAAAAAATCCTCGAGTATCGCCAATACGCCAAACTCAAAGGAACCTACGTCGACGCGCTTGCCCAGCCTGGTGCATCCACAAACCGGCCGCGTGCACGCCTCGTTCAATCAAGTCGTCGCGGCCACCGGCCGGCTCAGTTCCAGCGATCCCAATCTGCAAAACATTCCCATCCGCACCGAGGAAGGACGCGAAATCCGCTCCGCCTTTCTGCCCGGCCAGCCCGATTGGTCGCTTGTTGGCCGCCGACTATTCGCAAATCGAACTGCGCGTGCTGGCGCACTTTTCCGGCGACAAAACCCTGCGCGCCGCCTTCGCGCGCGATGAAGATATTCACGCCCGCGTCGCCAGCCAGGTGTTCGAAGTTCCGCTCGACGAAGTCGACTTCCGCACAGCGCCGCGTCGCCAAGGCGGTCAACTTCGGCGTGATCTACGGCCAAAGCCCGTTCGGCCTGGCCAAGATGCTCGACATCGAGCAAGACGAAGCCGCAAAATTCATCGACGCCTATTTCAACGGCTACCCCGGCGTCGAGAAGTTCTTGCGCGAAGTGCTGGCGACCTGCCGCAAGCAGGGCTACGTGACGACCATCCTCGGCCGCCGCCGCGCCATCCAAGGCGTGCGCGACCTCAGCGGTTCCAAACTTGGCGACCCCGCCTCCCGCCAGCGCAACCTCCCCGAACGCACCGCCATCAACACCGTCATCCAGGGCAGTGCCGCCGACCTGATGAAACTGGCCATGCTCAACATCCACCGCCGCTTGAAAACGCAGAAACTCCAGTCCCGCATGCTCCTGCAAATTCACGACGAACTGATCTTCGAAACCCCGCCCGCCGAACTGGAAGAGATGAAGCAACTGGTCAGCGAAGAAATGTCCGGCGTGATGCAGCTCGCCGTGCCCGCTGAAAGTCGACATCAAAACCGGCCGCAACTGGGCCGAGTGCGAATAGCCATCGCATGGCGCCATGCGAGTCGCTAGTGCTTAACTGATGAAAATCATCGGCCTCCTCGGCGGCGTCGCCAGCGGCAAAAGCACCGTCGCCGAAATGTTCCAGAAAATTGGCGCCGTCGTCCTCGATGCCGATCGGGCAGGCCACAAAGTGCTGCGGCTGCCGGCCATGCGCGCTGCCGTCGGCGGACGCTGGGGCAAAGAGGTCATCGGCCCCGACGGCGAAATCGATCGCGCCGCGCTGGGCAAAATCGTCTTTGCTCCGCCCCCCGACGGCCCGCGCGAACTGGCGGAACTGGAACGCATCACGCATCCCGAAATCCGCAGCCGCCTGAAGGCCCAAGTCGACGAGCTAGCTCGGCACGGCACGCAGGTCGTCATTCTCGATGCACCGGTCATGCTGAAAGCCGGCTGGGATAAATTCTGCGATGCAATCATTTTTGTCGATGCCCCGCCGAGCAACGCCAACAGCGGGCCGCCGCACGGGGCTGGACTGCCGAGGAATTCCGCCGTCGCGAGGCCGCCCAGGAATCGGTCGACGAGAAGCGCCGCCGGGCCGATTTTGTGCTAGATAATTCGCGGGACGTAAGCTATATTCAAGCGCAGGTTCAGCGCTACTGGCAGTCGCTCCTCAGCCCACAAAGCTAAGGTCCCACTGCCAAATCGGCCGGCGACGGAATGTTCCCCTGGCCGCCACGTCTCACCAGCGCCGAATTTCCCACCGAACGGAACAGTCACACATCGATATATTCACCGCGCCGCATGCGGCGCACCCGCATCGTTTCCGCCGGCAAAGGAAACAATTGCCGTCGGCTTCGAAAACCCATCCCATCACGTTTCAAATTCCAACGGCCAACACGAGGTTGCCAAAATCAAGTTCAACGTGTCAAGTTCTAAGAGCTGCAGCTTCGCAACTCTTCGGCTATCCGAAATTTCGCAACTTTTAACTATTTCCATCCCGTCCCACCGCTGGAGCCTTCCGCGCCCGGCAGTCGTTCCACATCAGGAGCAGTTCGCAAGGAGCACGCCACCATGTCGCAATCACGCACAACTCAAACCAGCCCGGAGCGTTCCAGCCAAACGCCCCATTCCCGCCGCCCGGCCGACGGCGATCCGCTCAAGCCCACGCTCGACGAAATCGAAGCGCAACTGGAAGCCGAAGGCGAACCGCTTTCCCTGGCCGAAGAAATTGCCGAAGAAGTCGGCTCCGGCGACGTCGTCCACGAGCACTACGAGTCCGTCAAGCAGGGCGGCGATATCCACATCGCCGAGCTGCAAAAAATGTCGATGACCGCAGCTCATCGAGGAAGCCCGCAAGGAAAACATTGCCGAAATCACCGGCATCAAGCGGCAAGACCTGATCTTCAAGCTGCTCAAAGAGCGCGTGAAGATGAACGGCCTGATGTTCGGCGAAGGTACGCTCGAAATCCTTCCCGACGGCTTCGGCTTTCTCCGCAGCCCCGATTACCACTACCTGTCCTGCCCCGACGACATCTACGTTTCCCCCAGCCAAATTCGCCGCTTCGGCCTGCGCACCGGCACCACGGTGGCCGGCCAGATTCGTCCGCCCAAGGAAAACGAACGCTACTTCGCGCTGCTTGCGCGTGGAAGCGATCAATGGCGACGATCCGAATAAGCTGACCGACAAAATCTTCTTCGACGATCTCACGCCGCTGCATCCCGATAAACGCATCGTGCTGGAAACCACCGCCGAAGAAACCGACATGCGCGTCACCGACCTCATCGTCCCCATCGGCTTCGGCCAGCGCGGACTGATCGTCAGCCCGCCGCGCGCCGGCAAAACCATTTTGCTGCAAAAGATGGCCAAGGCCGTGCTCGCCAACTTCCCTGAAGTGTACGTGATCATGCTCCTGATCGACGAACGCCCGGAAGAAGTGACCGACATGGAGCGGCAGGTCAAAGGCCCGCAGTGCGAAGTCATCAGCAGCACGTTCGACGAAGATTCGGCCCGCCACATCCAGGTTTCCGAAATGGTGCTGGAAAAGGCCAAGCGGATGGTGGAATACGGCCACGACGTGGTCATTTTCCTCGATTCCATCACCCGCCTGGCCCGCGCCTGGAACTCCGAATGCCCCAGTTCCGGTCGCGTACTTACCGGCGGCGTCGATGCCAACGCCCTGCAGGGCCCGAAAAAATTCTTCGGCTCGGCTCGCAAAGTGGAGGAGGGGGGTTCGCTCAGCATCCTCGCCACCGCGCTTGTCGAAACCGGCAGCAAAATGGACGACGTGATCTTCGAAGAATTCAAAGGCACCGGCAATTTGGAAATCGTGCTCGATCGGGCCTTGGTCGACAAGCGCATCTGGCCCTCGATCGACGTGGCCCGCAGCGGCACCCGCCGCGAGGAAATGCTCTTGGACCCCGAGGAACACCGCCGCACCAGCATCCTCCGCCGCGTGCTGCACGAAATGAACCCGCCCGACGCCATGGAATTCCTCGTCGGCCGTTTGCAAAAAACTAAGACCAACGCCGAGTTCCTGATGAGCATGAACATGAAGGGCTAGGCCACACAGCCGCGACCATCGATCGCGGGGCGAGAGTCGGATTCATGCCAAATGTTTTTCAAGGCGAACGCGCAAACATTTCCGGCCGCTACGGCATCGTCGTCTCGCGGTATAATGACGCAGTCACCTCCAAGCTGCTCGAAGGAGCGCTCGATACGCTGAAATCGGCCCGCGTCGCCGACGATCAAATCGATGTCGCCTGGGTCCCGGGCGCCTTCGAAATTCCGCTCGTCGCCAATCAATTGGCCACCAGCGGACGCTACTTGGCGGTGCTCTGCCTGGGCGCGGTGATTCGCGGCGAAACCACGCATGACGAACATATCAACCGTGCCGTAAGTCTAGGAATCATGGAAGCGGGCTTGTGGCACGGCGTGCCGGTCTTGTTCGGCGTGCTCACCTGCGAAAGTTTCGAACAAGCGATCGGGCGCTCCGGCGGCAGCGTAACCAAAACGTCCGCCACCGAAGGAAAAAAGCCTGTCGGCAACAAAGGAGCGGAATGTGCCCAAGCCGCGCTCGAAATGGTGAGCTTGCTGCACAAACTGAAGGAAAATGATAAACGCTAAACGATAAACGATTAATCGCCAGCGGAAATGAACCCTAAACTGTCTGCCGTTTATCGCTCAGCATTTATCGTTTATCGTTGATTCCTATGGCCAAGCGAACCAAAGCTCGAGAAGTCGCCCTGCAGGTCCTGTATCAGGACGATCTGAATCCCGGCGATCAGCCGCAGGACCGCTCCGACTTTCTGCGCTCGCGGCTGCGGGAAGACGACGAACTCATCGCCTTCGCCCAATCGCTGATCGACGGCGTGCGCCGCAACCGCTCGGAACTCGACGCGCTCTTGGCCCGCACGGCCGACAATTGGAGCCTGGAACGCATGGCCGCCACCGACCGCAGCCTCCTGCGCCTGGGCGCCTACGAAATTCTGTTCACCGAAACGCCGGGGCCGGTGGCGATCAACGAAGCCGTGGAGTTAGCCAAGCGCTTCGGCACAGCTCATAGCGCCCAGTTCGTGAACGGAATTCTCGACAAATTCTTGGAAGGCCACCGCAAGGAGTAGCAATCAGGATGGGAATTTTTAGTCGCTCCAAGAAGCCGGCGCCGGTCGAACCTGTCCCCGCGACCGAGGAAGCCATCGAGCCGGAGGCAATCGCGGAGGAACCTGCTACCGAAACGACGCCACGTCGCGGAATCTTTGCCCGGCTCAAGCAGGGACTTAACAAAACCACCCAACTGCTGCGCACCGACATTCGCGACCTGTTTAAAAGCGAAGGTCGGCTGGTCGATGACGCATTCCTGGAAGATCTCCGCGGCATCCTGGTGCGCACCGACATGGGCCCCGCGGCCGCTACTCAGATCGTCCAGGAAATCGGCACGCAATTCCGCGCCCGTGTCGTGCAACTGTCCGAAGTGCTAGAGATCATCAAGCAAAAGCTCAAACAACTGATGGCGCAGGATGAAGCGCCTCTGCAAACCGCCGCTGCCGGCCCGACCGTCTTCATGGTCTGCGGCGTCAACGGCTCGGGCAAAACCACCAGTATCGCCAAACTCGCCCAGATGTTTGCCAGGCAAGGCAAGAAAGTCGTGCTCGGCGCCGGCGACACATTCCGTGCGGCGGCCGTCGAACAGCTTGGCATTTGGGCGCAGCGATTAGGCTGCGAAATTGTTACAGGTGCCTCCAAAAGCGATCCCGCCAGCGTTGCCTTTGCCGCCGTGAAGCAGGCCATCGACACCGGCGCCGACGTCTGCATCGTCGACACCGCCGGCCGCCTGCAAACCCAACAAAACCTGATGGCCGAGCTCAGCAAAATCCACCGCGTCATCGGCAAGCAAATCCCCGAGGCACCGCACGAAGTGCTGCTCGTGCTCGACGCCACTGCCGGTCAAAACGGCATCAGTCAGGCCCGCGGTTTTTCCGAGGCCGTCAAATGTACCGGCATCGTGCTGGCCAAGATCGATGGCACGGCCAAAGGCGGCGTCATCGTCCCCATTCGGCAGCAATTCGGTCTGCCGGTGAAGCTCGTGGGCGTCGGCGAAAAGGCCGACGATTTGGCCGTCTTCCGCCCCGAGGAATTCGTCGATGCCATGTTCGAGGGGTTGGCCGAACAAGCGGCTTGATCGTCAGAGTTTAACCCCTCCGTCGTCACAGTTTAACCAAGCCACACCTTAGGCGCGCCTGGTTTCTTCCGCACCTTCGGCGCAACTCGGCCGTGCCGGTCAAGTCCAAGCCGCGCGCAACTTTTCTGTTGCGTTGGCGCCTCTGGCCGTATCGCATCTGCCGGCCAGTCAAAGTTTGGCGATAACTCTGCGCACGCCCGCTGCCCGAACACATCCGTTCCGTACAAGCGGTAGGGTTTGAATTCGAAGGCGCGCGATGTGCGCACCGCTCGTGATTTGTCGCTTTTTCAGATGGATTCCCCAAACAATCGCTTCCGATAGCTTATCGTGGCGGCGGAGCAGACCCAGGAAACTCTCGCTCCGTTTCCGGGCGCATGCAGGCGCGCGACCCAAAACGCCGGAGGCGTGACGGACGCGCGTCTTCCACCGAGTCAGTCCATCAACGGATTGGAGTTTGGACTATGCGTTATTCAATCTGGGCGATCGCCATCGCCTTGGCCGGCGGCCTTTCTGTCGCCGCCGCCGATGAACCACCCCTTCCGACCCACTCGATCACCGTCACTTCGGCCTACGACTACGGCAATTACGACTACTACGACATCGCGGCGCAGTCGCCCACTCCCGCTGCCGCGCCCGATAAGTCGGCCGAACCCGCGCCCGTGCCGCCGCCGCCGGCAGGAGCCATGCCCTCCTGCGCCGCGACACAAACTACCGGCGAAAACTGCAGTTCCAGCCAAAGCTGCGATTCGTGCCACCATCATCACGGCGGCCTGTTTGGCTGTTGGCTGTTGGACTGCAACGATTGCTGCCCGTTGGAATGCTGCGACGAAGACGCCCACCGCTACTTCGACTGCTGCTGGTGCAAACAACGCGATATCAGCGTTTACGGATGGGCCGACGGCGGCATCATGGGCAACGCGCAGAGTCCCACCAACCCATACAACGGGCCGGTCACGTTTCCCGATCGTGACGACGGACAGTTCAACCAACTGTACGGCGTGATCGAACGCACCGCCCCGGCCGATAACTGCGGCTGGTTCCTCGGTGGACGCGTCGACATGCTTTATGGTAGCGATTACATCTACACCACCGCCGCCGGCCTCGACGGCTCCCCGGTCGGCAACACCCCGCGCTGGGGTAACGCTTCGTCGCAGTACGGGGCCGCCATGCCGCAGGCCTACGTCGAAACCGACTACAACGACCTGAAGGTGAAGTGGGGACACTTCTACACGATCATCGGGTACGAAGTCGTGCCGGCCATCGGCAACTTCTTCTACACTCACGCCTATACCCATATGTACGGCGAACCCTTCACGCACACCGGTATCTTGGCCAGCAAGCCCTACAACGAGAATTGGACCTGGTATGCCGGCATCGACAACGGCTGGAATGCTTTCGACTGCAATAGCCGCGCGAACTTCCTCGGCGGCGTGACCTATGCCGACAAAGATTGGGGCAGCCTGGCCTTCGCCATCCAAACCGGCGACGAAAGCGACTTCAACGCCGCCGGCGTCGGTCCGTTTTCCAACCGCACGATGTATAGCATCGTCTGGACTCGCACCCTTAACAGCCGCTGGACCTACGTGTTCGAGCACGACCTGGGCGTCCAAGCCGATACGCAAGGATTCAACGCGGCCAATCGCCAGCAGGCCGACTGGTACGGCATCAACCAGTATTTGTTCTACCGTATCAACTGCTGCTGGACGTTCGGCGCGGTTTGAATGGTTCGACGATCCCGAAGGCTACGTCGTCACCGGCCTGCGTCCCGGCAACACCGACCGCCTATACCGCTTCCCCGGCAGCTTCTACGAAACGTCGTTGGGCTTCAACTACAAGCCGAACGCGAACATCATCATCCGGCCAGAGATTCGCTACGACTGGTACACCGGACCGGGCGGATTCCTTGCCCCAGGGGTTCCCGGCCCGCCGCCGAGTCAACCTTTCAACGACAATTTTGACAAGAATCAGTTCCTGATTGGTATCGATGGCATCGTGCAATTTTAGTTGATCGGCACGGACGTCGATTTAGTTTGGATGACCGCAACCAGCCCGGGGTCGCAAGACCGCCGGGCTGCGTTGTTTTTGTGGGCCGTTAACGCAATAATGGCCCCCATGAAGCTGATCATCGCCATCATCCAGCCCAGCAAACTCGAAGCGGTCAAGGCCGCGCTCACCGAGGTTGAAGTCTTCCGCCTCACCGTGATGGACGTCCAAGGCTTCGGCCGCCAGAAGGGACACTCCGAAGTTTATCGCGGGCACGAAATCAGCGTGAACCTGCTGCGCAAAGTGCAACTGCAAATTGCCGTCAACGAAGAGTTCGTCGAACCGACCGTAAACGCCATCATCAAAGGGGGCCGCACCGGCGAAAGCGGCGAGATTGGCGATGGCAAAATCTTCGTCTTGCCCCTGGAAGATTGCATTCGCATCCGCACCGGCGAACGCGGCGGCGAAGCAATATAAGAGAGGTGAGTAGGTGAGCACGTGAGTAGGGAAGAATCGACGTTCTAATATACTTACTCACTTACTCACTCCTTCTTGCCTCGGCCATCGCTTGCACAGCTCAATCCCGCCAAAGTACAACAGCACCAGCGGCAGCGCCATCAACAGCATGCTCTGCGGATCGGGCGACGGGCTCAACAGCATCGCCAACACAAAGATCGCCAGCACGGCCACCCGCCATTGCCCCACATACGATTGAACCGTAAACACCCCAATCCGCTCCAAAAACAGCATCACCAGCGGCAATTGGAAACTCACGCCGAACGCCAACGGCAGCAATAGCGCGAAGCTCAGCCATTCGCTAATCCGCGGCGTAATACCGATGTCCAACCAGGCGTTGAATTGAAACAGAAACTTCAGCACCACCGGAAACACGGCGAAAAACGCCAATAGCACGCCGCCGATAAACAGCGCCAGGCTGAACGGCAGGAACACGTGCACGTAGTGCCGCTCGCGATGATACAGTCCCGCCGCCACAAACGTCCACAACTGATAAAACACCCACGGACTGGACAAAACCAGGCCGACCAGCAATGACGCCTTCATATACACCATGAACGATTCCATCGGATTCAAGCCCACCACTTGCGACACTTCCCCGGTCTTGCGCCAAATCTTCAGCGGCAGGAGCTGTTGCGATTCTGTTCCCCCGGCCGCGCCGCGGATGTTCGGCGCCTGCGAATACTGGTCGGGATATTGTTCCCGCAACGCTTGCACCACCGCCTGCGGATCGATGTAAACCTCGTCGAAGATCATGTGCTGCCGGCGAATGTGCTCCAACTGTTCCGGCGGAATCTCGCCGCCAAATTGCTCGCGCAATTTCTGTTCGCTTTGCGTCTCATAGAATTTCTCCAGCGCCCTGATAAGCGGCGTTTGAATGAACCGCACCACGTACTGCCCCACGCACAGCCCCACCGCAAATCCGATCGCCAGGCCAAAGATGGCCTTCCATAAACAGATGCGCAGCTCCCCGAGATGTTCCCCAAAGGTCATCACCGAGCCGCGAAACAGTTCGTCGTCAGTTTGCTGATTCATCGATTGTGCCGCTGAAGCCGGCTAAGTGTCCGATCCAGATCAAATTTAGTTTCCCCAAATCCCCCGGGCCCCTATACTAGGCTCTGCCGGCCGCCATTGGCTGCTCAAATGCCTCACACTCGCGCCGGATTGCCTGCATAATCGGCAGCATCGAACATCCGGCAACCGAAAGCATAGAATTCAATAGCAAACAGTTCCAGCGCCAAGCGACAACAACTTCAACGGACTTGTGCACACGTCCCAAGGAGGTGCAATATGTTGGCGAAGGCATTAACGAAGGAATGGTTGTGGATTGCGGTCGCCGCCGCCGTGGCTTGGATGTTCGCCGTTAGCACCGCCGCCGCGCAATCCAACGTGCCGGTGCAGTTCGCGGTGCAATCGACTTCCGCGTCAGATCAATCGCCCGTTCGCACGGCAATCTATTCAGCCGGCGATCGGGCACGCGTGAAAGTCGAACCGGTGCGATGGTGGGGCTGGGGTCGGCCGTATCGGGCCTACTACGGCGCTCCGTACTACACCTACTATTCAGCTCCGTACTACAGCAACTATCCGTACACCACTTATTACACAAATCCGTACACGACTTACTACGCGAATCCGTACACCACTTACTACGCCCCGGCGCCGTACGTCAGCTACTATAGCGGTCCCTACGGATATTATTACTATCCGCGCCGCTACTTCGGCCCACGCTACTACTACTATCGTTGGTAAAGAACCGATCGCGGAACGCGATTGCGAACACCGGCATCCGATTGATCAACCGGCAACGCGTTGATACGCTTGCGGTAGATAGTGCAGCAAATCGCTGGCAATCAGCGATGTCTGCCCTAGCGCCGCGGCAGCCAGATCGCCCGCCAGGCCATGCACGTACACTCCCAATTGCGCGGCGGAGAACGGCGCGAGGCCTTCTCCCAATAGCGCGGCGATGATTCCCGTTAGCACGTCGCCGCATCCGCCGGTCGCCATGCCTGCATTGCCGGTGGTGTTCTCGTACAAATCGTGACCATCGGTGGCAATCGTGCGATGCCCCTTGAGCACCACGATAATCCCGCCGCGAATTGCCAAATCTTTGGCGCGATCAGCGCGCTCCTGCGGATCCAACCGCGGAATGCCCACCAGCCGCGCAAACTCCCCGGGATGCGGCGTCACAATCCGCGGCCCGGCGTGCCGCGGAAACAAATCTGGCTGAGTGGCCAAAGCGTTCAGCGCATCGGCATCGAACACCATCGGCTGCGCAAATTCCAGATACATCCGGCCCACAAGGTAATCGACGTCCGGCGTATGCTGCATCCCCGGACCACAGCCGATCGACGTGCACTTGGCCGCCACCTCGGCAATTCGGCGATGCGCGGCTTTGGCAATGCGTCCCTGTTCGTCCGCCGGCAGCGGAACGGTCATGTAAGAGGGCTCAAAGCTGGCAACGGTCGGCTGGCAAACATCCGCCGTGGCGATCGTCACCAATCCCGCCCCGCTCGCAGCGCCCCCATCCCCGCCAGCCCCATCGCGCCGGCCATTCCGCGCGACCCGCCGACCAAGAGCACATGACCGAACATGCCTTTGTGGCTGTCGGCCGGCCGCGGCGCAAGTTTTGCAAGATTCGAGTTTCCCATAAACCATCGACGCTTTGAGAGTCTTCCCGCGTTCCATCCGCTTGTGGCTTAGCAGAACCGCCATCCAAGTATGAAGCACGCCTCATGACCGTGCGCACCGCATGATCGATGCCCGGGTGCCACTCGGGCCGATTATGCCGATCGTGCCGCCCGCTGGGCGATCAATCCTGCCACATAGCCCCCTTTGAACCCGGCATCGACGTTCACCACAGTCACATTCGCCGCGCAACTATTGAGCATCGTCAACAGGGCCGCCAGCCCACCGCAACTGGCGCCATAGCCCACGCTGGTCGGCACCGCGATCACCGGGCAATCCACATGCCCGCCCACCACACTCGGCAGCGCCCCTTCCATGCCCGCCACCACCACCACCGCATCCACGTCTTTCAACAAATGCAAACGCTCCTGCAACCGATGCGGCCCCGCCACGCCGACATCCTGAATCATCGTGGCATCAATGCCCATCCAAGCCAGTGTTTCACGAACTTCCTCCGCCACCGGCAAATCCGAAGTGCCGGCGGTGACAATCGCAACTCGGTGTCCCCTTTGATGATCCGAGCCGGGATGTCCCCATCCCGGCGATTTCTCACATTCGACCCGCAACGTCCGCGCTACCGCGTTATATCGTGCGCGCGCAAACTTCTTCTGCAATTCGGCAGCCATCTCCGGCGACAACCGTGTGACAAATGCGTCGATCTTCTCGGCCACCATCCGCGCGAGCGTTTTCTCCAGCGCCGGCAGGCTCTTCCCGTCGCCATAAACTACTTCCGGATACCCGCACCGCCGACCTCGATCCAAATCCAATTGCACTTCATTCAGATCGGCCGTCTTCGGCCGCGCCAGCTCGCGCAAGAATTCCTCCAGCGAAACCTCGCGTCGCGACAATCGTTCGGCCAATTGACTTAGGTCTTTGGAATCCATGAATTCATCGTACCGATTCTGCCATTCCTTTTCGATGGGCCAGATTATTCGGCTTGCTTAGCTTGTTGCGACGTGTTAGCAATTTGTCATCTATGGACCGCCACGCCGACCGCCGCGATCGATTACGCAAAACCCTGAAGAAGGCCAAAGTCGATGCGCTGTTGGTGACCAACTTCACCAATGTCACCTACCTCACCGGCTTCACCGGCGACGACAGCTACCTTCTGCTCACGCCGAAGCATCAATTCGTCATCAGCGATCCGCGCTACACCACTCAGATCGAAGAAGAATGCCCGAAGGTTGATGCGCACATTCGGCCGCCGGGGCAGGGTATGCTGCACGCGGTTGAGAAGTTGTGCAAACAAGCCAAGCTCAAACGCCTCGGGATCGAAGGCGATTCGATGACCGTTGCCTTCCGCGAACGCCTTGCCGCAAAACTAGCCCGCGTGGAACTTGTCACGACCTGCGGCGCCGTCGAAGACCTGCGGATGTGCAAAGACAAGGAAGAAGTCGCCGAAATCCGCCGCGCGATCGAATACGCGCAGGACGCGTTCAATGCCGTCCGCAAACTTTTGCATCCCGAGCAAACCGAAAAGGAAGTCGCCGACGCGCTGGAACATCAAATGCGCCGCTTCGGCGCGACCGGCGCAAGTTTTCCCTCCATCGTGGCCGTCGGCGATCGCGCCGCCTTGCCGCACTATCGGCCGCGTGACCGCCGCATCAGCGAATCGCCCTTCGTGCTCATCGATTGGGGCGCGGTCGGCCGCGGATATGTAAGCGACTTGACGCGCGTTCTCGTCACCGGTAAAATCCCGCCCAAACTCCAACGCATTTATGAAGTTGTGTTAGCGGCGCAAGACCGTGCCATTGCCGCCATCCAGCCCGGCCTCACGTGTGAACAAGTCGACGCCGTGGCGCGCGGCGCGATTGAAAAAGCAGGCTTCGGCCGGCAATTCGGTCACGGCTTGGGTCACGGCATCGGACTCGAAATTCACGAAGCCCCTCGTCTGGCCAAAGGACAATCGGTGAAACTCAAGCCAGGGATGGTGGTCACCGTCGAACCAGGCATTTACGTGCCGGGCTTCGGCGGCGTGCGGATCGAAGACGACGTGCTGGTCACCCGCACCGGCCACGAGGTGCTTACCAACCTGCCCAAAAAATGGGAAGATGCAATCGTTGCGTGACCGCCGATAATTGCCCGAAGTCAAACTAGCTCACTACGATTCAAGGACGAACCCTTCGCCGGTACTTTTATCCCGGCACTCGCCGCGTGGAGGCGTGAACCATGGCCAATCTGGCGCCCCGTTCAACCAGCGGTGGCGATATCTTCGACGTCAAAAAGGTCCGCCAGTTAATCGAGCTCATGAAAGAGCACGATCTGGCTGAACTCGACCTGCAGCAGGGGGAACAGCGCGTCAAAATCAAGCGCGGCGGCGAGCCCATCATCTCCGCCGGCGCACAGGCAGCCTACGCTCCTCCGACTCACGCCTCACATTCCTCCCCCGCGGCTGCCAAACCGGCCGAAACCCCCGCCGACGCGCACCTGGCCGTCATCAAAAGTCCCATGGTCGGCACCTTCTATACCTCCGCCAATCCCGATTCGCGCCCCTTCGTCAAAGTCGGCGATCACGTCGGCCCCGAAACAATCGTCTGCATCATCGAAGCCATGAAAGTGTTCAACGAAATTCCCGCGGAAATATCCGGCCGCGTGGCGGCCGTCCTGGTGGAAAACGGCGCCGCCGTCGATTTCGGCCAGCCGCTATTCAAAATCGACACGCGGAAATAGGGTTCAGGGTTCGGGGTTCAGAATGCTTGAAACCGTTCAGACGATAGTCCGATCATGGCTGAATTCATGCGTGTGGAAGACCTCGACGTTTACCAGAGGCTTTGTGATTTGCATCTTCAAGTTTGTGAGTTGACAAGATCGTGGCCAACCGAGGAACGATTCGAGCTGGGCTCGCAGATCCGTCAATCCTCCAACAGCGCTCCGGCCAATCTGGCGGAAAAACACAGCGACCGGCATCTGCGAAACAAGATTGAAGGGGTGAACCATTCGCGCGGCGAGGCACTGGAGACTGTTCATCATCTCTATATCGCAAAGCTGAAGTCCTACATTTCCGATGAGCAGTATTCCACATTACGAGAGCGCTACACGCAGTGCGTCCGGATGCTCAACGGTTTAGAGCGCACGCTGGAGCGTAACCTCGACGCGATATCCCGTCGTTGGCCTGAAGGAACGGCAGATGCCGCACCGGCTGAATCCATGAACCCCGAACCCTGAACCCTCTGAGCAGCAATGTTCAAACGCATTCTGGTGGCCAATCGGGGCGAGATCGCGCTGCGGATCATCCGCGCCTGCCGCGAACTGGGCATCGAAACCGTGGTCATCTTCAGCGACGCCGACCGCGGTTCACGCTACCTCGAACTGGCCGACGAAAGATATTGCGTTGGCCCGGCGAAAACCACCGACAGCTATCTGAAAATCGACCGCGTCATCAGCGCCGCCGAAATCGGCAACGTCCAGGCCATCCACCCCGGCTACGGCTTCTTATCGGAAAACGCACATTTCAACGAAGTCTGCCGCAGTTGCAACATCGATTTCATCGGCCCCACCCCGGAAGCGATGGCCAAGCTGGGCGATAAAAACTCCGCGCGGCAACTTGCCAAATCCGCCAACGTGCCCGTGGTGCCCGGCAGTGAAGGACTGATAAAAGATGAAAAAGAAGCCGTCCGCCTGGCTCACGAAATTGGCTTCCCCGTCCTGATCAAAGCCACGGCCGGCGGCGGCGGCAAAGGCATGCGCGTGGCCGCCAACGACCTGGCCCTCAAGAGCGCACTGCAGCAAGCCGCGGTCGAAGCCGAGGCTGCCTTCGGCAACGCCGGCATCTACATGGAGCGCTACATCGAACGTCCCCGCCACGTCGAAGTTCAGATTCTGGCCGATCATCACGGCAACGCCGTGCACCTGTTCGAGCGCGAATGCTCTACCCAGCGCCGCCATCAGAAGCTAATCGAGGAAAGCCCCGCCGCCCATCTGAAATCCGAAACGCGCCAGGCTATGTGCGACGCCGCCGTCCGACTGGTCAAAACCGCCGGCTATACCAACGCCGGCACCGTCGAGTTCATCGTCGATCAATCCGGTAACTTCTTCTTCATCGAAGTCAACGCCCGCATTCAAGTGGAGCATCCCGTCACCGAAATGGTCACCGGCATCGACCTCATCAAGGCCCAAATTCGCGTGGCCTCCGGCGAAAAGCTCTGGTTCTCCCAAGCCGACGTCGTTCAGCGCGGCGCCGCCATCGAGTGCCGCATCAACGCCGAAGATCCCAAGCGCAATTTTCAACCGTGCCCCGGCAAGATCGAACAATTGATCGCCCCCGGCGGCTTCGGCGTGCGCTGGGATTCCCACGCACACTGCGGCTACATCGTCTCGCCCTATTACGATTCGATGATTGGCAAGCTGATCGTGCACCAGCCCACTCGCGACGACGCCGTCGACACCATGCAACGCGCCCTGATGGAGTTGCGCGTCGAGGGAATTAAAACCACGGTGCCGCTGCATCTGGAAATTCTCAACCACTCGGCGTTCCACGAATGCAAAGTCGACACCACCTTCGTCGAACGCACCTTCCTCGGCTAGCAGCGACTCGCCGCTCGCCCGAGTCCCCTAGTCCCTAACCCCTAGCCCCTCATATACTGGCCAGCGCCATGACCAGTCCGCTTTCCAGCCCCGCCCACGCCCAAACGCCAATCCATCGCGTGGCCATCGTGTTCGCAGGCGGTCCCGCGCCGGCGGCCAACGCTGTCATCTCCGCCGCCGCCGACTCGTTCATGCGCAACGACATCGAAGTGCTCGGCATCCTCAACGGCTATTCCAACCTGGCCCAATTCGTGCCCGACCGCCCGCTGCAGGAAGGCTCTGGTCGCGATTACATCGTCATCACTCCGCGAACCATGCGCCGCGCTGCGCAACTCGCAAGGCATTTTGATCGGCACCGCCCGCACCAACCCCGGCAAATTTGTCTCCGACGTCAGCCACCTCGACGATCCGGAAAAAACCAAGCCGCTGCGCACCGTTTACGACGCATTGTGCTCGCTGCGCGTCGACGCCCTGATTTCCATCGGCGGCGACGACACGCTAAAAACCGTCAATAAGCTGAAACTGTTTCAAGACCGACTGCCCGCCGGTTCCAAGCACATTCCAGTCGTCCATCTGCCCAAGACCATCGACAACGATTACACCGGCATCGATTTCACTTTCGGCTATTTCACCGCCGTCGACGCGTTGGCCACCGAAATCCGCAACCTGCTGCACGATGCCGAAGCCTCCGGCGCTTACTACCTCACTGAAACCATGGGCCGCAGCGCCGGTTGGCTGGCCTACGGCGCTGCCATCGCCGGCGAAGCCAGCCTCGTAATCAGCATCGAAGATATCCACGGCGCCTACGAGAATACGGAAGAATGCGTCGATGCGGAGTCGGGCAAAACCATCAAGCGCACCATCATGAATGTCGACGAGGTGATCAAGCGCATCGTCAAAACAATGCGCGTGCGCGATGAAAGAGAAGGCAAAAAGTATGGCGTGATCGTCGTCGCCGAAGGCCTCGCCGAATATCTCCCCACCGCCTTCCTGAAAGATATCCCACGCGACGAGCACGGCCACATTTCCGTCTCACAAGTGAATTTGAATCGCCGCTTTGCCCGCCTGGTGGCCGACGAGTACAAGCGGCAAACCGGCCAGGAACGCCGCGTCATCGGCCTGCAGCTCGGCTACGAAGCCCGTTGTGCCAAGCCGCACGCTTTCGACGTCATGCTCGGCAGCCAACTCGGCGTGGGGGCCTATCGCGCCCTCGTCGAACAACGCCTCGACGGCGTGATGGTTTCCGTCGAGGGGCAATTGAAGCTGGTCTATCGCAAGTTCGAGGACCTGGTCGACCCCAAAACCCTGGTCACTCATACCCGCTTCATCGACCTCGACTCCGATTTCCACAAGCTCGCACGCTTCCTGGAAACCGACGTGGAAGACTGAAGGCTCTTTACCATTAGCAGTTAGCTACTAGCATTTCGGACAAGGAGCCGACGTCTGCTCTAAGCTAATAGCTAAACGCTAACCGCTACTCGCTCAGCGTCCCCTTCGTGCTCGGCACCCCCGTCATCCGCGGGTCCATCTCCACCGCCATCCGCAGCGCGCGAGCCGTGGCTTTAAAGATGCCTTCGGCAATATGATGCGCATTGCGCCCGTGGTGCATAATCACGTGCAAATTCATTACGCGCATTGGCCGCCACAGCCTGCCAGAAATCTTCGACCAGTTCGCTATCGAACTCGCCGATCTTCTTCGCGCGAATCGGCGCCTGAAACACCAACGCATAGCGCCCGCTCAGGTCGATCGCCGTCGTCACCAGCGTCTCTTCCATCGGCAGTGTGAAGTAGCCGTATCGCCGGATGCCCTTCTTGTCTCCCAGCGCCTTCTTCAGTGCCTGGCCAATGGCAATGCCCACGTCTTCCACCGTGTGATGCTGATCAACGTGGAGATCCCCCTTGGCCTGCACGTTTAAATCGATTGCCGACTGCTTGGCCAACAACGTCAGCATGTGATCGAGGAACCCCACGCCGGTGGCAATTTTGCTCTGCCCCTTGCCGTCGAGATTCAGCTCCACGCGCACTTTCGTCTCGTCGGTCTTGCGGTCAATCTTGGCGGTGCGAGGCATGGGTGGGCTCAAACAGGGCAGGGCAGTTCGGAGGGCTTCTAGAGCATACCTTGCAGCAGCGTCAGCAACCCCTCGATCTGCTCATCCGTGCCGACAGAAATGCGTAATCCGTCCCCCCAGCCGGCATAGTCCATGTATCGCACCAGCAGCCCCGCCGCCTTCAGTTGCTCATAGAGCCGCCGCACCGGCACGCTCGGATGCAGGTTCCAAACAAAATTCGCCTGCGATTCGACCGCGGCAAACCCCAGCTTCTTGAGCCCCGCCGTCAGTCTGTCCCGCGTGGCCAGCACTTTCGCGCGATTCTCCACCAGCCACGCTTGATCATCGATCGCCGCCGTCGCCCCCGCAATCGAAAGCGAATCGCAATTGTACGAATCCTTCACCTTCACCAACTGCTCGATGATCTCCGGACGCGCCACGATGTAACCAAACCGCAGCCCCGCCAGCGCGTACGATTTACTCAAGCTCCGCGTGACCATAATTCTGTCGGTCTGTTTCACCAGCGCCATGCAATTGGTGTTGGCGAAATCCACATACGCCTCGTCCACCACCAAAGGGCAGGGCAGCGCATCGGCAATTTCCCGCACCCGCGCCGGCGGAATCATCGTGCCCGAGGGACTATTCGGATTCGGCAAATACGCCAATTTCAACCGTGCCCGCGCCTTCGAAAAATCATCCGCCAGCGACCAATCCTTCTGAAAATGAATCTCCTCCGCCTCCGCCCCCTGCAATTGCGCCAGCGTCTTGTACAAGATATAGCTCGGATACGGCAGCCGCAGACAATCTCCCTGCCCGACGAACGCCCGCGTCACAATCGTCAGCAAATCGTCGCTGCCGTTTCCGCACAGAATCCAATTCGGCGCGACCCCTAGCAATTGTGCCGCCCGATGGCGAAACGCCTCCGCCATCGGATCGGGATACTTCTGCAATCCCATCTTGATCGCCGTTCCGATAGCCCGCTGCACCGCCGGCGACGACGGATACGGATTCTCATTGGTGTTGAGCTTGATCACGCTCCCTTCGCGCGGCTGCTCACCGGGCACATACCCTTGCATCCCCAAAATTTCCGGCCGAATATACGAGGTCATTGATCAATTCTCTTTGATACGGATGTCGACGCTCGCCTTGTGCGCCGTCAATCCTTCCTTATCCGCCAACAACCGTATGTCGTCCGCCAGCGCTCCCAACCCTTTTTCATTCAAAGCAATCACGCTGCCGCCGCGCAGAAAATCGTTGGCCGTCAGTCCCGCGGCGAACCGCGCAGTCCCACCCGTGGGCAGCACGTGCGAAGGCCCCGCCGCATAGTCCCCCGCCGCCACCGGACTGTAATGGCCCAAAAACACCGCCCCCGCATGCGGAATTTTCTCCAACAGTTTCTCCGCATCCTTCGCCGCGATGTGCAAGTGTTCCGGCGCAATTTCATCCGCCAGCGCGCAAGCTTCATTCACGTCGCGCGCGAAACCAGCGCCCCAAACTGCTCTAAGCTTTGCCGTGCCAAATCCCCGCGCAGCAAGTGCGCCGTCTGCTTCTCAAGTTCCTCGACCACTGCGTCGATCAACGGCGCATGCCAGCTTATTAAAATCCCCGAACCCGGCGAGTGTTCCGCCTGCGCGATCAAATCGGCGGCGACAAAATCCGCCCGCGCAGTTTCGTCGGCCACCACCAACACTTCACTTGGCCCGGCGATCGAGTCGATGTCCACCTCGCCGAACACATACCGTTTGGCCAGCGCCACGAACGAGTTCCCCGGCCCCACGATCTTATCGACCTTCGCTACCCCCTCCACGCCGTAGGCCAGCGCCGCCACGGCCTGAGCGCCGCCCAATCGATAAACTTCGCTCACGCCCAATTCGTGACACGCCGCCAACAGATGCTTGTTGTAAGCGCCAAACGGCGTCGGCGGCGCTACAATCGCCAACTGCTTCACTCCCGCCGCTTGCGCCGGCACAGCGGTCATCAATACCGTGGAGGGATAGGCCGCCGCCCCGCCCGGCACGCAGATGCCCACTCGCGCTAGCGGCACATAGCGCTGCCGCAAATATCCGCCGCCGGCCAAATCCACGCGCACATCTTTCTGCAAAATCGCGCGCTGAAATCGCAAGATATTTTCCCGAATCCGGCGGATCGCCTCCAAAAACTTTGCATCGGCGGCGGCGTGCGCAGCAGCCAATTCGGCCGCAGGCACTCGCAGGGTTTCGGCCGTCAACTTCGCCTTGTCGATCCGCAAGGAATAATCCAGCACCGCCGCCAGGCCCTTGCAGCGCACGTCCTCGCAAATTCGCTCCACCACCTGCTGCGGCGACAACGCCTCGCCAAACACCTCCATCGTCCGCCGACGCCCCGCTTCGCTCACCACGCCGCCGCGCGGACCAAGCCGCTCGCGCAGCTCGGCCAGTGCCTGCCGCACATCCGCCTGCCGCGTGTCGATCCGCAACAACTTGAGCGACTCGGTCATAACCTATGCTTTCGATAACCTTCAGCGTCCGCGTCCATATGGACACTTCTGCGACGTTCAGGTTCAATTGATCGGGAACGCGGCTATTGTGACGGCCCGATGATTGCCCGGAAAGGGGCGCTGCATGCGATTGATCCTGGAGTTTCTCACCATCCCGCTGCCAGGACGAATCCTCCTGTTGTTTCTGGCGGGGGCGTGCATCGGTGCCGCCGTAAACCTGGGCATTTATCGGCTCGCCTATTTGCGCCGCAGGATCAGTCCCTGGTCAATCACCCGTGGCCGCCTGCCGCCGCGCTCGGGACTGGACCGCATCCCCATCGTCGGCTGGTTAAGCCTCCAGCGCGAGTCGGCGTTGCACGGACGCGGATTCTGGATTCGCCCTATGCTGATCGAACTCGCGTTCGCGCTCGCAATGCCTTGGTTGTACTGGTGGGAAATCGAGCGACACGCTTTGACCGTCTTCCCCGTCGCTCCGGATCTCGCCACCCTGGATAACTTTGCGAAGGTTGCCTTGTTTTCGCAGTACGCCGTCCACGTAGTGCTGCTGGCCTTCTTGGCCGTGGCCACCTTCATCGACTTCGACGAACAAACAATCCCCGACGCCGTCACCGTTCCTGGCACGCTGATCGCGCTCATGTTGTCCGGTGTATGCCTGGCGGGATCGTTACCTTGGGTTCAGCAAAACGTGCAAAATCAGCGGTTCAACTACGTCATCCGGCCGCTGCGATTTGATTCACCCAACTTCGCAGCTCGCTTTTTGCCCAGCGTCGTTTCCCTGATCGTGGCCATTGCCTGCTATCTCGATTGGTGCGCTGCGCTATTGCCGCGCCGCTGGCGGTTGGGCGTGGGGCCCGTCAAGGCCTGGCGCATTATGTGGCGGCGTATTTTCGCCAGACCCGAATGGAAATGGGTGCTCCCGATGGCCACGCTCGGGTGTTTGGCCATTGCCTTTGTTTGGTCGCGCGACGGCGAGCGCTGGCACGGCTTAACGTCCTCACTGATCGGCATGGCCGCCGGCGGAGCCGTAATCTGGAACATCCGCTTCATCGCCAGTTTGATTCTCCAGCGCGAGGCCATGGGCTTCGGCGACGTCACGCTGATGGCCATGATCGGCGCCTTCCTCGGCTGGCAACCCATGGTCATCGTGTTCTTCCTGTCGCCGTTTGCCGGCGGCTGGTGGGCCTGATCCGATTGCTCCTGTTTCGCGATAATGTCATTCCTTACGGCCCGTTCTTGTGTCTGGCAACCTTGCTGGTGATTGTCTTTTGGGGTCCCATCTGGGAATACTGCAGGGGAATGTTTGAAATCCATTGGCTGGTCCCCTCCGCCCTCGTCGCGTGCGTGCCCTTCTTGGTGCTGGCACTATTCATCGTTCGCGCGCTGCGAAACCGATTGTCGCGACAATAACCAATCGGCCCTGTGCCAATGCCCAAAGACGACAACATCCCCCATTGGTCATTGGGATTTGGTCATTGGTCATTTGTCCCATGCTATATTTCCGCATGGGCAAATTCTTTCAATCCGTAACTGATCTTCGTGCCGACGCTGATGTGCTGCGCCGTCGCCGCTATGGCGTGATTGAAATTCGCGACGGACAATTGGTGGCCATCCACCTCCGCCCCTGGCCAAAATTCGTCTCGCTATTGGGCGCGACGATTGGCCAATGGTATCACCGCCACGCCCTCGGCGATCGCCTGTGGCTGTATTACAATCAGCCGCGCCGACATCCGAAATATCTCGCCCTGAAGTACGTCGTCTCCGCGCGCACCACACGCTGGGCCAGCGTGCTGCCAGCCCTGGCGGTGCTCGATGATATCGCCGCTCTCAAACACTGCGACGCAATCCTGTGCGATGCCGCCAATCTGCGCCTTTCGCCGCGCTTGCTAGCACGCCACGGCTGGCAGCCGCATGCCCCCAGCCGCTGGCACCGCAACTACATCAAGCGCCTGTACAAAACCGCTCCGCCGCCCCAGAGTCCTCATCAATCTGGCAACACGCTGGCAGCAGCGATATCATAACTCCGCCCAAGCGTTCATCGCTCATCGTTCATAGCTCACCGTTGGGCGAACTGCCCTTGCGGCCGCCAATTCCCCCCGCTATCATCCCGCCCCAATTGTCTCCGCGGAAGTTTTTCGCCGCCGGGGCACAATCTCATCTCACGTCTTTTCGGTTCGTTTTTTCCAAGGAGTTGCGCCATGCCGGGCGTTCGCCGGCTATTTGTTGTTGCGCTACTGACGCTGGCCGCGGCCGGCTGTCAGCAGAACCCCAACGTCGCCCAGCAGGCCGCGCCGTTTCAGCAGCAACAATTGGCGATGATGCAGCGCCAACAGGAGTTGGCCAGCCGCTCCAGTTCCCTGGATAGCGACAATCAAGAATTGCAGGCCAAGCTCGCCCAGGCCCAGCAGCAAACTCACCTACTGCAGGACCAGGTGAACGTGATGCGCGACCAGCTCAACAGCACTACGCAACAACTGGCCCAAGCGCACGAAAACCAAATCAACACCGAGCAACAAGCCCGCGCACTCACCGCCTCGCTGCAAAAACGCGCCGGCGCATCGATCACCGCTAACAGCAGCCTTTCGCGCAACCTCCCTACGATGAACATCCCCGGCATCGAAGTGCGGCAAGATGCCGACGTGGTGCGCGTGGAAATCCCCGCCGACAAGCTGTTCAATCCCGGCACCGCTCAATTGCGGTCCGATGCCCCGCTGCTTTTAGACGCCGTGGCGAACGAACTGCAGCGTGCCTATCCGAATCAAATCATCGGCGTCGAAGGACACACCGACACCGATCCGCCGCCGTCCGGCTGGGCATCGAATCAGCAGCTTTCCACTTCTCGCGCCAGCTCGGTTCTCGACTATCTAACCACGCGCTCGCACATCCGCCCGCAGCAATTGTTCCTCGTCGCGCACGGATCGAACCATCCGGTCGTTTCCAACGCCTCGCTGCAGGGCAAAGCCCGCAATCGCCGCGTCGAACTGGTAGTCTATCCAGAGCAGTGGCAAAAGTGAGTTTTCCCAAGTCGCTTGCGTTCTGCAGATCAAAACCAAGCCCAGGGGTTGCAACCCCTGGGCTTTTTCATGCGCCTCGACGCCTGCCGAGATGGTATCTCTAGCGATACAATTCAGCGTCGCGAACCATCGCCGCATTTGATTGTCGATTGACTTGCTGAACCCCGAACCCTGAACCCATGATCGCCATCATCGATTACCAAATGGGCAACCTCCGCAGCGTGCAAAAAGCGCTGGAGCGGGTTGGCCAACAGGCTACGATCACCCACGACGCCCGCGAAATCGCCCGCGCCGAAAAAATCATCCTCCCCGGCGTCGGCGCCTTTGAAGACGCCATCGCCGAACTACGTCGCCGCAACCTGGTCGAACCGATCAAAGACGCTGTCGCCGCCAACAAGCCGTTCCTCGGCATCTGCCTGGGCCTGCAACTGCTCTTCGACGTCGGCTACGAAAACGGCACGCACGAAGGCCTTGGCATTCTGCCCGGCGAAGTGGTGCGCTTCGATGTGCCGCCCGAACTCAAAGTGCCGCACATGGGCTGGAATTCGCTAGCCATCCGCCGCCGCCCGCCGCTGTTGGAAGGCATCGCCGAAGGCACGCACGTTTACTTCGTGCACTCGTACTACGTGAAACCGCGCGACACATCCGTCGTCGCCACCGAAACCGATTACGGCGGCCAGTTCTGTTCGATGATCTGGCGCGGCAATCTGTTCGCCACCCAATTCCATCCGGAAAAGAGCCAGGCCGACGGACTCAAGATTCTCCGAAATTTTGCCGCACTCGAAGCAGAAGATGTCTAAATGCCGGAATCACTAAATGGCTAAATGAGGGCTGAGCATTTCTGCCGTCATTCAGTCATTCAGACATTTACTCATTCAATCATTCGCCCCAGTTTCGGCCTCTTGCGTACCGTCGGCCCCTGTGGCATATTTCGAGTTTCTGTAACCAAATTCGGCTCTCAAGCTTGGGGGGAGTTCTTTCACCCATGCAGATTTGGCCCGCCATCGATTTGCGCGGCGGCAAATGCGTCCGCCTCCAGCAGGGAGACTATGGCCGTGAGACCGTCTTCGACGACGATCCCGCCGCCGCCGCCCGCCGCCTGGTCAGCGAAGGCGCCGAATGTCTGCACTTGGTAGATTTGGACGGCGCGCGAGACGGGCGGCCTGCGAATTTGGAAGCCCTCCGCGCCATCCTGTCGGCCGTCAGCGTGCCCTGCGAGTTGGGGGGCGGAATCCGCGACGAGCAGGTCATCGGGCAGCTCCTCCAACTGGGACTCTCGCGCCTGGTGATCGGCACCAATGCCCTGCGCGAGCCGAATTGGTTTCGATCGGTCACGCGGCAATATCCCCACAAGCTCGTGCTGGGCATCGATGCCCGCGATGGCCTGGTCGCCACCGAAGGGTGGTTGAATACCAGCACGACTCGGGCGATCGATTTGGCGAAGCAACTCGATCGCGAGCCTTTGGCGGCCCTCGTTTACACCGACATTTCCCGCGACGGCATGCTGGCCGGTCCCAATCTGCCGGCCATGCGCGCCATGCAACAAGCGGTGCGGCTGCCCGTGATCGCCTCCGGCGGCGTGACTTCGGCCGCCGACGTCGCCGCGCTTGCCGCCATACCAATGGCCGGCTGCATCATCGGCCGCGCCCTGTACGAAGGCAAACTCACGCTGACCGACGCCCTCGCCGCCGCGCGTCCCGTGCCCGCACACTAATGGAATCGTGAACACCGCAAGGAATTTAGCCCATGGCAAAGTACAAAGTTGAAGATCTCCGCAACATCGCGCTCTGTGGTCATGGCTCATCGGGCAAAACGATGCTCGTCGACAAGCTGCTCAATGTGACCGGCGCGGTCACCCGGCCGGCCAGCGTCGACGACGGCACCAGCGTCTGCGATTTCGACGAAGAAGAAAAGCACCACAAATACTCCATCGAAGCGGCCCTGGTGCATTTCGAACACGGCGGCAAGCATTTCAATTTCATCGACACGCCGGGCTATCCCGATTTCATCGGCCAAGCCATCGGCGCATTGCGAGCGGTCGAAACAGCCGTCATCGCCGTCAACGCGCACTCCGGAATCGAAGTAAACACCCGCCGCGTCTTTCAAGAAGCGGGCAAAGCCGGCGTGGGCCGTATAATCGCCGTCACCAAGATGGACACCGAAAACATTAACTTTCCCAAACTCATCGCCGGCATTCAGGAATTGTGGGGCAAAGCCTGCGTCCCGCTGAACGTGCCGCTCGGATCCGGGCACGATTTCAAAGGCGTCGCCAGCACACTAAAGCCCCCTGCCGATGCCCCAGCGCGCTGATGAAGCCGGCCGACCTGACTCAGTCGCTGATCGAAACCATCGTCGAAACCGACGAGGAAGTGCTGGCCCGATACTTCGATGGCAAACCGCCCACCGAAGAAGAAACCTCGTGCTTGTTGGTGCAAGCGGTCGCCCAGGGGAGCTTGATTCCCATCGTCTGCATGTCGGGCAAAACTGGCGGCGGCGTGCAGGAATTTCTCGACGTGCTCGCGATGTGCGCCCTCTCACCCGACAAGATCGTGCGCAAGGCCACCGACGAAACGGGCAAAGAAGTCGAAATCGAAGCCGATCCCGCCGGCCCACTCGTGGCCCAAGTCTGGCGCACCCGCATCGATCCCTTTGTGCAAAAGCTCAGCTTCTTGCGCATCCACAGCGGCTCGCTGAAGAAGGATCAAAGCGTCCACGTTTCGGGCGTAAAGAAAGACGTCAAAATCGGCCCGCTCTTGGAAGTGCAAGGAAGCGAAACGAAAGCGATCGACTCCGCCTCCGCGGGCGAAATTGTCGCCGTTTCAAAAACCGAAGAGTTGCACACCGGCGCCACGCTAGGCAAAGTCACGATGCCATCCATGAAATTCCCCACGCCGATGGTCGGCCTGGCCGCGGTGCCCAAGGCCCGCGGCGATGAAGCCAAACTTTCCGGCGCACTGCACAAAATCTTGGAGGAAGATTCCACCTTCCGGCTGGACCGCGATCCGCAAACCAAAGAAATGGTGATGACGGGCATGAGCGAACTGCACCTGATGATTCTGCGCGAGCGACTCAAACGCCGCGATAAAGTGGAAGTCGAAGTGCATGAGCCGAAAATCCCCTATCGCGAAACCGTGCAGCAAAAAGCCGAGGGAAGCTACCGCCACAAAAAACAATCTGGCGGCCGCGGCCAGTTCGGCGAGGTGCACATCCGCATGTTCCCCTTCCCTAAGGACACCAAGGTGGAAGAGTTCTGCACCAAAGAACACTTTCCCCACATGCGCGAATTCCATTACGACGAAAAGCACAATTTCGTCTGGGTCGATTCGATCGTCGGCGGCACCATCCCCAACAACTTCCTGCCGGCCGTGGAAAAAGGCTTCAAAGAACGATTGGATCGCGGCGTCATCGCCGGCTACCAGGTGCAAAACGTCGGCGTCGAAGTGCACTTCGGCAAATACCACGATGTCGATAGTTCCGAAGCCGCCTTCAAAACCGCCGGCTCCATGGCCTTCCGCAACGTGTTCCAGGAAGCCCGCCCGGCGCTGTTGGAGCCAATCGTCACGCTGCACATCACCGTGCCCAACAACAAGGTGGGTGACATCAACAGCGATATGTCGGGCCGCCGCGGCCGCCCCCTGGGTATGGAATCCGCCGGCGGCGATCTGCAATCTATCTCAGTCTCGGTTCCGCTGGCCGAAGTCACCACCTATGCCCGCACCCTGTCGAGTATCACCGGCGGCCAAGGCAGCTACACCATGGACTTCAGCCACTACGACGTGGTCCCCGGCAACGTCCAAAAGTCGATCATCGAAAAGGCGGTAATGGAGAAAGAGGAAGAAGAATAGTAGCGGACGTTTAGCCGCGACCCGGTAGGGGAGCGCGTGGAACAACTTTACCGGTCCCAAATACTCTCAACCCAACCTACATTCCCGGCCGACAACATTCAGAGGACGGTTGATTTTGCCCACTTTGACGCCTACGATAACCGCAGTCGAACCCTAGGGCAGCCGTTAATCTTTGCCCCCTTTTGCCGTTTTTCCCGCGGTCACGCGGTTCATCCTATCATTCCTATGGACAATCTCACCCGCAGCCTGTGTGTGTGCGTGTGTTGTTGCCCGGTCTAGTTCCGGACGCGCAATCGTTTGCGTCTGCGTCCGGTCCTTCCGTTCCGCCCATGGCGGAAGTTTTCCGTAACATCGTGCCTTCAAATCTCGCTTAACAACTGGATCACGTCCCGCCGCCAGAATCCTGAACCCCGAACCCTGGCCCCAGCCATGGCCACCGATATCCGCCTCCGCGAACAGTTGCCCGAGCTCACCAAGAAAATCGTGCAAACCTACAGCGAGGTTAGCTCGATCAACCACTTGGGCCACTGCCCGCTGCCCAACTACGACGTCATCATCGCCTGCTGCGAGGATCTGAAGGAAATTCTCTTTCCCGGTTATCGCCGCCGCGAAGGTCTGCACATGGGCAATGTGCTGTACCACGTGGGCGATCTGATCGATTCGCTGCACGACAAGCTCACCGTGCAAATCGGCCGCGCCCTGCGGCACGACGCCGGTGCCACCGAAATGTGCACCGAAGACGCCGATTTCGAAGCCCTGGGCCAGGTCAAAGCCGTGCAATTCCTGGAACAAATCCCCGACGTCCGCAGGCTCCTGGCGCTCGACGTGCAAGCCGCCTACGAAGGCGATCCGGCCGTCCGCACCACCGACGAAGTCATCTTCTGCTACCCCGGCCTGGAAGCAATCACCATCTACCGGCTGGCCCATGCAATGCACTCACTGGGCGTGCCGTATATTCCACGCATGATGACCGAATGGGCCCACTCGCGCACCGGCATCGACATTCATCCGGGGGCCACCATCGGCAAGTATTTTTTCATCGACCATGGCACCGGCGTGGTGGTTGGCGAAACCACAGAAATCGGCGACCACGTCAAGCTTTACCAAGGCGTCACGCTTGGTGCTTTAAGTTTCCCCACCGACGGCGAAGGCAATTTGCAGCGCGGCCACAAGCGCCACCCCACGCTGGAAGATTACGTAATCGTCTACGCCAGTGCCACAATCTTGGGCGGTCGCACACGTATTGGGCACCACTCGGTCGTCGGCTCCAGCGTCTGGCTCACCCGCAGCGTCGAGCCGAACACCACGGTCGTGCTGGAAGCCCCGCGGCTAAAAATGAAGAACGAAGCCGAAGAACTGGCCCCCGAACTGAATTACGTGATTTGAGCCCGCAGCGCAACCAAGGGACCGTCCATTCTGACAGTTTGGCCGCGGCACGCAGTCCGCGGAGCGGAGCTCGCCTCTACCCCGCCAGCTTCTGCAACTGCTCAAACTCGGCTTCCAAATCGGCGTGCAACTGCTCGAAATCGGCCTCGAGGCACTCGGTTAACCATGCCTCGGTAAGCAAAGTCAGTCTCGAATTCAGACACGCCAGCCGATGCCTGTACAGCGAAGATAGGACCGGATGCCGCTTACGATCGAAGAATTCGCTAATCGTTCCGTCGACTTCGATCCACCCAACGATTCGACTAGACAACGCAAGCTCCCTTCGAGTTGGCCGATTGTATGGCCTGTTCCGCCGCCGATGTGGCTTAAGAGATCGCCAATCCGCCTGCCCAACAATTCGTACTAGGTGCCGCCAACATTTTCTTTCGGCACCTGGGGAGATTTAGCCTAAGTCCGACACGGCAATTGTCGGCGAAATTTCGCACGCGCTTCCCGCGGTGCGGCCCGCTTATGCGGAGAGTTTGCGTCGTGACGGCCAAAAAACGTCGCGCCCGCCGTCTCCTCTTCTGCCCCGCTCCTCTTCTCCTCTTCTTTTTTCAATTTCCTTCGACGTCAGCTCGCAGCCCGCTCCGCCATCCGCAACTGCGCCCGCGCTGAAGTTCCGCCCGGTCGCGAATCGCCATCAGCTCCGGCGAGTTCGCCTTGCGGGCCCGCGCCGTCGCCAGATGTTCCCGCGCCACCGCCGCATCAAGCTGCGCAGCCGGCACGGCCTGCTGCGTGAGAATCGACACCTGGTCGTTGGCCACCTGCACAAACCCGCCGTCGACGTAAAACCGCATTGTCTTGCCGTTCTCCGTCACCCGCAGCTCGCCGTAGCCCAGCCGGCCCATGAACGGGCTGTGACCCGGCGCCACCCCGATCTCGCCGTCGTACAACGGCAGGGCGACAAATTGGGCCGGCGTCTGCAGCACCGTCGCCTCGGGCGTGACCACAATGCATTCCATGATCGCTATCGGACTGGTAACGTCAACGCCGGTTTCGTAATGCTCAACCATAGCAAAATTAGACAGTTATAAGAATGACCAATGACCAAGTGCCAATGACCAAGCTCACCATGACAATATCAAATTGGTCATTGGGATTTGGTCGTTGGTCATTTACTTCTTCGCCATCTTCTTGGCTTGCTCTTCCGCCTGCTCGATCGGCCCGACGTACATGAACGCCTGCTCCGGCAGCTGGTCCCATTTGCCGTCGCAAATCTCCTCGAAGCTCCGAATCGTGTCGCGCAGTGGCGTGATCTCCCCCGGCTTGCCGGTGAACACTTCTGCCACCAAGAACGGCTGCGACAGGAATCGTTCGATCCGCCGCGCCCGGTTCACCACTTGCTTATCCTCTTCGCTCAATTCCTCCACGCCCAAAATGGCGATGATGTCTTGCAATTCACGGTACCGCTGCAAAATGCCTTGCACGCGGCGGGCAATCGCATAGTGCCGCTCGCCCACATACTGCGGATCCAAAATCCGGCTCGACGATGCCAGCGGATCCACCGCCGGATAAATGCCTTTTTCCGAAATCGCTCGCTCTAAATACAAGAACGCGTCCAACTGGCCGAACGCCGTCGCCGGCGCTGGATCGGTCGGATCATCCGCCGGCACGTACACCGCCTGCACGCTGGTAATGGCCCCGCGCGACGTCGAGGCAATCCGCTCTTGCAGGGCGCCCATCTCGGTCCCCAGCGTCGGCTGGTAACCCACGGCACTGGGCATCCGCCCCAACAATGCAGACACTTCGCTGCCGGCCTGCGAGAAACGGAAAATGTTGTCGATGAACAGCAGCGTATCGGCCCCGGTTTTGTCGCGGAAATATTCCGCCATCGTCAGCGCCGACAGCGCCACGCGCAACCGCGCCCCAGGCGGCTCGTTCATCTGACCAAACACCATACACGTCTGCTCGATCACGTGCCGCCCCGTGTCGCCGATTTTCGCCTCCTGCATTTCCAGCCACAGGTCAGTTCCTTCACGCGTTCGCTCGCCGACGCCGGCGAACACCGAATAGCCGCCGTGCGCACTGGCGATACGTGCAATCAGCTCGGTCAGAATCACCGTTTTGCCCAACCCGGCTCCGCCGAACAGCCCGGCCTTGCCGCCGCGCACAAACGGCGTTAGCAAGTCGATCACCTTGATGCCCGTCTCGAACACCTCGGTCTTGGTCGAAAGATCGGTCACCAGCGGCGGATCGCGATGGATCGGCCAATATTCCTTGGCGTTCACCGGGCCGCGATTGTCGATCGGCTCGCCCAACAAATTGAATACGCGCCCCAAAGTGGCCTCGCCGACCGGCACCATAACCGGTCCGCCTGTATCGACCACTTCCATCCCGCGCACCATGCCGTCGGTGCTCCCCAGCGCGACGCATCGCACCCGGCCGCCCCCCAAGTGCTGCTGCACTTCGCCGGTCAGGTGAATCTTGGTGCCCTTCACGTCGGCATCCACCGTGATCGCGTTATAAATCGCCGGCAGATGTTCCTCCGGAAACTCCACGTCGAAAATGGAACCGATGATTTGCGTCACGCGCCCTGTGCCCTTGACGGTGGCGGCATGCGTGGCGGTCTGTTTCTTCGCAGCAGGTGCAGTGGCCATAAATCAGTTATCCGTGGTCAATGGTCATTAATTCGATTTAGCCCCGGGCTCGGCCCGGGGGCCGTGTTCCAATCCGCTTTTTACTTCAACGCTTCCACGCCCCCCAACACTTCCATAATCTCTCCCGTAATCTGGCTCTGCCGCGCTCGGTTGTACTGCATGCTCAGTGCCTTGATCAGCTTATCCGCGTTATCCGTGGCCGACTTCATCGCCACCTTGCGGGCAATTTGCTCGCTCACCGCGGAATCCAAAAAGCACTTGAACAATTTTACTTTGAAACTAGTGGGCACGACTTCTTCCAATATGCTCTCCGCCGACGGCAAAAATTCGTACTGCGCTTCGACCGCCGCTTCTTCCGGCTTCTTCTGCGCCTCGCCGCCCGCAAGCGAAGTCAGCGGCAACAGCGTCTCCACCACCGCCGTTTGTTTGCTTAAACTCTCGAAGCGGGTGTATGCCACGTCCAGCCGATCCAGCTTCCCCAGCGCAAATTCTTCCAAATACCGGTTGGCCAGTACGTCGATTTCCGCAAACGAAGGCTTGTCCTCAAAGTGCGTGAATGTCTGGTTCCCCTTGATGCCACGATATTTGAACGCCGCAATCCCGCGTTTCCCTGAAATCTCCAGGTCCAAATCCATTTCTTGCGGCTGGCCGCGCAGCTCATTGTAGCGCGCCCAGGCCTGCCGAAACACGTTCGAGTTGTACCCGCCGCATAGCCCGCGGTTGCCGGTGATCACCAGCAAAATGGCCCGATTCGTCACTTCGCGCGCCTCCAGCAGCGGATGGCTGACTTCCAACCCGCTTTGTGCCAAATCCGCCACAAGCTTCGTGATTCGCTTGGTGTACGCCGTCGCCGCATGAGCGCGGTCCATCGCCTTCTTGAATCGCGCGGTGGCGATCAATTCCATCGTCCGCGTAATCTTGCGGATATTACGGACCGATCTGCGACGTCGATCTAATGCTCTGGCTTTGGCCATCTCTTAAACCCGTCTCCCTGTCTCCTCTTCTGCTCTTCTCCCCTTCTTCCGTCACACCCTGACAAGCTCCTTCTCCTTCTTCTTCCCCCCACCCCACTGAGCCTTAAAGTCCCCGATCGCCGCCACGAGCGCCTTCTCCGTCTCCGCGTCCAAATCCTTCGTGTCGGAAATCTTTTTGCGAATCTGCGGCTTCTGATCCTTGATGAACGTGATGAACGCCTTCTCCCAATTCAAAACTTCGTTACGTGGCACTTCGTCCAGATAGCCGCGCGTGCCGGCGTAAATGCTCATCACCTGGTCGGTCACGTCCATCGGCTTGTACTGCCCTTGCTTGAGCAACTCCACCATGCGATAGCCACGATCGAGCCGGGCCTGCGTGGCGGCGTCCAAATCCGTTCCTAATTGGGCAAACGCTTCCAATTCGCGAAATGAAGCCAAGTCCAACCGCAATCCGCCCGCCACTTTCTTCATCGCCTTGATCTGCGCGGCCCCGCCCACGCGGCTCACCGAAATACCCACGTTCATCGCCGGCCGAATGCCCGCGAAGAACAAGTTCGGCTGCAAATAAATCTGCCCGTCGGTAATCGAAATCACGTTGGTGGGAATGTACGCCGAAACTTCCCCTTCCAGCGTTTCGATAATCGGCAGCGAAGTCAGCGATCCGCCTCCCATCTCGTTGCTCAACTTCGCCGAGCGCTCAAGCAGTCGGCTATGAGCGTAAAAAATATCGCCCGGATAAGCCTCGCGCCCCGGCGGCCGCCGCAACAAGAGCGACAACTGCCGATACGCTTGTGCCTGTTTCGAAAGATCGTCGTACACAATCAGCGCATGTTGCTTGTTGTACATGAAGAACTCAGCCATGGCCGTGCCCGCATACGGCGCTACGTACTGCAACGGGGCAGGGGAGCTGGCGCCCGATAGAATCACCGTCGTGTAATCCATCGCCCCATGCTCGCGCAGTGCCTCGATGGTGTTGGCCACGGAGGAATCTTTCTGTCCAATGGCCACGTAAAAACATTTCACGCCGCTGTCGCGCTGATTGATGATGGCGTCGATGCCGATGGCTGTCTTGCCCGTCTTGCGGTCGCCGATGATCAATTCGCGCTGGCCGCGTCCGATCGGCGTCATGGCGTCGATCGCCTTGATGCCCGTCTGCAGCGGCTCGCGCACCGGCTGCCGTTCCGCCACGCCAGGCGCCAAAAACTCCACCGGCCGCCGCTCCGTCGTCACCACCGGCCCCTTGCCGTCCAGCGGATTGCCTAGCGGATCCAACACGCGACCTACCACCGCATCTCCCACCGGCACGCTCAGCAGCCGGCCCGTGCTCTTGACCTCGTCCCCTTCTTCAATCGCCAGGTAATCGCCCAGAATGATCACGCCCACCGAGTTCTCTTCCAGGTTGAACGCCAGGCCGTTGATGCCGCTGGGAAACTCGACCATTTCCCCAGCCATCACGCCCGACAGGCCGTACACACGCGCAATGCCGTCCCCCACCTCCAGCACCCGACCGACGTCGCGCACGTCGATCTTCGTTTGGTACTGTTGGATTTCACTCTGGAGAACTGAAGCGATCTCGTCGGCTTTGAATTTCATGCACGCTCCTCTCGAGCATTTGTTCACGCAACCCCTTGAGCTGCGTGGCAATGGATCCATCGAACACCCGATCGCCGACCCGCAGCACAATGCCGCCGATCAACTCGGGATGAATTTGCTTGTCTAACAGCGGCTGCAGCTTCAATCGGCTGCGAAGGTCCTCGATAATCCGCTTTTCGGCCGCCGCATCCAGCGGCTCCGCCGTGCTCACCATCACCGTCACGCGCTTGCGCGCCTTGTTGTATTCCTCGTGAAAGGCCAGATGAATCAGCCGCAGCATGTCCAGCCGCCCATGCCGCGCCACGACCTTCAGGAAACTGAGAAACACCGGCGACGCCCTGTCGCCGAACGCTTTCTGAATCATGCCTTCCTTGGCATCTTCCTCGACGAAGCTCGATTCCCACACCCCTTCCAGCTTGGGAACTTGATCCAGCACGTCGTCGATCAGCGAATCGTATTCCTGCAGAACGCTTTCGGTAGCCTTGGCCTGCTCGGTGGCGGCGAGCAGCGCCTGGCGTAAACAGTCGCAGCCCGCCACTCGCCCGTGTCATACGTCGGCAGCTTCGCAAACCGTCGCGGTGATGTCAGCGTTTCTTCCATAATGCAACAACTAATCCGACCCTTTCACTCGTTCCTTCTGAACCCTGAACCCCGAACCCTAATTCGCACTCGGCGTCGCCGCCGCAAACTTATTCAACGATTCCTGCACCAACTTCGCCCGCTCCTCCTGCGTTAACTTCGAGCTGATCACCTTGCCCGCCAACGCAATCGCCAAATCCGCGCTGCGTTGCGACAACTCCTCCACCGCCGCATCGGTCGCCGTGCGAATGTCGCGCATGGCCCGTTGGTGCTCCTGCTGAGCCGCCGTCTTGGCCTCAGCCACAATCTGCTGCTTCACTCCTTCGGCATCGTGGCGGGCTTCCTCCAGCATCTGCCGCACCTGATCGGCTGCGCTGGCCAACTTGCTCTCGTACTCCGCCAGCATCGCCTTGGCATCGTCCTGAGCCCGCTGTGCCGCCGCAATGTTCTCCGCAATGTGGTGCTCGCGCCGATCCAGTGCGCTGGCAATTGGCCCCCAGGCGAACTTCCATAGCACGCCGAACAGCACTAAAAACACCACGAACGTCCACACCGCCAAATCGGCATCCACCGCCAACGGATTCGGCTGCTTCTCCATCGCCTCTTCCGTCTTCTCGACGGCGGTGCTTACCGATTCCTCGACCTCCTGCACCGCCGATTCTCGTTTCGGCGCCGCGGTCGCGGATCGCTGCCATCCGACTGCGCCCAGAGCCAGGCCCGCTCCGGCCAGCGCGATTACCAACACGCCTCGATAGGAACTCAGCATGTCACGCTCCAAATTAAAGCCGCCGCTCACCAAACCTAATCCCTAGTCTCTAGCCCCTACTTGTTGAACAACATGCACACGATCAATGCGAAGAACGTGGCCCCTTCGATGAGCGCCGCGGAAATGATCATCGCCGTCTGCACGTTGCCGGCTACTTCCGGTTGCCGGGCCATGCTTTCCACAGCCGACGATCCGATCCGCCCGATGCCCAGCCCCGCGCCCAACAGCACGATGCCCGCGCCGAACGCGCTGCCAAAATTCATGCTGAACCCGCTTGGCGCCGCACCGCCCGCCCCTGGTCCCTGAGCAAACGCTGGCGAAGCCACCAGCAGCACAATCCCGCACAGCACTAATACTCGCGTCAACTTATTCACTCTCGCGTCTCCTTAAGTGATGGGACCCTGTTCGTCGCAGCCGGCGTTCCGCCGATCAATGCGGATGCACCGCCATCCCGATGAACAAGGCCGACAAAAAGGTGAAGATATAGGCTTGCAACACGCCCACGAATAATTCCAACAAACTCAGCGCCGTCGCCCCCAGCACGCTCACCGGCATCACGCCCCAAAACACCAGTTGCCCGGCGGTGGCCACGATAAAGCTCAACAGCACGGCCAGCACCATGTGGCCGCCCATCATGTTCGCCAAAAGACGAATGGCCAACACAAAATGCCGAATGCACAGACCGACGATTTCAATCACGAAAATCATCGGAATCAGAAAGATCGCCAGCGGCAAGGGCACGTCGATGTGCGGCACCTGCGCCAGCCAAAAACGCGCCGGCCCCAATTTCGCCATGCCGGCTCCCAGCACCGTCACAAACGTAACGATCGCCAACGCGCCGGTAGTAGCCAATGCCCCCGTCGGCGAACCCGCCCACGGCAACAATCCAAATAAATTGCAAAACAGCACGAAGAAGAACATCGTCCACACGAACGGCAAGAACTTGTCCGCCTCGTGATGCCCGATCGCCGGCCGCGCCACTTCATCACGCAAGTACACCAGCATCGATTCCAGCAAATTCCACCACCGCCCCGTCGGCACGTGGCCGCGCCGCATCCGCGCCGCCAGCCGCATGAAGATCGCCGCGATCAAAATCGCCACTACCAATTCGATCAGCATGAATTTGGTGATGACAAAACCGCGCACGTGTCCTTCGGCGGTGTCGCCCAAAAACGGCTGCGGAATCTTTACAATCCCATCCGGCGGCGCCAGGAACTTGGGCACCTCGAAGTGGTCCGCATCCTGCACGTGCCCAAACAAGTGCCCCGGCTCGAAGGGATTGTGCGCTGCGGCGGAATGTGCATTGTGAGCGGGCATGTCGTCAAGCAGCCTTCTTAGGTTGAACTTGAACCAAGGCAAGCACCGTGTCCGTCGGCAGGGCCACGAGATAAAACACCAACACAAAATAAACGAACCCCGCCTCCGACAATGCACCCGGGTTCAATTGCGCAAGCACGCACGCCCCCAAGGGCAAAAACATCCGCATCGCCATGCCCAGCAGCACGCTGGCCAACGCCTGGCCCGAACGCCGCATGAAATCGCTAATCACCATCGCCAACGTGGAAGACAACAGCACCACACCGGCCGCGACCATTGCCGCGCGGCACGCCGGCATCCCTTGCAATCCGTAGGCGGCCGGCAGCGCAATGCAAAGCGCAACGGCCAGCGAAAGCGCCAACAGCCCGTAGCGCCCAATGGGTCCCAACCTACGAAGCCAGTCTCGGGCGGCGGGGGTCACGATTGCGGGAGATTCTTATCCGAGGGATGCGAAGGTTGCTTGGCGCCGGCGTTCGACGACGTGATCCGGATCAACTGCATGATCGCCGTCGTAATCCCCACCGCAAAACCAAGCAGCATGAACACAATTCGCGTGCCCAACTTCACGTCGATCCAGTAGCCGATCAACCCGGGCACCACCATCTCGGCCGCGATCGCTATGACCCGCGTACCCCACGCCGCGGCGAGGGAAAGTGCCGAGCGATCGTCCGCGGAAGGGCGGTCCATGAGGGGCGATCTCTGATCCACGCTTGCACTGGGGTTTCAGAAATCGTTGCCGCAGGAGTTTCCGAATGGAAAAGCCGACCGCAACACCGCTCCTACGAAAGGCTTAACACCAACCGGTTTCAACACATCGGGCCAAATGGTTGGGGTCAATCTAATTAAGCCTTTTGGCAACGTCAACGATAGTTGGAGCTAATTTGTGATTTTTTTCACAAAATCCTCGCCACGCTCGTATCCTCTTGTCCCCACCGGCCTTGCAACTTGGCGATTCTGCTGCAAACTGCCCCAACACCACGGCACAATCGATCGCTCGCAAGCGCGAGACAACCTCGCCGTATTCCAAAAACCTATCTCCCGATCGCCACAAGTTATTCGCTCGCAACGTGTTAGTGCCGGCACCCAAACGTCCAAACTAAGCCCGCCACCCCCGCCAATCATTGTGTAAATTCACAGACTCGATTAAACTGCCAGATGGTGCGTTTTCTCGATCGGTCGCAAATCGTCCAATCAAGAATCCGCGGGAAAAACACTCTATCCGCTGCGCCAGGAAAGGCTCTTCGGGCTTCAGTGTCGTGCCGGCTGAACGTCGTAAGTGTTTGCATGGTTCAGGTCACGGACGATCCTCTGAATCACTGGTCTCGGCATCAACGCCTTCGCGTTGCGCCGGGAAAGCGGAGTAATCCCAAGCATGACCGCCCGATCGCTACGCACCCACAGCCTCAAAAACCTCGGCGAGATGGCCCGCAAGCGCGGCGTCCGCGGCTGGCAGTCGATGCGCAAAGATCAATTGGTGCAGGCGCTTCTGAAAAATGCCATTAAGCGATCCGCGGTTTCCAAATCCTCGAGCAAAAAATCCCTCCCCATTGCACGCACCGCTCCCAAACCCACCACGGCGCGTAGCCCTGGCGCTCTCGCGCCGCAGCAGCCCATTCCGGCTCGCGGTTGGTTAAGCGTCTGGAACAAGCCAAGTTGCGATTACTGCGGGCCAAAATCCTGGCAACCAATTCCAGCGAGGGCCGAAGTCGCGCCAAAGACCGCTTGGTCGTCATGGTTCGCGGCCCCTATTGGCTCCACGTCTATTGGGAACTGACTCCCGCCGGTATCGTTCGCGCCCAGGCCGCCTTGGGCGAACTGTGGCACACCGCCAAACCAATCCTGCGGCTGCTCACCGTATCGTCCCCCGGCGCTTCCACGGCATCCGAACGAGTGGCGCGGGACATTCCCATCCACGGCGGCGTGACAAACTGGTATGTCGACGTGCTCAATCCGCCGCAGACGTACCGCATGGAAATTGGATATCTCGCCACGGGCGGAAGGTTTTTCTCATTGGCCCGCAGCAACACGGTCATCACCCCCTCGTCGCCCGCCGATGAAAAGCTCGACAACCACTGGTCGGAAGTCGTGGAAGATTGCGACAAAATCTACGCCATGAGCGGCGGCTACTCCCCCGAAGTTAATTCCAGCGAATTGCAGGAAGTACTGGAGGAACGTCTCCGCCGTCCGGTCGGTTCGTCGATCGGCAACCGCTACGGCACCGGCGCAGAATACCTGGTGATGCGTGATCGAGCCGTGCAATTCAAGGTCGACGCCGAAATGGTCATCCACGGCGCCACCCACCCCGAAGCTCAAGTCACTTTGCAAGGGGCCCCCTTGAAGCTGCGCCCGACGGCACTTTCAGCGTCCGTCTCGAACTACCTAATCGCCGCCAGGTCATTCCCCTGGTCGCCAGCACGAAGGACGGTGCCTCACAACGTACAATCGTGCTCGCGGTCGAGCGTAACACGAAGGTCATGGAACCGATCCACCGCGAACCGAACGATTGATTCGCGCCTCGCGCTCGCCGCCGCCTTCTGCCTTCTGCTTGCCGCTTTCTGCCCGCTGCCTGTCGCCTGCTGACTGCTCTATTTCCCCTTGCCGCATCCATCGATGCAACGCATGATGGAGCGGTCACGCATATCAGCTCAGAAAGTTCGCCGTGTCGAAAGATCTCACTCCCATTTTGGATGGCTGGCAGCATGATCCGGAACGCTTCTCCGTGCGCATCGTGCCCGGCGACGACGGCCACGACAAAATCCAGGTGCGCCTCGATCTAGGCATCCTGCAGATGGAAATCGACGGCCGCCCCGACGGCCAGCAGCCCGAAGGCATGGAATCGTGGCTCGAGGTCTTCCGCACGCCGCCAACAAGCACACGATGCCGCCAATCCCGACGGCGCCTCGTTCCAGCTCTCCCCGCAGGATTGCCAATTGCTGTTGCGCGAAGGAGTGCAGTATTACCACCGCTATCTCAGCTTCTGGCATCTGGAGCGATACGAACTTTGCGCCCGCGACACTGCCCGCAATCTCCGCCTATTCGCCTTCGTGAAAGAATTCGCCACCAAGGACCAGGATCGTCTGCTGTTCGATCAATACCGCCCCTACGTCACCATGATGCACGCCAAGGCCGTGGCCACGCCGCTCATCCAATTGCAGCAATTCGAGGCCGCGATTCAGGTGATCAACGCCGGCATCTCGGCCATCCAAAAATTCTTGTCCGAATATGGCCAAAGCGATCGCGCCGATCGGTGCGGTGAACTCACGCACCTGGAGCGTTGGCGCGATCAAATCCTGGCCCGCAAGCCGGCACTGCCCGCCCCACCCCCCGACCCGGTTGACCAGCTCCGCTCCGATCTGCAGCAGGCCGTGGCCGAGGAAAACTTCGAAGAAGCCGCCCGCCTGCGCGACGAACTCCGCCGCCGCACCAATCTCGGCTAAAAAAGCTCTCAGCGTCGGCCGCGCGCCTGTTAGCGTCGGCCCCCAGGTCGAATTCTTCCGCTCAAACGGCGGGTTTCCGCCCATTGCTTGCGCGAATAATTCCAATAGGAGGTGACTTATGATCTCCCACACATTGCTACGTGAAGATGGCGTGTTGCTGATCTCGCCCAAGGCGCCGCTGGAGTCGAATGACTTTAAGGAGTTGGCCGCCGAAGTCGATCCTTACATCGCCGAGCATGGCAAACTGCAAGGACTGATGATCGTCGCCGAGCGATTTCCCGGCTGGCGTAACTTTGCGGGATTGAGATCGCAAGCGAACTTCGTGCGCAAGCACTTCGCCAAGATTAAAAAGATCGCAGCCGTGACCGACAATAAGTGGCTATCGATCTTCCCGCGAACGATGTGGTTCTTGCTGGGACGAAAGTTCCGATACTTTAGCCACGCGGATCGGGAAACGGCGCTGGCCTGGTTGCGAACTCGGTAGATTTGGGCGAAGCCACGCCCACGCAGGGCGTGTCACCCGTCAGTTGGCCGAGCTCACGCCGCGTGCATCAGCCGGCCGGCGACATTGGCGCCGTCCAGCATGGCGAAATAGGCATCCACCGCGGCCTGAGCGGTATCGCCGCCCGAGGCCGGCCGATGGCCGCGCCCAAACAGCACGCTCTCGAATGCTGAACCCTGCGAATCCGCCGCCACACACTGGGCTGCCGAGCCGCTACTTTGCACCGGTGCATCCGCTGCGGCAACCGAGTCGGCGCCTTGCGCATCCGTCGTGCCGGCCGCCGGAGGTGCATGGGCCGCCAATGCCGCACCAGCGTCGATCGCGGCCCCGCCGTTTCCGCTGGCCCCCGCGCCGCCACCGGCCGCTTCACCGAAGAAATTGCTCCACCAGAAATACGTCCTTCGTACCGGCGTCTGACTGATCGCCGAACCCGCGCTGAACAATGTCGAACCGGAGTAAGCCACCAGGTCGCGCACCACCAGGTTCGCAATCGGCGATCCCAATCCCGAGGCCACGTCGTATCCGCTGGTCGCCGAGTAGCCGTTGCTGCCCGACGTAATATCGTGAAAATCGCTGCGCGGCAGCGTGTACAGCGCCGCCTGAGCATTGGAAAGCGAGCCCTTGCCCGAAAGTGCCCGCCCCTGGTCGGCAATCGCAATCAGTGCCGCCCATTGCGGAGCGCCGACGCTCGTGCCGCCGTATTGCGCCCACCCGCCGCTGCCGTAACTGTCGTAAACCGCAAATCCCGTGCTCGGATTCGCATCGTACGAAACGTCGGGCGTGCCGCGATTGGTAATACCCAACCCGCTTTGATAACTCGGTAGCCCTTCGTATCGGCTCGTGCCGCCGCCGCCATCGCTCCAGACCGATTCGCTCGACCACGTGCCCGACGACGTCAACCGCAGCGTCGTGCCGCCGACGCTCAGCACATCCGGCGACGACGACGGATATTCCGCCGGCGCCCGTCGTCCCCGGCCGCCACGGTAAACGTCACGCCGGCGTGTCCCGATGGCGTGGTGAAATGCACGTCGTTCGACGACTCGGTGCTGTATTCGCTGCCGCCCCAACTGTTCGACACCACAACCACTCCCGGCGCACTGCGGGCGTAGTCGAGCGCGGTGTTGAGGCTCGCAAAACTAGCGGAAGCGGCCTCCACCAACAATATGTTCGCCCCCGGCGCGATGGCATGCGCCCATTCCACATCCAGCGCAATTTCCGCCGCCCAACCGCGATTGTTGCTGGGCAACTTCGTGCCGCCGGTCTGGTTCACCACTTTGATGCTCGGCGGCGCCGGCAAACCGAACTGCGCGTCGAACTTCGCCAGGTCCGCAAGTATGTTTGGATCGTTGTAAGCATCCACAATCGCAATCGTCTGGCCGGCTCCGTTGCCGACCGCGTTGCCAAACGTGATGCTGTTGAATCCGTACGCCGATTTGGCCTGCGCCGGCGTCAACCCGGTCGGACCAGACGTGGCTGCCGGCAGCACCAGCAAATTGGGAAATACTTCCGTGCCTAAAGAGGCACTAAGAACCTGCCGTACCTCCAGGCGTTCGAATGTGCGCAGGCACATAGGGCGGGATTTGGTCGGCCGCATATCTCTGTTCCTTCTTCCGGTAGGAATGCCCCAAGGTGCGCTGCGGCTGCGGTGGCCGTCGGGCACAACTCCATCGTTTCTAGAGCGTCCCCCAATTTTCGTCAAGAATCCGACTGGGGGTTCCAGATTAAGAAGCCGTCAGAAACATTCTGGGCATATTCACAGATTCAATCCCGCCCTCCGGAAACCCAATCGCTATAATCTGATACGCCGTCCGCAATTGGTCCAACCCCGATGCTTCGCAAACGCGCATGTCCACCACGCTGGAAGACAAACGCAACGCTTTGCTCGAACAATTGCGATGCTATCGCAGTTGCGCCGTGGCATTTTCCGGCGGCGTCGATAGTTCCCTCCTCGCCAAAGCCGCGCACTTGGCGCTGGGCGATCGAGCAGTGGCCGTCACAGGCGCCAGCGCCAGCCTGGCCAAAGGCGAATTGGAAGCCGCCCAACAACTGGCGCGCGAAATCGGCATTCGTCACGAAGTGCTGGCGACCGACGAATTCAACGACTCCAACTACACTGCCAATCCCGCCAACCGCTGCTACTTCTGCAAAACCGAGCTGTACGAGCAAATCAAACCGCTGGCAGCCAAATTGGCACTGGCGGTGATCGTCAACGGTGCCAATCTCGACGACGCAGGCGATTGGCGCCCCGGCACAGCCGCCGCGCAGGAGCATGGCGTCCGCAGCCCCCTTGCCGAATGTGGCTTCACGAAAGCCGACGTGCGGGCACTAGCCGCGACGTGGCAATTGTCCGTTTCCGAAAAGCCCGCCTCCCCGTGTCTTTCCAGTCGCGTCGCCTATGGAGAAGAGGTAACCCCTCAGCGACTGCAAATGATCGACCGTGCCGAACAACTGCTCCGCTCGCTCGGATTGCGCAACAGTCCGTGTGCGCTACCATCGCGGCGATCTGGCACGCCTCGAAGTCCCCCTCGACGCCATCGCTGAATTGGCGGCGCCAGAAACGCGCGCTCGCCTGGCTGCGCAACTAAAGCAATTGGGCTTCAAGTACGTCACGCTCGATCTGGAAGGCTTCCGCTCCGGCAGTCAAAACGAAGTACTCACCAACGCGCCAAGAGAAACCGCCCTGCCGATCGTGACTCCTGACCCCTGACTCCTGCTTCACAGCGGCTTCACCGATCGCATCCACGTCTCCACCACTTTCTGTGGTTCGCCATAAATCCGCGCGAACGCGGTCTCAAACTCTTCCCCGCCTCGCAGCGCCACAATCAGCGACGAAAACTTGCTGCCGCTGGCCATCAAATCTTTCACAAATCCGTAAGCCGCCACGTCGCCATCTTCGGCCGGCAGCTTGTGCGTCAAAAACCCTGATGCCTTGCCGCTGGCCAACAGCTCATCCAAACGTTGGTTCCACCGGCGAACCCGCGGCGATCGCCCGTCGGCTCGCACGGAAATCACCCGCCCCAGTCCTTCCGAAAACCACTCCGGCGGTTTTCCTGGCAAGCTGGCGGTATACACCGCCCCCGTCTGCTGGGCGATCATACCCTCCAGCGAATAATCGCCGCCGATCTCGGGCACCACGAATACGCCGTACGCATCAACGGCGTCATATTTCCAATGGCCGCGCCACTCCGGCGGCAGGTCGCGTTGTTCCACCATCCGGCCGAACTCGCTGTATTCATACCGCGTGGGAAACAAAAACAGCGTAATCCGCCCCTTCACCAAGGGTTGATCCACCGGAATGCGCAACAGCTTAGCCAGCGCGGCCGCCTGTGCTTCCGCCACATCAGCAGCTTCATCAATCACTGCCTGATTGACGTTGCCGATTAGCAGAAAGTTCTTTGTTTCCGTCGTCAGGGGCTTCTCGCTCGGATCTGCCAGCCGCCATTTGTGTTGCGCTTGCTCGCGCCGATCGGCGCTCAATTCTTCGTTCGTGAGCGACTTGGCCCGCGATGTCGATGCCAGCGCCGCCAACGGCTGCGCAGGATCGGGACCGTCGAACGTCGCACCCTCGGCAATCCACGTCTCAAATTTGGCGATCACGTCGTCATCCAACGCCGGCCGCCGCAGCGGCATCCGAGCGCCGGCCTGCCCTTTGAGTTTTTTGACGATTAAACTGTCGGCCGGATCGCCGGGCTTCCACGGGTTCGCGCTTTGCCCGCCCGCCAATAAATCGCGGAACGAATCCATGCGCAACTGCCCGCCAGCCATCTTGCGCGCGTGACAATTCAGACAATTGGCAACCAACACCGGCGCAATGTCCAGCGAAAAATGGACCGTTTCCTTGCCTTTGGGCACCGTGATGCTTAGCCGCGGAACGTCGGTATTTTGTTTGGCCACCAATGCCGGCACCAGGTTATTCAGCGAAACCTTGGCATCCGGTCCATCAAATTTCGCCCCCGCGTTCACCCAGTTCGACAACAACGCAATGTCCTCGGCCTTCAGCTTCGGGCCGCCTTTGGGCATTTTCCCGGACTGCACCGCGGCAATCAGCTTGCTTGCCTGCGCCTCGCCCGGCACGATCACCGGACCGCTGGGCAAACCTCTTATCAACGACTCGAAATTGGCCATGCTCAGTCTGCCGCGGTTGTTGTTCACGTGGCAACGCCCGCATTTTTCCACCAATAGCGGCGCAATGTCTCGCACGAAACTTGGATTGGCTGGTGGCTTGTCGGCGGCTCCAGCGGTCACTGCCGCCGCAAGAAAGATCGCCGGCGCCAGAAAGGCACTCACGCGGCTTATTCTGCAGCCTGCACTTCGCATCAGTCCAATATAAGCGCCCGCCCGCCGCAGCGACAGATTCTGATTCAGCCCGGCCGATCGCTAGCTGCTTGAAACACTTGTCGCCGCAACCATTGCGAAACGCACTCGCCAAGGATCCCAAGCTAGAAAGAGCAGAGGAAGAATCAGAAAAGAGCGCAACCGCTCTCTCATATTCTCCTCGTCTGATATGCCGCTCACCGCGGCTGCCGGGGCCGATGATGTCGCCGCACCACTTCGCGCGACGCCGCGAACTGCCGCCGCGTTGGCTTGTAGCCGTACTCCACCGCGAACCACTCGGCGTAGCGCTCCCGATCCACCGAACGAGAATTCCTCTCGTCCAGCAAATGCCCCAATTCGTGGATCAAGATGTTATTAAGATAGAAATCCTTGATCGCCCGTTCCGTCCAAATCAGTTTCCATGAACCCCGAGCTTCCGATTCCCAGCGCGCACCATACATTCGCGCCTCAATAATCTGCGCCGGCTTGGGCGGCGCCTTGTAAAGCTCCACCAACGATTCCTCAACCGGGTACAAATAAATCGCCGGTCCCCACTGCATGCCGTAGCAGGGGAAGCTCAACTTTTTACGCGTCATGCGGCTAAGCTGCACAACTTCCAAAGGGGCGATAAACTGGGCAGGCAATTGAGCCAATCGATCTCGAATTTCCGCTGGCGTTAGCACATGCCGATACCCCGGACCCGCAGCCTGCTCGACGATGCGATAATCCGATTCCACTCGGCTGACCGACTCTTTCCCGCACGGCTCGTGCCAATCTTCCGGCGGCACGAACGGCAGTTGCAAATTCCGCGGCACTCCCCGCGCCCGCTTACTGGAACGCACACTCTTGCGGTCGCGCTTGGCGCGGACCATCGCGTTTAAATGCTCCACGCGGTTTCGAATGCGGTTACCAAAGAAAGCTTGTACGCGGCGGCCCATACATCGTCCCTTGCTTTCGAACCGACAATTCTGGCGTTCCCAAAGGAAACGCTTGCAGGGCTGTCAGCTCGCACTAGCACATACTGTTGAATCGGTCAGAAAAGGCATGGTCAATGACCACACTTCCACTGTAAGCGCGTGTCTTCTGAACAAGCAAGTGAACATCGTAAGTCGTTTAGATCAATGAACTTAGCGTTTCTCCAAGAGGGGGGAAATGCTCCCAAACGGGGGATGCCAGCGGATCCTCGGCCTCGCCCGCGAAGTGGACGAAAAACGCGCGCACTGCGGCGGAGATATCGAGCCATTTTCGCGCCGACAATGCGCGAGCTTGGGAAGAATGCCCGCGAAACAGCAGCTTGGGCAATCTACATGGGCGCTGGGTGAAAAACTAAAGAATTAATCGGCGCCGCGATCGCATTCACAATTTCAAAAGCAACCCAACAACCACCGCGAACAACACCATCCCGCCCAATACCAGCCAAAACCATTTGGGCAACGTTGGCTGCCTGCCGAATGGATGCCCGCCCGATGATTTTGGCGATCCACCCTTCTTTGAAGGTCGGGGATGCGATTCGATCTCTTTCAATGCATCATCGATCAAGTTCGTCAGTGTTTCGTCCTTCTTCGGCGGCGCCTCCAGCGGCTTGGCCACAAACAAAGGCTTCGCCGAGCCGCTGCCCGGACCTTTGCTCGAACCTCTGCCGCTCTGGCCGGGCCCTGACAACACGTTGCTGCGCCCCACGATGCTGCTGTCGCTTAGCTTCAAGTCGCTGCCACCCGGTTTGGAAGATGCGCCCGGATGGGCTTTATCCGACTCGTTGGCGGCAATTGTTTCCCGATTGAGATTGGAAATCGTATCGTCGGAGCCGGGTTTTTCGCTGCGCCGCGGCGGCGCCTTTGGGCTGGTGGTCGATCTCCGCTGGTGCCGGCTTCCCATCAGCCGCGCCGATCCCGTCGCGGCGGGTTTGCCTCGCATTTCTAACCACTTGGCCAAAACTTGGGCCACTTCCCCGGCCGACTGATACCGCGCCTCCGGCTGTTTGCTCATCATGCGCAGGCACACGTCCACGAGCGGCGGCGGCGAATCGGGCCGCTCTTCATACACGCTTTTGGGCATCTGGTTCTGATGCTTCCAAATTCGCTGCGCCAACGTGCCGTCCGGAAACGGCGGGTGACCAACCAGCAGAAAATACATCGTGCAGCCCAGGCTGTAGATGTCCGCACGCTTGTCGACTGAATGGCTGTCCTTCGCTTGCTCGGGCGCCAGGTAATCGGCGGTGCCCAGCACGTTTTCTTCATGCGCGATCGTCAGCGACGCCAACTTGTCGTCCTGCTCCCAGCGCGCCAGCCCCATGTCGAGCACTTTGACCACGCCCTTTTGATCCACCAGCAAATTCGCCGGTTTGATGTCGCGATGAATCAACCCCGCGTTGTGGGCGTGTTCCAAGCCTTCAGCCGCCTGGCGGATATACTCCGCAATCGTGTCGAATTCCATCGGCCCATCGTCGTTGATCATCGACTGCAAATCGCGCCCTTCGACGTACTCCATTACCAGGTAATGGATGTTTCCTTCGTTGTCGATGTCGTAAGCGCGAACGATGTTTTTGTGATCCAGCCTCGCCGCCGCTTGAGCCTCGCGCTGAAAGCGCGCCAGATAGGAAGAATCGTTCACCCGGCTCTGGGGCAAAACTTTCAGCGCCACCCGATGATGCATCCGCGTATGCTCGGCCAGATAAACGCTGCTCATGCCGCCGGTGCCCAACAGGCCCAACAGCTTGTAGCGGCCGAGGAAGAATCCCTTGTGCCGCCCTTCCAGCAACTTGCTCCGCTGCCACGAAGTAATCAGCTTCGCTTCCACCAACTTGTCGGCCAAGGCCGAACCGCCGTCGGGGGTCTCCGATTCGGCCGTCGGGCCGATGTCGGTAAGCGCCTTCTCCAGAACGTCGCTTTCGACCAGACTGCTCTGGCGCAACAGATCCAGGAATTTGTCAGTGCCGACCATGTAATGGCCCCCGTCCGGCCAACCCGATGGCGCGTTCTATGGGCGCACGAACCCCTTCGGGCGCACAACTACCCAACTTCTTAGAAGGTAACAACAAGTGGCGAAAGTTGCTAGCTAATCTTATACCCCGAAATGCGTTTGGGCGATTCCCATTCGCGGAACGCCGTGTCAATATCGGACTGAGCAATCGGAATGCATCCCCCCTTAAGTAGGTATGCCCCTACGGAGGCCCCGCCGCCTCCGCGTACATTGTGAGAGGCGCGTTCCTGCCTGTCCTTTTCCTTGCTGCCGGCCGACGCCGCGAATCACCATGCCTCCGACCGATGTCGTGCTTTATACCCGGCGCAATTGCTGCCTGTGCGACGAAGCGAAATCCGTTTTAGAAAAGCATGGCTTACCGGTGCGCGAAGTCGACATCGATGCAGACCCACAACTTCGCGCGCAATACGACCAGTGCGTGCCGGTCGTCGTGATCGATGGCCAAGAACGCTTCCGCGGCCGCATCAACGAAACTCTGTTGCGCCGCCTGCTGCATCAAAAGTGATGACCGAACCCCGGGTGGCACGCCCTGAGTCCGCGAAGGGCGTGGCTGCCTATCCGCTGAATTTCGCTACTCGCTCTTCTGCCATTTCACGTCGGCCTGCCCCGCCGCCGCGTTCACGGCACGGGCCAGCACGAACAGCAAATCGCTCAAGCGATTCAGATACACCAGGATGGTGCCCGAGACGTTTTCTCCCTGGCCGTGCATCAGCGTAACCACTCGTCGCTCCGCCCGCCGGCACACGGTGCGCGCCAAATGCAGCCACGCCGCGCCTCGGCTCCCCCCGGGCAGAATGAAGGTTTTCAAGATCGGCAAATTCGCCTCGAACCGATCGATGGCTTTCTCCAGCGCCGTCACTTGCGTGTTGGAAATCAGGTTGGTGCCCCGAGTTTTTGGATCGGGAGTTGCCAACTCGGCGCCCAGATCGAACAGCTCGTTCTGCACGCCGGCCAAAAACGAATCGATTTCCGCCGGCAGCGATTCGCACCGCGCCAGGCCCAAAATCGTGTTCAACTCGTCCACCGTCCCGTACGCTTCGATCCGCGGGTCATCCTTGCGACATGCGCGGCCCGGCGAAGAGCCCCGTTTCGCCAGTGTCGCCGGTTTTGGTGTAAATCTTCATGGACTTCCGGCGTCATTATGCGGTGCGGAAGTGAAGAGGTGAAGAGGGCTAACCGAATGCGCGGGGGCGCCGAGCTAGCCTGTCATTCCACTTCCAAAATCTCGATCTTCAGCTGTCCGATCACCTGCGCCACCGGCAGGAAGCAACTGTAGGCTTGTGCGCCGGCCAGGTTCGAGTCGGTCAGCATCAAATGCGCCGCGCCAATACCGCCGCGCCCCAGCGTGGCGTCCAACGGCACCCAGCGATCGCCCACCCACAATTCGTTCCACATGTGATAGGCAAAGCTTTGCTTGCCCTCTTGATACACCAGGCCGATCGCCACGCGCGAGGGGATGCCGCGGGCCCGCGCCAGCGCCGCCAGCAACACCGCATGCTCCGTGCAATCGCCTTCGGGATTTCGGGCCACTTCGGCCGCGGTGGCGAAAGCCTGCGAGAAATCCTTGAGCTTGATGGTGTGCCGGACCAGTTTTTCCAACTCGATGCCAACCTTCAACGGGTCGGTTTCGCCCTGGGCCACGGATTGAGCCATGGAAACAATCGACGGATCGTCGCTTTGCACGAGGTTGTTCGGCCGGCGATCGTCGTCGCTGGGCAGCCGCCGCGGCGGCGACGGATCGGCGCCGGCAGTGGATTGCGCCCCGTCGCCATCGCGCCGCACCGTGATTTCGGCCGTGTGCGCATCCAACGATTGCACTTTCTGCAGCCGGCCGGAGAAAAACACCTTCGCCGGATCGTCGCTTTCCAGCGAAACCCGGTAGCGAATGCGCCGCGTGCCGTGCGGATCGTCCAACTGCCGCGCCACCGGCACCGTGTTGTCGATCACCAGATCGATGCGCCGCGGGCTGGCGTCGGCCAAGGCATTTTCGCGCGTGGTACGGAAGGTTTCCTGGTGCAGGGCCGCAATGGCGGTTTTCAGCACCTGGCCTTCCCGATTGGTCCACAGCACCGAGCGAATCACGGGCGGCTTATCGTCCGGCCCGTTGATCGGCAGGGTGATCGTGCTGTCGATGCGCAGCAAATCTTCGGTGTGATCCAAAAGCGCCGTAGGCTCGTATTTGGCGGCCGCCATTTCGATGGTCACAATTTCGTTGGTGGCCGGCATCAGGGCCTTCAAGGTCCGCTGCTGCCCCGGCAACAGCGGTGCGCGGGCCAGCGATTGGTCGGTGGCGCTAAAGCCCAGCGTGTCGGCGGGGCAGGGGATGGTGTCGCTAATGGTCTTGCCGTGCGTCGACATTTCCACCATCAAATTGCCGTCGGCCACGCGGCCGGTCATCACCGTGCGACTGGCCCCGGTGAGCATTTCGGTTTCGAAGCGCAGCAGTTTTCCGTCGGGCGTTTCGATGCTGCGGGTGGTGATGTCGATGGTGGTGCGTTGCCGGTCGCGATCGACGGCCAAATGATTTTGACTATCGACCTGCTGCAATTTGCGTCCATTTTCCTCAATGTCGACCAGTGCCGTGTGCCCCCAGCCGATTTTGGTGCCGCCGGCGTAGACGGCCTCCCACCACTGTTTGGGATGACCCTGTGGCGTAGTGGTGGCCGGCCCTTCGTCGCTCTTGGGAAACAAAGCCGCCGTCGGCGTGCTTTGCGGTGCGGTGCTGCCTGCGGCGCTAGTCGGTTGAGCAGTTGCCGGGGTGGCGACGGTGGTCGCTAAAGTGGGGGTGCGCCGATCGCTGCAACCCGCCAAAACCAGCGCCAGCGACACCAGCGCGGTCGCCAGCGCGCCGCCATGCCGAATTGTGCACGTCAATCGCTGGGGTGTGTTGTGCAAAGGCAACGTGTTGTCTCCGAGCAATAGCAGGGCTCAGCGGGCAAGGCGAAACGGCAATCCTTACCATTACCTGAATGCGCCGAAGTGAACAACAGCGATTTTCGCCGCCGCACCCAACTGCACTAGCCGCTTAAACTTTCCGCCTTCCGTACAGCTTGCCGCGCACGGCTCGGAATCATGCCGCCCGGCCGATCGCCGAACGACTTGCGCACCGGCGCGAGTGGTAAACTTACAACAGCCACGTCCCGGCTGTTTGAGCACTTCGGCGTTTTCCAAGCAACACGCAGGATTTTCCGTTCGTGCCGGCGCCGCCGCGCGCATCGGCTTGGAACTGGCTATTACGGGCAACCGCTGTCGGGGGCGTGTCCTAGGTTTGGTTAGCCGGTCACCGATTTGGACGGCCGGGCTACAGTTCGAGATCGATCATTCGGTGCGTCCGCCACAAGACCCGTGGGGCAGCACTTTGCAAGGAATAAATCGCCGATGGGTTTTTTGAAAAGAGTTTTCGGGAACGTTTTTCGTGATCCGGGTTCCCCCGGCCCGCACACCTCCAACAGTTTCGAAAGGCTGAGCGACGAGCAGCTCGAAGCGCACCTGAAGGTTTGCCGCTACGGCAACTTCGTGCTTACCGAGGCGGTGCGCCCGTCGTTCGATTTGCAGGTGGTGCCCAGCCAGGGCTTCCGCCACGATTGCTTCGTCGACGAAGAAACCAAGGTGCGCGTGCCGGTGCTGATGGCCTCCGCCACTAAGGAGGAACTGTTCGACACCTTCCTCGAGCTGTTGGATCCGCTGGGCTGCGAAGTGGACGTGGTTTTGGAAACCAGTCACAACCGCGACACCAAGGGTCACGTCGACTTGTATCGTGAGCACATCGATTTGCCGGTGCTGAAAAGCACCCTGTACGACTACGAAGATTTGCTCCTCAACGACGGCTGCACCGGCATCGCCGTGCTCAATCCGCACACGCCGCTGGAAGTGCAGTTCGACGAGCACAAACTATTGATCGCCTACGGCCAGGAGCTCGGCGCGTTCGAACAAGTGTTCCGCGGGCGCGGTGTGCCGTGCAACGACCAGATGAAATTCATCACCGAGGCCGAGCACGTCCACTCCTCCAGCGACGCCTACCACCGCCAGTTCGAGGAACTGAAAACTCGCCTCGGCATGGACGGCATGTACGAGTGATCCGCGAAGTGAAAACGATGTACCAAGCCGGCGATCGTCTCGCCGGCTTTTTTATTCGATGCGGTACACTTGTCCGCCGAGTTGCACCGTAATCGGCTGGTCGCTGGCCAGATACTTCGCAACGTCGCTTCCCTGCTTCTCGATCAACTGGAAATACTCCGGCGAGAATCGCTGCACGCGGATCGCCTGTTTCTCCTGATCGGCCGTGACGGCGGAATCGACCCACCGCTCCTCGCGGCGGAAGAACGTTTTGCTGCCCACTTGGCGCACGTTTTGAACCGCCTGGTCGGCTTCCTTTTTGTCAGCCGCCACTGCGGCGTAAATCTGGCCCACATTGGCGTCGCCCTGCATCGGGGCCGCGGCCGGGGCCGATGAAGATCGAAACATCTCCTTCACCACGCGCTGCTCCACGCCGCCTGCTCCATCAAGGTGGCGGCTAAGCGCCTCCAGCCGGTGTCCAGCCGCGGTGGTCATTGCCGGCAAATCGCGCTGGGCGGCCGTTTCGTCGGCCATGAACGACGTGTACGGCGTCAAAATCCCGTGCTTCATCGCCAGCTTCACCAGTTCTTGCACCAGCTCGTCGTTCTTACCATTCAAATCGATCTCGTCCAGAATTTGCCCCACCCGCCGCACGGCCCAAAGTTTTTCTACAAACGCCTGCGATTCATCCCCGCTGTGCTCGACAAATTGCACGGGGAATTTAAACTTCTGCTCGCCGGCCGTGCCGCCGCCGACCTTCCCGGTTATCGTCACCTTCGCCGCGCCGGGCTTCTTGTACCGGCCGACAATCACCAACTGCTCGCCGGCGAACAAATCCACCACGTCGTTGGGATACACCCGGTTCACCGCCGCCCCGTCCTCCGGCTTCATGCCGTCGACATCCACCGTCAGCTTCACGTCGCTCATTACCGGCGAGCCAATCCGCCCGTACAGCGACGCCACGCTGCGCTCGATGTTTTCGTTGGGCCGCACGTATTCGCTCAGGCCAAAGTTCTCGCGGGCCAACTTGTCCAACAGCCGGCTGTTCACGTCGTAGCCCACGCCGAAATCGAAAATTCGGGCATGCACTTTGTTGTTCGAGCGCAAGTTGGCCACGATTTTGGCCTCGTTCGTCTCGCCGACCGTCGGAATTCCATCGGTCAGAAAGATCACGAATGTCGGCCGGCCCGCATCGTGCAGTTGCGACAGCGCCGTGGTCAGCGCCCCGTTAATGTTCGTGCCGCCCCCTGCATAAACACCTTCTACAAACCCCAGCGCCGCTTTGCGAGTTTCGTCGTTGAACCGCTGCAGTTCGCTCTTCCAGGCAGTGACCTCGTCATCGTAGGCAATCAAATTGAACGCGTCCCCCTCGCGCAGATTGTTGATCACATACTTGGCCGCGGCTTTGGCCTGCTCGATCTTCTCGCCGCTCATGCTGCCGGAGCGATCGATGGCCAGCACGACGGTCTTATTGGGCCGCTGCGCTTCATCGGCCTTGATCTGCGGACTGGCCAGCAGCACAAAGTAGCCATCTTCATCCGCCTGGGGGCGATAACTGAGCACCTTCGCCCCGACCATCCCCGGGCCGACGTCGTACAGCACCCGAAAATCTGCTGTCGGCACCGTATCCTTCGCCGTGTAGCTGATCGTGGCATGTTTGTCGTCGGGCCGCTTGACATCGACCGAATGGCTCGGGCTGTAAACATTCTTGATCAGCGATTGGCTTTCGATCGACAACTGAAATTTCACTTCCTCGACCGGGTGCGAGGTGTATTTGGCCGTCGACAGTGGAAAGATGAAATCGGTTAGCCCGTCCCACTTGCGGCACAACTGCGAATAGCGGAGCGTCACTTTTCGTTCTTCTCCCGGCGGCACAGGGAACACGCTGGTTTTGAACAGGCCGGTGCCCACCCATTCCAGCAGTGCCGGATCGCGGTTTTTGCGCACAATTTCCTCGTACATCCGCCGCGCCTCATCGGCGTTAAGCAATTTGGCCGGCACTTCCTTGCCGTCGATCAAGAGCGTCAACTGATCGACCGCGCCGTCGTAGGGCAGCGGAAACACGAAGCACACTTCCATCGCCCGGCTACCCGTGTTCACAAACGATTGGCTCACCTGCACCCGGGCAACTTGCTCATCCAGCTTCACATTCACATCGAGTGTTTTGATCTTGTAGGTCGATGGCGGCGGCTCGGGACGCGGAATTGGATACGGATACGGGAGCCATATTCCCGGCGGCCGCGGCAAAATGACTTGCTCGCCAGAATTCACGTTCACCAATACGCCCTGCGCCTAGCGAAGGCGGGTGATAACACTGGGACCAACGCGATTAGCCATATTCGACTGGGCAAGGAACGAGTCATGACAGAGGCCTCCTAACGCCGGATCCGAGATTGCAATGAGTGCTGGCATTGAGACGCCGCGGTGCTCAAAAAAGTTCCAAGGCCGCTGAATCCAGGCAAGTTAAGACGCCCTGTGAATCTGGGAAGCCGCCTCGCGCGGTAGCCCGCCTTGCGGCGAACCCAGGTTTTCGAGACACTTCCGCTCCTTTTCGCCGATCTTTTCCCTGGGAGGGCCAAGCTCCAGCCGAGCCGCTCTTCCGTCCGCGTTCGTCCAACGTTCGCCAACTCCTGCTGCGCGCTCAGGTGCGGTGGTCCTTATGCCACGGCTACTACCAATTTCCGTATCGCTGTCGATTGCAGCCATCGTCGGCTGCAGTACGCTCAGCCGCTACGGCCCGTCGTCGCAGCCGATCGCGCCGCCGCCGACCATCTTCGTCCCCGGCCAGGTTAGCGGTCCGCCGGGTTCAGCGCCGGGTGAAGTTGTTCCCGACGTCGTGCCGCCTAGCACGGTCTCGGTGCCGGTGACCAATCCCGATTGGGCCTGGGATCAAATCGTCGACGTGGTGGACGACTACTTTCAGATCGCCTCCGAAGATCGCGTGAAACAGGTCGCCGATGTGATGACCGAGGGTCGCATCGATACCTTCCCCGTCACCGGCGCCACGATTTTCGAACCGTGGCGCAAGGACTCGGCCAACTTGCATGAGCGCTGGGAGTGTACGTTGCAATCCATCCAGCGCCGCGCCTCGGTTCGCGTGATCCCCGACGCCACCGGTTACCTGGTCGACGTGAGCGTGTGGAAGGAATTGGAAGACGTGCCCAAGCCAATTCATGCCAACACCGGGGCTGCAACGTTTCGCTACGACACGTCGCTGCAGCGCGACACGGAGTTCGATCCCGATCCCAATCGCATTCCCGGCGATCCGGCGCGTCCGGTCGGTCCGCGCACTCCCACGGCCGGTTGGATTTATCTGGGCCGCGACCCGGCGCTGGAGCAAGAAATGTTGGCCAAAATCCGCGCTAAACTCTGCGGCGCGCCAATCGGCAAAGTGGCCACGCTCTCCAGCTTCAAAACGCCGCCGGCGGCGCCGCAAGAAATCCCCCGTGGCCCGCTCTTCGCGCCCCGCCCGCCGCGCAAGAATTGCCGGCGCCTTAAGGATCGAGTGGGGACGCTGCTTTCTGCCCTCACTCATCCGTCACGCAGCCTTCGCTGGCGCTTTTCACGTTCTTGATGTACTTGTACAGCGTGCCGCGGCGCACTTTGTAAGGCGGCGCCTTCCATGCGGCACGGCGACGCGAGAGTTCGTCGGCCGAAAGCTGCACGTCGAGCTTGTTTTCCCCGGCGTCGATCACAATTCTGTCCCCGTCGCGCACCAGCGCCAGCGGTCCGCCTTCCTGCGCCTCTGGCGTGATGTGCCCAACGATGAATCCGTGCGATCCGCCGGAAAACCGCCCGTCGGTCAGTAGCGCCACGTCTTTGCCTAAGCCAGCGCCCACAATCGCCGATGTCGGCGTCAGCATTTCCGGCATCCCAGGCCCGCCTTTGGGTCCTTCGAAGCGGATGATCACCACGTCCCCCTTGGCGATCTTCTTCTGCTCCAGCGCCGCCAGCATGTCTTCTTCCGAATCGAAAACTATTGCCGGCCCCTCGAATCGCTGCCCCTCCTTGCCTGTGATTTTTGCCACCGCCCCCTCCGGCGCCAGATTTCCGCGCAGAATCTGAATGTGCCCCGTCTTCTTGATCGGATTCTCCACCGGCTTCACCACCTGTTGCCCCGCCTTGAGCCCCGGCAGTGACTCCAAGTCTTCTCCCAGCGTTTTCCCGGTGACCGTCAAGCAGCCGCCGTCCATCAAGCCTTTCTCAAGCAAATACTTCATCACCGCCGGCGTCCCGCCCACGTTGTGCAAATCCTCCTGCACGTACGGACCGCTGGGTTTCAAATCCGCCAAATAAGGCACGCGGCTGCTCACTTTCTGGAAATCGTCGATCGTCAGTTCCACTCCCACTGCGCGGGCCATGGCAATCAAATGCAGCACCGCATTGGTCGAGCCCCCCAGCGCCATCACCACCACCATCGCGTTTTCAAACGCCCGCCGCGTCATGATGTCGCGCGGCTTGATGTCGCGCTCCAGCAGGTTGCGAATTGCCGCCCCCGCTTTGAAACACTCGTCCGTCTTCCCCGGATCTTCCGCCGGCGTCGATGAGCTGTACGGCAGCGACATGCCCAGCGCCTCGATGGCCGAGGCCATCGTGTTCGCCGTGTACATCCCGCCGCAGGCCCCGGCGCCGGGGCACGCCTTCTGCACAATCGTCTTGCGCGTGCTCTCGTCGATCTTGCCGCTGATGAATTCGCCATAGCACTGAAAGGCCGACACAATGTCCAGCGTCTCCCCCTCGGCATGGCCGCCGGCCGCCTTGGGCATGTGGCCCGGCTTGATCGTGCCGCCGTAAATCATCAGCGAGGGCCGGTTCACCCGCGCCATCGCCATCACGCACCCCGGCATGTTCTTATCGCAACCCGGAATGCTGATGTTGGCATCGTACCACTGCGCATGCATCACCGTTTCGATCGAATCGGCGATCAGGTCGCGCGATTGCAGCGAATAGCACATCCCTTCGGTCCCCATCGAGATGCCGTCGCTCACGCCGATGGTGTTGAATCGCATGCCCACCATACCGGCGGCCACCACGCCTTCCTTCACCCGCGCCGCCAACTGGTTCAGGTGCATGTTGCACGTGTTCCCCTCGTACCACATCGCGGAAATGCCCACCTCCGGCTTCGACATGTCGGCTTCGCTCATGCCGGTGCCGTAAAGCATGGCCTGCGAAGCCCCCTGACTTTTTGGCTGCGTCACTTTCGAACTGAATTTGTTAAGTACCATAACCCATCCCACTTTCGTTTAGCCGCGACGAGAAGTCTGCGTAGCGGAGCGCGATTTAACCGCCGGTCTTGACCGGCGCGTGGCGGAAAAGGTTCAGTGTAGCGCCTCAATCCACCTCGATCCAGGGTGCCGCAAAGAAAACCGCTTGCTATAATCGCCGCCACGTTGTCCGCCTGCCACATACTGCCTGCTGCCTGCTGGCCTTCTCATGCCTCCCGCCTTCATTTATTTCGATCTCGGCCAGGTGCTCTGCTACTTCGACCGCCAGCGCGAAATACAGCAGGTGGCCGAAGTTTCCGCGCGCCGGAAGCAAAAGTCACCGAAGTGCTGATCGGCCCGCAAGGCCTGCTGTGGAAATACGAAACCGGCGAATTCAGCGACCAGCAGTTCTACGACGCCTTCTGCCGCGCCACCGAAACCCGCCCCGACCAGGCGGCTTTCCACAAAGCCAACTCCGAAATCTTCACCCTCAACGGCAGCATTGTGCCGGTGGTCGGCAATTTGGAAGAGGCCGGTGTTCCGCTGGGCATTTTGTCCAACACGTGCGCATCCCATTGGCGCGTCGTGGCCGACGGCCGCTACGGCATTATTCCCGGTGCGTTCAAACAGATCGTGCTCAGCTACGAAGTGAAGTCACTGAAGCCGGATCCCAAGATTTACCAGCGCGCCGTCGAGCTCGCCGGCGTCCCGGCCGACAAAATCTTCTACATCGACGACGTACCCGGCCACGTCGAAGGCGCGCTGCGCAGGTCTCGATGCCGTGCAATTCACCACGATCGACGCCCTGGTGCAGGAACTGTTGAAGCGCGGCGTGCGCTGCAATATTTAGCCGCGCACGCTGCTCATAAAGCCGCGACCGCTGGTCGCGGTCCGTTTAGCTGCGACGCGAAGTCCGACGCAGCGGAGCGCGTGCCACTAGGCAACAGGGCCAACCGTAGCTATACTGTACACATGAATATATGCTCGCCTCTCCTCAACCGCCAGTCAAAACCCCCCTCAACCGTGCGCGGCCGCGGTCAAAACTCGATTCATTTTGTCGCGTGATCCAACGCTCCCTTACTAACACGTGCCGCTCGATTCAGCATCCGCGCCAGACAAAACCATCGAATTTCGCCGCCCCAATTGGGACCCCAGGCGCACGTGACAAATCTCTCCGCCGCCACGCTCGCATCCTACACTTTCCTAGCGGTGCCGGCGATATCGGGCCACTCCGCGCCACCGCCTTGCCCACCCCCAACCTCTGGCCCTATATTCGATCCCTTCATCCCTCCACCTGGCGCCGCTATCAAGCGCTGCGATCCTGTGCCATCTTCATCGTCATCTCCAACTGCGATCGCCGGCTGTCCCACCCTGCCATCGGCCGCCCAGCCGCAAGAATCTGCCCCCGGCGCCGCGCGACCGTTTCGCCAATCCGACACGCTCAAGTCGCGCAGCTACATCGGCCTGGTCATCTCGCAATTCCTGGCGGCCTTTAACGACCAAGCCAGCCACATCGTGGCCTTTTTCTACGCCACCGACATGCTCGTGCGCTATGTGAATTTGCCTCACGTCGATACCAAGCTGATCGTTTCGATCGTCACCGCCTGCTACATCTCGCCGTTCTTCTTTTTTTCACCGCTGGCCGGCGTGCTGGCGGATAAATACAGCAAACGCTCGATCATCGTCGCCTGGAAGCTCACCGAAGTGGGCATCATGGGCCTGGCGCTGGTCGGATTCTTGTTGCCGCACGCCGCCGGGCTCGGCTGGATTGGACCTCATGGGCTGGCCATCCTGAGTTCCGCGGCACTGGTGTTCGTCGTGTTCCTGATGGGAACGCACAGCGCGTTTTTCATCCCCGCCAAATACGGGATGATGCCCGAGGTGTTGCACACTTCGATCCTGTCGCGCGGCAACGGGCTATTGGAAGGCACTAGTTTCTTGGCCAACATCTTGGGCACAGTGCTGGGCGGATTGCTCTACGGCATGGTGAAATCGAATGTCGACGTTACGGCCGGCGTGCTGCAGCCGGGGCGCGAGTGGATTATCGGCCTGGTTTTGTTGACGCTGGCCGTGATCGGCGCCGCCGTCTCCTTCATCATCGAGCGCATCCCCGCCGCCGCTCCCGATAAGCGATTGATTTTGGAACCCTGGACCCCCATGAAGCAAAACATCAGCGTGCTGCGCCGCAGCCGCTCGCTGGTGCTGGCGACGGTCGGCATCGCGTTTTTCCTGTTCATGACGCTGTACATGCGGCAAAGCCTGCTGTTCCAAGGAGAGCTGATCGAAGAAATCGATTTGGCCAACAAGCTCCCCGTCCCGGCAACCGCCCTGGCACTCAACAATCCACTGCAAGGCGTCGGCGTCGCGGAGGCCGACCAAGGCGATATTTCCGACGTCGTCGCCGGACCGGCCGAACCCCCAACGCCTTCGAGCAAGGCCACCAAGGTGGAATTCAAAGTGGCGTTCCTGATCGGGCTGGTCGGACTGGGCGTGGGCATCGGTTGCTCGCTGGCGGGGTATTTCTCCGGCAACCGGTTGGAGCTGGGGCTGGTGCCCATCGGCGCGGTGCTGCTGATTTTGGCCACTGGATTGATGGCCGCCATGGTGGCGCCCGACCGGTTGATTCAAGGCAAATCGCTGGCCTGCCTGATCGCCATCGGCACCTCGGCCGGATTGTACATCGTGCCGCTGTACACGCTGCTGCAGCATCGTTCTCCCAAAGACAGCAAAGGCAGCCTGGTGGCCACCAGTAATTTTGTCAATGTTGTGGGCGGGTTGATCGCCGTGGTGGTGTTTTATTTGATCACGTGGAACCTGCAATCGGTGATGGGCCTGACGCTCAACGCCGAATCGGTAAAGCACACGCCCGAATTAGTGCTGGCCTACCGCCATCAACTGCTGCGCGCCTCGCAAATTCCCAAGCTGCTGTTCCTATCGGCCAGCGTGATCACCATTCTGATGCTCGTGCTGCTGCGCTGGAACCGGCCCGATTTTTTGCTGCGGGCCGTCAGTTGGCTCTGGTCGTCGCGACGGCGGCACATGCGGGCCTTGGGACTGGACAACGTGCCGTTTAACGGCCAGGTGATCCTGGTCAGCAATTCGCACGATTTCGATCATTGGGTGCAGGTGGTTTCCGCAATCGATCGCTACGCCCGATTCGTCGCTCCTGCCGGCGGAAGCGGCGACAAGTTTTTGCGCCGGGTGGCCCTGAGCACGGGAGTGATGATCGCCGCCGGGCCCAAGGTTCGCCTGGCGCCGGAAGACAACGCGCTGGCCCGCGGATTGGTCACGCTGGGACAAGGCAATGTGTTGGGTGTCAGCCTGGCGGCCAACTTCACGCCTGTTTCCGGTGAACCCAGCAGCGGCGAGAATTTGCTTTCCGAGCTGCGCGCAAAGTGCCGGCCACGATTCTGCCCGTCTATTGCGGCGAACGCCCGACGCACCACGACGCCGTGCGCCATCCGGAACGACACACCTACGTCGTCATCGGCGAACCACTGGCCCACGATACACCGCTGCCCCAAATCCGCGCCGCGGTGGCCGCCCTAGGAACCTGATGCTGCTTGGCACGCCCTCCGCTTCACCTGTTCACCCCTTCACCCGCTCACCCGCTCATTCCCCATTCTCCATTCTCAATCACTCCCACTCAATCGTCGCCGGGGGCTTGCTGCTGATGTCGTACACCACGCGGTTCACGCCTTGCACCTCGTTGATGATCCGCGTCGAAATTCGCGCCAACAGATCGTAGGGCAAGCGGCTCCAATCCGCCGTCATGAAGTCTTCGGTATCGACGGCACGCACGGCCAGCACGTCTTCATACGTTTGGGCGTCGCCCATCACGCCCACGCTTTGCACCGGCAGCAAAACGGCGAACACTTGCGCCGTGTGGCGATACAACCCCGCCGCTTTGATTTCGTGAACCACGATCGCATCCGCCTCGCGCAGCGTATCTAGCCGCGTCCGCGTAACTTCGCCCAAGCAGCGCACCGCCAAACCCGGGCCGGGAAATGGATGCCGCCAAACAATGTCGTCCGGCAAACCCAATTGGCTGCCCAAGCGGCGAACCTCGTCCTTGAATAAATCGCGCAGCGGCTCGATTAGTTCAAAGCCCAGCTCGGAGGGCAAACCGCCCACGTTGTGATGCAGCTTGATGGTCGCCGCCGGACCGTCGGCTGCGGCGCCGCTTTCGATCACGTCCGGATACAGCGTTCCCTGCGCCAGAAACCGCGCCCCTGGATTCGCGCCGCTTCGGCTCTGAAGCACTCAATGAACAATTGCCCAATCCGCCGGCGTTTTTCCTGTGGATCGGTCACACCTGCCAGCGCCCTCAGAAACGTTTCCTCCGCCTTTACCACGTGCAGATCGGTTTTGAACTGCGTGGCGAATTCGCGAATGATGTCGGCTTCCTCGTCCTTGCGCAGCAGTCCGTTATCGACCAGGATGCACGAAAGCTGCGGGCCGACGGCCTGTGCCAATAATGCCGCCGCCACGGCCGAATCCACCCCGCCGGAAAGGCCGCAGATCACTCGCTGGCTGCCGATCCGCCGGCGCAACTGCTCGATGGTTTGCGCCGCGAAGTCCGCCAATCTCCACGTGCCGCGGCAGCCGCACACATTGGTCAAGAAATTCGCCAAGATGGTTTTGCCCGCTGGCGTGTGCGTCACCTCCGGATGAAATTGCAATCCGTATACCGGCAGCCGGCTGTGCTTCACCGCCGTGATGGGGCACGTGGCCGTATGCGCGATCGCTTCGAATTCGGCCGACACGTGGCTGACCTGATCGCCGTGACTCATCCACACTTCGGTTTCGCGCGGTACCCCGGAAAACAAGCCGTTGGTGGTGATGATCGAGCATAGCGCCCGGCCATATTCCCGCGCCGGCGTGCTTTGCACCTGGCCTCCCAGCGCCTCGCAGGCCAATTGCATTCCGTAGCATATACCCAATACCGGAATGCCCAAACCGAACAGCTGCGGATCGCACCGCGGAGCGCCGGCTTGATAGACGCTGGCCGGCCCGCCGGAAAGAATCAAACCTTTGGGCGCAATTTCGCGCACCCGCGTCGCCGGAATGTCGTGCCGCACAATTTCGCAGTACACATGTTGCTCGCGCACGCGGCGGGCAATCAGTTGCGCATACTGCGACCCGAAATCCAACACCAGCACCTTTTCGTCGGCCAGCCCAAGGGGCGTCGCTTGCGCCGGCACAGTTGACGCCATGGCAAAACCGCTTCCGCTAAATGCAAAAAGCCCGAGGCATTTCTCGGGCCGAATTCGCGATTATAGAACTCATTAGCGGCATAGGCTAGCGGCGCGCGGCACGCTCGTTGTCGCCCCGGCCCGCCAGAGGTATAGTGAAGGGCGACGTTCACGGACGATCTGCCGACTAGCTCACCCTGATCTGCCCACTGTGCAAATCCTGCTTACGAACGACGATGGCATCTACGCTCCCGGATTGGCGGCGATGCAACGGGCCCTCATGCGATTGGGCGACGTCACCGTCGTCGCGCCGGCCACCGAGCAAAGCGGCGTCGGCCACACCATCACCTTCCTGACGCCGCTGGTGGTCAAGGAGATTTTCCAGGGCTCCAGTTGCCGTTGGGCCGTGGAAGGCAGCCCGGCCGATTCGGTCAAGCTGGGCATCAGCGAGTTCTGCCCTAAGCGGCCGCAGCTGGTTGTCAGCGGGATCAATGGCGGACTGAACGCCGGCATCAACGTCCTTTATAGCGGCACCGTCGCGGCCGCAATCGAAGGCGCGTTTTTTGGCATCACCAGCGTGGCCGTCTCGCTGGAATGGGACGAGCATGCCCAGTTCGACAAGGCGGCCGACATCGCTCTGTGGGTCATCGAAAAAATCCTGGCCAATCAGGGCAATCGAGCCCAACTTTACAATTTGAATATTCCCACTCGGGCTCTAAACGGCGATTTCGAATTGAAAGTGGTGCCGATGGGCGTGGAACAGTATGGCGAGAAATTCGAAAAGCGGATCGATCCCCGCGGCCGTAGTTATTATTGGGCAGCCGGCGAGCCGCCGATCGCTCGCGGCGATGAGGAAACCGATCTTTCGGCCTTGGAACAGGGCTACATTACGCTCACCCCGTTGCACTACGACATGACCCAGCGCGATATGCTCGATACAATGCAAGCGTGGGACTGGGCGCGCTGGTGCGATAGAACGCTAAATATTCGAGGAGGCGCTATGCTTACCACTTCTTTTTCTCGCGGCTTTTCCGCGTGCGCGGTTTTGATCGCCGCAACGTTGTTCGTGGCCGGTTGTGGGCAGGATTGGGAACAAGCCACCAAGGATGCCGAGCATACTCAAGATGAGCATCCGGCGCCGAAGCTGGACGACGCGCCGCAAACGGCCAACACGTCACAAGAAAGCGCGGCACAAAAAAGTGCAGCGCCTGAATCCAAGCCTGCCGCCACTCCCGAAGCGGCTCCGGCCGCAACTGCACCTGCCGCCGCTCCCGCGCCGTCGGGTGCCCCAACTGTGAATAACCTGCCGCCTCAGATGGAAAAAATGCGATCCGGCATGGGCGTGCAAGGCCAGGGCTATGGTGGCGGAATCCTCACCGAGCCGGTCACCCAGTATTTTCAGCAGCGCGATCGGATCGCCTTTGAGATCCAGGTGCCCCACCAATTGCAACTCTGGAAGGCGGAACACAACTTTCGTAATCCAAAAGACAAGAACGAGTACGTCAAAGAAATTCTCGAGCCCTGCGGCGTCAAGCTGCCCGATCTGCCGCCGGGCAAGCAGTACTACTACGACGCCAAAACCGGCGACCTGTTAGTTGGCCAGGAAAAGAAATAATCGCAGGGCAAATGACCAATGAACAAATCCCAATGACCAATAGTTGTAAGTTCCGCGCAGCGATTGGTCATTGGTGCTTGGTCATTGGTCATTCCTATTGGGCGGGCCGCCAATCGAGTTGATCGCCGAAATAATCACCAGCGCCACTAAATCGATTCCCCACAGCGCAAACAGCACTAGCCCCATCCGATCGAGGATGGCCGCCCCCACGTGGTCCTGCATGCCCTCCAAGAGCCTCGCCAGCGCGTACAGCACGCACAATACGATCGGCAGGCCCAGAGCCCCGACGATCAGCCCCACGATGGCTCGCTGCGGAATCAAAGCGGCATTCTCCCGGTGTGTTTGCTGGGGATTGTGCGGATTGTACCGGCCAGTGTCAACCAGTCGGAAGGTAGGCGGTAGGCAGTCGGCGGTATGCGGTCGGCTTGAGGAAGAGCAGGCCCTTCGTAGCGTTTGCGGCATTGCAGTGCTCGGGTCAGAATGGAGTTATGCGCTTTCGCAACAAGCTGTTATCGGCGGCGGTGCTCTGCGCCTCCTCGCAACTCCGGCGGTCGCCGCCCGGGCCGACAAAATCACGCTCAAAGACGGCCGCATCATCGATGGCAAATTCACGCGCCTGCCGTCGTTGGTGGTCGATATCCGCTCCCGCGATACCGGCGACAAGCCCAAGCTCGTCGTCATGTCCGACAACGATCTGTGCCGCACCTACTTTCCCTGGCGGTACGTGGAAGCGATCGATCCCAGCCCGCCCGGACAGCGACTGGAGCAAATCGACGTGCCGCAAAACGTGGATAGCTCGGGCATGCGCGTGGGCAGCGTAGGACCCGCGTTGGAAGTCACTCCGTTCGATCAGTTCGGCCGCCGCACCTACTCGATGCTCACCAAGCAGGGCGCATCGACGTCATTCAAGGCATCACCCGCATCACGCCCATCTGGTGCAAGGTGGAAGGCTTGCAAGTGCAGGGCGTGCCGTCGTTCGTGTGGGACATGCGCCTGGCCACCAGCTCCGTTCCGCGCGAAACACTGTCGCAAATTCTCAATCACCTGATCGATCCCAAAGACGCGGAGGAGCGAATGAAAGTGGTCCGCCTGTATCTGCAGGCCGAGCGCTATCAGGACGCCGAAGCGGAATTGAATCAAATCATCCAGGATTTTCCCGACCGCCAATCGCTGCGCGACGTGGCGCGCGACATCAAGCAGCAGGGGGCCCTGAAGATCCTCAAGGAAATCGACGTGCGCCGCGCGGCCGGGCAGCATCAGCTCGCCTTCTCCATGCTCAAGCAGTTTCCGGCCGAAGGCATCAGCGGCGACATCTTGCAGCAGGTGCGCTCCAAGCTCGACAACTACAACCAACTGCAGGACCAAGGTCAGAAAATCATCCAGCAGATCGGCGAGCTCGCGGCAAACCTGACCAACGCCGGCGTGCGCACTCGCGTCCAGCCGATCGTCAAGGAAATTAGCGACGAGTTGGGGCTGGCCACGTTGGATCGCATGGCCACCTACCGCCGCTTCGCCGACGATCCGCAAGCTCCCGCCGATCATCGCCTAGCCCTGGCCATCAGCGGCTGGGTCGCCGGCGCCAACGAGGCCACGGAAAATCTGCAAACGGCCCTTTCCATGGTGGAATTGCGCGATCTGGCCCGCGCCTACATCAACGAAGAAACAACGCCCAAGCGCAACGCCATCTTCGCCAAAATGCAGGCCGAGGAAGCCATGTCGATGAAGCTGCTGGCGGCGATCGTTACGCACATGAAGCCGCCCGTCGACACCCCGCCGCAAGAATTGCCCGGCTTCTACGAGCTCACCATGCCCGGCATTCCTGGCCAGCAGGAAGTAACCTACTACGTGCAACTGCCGCCGGAATACGATCCGCACGCTTCGTATCCCTGCATTGTGGCGCTCAACGGATTGTTCAACTCGCCGCAACTGGAAATCGACTGGTGGGCCGGCGAGTGGGTCAAGAAAGACGATCGCCAGTTCCGCTACGGACAGGCTACGCGGCTGGGTTACATCGTCATCGCGCCGGTGTGGCTCAAGCCGCATCAACAGCAATACGAAGGCTCCGCCCGCGAACACGCCACGGTGCTAGGCGTGCTGCGCGACGCCTGCCGCAGGTTCGCCATCGATACCGATCGCGTTTTCCTTAGCGGCCATTCGCTGGGGGGCAATGCCGCTTGGGATATCGGCCTGGCCCATCCCGACCTGTGGGCAGGCATCGTTCCCATCACGGCCGTGGCCGAGCAATCGGTTTCCACCTATCGCAAAAACGGCGAACACCTGCCAATGTACTTTGTGTGCGGCGAGCTGGACGGCGACAAGCTGCAAAAGAATTCCGCCGACTTCGAATATTACATGAATCGCCAACTGGCCTACGATTGCACCATGGTCGATTACCTGGGCCGTGGGCACGAAAATTTCTCCGACGACATCCTGCACATCTTCGATTGGATGGGGCGCAAAAAGCGCGATTTCTTCCCCAAGGAGTTCAGCGTTTACACGCAGCGCGCCATCGATAATTTTTTCTGGTGGGTGGAACTGCGCGACTTTCAGCCGCCTGCCGGCCGGCCCGTGTCCGTCGACGCCAACATCACCGGCAACAACGGCGTGAACGTGAAGACCGGTGGCAAGCTGACCGTATGGCTGTCGCCGGAGATCGTCGATTTCGCTCGTCCGATCACCGTCACGCAGGGGAGCACGCGACTGTCCTCATCCAATGCCATCCACCCCGATCCGCTGGTCCTACTTGAAGACGCCCGCACCCGCGCCGACCGCAAGCATCCGTTTTGGGCGAAAGTGGAGTGAGGGTGACAAAAGCCTGGGGCGGAGTTGGGGTTTCTTCGCGAAATGCGATGCATGTCGCAGTGATTTTGGCAGGATCGCGGGGGTCCCAGTTTGGTCGGCGAAATTCGGCTGGTTTTGTCCGTTGGTGATGAGTGCGGCGGCCGGGAATCTTCGGGCGGGCGTCATTGAGGCGTGGACATAAGTCGGTGAATAAGCGGATTTGGCTGCGCACGCCGGGGCGGACAGATTGGCGATTGGATCGGAAAATGCCGAGGTGATTCGTCGTGTGCTGTTGTGGACAAAACTAATTGGGAGAGTAGAGACTCGGCGGCATTGCATCACGTTGACTTGGGCTTGAGTTTGCCGCTTTGCTGATCGTTCCACTGCTGCCCAACACCGAGTGAATTGGCCCAGTGGGCAAGGTATTGTTGGTCGAGCGAATCGGCTTGCACTGCGAAGACTCCGGCGGCATCTTGCAATTGGCGATCCGAGGGAGTGATCGTGTTCCAGTAGGGCTTGTGCAAAATGACGTCTTCGGCGGTGGCGATCCAAGCGGGCGTACCGAACAGGTCGACACTCAATCGACGCTGGAACGCGGATTGCTCGAAAGGATTTTCGTGCAAGAGCCAGAAATCGGCTTTCAAGGCGGACTGCTCGTCCAAGACATTGAATTGGTATGGAGGTTGAAAAGCTGAGCGAACGGACTCGTCCTGAAGGAAGAATCCGGGTTTGAACGCGGCAATCAGTTGGGGCGTCTGACTGGGTTCCAAGAGCAGCACGAAATCCAGATCATGCGTGGTGCGTGGCGTGCCCCAAAAGTTGCTGGCCATCGAGCCAGTCAGCATGTAATCAACGTTTGCGGAATTCAGGCGAGTAAGCACCTCGACCAAGAATTCACGTTCTGTCCTCATGATCGACCCAATTGGATTCGCCGGCGAAGGTGGCGTTCAACTTCTTGCTCGTTGGCGCCGGTGAATTGGCGACGGATGCCGGCGCGGGCAATGTCGCAGGCGAATTGATGCAGGTCCAGCGCGATGCTGAGTCGCTGTTGGCCGGTCATGCGGCGATAGCGCTGGATTTGAGCCTGGAGTGCTGCTTCGGGCGACATGGATTGGGCTGCGGCTGGGGTCGGTAGCCAGTGGCCGGGCATTGCTCGCCAACCAATTGCTGCTGGGAGTAACAATGCACGTATTAAAACAGAAGTGGTGGCCTAATTTCTAGAGTTGAATTGGGCCCCGTGATGATCTGCCGCTATTGCATTCTCGGGAATGTCACTTGCGTGGGAGCGCATCGCGCCAGGCGATTGTTTCTTGTTCGACGCGGACGGCGTCTGCGATGGGGATCACGGGGCGTGCCTGGAATTTAAACGCGGGCCAGGTGGAGCAGACCTTGTGAACGGTGGTGGGGTCGTCGCAATCGACCAACATGTGGCCACCCCACTCGCCGACGCGCACGACGAACAGCTCGATTTTGAAATTCGGCGGCGCCTTCCATTGCGTGAACACCTCGAGGATCCGCTTTTGGGCGTTCTCGTACTCCGCCGCCGATCCTTGGGGACGTTCAAACCAACTGATCATGTATTTCATTCGGGTTCACCCTCTTGAGTTGATGCGATCGGCGGCCGATCGGCGTTTTTCCTGCGGCGGATCTGTAAGTGGCCAAATCGGCTAAGTGCCGGCGGCCACTTCGACCGTTCGACCCGATCACGGCAGGCACGCTGAGGGCAAGCCGGGACGGGCTATTTAAGCAGACGTGGTGGCTCGATATATCTAGTCGATTCTTACCACGAATGAGCGAAAGCCCGCAGAGAAGTTGATCCATTACGCAGACTTCCGGTTGCGGTCAAATCGCGGGCTAAATAGTTATGGCCGCGGCATGCCCGCGCTGCTCAACTCCGTCGGGCCTTGCATGCCGGCCACGATGGGTTGGTTGGCTACGGTGAAGCCGGACACTAGCCAGCCGTCGTCGAGGCTGGTGACCACGGTGCCTGCCGGGCCGAAATAGTGGCGGACCACGTCGAAGGCGGGCAGCGTGTGGCCGTCGATTCTTTGCCTGCGCGGCATGCCGTCTTTGCCTTCGCCCATCGCAGCGTTTAGGAATTTGGCCAGCATCGTTTCGGATTGAGGCATCTGGCCCGTGCGAATCAATTCGTACGTGGCGCGGAATGCCAAATCCGTGCGCGAGAAAGCCCGTATGCTGATCGGGCCGCTTTCCAAGCCGGTGGCTTGCTGAGCGATCAAGCGGAAATCGGCCGACTGGTTCAAATTGCCGCCGCTTTTGGCTTGCAACAAAACTTTCTCTAACAGATCCATGTGGGACGACAGGAACAAGTGCCCCTGCGCCACGCACACCGTGCGCGTCGGCAGGAAATGCTCGTCCTGGCCCAGGCGCTTGGTGGCAGGGTCGCTGTCGGCATGCTGAATTTCAGCGCCGGGCGTTTCGATCTCTAGCTTCGGCACTTCGCTGACGGCATCCACTTGTTCCCAAATCACAAAACCTTCAAACTCGCGCCGCCGCACGTCTTTGTCGGAGCCCATCAGCCGGGCGATGCTGTCGGCCACGGTTGCCTCGTCGGCCACTTCGATGGCGAACACTTTACGCTCGCTCTTGGGGCCGATCGGCAACACGTTGTCGGCGATGATGGTGACGCGATGGCCCAGCTTGGCGACGAGATTCTTTTCGACGTCGACTTTGGGCCCGTCGGGATCGTCGCGCAGGCTTTCCACCACGTCGCGGAACACGCCTTTTTCGCCGATCACGTCGTCCACCAGCGATTCCGCCGCCGCATAGGCCGCTTGCACGTCCCAATTCAGCGAAATGTAGGTGGCCACGTCGCTGGGGATCCAGGCCTGCGGCATCAAATCGCCCTCAGCCGGGAACCGCAGCATTCGCGCAGCCAGATTGTATTTATCCACGCTCTTCGGATCGCGCCCGGGCAGGGCAGGGGCGTAAATCATCGTGCGGTGCACCAACTCGTACTTGTCGGTCGCGAAATCGACAAAGCCGCCCACGCCCTGGATGGCGGTGAAACCTTGATTGCGGAGCACTTTCAGCAGATCGGGCCCTTTATGTTTGTCGCGCGGCGGTAAATCGACGCGCAGCGTTTCGGCATAGCCGAACGGCTCGACGAACCAGCGCAGGTTGGGCGACGTCTCGCCGGAGGCGGTTTGCAGGTGCGCCATAATTTCGTGGTACGCCTTCAGCCCGCGGAGCGAATCTTCGCGCCCGACGATACCGCCGCCAGCATGCCCTCCAGCACTGCAATGTTGTCGCCGGCAACCAGCAGATCGCCTTGCAAGAAGTACGCTGCCACGGGCGCTCGCTCGTGCCCTGCGTCGTTAGGCAGCTGGAAGGCCACGATCGGATCGCCCGCAGCGCGGCGGAAACGCTGGGCGCCATTGCGCACCAAATAGTCGGATGCTTTCGCCAAAAGCGACTCGGCCTGCGGGCGATGCCCGGTGACGTCGATCACCAGCGCCAGCGCCGCCTGGTCGGAAGCGGGCTGAACGACGGCCAGCGCCATTTCGCCGCCGGGCACTTTTTCCACGTCCTGCCAGGTCAAGCCGAACTGCTCGAGTTGCCGCAGGCCCGTTTGGCGAAGCTGGCTCTTGATGCTTTCGACAAACGGCTGCATCACTGGATCGTTTACCAGTTGCCCCCACTGCGATCGCTTGAAATGATCCACCAGTTGCCCCAGGTCCGGCACACAGACATAGCCTTTGGTGGTGGCCGGCAGTAAACTGTCCGACGGCCGGGCGGCCAGGGCGTCCGCGGCGCACCAGGCGAAACAAATCGACGACGCCACCAGACAAGCACACAGCGAACGAACGATCACAGATGGGTTCCTTGTTGTTAGCCGGCTTCGTGGCGGCCGGTCCGTTTTCAGTTGCAATCGTTCCCAAGCTCGTCGAGACAAACGACGCGCAGGCGCAGCGCAGCACGGACCGAGTGGGGCTTTTTCCTCTATCGTCGTTAAGCAATGCCGTAAGCTACGGGTGCACTTGATAATTCGCCAAGTTCCGAAGCCGTAAACTCGAACGAAGAATCGCCTCATGCCGCGAATGCTAGCTGGCGCCGAACCGTCCGTTTGCACCGCCTAGTAAAACCGCACCGAAAACTCCTGACGTTCAAGCGCCGCCCATGTTTCCGGACCCCCGAAACCTCAATCCCGAACCCTGAACCCCGATTCATGCCCGACCTCCGCCGCGAAGCCCTGTGTTTCGACCCGCTGCACGGCTACATGCCCTTCGTCTCCAACGACGATCTGGCTCCCGGCGAGGTATCGGAGCGGCAGATCATCGACCATCCCTGGCTGCAGCGGCTGCGGCAAATCCACCAGCTGCAAACCGCCTGGTGGGTGTTTCCCTCGGCCGAGCACACCCGGTTTCAGCATGTGCTGGGGGTAATGCATCTGGCTAGCCGGGCGGCCTCCGCCCTGTACCCCAGCCTGCAGCAGGTTTGCCCCGATAGTCCCAGCCGCGGCTATGTGGAATGTCTGCTCCGCCTGGCCGGCCTGTTGCACGATATCGGCCACGGCCCTTTCGGCCACTTCTTCGACGAGCACTATCTATCGCATTACGGCCTGACGCATGAAACGCTCGGCAGCGCGATCATCCAGCGCCAGTTGGGCGACATGATCCGCCACGTCCGCCGCAATCCCAACGGCGCCCTGGAGCAGGACGAATTGCTCGACCCCGCCCACATTTCGCTGTTGATCACCCGGCCAAAAAACGCCAAAGGTGCCAATTCCGCCGAAAGCGCCCCGCGCTGGCTCATCTTCCTGCGCAGTCTGTTCAGCGGAATCTACACCATCGACAACATGGATTTCGTCCTCCGCGACGCCTACATGTCGGGCTACAACACCCGCGCCTACGACCTGGAACGGCTGCTGCGCTACAGCTTTTTCAGCGAATCGGGCCTGACGATCCACGCCCGCGGGCTGGATGCACTGATGCGTTTCATCGCCGTGCGGGCCGAGCTGTTCCGCACCATTTATTTTCATCGCACGGTGCGGGCGATCGACCTGGAATTGAAAGATTTGTTTGCGGATAGCCGCACCTGGCTGTTCCCCGGCAACCCGCTGGAAAAGCTCGACGAATATCTGCACTTTACCGAATGGTCGCTGTTGGTCGACGTGGGCCGCTGGCACAAAAGCAGCGATCCGGCAGCAGCGCGAAATCGGCCTTCGCTGGCAAGCGTTTTTAGATCGCCGCGTGCGGTGGAAAATGATCTGCCAGCGCACGCTGGAATATCGCCCCGGCGACGCGGAGCAGGCCAGCATTTTCAGCAAGGTGCAATTCGTCGAGCAGGCGGTGCGATCGGCATTACCGGAACGACTGCGTCAGATGCCGCTGCGCGTCGACCTGGCGCGCCACGTGCATCGTCCCGACACGCGCGGCCCCGCCGCGGGGCAAAACTTCCTGTTCGATCCGGTGCAGGGGCAGCCGCGCCCGCTGGCCGACGATTTGCTGTATCGCAATCTGCCCCTGGCCCAGCGCATCTGCCGCATCTACGCCGAAGATCAAACGCACGCGGCTGAAATCACCGCCGCTCTGGATGTCCTGCTGGGACGCGGCGTCAGCGACGATCTGACGAACATGTAGCCGCCCTCTGGCCGCTACAATCGGCCCAATCGTTCGCGCTTTGCGCGACCTAACCCGAATGGCGCCGTTAAATTCTGCCCAATTCAACAAATGCGGCAAGCCGCAAAAATCCATATTGTCGTGCGCAACCGGAATACTTAGCATGACTTTTGACGGTCTGAGCCGAGTGGTCGTAGGGGGCGAAGCCGGCACGCAGGACATTTCTGACATACGTTTCATTGGATAGATACTCCTCTACATTTCTGCATTCGCAGTACCACTCGGAGATAGCAACATGCTTACGCGCTGTATTGCGCTAACCTGCGCACTTGCTACGGGGGCAGCCGTGGTTCGAGCAGAGGAAGTGAAGAGTTTTAAGATCAATGAATTGCAGCCTGGCAGCAGGTTCCAGTTCGCCACGGCCGACCACGTGTATCGGGCCGAATTGGTCGATCCCACCACCGGCGAAGCTCGCCTGGCCGCCTCGGCCGACGGCAGCCGCTTCACCGAACCTCGCACCGTGTATCTGTTGGGGGCCACCCAAGGCCGCCAACAGCAAGCCGGTGGTGTGATGTTCGTGAAAATGAACAAAGTGCAAACCGGCCTGCGCCTGGAGTTAGGCGTCGGCTCGCTGGATGAACGCGATCGCGCCGTAACCGAACCGGTGCAATCGATCCAAATGAATTAGCGTGCGGTTCGTAATCTCGTACCTTGGCAGGTTCACTAGCTCAGGGGTGAAAAACCCCTGGGCTTTTTCTTTTGGTTTTCCAAAATCGTCTCCGTTCCAGTTGCGCGCTCTGCGCTAGTTCGCTGAACCGGGGGAACTGAGCGCGTACGCGTCCTTCTGGTGGTATCCAAACCAGCCCAGCGCCGTATCTGTCGCGCAACAAACGCTGTTGTCAACGAGGACACAACCGTCGCGGCTTAGCCGCCTTTCGACTGTTCCCGCGCAGTGAATTGCACCAACAGCCCCCCGCGCCGACGAAAAACACCGCCCTCTCAGCCGCAGGCACGCCAATTGCACAGCATCAACGAATCCTGCGCCGAACTCGTTTTCATCGGCCCGGGCAGTGCTGATGTTCTGTCGCCGTGAGCTACGCCAAGGGCTCACTGTGTTCGTTTTTGCATAAGGAGAGTGTTTTATGTACATAAAGTTAATGGCAGCAGTTGCGGTTGTTATGTTCCTTGTCGCAACTTCTCACGTGGCAACTGCCGCACCGCAGCAAGCGACGCACGAAGGCACCGTGGTCTCGGCCAGCAATGGTAAGCTCGAAATGAAAACCGACGATGGCCAAGAGCACACCCACATGATCGACTCCAATGTCGAAATCGTGGTGCACGGGAAATCCGGCAAGCTCGAAGATCTGAAAAAAGGTGAACGCATCCGCGTCATGACAACAGACGGAAAAGTAACCGCCGTCGAAACCACAAGCACCTAGCCCAAGCTCGTCAACCTCGACACCCAAAGCCCAGGGGTCGCAGCCCCTGGGCTTTTTGTTGCGCCAACCCGTGCCTCTAATTGCCGCCTACCGCTTACCGTCTACTCCGCCACGCGCCAGCGCCGGTTGAAGAGCCAGATCATCGCGGCCAGCAGGCACACGACCAGCGCGATTGAGAAGCCGAGATACGAAAAGTACAGCGGCCAATCGGCGGCTCGATCGGCGAAATCGGGGTCGCCAAACATAAGCGGCACGGCAAAGGCCGCTGCGAAGGGGCTGGTCGCTCCCAACCAATGCGCTGCTTCGATCGCGCCTGACTGCGGAAAAAACGTGTCGGCGAAGTAGCGCACCGCCAGGGGCAAGCAATATAAGGTCGCAATCACCAAATAGGCCGCGATCATGCTCTGCACCGTTTTGCGGAACATGACCGAGCAAAACAAGGCGATCGTGGTCGTCGTCGCGCAGCACACCAGCACAATCCCCACATACGCCGCCATCGACGGCAGGTTCCCCCAGTAATAAACCGATAGCGGTACCGCCAGCACCAACGGCCACAACAAAAACAGCGTCAGCACGCTGGAAACACGCAACCCCGCAAGCAATTTGCCCCACAGAATTTGCCATGGTGAGATAATTGTGGTGAGCAACAGCTCCAGCGTCTGCCGCTCTCGCTCCCCGGTGATCGCGCCGGCCGAAAACACCGGCCCGACTAGCAAGTTGAACAGCACCACGTAGCCGATGTACCACGCCGCCAACTCCTGCCGCCAGAACAGGCACATCGCCATGATCGGAATCGCCAGAAACATGCTGGCTTGAATCACCACGCGCAGCATCAATGTGCCCTGCGCGAAAATCTCGCTCCGCATTTCCTTGTCGTAAACCGGATTGGCGCCGTCGGGCAGAAGCGCCGTCCGCTTGGCCGGCGGCAAACAGCCGATCGGGAAACTGGTCGCGCCGAATCACCATGCCCACCGCTTCGCGCGCTTCCTGATCGATATCCACCGGCTCGTTGCCTTCAACGCCGACGTCGGGCGGATACAGCAATCGCCGGCTAGTGGCCTGAAACAGCACCAGGCAAACCGCCGCACAAATGCCCGGCAGCACCGTTACGCTCAACAGCAGCCGCACCCGGTCGGCCGTGCCCGTACCCAGGGCGCTCCACAGCATCGCGCCGGCCAGCGCCAGCGGCAGCACCAGCAGATACGAAACGACGAGCGCGGCCGCCGTGCGCTGGAAAAAACTGCTGCACGCGATGCTGATCATTCCGAACGTGACCAGCGACAGCCCCAGCCCCGCATACGCGGCCAGCACCTCGTAAATCGACACGCCTCCCAGTGGCAGCGCGAGCACTACAATCGGCAGCGACGAGAAAATCAAGATTCCCAGCGGCACCAGCGACGCCAATAGCTTGCCCAGCACAATCGCGCCGGGCCGTAGCGGGCTGGCCAGCAGCATCTCGTACGTTTTGCGTTCCTTTTCGCTGGTAATGGCCCCGGCGGCAAACGTGGGCGCCAACAGCGACGCCAGCACGTACTGGCTCAAAAAGAACAAACCGACTAGTCGCGTGGCCTCCTGCGGATTGCGCGTCAGATCTAACTGCCGCTCGTGCGGCCAGGCCAACAGCACCACCAACCCCAACAGCGCGTTGTAACAGAAGAGCAGGATGAACGCCCGCGCGGTGCGCAGATTGACCAGCAACTCACGCTCGAGCACCGGATTCTGGAACAGATACATGGCGGCTAATAGCTAAAAGCTAACCGCTAATAGCTTAAACCAAATCTAACCGCCGCGTCGCCCGCTGCCGACGGGCACGGCATTCGGCGCAAATTCCCGTGATGATCAGCCGGTGGCCGGTGACGCGGAACTGATGTTCCCGGGCCACCGCTTCGCGCAGCCGCACCAGTTCCTCGCTGGAAAACTCGATCAGCTTGTGGCACTCATGGCAGTACAAGTGATCGTGCTGCGGATAGCCATAATCGTGCTCGTAAACGGCCCGCCCTTTGAGCGTCATGCTGCGCAACAGCCCCGCATCGACCATCTCGGCCAGCGTGCGGTACACCGTCGGCCGGCTCACTTTCCGCGCCTCCGGATTGCGGTTCAGATCCACGAGCAACTGATCGGCGTCAAAATGCTCATGCCGCTTGGCAATCTGCTCCACCAAAATCCGCCGCTGCTGCGTGATCCGCTTACCGCGGGCCTGCAAAAACTCCTCAAACCGCTCGATCGGCGAAAGTGCGACTTCGACGGTGCCTAGTGAAAACTCGTGCGCCATGGCTGGCAAACTGCTGGCTAATTGCTAAAAGCTAATAGCTTCCTAATCAATAACGATTCTAGATTAACACGCCGCAAGGGCCAGCGGTAGCGCCGCCAACCGCGCGGGTGCCTGGAGTCGAGCGCGGCGGGTGGCTGGGGTCGAGTGCAGCGAGCCCCCAGCAGCAATGCCCGTTTTGTGCACATGTCGAAATGGGCCGATAGTTCAACGCGTTGGCCATTCCCTGGGGGCTTCGGTCGACCCCAGCCACCCGGCCGCATCGTCCCTAGAGCTTGTCTGATTCAAACGCGATTCGCACTTGATAATAAGTAATCCCCAGCGCGTTTGCGCCTCAGCGTGAGAACCTGTCGGCGTCGTGCCGTAGTGGTACGGATTTGCTCCACCAGCATAGCCAGAGCGTCAAGTCTTGAATTAGCCATCTAGAAATTGGGCCGCCACTTCTGTTAGCAATAATCTCAGACGATGCGGCCAACGAGCTCAGCCAAAGTAGCAGGGCGGAACGAGGAAGTCCGCCACTGGCGTGCCGACATCGGGAAACCTTTCGCCGCCTGAGGCCGGAGGTAATTCCTCCGGTACACTGAACGTTCGCTTTCAGTGCTTTGCCGTGCCACGGGGTTAGCGTGGGCGGAACAACAACTCGGGACGGTTACCATCGGGTACTAACCCAGGTGCTCGTCCGCCAATGTGGCGCGTCGGGCAGGCAAGCGAGAAAATCGGCTGGCTTTGATCCCGATCGACGCTTGTCGGCGACGGTTGGTTGCTTAAGTGTTATCGCTTGGGTGCCATGGCCACAGCTTGGTGTGGCCATGCTCTGAGCAGTTTTACATGCCCCACGTCCAACCGTGGGCATGGCACACCGGCAACCTAGCGCCTCGTCGCATTTTGTAGTTCGGCCGGCCCCAACCCTGCCGAATGGCCCGACCCGCCACGGCGGACGAGCGCCAAATTTTATCGCGCCTTTTTGTGTTTTTCCCGGCAATTGCCGCCAGCGCCATTCCGCGCATGCCCGCCGTTCACTGTTCATTGCTCATTGTTCACAGCTCTTCGTCAATCCCCAATCCCCATTCCCCACTCCACATTGAAAACATCCGCTCACGTCCATCCCACAAACTTCGGACTCGTCCTCGTCGGCGATAAGAGCACCGCGGCACGCTTACCATCGGTGAAATAAGGATCGCCGGTAAGATTGCATCGCGGCGAACCTACTTCGCACGCGCCAACCCCGTCCAAATAACCCGCCATTTCCAAGCGCTCGGCTTGCAGCAAATCTTCGATCACATAGTCGCGCGCCTCGTCCACTTCGGCGTCGACTCGATGCGTCGTCAAATTCCAGGTCCGCCATGTAAACCGCACGCCAATGTCGCGGCTGATCTGGCCGATCCACACCGGCAAACCTTGATACCGCAACGGCGTTGCCCACAGTCGCAAGTGCAGCCGCTCGTTGATCGATTGCCGAATCCGCTGCAGCGCGAAATCCTGACACGCCCATACAAATACAACGGGCTGATCGGCGAATAGCGATACTCGTTGCCGGTCAGAAACGATCGCGCCGTTTTCCAGCAGGTGCCGAAAGAAATGACCTCGGTCTCATCCCACCGGGCGCCAAACGCACTCAGCACGGTGATGAACTCGCCCACTACAACCAGGTTCACCGGGTCGCCGTCGCGCGATCCCTTGGCGTTGGTGGTGGTTCGCGGCGCTTCGGCCACGCGCTTGCGCAGCGTCGGCAGATCGCACTCTTCGAGCTCGGCGGCTGTAAACCGATCTTGAAAATCGTGCCGCAAGTAATCGGCTTCGATGCCCGGCACTTGCACGGTGAAAATAAACTCGACGAGGTCTTCCCCCAACAGCCGCACGTGCACGACCTTGTTGCCCACGTCCAGCGACGTGAACACGAAGCCTTCGCTAGCGGCCCCGGGCTCGATCGGCCGCAGCCGAAAGGCGTACTGCTGGAAAAAGGCATCCATGTAGCGGTTGGCCCGCCGCGCGGTGAACATCCTCAGCGGCAACAGCAGCAGCAGCGGAAAATACATGAGCACGAGCAGCCCAAAGGCCCAGAACCGATGCGTGGTCGAGAAATGATTGGCGGCCGCCGCCTCCAGCGACGAATAGTAGTTCGGATCGATCGAGAGCATGCTGAGCCGATACGGTTTCTGGCCGCCGTTAGTGATCTTTAGCCACACGGGCTGAATCCCGCGCCGCGCCATGCGCACGCCAAAAAACCGATGACTTTCCCGATCGTCGAGCACGGCCACGGTTACACCGATGCCATTCTGGTTTTGATTTTGCGCGCGCTGGAGAAACTCGCGGCCGTCCGGCGCAGACGAGTAACTCACCAGCGCCCAGCTCAATATCGGAATTCGACGGGTGAACATAGTTAGACGGTCACACTTCCCCAAACCGCCGGTAGCTCAAAAACCCAATCGGCAAATCGGTGCCGCCTTTCAAAGCCAGATCGGCCAGCGCTTACCCAGGACGGAGGTGAATTTGAACCCATGCCCCGACAATCCGGCCGCAAAGCAAACCTGCGGATGCCGCGGGTGTACGTCGACGATGAAGTGCTCGTCGGGCGTCATAGTGTACAGGCAGACGCAGTGTTTAAGGAATGGTCGGCCGACCTGCAGGATGTGCGTCGATAAGAACGATTCGATGTGCGCTTGATCCGTCGGATCCAGGTCGCGATTCACGGCCAGCGGATCAGCAATCGGCTGCCCGCCGGAATGCTCGGCCACTTTGAAACCGCGCTCATCGCCTTGCGGCACGCCGTAGAAAACGCCGGCGGGCGTTTCGAACAGATAAACCGGGCAACCGTGATCGGCGCGCAGCGAATCATCGCCGATCGGATACCAAAACATGCTCTTGCGCCGCACTTCCAAACGGATCCCCAGATCGGCGAGCAATGGACCAGCCCAGGCGCCTGCCGTGATAATCAACTTGCGCCCGCGAATTTTCCCGCAAATTTGTTTCTACCAACCCTCCGCCATCTTTCGGCCGCCAGCGGTACACCTCGACGTTGCGAAGCAACTCCGCTCCTAGCCTTTGCGATTCGAAGAGGTGCGCCTCAACACAATCTTCCACATCCAAATATCCCGCCTGCGGCTCAAACACTGCCTCCCACGCGTCCGGCAACTGAAACTGCGGAAAGCGTTTGCGGCACTTTTCCGCGCTCAAATGATCCACTTCCAAACCGTGAGTTTTCGCAGCGTGCAAAACTCCCGGCACCGCGTGGCCGCTCGGAGGGCCAATGACCAATACGCCGGTTTCGTGATACAGTTTTTTCCCACAAAGTTGCGAAAGTTCCTCCCAAAGTTCGTACGCCCGTTTCAACAGCGGCACATGATCTGCGTGTTCAAAGTAAGCCTGGCGAATCACGCGGGTGCGCCCGTGAGAACTGCCGTGATTATGCGGCGGTGAAAAGCGATCGATCCCCAGCACTTTCGCGCCGCGCCGGGCCAAATGAAACATGGCCGCGCTGCCCACGCCGCCGGCGCCCAATACAATAACGTCGTAATTAGAATGCATAAGGAATTTGGAGGTATCGTATGGCCGCCAAGAAAAAGGCACAACGCGCGGTGAAACCGAACGCGAAAAAGCCATCCACCGACGGTATCGTCGACGTCATTATCGAGACCCCCAAAGGCAGCCGCAAGAAATTCAAATGGGACACGAAGCTGAAGTGTTATCGGCTCGATAAAGTCCTTCCCGCCGGCGCTACGTTCCCCGACGACTTCGGCTACATTCCCAACACAAAAGTCGCCGACGGCGATCCTATCGACGTGATGCTCCTGATGGACGAGCCCGCCTTTCCCGGCTGCCACATCCCGTGCCGGCTGATCGGCGTGATCGAAGCCGAGCAAACCGAGGAGACCGGCGAAACCGTGCGCAACGATCGCCTGCTGGCCGTGGCCAGCGACGCCCACAACTATCGCAACGTGCACAAATTGAGCGACGTCAACAAAAACCTGATCGACGAGCTGGGGCACTTTTTCGAATCGTACCACGCCATGCGCGGCACGCATTTCAAAGTCCTCGGCCACGCCGGTCCCGCCGAAGCGAAGAAGTTGTTTCTCCAATCCAAGCAAAAAACCCGCAAACCATAACCACACTTCGGGAGAGGGCTATGTTCTATGCCGCGATCAATTCGGCGATGCTCTTGGCGGATGTTGGCAAATACCTCACAAACGCGTTCGGTGGCGACGTGCCCATCGAGCCCCTGGCACTGTATCAGGTGGCGGCGCGGGCCGCGGCGGTCTACCTGCTTGGACTGGCGATTGTGCGGATCGGCAAGAGCCGGCTGATCAGCCGCACCACGTCGCTCGATGTCATCTTGGGCTTCATCCTCGGCTCGCTGTTGAGTCGCGGAATCACTGGCCACGCCTCAATCAGCGGCACCCTGTTGGCCTCCGCCGTGATCGTGGCCGTCCACTGGGTGCTAACCGCCATCGCCTGTCGCTCGCACAGCTTCGGCAATCTGTTCAAAGGCAACACCGAGCTGTTGGTGGAAAACGGCCGGGTGCTGCGCAAAGCGATGCTGCATTCCCACCTTTCCGATCACGACCTGATCGAGCAACTTCGCCTGCGCGGCGTCGATAACTTGCACGAAGTGCGCGCCGCCTTCAAAGAACGCAACGGTGAGATCAGCGTGCTTACCCAGAAGGAACCACCGCAGATCCTCGACGTGGCGGTGCAGGGGGGCGTGCAAACAGTGCGAATCGCGCTGCAATAAAAAAAGCCCAGGGGTTGCAACCCCTGGGCTTCGATTTGTTCCGAACCCCGAACCCTATTCCCCGCCGACGCTAAACGGAATATTCGCCTGCGCCGTCTTATTGCCTTGCGTGTCTTCCACGGTCAATTGCAGCCTGTAGTCGCCCGCGGCCAGGTTCTTGGGGATATCGAGGAAGTAGCGCACGAAGAAATCGTGCCGCAGGTTGCGGCAGTTCTCTTCGGTCACGGCAAAATCCTGGCTGGCCAACCGATCGCCGCTCTTATTCAGAATTTGAACACGGCTGTGCAGCGACGTGTGGTAACCGGCCTCGGTCGTCGTACTCGTGAAATTGTCCACTTCGGCGTACAGCAGCACCTCTTCGCCGCGTTTGAATGCGTACTTGGGGAATTTCTTGTACACACCGAAGCTATTCACTTCGGTGCAGAAGGCCAAATGCTCCAGCGCCAACGGCGCGTTTTGTTCCAATTCGCTGGCTGCCGCGTGCAAATGCCGTGCGGCTTCCTCGGCGCGATGCTGCGAATCGACGATCTTCCCTTCGTCGATCAACGTTGCCAGTCCGGCCGACTCCTGGTGCCAGAATTCGTGCTGCTCCGCCGACCCGCCGGGTAGTGGAATGGTTGCCTCGTCGCGCCGATCGGCAACCAGATACAGCAAACGCAATCGTGCTTCATCGGCCGCGCTGGCCGGCTGGCCGGAAGTCGCGGAAACTTTGGTTTCTAGCGTGTGGATGGCGCTGGCCAGCGGCTCGTGCCAGTCGCTGGGCGCGGCGGCCGGCGGAGTTGCATCCGCGGCAGTTGCCGTGCCGGATGTGGCAGGCATGGTGTGCGCATTGTCCGCCCGAATCAACCGCACGGCGGGCAGCATGGTGTCGGGATACGAGCGGCCCAGTTCGGCCGGCGGCGACCGCGGCACAAGCACGCCTTCGGACGATTCCGGAGTGGATTGCGGCGATGCGGCGACCGGCCGCACGATTGTCGCACTTAGTGCGCCAGTCGATTGATATTGCGGCGTGTCGGAATAGCCGACTTGCTGCATCATCAACGGGGGCGGCCCGGCGATTGCTGAATTGGCCGTCGGTTGCTGGCCGCTGGTTTGCGCTAGCCGGGCGGCGGATTGCTGCCGATATGCCATCGACGAGCGGAAAGCCCGAATTAACTGCGGCCACAGCGAAGGATCGGTGCGCTTCAAATCTTCCAGCAAGGCCTGCTGCGCCTCAGGATCTTGCGCCAATCTGCTGCACGTCGGCCATCACAGTAGCCAATTCGGTCGGCGAAGCGGTGGTGCTGCTCAGCGCACTGGTGGCATTGGAGGGCGCACCAGCGGCGGGGACCGTTGGCTTGGGTGCGGTCGCCGGCGCCGGCGTGGACGTAGAATAAGGAGTGGAATAGGGTGGCGCAGTGACGTCTCGCCAATTCAATGGCGACATGCAACCGGCGCACACAAAGGGCAGCGCAAAAATCAAATAACAGACGCGCATACAGTTTGCAGTTTAGAACCGCTTGCAATCTAGCAAGCGTCATTCGCTGCGTGTTCAACTCCAAGCGACGATTCCGCCCCAGAAAAGTGAGGCAAATAGTACGGAATTACGCGCAACTGGGCAATCGAATCTCGCCGGCGACGGACGTCGGCCGGTCCGTGCTAGCACGCCCGGAGAGGTTCTGCGGAAATGGCGCGACTGTTAGAATTCCTCGACTTGCCATCCTGTCCAGCTTTAACCGAACGTTGCCATGCCGCTGTTGATCGACGGTTACAATCTGCTGAACGCCACTGGCATTTTGGGGCGTGGCCGGGGACCAGGAAGTTTGGAGCGAGCAAGGCAGGCGCTCTTGAACACGCTGGTCGAGTCACTGCCGCCGGACGAAGTGCCGCGCACGACTGTGGTGTTCGATGCCTCCGAATCTCCCTGGGGCGTAGCGAAGCAGACCGACCATCGCGGCATCACCGTCCAATTCGCCTCGAAAGACGCAGACGCCGACACAGTGATCGAGCAACTAATCGCCGCCGACAGCGCGCCGAAACGGTTAACCGTCGTCTCCAGCGATCACCGCATTCAGCGCGCCGCCAAGCGCCGCCGGGCAACGGCCGTCGATAGCGACATCTGGTTCGCGCAACTCTTGCGCAACCGCGCCGCAAGAACCGCCGGAAGTCCGACTGCCGATCTACCCAAGCCCGAGGGAGAACTCTCCCCCGGCGAAGTGGAACACTGGCTGCGCGAGTTTGGGCTGAACGATTGATCGCCCGACGTTACACAGAATGCCGCAGAGCTTTGTCGGAGATATCTTTGCGGCACCAGGCGCCTTCCCAGCGGATTTGTTTGATGGCAGTGTAGGCGGAGAGCTTGGCGGCCGGAATGCTGTTACCCAGGGCGGCGATCGAAAGCACGCGGCCGCCGTTGGTCACCACTTTGCCGTCGGCGGTGGCGGTGCCGGAGTGGAACACCTTTACGTCGGGCACTTTGGCGGCTTCTTCCAGGCCGCGGATGGGGAAGCCGGTTTCATACTTGCCGGGATATCCGCCGCTGGCCATCACCACGCAAACCGCCGGGCGCTCATCCCATTTGGGCGGCGTGACGTGCTCCAGCCGATCGTCCACGGCAGCTTCGAGCAGTTCCACCAGGTCGCTCTGGAGGCGCATCAATAATGTCTGGCACTCCGGATCTCCGAAGCGCACATTGAATTCCAGCACCTTGGGACCCTGGTTGGTCATCATCAAGCCGGCGTACAGCACGCCGCGGAACGGGCGGCGGTTGCGCTTCATGGCGTGAATTACCGGCACCAGGAATTGTTCTTCGATGCGGTGCAAATCGGCTTCACCGACGATCGGCGTGGGAGAATACGAGCCCATGCCGCCGGTGTTCGGGCCAGCATCGTTATCGTAGGCGGCTTTATGATCTTGCACGGCGGGCAGCGTCACGATGGTGCGGCCGTCGGTAATGGCCAGCACGCTAATTTCCTGGCCGTCGAGCCGTTCTTCGATCAGAATTTGATTGCCCGCCTCGCCGAACTGCTTTTCCTCCGCGATGCGCTTTACCGCTTCAATGGCGGCGGTCCGGCCGTTGCAAACGAACACGCCCTTGCCGCCGGCCAGCCCGTCGGCTTTGACGACGATGGAAATATCCTCCCGATCGCGCAAAAACGTGATCGCATGCGCCGCTTCGCGGAACACTTGATGTTCGGCAGTGGGCACGTCGGCCTGCCGCAGCAACTTCTTGCAAAAGACCTTGCTCCCTTCCAATTCCGCCGACGCTTTGGTCGGCCCGAAAATGCGCAGCCCTTCGGCTTGGAACGCATCGACAATACCGGCCACCAGCGAGGCCTCGGGCCCAACCACGGTCAGACCGACTCCGTTTTCTTTGGCGAACCGCACGAGCCGCGGAAAATCGGTGGGAGAAATATCGACGTTCTCTGCGTCGGCGGCGGTGCCGGCGTTGCCGGGCGCAACAAACACACGGCCGGCACGTGGGCTTTGTTTGATCTTCCAGGCCAGGCTGTGCTCAC